>NZ_JAFR01000014.1 GCF_000526235.1 Acholeplasma granularum ATCC 19168 | reverse complement strand
AGTCATTAATTTCTTTTAGTAAAAACTCATCATCTTTAAAAACATGATAAAGTGTTTTTTTGTCGAATTTAACTAAGACTTCTAAATCTTTAATACCTACAGTTTCTAAGACATTTACAACTTCATTTGAAAGTGATAAGTCCTCAATACTTCTTGGTAATTTATAATAGATTAATGTTGGAAGTACTTCGTTAAATGAATCTGATAATAAACTTTGAAGTTCTCTTAAGTTGAATGTATTAAAATCTTCTAAGCGGTCAATACCAGATAGTTTTAATCTTTCTAAAGCCGTTTGGCTTAGTTTTAAAGATTCTACAGGTAAAGATAAAATTTCATTTTTAGCCATTATCTAAAACCTCCCTTGTTAAACCCTTTAGACGAATTATCAACAAGTGATTTAATTGCCTCATTATCTCCTTTTTTAGCATCAATAAGTTCAACATATAAGCCTAGAGCTTGTAGTTCTCTTGTTAATACTCTAAAGGACTCAGGAATACTTGCTTTTGGTATTTCTTGACCATGTGTAATTGCATAATAAACTTTGTTTCTACCAATCATATCATCTGATTTGATTGTTAACATTTCTTGTAGGGTATGTGCAGCACCATAAGCATAAAGTGCCCAAACTTCCATCTCCCCAAAACGTTGTCCACCATTTTGTGCTTTACCACCCATAGGTTGTTGAGTTACTAAGGTATATGGTCCAACGTTTCTAGCATGAAGTTTATCATCAACCATATGTGACAGTTTTATCATATACATCACACCAACTGAGATACGGTTATTATACGGTTCACCCGTTCTACCATCATATAGTGTAGTTTTACCATCAGGTGCAATTCCAGCTTCTTGCATAATATCACCAAGCTCATCGTTTGTGACACCGTCAAATACTGGAGAAGCAACTTTTATGTTTAACTTCTTAGCTGCAATACCTAAATGTATTTCTAAGATTTGACCGATATTCATACGTGAAGGAACCCCAAGTGGGTTTAACATGATGTCTACATATGTACCATCTGCTAAATATGGCATATCTTCTCTTGGTAATATTTTAGAGATAACCCCTTTATTACCATGACGTCCAGCCATTTTGTCCCCTTCAGTAATTTTACGTTTTTTAGCAATATAAACTCTAATTTGTTCGTTTACACCACTTGGTAATTGGTCACCATTTTTCTTACTAAAGTATTGTACAGATTGAACAACACCACCGCCACCGTGAGGTACACGTAGTGATGAATCTCTATATTCTTTAGCCTTGTCACCAATAACTGCATGGATTAATTTTTCTGATGGAGTTGGTTCAAATACACCTTTTGGTGTGATCTTACCAACTAAGATGTCGCCTTCTTTAACTTCTGATCCAGGTACGATAATACCTCTTTCATCTAAGTACTTAACAGCATCTTGGCCAACGTTTGGAATTTCTCTTGTGATTTCTTCTTTTCCGTTAGCTTGTTTTAAATCTCTTGTTTCAATTTCGTATTCATCAATATGAATGGATGTATAGACGTCATGTTTAACTAAGTCTTCTGACATAATTACAGCGTCTTCATAGTTGTAACCTTCCCAAGTCATAAACGCTACAGTAACGTTACGTCCTAAAGCAAGTTCACCCTTATCTGTTGAAGGTCCATCACCGATTACATCACCTTTATCAACAAACTCACCTTGGAATACAATTGGTTTTTGTAAGATTAATGTATCTTGGTTTGATCTAAAGAATTGGATTAAATCGTAATTATCAGTATCAGCTAAGTTTGAATCATATAATTTTTTAGCAATTGCGTAATTAAAGTCTCCACCAGCTTTATAGATGACTTTACTCCCTAATTTAACATCCTCTGTTGGTTCTTTTGTAATTACAATTTTTCTAGCATCTACATATGTTACATAACCACTGTTTTGTGCAATAACAACTGCACCAGAGTCTTTAGCAGCACGGTATTCAATACCTGTACCTACAATTGGAGATGTTGGTTGTAATAATGGAACAGCTTGACGTTGCATGTTCGCACCCATAAGTGCACGTGATGCGTCATCATGTTCTAAGAATGGAATAGATGATGTTGCAACAGATACAATTTGTTTTGGACTAACGTCCATTGCAGTAATGAATTCTGCATCAAAAATACCTGTTTCACCATTTTGACGAGCAATTACTCTAGTTTCACTAAAGATACCTGAATCGTTCATTGGTGTTGCAGCTGATGCTATAATATGTTCTGATTCTTCATCCGCTGTTAAATAAATTACTTCTTTTGTTACTCTTGTTTGACCATTATCATCTTGAACAACTTTTAAGAATGGTGTTTTAATAAAGCCATATTCATCAACTTTTGCATAAGTTGCAAGTGATGAAATCAACCCAATTGAAGGACCTTCTGGTGTTTCAATTGGACAAAGTCTTCCGTAGTGAGAGTTATGCACGTCACGTACTTCAACCCCTGCTCTATCACGAGCAATACCACCAGTACCTAAAGCAGATACTCTTCTTTTTTGTGTTAATTCAGCAAGTGGGTTAATTTGGTCCATGAATTGTGATAATTGTGATGAACCAAAGAAAGTTTTTATTGCACCAACAAGTGGTGTCATATTAATTACGTTAGCTGGTGTTGCATCATTAAAGTTTGTTGTAGACATTTTATCTTTAATGTTCTTTTCAGCTCTTGCTAAACCAATTCTAAATTGGTTTTTTAATAGCTCACCAATTAATCTTAAACGACGGTTTCCTAAGTGGTCAATATCATCTACATAACCTAAACCATCATATAGGTTTAAGTAGTATGAAATACTTGCAATAATATCAGATACAACAACAAAGATTCTATCTTCTCTTTGGTCACTACCAATAATACGGATTGTATTTGATTTATCGCCTTGATCATCATAGACATAAACATCTAAGACTTCAACAATTACACCTTGACGAGATGCTTCTTTTTCATAAACATCTTCTGTTAAGAAATATTTAATAACTTTTTCATCAATTGAATGTCTATTTTTTCTTAGTAGTGTTAATACATCTTCTGTAATTGCTTCGTTTTTCTTAATAAGTACTTCACCAGTTTTTAAATTAATGAAGTTTTCTTTAGCATAAAGTGTGTTGCCACCTTCAGGTAAAGTTGTTGCTAAAATTTCATCAGCAGTTTCGTTTTGTAAGTTGTTTTCTTTAGTGATGATTTGTTTTCTTAATATATCACGGTTATTTTTTAATAGTTCAATAACATCTCTTGTAATTTCAGTATCCTTAGCAACTAATACTTTACCATCTAGTAAAATATCGTTTGCTAAGTAAGTACCATATGCACGTGATAAAACATCTAACTTTCTGTTGAACTTATGGCGTCCAACACTAGCTAGATCATAACGTCTTTTATCAAATAAACGCATTCTAATAAATTCACGTGCAGCATCTGCAGGAACTTTTTCACCTTGGCGTAATTTAGAATATAGATCTATAACAGCCTCATTTGGTGATTTTGTTTCATCTTTTTCAAAAGTATTTGAAATTAGGTTTGAACGACCAAAAGTTTCTTCAATATCTTTTTTGGTAGTAAAACCTAATGCACGTATAAAGGTTGTTAAAGGAACCTTTTTAGAACGGTCTAATTTAGCATATAGTATTTCTTTAGAACCTTGTTCGTATTCTATCCAAGCACCACGTGTTGGGATAACTTGAGCAGCGTACTTAATTTGGTTTATTTTTTTATCTAATTCAGAGGAATAGTAAACACCTGATGAACGAACGATTTGTGAAACAACAACACGTTCAGCTCCATTAATGATAAAAGTCCCTGATGGTGTCATCATAGGCAGATCTGTCATTAATACGGTGGATTCTCTAACCTCACCTGTAATCGCATTTTCTAATTTTACTTTAGCTGATAATTGTCTAGAGTAATTTAGGTCGCGAATCTTGGTTTCGATTACATCGTACTTAGGTTCTGATAATGAACTTTCTTCAAAGTGAAGTTTTAAATCTCCATTATGTCCTTCAATTGGAGAAATATCTTTTAAAAGTTCATCAATACCTGTTTTTACAAACTCTTCAAATGAATTGGTTTGTATCTCGATAAGATTAGGTAGCTCTACCTGATGTAACATTTTTGAATAGTCACGGCGCTCTGCTTTTTTTCCGTATTTTACGGTCTTATAACTCATGAATCCACACTCCTATCGTTTTTAAGTCAAACAATTTTTACGGTTTGATTTATATATATAAATATATAAAAAACCCATTTCTATGCATTTTATAATTTTACCATAAATTCTACAATACAGTCAATATAAAGTGCATCTTTCAACATTTTTGTCCTTTAATCACATAAAAACCCTTATGTCTCTTCATTATTTCAACATTTTGATACATTGTTTTTAAGTAATCTATTGTAGACTTTGCACCTTGATCTTTTCTTACTACAATCCAAAGGGTGCCATTTGAATTTAAATGTTTATAAGAATCAGCGTATAGTTTATAAATCACTTTTTTACCGGTTCGAATCGGTGGATTTGATACGATGACATCAAATGTTTCTTGTACGTTTTCAAAAAGGTCAGACTCTATAACTTTTGTTGTTACATTGTTTAGTTCATTATTTTTTTCATTAAGCGATAAGGCACGCTTGTTGATGTCTATTTGAGTTACATCTAAAAAGGGGTATACCTTCTTTAAGATAACACCAATCACACCAATTCCAGATCCTATATCTAGAAGTGTTTTTTTGTTTTCAACTTCAATACTTTTAATTAAAATTTCCGAACCTGTATCTAAGTGGTTGGCACTAAAAACACCACGATCTGATATGAATGTGAAGGGATTATCTAGTATGTTTACATCGTATGTAAACTCTTCGCTTTTTAAATTTAAGTCATTTTTAAAGTAGTGTGACATTTGATTTTCTTCCTATAATTTAAGAGTGAAAAAACCCGAGTATAATCTCAGGTTTTTAAACATTCATTTAAAACAAATTAAACGATAGCAACTGTTGCTCCAGCTGCTTCAAATTCAGCTTTAATTTTTTCAGCTTCATCTTTCTTAACGTTTTCTTTGATAACAGCATCAGCAGTTTCTACTAATTTCTTAGCTTCTACTAAACCTAAGCCTGTAGCTGCACGAGCAACTTTAATAACTTCGATTTTCTTGTCACCAAATGATTTTAAGATTACATTGAATTCTGTTTTTTCTTCTACTTCAGCTGCTGCTGCAGGACCTGCTGCTACTGCTACTGCTGTTGGATCAATTCCGAATTCTTCTTTTAATCCGTCTACTAATTCTTTAATTTCTAATAAAGACATTTCTTTTAAAGCTTCTACAAAAGCTTGTTTTGTTAATTTAGCCATAATATGTTATTCTCCTTATAATTATTCTTGTGCTTCAGTTAGCATATTTAAGCCAACTGCTAGTTCTTTGACTGGCATTAATAGTCCAGCCGCTAATTGTGTTAATAAAGTTTCTCTTGATGGTAAGTTCGCAAGTTCCATAATTGCATTTTTGTCTGCTACTTTTTCTTCAATAACACCAGATGTTATCACAACCGTTTTGTTTGTTTTAGCAAATTCATTAATGATTTTAGCTGGTGCTACAACATCATCATATGATATTGCAACTGCTAAAGGTCCTACTAATGATTCTACTAAAGAATCAAATCCTGCAATTGATGCGGCACGTCTTGTGATATTGTTTTTGTAAACTTTTAAATCAATGTTTTCTTTATGTAACTGAGTTCTAAGAGTTGTTAAGTTGAATACTGATAAGCCTTTATATTCAAACATAACAATTGTTTTAGCCATTTTGAATTTATTAACTAAATCATCTACAAGTTCAACTTTACGAGCGATTGATTTTTTCATTTGTGCCTCCTTTTTTAAGGTGTGTTCTTTTTTTGGATTTTATTATTTTTTTAAAATAAAATCCCTCTTAATATATAAAGACATATAAAGAGAGAAAATAAGTTCCAGTTTTATTTTTCCTCGGTAGCAAATTAAGTGATATCACAGCTACTGTCTTTGGTTAATAATTTAATTGTTTATGATTAAAATTTTATTACTTTTTGATATTGTTTTCATCAACTTGGATACCAGGTCCCATAGTTGTTGAAAGAGCAATTTTCTTGATGTATGTACCTTTTACGGTAGCTGGTTTGATACGGATTAATTGATTGTAAATTGCTAACATGTTTTCATGTAGTTTTACTGAATCAAATGACACCTTACCAATTGGAGCATGGATGTTACCGACTTTATCTGTACGATATTCGATTTTCCCTGCTTTGATTTCTTCTACAGCTTTTGCAACATCTAATGTAACGGTTCCGGTTTTAGGGTTTGGCATTAATCCTTTTGGACCTAATACTCTACCTAATTTACCTAATTGAGCCATCATATCTGGAGTTGCTACCATAACATCGAAATCAAACCAACCTTTGCTGATTTTGTCGATTAATTCTACATCGCCTGCTTCATCTGCACCAGCTGCTAAAGCTTCTTTGGCTTTTTCTGGTTTCGCTACAACGATAACCTTAACTGATTTACCAGTACCATGAGGTAAGCTAATAGCTCCTCTTAGGTTTTGTTCAGCTTTTCTTGGGTCAACGTTTAAGCGGAAAGCGACTTCGACAGTTGCATCAAACTTAGTTACTGAAGTTTTTTTAGCAAGTTCAACTGCTTCTAAACCTGAGTATGCTGCTTGTTTATCAAATAACTTAGCAGCTTCTAAGTATTTTTTTCCTCTTTTCATGTGTTTCCTCCTAAATGTGGTATAACGGGATATCCTCCCACAATTTAGAAACTTTTAAGTTCTAAATTATTCTGAAACTGTAATGCCCATTTGTCTTGCAGTACCTTCAATGATTTTGGATGCTGCTTCAATAGTGTATGCGTTTAAATCCGGCATTTTCATTTTTGCGACTTCTTCTAATTGAGCTCTAGTAATTGTAGCAACTTTATCCTTTTTAGGATTGCTTGCTCCAGATTGAACTTTAGCTATTTTCTTTAGTAAGTCAGATGCTGGTGGAGTTTTTGTTTCAATTGAGAATGTTCTGTCATCATATACAGAAATTACAACAGGAACAATATAACCAACCATGTTTTGAGTCATATCGTTAAATTGTTTAACAAATTGTGGAATGTTAACTTGAGCTTGCCCGAGTGCTGGACCAACGGGTGGCGCTGGAGTTGCTTTTCCGCCAGGAATTTGTAATTTAACTTGTTTGACTATTTTTTTCTTTGCCATAACACAACCTCCTTCTTTTGTAATAAGTATGTGGTACGAATCAGATCTCCCACTATGGTGTGTTCACACGCGTGAATATTCTATCATTTATGGGTATGGTTGTCAATATAAAAGTTAGTCATCTACGTTATTTTCACATACTGGATTTATATCATTTGTTATATCGGTTTATTTAAAATGTTTTTATATGAGTTTATTTATTTTTAATTGCTATAATTTCATTATAAATATTCATTACATATAGCTATATATAAGGGTTAGTTTGGGATTTTGTGTTAAAGTAACTTAGTTACCAATCGGTGCCTACTTTCCAAAAGATACTATTGGTGTTATAATGAATCTATAAAACAGGAGGTCTTTAAATGGAAAATTTTCACACATCAGAATTTATGCAAGTTACAGATGTAACTTTAATGGTTTCAGATATCAATAAGTCATTAGAGTTTTATCAAGAAAAACTTGGCTTAAAATTAATAAACAAACAAGATAATCGTTACGATTTAGGGACATACACAAATAAGCATTTACTTACATTAATAAACAATCCCCTATCCAGTCCAAAACAACGCACAACAGGTCTATATCATTTTGCACTTCTACTGCCTAGTAGAGCACATCTAGGACAATTTATTCAACATATGATAGAAACAAAAACACAGGTGACTGGTGGTGCAGATCATGGTATTAGTGAAGCACTTTACTTAGATGATCCAGATGGTAATGGCATCGAAATATATGCGGATAAAGCAAAAAAAGATTGGCCAAGATTTGATGAAGTTGTAAATAGTCCAATGGATTATCAAGACTTAGTTAATAACAAAGTTAATGAACCCTTTACTAAAATACCTGATGAAACAATCATGGGGCATATCCATTTACATGTAGCAAACATGGATATGGCACGCAATTTCTTTATCAATGTATTAGGTTTCCAAAATACCATGGAGTATGGTCCAAAGGCTGCCTTTGTTAGTGATAATGGATACCACCACCATATCGGCTTTAATGTTTGGAATGGCATAAACATTCCTAATAATCCAAGTAATGTTATCGGTTTAAAGTCTTATACACTTTATGTACCTAAAAACGCTTATGAGGCTTTAAAAGAAAGATTAACCACTTTTAAAGTAGTTCTTGGTGATGATAATGGTAAAGAATTTATACACGATGTCAACGGCGTTAAAGTATATTTAAATACGATATTATAATAATTAAAAATCAGCTAAAATTAGCTGATTTTTTTATTTTGCAATTTCAATTATTTTTAAATTATCTTTATTCGTTTCTAAAAAATGATTAAATATTTCAAGTTTAGTATTAGAACTCATAAGTAGTATATCACCACTATAAACTCTTACAAAATTATCACGACCTACACTAGCATTTAAATGATTTAAATCTATTGAACTATCATCTAATATATTTAAATATATTTGGTAATCATCTACATATTGATAGATTAGATCAAGATCTAAAACTATAGGTTTATCTTTTGTTGATAACTTTCTTCTACCACCATAATTTGAAGCGAAGATTTGCACATTAAAGTCACTTATATCAAAGTATACTACATACTTTTTATGATCATCTTCTTCATCAAATGTAATGTTTTCCATTGCATCAACAAAACTTACAGAATCTGTATATGTATAATTAATAGGAAATTGCTGTCTAATATCACATCCGGTTATCAGTATTAACATAAATAGTAATACAACAAGTATACTTAGTTTTTTCATAACCTTGCCTTTCATTAATAAGCTACTTCGGGATCTCCAAATCTAAATACGTAATCAACAATACCTGAATCATAAAAATCTATGAATGGATTTCTATTACCTTGACGATTAAATATAATATTATTTCTTTAAAATTTCCTCAATCGATACAGGATCTTCAATACTCCACTCTAATAAGTGATCTAAATATCCATAATATATTGTACCTGTAAAGGCATTTGGGTCTCCCTCATCTACTAAAGTAAGATGTGGATACATTAAAGTCATATAAAACATAATTCTTGCGATATCACCTTTATATTCATCCCCTGGATAGAATATATTATTTAATGATTTATTTGGTTCGCCAGTAACTCCAGTATTACCATAGTAGTAATTACTGTGAAGTGTTTGATTTGTATATCTTACAGCATTATACATATTATGTAAATCTGAGTAGTGTCCTCTATTTGAAGCACTTGGTCTACCATCAAAATAATTTAGGTCATCTCTTTTATCATAATTCGTATTGATAACAAAGTCTGTAAATGTATTTAGGTTTCTATTCAAATCAAATGGTCTGATACGCATGTTACTTACACTCCAAACATGCTCTCTATCTATAGAATATTTATCGAAATCTTCAATTTCAAAATCACCACCTAATGGCCATCCCACATCTGTTTCCAAAGACCTGTTCTTAGATTACCACTTGCTGCAATTGAGCCTTCTTACTTAAACTCTATAACCTCTAATTGAGGTTCTTCATAATACTTTTTTTCCATTTTTATGCCCTTTATTGATTTTTTACCTTAAAATGGATAATTTTTTGAAATCTTTTTTAGTATACGATGTAAGTTTTAATAAATACTCTCTCTTAGACATTCTTTACATATATCTTACATATGAAATTTTAAGTCTTTTTAATCAATTTAAGGAGTATTCTTTTAAAAGGCGAAAAGACCATCCAAAGATGCACTTTAAGTTGGTAGCATTTGATAGTCTTATTCTTAGTTGTAAACTTTATAACTTTCCCCAAAATATCTGGTTTACTTACTACTTCGGTTCTAAAAGAGCCGTCCCCTTTAATAAAGTATGTGTTGTTCTTTATTTTGATGATTCTATGTAATACGAATCTATTTTGATATTTGAATAATACAACATCTAATTTTTTATATGTATCTTCTTTTTTTAATGTAACGATAGTTTCTCCATTTTTATAAAATGGTAACATGGAATTTCCTGTAACAATAATTTCAACCTCTTTATTATCCTCTAAAAAGGATATGACTTCTTTCATGAGGTCACTTGTATTTATTGTGACTTTTTTCAATTTTATTTATCCAAAATATGATGCTTATCTAAAAGTTCTATAAACATTTCACAATCTTTATATGCTCTTTTAGGATCTACATCATAATTTTCAATTAATCTTAATGTTAAATCCTCTAATGATATATCATCTTTTAAGTTTTCAAATAAAAATTTACCAGTTTCATTTAATGTAATCATACCGTGAAACTTTATAGCGGCCTCTCCTACAGGTACAACAATTATTTGATTGGATACTTCTTTTAATATAAACCCTTTTTTTATTTTCATTTTGATTTCCTTATAAATTTATTTAGTAATATAGATTGGATATTCTACTTTGATTGTATTTTTTTCAAAAATGATTTTGAATTCGAGTTTTGATGAACGTTTTTCAATTTCATAAAACTTGGTTAAGTATTTGGCATATAAAGTTAATGAATTTTCTTTAAATTCATAACTTTCTATATCTAAATCTTCACCTTTAATATCCTTAATGTATTTGAATTCAAATCCTCTTAAATCAAATGTAAATGTTACATCATCATTAAAGTTTGTTGATTGTGTATTTGTTTGATAACTATATGGTGTGTCTTTTCTATGAATTGTTAATTTAATTTCATGTGTACCTAAGTTCGTTTCTATATTAAAGTAATAGATGTGTTCATATTCTCTAGAAGCTTTAAGTTTTTCTGATAGGTAGTCCATATAGCTTAGACTAAAGTAGATGGCATTATTTGATACATAATAATCATTTGGATAAACTAAAGGCATTGTGTTTATAACTAAGCCTTCTTTATTTCTTTGTTCTTGATCCATCTCATAGAAGGATAGACTTAATTTTTTATAGCTATAAAGCGGTAGTTCATATTTGGATAATATACTATATTCATATTGATTTGTAGTGATTAATCGATCTTCTTTATTTACAACCACTTCTTTTAGTGGTGAAAATTCTGATTCGTTATATATTTGACTTCTTGCACGGATTCTAAGCTCATATGTGCCTGGTAATAAATAAGGTGGTAAATCTTCTTTAGTGTTATATACCGTACCATTGACTTCAATATCATAACTATCTGCATCTGGATCTTTTGTAAATTGTAATTGGTTATTTATGATGGTTAAATCATCTGGATATTTTAAGAATCTTACACGAAATATGTATAAATCTGAAAAGAGTGAACTTTTAACGTTTTCTCCTAGTGCTTGCACACGAACATTAAAATTCCCTGCTGTTGTAAAGGTATATGTTGTATCATTTAATGTAATATTTTCTCCATCGATATTGAGTATATAGGAACTAGCTCCTTCTACTTCATTAAATGTTAATACGTTTTTATTCATTTGTAAATTAATTGGTATATTTAACCTTGATTTTTCCTCTTTATTGTCCATACAGGCACTTAATACGGTTAAAAATACAATTAATAATAATAAAAGATAGACTTTTTTCATAACTCTCCCTTATGCCTTTAACTCTATTTTATCATCTTTAAGAATATTATAAATTTTAAGTTATTATACCATTTATTGTCCAACTTTTATTTACTTGTATATTATATTAAGAATTATTAGCACTTGATCCGGGTCCAAAGACTAAATTGGCATCTGTTTTATACCAACCAATATGAAGTGAGAAGTTATAGCTATTACCTACTACGAGTTGGTTTAGTTTATTTGCTACTTCAGTAAAGTTTGGATATCTGTTATCTGCTCTTAATTCCATTTGATTATTTGATGCATCTTTTAACATTATAAAGATAGTGCCATATGTATCCGTATTTCGACTTACAACAGTTAAGTTATTTAATTTTACAAAATGAGATACATAAGGTTTTAGTTCTAAAGATAATAAGTTTATACTTAGTTCTTGTGGGGTATTAACGGCAACACCTTTTGTTTCAACAATCTGTAGTGGACTATCTTTAGTACCTAATTGTTCAAGGCCATTAAATTCAGAGCGTATACCTTTAATAACATATGTTCTACCAATTTCTAAAGCATTTGGTGAAAATAGTGCAATTGATCCACTTGCATCTTTAATTGCATATGTTTGATTACCTACAAATCCGGTAACCACACCTTCAATTGTTACTAATTTATTATGTGTTTCTAATAATGCATTTTTAATTGATATGACTTCATTTATTGGTGTAGGATCTGGGTTTGGATTAGGATTTGATATAGTAGATGCTCCACCATATATTTTCATATCTGTAAAAATTATTCTCGCTGTATTTTGTGTAGATGTATTACCATTTACATAAAATCTGTAGTTTTTAGCATTTAATTCTGTAATTTCTATTTGTTTAATATCTAGTCCTAAATCCGGTAATAAGTTTTTTACATCAACCCAGTTTGTACCATTTTTTACTTGGAATTTAGCTTCTGTTGTTTGTGGAAGGTCAAATTCTCCCCATGATTTCATTTCAAATGTGATTTTAGATATGTTTTCGCTAAAGTTAAGTTCTATGAAAGCGCCTGTATCTGTTTTTGATGCACCACTTAATACCAGTCCATTACCAGTTTCTAGTGTATTGGCACGTTTTTTATTAATTGTAATACTTGTGTTATCTACACTATTTATTAGTGTAGATGTTTCATTTGGATCTGAATAGCCATGAGATAAATCTTTATTAAATAAGAAGTGATATAAAAGTGTATCTTCTAATACTTTTTCTATAACATTTACCTTTACAGTAATCGATGTTTCATTGTTGTTTGAATCTTTTACAGTATATATTAAATCATAACTACCCTTTTTAGTTAAATCTACATTTGAATGATTCACTAAAACTACTAAAGTGTTATTATTTGAGTCTTTGGCAGTAACACCTGCTAAATAATCCGGTTTACTATCTCCTTCAAATAAATTAAAATCCTTAGTTCCTGAAATTACTGGTTTATTTGATGGATTACCTACTTCATCTTTAGCAAGGACTGTCACATTAAAGTGTTTAAATACTTCATCATCACCTGATTTTAAATGTGCACTTATTCTTACAATAATGGTTGCATCTAATCTATTTACAATACCTGATTCGCCATCTATTGTAATTGCACCATTATTAGATAACCAAGTTATTTCGATATCATACCCATCAAAATTTGTTGGCAATATAATATTTGATGTAACATTATTAATATCATCATTGTCATTAAAACTTATTTCTAAAGTATTTTTAAGTTCATTAAGTTTATCTAAATTATTTGAATTGTTAGTACATGATACAAGTATTATACTTAAAAATAATACAGTAATTATTTGATAAATTTTCTTCAATTTAAACTCCCCTTATATGTTTTTTTAAAAAAACAGACACCAAAATAATTTTCATTTTTGGTGTCTGTTTTGTAAGTTTTTTAACTATATATTAAATTAACAAATTCTGGATGATCAATAAATGGATTTCTGTTATTTTGAATACTATAAATTTTATTGTTTCTTGAGATTTCAAATGGACTTACTGGATCTTCTTCGTGCCATGTTAAGAACATTTCTAAGTTACCTACTAAGTTTAGGCTTAAGTTATAACGTAATGAAATATATAAAACGATTCTAGCAACATCTCCTACGTGTTCTTTTCCTGGATAGAATTTACCATTTATAAGTTGCCAATTTGTTTGGGTTACTTGGTTTGTAAATGGATAGTTACTTCTTGTTGAGTTTACACTTACAACTGCAGCACGTAAGTTATGTAGATCATAATCTGGTGCACTACCTAATTTAGAGTTTGGCCAAACGTGTTCTCTATTACCATATGAGCCAAAACCTGTGTAAATGTTATAGTTTTTACCTTCAAATGAGTCAACTGTTTTAACCTGTTCTGTTGAACCTGTTGCACGACCATTTGATTTAACCATAGTTGTTAAAATAGATTTCATCTCACTTTGAGATTTTCCATTTAAACTTGCGTAATATGTACTATAATCTCCTGGAACAAATACTTCTTCATCCTTAACTCTTACTACAATATCTTTAGTCACTTCATGACCAAATAGATCTTGTGTTCTATAAGTAACTGAATAATTACCAACTTTAGTTACATCTACAGTGTTTTCAGTAATTGTAACTGGAATAGTTATGCCGTCTACATCTTTTGCTGATACGCCATCAAGGAAGTTAGGTAGTGTAGAGCCTGTTACAAGTTCATAATCTTTAGTACCTAAAATAGAAGGTGTTAGATCTTGATAACTTCCAGTACCTGCTTTATATACTGCTAAATCGTCAAATACGATTCTAGCACTATTTTGAGTACCTTGGTTTGCATCTACATATAATCTATAAATACTATTATCTAAATTATTTACTTCAAATGTTTTATTTGTTGCATCTGGGTTTAATAATGGCAGAATATCTAAAACATCTACCCAGTTGGTACCTTGTTTTTGTTGTAATTTAACTTCTTTAACTAAAGCTAGGTCTTTATCACTATATAGTCTTGCCATAAAACTCATTTTTGTAATAACTTCTTTAAAATCAAATTCTACCCATCCAAGTGTTTCAGATGATGAAGTACCTGAAATGATTAGACCTTCGCCGCCTTGGCCAACGTTTGCACGACGTTTTTTAATAGCAAAAGAACTATTTGATATTGAATCAGTTAATACTGAATCTATTGCTGGATCTGAATATCCATGTGATAAATCAGTAGATGGAAATTCAAATTTATATAATGCATTTGTACTTGAACCAAATCCAATAATTCTTAATTGTGCTACTTTTGTTGATGTTTTATTGTTTTCATCTGTTGCTTTATAAGTAATCTCATAACGACCCGCTTTAGTATAATCCACTTTAGAATCATCTAATATAACAGTTAATGCTTTATTATTAATATCTTTTGCAGTAATACCAGTTAATAAATTTACATTTGATTCATCTACTTTGATTTCAACATTTTTAACACCACTAATAATTGGTGAACCATCTGTTGGAACTTCTTCATTAGGTACTTGATTAATACCTAATACAGTTATATTAAAATCTCTATAAAGTTCAACTTCATTAAATACGATTGTTGCTGTAATTGTAACTTCTGTATTTTCTTGTCTTCTATAAATGACCGCTTTATCATCTACAATTGATACAACTGATGGTATATTTGAAGACCACTCAAGTGTTACTGTACTAAATTTATCACTTAAACTACCTAAAGTAATATCCTTTGTTACACTATTTATGCTATCACCAGTTTCATATGTGATATCAATTGATGCAAGTGCTTCGTTTAAAAAGTTTTGATTCTTTGTAAGTTCGTCATCACAAGCTACCAGCGTAAATACTGATATTGCAAAGAGTAGAATACTTATAATTTTTTTCATGTGCTTTTTTACTCCTAGTTATTTTATTGCAACACACCAATATACCTAATAAATTATTATAATGCAAGCGATTCCATATTTTTTGCATAGATTTTACAATTAATTATAAATAACAATAAATAAGCGCTTCTAAAGTTTTTGATTTAGAAGCGCTTATACTCAATATTAATTTAGGTCACCATAAATAGCGTTTTTTACTGCTTTTACTGCGTTTGTAGATAAACTTGCATCCAACATGTAAATTGGTGTATTTTTAATGATATATTCAAAATGTTTTAGTGCACTATCCCAAAGTGCTTCTTCACTTGGTCTGAGTGTGTTTTGCATTAATTGTTTTAATGACTCTTTTTCGTTTAACTTATCTACTTTATCTGTAATACCTTGTTTTAGGAAAACAATTGCTTTTAAAGGTTTTTTATCATTTGTATTCGATGCATATTGTCCACTAAATGGTGTGCCATATACAAAGATACCTTCATTTGTTACCTCAAGCAGTGGCTTATCATCATTTACCCATGAAACATCATCTTTATAAAGATGTTTCCACATTTTAGCGTGTGTTGATTTCCCTGTACCACTTGGTGCGGCAAATAAGATGCAATCGCCTTTATAGTTAATTGCCGAACCGTGTAGTGGAAGAAGGCCATGACGCTGTGCGAGTTCTAAAAAGATCATACCAGTATATACATATTCTGCTGTTGCAGCATCTGTAAATGTATCTTCATCAATCCATATTTCAATATTTTTATAGTCATTATCATATAACATATAAGCTTTAACACCTGATACGGATTTAGAAAATATTCTAAAATTACCTTCTGTTGGCTCTTTTAATTCAAGTGCATAATTTAGTCTTATTGTATGGTCTACTTTTCTTGGTCCTTCATAAAGGTAATGTTCGATATTATTTTTAAAGTAATTATCATATCGATATTCAAATTGAATGACCATGTTTGCTATTAAATAAGTTTTCATGTTTATACCACCATTTCTAAACGTACGATTTGATTATATCAAATTTATTAAAATATATCGCATAATTGTAAGAAATCACATTTAATTTAATTTAATAAAAAGGTATCCTTACCTTAGGATACCTTTTTATTATACTTCTTTAAATTGTGTAAAATCAATTTCTGTTGGTGTTGCACGTCCAAAGACATCAATATCCACCATCATCTTTTCTTGGTCAGCATCTACAGCAGAAACTCTACCAATTTGACCTTCAAAAGCACCAGAGATAATTTGAACATGTTTACCAAGAAGGTGTTCATAATTAGGTTTAGAAATAATGTTTGCTTTTAGAAGAATCGGTCTAATTTCTTCTTCTAATAAAGGTACTGGTTTGGTACCACCACCGCTTGAACCTAAAAATCCAGTTACACGTGGTGTATTTCTAACAACGAACCATGAATCATCTGTTACTAACATTTCAACAAAGACATAACCAGGATAAATTTGTCTAACCTTTTCTTTATCTTTGCCATCTTTATTTTTTTCAATATAAGTCTCTTCTGGGACAATAATCTGGAAGATATAATCTTGCATACCCATAGAGTCAACACGTCTAGTTAAGTCATCTCTTACTGCTTTTTCATATCCGGAGTAAGTTTGAATAACATACCAACGTTTTTTTGGACCTTTAGTTACCATTATAATAAGCCTTCTAGTAATCTTAGTATAATAATATCTAGTGCTGATACAAATGCTGTAACAACAATAACAAATATTAATACACGAGCTGCATTATCTAAAAACTCAATCCATCCAGCCCATGTTATTTTTCTTAACTCCGGAAAAGCTGGTAAGAAAAATGGGTATATAACAAGTGCAAGTCCTAATAATGCAATAACTAGTACTGCCCAAGCAAAGATCATATCATTTGGTGATCCACCTAATACTGGGAAATTACTTGGAATATGAAATCCTTGTACATTTCCAATAATCATGATTGCTAATCCTGCAGTAATTGTTGCGAGAATTCCAAGAATTAAAGATTCACCCTTATATTCTGTGGATAAAATTTCCATTAATTTATTTTTAGGTTGTTGTTCCTTTTTTTTGATTGCCATAAAATCAACTCCTATTTGCTTTCTTTGTGCAATGTATGTTTGTTACATGTTGGACAATATCGATTAAGTTCTAAACGCTCTTTCGATGTTTGTTTATTCTTTGTAGTTGTGTAGTTTCTGCTTAAGCACTCGCTACATACTAAAATTATTTTTTCTCTCATTAAAAAACCACCTTTTTTTAGTGGTTTTTATCATGTGTCATCTTATTTTACAACACATAAACCACCTAAGTCAATGCTAAATTATTATATCATATTTCATCTTTAATTTTTACTTTAATTCGATATATGGCATTTTTTATACTTTTATTAGATTTATTTAAACTTTCAGCAATATAATCTATTGTCTGATGTTGTTTAAAGTACCTGTGATATACCTCTTTTTCAAAAGGTGCCAGATAGATATTATCTTCTTTAATAATTATTATTTCTTCTGTGAATGAGCCTTCAAATAATTCAGGCTTTTCAAATAATATATATTTGGGTGTTTTATTTTTAAGTTGGATGAATCTTCTAAATAAAACAAGTTCAAAATATTTAGTAAATGTTTTATTTCTTGATTCATCAAAGTTATTTATACACTCTAATAAGACGAGGATTGATTCTTGATAAAAATCATCATGATCTTTTTGTTTAATATAGAATTTATGTATATTTTTAAATATAAGTGGGCGATACTTTTGAATGATTAATGCTAAAGCATCATCTGAGCGACTTGTTCTATATAAATAAATTAGCTCATAATCATTCTTATACATAGATCACCTAAACTGTTTCATAAAGTAGTAGCGCGGTTGCTACACTCACATTTAAACTATTTACTTTGCCTTGCATTGGGATGGATACCAACATATCGCAACCTTTTTTAATTAAAGGTCTAAGGCCGTAACCCTCATTACCCATGATAATTAAAATGTTTTCATTTTTTGGTATTTCTTTATAGCTTTTAGTTGCTAGTCCATCAGTACCAATTGCAATAAAGTTATTTTCTTGTAGTTTTAAGATTGTTTGATATAAATTGGATACTAATATTAATTTAACATATTCAATTGCACCTGATGATGTTTTAGCAACAGCACCTGTTAGTGGCACTTGATGTTTCTTACTTAAAATTACACCATCAAAATTAGTTGCTTCAACACTTCTTAAAATTGCACCTAAGTTATGCGGATCTTGAATTTCATCAAGCATTAAAAACTTTTGTATTTTAGAATTGTCTAAAACTGCTTCTAACTCTAAATATTCATAATCTTTAGCTTCAGCAACTACGCCATTATGAACAGCATTTTGAGTAAGGTTATTTAAAAAACCTTTATTTGTTTTTTCAAATTTAATATTGTTTTGAGTTAAAAAATTCATAAATTTAAAATCACTTGATTTTTCATCAATATATAATTTATAAATTTTTCTTTGGTTTAAAATCGCTTCTTTTATGACGTTTTTGCCATAGATAATCATAAGTTTCTCCTTAGTTTTAAGAAAAAGTGCAAGTATGCACTTTTACTTCATTTCTGAGATGACATGTACAATACGTTTAACAATCATTTTTAGCCACTTGGATAGGTTCGTTAAAATATACATGAGTGGATAACTTGAATAAATTAGTACGATAAGTAATAGATTTTGAGGTAAGGTTAAAGGATTTGAATGTGTAACGTTTGTTATTGATAATATTGGTTTAATCTCTAATAGTTCAGGTAATAAGAACACTGCAAACACAGCTAACGATAATACGGTGAAGAATAAAATACTTCTTCTAGCATTTAGTGGTTT
The DNA here is from genome assembly GCF_000526235.1 of Acholeplasma granularum ATCC 19168. Taxonomy (GTDB): domain Bacteria; phylum Bacillota_I; class Bacilli_A; order Acholeplasmatales; family Acholeplasmataceae; genus Acholeplasma; species Acholeplasma granularum. The sequence goes on along the minus strand of NZ_JAFR01000014.1, from coordinate 51,656 downwards.
AGATACACTATATAAAACCATAAATGATAGTGCTGTTGCAGTTAATGCAATTAGGGTAGATATACCACTATGCTCACCTTGAGCTATGTTTAAATCTAAACCTAATGAATATGCAAGTGCATAAATTATTAAAGCATTAATTAAAACAACAAGGGCACCAGGTAATGCATCTTTAATGATTTTAGCAAGGAAGTTTCCTTGTATTCTTTGATTATTATATTCTAAAGCAATAAAGAAGGATGGAATACCTATAACTAGCATCTCCATAATAAGTAGATGTGATGGTTTTAGTGGGTATAATGCTTCATGACCCATTAAACCTCTAACAATAATTAATACACTTAAAAATAATGTGAAGAATGTTTTTGTTAAGTATAGTTTTGATACTTTTTGAATGTTATTAATAACTCTTCTACCTTCACTAACAACCTTTGGCATGTTTGCAAAGTTTGAGTCCATTAATACTAAGTGGCTAACGTTTCTAGCTGCTTCACTACCAGATGCCATAGCAATGGATGTATCAGCTTCTCTAAGCGCTAATATATCGTTTACGCCATCACCTGTCATTGCAACAACATGACCATTATTTTTCATTGATTCCACTAATAACTTCTTTTGATTTGGACTAACACGTCCAAAGACTGTATATTTATTAGCAATTCGTACAACTTCTTTATCTGACATATTTTCTAGTGATACATAGTTTTCTGCATTATTAATACCAGCACGTTGACTAATTCTAGATACTGTTAATGCATTATCACCTGATATAACTACTACATTCACACCATTATCTTTAAAGTATTGAATAGTATCTGGTGCATCTTGACGAATTGTATCTTCAATCATGATCAAAGCAATAGGTTCTACTTTACCAGTAATTTCTTTACCTTCGATCGGATTATCTGTTCTAGCAACTACTAATACACGGTAACCTTCTTGTGCTTGTTTTTCTACTTCACTTGATATGTTATTATAATCTTCTTTTAAAACAAATTCAGGTGCACCTAGTGCAAATGTACCGTATTTTTCAAATTCTACAGCTGAGTATTTTCTAGCTGAAGAAAAAGGAATGAGTGCTTTATGACGAATACGTTTTTGATTTCCAAATCTTTCGTATAATGCATCACTTGTTAGGTTAGAATCATTTTGTGCATTAAGTATTGCAGAAATGAGTTGTTTTAATGTTAATCCTGGAATTGTTTCATATTCAATAACAGATTTAACAGTCATTGAACCATCTGTAATGGTACCTGTTTTATCTAAACATAGTGTATCAATACGTGCAAGCATCTCAATACAATATAATTCTTGAACTAAGGTGTTATTTTGACCTAGTCTTACAACCCCTACTGCAAGGGCTACAGATGTTAGTAAGAATAATCCTGAAGGAATTAATCCAATAATTGCTCCAGCTGTTCTTTCAACTAATACAGGTTGAATAATTTGATCATAATTACCATTTAACCCTAAAAAGTAAAGACTTGCTGCAATCGGTAAAATTAAAAATCCAATTGTACGAACAATTAATTTTAATGATCTAAAAATATCAGATTTTGGCTTTCTATATTTCTTAGCTTGGTTTGTTAGTTTTTCAATATAGATATCATTACCAATTGCTGTTGCTTGTGCATACACTGAACCTGAAATAACAAATGAACCACTATATAAAGTGTCTCCTGCTTTTTTAACTATTGGATCAGATTCTCCTGTTAAAAGGGATTCATTGACTTCTATTGTTCCTTGACGTACAACGGCATCAACAATAATTTGTTTACCTGCACTTAATTTTAATATATCATCAATTACAACATCAGATATACCTATTTCTTGTTCAAAGGAATCTCTAACAACTAATGCAGTTGGTGCACTTAATAAAGATAGTTTATCAATCATCTTTTTAGCATTTACTTCTTGGATAATCCCAATTGTTGTATTTAATGCAACAATTACGATGGATACAGTTTGTGTAAACTGTGCGCCAGTTATTAATAAAATAATTACAATTCCTAAAATAAGTAGGTTAAAGAAAGTAAAAACGTTGGAAAATATAATACTTCCAATTGTTTTTGTAGAACCTTTATCAGAAAGGTTCACCAAACCTGCTAAATGGCGTTTTTCAACATCATCTGTTGTCAGACCTAATAAAACATCCGGATTATATCTTTCAATTACAATCTCAGATTTTGTCTTTATTCTGCTTGGTGTCTCTGCTTGATTTAAACCTTTTTTGTTATCGCCTATTCCTAGTGGATCACCCTTCATTTGAAGTGGCTCTTCAACAATAACAGTTTGAGGTCCTTTTTTTGATTTAGTTTTTTTAGTTACTTTGTCAGAATCCTCTAAAAGGGCTAACAACTCATTTTGTACGTTTTTTGCCATCTTTTCACCTAACCTTTATGAACTCTATTGCAAGTTTAATCAAATATTTACAACGTGGTTCATCCTTTAAGGATAAGTAGCCTATTAAACTTTCAAAGCCAGTAGCCTGTTGGTATGTTACCATTTCCATTTGTTTTCTGGCATTGTGCGTTCTATTTCTACCTTTTTTATAAGCACTAATTTCATCTTCACTTAATATATTTGTTTCTAAAAAGTGGTTAATAATACTTGCTTGAGATTCATTTGATGCATACTTAACCTTGTTTTTATGTAATTCATTTAACTTTGTAATACCAGATTCAATTAAATATCTTCTAATTTCTAATTCATAATATGCATCGCCTAGGTATGCTAGTACAAGTCCATTCATTAAATAAATCCTTTGTTTAATAAATGACTTCTATATTTATCAGCAAGTGCATAGTTTTTTTCTATTCTTGCTTCATGCCATTTATTGAATATTTGTATATCTTCTGATGTAATTAATTCAAATTTAACTTCTATGCCTAATACAGTAAGTATTTGAATGATTGTGTTAAATGTTTTAACACTAAATGCTTTATTTAACAACTTTATTTGTTCATCGATTAATGATATAACCCTTGGTGTTTTAAAATCATCATTCATATATGTTTTAAAGGTTTGAAGAACTTCTTCATCAAGCGATTTATCTACAATACTTTCCATATGTATGTGAAAATTCCACTTATTAAGTGTATATGATATTTTATCATAAGACTTTTGATATTGTTCAATTAAATCATCGCTAAATTGTATGGGTTGACGGTAATGATGCGCAAGTATCATTAAACGGTAACTGTTCGGATTATAACTTTTTATTAATGTATCAAGTTTAATGTCATTACCTAAAGATTTACTCATTTTTTCATCAGCTAAATCAAGTCTACCTACATGCATCCAAAATTTAGCTAGATGGTGGTGGTTATGTGCCATACTTTGAGCAATTTCATTTTCATGGTGTGGAAATTTAAGGTCAAATCCACCGCCATGAATATCAAGTTCTTGATCAAATAGTTCATGGTTCATAACAACACATTCAGTATGCCATCCTGGACGTCCTTCTTTCCATGGGGATGGGTATTTAATACCTTCTGTTGTAAACTTCCATAAGGCAAAATCATATTCTTTTTCTTTATCTGTTTCATTTTCAATACGAATACTTGATTTTAGATCTTCTAATCTTTGATTAGATAAAATACCATAGTCACTAATTTTATCTACCCTAAAGTACACACCGCTACTTGCAACATATGCAAAACCCTCATCTATGAGTTTTTGAATAAATTCAATCATTTCTTTAATATAATCGGTTGCATGTGGTGTATAGTCAAATGTGTTGGCATTCACCTTATTAACAACCTCTAAAAATCTATTAGTGTATTTACTAGATAGTTCTTTTTCAGAAACATTTTGTTCTTTAGCTCGAGTAATTATTTTATCATCAACATCCGTGATGTTTGATGCATAAGTTACTGAATAATTTAAATAGTTTAAATATCTTTTAACCATGTCAAAAAAGATAACGGGGCGACCATTACCAATATGTATATCATCATATACCGTTGGTCCACATACATACATATTGACATGACCTTTTTTGACTGTTTCAAATGATTCAATTTTGTTTGTAAGTGAATTATATATTTTTAACATAGTATCATTCTTTCTTATTATATGTTTATTATACTAGATTTTAGGCCATTTTCCAACAAATTAGACGATTTCACGTAATGCCTTTAATAAGACCACCATTGCCCAAGTATCTTGTTTACAATAATCTATTAATCCTTGTTTTCTTTGCTCAAACTCTAACTTTTTCATTTTTGGAAAATTACCGTAAACGATGACTGCTTCATCACCATTTTTGACGTCTAAATTTGCATAACTTAGCTCTGGAACAAAAATAGGTAGTACCTTCTTTATTGAAAATGATCCTTGTAAATCTTCATGATAATAGTTAAATCCTTCCTTTTTAGGAATTCCCCAATTATCATATAATTTATGGTGTCCACCTTTAAATACGTACCATAAATCAAATGTTCTATCAATAATGTTATTTAATTTATCACTAAATTCAGGATAAATTTTAGCCAATTCTTTCATTCTTGTACGTTCAAAACTATCGTTCCATGCAATAATTGTTCCTTTATCCTTAATGAGTTCACATAAGTATTTGGTGAGTTCATAACGTTTATCATCATGAGTCGTTGCAAGATAGTAATATGAATCATTATCTTTATGGCTAATACCTGGTTCATGTTCTATGTGTAAGTTAAATTGGAATACGGATTGATCATATGCTTTTTCACCTTTAAAACGCGGTAAAGGTGAACCAAATGTTTCAAAGTCCAAGTGATAAAGCGGATATTCAAACTTACTTAAGATAAGTTTGATACGTTCTTTATCCATATATGTTTTTTTAGTGTTTACAACATCATATTGTATTTTATTTTTTTCTCTAGTTAGCCATGAATAAGGTACATCAAGTACTTCTTTCATATCCATTTTTAATAAATCTTCTGGTTTTTGCTTATCACCTTTATCATCTGTAAATCCATGATGATTTCCAATATATGTAAATATTGAGTTTTTCTTAGGTACATCTTTATAACATATATCATGAAACATGCATTGATGTTTACCTTTTCTAGGACATAAAGGAAAGGGTACAATTTGCATATGGTCTAATCGATATAAAACTTCTTCAACATCTGCTTTAAAGCTTTCTAAAAAGTCTTTAGTTAAATCTGTAACATCAATTAAACGAATCAGATAATTTTCTTTATCAATATCTTTTTCATAGTTGGGTTTATTATCTATATTTGTACCATCAAAGATGTACTGGTGATTTAAAACTGCTAAATAATATTTGATTGGCTTTTTTATGGATTGGGATTTTTCAATAACATATCTTTGGTAGGTAATGTCATAGATATATGCGCCAATTGCATGCATTCTTTTTAAAATATCAGATTTCTTTTTGTGATATTTTTCACCTACATCAAGCCCTAGTGCTTCTCTAGTCATTAATATGCCTTCTGGACTTAATTCAAAAAAGTTATACTTCACTTTTTGATCTGTATAAGTTAAGTCAACAAATTTAGCGGATGTTGTAGCTTTTGCTTCAACTACACGCACTAAGTTATCAGTTTCTTGGTAAGCATCCAAGAAACTGTAAAATTTATAATCTTCAACCGGTGCTTCAAAACGCTTTTGTTCATGTGTATCAAAACTGGCTATAACGGGTGCTTTAAATTTATGTTCTACATAATCAGCAGCTAGCCTTTCCATTTCATTAAAGTAAGGCATCATAACTTCTAATTTAGGATTTTCTTTATTGACTAAATCTTTAATTATTTCTTCTTCATTTTCCTCATCATATTCAACATCCATCATTTGATTATATAATGCTTCTTTTTTAAATTCGTTTTCTTCAGTTAGTAGATCACTTAAATCATCTGTAAAAGATACGGTCGCATCTTTATTACCTTTTTTATATATTTCAAATAAAGGGAAAAATCTAGGACAGTTAATACCCTTAATAAATCTAGTTTTTGATATTTTATTAATTGTATGTTTCATTTACAAATTACGACCTTTCTTTTATATTTATTATACACTAAATTTTTGAAAGAAAAACACGCCTAAACTTTAGGCGTGTTATGGTTTTTATCTATTAATTAGCTTTATAGTTAGATATAACAAATTGAGAATCAATTAAATCATTAACATTTGTAATGACTTCGTAATTTGATAGATCAATTACATTAGAATCAATTGTGATTTGTGCAGTACTTAACACTTTAACTTCTAATAATTTATTTACCCAAGTATATGGATATATTTCAAATGTTGATGCATTTTGCGTACCATTTGTAGTTGTAAGTAAAATCGTACCACTAGCTAATAGTTTTGTTGAGGATGTTGTTGCAGTACCTGAAATTAAGCTTGCATATACTCTATTTAAAGTATCTGATACACTTAGTATGATATTTCCACTATATACTACATTATTTAATCTAGATTTAATCATTGATCCAGCAATACCACCAACATATAATGTATCTAGTTTTTCATCTGGAGTTTCTTCATGTTTGTTATGGTTAATCGTAATACTTGCGTTTGTTACTAACTCTTGTGTATTACGGTCACTTCTGTAACTTCCAAAGATACCACCAACATAAACTAAACCTTTGCTAAGTGCTTGTTTATCTTGATCTACATTTAAATTAATCTCTGTGTCTGTAACAGTTATTTTTTCAATGCCTTTACCTTTGTCTTGTTCAACAAGACCAAGTGCTCCACCAATATATGTACCGGTTGTTGCTTGTTGTTCACCAGTGGCTGTACCATTAACACCGTTTTGAGTAACATCTATTTTAGAATTATTAATTGTGATGTTTGAAAATGTACCTTGAACAGATGCACCAGCTAAACCAACATATAAGTTTCTATTTGTTGTAGATTGATTTAAGTTGTGAACAACTTTTATACTTGAATTGGATATTTCTACATTGTTCATTACAAAGTCATTGTTTGCAACTTTACTTACTAAGATAGAAACATAATGAATTCCAATATAAGGTTTTTCTACATTATCAATATGGATGTTATCTACTTTAAGGTTTTCTATGGTTGCATTTGAAACATAACCAAAGATTGATAGGTATGATTTGTATACATCATTTTCATTTGTTAATTTAATGTTTTTAAGTGTGAAGTTTCCACCATCAAAACTACCTCTAAATGGGGATCCTGAGTTAAATAAAGGTGTAATTGAACTATCTTGAAAATCTATATCATTTTTTAATACATAATGTTTTTGATAATCCATTTTTGTAAACTCTTCTTTAGTAGTTACAGGAATTGGATCATTTTTATAGTCACCTTGTTTTTTTGTTGTTATCGCGTTTTCTTTAAAATATAGTTCAATATCTTTATTATTTTTTGTACCTAATACAGTTATATGATATTTAGTTTCATTTGATAAACCTTCAAATGATACTGTTTTAACTTGACCTTGATCAAGTGAAACCAACTGTTCTTTATAATCTTCACCTTGCTTTTGAATTCTTACTTTAAAATCTCTTGTATCAAGTTCTTTATCTGGGTCTTTAACCTCAACTCTAAAACTTGCTTCAATAGATCTTTCTGTAATAGATGTGATGTATGCTCTAGCATTTGATTGTGGAGTACTCGTACAAGATACTAATAAAAATAATAGAGCTACTGTTACAACTGATAAAACCTTCTTCATTTGGTTTCTCCTTTAAGAATTTGTAGGGTTTGTTTGATTCTTTCTTTAACAATATCTTGACCTAATAATGAAAGTTGAACTGGTAGACTTGGACCGTGAAGTTCCCCTGTTGTTGCCACTCTTAAAGGCATGAATAGTGCTTTACCTTTAATTTGTGTTTGCTTACCTGTTTCTTTAATTACTTGTTCAATTAAACTTGAATCAGTAAAATCTATTGTTTCAATAAGTTCTAGAAACTTATTTAATAACGTTTCATTATCAAAGTCTTTTATTTCATTTAGTACTTCCTTGTTTAAATTGAAATTTTCATGGAAGAATTCATCATAATATTTAGTAATTTCAGCACCATTGTTTAAACGGTCTTTTAAAATTGTTAATAAACTTTCAAACCATAATTCATTTTTTATTTCAACACCTTGATTCATTAAAAATGGTCTTGTAAGATCTTTAAGTTCATCAAGTGTTAGCATCTTGATGTATCTTGAGTTAATATATGCTAACTTTTGTTTATCAAAATAACTTGGTGCTGCACTTAATTTATGTTCATCAAATAAACTAATAAGTTCTTCTTTTGAAAGTATTTCTTCATCATCTTTAGGAGACCACCCAAGTAGACTTAAAAAGTTTAACATCGCCTCAGGAAGGTATCCTAAGTTTTTATAGTCTTCAATAAATTGGATAGTATTGGTATCTCTTTTGCTGAGTTTTTTTCTATCTTCATTTACAATAATTGTCATGTGACCAAATGTTGGGTACTCCCAATTAAACGCATCATATACCATGAGTTGTTTGGGGGTGTTTGTTATATGTTCTTCACCTCTAAATACGTGGGTTATTTCCATATAATGATCATCTATTACAACTGCAAAGTTATATGTTGGAATACCATTGTCTTTTAAAATGATCCAGTCTTCAACATCACTTGATTCAAATTTTAAGGTACCGCGAATGACATCATCAAAACTATATGTTACATTTTCAGGTACTTTAAAACGAATTGCATAATCTTCAGAACCTTCTTTATAGTCTTTGTAGGCAAACCCTTTATCAAGTAGTTCATGTGCATATTTTTTATATAGGTCTAGGCGTTGAAGTTGATTATATGGACCAAAATTACCACCAATATCTGGACCCTCATCCCAATTCATTCCTAACCATTTTAAATTGTTTAATTGTGATTCTATGCCACCTTCAACATTTCTTGCTACATCCGTATCTTCGATACGAATTAAAAATTCGCCACCATAACGGCGTGCAAATAAATAGTTAAATAATGCAGTTCTAGCATTACCAATGTGTAAGTGTCCTGTTGGTGATGGTGCATAACGTGCTCTAACCTTTTTCATGTTTTACCTCATTTCGCAACCTTTATTATAAATTATTTCACATAAATAAACAAGTTTATTTTAGATTATAGGTAGATATACCTATATTTTTTGTTATATTAATTCAATTAAGTAATTATATATATTTTTAGCTTGATTTTAAGGTTAATTATTTATAGAGTTTATCTATGTTAGAAAAATAAAAACTCCTTATAAAAGGAGTTTTTAAATCTAAATTAACGTTTAGAGAATTGTGTTGCACGACGTGCTTTTCTAAGACCGTATTTGTAACGTTCTTTAGCTCTTGGATCACGTGTGACTAAACCTGCAGGTTTTAACACTTTACGTAAATCTTCATCAACTTCCATTAATGCACGTGTAATACCTAAGCGGATTGCTCCAGCTTGTCCAGTAATACCACCACCATTAACGTTTGCTCTAACATCAAATTTACCAACATTTTCAGTTAATTCTAACGGTTGTAACACGTCTAGACGTGTTGCAGCTGATGGAATATAATCTTCAAATGTTCTACCATTGATGATAAATGAACCCTTACCAGGTGTTAGGATAACACGAGCAACAGATGATTTTCTGCGTCCTGTACCTAAGTATTGAACTAAATCTTTTGCCATGTTGTTATACCTCCAAACTTTCTGGTTGTTGTGCTTGATGTTTATGTTCTGGTCCAGCATATACAAATAGCTTTCTAAACATATCTCTACCAAGTGATGTATGTGGAATCATACCTTTAACTGCTTTTTCAACTAAAGCTGTAGGCATTTTTGCCATTAATTCTTTAGCTGGTGTTTCAGTTAAACCTGAATTATAACCTGAATGTTTATAATAGATTTTATCATTCCATTTGTTACCAGTTAATTTAATTTTGTCTGCATTAATAACGATCACATAGTCACCTGTGTCTACATGTGGAGTGTAGGTAGGTTTATGTTTTCCTTTTAATACACTTGCAACCTTAGTTGCTAAACGACCTAAAGTTTTACCTTCAGCATCGACAACATACCACTTACGAGTGATTGTTGATTCATTTGCCATAAATGTTTTCATTTTCTTTAGCTTTCTCCTTATATTTTAAAATCTTATAAGGGCTGTGGAATATAAGTTTTAAAACGTACCGTGAGATATATTATAATAATAGTTATTATTTGTCAAGTGGTTACCCTTAAATATGTGAATATTTTACTTATAAATTTTATTTTATTTTTTTATCTTTTTTATCCTTATAAAGATTTTTATCCGATGCTTCATAAACTTTAGAAAAATCTAGTGGAATTTCTACTTTAGTAATGCCTAGACTAATTTTTAACTTCAAGTTTTCTGGAAGGTTTTCTACAGTTGTTTTTTCTAATCTTTTATTTAAATTATTTATCTTTTCATGTATTTCTTCTAGTTTATATCCATACATATAAACTGCAAATTCATCACCACCAAAGCGGCATATTAATGTATTAGTATCCAGTACTTCTTTTAAGATTCCACTAAATATTTTTAATATTTTATCACCGATTATATGACCACATGAATCGTTAATTAATTTAAAATCGTCAATGTCCATTAATATAAAATAATGTTCTTCATCAGCATTTGATTCTACATTTTTTTCAAACATATCTAGAAAGATTTGACGTCTTAATAAACCCGTTAAATCATCATAATTAGAAACATATTCTAATTTTTTTAAGTACTCTTTTTCCTTTGTTATATCGGTTTTTATTGATAAGTAAAAAACCGGTACATTGTTCATATCTTTTAAAGTAACTATTTTAGTCAACTCAATAAATATTTCACCATTTTTCTTAACATTAATAAATTCTCCAGTCCATGGTTCATATCTTTCAATACTCGATCTCATACTCTTATATGTTTCTTTAGGAGTCTTACCACTACTAAATATTTTAGGGGTTTTACCTATAACCTCAGCTTCTGAGTATCCGGTTAAAGAAAGAGCTTGCGGGTTTGCATAGATGATATTTTTATTCATATCGGTTAATACAATAGCTGTTGGATTTTGATCGAAAACTAAACTTAAGAGTTGTGCACCACTTTGATAATCCAAAGTTTTAGCGATATTTTTATTAATTGATAGTTGATCGTGTATTTGAATTATTAATATCATAGCAATCGTACGTATAGTAAATGAAAATGCTGATAACCACAAGTCACCAAAGGTATTAAATAACATTTCAAATGTGATTGCAGATTCCACGATAAAACGAATTGCTTCAACTATGAATAATAAAACGATTAAGGTGCTTATTTGTTTAGATGCATACACTTTCTTAACATCGATTAATATAACCCTTGATAGTAAAGTTATAGCAACTATATAACCTGTTGCAACTATACCAATTTCATCACCAAAGAAAGTTATTATAAAAGTACCTATAAAGAAGATGATTGCTGTAGCAATCCTTCTTTTATGTTTATAGTCTTTTAATACTTTCATGTAGTTTAAAAAGAATACGCCAATAACTAAAAAAATAGTATATTTCAATACTTTTTGTATGATGAGTGGTGAATTGTACTCAACACTCATCATAAAGCCTAGTGTCACAATTAAATCTAAAAATAGTAATAGATTTAACTGATTGTAGTCAATTCTAACAATGCTTCTTTTATGCGTTCTTATAAAAACTCTTTGGACTGTATAGCCAAATATAATAAGCAAGCTTACAAATATAATCAAATAAATTTCTCCCTAACTTAAATGATATAAGCTCTAAATTTTAAAAACCTATATTTATGTATGAATTATAGCATAAAAGCTCATTTAAACAGTGAAATACTATAATTAAAACAACATCTGAATAATTATGTTAAAATGAACAAAAGGAAGTGAGTTTGTGAAAGTTTTAAATACGAATATTCAAGTTAAGAAGGTTTCAATAGAAAATCATAATCTTAAAGGAAACTTTAAGATGTTACCTATTTATACCAAACAAATCATTAAGGAAGATGACTTAAACTATACACTCATTTTAGGGTTTAGTGTACTAAATAGTAAGGAAAATCCTTTTCCAATTGATATGACTGTTCATTTAGCATCGACATTTACTTTTTCTAATGAATCTAGTGAGGAACAAATCGAAAACTTCATGCAAATTGCTGCAATCCAAATTATTTATCCTCACCTTAGAAGTTTAGTATCAAGTATCACTGCAAGTAGTTATCTTCAGCCACTACTTCTACCACTTATTAATGCTAATTTATTTCAAAATGTATAATATAATAAAAATAAATTTAAAAAATTAGATAAAGAAAGTCAAGACTTGTTTGATTTCTGTTTATTTCTATTTTTGAACAAAATTAAAAAACAGATTTGACATAAAAAAGATACCTTATTCATTTTATGATTGCAATGAGTTGATTTGATTTCATAGGATTTATAATGATTCTATTTTATGTTTCAATGCGTTTAATTCTAATAATTTTATGTAATTATCATACATGAAGACCTCGCTTTCAATGGATTATCAGCTAATCTCATTTTAATCGAGGTCTTCATTTTTTATTCATTTTAAATTGTCCTTTAAAAAATCATGTGGCCCACTACACTATAATTTATATATCTCTTTTAACAGGATATTGGTTATTTTATAACTTCATATTATCAATTATAAACACTAAGATTTATAGTTTGACTACATCCTTTAACGGCTTCTTTAACCATTTTCCTTTAGTAAAATCAGGAATAGATACCGGTGCACTACCAAGTGTAATAGATTCTTCAGATAAAACTGTTACAGCCATCCAAGATGCTGCATCATATACATCAATTGGCATTTGACTTTTATTTACTACCAAAGAATCTGATTTGGAAAATTATGCGATTAGTAAAGCTGATGACAAATCAGACATTGATGTTTCACAATTTAAAGACTTAGATGTTTTATAGATTATGATATAAAAAAAGAGACTAATTAGATTTATGAAGGGTATCCTCCTTTAATAATTAGTCTTATTTTTTATTATATTTTTTCTATTAATACAGCTGTACCAGACATAGATATTGTAATACCACCATTTTCTCTTGTTGTAGTTTCAATATCTACACCAATAAGTGCATTTGCACCATGTCTAATAGCTTTTCTAATAAATCTTTGTTTAACATCTTTTTTTACTTGTTCAATGCGATCTGATATTGCATCAAATCTTTCGCCAGTAAAACCTTTAAACATATCATTAAAGGATGATACGGATGTTGACCAGCTTACACCAAAGGTATTTTCTTCAAATAAAATATCTATATATTTAACTATTTTATAACCTTCTAACGTTGGTGTTGTCGAAATAATAAAATCTTTCAAATAAATTACCCCCCCTTTTTAAGCAATTGTTCGTTTTTTAAAGTTTCCGAATACATTTTTTACAGGTGTAACAATGATAAATGCTTTTGAATCTAAGCGGTTAATTAATTGATGTAATGTTGTAAATTCATAACTTGAAATAATTACTTTGATTAATGTCTTATCCTGTTTAGAATATCCACCTTGTACATTAATTAATGTAACACCACGATATATTTTAGAAATAATATCTGAAACAATTTCTCTTGGGTCATTTGTAATAATTTCTACCATTGTAAACTGATATGCAGTATGTAATTTATCGGTTACGATTGTTGTAATAATGAGTCTAAGTATTGTATAACTAATAACTATTCCAGCGGCTGCCATTGCTTGTGTAACACCTGGTAATACACCTCTAGAGATTAAATCTGGAGCTGTAATTAAACCTCCCAAGAATGCAGTAACAATGTTTAGTACCATAGAAATAAATCCAACACTCTTACCTTTTTTTAAGGATAGATACTGGGCAACTATATCAAGCCCACCTGTAGATGTACCATATTTTAAGGCCCCACCTACACCAACACCAATTAGAATACCACCTAATATCGTTGCAGTTAGTGCTTGAGACTCACTTGAAAGACCTAAATCTAATGACGGTATAAAACCTAACATTGTTGCTTGAATAATGACAGAAATCATTGAATATATTACAAACTTTTTAGATACACCAAACCAACCAAGTAACATAATTGGTATGTTTGATATGATAATAAATGATCCTAAGAATAATCCTTCCCATCCAGAGGTATCCAATCCTAAAGTAAACTTCATAAAATCACGAAGTAATTGTGCAATACCAGGTATACCGCCGGTATACATAGGAATAACACTAGCTTCTAAAAACCATGTGACCCCAATACCATAAATAATGGTAAAAAAGATTACAGCGAAAGTTCTAATAATTTCAGGTTTGATATTCCTTTGAAATTTGGGTGAATTTAACCACTCTTTTATTTTGTTCATTTAAAATTATCCTATAATTTCATTTAATTTTTTTTCTAAGTCAAAGCGTTCAAATAACACTTTGGCTGTACCGATTTGTTGTTCACTATATTGACCAAATTGAATCACACTATCTAATCCTTGATGCTCTATGTTTAATTGCTCAAATATTTTTTTAGCAGTTTCTGGCATATAGCTTTGTAGGAATACTGCTAAAAATCTTATGGTTTCAACTAAATTATATAATACATGACTTAATTTTTCATGCTCATTATTTTTAAAAAGGTTCCATGGTTCAGATATATCGATGTATTTATTTGCTGCACGAGCAACAATCATTAATTCTTCAATTGCATCGCCAACTCTTAAATCATTCATTAATTCTTTAATTTTTGGTAGTAGTTTTTCACACTTTTCTTTTAATGAATAATTAAATGGTTCATCCATTAATACTTTTTTAACTAAACCATTTTGATATTTATTAATCATACCGATTGTACGATTAACTAAGTTACCTAGAGTATTTGCTAAATCCGAGTTGTTTCTTTCTATCATTAACTCATATGTAATATTACCATCTTGAGCGTAAGGTATTTCATGTAATACATAATATCTTAATGCATCCACACCAAAGTGTTGTACAAGTTTATCAGTATATAGTGTATTACCTACAGATTTACTCATTTTATTTTTATCTACTAAAACCCATGGGTGACCAAATATCTTTTTAGGTAGTGGTAAGTCAAGTGCCATTAAAATAGATGGCCAATAAATTGCGTGAAATCTCATAATATCTTTACCAATTAAGTGAAGATCTGCTGGCCAATAATCTTTCATTTCATTTGATTCTTTATTTAAGTTATAGTTGAGTCCAGTAATATAATTGCTTAATGCATCAATCCAAACATAAATTACATGGTTTGGATTCGATTTAACGGGAATACCCCACTTAAATGATGTTCTAGATACACTTAAATCTGGTAATGGTTCTTTTAAGAAATTTTGTAGTACTTCATTTCTTCTTGATTCTGGTTCGATAAATGTAGGATTGTCATTAATATATTTTACTAATCTATCTTGATAGTTACTTAATTTAAAAAAGTAAGTATCCTCACTCATCCAAATAGGAATATCTCCACTTGGACCAACACCATCTACGATATCTGTTTTATTTAAAAATGCTTCATCAGCAATAGAATACCAACCTTCATATTTACCTAAATAAATATCACCTTTTTCAATTAAGCGTTCAAATATATCTTGTACAACTTCTTTATGATATTTATCTGTCGTACGTACAAATTTATCATAAGATACATTCACTAAATCAAAGATACGTTTAATTTCTGATGAGATCATATCTACATAATCAGGTGTGTCTAGATTTTGATTTTTAGCGTTATTTTCTATTTTTTGGCCATGCTCATCAGTACCCGTTTGAAAATATACATCATAACCTTCTAAACGTTTAAAACGGGCAATTGCATCGGCTAAAATGATTTCATAAACGTTTCCAATATGAGGGATTGCTGATGCATAAGCGATTGCTGTTGAAATATAATATTTTTTGTTGTTCATTTTATTTATTTTCCTTTCCATAAAAAAGTCCTTAGACTAAAAATTAAGTCTAAGGACGAATGATTAAATATCCGCGGTACCACCTTAGTTCTGTTAAATATTAAAATTTAACAGCCCTTTAATCTTTTAACGCAAGATTTACGATTTACTCTACATATCGAATAAATTACTTCACTAAGCCATATGTACTGTGTGTTTGTCTTATTTCACCTGATTAAGACTCTCTTTTTTAAACATTAAACAGTACGAACTCTTATTCATCGTATGATGCAATTATATTTATATTATAATATAAAGATTATAATAATGCCACCTAATTATAAATGTATTTATTTTAAACACAATTTAAGTTATTTAGTAAAAAAGAAGTAAGTTAAAAATAAAATTTACTTCTTTATTTTGTATAGTTTATAGATTTCAGATTTATGTACTTTTAAATCTTTAGCAGCTAGTTTAAGTGCTTCTTTTTCATCATTTCCTTGACTTATATAATAATCTACTAACTCTACCGGATCTTTTGAGGTTTCTATTATCGTTAAATCACCTTCAACAATGATGACATATTCTCCTCTAGTATCCAGTTCATGCTCTAAAATTGAATTGATATCTCCTCGGTAAATTGTTTCAAACATTTTAGTTAACTCTCTACCGATGCTTAAGTTTCTATTACCCAATATACTTAAGATTAATTCTAATGTCATTTTAATACGTAAAGGAGACTCATAAATAATTAATGTTTCTTTTCTATTTTCATAATCTTTTAAAACATTTGATGCTTCTTTTTGTTTTCTTGGTAAAAAACCAATGAAAGTAAAAGGTTGTGGGTTAATACCTGATGATGCAAGCCCTGCTAAAACCGCACTAGCACCTGGTATACTTACAACATTAATATTTGCTAGGACGGCACTTTTTACTAATAAAAAGCCTGGGTCATTTACAAGAGGGGTACCTGCATCCGAAACGAGTGCAACCGATTCTCCTTGCTTTAATTTATCAATGATTTCTATTAATCTTTCTTGTTCATTAAATTTTTGATAACTTAACATTGGTGTTTTAATATTATAGTGTTTAAGTAATATACCTGTAACTCTTGTATCTTCGGCTAATATTAAATTAACACTTTCAAGAATAGATACAGCTCTAAAGGTCATATCTGATAAGTTACCAATAGGTGTGCTTACAATATAAAGGGTTGGTTGATTAACTGTAAAACTTACCTGAGTTTTCATTTTTGATAATTCCTTCCTTCGTATATTGAATTCATCTCATCAGAGTAGACACCTTTTTCTTTATATTGAATCAGTGGTGGTAATACAATTAAGTGCGCACTACCTTTAAACTTAGCTTCTATTAGTACTTGATTGGGTTCATGATTTATACTTGGATGAACAAATCTTATTCTTTTAACTTTAAAATCATATTGATTTAAAGTTAAAATGATTTCCTCAAGCCTGTCTGCTTTATGAACCATAAAAAATAATCCACCGTGTTTAATATTTTTCTTAACGCTTAAAATAAGTGTTTCTAAATTTAAGTAAATTTCATGTTTAGCTATTTGCATATCCGTATCTAGACTTTGTTTGGTCTCTTGATTGACTTTAAAGTAGGGTGGATTTGATACAATAATATCTGCTTTTTTCTTATGGTTAAATACCTTTAAATCACTATTAATGACTTCTAATCTATGACTTAAATTGTTATTTAATATGTTTTCTTTTGCTAATAAATATCTTTTTTCTTGTATTTCAACACCTAAAATATGACCATTAAAGCGTTTTGACAAATAAAGCATAATGGCACTATTGCCAGTGCCAAAGTCCATAATTAAATTTGTGTTTTTAGGTATTCTAACAAAGTCACTTAAAATGATTGTATCTAGATTAAAGGCTTTACCTACATCTGATGAAATCATTAAGTCTGTACCAAGTAAATCACGCTTTACCATGTATAATTAACCTTTCAAAATCAATTGAAAATGCATTAAGTGCCAATTGAATGTTTATTGGTAGTCTTAAATCTTTTACTGTTTTATGAATAAGTAATATTAAACTAGACGCTGTATTTGAATTAATTGATTTAACAAGTTCAAGTAAGCTTTCTTTCATAAATTCATATTGAACTTTTTGATTCATATGCAAATGAATAAGATCTAGAATAATCGATGAGATTGTATCTAAAATGAATACTATGTAACTTTTTTCATTAGAAAGTGTTTGAGAAATTTGATTCATTAAATGACTTAAACTTTCACTTGGATTTTTAATCCAATCTTTAAAGTTTTCGATATAGGATTGAGCAAGTAAGTAAGTGGGGTCTGCATAAAGTGCGATTGCCTCATCTAAATCTTTTGTTAGACGACTGATCATGTAGGCATGTTTTTCTTCTATCTCATTATCCATAAGTATTTGAATAAATTCATGACTTTGACCATCTGATAATCTAATAACTTGACTTCTTGAACGAATGGTATCAAGTATTTGACTCATATCATCTACAAGTAAAAAGCCAATTGTTTCATTATCTTTAGGTTCTTCTAAAAATTTAAGTAGTGAGTTTGATGCAGAAAGTGACATAGTTTCTGCATTTTCTATAATATAGACTCTAGGTCCATCAGTTAGTGATGTTTTAGAAAACTCACGTTGGAGATTCAGTATTTGTTCTTTTTTGATACTTAGTCCTTCTTTTTCTATATAAACTAAGTTTGGATGATTCAAATGTTCTAGTTGATGTTCTAAATTAGGATTATCTTGATAGTTTTTAAAGATTAAATATGCTAACTTTTTAACAATACGTTTTTTTGTCACACCTAAAGAGCCACTTAATAAATATAGGTGGGATAATCTATTTTTATCTATAGTTGTTTGAAATTTAGCAATAATATCTTTCATATTCTTTCTAATATGTTTTCTAAAATGATTTTGTAGATTGCATCTATGGTTTGGTTTCCATCAATGACTATAATTCTATCTTCAAACATTTTAGCAACTTCTAAATATCCTTTTCTAACTTCATAATGGAAGTTTTCAGTTTCTAAATCTAATCGGTCAGTTTTATCTTTTCTATTATTTTTAATACGTTTCATACCTAAATTAGGATCAAGATCAATATAAAATGTTATATCTGGTAAATAGTTTAATGCATAACTATTAATTTTACTTATAAAATCCATGCCTAGTTTTCTACCAAATGCTTGGTATGCAAATGATGAATCAATATATCTGTCACATAGAATGATTTTATCTAAGTTTGGAATAATTGTTTCATTTAAGTGTTGTGCTCTACTTGCTGCAAAAAGAAGTGCTTCAGTTTCTTTTGTAATATCTGTATTTGCATTATCTAGTAGTATTTTACGGATTTTTTCTGCAACATGTGAACCACCTGGTTCACGTGTTGTAATAACGTTTAATCCTTTGGATGTTAATTCATTTTTTAATTGTTCTATGAGTGTCGTTTTACCTGTACCTTCGCCACCTTCAAATGTTATAAACATGGTAAAATCCCCCTTTTTATGTGTTATTTATAGTAAATGTGGCTTAAATATAATCCACATGCTGGAGCAGTCGTTGCTGATTTATTTCTATCTTTTGTTTCTAGTAGTATTTTTAATTGATCTTTAGGTTTTTTACCTTGTCCGATAGCAATCACATTACCCATGATAATACGTACCATATATCTTAAGAAATGATTACCATGTATGGTAAATATATAATGTGTTTTGGTTGATTTATAGTCAAAACTATAAATTGTTTTGACTGGTGGTTTATTTTCTTTATTGGGACTAAAACCACTAAAATCATGTGTTCCAATAATTGTTTTTAGTTCATCTTTAACTAGATCTATATTAAAGTTTTTGACATAAACCTCATAATTTCCTGTAAATGCTGTACTTGGTTTTTTAGCTATTTTATAAACATATTTTTTTGATTTAGCATCAAATCTTGCATGAAATGTATCTTTAACTTTTGTAACTTTTAAAAATCTAATATCTAGAGGTAATCTTTTATTAAGAGCATCTACCCAAGCACTACTTTCTAAATTAATATCTGTATCAAAATGAAGCACTTGATATTTAGCATGAACACCCTTATCAGTTCTAGATGCTGCAAATGTAGGTATATTAATTTGTGTCATAAGTCTTAAAGCTTTTTCAACAACTGTTTGAATGCCTGTTTGATTTATTTGTTTTTGATAACCACTATACTGTGTGCCATCATAACTTATTACTGCTTTATAACGCAAAACGCATCACCAACAATCCACTCATAATCATCATAATAAAGATTAAGATGAAGATATCTTTAAATTTAATTTCGTATACATCTAGTTTTGTACGAGGTGCTCCGATAATATAACCTCTAGCTTCCATTGCATTACTTAAATCATCAGCACGGTCAAAACTTACTACAAAAATAGGAATTAATAATGCTATAATCTGACCTATTTTTTGACGTAGCGTACTTTCGTTAAAGTCAGCACCACGTGATGTCTGTGCTTTCATTATTTTTTCTGTTTCCAGTAATAATGTTGGAATTGAACGTAGTGTTAATGAAATCATCATAGAAAATATATATGTTGGTACTTTAATATATCTAAGTGGTTTCATTAAAGATTCTAATCCATCATTTAATTCTATTGTTGATGTTGTAAAGGTTAGTAGCGATGCAATAACCATCACTGCAATAATTCTTAAGAAAATAAACCCACCTCTTAAAAGACCTGAAGGATATACTTTAAAATTATAATCGAAATTTAAGCCCACTGTTGGTATGTATGCTATAACTAAAAATTGAATTACAAATATTAATGTTACATATAGAAAAAACCATGTCGTTCTAAATTTTATTTTAGGTTTTAAATAGTGATATAAAAATGTAAATAAAATTAAAACCGGAATACTTATAATACTTAAAGTCATGGGTGCATCAAGTAATGGTGATTCATTACTTGGTTGAATTGTAAATAATTGAATAATAAACGTAAATGTCATTAAAAATACAATTGTTTTTAAACCTTGAAGTACTTTACCTATACGTATTCCAGATAAGAATACTAAACTCATAGAAAATACAAATAATGCAATCATCCAAATAATATTTTGTGGTTCTAAATTTATAGGCACTAAAAATATTGTAATAATAAGTAATATCATACTCATTATTTTAATTCTTGGATCGAGTCTGTGTAGAATAGAGTTACCTGCTATATATTGACCAATTTTAATATTCATTATAAAACCTCCTTTAAATATTTAAGGAGTTCATCATTTGTTAATACTATTTTTTTTGGAATGCCTATAGTTTCATTTAAATGATTTAAAACTTTCATAGGTGTTGGATAATCTAAGTGAAAGGATTTAAAGTCTTGATGCATAAATAATTCTTCTTTTGAACCATCAAATACAATCTTTCCTTTATCTAAAACAATTATGCGTTTAGCATAAGTTGCTACAATATCCATATCATGACTAATCATAACAATAGATTTGTTTTGTTCTAAATGAATTTTATTAAACATTTCCATCATATCATCTTTGCCTTGAGGATCTAGCCCTCTAGTAGGTTCATCAAGTACTAAAATATGTGGCTTCATAGCTAAAATACCAGCAATAGCAACTCTTCTCATTTGGCCACCTGATATTCTAAATGGAGATTCTGTGTAAAGTGATTCATCAATTCCAACTTCTTTTAAAGCTTCTTTAGCATATGAAAGTGCAAATGGTTTTGTATCTTTAAAGTTTGATGGACCAAAAGCAACATCTTTTAATATATCAACTTCAAATAATTGGTATTCAGGAAATTGAAAAACTAAACCTACCTTTTGGCGTAAATGATTGATTTTAACTTTCTTTTTACTAGGTAGTGTTGTACCTAATATATTAATTTGACCTGAGGTTGGTTGCATTAAAGCATTAAGATGTTGAACAAGTGTGGATTTTCCACTACCTGTTTGACCCACAATTGCTATAAATTCACCTTTTTCATCGATTGTAAGGTTAATGTTATTAATTGCATGGTATTGTTCCTTAAAGCCCTTATATGCGTATCCTACGTTTTTAAATTGTATGTCCATAGTGCATCTACCAATTTTTTATTATTTTTTAAATCATCATCTTTTATAACATCTAAATATATTTGTAAACCGAGTGGAATCGTTAATTTTGATTGTTGTAGTAATTCTTTATTTAAAAATAGTTCTTGAGGTTTACCTTCTGCAAGTAATTCACCATCTTTTAAGATGATGACATAATCACTTAATAATGCGAAATCAAGATCATGAGTAATTGTAATAATTGTTTGATTTCTATCTTCATTAAGTTTTTTAATTAAGTTTGTAACTTCTAATACACCTTCAGGATCTAACATTGAAGTTGATTCATCAAAAATAATTAAATCTTTATGCATTGCAAGTGCACCAGCAATAGCAACTCTTTGTTTTTGTCCACCACTTAATTGGAATGGTTCTTTTTTTAAATAATCTTGCATGCCAACAAGTTTAGCATATGTTTCTACACGTTTGACAATCTCTTCATGAGGTAGTTGCATATTTTCTAATCCAAATGCGATATCATGACGTACTGTGACACCAACAAATTGATTATCTGGGTTTTGGAATACGATACCTACTTTTTTTCTTACCTCATCTACACTAGATTCATTTAATAATATATTATCAATATATATATCACCTGATTCTGCTTTGATTAATCCTACAAGTAATTTAGCAAGGGTAGACTTACCACTTCCATTATGACCTAAAATAGATACCCATGATCCTTTAGGTATCTTAAAAGATAAGTCTTTGATTAATTCTTTAGTTGTATCATATGTAAATTTTAAATTTTTTACGTTTATCAAAATAAAAACTCCTTAAACTGGCTTCTATTTATTATATCATGTAGAAGTTATTTTTTTAGATAAGTTTTACGTTATAATAAGATTATGGGAGGTTAACAATCATATGTTATTTGAATTAACCAATAAAAATTTTGATGAATTTGTAATAAATTCTTCTAATTATGTTTTAGTAGAGTTTTTTTCTCCTACTTGTATGAGTTGTCTATCTTTAGAAACTTTACTAGAAGATATTTCTGATGACTATTATGGTAAATTAAAAGTTTATAAAGCAGATGCAGAAAAACTTGAAGATCTTGCAGATAAATACGACATTTTTTCTTTACCAACAATGTTACTATTTAAAGATGGAAAACTACTTAGAGAACTTCAAGGACTACATAAAATAGAAAAGATTGAGGAATGGTTAGATTTATGATTAATTGTATCGTAATTGGTGTGGGTCCTGCAGGTATTTCAGCAGCTCTTAATTTAAGAAAATTAAATAGAACTGTGATGGTTTTAGGTAAAGATAGTGATCAACTTTCAAACCTAGATGTTATTGATAATCTTTATGGCCAATTACCCATATCAGGAAAAAAATTAATAGTTAAAGGCATTGAACAAGCTAGACACTTAGGTATTGAAGTTAAAAAAGAAATGGTTTTAAATGTTGAAAAGATAGATGATCATTTCTTAGTAACTACAAACAATAATAAATATTTAAGTCAAACGGTCATGCTTGCAACAGGTAAACCACGTGTTGAAATAAATATCCCTGGTTATGATTTATTTAAATCTAAAGGCATTCACCTGTGCGCCACTTGTGATGGGCTTTTTTATAAAAATAAACCGGTTGCTATTATAGGTGATGGGTTATATATGGAACAAGAATTATCTGTACTTGAAAACTATACACGTGATATTAGAATATTTTCAAATAGTACTTTAATTACTTCAAAAAAATATCCTGTAATTACTGATAAAATCATTTCATTTGAAGGGGATAAACGACTTACAAAAATTAATACAGAAAATAATTCTTATGATGTAAGGGGCGTTTTTCTTGCTATTAATTATCCTAGAGCTGTTGAATTATCTTTAAAACTTGGTGTAATTATGGATGATAGTAATATTTTAGTTGATTCCGATATGTCAACAAACATTAATGGATTATTTGCAGGTGGTGATTGTGTGGGTGGACCACTTTATTTTCCTAAAGCAATCAATGACGGATTAAATGCTGCATTAGGTATTTCTAAGTACTTAAAAAATAAAGCATAAACAAGTTTAAATCATAGATACATCAAAAATATTTAATATACTTGATAATAGTTCACTAATTATTTATCCTACATAACATATTAAAAAAACATATCTATATGTCTTAGATATGCCATTTAACAATATAAAGTTTAAAGGGATTGTCTATTTTTTTAGACAATCCCTTTTTATTTTATAGATCTAAATCATCTACTTTATCTAAGTAGGCTTTAATTGGTTCTAAGATTTTATTAATTGTACCTTCTTTAAAAGGGTTAGGAAGATTAGCTTTATTTAGTAATTCAACAAAACTATAAGCACCACCTAATTTACATAGCTCGTAGTATTTATACCAAGTTTCTTTAGCATCCTTTTGATTAATACCCCAGAAATAAAAGGCAATTACTTGAGCAAGTGTATAATCAATATAATAAAAAGGATCTTGGAATATGTGTCCTTGTTTATACCACCATAATCCCTCATTCATCGGATCTTCTTCATCATATATTTTCCATGGTTGATATATTTTTTCAAGTCTATTCCATGTTTGTTTTCTTTCATCTGGGCTCATCGTAGGATTTTTATAGACCTCATGTTGGAAGTGATCAACTAATACACCATAAGGTAAAAATTCAATGCCACCTGATAAATGACTAAACTTATATTTTTCAGTATCTTCTTCAAAGAATAAATGAATATATGGCCATGCTAGAAATTCCATGCTCATTGAATGAATTTCTGCTGATTCATATCCTGGCCAGCGATATTCCGGAATTAATTTTCTAGATGTATAAACTTGAAAAGCGTGTCCTGCTTCATGTGTTAATACATCGACATCTCCAGATGTTCCATTAAAGTTAGCGAAAATAAATGGGGATTCGTATTTTGGAATATATGTACAATATCCACCACCTTCTTTACCTTCTCTACTTTCTAGGTCTAGTAATTCTTTGTCTACCATGTAGTTAAAAAACTCTGATGTTTCAGGACTTAATAAATCATACATAATTTGAGCTTTTGAAACTTGCCAGTTTAAATCACCTTTAGGATTTGGATTTCCAGTTAAGAAGTTTAATCCTAAATCATATGATTTCATATCTTTAATATTTAATCTTCTTGATTTTCTTTGTTCTAACTTTTCTACAAATGGGACTAAATCTTTTAAAACTTGATTTCTATATAACATGACATCATTTGCATCATAATCAACTCTTTTTAATCTGTCATAACCAAGTTGTATAAAGTTTTCATAACCTAACTTTATAGCTATTTGATGGCGGACATTTATAAGGTTATCATAGATTTCATCAAATCCTTTAGAATTGTTTTTATACCATTTGGATACTGTAATTGTTGCTTCTTTTCTTACTTGTCTATTTTTACTTGTTACAAAAGGTTGCATTTGGCTTAGATTATAAATACCACCCTCAAATTCAATTTGAGCACTAGATTTCAACTTAACATATTCTGTTGTAAGTTTATTTTCTTTTTGTAAGAGTTCAATTACTGAATCACTAAAAGTTTTTTTACTTAGTTCTGCCTTTTTAAATAATAGACTACCTAATTTTAATTCAAGTTCTCCTCTATACTGAGACTCTAATAAACTATTTGTAAATTTAATGCTGTAAGAGTCTATTAAAGGCATTGTTTCGTTAAAAAACTCTTTTTCCTGATCATAAAATTCATCTTTTGTATTCATTGAGTGTCTAATGAGGGCAAGTTGAAATGTTGAATCAATTTCATCAATAAAATTATGATAATCATTTACAGCTTTTAATGCTAACTCAAAATTAGCTGCACTTACTAAATCATGAGTAAGTTTTTCTAGGGTACTTTGAATCAATTGGGTATCGGGTCTTTCATACACATATTCGTTAAATTTCATGATTCGTCAACTCCTTTTTTAATTGTCTTTTTATTATAACACTATATATTTATTTTATGAATTAAAATAGATGTCTACATATTCTGGTCTATCTATAAAAGGGTTTCTATTACCTTGATAAGTGTATATGACTTCATTTCTATTCGTTTCAAATTCAGAAACTGGATCACTTTCATGCCATGAAAGTAGTAAAGATAGTATACCCATTTGTGCACCTTCAACTGTATATGCACTATCAAGAATATTATCTTCTTTTAATGTTAATATATCTGGATATCTTACAAGCATATAAAACAGTATACGTGCAACATCACCTTTATATTCATCCCCAGGATAATATGCATCTGTACCAACAAGACCATAAGTTGACGCTTGATCAAAATATCTATTTGATCTAGAACTATTTACACTTGGATTAATTGCTCGTAAGTTATGAACATCACTACCTTGATTTTTTGAAGATCCAGAAACTCTTTGGATTCCTAGTCTAGAGTTTGGCCAAACATGTTCCCTAGCCCAGGTTTTTCCTCCATCCCAATATCTAATGATTTCATGACCAGAGTAAATTCCATCTAGGTGGGTTTTATTATTTCTTGTAACTAAATCACTTTCTTCTAGAATAAATCTTGCTTCATCATAACTAATTAATCTTTGATGTGTATTTTTTAAGATTGATTGTAACTCTAGTTTAAAGGCACTTGATGTTAGTCCATTTAATGTTGCATAATAAGCATTTATACCTTCTATAGATAATACATTAAATGCGGGTGGTTTTAAGCGATTTCTATCTTTTTCAAATGCGAGTTTAATCTTTTCTAAATCTTCATTATTTTCTTCTTTTATGACTTCAACAAGCGATTTCGGAGTTAAACTATCATATATTTTTAAATCATCTATAAATATTTGTTCACCACCTGTTAATTCAGATGTCTTATGAAGTTCTATTCTAATTTTGATAAGTGAATGGTTATTTATTTTATGTTTATACTCTGTAACATCTTTTGAAAGTTCAAATATTTTTTCTTCTAATATGACATCTTTATCATCAAGAATAATTAACTTGATATGGTGGTTTGTTGATTTTGCAACAAATGAAATCATTTCTACATTAGAAAGTGTAAATTGTGTTTCAATGTATGGTGTATTTGTTGTAGATGTATTATTTCTTAGTTGAATACTTTTACTACCAGATATTGGATTTGTTGTTGAGACTGCACCATTTAAAATATGAAATAGTTTATTTTCATCTCCTACAATTTTGGGAGTTGTATTGTTTGAGTAATTTGTTGATGTTGTAAATGATTCGCCTTCAAAATCTGTTTCATATAGACTTTCTGTATAATCATATCTTAATTTGACTTCAAATAATTTATATGTAAGCTCTGTTTCAAAGATTGCTTCTACAATTAGAGTAGAGGTATCTAGTAGTGTATTTTGATATGTACTTAAATTAATTTTATTATCTAAGACAAATATAGGTTCTTCATTGTTTATAGAAACATTATAATAGCTTGCATAATCTAGTTTTACCCATTCTAATGTATCTTCATTAATGGTGTAGTTTTGCTCTATAATGTCTACATATTTTGCATATAAAGTTATGTCTGTCGTAACCGAATTATTAAAATCATATACATTATTAAATTCAGGATCTATATACCAACCATAAAATATTTTATTTTCCTTTACAGGATCTAATGGTTTACCTAGTATAAGACTATCACCAATGATTATAGGTACAATATAAGTATCCGAGTTTGTTTCAAAAGTCACTTGATGATATCCATCTTTTGTATCAAAAACAGTGTATAATTCATAGTCTTTATTAACTAATGTTTCATAATCAAATTCTTCATTATTTGACTTGTCTTTTAATCCAACAAGTATTAGTCCTTGTATTTCATATTCTGGAATAGTTATTTTATTATTTTTTGTAACTTCTTGAGTCTCTACTTCCAAAGTGTGTGAGTTTTGAATCATTACAGTAAATGTTTCTTGTGGAATAAATTTATTTATTAATTCACAGCTCGATAGAATTAATAGTAAGCTTAAGAATATCGTTATATTTATTATTTTTTTCATGTTATCACCTTCTTGTTTTACTCTTATTTTACCATAAGATTCATTTAGATTAATTAAAAGGTAGCCTCAATTGAGGCTACCTTGATTATTGTTTAATGCTATTCTTCTTCATTATTTTTTTCTTGTTGCTTTAAGGCTTTTAACTCTGCTTTTTTCATACGCTTATCAGCCTTTTTTTGAATGGCTTCTGCTTTTTTATCAGCAAGGGCTTGGCTTTTTTGTTCCGCTTCTGCCTGTTTTAATTCACGTTTTTCTTTGTCGTTAAATCCTTTTTGTGTAAGATATACATTTTTACCTAAACGTACCTCATCAGGTGATACGAAATCTAATGTAATATATTGAACTTCATTAGCTGATCTTTTAATAATTTCATTACGATCTTGTATGATTGATACTTTACGAATGCTTTTTGATGCAAAAACAACTTTACCATCAAGTTTTGTTGAAGGTCCATCAATTGCTTTGTAGTTTTCTGTAAGTCCATCTTGATTCATATGCCATGCACTGCCATGTTTGAAAATCAAAGTCTCTCCATTATTTGATTTATAAACAAGTTGTTTTTGATTTGTTTTTGAAGCATTTTTATGAACAACATTTTTTGACTTTGTTTTTTTAAATAATATGATTACTAGAATAAGAATTAGTAATGCTATTAACGCTACAAAAGCCCATTCTAAAATACCATATGTACTAAATTCTAATAGTTTAAATCCATTGGTTAAATCCATAATTATATCCCTCCCTAGGTTTAATTCAAATCTCATCTTATAATTATTATAGCACGAGTGATTTAATTATTGTGTAATTACATAACTATTTCATATTAAAATAAAAACCTTCCAAGGAAGGTTTTATATTAAGTATTAGATGAATTCGATGATTGCCATCGGTGCAGCATCTCCACGACGAGGTACTGTCTTAATGATTCTTGTATAGCCACCTGTACGGTCTTGGTATCTAGGTGCAAGTTCGCTAAATAGTTTTTGAAGAGCATCTTGTCCTTCTTTAACTTCTTCAAGACGAACTGTTTGTGCGGCTTGACGACGTGCTGCTAATGTACCTTTTTTAGCTAATGTAACCATTTTATCTGCAACGCGTTGTACGGATTTAGCTTTTGCTTCTGTAGTCGTAATACGATCATTGATAATTAAATCAGTGACTAAGTCACGTAATAAAGCTTCTCTTTGATCAGTTGTACGACGAAGTCTTGATGGTATTGCCATAATAATTACTCCTTATCTTCGTCTGAATCAAATCCGAATTTTGCTTCTTTTGCTGAAGAGTGTTCGAATTCAAGTCCATGTTCTGCTAGTTTTTCTTTTAATTCTTTAAATGATTTTCTACCTAATGAGCGTAAGCGCATCACTTCTTCTTCAGATAATTTTAATAATTCACCAACGGTTGTGATTCCACTACGTTTAAGTGAGTTAAATAATCTTACAGATAAATCTAATTGTTCGATTTTTGTATCTGATTTTTTGCTTGCTGGTTCTTCTTCAACATCGCGAATAAAGTCATATTCACTTGCTTTTTCTGAAATATCAACAAGTACTTGGAAATGATCCACTAACATCTTAGATGCTAATGCAAGTGCATCTTTTGCTAAGATGGCACCATTTGTTTCGATTTCAATTGTTAATTCATCTAAATCACCACGTATTTTTTCTACATTATAGATAACACGTTCAACTGGTGTATATAATGAGTCAATTGGAATGACATTTAATTCATATTTTGAATATTGTTTGTTTTGATCACTTGGAACATAACCAATGCCACGTCTAACAGTCACTGTCATATTTAACTTAGCACCTTCTGCTAATGTTGCAATATGTAGGTCTTTGTTAACAACTTCAATGCCATCTACTAAATTAAAGTCACCTGCGGTAACACTTGTTGGACCTTCTGCATATAACTCTAATCGTTGTTCATAATGTGGATCTTGTGAATCAACTGAGAATACAACCTTTTTTAAGTTAAGGATAATTCCCATTACATCTTCATATACGCCATTGATGGTTGAAAATTCATGTTCAACTCCGTCAATTTTAACATTAACGATTGCAGCACCTGGTAATGATGATAATAAAACACGTCTAAGTGCATTACCTAAGGTTAAACCATAACCGCGTTCTAATGGTTTTATTAAGAAACGGCCCAAGTTACCTTCTTGAGATATTTCTTCGACAGATGTTGGTTTTTCAAATTTTAAATCTTTCACAAGCTTACCTCCTAAATGGTTTTTTATTAGTTACGTGGACGTTTTGGTGGACGGCACCCGTTGTGTGGAACTGGCGTCACATCTTTAATCGCTGTAATTTCTAATCCTGCTGCTTGTAAGCTTCTAATTGCAGCCTCTCTACCTGGTCCTGGTCCCTTGACGAATACTTCAACACGAGCCATACCATTTTCCATTGCACCTTTAGCAGCTGCTTCGCTAGTTAATTGTGCTGCAAATGGTGTAGATTTTCTTGAACCTTTAATACCTAAAGCACCAGCACTTGACCATGAAATAGCATTACCTGCTGGGTCTGTGATAGTAACGATTGTATTGTTAAAAGTTGTATGAATATGTGCAATACCTGAAGGTATATTTTTTCTTACTCTTCTTTTAGTAGTTTTTCTTTTTTGAGCTGCCATAATTATTTACCTACCTGTTTCTTTCCAGCAATAGCTTTTGGTTTGCCCTTACGTGTACGCGCATTATTTCTAGTGTTTTGTCCACGAACTGGTAATCCTTTACGGTGTCTCATACCACGGTATGAACCAATTTCCATTAAACGTTTAATGTTTAATGTAGATTCTCTACGTAGGTCACCTTCTGTAACGATTTTTGCAATTTCGCTACGGATTGCTGCTAATTGATCTTCATTTAAATCTTTTACACGAACATCTTCTGATACGTTGGCATTTTTAAGTACTTCTACTGCAGTACTTGAACCAATACCATAAATATATTGTAACGAGATTACCACTCGTTTTTGGGTTGGTATATCTACCCCTGCAATTCTTGCCATAGTTTAATCTCCTTAACCTTGTCTCTGATTATGTCTTTTATTTTTCTTATTGATCACGTAAACGCGACCTTTACGGCGCACAATGATGTCATCTGCGCTACGTTTTTTAACTGATGCTTTAACTTTCATTTTAATTGCTCCTTATTTTCTACGGTATGTAATACGACCGCGTGTTAAGTCATATGGTGATAATTCAACTGTGACTTTATCACCAGGTAAAATGCGTATGTTGTGGATACGGATTTTACCAGATACGTGAGCGATAACTGTATGTCCGTTATCAAGCTCTACGATAAACTTTGTATTTGGTAAAATTTCTTTTACCCTTGCTTCTACTTCGATTAAATCTTCTCTTGCCATAATTACTCCTTCACTTTAGTTAATACTTCATAACCATCTTTAGTTACTACAACAGTATGTTCAAAATGTGCACTATAGGACTTGTCTTGTGTAACAGTTGTCCAATTATCTTTTAAGATTCTGACACGTTTAGTTCCAATATTAACCATTGGTTCCACACAAAATGTCATACCTTCTTTTAAAGTGACATTATTATTTTCAACACCATAATTTGGTATAGCTGGTTCCTCATGAAGACTACGACCTATGCCATGACCAGTAAATTCTTCAACAATTCCATAACCATGAGGTTTAATTGTAGATTCAACGGCATGACTAATATCATTAACAGTTGCACCTGGTTTGATTACTGATAACCCATTCCATAGTGCTTGTTCTGTAACCTCAAGTAGCTTAGTAACACTTAAAGGAACTTCTCCTACTGGGAAAGTCCAAGCAGAGTCTGCATGATAGCCTTTATAATTAACACCTAGATCAAGTGATAAAATATCACCTTGTTTCAATGTCTTCTTTTTTGATGGAATACCATGAATCACAACTTCATTCACGGACGCACAAATGGATCCGGGAAATCCTTGGTAATCCTTAAAAGATGGTGTTGCATCATTTTCTAATATGAATTTTTCTGCAAGAATATCAAGCTCATGTGTGGTGACACCAGGCTTTATAAAGGGAATTAAATATTCTCTTGTACGTGCTAAGATGTCACCAGCTGTTCTCATGAGTTCGATTTCTCTAGAACTTTTAATTGTAATCATTTTTGCTCCAGAATTTCTAATACATCGTTTGTAATCACTTCAAGGTCGCGATTACCATCAACATCGACTAACAATCCAGTTTGTGTATAGTACGCAATTAAAGGATATGTTTCTTTATTGTAGACTTCAAGTCTTTTCATGATGGTTTCTTTGCTATCATCTTTTCTTTGAACTAATGTAGCACCATCTTTATCACAAATATTCGGTACTTTAGGTGGGAAGTTATCAATGTGATAAATTGAACCACATACTGGACATGTACGTCTACCGGTAATACGTCTGATAATCACTTCATCTTCGCTTGTAATGTTTAAGACAATATCAATAGGCATTTTGAGTTCATTTAACATAGACTCTAAATATAATGCTTGTTCAGGTGTTCTAGGATAACCATCTAAGATAAATCCATCCTTAACATCACTTTCATTGAATCGTTCTTTAACCATTCCATTTGTTACCTCATCAGGAACTAATTGTCCCTGATCGGTATACTTTTTAGCTTCAATACCTAATTTAGTATTGTTTTTGATGTGGTATCTAAACATATCACCTGTAGAAATATGCGGTATGTTTAACTTGTTTGCTAAAATTTTTGCTTGAGAGCCTTTCCCAGCACCCGGAGGTCCTAGAAAAATCATCCTTGTTTTCATTTTAGAATAAACCTTGATATGTCTCTTGATTTGCTTGCGCTTCTAATTGTTGTGTTGTATCTGCTGCAACCCCAACAACAATTAATAGCCCGGTACCACCTAAGGTTATACTTGATGCTTCTGCACCAACAAAACCAAATACCCAAGCTGTAACAATTGGTAATGCAGCTAATACAACTAAGTATACTGTACCAATAACTGTCACTTTAAATAGTATTCTAGCAATATAATTTTTAGTATCATCTCCTGGTCTTACACCTGGAACATACGCATTAGATTTAGATAAGTTATCTGCAATCTTATGTGGGTTTGTAACCATGAAAGTATAGAAGAATGAAAATGCGATAATTAAAATTAAGTAAATTACAAAACCTAATGGTTCTTGATAGTTAAATATTGCGTTAATCCAAGATGCAACTCCTGAATTTGCTGTATCACCTAAGAAACCAATAATTGAAAGTGGCACTGATAATAAAGTGGATGCGAAGATAACTGGTAATACCCCTGCAGAGTTAATCTTTAATGGGATATTTGAATCACTTCTTGCTTTACCACCTTGACGGTTTGAGTAGTTTATAGGTATTTTTCTTTTTGCAATATTCATGTAAACAACTCCTAATAGAATTGCTACATATAACACTAAGATAAATACATAAGTTACTATATCAAGCCATTGTCCTGTACCAAGATATTTATTTGATAAGGTTGTAATCATAATTGGAATTGATGTTAATACACCAACCGCAATAAGCATAGATGAGCCATTTCCAATACCTTTAGCTGTTATTAAATCAGCTAGCCAAATTGTAAATGCAGAACCTGCAGTTACAACTAAAGCCATATAAAAGTATGTAAAGAATGAATCACTTACACCAACTTGAATTTGTGATCCTCTAACACCGGTACCTAATATTAAGAGTAAGCTTTGTGCAAATGCTAATACAATTGCTAAGTACTTAGTCATACGTTGTGTTTTTTGTTTACCAACGTCGCCTTGTTCTTGCCACTCTTTCATTTGTGGAACTACAGATTGTAGTAATTGAACTGCAATAGATGCAGTGATATATGGGGAAATCCCTAGTGATAACACACTAAAACGTGCCAATGCTTGTCCTGTATAGCTGTTTAGAATGCCCAAGAATCCAGATGACCACCCTGCTTGTGAAGAAATTAAATCGACATTAAACAGAGGAATCGGAATATAACTTGCGACTCTAAATATTAATATAAGTAATAAGGTTATGCCTAATTTAGCCATAACTGAATTATTTGCTAATACATTTTTTATGCGCTGCCACATTTTAGATCACCTCGGTTGTTCCACCAGCTGCTGTAATTGCTTCAATAGCACTGTTTGAGAATTTATTTGCTTTTACAGTTAATTTCTTTTCTAATTTACCGTCAGCTAAAATCTTAACGCCTGATAATGTCTTTGTAATTAATTTTGTCTGTAATAGTAATTCAGGTGTAACGACACTTCCATCTTCGAATACATTTAATTCTTTTGTATTGACGATAGCATATTCTTTTCTTGTGTGATTGTTAAATCCACGTTTTGGAATACGTTGGAAGAAAGGGATTTGTCCCCCTTCAAATCCAGGGCGAGTACCGCCACCAGAACGAGCGAGTTGTCCTTTGTGTCCTTTACCAGAGGTTTTACCTGTACCACTACCTGGTCCACGTCCTAAACGTTTCTTAGCATGTCTAGCACCTGGAACTGGTTTTAAGTTGCTTAATATCATAGGTTATTCCTCCTTACTCTTTCTCAACAATAACTAAATGGCCAATTGTTTTAACCATTCCGTTAATTGCATCATTTTCTACTTTTGTAACACTTTGTCCAATTTTTCTTAAACCGAGTGCGTGCGCAGTTTTTACTTGGTTTGGACGTCTACCAATTAAAGATTTGTTTAATGTAATTTTAATCATATGCTTACACCAAATTTTCTAGTGCAATACCACGTAGTTTTGCAACTGATTCTGGTGTTCTTAATGATTCTAATCCATTGAATGTTGCACGCACAACATTAATTGCAGTTTTTGAACCTAATGATTTAGATAATACGTCATGTACGCCAGCTAAGTCAAAGATTATACGAGCCGCACCACCAGCAATAATACCGGTACCTGGTGCTGCAGGTTTAATTACAATTTTACCACCACCGAATTCACCAACAACTCCATGAGGAATTGTAGATTTAATTAGTGGTACTTCAATTAAATTTTTCTTAGCGTTTTCTACTGCTTTTTTAATAGCTTCAGGAACTTCAGTTGCTTTACCTGTTCCAAAACCAACAGTACCTTGTTTGTTACCAACAACAACTAGTGCTGCAAAACGGAAACGGCGTCCACCTTTAACGACTTTTGTTACACGATTAATAGCTACGACTTGTTCTTCGAAAACTACTTCTTCTCTTTGATCTGTAAAATTTTGTGCCATGATAGACTCCTTTCCTAAAATTCTAAGCCAGCAGCTCTTGCTGCGTCTGCTAATGCCTTAATGCGTCCGTGATATAAATAACCACCACGGTCAAAGACAACTTTTGTGATGCCTAACTTTAATGCTTGTTCAGCAATAACTGTACCAAGCTTAGTTGCACCATCGATGTTTGCACCTAGATTTAATGCTTTTGTATTTGCACTTGTTAATGTGTGTTGTGCGGAATCATCTATAATTTGAACATATAACGCGGTATTGGAACGGAATACATTCAATCTTGGACGTACTGGAGTACCGATGACATGTTTTCTAATTCTTAAATGTCTTTTTAGTCTAGTTTCATTAGAAGATTTTTTATTAATCATATTCTATACTCCTTATTTCGCAGTTTTACCAGCCTTACGAGCAACATATTCGTCAACATAACGAATACCTTTACCCTTATAAGGTTCTGGTTTTCTGTATTCTCTAATTTCTGCAGCAAATTGTCCTACTACAGCTTTATCAATACCATTTACAGTGATTTCTGTATTTTTTGGAACATCTAAAGTAATACCTTGTGGAATTTCTAACTCAATATTGTGTGAGAATCCTAATTGTAATACTAAAGTATTTCCTTGAAGTTGAGCTCTATACCCAACCCCCTTGATTTCTAATTTTTTAGAAAATCCAGTACTTACACCTGTAATCATATTAAATAAGATTGCACGTGATGTACCATGAATTTTTCTTGTAAACATTTCATTGTTTGGTCTTGAAACTTTAAGTTCAGAACCTTCTAATGAGAAGTTTAATACTTCGTTGAATTGTTTTTCAAGTTGTCCTTTAGGTCCTTTAACAGTAATGAAATTTGTTTCACTAATGTCAACGGTAACGTCTGCAGGAACAACGATAACTTTATTGCCTATACGACTCATTTATGTTTTCCTCCTTAATTACCAGACATATGCAAGCACTTCGCCACCAATTTGTTGTTGGCGTGCTTCACGATCTGTTAAAATTCCTTTTGATGTTGAAATAAGTGCAACACCTAAACCATTTAATACTCTGGGTAAATTGTCTAAGCTTGCATAGACACGAAGACCTGGCTTCGATATCCTTTTCAATCCTTTGATGACACGTTCATTACTATCTGAATATTTTAAAGTTACTGTAATTTTTGGGAATTTATCCTTAGAAACTACAAAGTCTTTAATATATCCTTCTTGCTTCATAACATTAAGTATTTCTACTTTAAGTTTTGAAGCAGGAATGTCAACTTTAGGATGACGCGCTTTATTAGCATTGCGGATACGCGTTAATAGGTCCGCAATTGGATCAGTCATAACCATGTTTCTTCCTCCTTACCAGCTTGCTTTTTTAACACCAGGTATTTCGCCTTTGTGTGCTAATTCTCTAAATGTAATACGAGAAATACCAAATTTTCTCATATACGCTCTTGGTCTACCATCTAATGAGTCTCTATTTCTTAATCTAACTGGTGAAGCTTTTCTTGGTAATTGTGATAAAGCTTCATAGTTTCCAGCAGCTTTTAGAGCTCTTCTTTTTTCAGCGTAGATTGCTACAATTTCACGCTGTTTTTTATCTTTTGCGATTTTTGATTTTTTTGCCATAATCTACACCTCACTTCTTAAACGGGAAACCGAATGCATTAAGTAAGCTTTTAGCTTCTTGATCGGTTTGAGCCGTTGTTACAATAATTATATCCATCCCACGTACTTTATTAACTTTGTCAATATTGATTTCTGGGAAGATAATTTGTTCTTTAACACCTAATGTGTAGTTACCGCGACCATCAAACGCATCAGCGGATACACCACGGAAGTCTCTTACACGAGGTAATGCAACAGATACTAATTTTTCTAAGAAGTAATACATTCTGTCACCTCTTAAAGTAACTTTAGCACCAATTGCTTGGCCTTCACGTAGTTTAAAGTTAGAAATAGATTTCTTAGCTTTAGTAATTACAGGTTTTTGACCAGTTAGTAAAGTTAATTCTTCAACTGCTTGGTCAAGTAGTTTTGAGTTTGAAACTGCATCACCCACACCCATGTTTACAACAATCTTTTCTAATCTTGGAGCTTCCATAACTGAACGGTAGTTGAATTCAGAAACTAGTTTTTGAACAATTGTTGTATTATATAGTTCTTTAAATTGTGATCTCATTATTTACCACTAGCTCCTTTCTTTTGTACCGTTGTATTTTTTTCAACTTTAGTAGATTTAACAGCTTTTACTTGTTTTGTTTCTTTAGCTTGTTTAGTAACTTTTGCTGGTTTTTCAGTTTTTGCTACTTTAACTTCGCTTTCTTCTTTTGTTGATTTAACTTTAGCAGGTTTTTGAACCTTGTCTAAAGTTTGTCCGCTCTTTTTAGCATAACGAACTTTTACACCATTTTCAACACGGTGACCAATACGAGTTGGTTCACCAGTTTTTGGATCTTGGATTGCAAGATTACTTAAATGGATTGGTGCTGGTACCTCAACGATACCACCTTTGTCATTAGCAGAAGTTGGTCTTTGATGTTTTTTAACAATGTTAACACCTTCAACGATTGCTGTGTTTTTTGCGTGATTAATTTTAAGTACACGACCAGTTTTTCTAGTCTTGATACCTTTTTTATCAGTTGTAAATTGGTCACCACCAGCAATAATTACAACTGTATCTCCAGTTTTAATATTCATATTGGCTTCCTCCTTACAACACTTCTGGCGCAAGTGAGACGATCTTCATGAAGTTCTTTTCTCTTAGTTCTCTTGCGACAGGTCCAAAGATACGTGTACCTCTTGGATTCATATCATCTTTAATAATAACTGCTGCATTATCATCGAACTTAATGGTTGAACCATCAGCTCTTCTAATGCCATGTTTAGTTCTAACAATTACGGCTTGGACTACATCACCTTTTTTAACTGTTCCAGTTGGAGTTGCTTTCTTAACTGTTACTGTAACGATGTCTCCAATGTTTGCATAACGACGACGCGTACCACCTAAAACTCTAATAACTAGAACTTCACGTGCTCCGGAATTGTCAGCAATTGTAATTCTTGATTCTTGCTGTAGCATATGTCCTTCGTCCTTTCTTAAACAATCACCGCTGATTCAACAACTTTAACTAAAACGAATTTTTTAGTTTTAGATAGTGGTCTAGATTCAGCAATGGTTACAGTATCTCCAATTTTTGCAACATTATTTTCATCATGTGCATGGAACTTCTTTGAAACCTTTACAGGTTTTCCATAAATACGGTGAACTCTATGTGATTCAACTTTTACAGTAATGGTTTTATCCATTTTATCGGATACAACTTTTCCAGTATAAGTTTTTTTACTTTTAGCTATGTTTTGCATGGTTATATCCTTTCTTACTCGCCTCGCTCAGAAATGATTGTTTTCATTTGAGCGATTGTTTTTTTAACAGTTCTTAGACGAGCTGTATTTTCTAATTGACCAACAGCGTGCTGAAAGCGTAAATTGAATAATTCAGCTTTTAATTCAGCTATTTTGTTAGTGATTTCTTTTGAATCTAAATTTCTGATATCAGCTGCTTTCACGCTTCTTCACCTCTCTTGACAATTTTAGTTTTAATCGGTAATTTGTGTGATGCTTTACGAAGAGCTTCTCTTGCAATTACATCACTTACACCGTTAATTTCGAACATGATTTTGCCTTCTTTTACGACTGCAACCCATGAATCTGGAGCTCCTTTACCGGAACCCATACGTACTTCCATTGGTTTTTTAGTTTTTGCTAAGTGTGGGAAGATATTGATCCAAACTTTACCTAAACGTTTCATTTCACGAGTCATCGCGATACGAGCCGCTTCGATTTGACGGTTTGTAATCCAAGCACCTTCTTTAGCCACTAATGCAAAATCACCATTAATAATTTCGTTTCTACCTTTCGCTTTTCCTTCATAGGAAACACGATGAGGACGACGGTATTTTGTTCTTTTTGGCATTAACATTGTAATTAGTCCTCCTTGTTATTTCTATTGTTTCTTTGTGGTCTTTGACCTGCTCCAGCGTTAGCACCTTCACGTGGTGTACGAGGACGACGGTTTTTTTGACCTTTTCTTGGTTGACCAGCTTCAAATGGTTTTCTTGTGTCTAGAATAGATTGTCCTGGTAATACCTCACCATGATAAATCCATACTTTAATACCTAAAATACCATAAGTTGTTTTAGCTTCTGCTGTTGCATAGTCTACGTCTGCTCTTAATGTATGAAGTGGAACGCGACCTTCTGAGTAGCCTTCGCTTCTAGCCATTTCAGCTCCACCTAAACGTCCAGAGATTAAAGTTCTAACACCTTTAGCACCAGATTTAAGCGCACGTTGAATAGCCATTTTTTGTACACGTCTGAAAGATGCTCTGTTTTCTAGTTGTTCAGCAATGCTTTGTGCAACTAGAATAGCGACTTTTTCAGGACGTCTAACTTCAATAATATTTAAGATGACTTCTTTTTTAGTTAAGTATTCTAAAGTAGAAACTGCTTTGTTTTTAGTTGCTGCTTCTTTACCTAATGCAATACCAGGTTTAGAAACATATAACTTAATTGTGATTCTTTCTTTATTTTTAGCTTTAACGCGTTCGATTTCAACTTGTGATACGCCCGCTTTGTTAAATTCTTTGTTTAGGAATTCTCTAATTAAAGCATCTTCTTTAACAAGTGCCGGTACATCTTTTTGATCAGCATACCATTTAGATTCCCAAGTACGGATAATACCTAGTCTCAAACCATTTGGATTTGTTTTTTGTCCCATGCTTTAATTACTCCCTTTCTGCTACAACCACTGTGATGTGTGATGTGCGTTTTCTAATTAAATGACCGCTACCTTTTGCACGTGGTCTCATTCTTTTCATTGTAATGGATTCGTTTGCATATACTTCTTTAACGTATAGTGTATCTGCATTTAAATTTAGGTTATGTGTTGCGTTTGCTACTGCTGAGTTTAAAACTTTAGCAATAACAGGTGATGCTCCACGTGGTGTAAACATTAGAATAGCTTCTGCTTCTTTAACGTTTTTTCCACGAATTAAGTCGACAACAAGGCGAACTTTTCTAGGAGCGATTCTAATGGTTTTTCCAATTGCTTTAGCTTCCATGTTATCTCTCCTATCTCTTTACTTTCTTGTCTTCTTTTTTGTGTCCACGGAATGTACGTGTTGGAGCGAATTCGCCCAATTTATGTCCAACCATGTCCTCTGTGATGTATACAGGTACGTGTTCGCGACCATTGTATACTGCGATCGTAAAACCAATAAATTCAGGGAAAATCGTTGAACGACGGCTCCATGTTTGGATTACTTTTTTATCATTTGATTTAACTTGTTTTGCGACCTTATCTAATAATGATTGATCAGCGAAAGGTCCTTTTTTAAGTGAACGTGCCATGATTACCCTCCTTATCCGTTTCTACGTCTTACGATCATGCTTGAAGACGCTTTTTTAGTATCACGTGTTTTAATACCACGAGCTTTTTTACCCCATGGGGTCATTTGTTGTTTTCTACCGATTGGTTGTTTACCTTCACCACCACCGTGTGGGTGATCATTCGGGTTCATAACTGATCCACGTACAGTTGGACGTACACCTAAGTGACGTGTTCTACCAGCTTTACCGATACGAACAAGTTCGTGTGATTCGTTACCTACTTCACCAATTGTTGCTTTACATGTTCCTAAGATACGACGAACTTCACCAGATTGTAGACGAACTAATACATATTTTTCTTCGCGTCCTAAAATTTGAGCTGAAGTACCAGCACTTCTAGCGATTTGTCCACCACGTCCAGGTTTTAACTCAACGTTATGTACAACACTACCTACTGGAATAGTCATAACTGGTAATGCGTTACCAACTTTGATGTCTACACCTTCTCCGGAAACAATTGTGTTTCCAACTACTAAACCTTTAGGTGCTAAGATATATCTTTTTTCACCATCTAAGTAAGTAATTAATGCAATATTTGCTGTTCTATTTGGATCATATTCGATTGATGTTACTTTTCCTGGAATATTATCTTTATCTCGTTTAAAGTCAATGATACGATATTTTCTTTTTGCTCCACCACCGATGTGTCTAACAGTAAGTTTTCCTTGGTTGTTACGACCACCAGTTTTTGAAATTGGCGCAAGCAGTGACTTTTCAGGAGTAGATGTTGTAATTTCATCGAAAGTAAGAACACTCATATTACGACGACCATTGGTCGTTCTTTTATAAATTTTAACTGCCATAAGTTAATTCTCCTATATCTTTCACTATTGATTAAACTGCGAATGCAGCAATCTTTTGTCCTTCAGCAAGTTGGACAATTGCTTTTTTGTATCCTGGCTTTAAACCTTCGTATTTACCAACTTTTTTACGTTTTGGCAACACAGTAATGGTATTTACCTGAATCACTTTAACTTCAAATACTGCCTCAACTGCTTTTTTGATTTCTACTTTGTTTGCAGTTTTTGGAACTTTGAAGGTATATCTATTATTTTCTTCGACTAATTTCATTGATTGCTCAGTGATAATCGGAGCGCGTAATAGTTCATAATATTTTGTTTCTACGACTTTAGCCATTATCCTAATACCTCCTCGTAGTATTGAAGTGCATCTTGTGTTAACACAACGTTGTTAAATTTAAGTAATTCATAAACTGATGTTTGACTTACTTCTTTAACAAGTGCGTTAGGTAAGTTATTTGATGCTAATAACAAGTTCTTTTCAATTTTTGTAACTAGAACAAGTGTATTACGTTCTAATTTTAAGTTTTTGATGATTTCGATAAATAACTTTGTTTTAGGCTCGTTAACTGTAATGTTATCTACTAAAACTAAATTATTTTCTAATACATGATGTGAAAGTGCACTTCTTAATGCTAATTGTTTTACCTTTTGGTTAACTTTCACAGCATAGCTTCTTGGGATTGGTCCGAAAACTACCCCACCGCCTCTCCATTGTGGAGAACGGATTGAACCTTGACGTGCACGACCTGTACCTTTTTGTCTCCATGGTTTTTTACCACCACCACGTACTTCAGCACGTGTTTTTGTTTTAGCTGTACCTTGTCTTAATGCAGCGCGTTGTGCATTAACTACGTCATAGATTACTTGTTGATTTGGTGTAATTCCGAAGATTGCATCATTTAAAGCAACTTCAGATAGTTTTTCACCAGCTTGATTGAATAAATTTAATGTTGGCATAGTTATTCTCCTTAGTTACCTTTCTTAATTGCAGTTCTTACAATTACATATCCTTTTTTAGGTCCTGGTACTGAACCAGAAACTAATAACAGGTTGTTTTCAGTATCCACAGCAACAACTTTTAAGTTTTGAACTGTTACTTGTTCATTACCCATTTGTCCAGGTAAGTTTTTACCCTTCATGTTACCTTTAATTGCACCAAGTGAACCAACACCTCTATGATAACGTGATCCGTGTGTCATAGGTCCTCTTGATTGATTGTGGCGCTTGATAGCACCTTGGAAACCTTTACCTTTTGATGTACCTGTTACGTCTACATCTTCTCCTGCTTGGAAAATATCAGC
Source organism: Acholeplasma granularum ATCC 19168 (assembly GCF_000526235.1). Lineage (GTDB taxonomy): Bacteria > Bacillota_I > Bacilli_A > Acholeplasmatales > Acholeplasmataceae > Acholeplasma > Acholeplasma granularum. Next base: position 8,955 of record NZ_JAFR01000014.1, on the reverse strand, counting down.
TTTAATTTCATTTCCTACTTCTAAAGCTAATAGTTCATTGTTAAGCGCATCAAATCGAATTTCTTTAACGAAGCGCTTAGGTGCAGTATTTGCTTTTTTCACGTGCCCTAATTCAGGCTTGTTACTTAATTTTTCACGTTTGGATTCAAATCCAACTTGAGTTGCTACGTATCCGTCAGTTTCAACAGTTTTTTGTTGTAACACTACGTTACCTTCAACATCAATAACCGTGACTGGAACTAAAACACCATTTTCATCGAAAATTTGTGTCATTCCAATTTTCTTACCTAAGATTCCTTTGGCCATTGTCTTTCCTCTTTCTTTTTATTTTCTAGCCTTTAACATCTAAATTATTTTTTCAGAACGATGTCAATTCCTGATGGTAAATCAATTCTCATTAAAGCATCGATTGTTTTTGAGTTTGGATCTAAGATTTGAATTAATCTTTTGTGTGTTCTTCTTTCGAATTGTTCACGGCTGTCTTTGTTTACATGTGGACTTCTTAACACTGTAAAGATTTCTTTCTTTGTTGGTAGTGGAATTGGACCTTGTACTTCTACCCCAGTCTTTTCAACACTTTCAACAATTTTCTTAGCAGCTTGATCAATTAATCTGTGATCGTATGCTTTTAAACTGATTTTAATAATATCTTTTGCCATTTTATTTCTCCTTTCGCCTATAATCCTTGCATAGACTTTACTCCCTGAAAATACTCGACACACCGACAACGGCTATCCGTGTATCAACAACCTTCCAGATCAACGCTTTACTTGTATGTACGCAAGCCTTATTATTATATAAAAAAAGAGTTTTTAATGCAACCCTTTTTCTAACTTTGTTTTGTTTTTTGTATAAAAACCCATCATTTTTACATATTTTTTATTTATTACGTTTTTTGTTGTATTGATCTATTATCTTATCATAGTAATTAATCAAACGATGGTCAACAGTAAAGCGTTTAAAGCCTTTAATAACAAGCGCATTAAACACTTTAGGATCATTTATGTCTTCACCTATTAAGTATGTATCACGTTTTTTTCTTTTAACTACATAATTTAGATAAGTTAATTCTTTAAGATGCTCTTTATCTAAAATGTCATCAATTTTTAATGCATCTGCTGTTTGATATGTATCAAGCATAATGAGGTCAAATTTATTAAAGTCCTCAAGATGTTGAAATACTTCTAAGTTATCTACATTCATTCCAACATCAATTAATTTTCCATATTTTTCTTTATATAGATGTTGAATTCTTAATTTGATGTACTTAAAGTCTGAATTGTTTAATAGGTTGGGACAACTAATTATAATATTTTCATTTTGGATACTAAAGGCATGTTCTAATTCTTGTTCATAAATAGTTGAATGATTTAAAATACTTGTTGGTGTCAAATATGAAGATTCATTGAGACTAAAATAAAGTTCTAGTAATTTTAACTTTGGTAATGTAATTATGATTTTAGTGTTTGGATAAGTTTTATAAAGTTTAGTATAAAACTCTTTACGATTATTCGTATCTAATAAACCATCTGTTAGTATGTATGATTTTTCTGTTTGTACAATAATATAGTCTATATTTAAATTCTGGTAGTTTTCAATATCTGCTAAGTTATTAATTTTTGCACCTAACTTGAATGTATTTCTTTCGATTTTATTTTTTTGTATATCTAAACTATAATATTTAGAATTTAAATCTAGCTGTTCTAAACTATATTGGTTACCTATAATAAATTCATTATTAGTAACTAGATACTTTATGGATAGACTATCTAAAATATCTACACCTAATCCATCTAATTTTTCTTCTACTATAAGATATTTAACTTCTTTAGGTAAATCAAATAAATCTTTAGTGTGAAATCCTTTAAGTTTTAAGATGACTGGTTGATTATTAATTACTATACTAAATGCAGTTTGATTATATAATCGTGTGAGTATATCTGACATATAAAGTAATATCTTATCTGATGCTTGTTTATTTTCCTTAATTCTTCTTAATACATCATCAATTATCTCTTCTAAATCTGTAAAAACCTCTAATGCTTCAATTAAGTCTTTAATTGAAAGATACATAATATCAACCAAGTAATTAAGCTCTATTAAACTATCAAAACGCAATAAGCCTTGTTCATGCTGCGTTTTGAGTATATTAGACTTTTTATCTATAAGTGTTTGATAATGATTGATAACCACACTATGATTAGCTCTTTGAATTGAAATGTGTTCCGACAAATCAATTTCCATAAACGGATATGTTTTTCTCATGTTTGTTAAATCCCCTTTTTCTGTATTTATATGAGTTTATAAAAACTATGAACGATTATAGAAAATTTAGCCGAAAGTTGCAAACAAAAATAAGAAAACCCAAAGGTTTTCTTATTAATTGTCTATACAACAGGTTTTTTAAAGTTAATTTGTGATTATTAACACAATGTTTAATATTTTTCTTTGAAATATAACATGATGTTTTCAAGTGATTTCATAAGCACTTCATCATCATCTATATTTAAATCGTTAAATACAGAACTAATCATATCATCATGAAATTTTTCATGTATGATTAAAATATTTTCCGCTTCAGGAGTTAATTTTAAATAGACTTTTCGGCGATCAATTTCATCCGAGTATCTAAATACCATTTTCTTTCTAACAAGTATGTTAATTGATGTAGTAAGTGTTCCTAGAGTTACTCTTAACTTTTTAGCCACCTCACCCATTGTAGGTACTTCTGTGTTTTTAATAGCCTCTAATACATGCACTTCAGTCATAGATAAATTAACACCATTATCTTTTAGTGTTTGCTCTTCAATACGTAAAATATGGTTAAATACATCTACAAGTAGTGTATTAATTATTTCTTTAGCCGAGCCCATTTAAATCCTCCTTAAATTTCAAAATATCCTAATCCTAGTGTACCTGGACCTGCATGTGCTCCAACGACTGGAGTAAGTGGCATAAGTGTGATTTTCGCATCAGGTCTTTCTGTTTTTATTTCCTCTTCTAATTGTTTTGCTTTGTCTAAATTAGTTGTGTATGCAATATAGAATTCAACGTTTTTATTCTTTGTTTCTTCTAAAATGATTTCTATTATGCGTTTTTGAGCTTTTGTTGTAGTTCTAATTTTCTCATAGGGCTTTAATGAACCATCATCCATTATTTTAAGGAGTGGCTTGATTTTTAGTAGTGTACCAATAAGTCCTGCTGCTGCAGATAATCTACCATTTTTTACTAAATATTTAAGTGTATCTACTAAAACGTATATTTGAACTTTTTCTCTTAAGTTATTTAATGTTTCAACAATTGTTTGAACATCTTTACCTTCTTTGACCAATTCAAGTGCTTTTCTAGCAAGAACAAACTCACCAAATGAAACACTTTTAGAGTCTATTACCTCTACATTTAATCCATCTATTAAGTCTTTAGCAAGGATTGCACCTTGATATGTACCACTTAACTTAGAGGAAATTGAAATAATAATTAAATCTGTGTAGCCTTTTGATTTAATTGATTCATATAGTTCTTGAAATTTACCTGTTGAAACTTGTGATGTATGTATATCTGCATTCGGATTATCCAACATCATTTGATAAAACTGTTCTGATTTAATTTCTGTATGGTCAATATATTCTTTTCCATCAAAAAATACAGTTAATCTTACAACTTCCATTTGAGCTTTTTCAGGTAGGTAGTCAGCACCTGATGTTGATAGTGTAGCAATAGCTATTTTCTTCATTTATTTATTCTCCCATAAAATACTTTGATATTCAAAATATATCTATAGTATTTTAACATATATTAAATGATTTGCCTATATTTATTCTGAATATTGTAATTTTTTAGTAATTATATGACCAAATTATCTAAATAATAAAGAATTAATGCCTGTGTACCTTTGTTTTCATGATTATTTTCTACTAATTTTTCAAGCATATTTCTAACAGTTGTTGTAACTTCTAAGTGTTTAATACTAGATTCAATTGCTAAATTTAAGTCTTTTAAAAAATGTTTGATATAAAATCCTGGCTCATAATCTTTATTTATTATTTTTAATCCGTTGGTTTTCATTTGATTACTAGAAGCACTTCCACCCATAAAAATTTGATGTGCTAAGTTAAGATCTAGGTTTAAAGTTTGAGCGTAATATAAAGATTCTACAACACCTGCAAGTGCACCTGCAATAGCAATCTGATTGGATAATTTTGTGCGTTGTCCATTACCTGCTTTACCCATATAAAGAAGTGTTGAACTAAAACTTTCAAGGAGTGGTTTAACTTTTAAAAAAGATGTTTCATCTCCACCAACCATTGTTGATAATGTTCCATTAATAGCACCTACTTCTCCACCAGTAACAGGTGCATCCAACATTGATAATTCTTTAGTTAATGCCATTTCATATAAGTGATTTGCTAATCCTGGTGATGATGTTGTCATATCGACGATAATTGTGTTCTTATTTGCATATTTAAAAACTTCAAGTGATACTTGCTCAACATCTTTAGGATAACCTACTATCATAAAAATAACATCCTTATTAGAGGAAACTTCCTCAATTGATTTAGCCACTTTAGCATACATGCTTAATTGTTCTGCTTTTTCTTGTGTACGGTTATATACTGTGACATCATATCCTTTTTCTGATAGATGTTTAACCATGGGACTTCCCATAATTCCTGTTCCAATAAATCCTATTTTCATATAATCATCCTTCTTATTGATATTTGACAGTTCTATTATAACAAATTATAAAACTATATTCTAAACTTACCAAAAACTTCCATATAAATAAAAAAAGTCTAATAATAGACTTGTTTAATTACTTGTAGTGGTGGCTCCAGGCGGAATCGAACCGCCGACACGAGGCTCTTCAGGCCACTGCTCTACCGACTGAGCTACAGAGCCACAACATGGCGGTCCGGACGGGATTTGAACCCGCGATCTCCTGCGTGACAGGCAGGCATGTTAACCCCTACACCACCGGACCATTAAATTTTAAAATTGGTTGCGGGAGATGGATTTGAACCATCGACCTTCGGGTTATGAGCCCGACGAGCTACCAGACTGCTCTATCCCGCGATATTATATCTATTATACCATAAAAGTAGTGGCGGAGGAAGAGGGATTTGAACCCCCGCGGCTTTTACACCCTGTCGGTTTTCAAGACCGATCCCTTCAGCCTCTTGGGTATTCCTCCACTTTGATTGATTAAATAAGTAAAACTGGTGGACCCGGTTGGACTCGAACCAACGACCGACCGGTTATGAGCCGGTAGCTCTAACCAACTGAGCTACGGGTCCCTTACTGGTAGCGGCGGGGGGACTTGAACCCTCGACCTTGCGGGTATGAACCGCACGCTCTAGCCAGCTGAGCTACACCGCCATATATTGGTTAGGCACTTTTTTGATTAAACTGGTGGAGCTTAGCGGGATCGAACCGCTGACCTCCTGCGTGCAAGGCAGGCGCTCTCCCAGCTGAGCTAAAGCCCCAACATGTTTATAATTTATTAAGTATGGTGCCCGGGGTCGGACTTGAACCGACATGGCTGTTATGCCACAGGATTTTAAGTCCTGCGTGTCTACCGATTTCACCACCCGGGCAGGTGGTTTTATTAAAATAGTGGTGTCCCGTGATGGACTCGAACCATCGACACCTTGATTAAAAGTCAAGTGCTCTACCACCTGAGCTAACGGGACACGCATGGTGCCGAAAACAGGAATTGAACCCGCAACCTACTGATTACAAATCAGTTGCTCTACCGATTGAGCTATTTCGGCTTATTTAATGGTGGAGGATGACGGGCTTGAACCGCCGACCCCCTGCTTGTAAGGCAGGTGCTCTCCCAACTGAGCTAATCCTCCATATAAATGATAAATATAATTGAGAATAATGCCTGGCAACGTCCTATTTTCGCTATTTGTATTAACTATCGTCGGCGCTAAGGTGCTTAACTTCTGTGTTCGGGATGGGAACAGGTGGAACCACCTTGCCATCGTCACCAGACATATTACTCTCAAAACTAGATAAATGATTTTCTCTGAAAAGAATGTGATGCGAATCATCACGATAGGTTAAGTCCTCGACCTATTAGTACCAGTCAGCTAAATACATCACTGTACTTACACACCTGGCCTATCAACCTCATCGTCTTTGAGGGGTCTTACTAATTGGGAAATCTCATCTTAAGGGGGGCTTCACGCTTAGATGCTTTCAGCGTTTATCCCTTCCGCACATAGCTACCCAGCTGTAGTACTGGCGTACTAACTGGTGCACCAGGGGTGCGTCCATTCCGGTCTTCTCATACTAGGAACAGCTCCCTTCAAATTTCCAACGCCCACGATAGATAGAGACCGAACTGTCTCACGACGTTCTGAACCCAGCTCGCGTGCCGCTTTAATGGGCGAACAGCCCAACCCTTGGAACCTACTCCAGCTCCAGGATGCGACGAGCCGACATCGAGGTGCCAAACCGCTTCGTCGCTGTGAACGCTTGGAAGCGATAAGCCTGTTATCCCCAGGGTAACTTTTATCCGTTGAGTCACGGCCCTTCCATTCGGTACCGTAAGATCACTATGTCCGACTTTCGTCCCTGCTCGACTTGTTGGTCTCGCAGTCAAGCTACCTTCTGCCATTGCACTCTATAGAATGATTTCCAACCATTCTGAGGTAACCTTCGAGCGCCTCCGTTACTCTTTGGGAGGCGACCGCCCCAGTCAAACTGCCCACCAGACACTGTCCTTTAGATTACACATCTAGAAGTTAGAAACTAAGTGCACGAAGGGTGGTATCCCAACGTCCGCTCCGACAATACTAGCGTACTATCTTCTTCGCGTCCCACCTATCCTGTACATCTTACACCCAGTTTCAATATCAAGTTACAGTGAAGCTCCATGGGGTCTTTTCGTCTAATCGCGGGTAGCCGGCGTTTTCACCGGCAGCTTGATTTCACCGAGTCTGTTGTTGAGACAGTGCCCAAATCGTTACGCTTTTCGTGCAGGACGGAACTTACCCGCCAAGGAATTTCGCTACCTTAGGACCGTTATAGTTACGGCCGCCGTTTACTGGGACTTCAATTCAATGCTTTGGGTTGCCCCTGACATCTCCTCTTAATCTTCCAGCACCGGGCAAGCGTCAGCCTCTATACTTCACCTTACGGTTTTGCAGAGACCTGTGTTTTTGCTAAACAGTCGCTTGGGCCTTTTCTCTGCGACTCCTCGTTTTCATAAGGAGTCCCCCTTTTCCCGAAGTTACGGGGTCAATTTGCCGAGTTCCTTAACAACAGTTTTCTCGCGCGTCTTAATATATTCTACTCACCCACCTGTGTCGGTTTACGGTACGGGCAGTTTAATGATTATCCCTAGAAGCTTTTCTTGAAAGCATGAACTCGTACGTCTTTATATCAGTTCTCAGCCTTTATAGCACCCGGATTTACCTAAGTACTAGCCTCGAAGCCTTCTCACCCAATCCATTTAGGGCGGACGCCTATCCTTCTTTGTCACTCCATCAGTCATTACACTGGTACTAGAATCTCTACTAGTTATCCATCGGCTACGCTCTTCAGCCTCACCTTAGGCCCCGACTTACCCAGGGCGGACGAACCTTCCCCTGGAAACCTTGGGTTTATGACGGACAGGATTCTCACCTGTCTTTTCGTTACTTACACCGGCATTCTCACTTCCTAACGCTCCACTAGTCCTCACGATCTAGCTTCTCCGCTGTTAGGAACGCTCCCCTACCACTTAAAATATTCTTTACTTTAAATCCGCAGCTTCGGTAATATGCTTAGCCCCGGTACATTTTCGGCGCAGAGTCACTCGACCAGTGAGCTTTTACGCACTCTTTAAAGGATGGCTGCTTCTAAGCCAACCTCCTGGCTGTTTGTGCATCTCTACTTCCTTTTCCACTTAGCATATATTTTGGGACCTTATCTGGCGGTCTGGGCTCTTTCCCTTTTGACCACGAACCTTATCACCCGTAGTCTGACTGCCAACTTACTTTACCGACATTCGTAGTTTGATTGAGATCAGTACCCCGAGGTGGGGCCATCACACATTCAGTGCTCTACCTTCGATAAACCTTTTTCGTTGACGCTATCCCTAAAGATATTTCGGGGAGAACCAGCTATCTCTGAGTTCGATTGGAATTTCTCCCCTAGCCACAAGTCATCCGAGCCTTTTTCAACAGGCGGCGGTTCGGTCCTCCATAAGGTACTACCCTTACTTCAACCTGCTCATGGCTAGATCACCCAGTTTCGGGTCTACATCACACAACTTAGTCGCCCTATTCAGACTCGCTTTCGCTTCGGCTCCGGACCTTCATCCTTAACCTTGCTATGTAACGTAACTCGCCGGTTCATTCTACAAAAGGCATGCCATCACCCATTAACGGGCTCTGACTAATTGTAAGCACACAGTTTCAGGTTCTCTTTCACTCCCCTCCCGGGGTTCTTTTCACCTTTCCATCACTGTACTGGTTCACTATCGGTCACCAAGTAGTATTTAGCCTTAGGAGATGGTCCTCCTATCTTCAAACGGGATTCCACGTGTCCCGCCCTACTTTCTGATACCATGGATTATATAATTTCGACTACAGGGTTCTCACCTTCTTCGACCGATTTTCCCACATCGTTCATCTATTATATAATTTTGTAACCTTAGGTATCTGGCTCCTCCGCGTTCGCTCGTCGCTACTTACAGAATCGTTATTACTTTCTTTTCCTGTGGGTACTTAGATATTTCAGTTCCCCACGTATCGCCTCTAACACGTGTGTTAGATAACATGTCTTCCACATGCTGGGTTCCCCCATTCGGACATCTCGGAATCGTCGCTTACTTACAGCTTCCCCGAGCATTTCGGTGTTAGTTCCGTCCTTCATCGCCTCTTGGTGCCAAGGCATCCACTGTGTGCCCTTTGTTCCTTAACCTTGTTTCTTTTCAGACATCATTTATCTACTTTTCAAAGA
>NZ_JAFR01000013.1 GCF_000526235.1 Acholeplasma granularum ATCC 19168 | reverse complement strand
GGATTGATGTTGTCATCAAATAAACTATATGCACTAAATGTATGATTATTTTGCAAGAATTGTGCTGGATTCATTTGTACCATTCTACACCCAGTTAAAAATATAAAGATCCATGCTATAAAAAATACCCCTACGTATTTATACTTAATTTTCATCATATTTAAATATCCCCTTATAATTTCTATTTAGTCAAACGTTATATAGATACTATAGCATAAAATGAGGAGTTGTTTAATTGATGTTATAATTTCATTAAAAAATGCGAATTTATCCATCAACTTACTTCTAACCTTTTAAAATGTCACTTTAACTTCCTTATTATTTTTATTGAATCTATTTTGTGAGTAAATAATTAAAAATATGATTCTAACTTCGCGTCTACTTTTATATACAAAAGCTCATTGCATAAAAATGAGTATGCTTTTTTATGCTAAGAATTGGGTATTCTTATGTGCACAAATTTTGTATTCTTATTTAACCATTTATAGGATGATAATATCATAAAAATATTCATTTCACTATTCATCTAAATTAGAACAAATATGGTCATTCCGTTTCAATAATCCTTTTTGATTTTAGGCATAAGATATACTTGTCCTTTGTTCTTTATGTTATCCTTATTCTCATTGATAAAGTTTCTTAGATAATTAACTATCTTTTTGGGTATCAACTTCATTCTATATAACTCTTTAAGTTTATTTAGCAATGTTTCTAGTAACACTTGAAGTATCTCTTCATATAATACCGCCAATTGAGTACCATCATACCAAGCACCAGATAGTGAATAATAAAGATATCCAGAGGCGTGACTCATTACTTGACTCTCGTCATACTTCATCTTCAGTAGATCTGATAAATTTATTTTAACAATTTCAATATTTTCATTGTTTGTAAAATTAAAGTCCGGTTCTTCCCTGACATTGCAATCCAACTGTCCATCATTAATCTTTGGTGATATCTCGTCAATAAAAGTAAAGACGGATTTTTTGAGACTCTTAGTTTCTCCAAATTCATTAATAGTATATCCTGTTGTGCCTATGAAGTTCTTCTTGAATACTTCATATGGTACTCCATTTGAATACTTTTTTATGTAGAAATCATATGCAACCATAAAGTCATCATCAAGCACTTCACCACCAACATTCAATCTTTGTTTAATATACGTATGAGCATATATAAGTTCATTCTTATTTCCAAGGTCATCATCTCCGATACATTCGTTTAAGTACCATAAATTTTCAATAGCTGTTTTCCATTTAGTTGTACTCTGCTCCGTATATCCCATCGAAGTATCAAGTAAATAGTCAATTAATGGAGAGGTACATGCTTCAATTGAATAAGCTAAAAAATTATATCCTATTGAGTCAATCATTCCACAAAGTTTATTTAATTTATCTACCTGATGATTAGTAATTTTTCTTGTATGATATCCTAAATCATTCATGCCTATGACCATATTATATTCATATTCTAATCCCTTACTAGATGGTGTAACATTGTCAAATATTTTATTAAGTAGGTTGATTGTTGTTTCAGCCAGTATCATAAATAATTTCGGGTCATTTATTCTATAGTTATAAGGATGAACATATAAACTAATAGTCTTATAGATTTCTAAAATCCCGCTTGGTAGATGGCGCTTAATTAAATCTTCAAATGATTTCATATTATCAATATAAGGAACTTTAGATCTTTTTATTTTATCTATTTGTTTCGATGTGTATTGGTATTTTTTTATTAGTACTTCCTTGCTTTTTATATAATTCGCATTTATAGTGTTCAAGTCAAATAGAACATCATCAAAAGAAGGATATCTTCTATATATATCCCATTCAAATAAATATGATTGTAATTTAAATATTTCTTCTTGTTCTGGTGTTATAGATTTTTTTTCGAGATACATCTGTATGGCTATACCTTCAATAATACACCGTATACTCAATAAAAACCCAGAAGATCGAGTATTATTTAAATATAAATCTTTAATAAGACTTAAACCAAATGAAGCTATATAGCCAAGTATAGCGGTGTTTATACTAGATGGCAATTTTTCAGAACCCATACCAAGTACTTCTTTATCTACTGTTTTTAACCTTCTATACAAGTCATCTATCATCATAAAAAAGTGTTCTTTTTCATCAACGTTTTCAAGCATAATTATTACCTCTAAGTATTGAATTACCCCGTATAAATTTCATCACATTTCTTATTTCTTTTGCTCAATAATTCATAGTTTTTACTAACTATCCTTTAAAAGTTTAAGTAATATTCGGGATCCTTCATAAAGAATATCGGAATTCCAATCTATAGTGGCACCTCTAAAGCCAAGTTTACGTTTTAATTGCTTTAGATTATTAAGTATTGTCGATTTTATCTCATACGCTTTATACTCATCTTTCTGCTCCAACCTAGTCTCATTAAAAATATATATAGAGTCATAAAATACAACTATATAATGTACTAACCCCATGACTAATTGATTAAAATTATGCAGATCTTTACCTTTGTATGAATTCTCTAACATCTTTAAAATGCCTTTCGAGTCTTCTTCTTCTTTTTTATCGTAAAAATATATAAGGTCTAGTCCGAGTCCTAAATCATTAGAAAATTTTTGTAGCAACATTTGAATCCATAACGCTCTCTTCCTATTATAACTGAAGGCTGCATTGTCTATTAATCCTTCAGAAGATCTAGTTTGTTGTTTGATTTGATTATTAAAATAACATGTAAGTTTGTCGATGAAATTTATATCATCTTCTATTGAAGACTTGAATGAGTCCAATGTTATAAAGGCATCTTGAGGAACCGCTATATCTTCCTTATAATTTCTAAGGATGTCATATAATTGCTTTATCTCTAAATATTTTTTTTGTATCCTATGTGAATTAAGTACCCTACTCCCAAATTTACCCGCATTAGAAAAATATGGATTTGTACTAAAGTCCTTAATGTTATGAAATTCTTCCTTATGAGATAAAAATTCGAAGTCCTTAATGTTTTCTTCTATGTTTTCTATAATTGGTAAAACATCTTGAGTAATACCATTCTGAGTATTTTGATGTTTATGAATAAATACTGTCGCATCATCGTCTAAAGTACTCTCATCAATATTTTTTTCCATTATTTGATATTTAATGTTGGTTAAGTGATCTTTTTTGAGTGTAATATCCATACCATTATTAGATGGATTTAAGAGTAAATATGCAAAATATGGGTTTGTTTGAGTGTTAATAGTATACTGTTTAAATTTCATATAATCGTTTGCTAGTTGAATATATTTAAATATATTATTTATTTTATACTCAATAAAGATATGGACTAAGTTATTTTCAGAATTACTAAATGTGACAAATGTATCTGGTATAAACTTGACTTTCTTTTTGCTAATAGTGGTTTTATCAACGTTTTTTTCGAGTTCTAATATTTTTTCGTCTGCTAATTCGTATTTTATTCTCAAATCCATTTCATTTATAACGTATACATTTTTCATACCGATACTCTCAAAAATATCAGCAAGCTGATATGTTATGTAAGATGCTATAGAACGTTCATTTTTATAATTAATTGTAAAGTCAAACATAGATTTTGAATTTGAATCAATCCCAATTAATGACTGTCTATAACCATTTAGACTATCTTCTACCTTTTCAATAATATCTTGAATTTTATCCGCCATTTTCAATCCCTTTCTAAAATAATACAAATACTAAGCTACATTTCCTGATTATTAGTCAAGATTTAGATGCTTTATATCATCTGTTCTTTTTTCTATAAGATTTACTTATACTCATATATTAAATTATAAATAGTGATTATTTAATATCCTATTATACTTTATACACAGGCAAACTTTCAGTATTGATGTTATTATCACATATTATTGCAACACTATATTTTTCCCTTACAAAAATTAGTCTTCGTCTTGATGATCTTGATTCTTCGGTTTTTTTGTCATCTTACTAAATAATTTAAGTTTTAAATAACCCAAACCAAGCACTCCAACAACAATTAATACCCACCAATACCATTCCATAATAGATCCTCATTCACTAAGATAATTTTTTTACAAACATTTTTAATGCGATAATTCCTAAAATTATCGGATAGATTGCGCCAATAAGCATATAGAGCCAAAAATCCATGTTCATAGCATTTTCGGTTCCTAAGGATAGATTAAGGATTGCTTTCATCGTCCAAAAATTGGGGAAAATACCGAAAATATATTGTTTAGCATCTTGAAAAGATTCCAATAATATCAGCATCGGTATCATGACAAACAAGCCGCCCCCCTTTATCATCGCAAATCCCTCAATCTTGTTTTTTGCTAATGCACCTAATGCCAATGCAACAAATGGAACAATTAATCCTGAAACAATTGAGAAAATGATAATGTGACCATAGGTTAGATTATCAAGAAGTCCAATGGTTATTCCGCCATAATTAACAACATAACTCTCGCTGGCGAGTAATTTTAAACCACCCACCATGAAAACATTCCCTAATATTGCCAATATATATGTGTAAATTATTTTAAATGTAGCATACCCAGATACCGTGACGGGTGAAGCAGCAATGTTGATAAGTGTATTTTCATCACGGTTATCAAGTAACGAAAAACCAAGCATTGCTCCCATCATAAAGCCGCCAATCGAAATTAATATGACAAATCCAATCAATAGCGTAATTGCAGCTACATTTGAATCTAATCCAGCGGTTTTTTCAACAATCGCAGGTAATAAAAAACCACAAATAAATAGCATGAGAATCGGATAGAGTAATATAAATAAATTCATCAGATCCTTAACGATTGTTTTGAATTCGTACTTGACTAAACTTAAGTATTTTTTCATAATATCACCCTTCAATTGCAACTTTCTTAAACTTTTTGTAAACATAACCTAAATATATGCCACAACCTAGGACCATTAAATATCCATACGCAACCAATTGTTTTAAAACATCTAAATGAGTAAATGTACTTTTAATCAAATATTCACCAGCATAACTTGGTGATAGTAAAGCAAAAATTTCATATTCATGACCGATTATCTCAAGAGCTAATAGCAAAGTTGGTGTATAGAATAGTAACATCAATCCCGCATACTTAACAAGCATAACCATAAAATCTTTACTTCTTAGAATCAGGATATAACCAATGGCTGTATGACTAATAACAACCGCTAAAATATAAAGTAATAACTTGAAAATTTGTACTTCAAGTCCATGAAATATAATAGCAAACGCGACAACAATCACCAATGAAATAAACGCAGTAAACACCGCCGATATAACCTTAGCGATTAAAACTTGAACCAGAGAAACAGGTGATACCAAAAGTGATTTGACTGTGTTTTCCTGCTTCTCAAAATAGAAACTAGCCCCAATTAAGATAATAGACATTAATCCTGAATCAGTCACGATTAATAGCGGTATAATTGATTTTGCTTGTTCAGCTGTTTGAAACCCAATGATTAATAACCAGAGTAATGATACTAAAATACCAAAAAAGATAATTTTATACTTAAAAAGGCGGATAATTTCACCTTTAATCAAATGAAGTAAACTACTCATACTTCTCTTCACCCGTAACTTTAATGAAAATATCTTCCATTGAAGTTTCACCGCTATGGATTGTCTCAATATCATAGTTTTTAATCAAATCTAAAAAGTTTGTATCTGAACCAATATTTTGTAAAGAAAATGTCTCTTTTTTACGAGAATTGCTAATAAGATATTCGACATACACTTCTTTTTTTCCATATTTTAGTTTTAATTCACGAGGAGTTGAAACATCACTGATTTTACCTTTTGTTATAAACACGACTTTATCGCATAATTGTTCCACATCTCCCATTAAATGGGTTGTAATAAATATGGTTTTTCCTTGCTCTTTTAATTCATGAATGATATCCTTAATCACTTTAGCATTTTTTGGATCAAGACCGTTGGTCGGTTCATCTAAAAAAATTACATCTGGGTTATTAATTAAAGCTCGAACAAAATTCAAGCGAATTTTCATTCCTTTTGAAAATTCTCCAACCATTTGATCTTTTGCTTCATACAAACCAACTCGTCGTAGTAAAGCTTCATAATCGATCGTTTTTTGATAAAGACCTGCAAAATATTTTAGATTTTCTAATGCTGTGAGTTTATTGAAATGAACTGGCATTTCAAATCCAACGCCAATGTTTTCATAGTAGCTCTTATTATAGGAACTTAAATCGTTGCCATTATAAAGAATTGTCCCATTGTAACCAGTCAGTAATTTTGTTAATATTTTTTGAGTTGTTGATTTCCCTGCGCCTGAAGGGCCTAATAAACCAAAGATAATGCCTTTTTCTACTGAAAATGAAATTGATTTGATGGTATCCTCATGATGTTTAGGGTATTTAAAACATAAATCTTTTACTTCAAACACGTACGACATAGTTGTTATTTCTCCATTCCTCTAATGATAATTTTTAAAAATTCGATTGATTCATTTTTGACTGAATTGAGGGTTTCATAGGTTACATTTTTGTTAACATATGTTGCTTGTAATCCAGCTATTGCCAAATTTAAAGTCTTCTCAAACATTTCTCGCGAGATATCGTCACGCAAATTTTCACGATTGATTTGTGAAAATAAGGATGATATAGACATTTCTCGAAGTACAACAAGTGATTCCTGTAATCGATTTCTGATTAAACTAGGCGGATTTGCAATACCTTCAAGTAAAACATTGGCTGCCTCAGGATTCTTTTGTGTATAAGTCCCTTTCCAAATAATAATATCAACAATTTGCTCAAACACATCTTTTGATCCACGTTTTTGAAAATGACGATACTCATCCAAAAATCTATTAAGTTCATTTTGGTAGATAGTATAAAATAATTCTGCTTTGCTTTTATACTTTTTGAAGATGAGTCCTTTTGATACCTGAGCATCGGCCGCAATCGTATTTGTCGAAGAAAGGTTATAACCTTTCGTCCCAAATTCTTGAAGTGCAGATTTCAAAATTCGCTCATCGAGACTTGAATTATCACGCATTTTTACTACTCCTCCCACATAATGACCACGTGGTCACAGTTTAATTATAAACCCAAAATATTATTAATTCAAGAAAAAAGAACAAAAATAGTTTTGAAAAATTACTCATTTTAACGACAACTTTGAAATAAGTATGTCCGTTTAGGCGTATTTTAACCTCTAGTCCCCATCCATATGACATCGGGGTTACCTTTTTTTAAGATATTTAAAGCTGCGTTTAAATCAGCGTTGATTATGAAGTTATGATAACTCTTGTATAATCTACGTTTGATTATTTCACCACTGTAAGTATCTTTCTTTATTTCATCTCGATCAATATAAGACGCTCTTGAAGTGGAGGCTTCATATAAATGGTTAAACAATTGTACGCTTTTAGTGCTAAGAATTGGGGATTCTTATGTGCACACTATTGCGTACTCTTATTTAACCATTCATAAAAGTAATTTCGTCCAACTTGATAAGTCAAAAAAGCAACTAAAATCATCCCAATTAACATTAATGCATTAACTGAAAAATAGTTCATCATAATGTTCAACCTTCTATCTTTTGGATATTTATACTTAATTTATAATAAGATTGTTTGACTTTTGATCAAGGATATTCAATTTTGTTCTCTTTATACTTTAATTATATAACATTAGTGTTTTATCAACATTTTCAAAAAAGGTCAAAGATGTAACATCGACTTTGTTTTTAATATATAAAAAACGGTTTGATACTAAGGGTTAATTGTAATTAGCTTATGTATCAAACCATTTCATTTTATATGGGTTACTCGACCTTTATTGATACAATATCGCACCCCTGTCAAAAATTAGTGCACCCCTGTAAATATTTTGCACACCCCTAAACATAGAATAGCATGACTATCAATTGATGGCTTTATTAAGCCCACCTACCTAATAAAAAAACAAGTGACTATTTTGAGTTTAAGATTTTGTAAGTGCCAATTATTAAGTCTTTTAAATTAGGACTTCTTTTTATACTTTTCGAAACTAGGTTTCCATCTCTCAAAATCATAGTCTTTGGGATTAATGGTATGTTTGCATCTGGGGTAATTCGAACAACCTAGAAATTTGCCCCAATGTCCATCTCTCCAAATAATAAAATGATCACATCTTGGGCATCTTTTTGAACCATAAACCACACTCTTTTTCTGACTGTATTCACAGTAAGGATAATTCGAACAACCATAAAATTGATTCCCCCATTTGCCTCTCAAAACCAAATGTCCGGTTTTACAGTATGGACACGCAATGGCTTCACTGTCGTCTACCAGTTCAGGATTAGTTATTTCGCAGTTGTCTTCAATCTCTTTAATGAAAATTGATTTTTTGTTAGCATCAACCAGGAGATAACAATATGATCTGGTTCTGGTTAAAGCTACATAAAATAGCCTTCGTTCTTCTGAATACTCATACCTACTTTTATCACTCAGAACCAATGATAATATAGGATCATCTTCAATTTTATTAGGAAACCCTGTTTTGGAATCTTCATTGTTAATCACAATTACATAATCTTCTTCTAATCCTTTTGAGCGATGAACTGTTTTAAATGCGATGTTTATGTTTGGGAATCCGTAGTGTATAATTTTTCCATCTTTACATATTTGAATCGTTTTTGACAGGTAGTCTTCAATATCAAAGTTATTTCTTCCAAGTAATAGTACACTGGCTGTTGGATTCTTTGTTTGAATTTCTGATAATGCCGCATTTAACGCAGATATTTTATTTGTTTCATAGTAGATGATTTTTACTGGATTAGTCAATTGATTGCTACATATAATATCCTTTTTCTTTTGCTCAGGATTAGCAGTAATAAAAGGCTCAATGATTTGATGCAGTTCTTTTGAATTCCTAAAATTACTTATTAATCTGCATTCTGTAGTCATCTCAAAATAATTATCAAAATTGATAAATATTCCAATATCGCTTCCTGCGAATCTATAGATACTTTGCCAGTCATCACCGACAGCAAATATCTTCGAATCTCCATGCCTAATCAAGGTTCTTAATAACTCCATTCGGCTGTAAGAAATATCTTGGAACTCATCTACAATAATGTACTTGTATTTGAATTGGCTGCTAGTTGGAATAATCTTAATTGCTTCAAGTATCATATCATCAAAGTCAGTCTTCCCATCTAATTGACTTTTATAGTAATCGTATATTTCTTTGCATATATCTAGAAAAAGCAATGATCTTTGTTTCTCATAAGGATTTGCAAATTCTTCAGATTTCAGTATTTCAAAATGGGAATTATTCGAATATCTTGACTTGTATAGGTTAATAAATGATTTGACTAATTTGATAAATGACTTGAAGTTTCTATTTTTGTATACTGATCCAAGGGCATTTCTCACTTCATCAGCAGATATCGGTTTTAATTCAACTCCGAATGATTTAAGATTTTCTTCGAGTTTTTCAAATATTGTTTCTTCCTTGAATTCATAAGAGTAAGTCTTTAAGTATTTTGTATTATGTTGTTTGTGGAGTTGTTCTTTCCATGTCATCGATTCAATATATATATCCGCTTCTTCTTTTGAATATTGAGTACATTCACCATTTCTGTCCACTCCAAAATGCTCATGAAAAATATCATATTCAATTAATGTAAAATCCGGATTATATTGTCGGTAATCAGGAGTTGTTGTATCAATCGGAAATGGTTTTTCATATCTATATTTAATGCCGTAGAGATAATAAAAATTAGCGATTGCCATTTCCTCAAAGCTCTTGACCTTTTCTTTCAGTATTGTTTCTCTTTCTTCTTGGTTGTTCGATAAGTTTACTAAGATTTGTTTCAATGTCTGGAAATCAGCTTCTTTAAGTTTTTCGAAATGCTCACCTTTGGTTTCGTATTTTTTCTCATCCAAAGTAAAAGCAAATTTCCCATAGAATTCAAGCACTTTTCTTAATATGTCAATGTTTTGAGATGACAACATTTCTTCACTAAAGAAACGTTCAATGATAGCATCATAATTAGGTTCAACATTTTGTTTTTTGTTATCTTTGGTTTCAAGTATTTTCAATCCTAAACTATGAAACGTTGAAACATTCAGATTATCATCTATCTTACTTAATTTGCGTTCAAGATCATCAGCAGATGCTTTTGAATATGAAAGAAAAACTATGTCTTCTTTGGGTACTTTTTGGTCTTCCAAAAGCCATTTTGCTTTACCGCAAATAGTTAGTGTTTTTCCTGAACCTGCACCCGCAATAACTAGATTTGATATTGAATCAGTGAGTATAGCTTTCCTCTGGTCTATTCCGAGTGTTCTTCCGCAAACATCCTCAAATAACTCATCATTTATATGACTATCAATATAATTTGCGTTATGGGTCTCAATATGTTCGTTATAAATTCGTAGCTCTTCAATTTCGAAATACGATTTAACGTATTGTTTTAATTTGTTTTCTGCCTGTTCTAAAATTCTCTTTATTTCCAATGCTTGTTTCCTATCAACATAGGAATCTTGCGATAGGATATGATTATATATTTTGGAACATTCTTTTTTAATGGCTAATTGTTCACCAATTTGAATTCTGTTTTCATTCAATTCATTTACTTCTTGAATAAACCTCTTGTGACGACTTTCGTATGATTTGAATTTAGCTATCTCTTTAGTGATATCAATTAGTTCATCAAAGTCTTTCGGATCAATTAAATCAAAATGAGCAATACTATTACTAAAAGAAAATGAGTCAACGATTAGATTAATTTCATCAACTCTTTCATTATGAGTCTTTGTTTTTGATGTTAATTCATCATACTTGATTGCAAAAGCAGAGTATTCTTCTTTCGTGCTGATGTTCTCACGATATGCTGACACTTTATCAGTAGGATTGGAAATCAACTGTAGATGCAAAAATGATTCTTCAAGTTTAGATAAAAACTTTTTAAAAGAAGATAGTTCTTTTTTGATTTTCTTATTTCTAAAATACTCTTTTATTGAAGAAAACATTCCCATTTCTGCTCCTTTGAATCATTAATGATAAAATCATAAATATTATCCATGTTATGTAGATATGAACAAGAAGCAATCTTTATATCATTATCTTGAATATAAGCATTAAATCCTTTGAGAATGCTTTGATATCTATATGCTTGGTATGATGGATGTTCATAATTACCAAGTCCACCACCACCATAAGTATAAACATAGTTAGGTTTATTGTTTTAATTCAATAATAACTACATTATCTTTTCCCTGTTCATCTATACCATAAACTAAAAAATCCATTCTGTTTTTAGTTACATTGAAATTATATTCAATAGCAACATTAACAGACGGATCAATTTCAGAATTGTCTAATGCACTTGCAATAAAAGGTAATGAGTTCTCCCAAGGACTCATTTCCTTTGGACTGACATTAAAACCTTTTATCGGTGCATTTTTTAAAATAACTTTAGATATTTCATTTAAACTACAATTTTCAATGAATTTTTCTAAACTACTTTCATAGATTATCATTATTCCCACCCCTATTATTTTTGAGAATATTATGAATCTTTTTTTATTTATTTAGACTATTATTTCCATTGTAACATATTTTTAAATTTATAGGATATTCACCTGAGTGCCTATTAGATCCTGTTGATTGGTTTAAGACATATTATAATATAAAGAGACTCAATTCAATATTGACTTGAGCCTAATCACTTAAAATTACTTGTAAAGTTCTATAAGTTCTTCAAATGAAATATCTATTCCTGATAGTCTCAAATAATGAATTCTATCCTCGTATAGTTTTATTAACTCACTTAGTGTCATGTACATTATTTAAGAGTGATTTTTGTACATTTTATCGGTTCTTATTCAATTAGGTTGATTTAAGTATTTTTTATGGTATAATAAATCATAGAAAAGAGGTTTATTATGCAGGAATTCCTAAATCAATTATCACCCAATTTAATTTATATTAAACATCAAACTAAGGGGAATAAGATTAGTATTTTTTGTGAGTCAAGAAACTCGAATAATCTAAAAGTGCATTCAAGAAAAGTACGAGTTATCCAAGATATTCCTTATGGGGATAAGAAAGTTGAATTACATTTAATATCAAAAAAATACTTCAACCCAAGCCTAGATGAAAGTCTAACAATAGCAGAGAAGTTTGATTTTCTTGGTTTTACAGGTAGAAGGACTAAGAGACTAGAAAATTTACTTTTAAATTTAACAAAAGAAATGTCCGCAATTGGAGTTGAAAGAACGATTAAAAGAGATGTATCTGATGTATCTGATTCTACAATTCTAAGAATCCTAAAAAAAAATCAATAACTATAGATACTTCTATTGTAAGAGCGGGTATAGATGATTTTTCAATAAGAAAAAGATATACTTATGGAACGATTTTAATAAATCAAGATACAGGTCAATCAATTGATATGATATTTTCTAGAGAAGTAAGCGATGTAGCAGAATTTCTGAAACAGTTTAAATCAATTAAATACATTACAAGAGATGGTTCAAAATCATATAGAGCAGCAATAAACGAAGCGTTACCTAATGCTATACAAATATCTGATAGATTTCATCTAATCAAAGGATTAGCTGAAGCTTTAAATGATGATGTAAAGAGAAACTTTAATTATTTCATTATTAACATCAAAAGGGAACAAAAACAACCTACATCTAGAGAAATCAAGCCGATTTCTAACAAAGAAAAAAGAATTATTGAAATATTAAAGACATATAATGAAAATAAAAACTTCAGTAAAACTGCAAAGATTCATAATATAGATAGACGTACATTAAGTAAATATGTTAAGGGAGAATATAGTCTTAATTTGAAACGAAATAGGAATAGTTTTCTAAAAGGCCATGAAAAAGAAGTTAGAGCTCTTTATGAGCGGGGACTCAAGAAAACAGTGATGGTTTTAGAATTAAGAAAGTTAGGTTATAAGGGTAATAGATCTAACCTAGCAGAATTTATTAAAAAATATATTGAAGAAAAAGACAAATCTATCATAATAACAAAAATAAAAAGACAGAAATTAGTTAATCTATTATTTGATAGAGGATTATCAGATTTAGGATTGGATAGTGAAGATTTAAACCTAATGAAGAAATTTATAAAAGAAAATACTTTAGCTAAGTTAATACTAAAAATCTCACTTGAATTTAGAATACTTTTATTTTCAAAAAGACCAAATCATCTTGATGAATGGTTAGATAAATATGATAACATAAAAGAATTATCAAACCTAAAATCGTTTATTAGAGGAACAAGACTAGATATAGAGGCAGTTAAAAATTCCATTATATATGATGAATCTAATGGTAAGACCGAAGGTGTAGTAAATAAGATTAAAAACAAGAAAAGAATCATGTATGGGAGATGTAAGTTCAGTTTATTAAGATCTTATTTTTTTAATACAAATTCAACCTAATTGAATAAGAACCATTTTATCAATATTATTAACAGCTGAATATAAAAATGATGGTGATATTAATCACCGGGGTAGTGGTAATTTTTCAATGAGTGTCCGTTTTAAACGAACTAACTCTGATTACTTTCTAATCAAATATGTCTTTTTTATTAGTTTTCTTTTGAGAGTTTAAGCGCTTTAACTTCTTCAATATGTTTTTGTTTAACTTCTTCGCTCATATTAGATTTTAGAATTAATTTTTCTGCAAATAATTGTTTTTGTTCATTATTGACAAGTTTAGGATTTTGTTTTCTAAACTTACGAATAAATGTGTTTAGATTATTAATCTTAAGTACATTATGTTTTTGGCTTACATCTATTTTATTTAGTTTTGCATAATTACCAAACACAATTACAGGAATAATTGTTTGGTTCTCAACCTCTAAATACTTTTCAACAGCTTTAATGTGTGCATAATTTTGTCTTAATGGATTGTAGAATTTATGTTTTGAGTTTCTGTGGAATACTTGTGTCCAGTTTTCATCTCTTTCTGATCCATAAATATATCCGCCATAGTTTTTCATTTCAAATACATAAAGACCTTCTGAAGCTATTGCAACCACATCAACTTCTGTAAACTCTGTATTTTCGTTATCTAAATAAAGATTTGTATATACATACTTTTTACCAAATATTTTAGTTGCTTTTTTGTATAACTTAAATTCTCCATAATTACCTTTATCAAAGTAAGTTTTAAAGAACCCTTTACCTGACTTTGTTTTAAAGCCAGATGTGTATATTGTAATGAAGTCAAATATGATTAACAGTGTCTTAATAATTGTTCTTATGATAAAAACTATAAAAATAAATATAAGTTCTACTAATGCAGATCCTGTATCCTTCTTTTTCTTTGCCATCTTTTGTTCCTCCTAAATTTTCCTTTATTAAATAATTTACTTATCCCCTAGTAGATTATTTATACGCAAGTTCCCTTGAATCATCTTTATTCTACAGAAGATTTTTTTAATTCATAGTGGGTGTGAAGTTCTTTCAACAAAAATATATGAATTGTGATTGATTGTCACACGTATTTATAGATATTCAATTACCTTTTGATCTTTACTATATACAAGTTCATATTTACTATATAGTTTAGATAATACATAGTAATCAATTACTACAAGGATAACTTGAATACTACCAAGTAAAACAGAAACAATTGATGCGATGTTAAAGTTTAATGATAAGTTTATTGTTAAACCAAATAATACGAGTATACTAATTAATCTATATAAACTCATATTATAACCTTCAAAACTATCATTGGTTGTTAGTTTAAATTTATATGGGTAATTAATAAGCGAAAATATATTAATTAATAAAACAAATATTAAAACTAACCCGTATACTGATATAAGTAATTGAAACTGATTATCTAATTCAATAAATAGAACATTAATTAGTGTGATAATTATGTTCATTATAATAAATCCTATATTCATAAATTTATTTTTATTTGTGTGATCTTTTCTCAAATAATATATATCGTCGGTATAGTTGATAATATACGTTTTTTCCTTTATACCATATGAATGAATTACATAGCTACTAGCTATGCTAAATACAAAGTAAAATAATAAATATATATAGGATAAATTAACCACTAAATAAATGAATGAACTAATACCTATAAATAGCATCATAATGCCAAATATAGCATTTAACGGTTTATTAAATAATGTTTTATAGTTATTTATTTTTATCGATTGTTGAGCAAGTACAGTCTTATAGTTATTATCCGTTAAAACCTCTAAATTCTTCTTTTCCTTTTGGTTATAATATAAATCATTAACAACAACACCAAAATATTTTGCAGCTTGAAAAATATGCTCATTATTCATATTGGATGAAAGTGATTTCCATTTAGAAAGTGTTGTTCTATCTAAGTTATTGTCCTTAGCGTATTCGCTCATTGTTTTGCCTGACTTTTCTAAATAATAAAAGAAATTATCATGTATAATTTCTTGTCTTGTTCTTTCTTTATATTTATCTTGCATGTAATAACTCCTTATTTGTATTTAAAAACCCCTAATTAGCATTTTTTTATCTACTAGAGGTTATTATTGATTAAATTCCTTTTTCACTTATATTATCTTTATTCAACTAATTATATCATAGCCTACTGTGAGTAAACTAAGGTGTAAATATTTCTCATTTTTTTATTTAAAGTTTTTTTAAAAATAGACTATAAAAATCTATTTTCATTCTCTACTTATTAAAACACGTTGTAATAAATAAAAAGGTTAGTATAATCAGATGGAATTAATATTTTTGACTCACCATTCATTAAGCCAAATTTTACTCCATTTCCAAAAACATATGTATTATCATCCCATTTAATGACAATTTCATTTTTATACTTTTTAATTAGTCTATTATCTTTATTAACTATAGCAGCTTCATCAATGAAAAATCTTTTAGAATGTGAAATATATCTTGTAAACACTTCTAAAGATGAACCCAATACAGTTTATGTTTATGAAGTATGGAGTAATGAAAATGCACATCAGGAATCTTTAACACTTGAGTCTACTCAAACATTAATAAAACGTGCAAAACCCATCATTACAGGTATGGGAAGAATTAGCATATTAGAAACAATAGGTGGAAAAGGTATTTGAACAACTTTTTAATTAGTCTAAGATTGTTATAACAGAAGAACCGCCTTTCAAAAAGACGGTTCTTCTTATAGTATCTGCATTATACCTAAATTTAAATATCTATTCAAATTTAGTTAACAGTATCATTATTTTTGTTTGATGTTTAGAATTATTTCTTCTTGTACGACTTCTTTAAGTAATTCAGCAAGCCCTACTCCATGTTGATCATAATACTTTTTAAAGCGTGGATCATTTACATACATATCTACTAAATTAAAATGTGCCTCACTATCATATTTACCATTCCATGCCTTTGTAAGCCATTCTTTGTGGGTAACATAAGCTTTTTTTCTTAGTTCTTTATGAGATGAATCATTCTTTAATACAATAAGTATTTCTATAAGACTGGATGCTAATTTATTAAACTCATCAAAGTCACCCTTAGAAAAGTTCTTAAATGCTTTCTTTGATGCTTCATAAGCATCAATACCCCAGCGATTTACAACTTCATCTTTATAGTTCGTTTCATTTTCAGTAATCATTTGATCCTTTAAACCTTCAAACTTATCATTGTCATTCATTGTGACTTCTCCTTTCATTGATCGGATGGTTGTCTCTACATTATGAATAATAGTCTCTATTTGATTCTTTTTACTATGTAATAAGTTTAAATGATTTTCTAACATTTTCAAACGTTTAGATTCATTGATATCTTTTAACATGATTTCTATGCGTTCTAAATCAAACCCCATTGTTTTAAGGATTAAGATATGCTGCAGCTTATTGACTTCTTTATCTGTATAAACACGGTAATTAGAATCCTTAATACGTATAGCTTTTAGTAACCCTATTTCATCATAATATCTTAATGTTCTTGAACTAATGCCTGCTAGCTTGGCTAGTTCACTTATTTTATATGCCATTTAACCACCACCAGCTTTATTATAAACCTTTACGCTGCGTCAATGTCAAGATATTTATTTATATTTACTTTTTATCTAATAATTTAACAATTATTGTGGCTGCCATTTTAATTATTTCTGATGATTCTAAGCCACAAAAGTTTTTATGTTTATCTAATTGTTGCATATCAAGTACTTTTGTAAGCCAAAAATAATGATATTCGCTAGTTCTATCAAAATTATTGATTCTTGATGTTATTGACAATTAACTGTATTTTTCATTATTCCAATTCATATGATTCTTATCAATTACTTGATGGTATTTATAAGAAACAAACCATGCAACCCCCATTTTTGTAAGATACTCTCCACCTTCAAAGTGAAACGTGTTTGATGTTGCCATTTTATTCTCCTTTCGTTTTATTTTTCTTTTTAAATTTCTTCCATCTGTCCATATTAGTTAACTCACTTTTAATTGTTTCAAATGAATCATTTATATTGAATACACTACCCGTACCACCAAAATACAATCTTGTTTTGTCCTCATACTTTATATCATATTTATCAATAATTTTCATCTCGTCAATAACAGCTACAAACCTATTTTCAAATGCAATTGCTTTACTAATTATTCCAATTAATGTTGATTTTCCTGTATGAACTGTAATCCCTTTCGAGAATAAAGAGTAATTATAAATTGTACTTTCAGGATCTAGATTAATTGGTATAGGAACTACTTGATTCATGCTTTTATAACATATTTTTAAAATCAGGTTTACTCTTCTGTTGATGCGATCATACCGTCTTAGAGTCTCAACCATTTCATCAACTGATGTTGTTGATGTAATAAAACTGTCTAAAAACTTAAAAGTTAATTCCCTATTTTTATTCATATAATATGGTTTAAGATATTTTTTCTAGGTGATTAAAATTTTAGATTGCACGATTGTATTGTGTTTGTATTTTAATATGCTGATCTAAATATCCTCTAATCCTAAATGCTTTTCAAACACCTTTATAGGATAGTTTAAATACCTAGTTAATTCAATATCTGTGAAGTGTGCACTATTTAATGACAGACCAAATTCACTGTACTTTAATTCTATTTCTATAAGATTCTGTTAGAATTGCTTATAGATTTTAGTAATGTCTTCATCTGGTGTATCATATTTAATATTCTCATTAAAAAGCAAACATCTACCATAATGATCAGAAACTATCAAATCAAGACCTATAATTTCAATAATTCTATTTCTTTGTTCTTGAAAATTATCTAATACTTTAGAGAAGTCTTCTGGGTTATACTCATTGAATTATTCCCTCCAGTAATTCTGTGAAATCTCAAGAAAAATTTCATCATAAAAATCGGCAACACTTAATATTTCATGTTTAAACTGATTATGTAAATAATGTCTAATCTCATCAATAAAGAACATAAATTCTTGTTGATTCATTCTTTTAGTATTACCACTTGTGTCTGTTGCATTTAGGAATTTATTGTCACTACATTCATAAAATATGCCTTTGTATTTTAAAGAGAGATATCGTTGATGTTTATCTGGAAAACCATCCATATCTGATCCTGTTGTTCTATAATGTATAAGGTCTGTTTCATATTTTGATGTTTCACTTTCTAAATACCTTTTCACAACGCTATTTCTCAAATGAAGCATTCTACGAACTAATTCCTTGTTTTTATCATCAACATGATCAAATGCTTTAGACTCTATACTTGATGGTATACCATAATACGCTTCAGCAATTGAGCCTGTAATTGCAGCCATGGTATCTGCATCACCACCAAGGGATATAGCAATCCTTACAGCATCTTCAAAAGATGCTGATTCTAAAAATGCTTGAATACTTTGAGGTACAGTTTTTTGACATGAACCCTCAAATCTGTAATACTTTCTTATTTCATTGCATGTTTCATTTAGTCGATAGTAGTTTTTATTAATGTACTCATAAATTTCGCTTTTATTATGACCATTAAGTGCCATATAAACTGTAACAGCTACAGCTTCTGCACCTTTTATGCCTTCAGGATGATTATGTGTTACTTCAGTTACTTTTCTAGCTAAATCTATACAAGATTCTAAACTCTTAGCAAAATATGCAACCGGACTAATTCTCATTGCAGCTCCATTACCGAAACTATTGTAAGCTGGTAAAACGCTATAGGACTTAAGGGACTCTGTTGCCCAATTTGAAAACATCGACCCATAACCACCCATAGGCATTGGATAATTAGCAAAATATTTAATTAATTCTTTAGCTACTGTAATACCTAATTTATCATAATTGTCTGCAGATTTTTCTAGTGCAGAAAAAACTGCCATGGTTAACAAACCATCATCAGTAATTTCATTAAAGTCCCAGAACAATTGAAAGTCTTTTTCTTTTTTTGGTTCAAACTCATAGATTGAACCAATAATATCTCCTAGTATTGCACCTATCATTATTTATACCCCTCATCTATTTAATTGTACTATACGTATCACTACTAACCCTTAACCAGCTACGTCATTTACCTTTTTTAATACCTTTTTTCCAAGTGTCACTTTTTTCATTTTCAATAGGAAATCTTCTTGTTGCAAGTTCCTCACTCAAGTTAACATAAATAGATTCTATACCTTCTTTATCATTTACATACTGTACAGCTCTATCCTTATCAATCGATATTGATTCAGAAAATGTTTCTGCATCAAAGTTTGCACCTAAGAAAATGAAATCCCAACTGTACTTTGTTTTCTGGTGATCTATCATTTTTTTAATCATTGTGTGTGAATATTTCCGTGATGCATTTTCCATACCATCAGTGACAATAACAATCATTACTTTAGATGGACGTGAATTTTCATCAGTTTCAAATAATTGTTTACCAATATAGTCAATAGATTGACCAACTGCATCATATAAAGCAGTAAACCCTCCTACATAATACTCATTTTCAGTTATAGCATTAACTTCTTTTATGCTGACTCTATCATGTATAACCTCAATAGCATCATTAAATAGTACTGTTGAGACAGTTACATCTCCAGGTAACAACTTTTGTTCTTCTAATAACTTGTTATAACCGCCAATGGTATCTTTCTCAAGTCCATTCATAGAACCACTTTTATCTAAAATAAAAACCACTTCAATTAAATCATTTCTCATAACTTAGTATCCTCCTATGTTTTATAGGTTCATTATAATGATTTATAGTATTGAAGTGGTCGTAGTAAAAGCGACTAATTATAAAATTGATTTTAAATTCATGTTAAGTAGTGTTTCACACACATCATAGACTGAATGTAGATTATTTTCTATGTGCCACTTTACCACTAAATCCTCTTTTATTGAGGGTGATAATGTGTAACCTGCTCGTCCGAGTAAGTCTAATGAATCATCTAGATTAAGTTTAAGTGCGAGTGTAATTAAGATTGCTGTTTTCTTACTTGGGTGGTTGCCACTATAAATTTTAGAAAAAAGTTTTTTATCAATGTTAGCATGATAATAAACATCTTTGTTTCTTAAATTATTATCATACATAATCTTTGCAAGTCGGTCAGCAAAGTTTTCTTTGATATTGACTAATGTGGGAGCAGTATCAATATATGATTTAGAATGTTCTTTATATACTTTCTTTGGAGTTTCTAAGGTGCTACTTTTAAATTCAGTTCTTAGTTGATTAATTTCTTCATCAACAAAGTTTTTAACAATATATTTTAAGACGTTATTATATTTTGAATCTATAACTTGATCATATGTATCTTTGTTAAATAAAACCATATAAACTTTCATGTCATGTGTTTCTAAAAACTCATTGATTGCAACTGTTGCAACCTCTATAGCTAGTTGCTTTGGAAAGCGATGTGAACCTGCTGAAATTAAAGGAAAGGCAATTGTCTTTACATCATTCTCTAATGCTAGTTTCAATACATTTTGATAAGTTTGGTATAAAAGTTGAACCTCATTATATTTTCCATCTATATATATAGGTCCTACAGTATGGATAATATATTTGCATGGCAAATTAAAAGCAGGCGTAATTAAAGCCTTACTCGTTTCTAGTTTTTCTAAGTTACTAGTTAATTGATAAAGTAACTCACCTGCAGCCTTATGAATTGCATAATCTACACCACCAGAACCATTTAAAGATGCATTCGTTGTATTAACAATTGCATCAACTTTTAATTTGGTTATATTGTTTAGAATATATTTAACCGCCATTAAGATGTACCTCATTTAAGACCTTGTTAATATTTATTCAAAAATAGGTTCAAAAAGTATAAACTATTAATTCAATTTTAACATGTCTATTCTAATTGTGTCTAATTAATTGTAATCAATCCAAACTATCTAATATCTATAATAGAAAGACGTTACAATAATAATTGTTCAGTTAATTTTTTCAACTGTTTTATCAGCCC
This sequence comes from Acholeplasma granularum ATCC 19168, assembly GCF_000526235.1. Taxonomy (GTDB): domain Bacteria; phylum Bacillota_I; class Bacilli_A; order Acholeplasmatales; family Acholeplasmataceae; genus Acholeplasma; species Acholeplasma granularum. Next base: position 61,121 of record NZ_JAFR01000013.1, on the reverse strand, counting down.
TGATTTTGAATGAATTCCTTATTGGTTCTTTTGAAATTTTTGATAGCCACGAAAATTGTGCCAACTCAAAAAGAATCTCTTTAATTGTAATTGACAGATTCTCTGGTTCTACTCTAATAAATGTACATTTTTTACTATTAAAAGTAAAATCAATTTTGGCAGTAATTTTCATTAATAATCACACACTCTTATAATAAATCCGTAACTGGTTTTAGATTATCGAGTGAGACTACATGATTTGGTCGTCTTCTGTTGGGAATTACAGGGTATTTTTTTATATCAGTAAAATCGATATATCCAGCAATTACACCAGTATTACATAAACCATCATTAAACTCGAATGATTTGTAATTATAACCATTTATAAATATCTGAACAACAACATCAATCCCTTTTGTTTGTTCATACTGCTTATCATTATATAAAAGATTCAATCTAGAAAAATCTATGTTATAACCACTTGTACTAATTTCTATATACTTGTTATTTACAATAATGACTCTTCCCTTAAAGTCTAAATCAGTAAATGAAAAGTCTATCTTTTTTTCTAATAAAAACTTTTGATAAACCAACTCTCCTATGCATGATATCAAAATCATATTATATTTATAATCTAGACCCTGATTATCATCCCTAAATCCAAACTCCATTCTTTTTTTTGCTTCGATTTTAGCAATTTCAATTAATCCTTTATCAATTTTTAAAAAATTATACTTCATTTAGAAATCTCTCCTTCACTAATTATTTTCATAATCAAAAATAGAATATATACTTTGTTTTAGTTGCATTAGTATTGGGTCATCTCTATTAATAAAAAAAGTTGCAGATTGATGATTATCCCTGTGTGATAATTGAGTAGCTGGTTTGTTATTCACTGCAAATAGACAATTATTTCTCAAATATTCTATAAAGACATCAGATGTCATATCTTTGCCTAAAAACCAATCAGCAAAGAAGATTTCATCACCATTTGTGGCATAAAACAGCCATATTGCGGCCTTTGAATAATATATTTTCCCGGGTTTTACTATATTGATTTTACTTTCAAATTCATCAATTTGGTGCGGTTTTTTTGGTGCCCCCTTCCAAATGTATTCATCTCTTGGATTAATAAAATAGAAGGCCGACAAATAATCAATACCTAAATCATTATATTTTTTGATTCTTGCTAATGATTCCTCTTTGACTTCAATGGTTTTAACTACAATTTCATTTTGCAATTTAACCAATATATCTTCATCATCTTGGTTGATACTCTTTTTAACATATTCATACTCGATTCCCGCTTGTATTAGCAAACTTTCAACTATTTTTATTTCTTTACTTGTTGTATTAAAATTTCCTGAAATAACCATATTACAATACCTACCTTAAACTTCTATAAATATTATTTATTAATTCATGATTTTGATTTGTGTTAAAAAAATGAGAAGCAAAATCTTTTACATGTGGCCGGGAAATTAAAATATTTTCAATTATATGTTTTTGATCGTTTGGCATACCTACACCACTTTTTATACAAGTATGACAAACAGGGCATAATTTAACCAGGTTATCTTCATGATCTAATTCTATTTTATTTGCAAAAGAAATATTGTGGTGAATTTCGAAATATGGTCTGCCTGTTCTCCTGTGGACAAATGTCCTGTTATCTAATTCAAATTCATTTTGACATCCCGCACAAACATCTGGAGTAAAGAGTCTTACTAGCTCTACAATATCTTTGTTACGCTTAACAACATCAATTTCTTGAGTTTCTATATTAAATCCTAATTCATTTCTCAACTTTTCAATGTCTTTTTCAGACAGTACTTTTCCAAATATTTTTGTACTAAAATGACTAAGTCTTTGAATAAATAAATTAGACCCTCTAGATTCAATCGTTGGCATGGAAATATAGTTTATTGCTCCTATTTTACCGTTACCGTATATATGATAAACTTTTTCAATAATTTTAGTTTTATAATCATTTATAAGACCAATGTTATTCACATACCAATTTAATTGCAATCTTAACTGGGTGTTCCGCCTATTTATAGAATTAACAAAATCATTTTGTAAATCACGAAAATTAATATTAATTATGTAGTAAGGAACGGAAAAATATTCATTTAACAATCTAGCTTTACCAAGTTCAAAAATAGAATCATAAAAATAATCCATCGCCAACAAGGGTCTATTGGTATCTATACTTCCCCTTAACTCACAAAATCCACGAATGAAATTCTTTTTTTGTTCATTTAATGAATCCTCTTGAATATATTCACATTCGTTAAATAGCTTTGCATAAAGCTGATTATAGAAGCTATCTTTAGATATATTTAAGTCATTATCAATGATAAATATTGCTTTTTCCTTGCCTCGAAAAGAGAAATTACAAAATCTAAAGTGTCTATTATAACTATCTAAACTAATCCATGTTTTAGTATTTGTCAATTCATTAAGAGTATCAACATATTTATCAGTATATAAATCAAAATCAAATTCATCTTCGTCTAATTTAGTAGATTTTTGATATGAAGATACAGCAGCAAAATACTTATCATCGTTTGAAACTATAATTCTGCTTATTAATGCGCCATGTATTAATGGATGAATTTCATTTTTTAACAACTCACTTACTTTAATCATTTTATTCTCCTCTCGAATTTTCAAGTCTTTTTATTGCTATCTGAAAGTATTTATGCTCAGATTCTATACCAATAAATTTTCTACCTAATTCTAAAGACGCCACTCCTGTTGATGCGCTTCCCATAAAAGGGTCCAGTATTAAATCTTTTTTGTTTGTATGTATTTCAATAATCTCTTTCATTAGTTTTAAACTTTTTTGAGTTGGGTGTTCAGTCTTTTCTTTTCCTGAAACTAAAGATGTCTCAAATACCGATCTTAAATACGGAACATTGTTTGGCTTGTTAAAAGCCCACTTAGCACCTTTTTTAACCCCCCATATTGCAAATTCCATATCTTGAACATATCGTCTATTTATATTTCGAGGCATTGGATTTGACTTTTTCCAGACCAATACATCTTTAACATCAATTCCTACTTCTTTTAATTCATCAATTATATAACTTATGTAAAGGTAAGAGCAAAATATTATAATTGATCCGTTTTTATCTAAAATTTCAACATAGTCTTTAATCCATCCAAATAAATCGAATTTCTTATCCCAATCACCAAAATCTACACCCTTTCTTGGTGACGACATTGTCGTGAAATTATTATCTTTAGAAATGTTGTACGGTGGATCTGTAATTATGTGATTCACTTTAATATTGTTTTTTTTTAACTCTTTTACAAATACAAACGAATCTGCCAAATAGGCACTATAATCTTCTTTTTCAACCCTTTTATCCATATATGCATTGCTTATGGTTTCCCCTATTGCTTTAGCCATCAGAGGTGGGACTGCATTTCCTATTTGTCTACACACACTCGTTTTTGGTCCTGTGAATATAAAATCATCGTCAAAACTTTGTATTCTCGCTGCTTCTCTAGGAGTTATCGCCCTATGTAACACAGGATGCGAGTTTCTCCCATTTGATGGAGTATCAAATCTTGTATCTATTGTTGGGCTTACTTCATCCCATTTTAATCTAGACCAAGTTGTTGCAAATTTTTGTTTACCGTGTAGTTCTACCGGTATTGATGACTTATCTCCTTCTGGTGGTACCATTTTTAGTTTTTCAAGTGCTAAATCACTATGGTTTGTAGCTTTATGGTTATAAACCTTTTCTCCACGAAGCATACTTTGATATTCTGATTGTGGCTTGTTAATGTAATCTGAAGCATCTAATCCTTCCCCAGAATTTAAGTACCATAAATCAGATATCGCATCTCTGACAGTAATGATTTCATTAGACTTACCTGTAGGCAATGGAACACTTCTACTTAATGATCCAATAATTATAGCTCTTTCCCTATTTTGGGGAACACCAAAGTCTTTTGCATTAATAAATCCTGTATTTAAAATGTAACCTATCTTCGTAAATTTTTCCTTAATTTGATTTAAAAAGTAGCCATCAGATGCATTTAGTAAATTTCTAACATTTTCAATAATAAAAACTTCAGGTTTTATTTCAGAAACAATCTTTATATATTCTAAAAATAGGAAGTTTCTTGGATCATCGAGTCCAAGTTGTTTTCCTTTCAGACTGAATCCTTGACAAGGTGGTCCTCCAATGATCATGTTTACTCCCAATTTCTTGGATTTCTCAACTATATGTTTTTTAACCTTTTCGTCTGTTATATCTCCTACTATTCCAACTGCTCCTTCAATATTTTTATTAAAAGTATTAATTGCATTTGTATCATAATCTAACCCTAATACAGTTTTAAAATTTTTATTCTTATCTAGTCCATACGAGAAACCGCCAGCACCACAGAATAAATCAAGGATTTTAAATTCCACTTTTCATTCTCCTATTCTTGAGGGATGAATTACCACTCCCTCATATTATATCATTTACACTCGTATTATCAAGATAAATAGAACATTAATTTATATTTTTGATTGTAGCGATTAAAAACGTTTACAAATATTATTAAAAGTAAAACTTCCAAAAATTTCCACTATTTCCCCAATCCTTTAACTAGTTAAAAAGGGTATCTATTTACTCATTTAAGATTTCATAAACGTACATTATTGATATTATAAATTGTATCATAAAATACCCTTTTATGATAGCCTGATGATGAAGATTTACATATATGTATTCAAGTATTCAAAGCCGTTTTTAAAGGTAAAGCCGTTAATCATGCTATTCTTCGTTTATAAACCTTTTATAATACTTTGTGACTAGTTCTTCGTGTTTTTCTAAATCTTTCTTATAACGTTCAAATAAATATGCTGCAAAGGTTTCTGCTTGTAGTTCACTTAAGTGGGTATGCCAGGTATCAACTGAATCATCATAGTTTTCATCTTTAAATTCGTGTTCTAATGTGTCTAATTCATCTTCAGTAAAGATATCTGACTTGAGTCCTAGTCTTCTTCCAACGAGGGCTTGTTGTTGAACTGCGTGGAATGTTTCATGAAATGCAGTCTTAATGATTTGTTCTTCACTGGCAATATTTATCCAATCACGGTTATATCTAATAACAAAGGTATCTTTTTCAAAAAGTCCAGAATGATTAATTGATTTAAAGATATTTCCATTGTTTATAAATACCCATAGTCCTGGATCTACATTTGTTTTTTCTCTTGCGAAGTTAGTTGCTGAAATGATTAACTTTTCTTTGAAGTTATGATTGTCATGACTCATCTTAAAATCTCCCTGTTTTGTTAAAGCGATTATACTACATGACATCACACATTTCAAAGGAATATTTTCATTTCACACTACATTTTTATTACATTCTGTACGTATCTTCTTTGTTTCTTTGAACTGATACCAAAAAGAATGTATGAAATACCAACACTATTTTGTTATAACAAAGCCTAGAAAAATCGAATGATGATTAGGGTTAAAAATCTTATGTTACTGCTTATGGATGCAGTAAGTAAAATTAAAGAATCTCAGTAACTAATTCTTAACGAAATAGGTACTTATCTAAATGATCATATTTCTAAATCTGATTTAGTACTACAAGATAATAACGATAATAAAATTGATGTTCTTACTTATAAAACAAAATTGTTATCTGCTAAAAAGAAAGTTTCTAATCTTACAAAACTAATTAAGAACTTTCACGTTGACATGGATATTGAAAATGTAAAACATGTATTTAGTAACGTGAATATGAATACAATTGATAACTACACATTAAAATTAAATATTATTGATAATGATGATTTTAATTTAAAGATTGTTGATTCAAGTGTTTTATTAAAACCAGGTTATAAATTAACTAGAGTTTCTTACTCCATTTACATTTGAAGTTCAACTCCGTGTTACCATAAATTTTAATCTCAATTTTTTGCAAAGAAAAAGTCTATCTCAAAAGCTGCCAAGCTCTCTTGATAGACTTATATTATTAAAAAAATGCCCTTAATAGGGCATTTTTATGTGATATTTGGTGGTTTTTACTTATCGATTCATGATTTCTATGGGTTAGTCAACCATTAACGATACAACAGCGCACCCCTAGCAAAATTTAGGCACCCTTGATGGTAAATCACGCACCCTTGACTAGTTTTACGCACCTTTAATTAATCGAGGTCTACATAGTACTTTCTGAACTGGTACCATTTGTGCTAAGAAAAAAACTTCTTCTTAACTGTTCTGATGAGAGTACAAAAAATGAAACACCTGAAATATATATTAATATTCCGGAATTATTTATTGAGGAATAAAAATAGCGACCTAACTCGTAATTGAGCTAAGTCGCTTTTTCTTTTATTTATTAAATGATATTTGACCATTCATCAGCATAGGTAATAGAAAATCTCTCAGCGAATTTAGTTTGCTATTCTCCTCTATAATAGTTTCTTGCTTTTTAAATATCGGCTCTACAATACTTTTGAAATGTCTAACAACTTTTTCACTAGGAACTACTAATTTCCAATCATTTAAAGAAGTTCTTGTAATTTGTGGTTGAACAGAACCAGTAATGCAATTTTTCACTCCAATTCTTTGTAATGTCAAATATAGGTATTCAAATAAATAGATGTTATTAGGATGCACAATCATAGCATTCCCTGTAATTAATGAAAATGGCATTGATCTATAAATATTACCACAACTCCCCCTACAGGATATAAATATTTCTGATTCTTTATGGTTAAAATCATGATATTGTCCCATGTATCCTCCAGCACCATAAACTCTATATTTCCCATCATCTTCTAATAATTTTGCATCAAATGTATTCGGCTGATACATATTTGATATTTCGGATAAGGTTGATTCTGTCCATCCTTCGGGGATTTCTCTTTTAAGTTCTTCATTCCAAACCATTCTCCCTCCTAAGGATTTATAAGGTTTATCATTATCATTAGGAAATTCAAATTGAAGAAACCAATAATCATATAATGTTTTTGTAAATGACTCTAACTCTGTGTAAATCTTATTGTTATTTCTGATTTTCTTTTCAATAGTATAAAATAAATCGCCTATTTTAACTTGATCATTATAATCTGGAATCATTATTTTTATATACGAAAAAATCTCTTCATTAAAACTTGCTCTTAAGGTCATTGTTGCCTTACAATTAATAATTTTTCTAAAATATTCTGACCTCATGAAATAGGCCATGAATTTTGGGTACGTTATATTATTTTTGATTGGTCTTAGTCTTTTTGCAAATCCGCTGAACGTTGCATTTGGATAGTCTTTTAAAGCAACACTACTCATAGCTAACTCATCAATTGTTTCACTTGTTCTCGTTATTAAAATATCTCCTTTTCTAACTGAATAAGTTTCTCTTTCTTTATCTGATGTATCCATAAAATCAGTTATTTCTTCAGGGAGAACTGCATTATTAAAGATTGTACTAAAAGAAAAAAATGGATAACCATGTCCTGCTTGTTCGGGTTTAGTACTAATCCCAGAACTCATCTCATATAAGTCAGATAGTTTATATTCGATTAATTTAGTCTTCATAGTTCAAATCCCTAAGTTTATTCTTGATCTCTTCCTCTAAAGTTTTACCTTCAGAAAATAATGCTGTAAGATTAGATTTATATGATTTCATTTTCTCTTCAAATAATTCTGCAGATAATTCAATATACTCAATTTTAACATCAAAATATTGTCCAGCACTAAATGAATAATTTTTGTCTTTGATTTGCTTATACGTTACTGATATAGAAAAATCTTCTTCAACTTTATGTTCGACAAAACTATTAATTATTCTTTCCAATTCTACTTTTGATAATACTGTTTTTTGATTCTTTCCTACTTTAACTTTTTCACCAAGTTTAGATGCATCCATTAATAATACTTCATCATTCCTGTTAGATTTATCAATAAATAATACTGATACATTTGTCCCTGTATTAGCAAAAATATTAGAAGGCATAGAAATAACTCCACGTAGCCACTTGTTATCAATAATATTTTGTCTAATCGTTTTTTCAATACCTGTTTGAGCTGTAATAAAGCCAGTAGGAACAACAATTGCAGCTTTACCACCATCCTTTAGTGAGTATAAGATGTGTTGAATAAAACAGAGATAAATAGCCATAGATTCTTTCTTAGAATTAGGAATTTTAGGTACTCCTGCAAAGAATCTAGTAGTTTTCTCCCACTTAGTTTCAATTTTATCTCTAGTGGATGAGAAGTCTGTTTTAAAAGGAGGATTAGATGTTATGAAGTCAAACTTCTTTAATCCTGAAGTGTCATCACCTTTAATTTTGTAGTGAGCAGGAGTTTCTAATGTGTCACCCTCAATAATGTTTTCAAGTGATTCTTTCAATCCATTTAGGAGCATATTTATTCTTAAGAATCTTGATGATTTTTGTGATATGTCTTGTGTGAAAACTCTAGCTTTATTACCAAACTTCCCATCTCCAAGTTCATTTGCTAAATGAAGGACTAAGGAACCAGAACCCGCTGATGGATCGTAAATTTCATAAATCTTATCTTCGACTGGTGACATATGCACTAATATTTTAGCAATAGCACTTGATAATGCTTGTGGAGTGAAGTACTCAGCATATGTTCCACTAGCTACATTATAGTTTTGAATCAAATATTCAAAAATTGTACTGAAGAAGTCATAGTTTCCTTCAATTGTTTCACCAAAATCAAATCTATCTCTGGTGATATATGAAAATACATTTCTCGCAAATGCATTTCTTTTTGAAACTTCAACCTTATCACAAATCTCAGTGAATAGTGGTTTCTTTTCACCACCAGCTGTTTCAACACTAAAAGATTGGTTTTCCTTGTAATTAGAAATTCTGACTAATGTCTTATCCAATTGATTATAGAAATTATCATCTTTAATGTGCTGTACTAAATAATCAATTGTATCTTCGTATTTGAATGCTACATCTTGTGGATAAGCAGCATAAAAAGCATCAAGCATATCATCTTCATTTTTTATCACAGCTTGATAGTCTAATCCTGTATCTTTACAGAACTTTCTTAGATTGGCCATGAACTTATCATTTAAAAACTTATAAAGAAAAACGGAAGTAACTACTACTTCTTCATAAGCAGTATTGGATAATCCATTAGTTGAACATAACCCTTGTAAGTCATCAATAATAGATTTTATATTTTTTTCTAATTCTACATAATTTGGCATATTTGTCCCCCCCTAAATGCTCTCTTTATAAAGAAGTAAGTTCACATATAACATTTCTAGAAGATCGTCATAGGAATCTTTAACTTTTTTGAATAATTTTTCTTTAATTAATATTACAGTTATTTTTACTTTTGTAGCATCAATAAATCCTTTTTTGCCTTGTATTATTAAAGCATCATCATATATAGTATCTTTGATATTATCGTAAATAATCTTGAGGAATGCTTCAATATCAGATCTATCAATAGTAGTTTCAATTACAGCATCACTTAAAGTCTTAACAAATGCAAAACTACCACCATAAGCTTGAGATAGTCTATCATTCTCTTCGTTTATTCTTTTTGCTTCTTCAAGAGCTGTTCTTAACTCATCTGACAATTCATCAATTGTGGCATAGTCAAACACTTGAAGTTTATCAAATATCTTCTTAAGTAATTCTTCAAGTTTTTGTACCTTCATATCTTTCTTGTTTTTATTCTTTTGAACTTCTCTTTGTAGTTCAGTAAGCACATCTTTAACTTTATCGAAGTCAGCTTCTTTTAGCATGAATTTACCTAACTCGAGAATCGTAATTCTTGTCTTAATGAACTCATAAACCACTTTGATTACTTCTTCATTATTCATAATGTCGAGTGTATCAATAACCTTGCTTGATAAATTGATAAATGATATTCTGTCATTAACTGCTTTTAAGTATTTATTAACTTTATCATCATCAATAAGTTTTGAATATTCTACCGCTCTTGATAGTTTGAATTCAACAGAGCAGTCTTTTACTCCAGTTAAAAGCTTTCTAATTTTTATTAAAGCTTCCTTGTTGAAGTACTGCATCATCTTTACGAACATTTCAATATTATCAGTTGGTATAAATTGTTTCAATTCAGTTTGGAGTTTATCGAGTTTTCTCTTTATATCTTCTTTATCGACTACAAGACCAGATAATGAAACTTCATCATCTCCATCTTCATTTATGTCAGCCTCAAGTTCTTTAATATAAGCATCAAGAGTATTTGTATATTCTTTCTCTATATCAACAAAGTCTACGATATATCCATATTGATAAACTTTTCCTGTTGGACTCTTATAAGGTCTATTAACACGAGAGATTGTTTGAAGTAAACTTTGTGCATGAGGACCTCTTAATAGGTACATTTTCTTTAATCGTTTAACATCATAACCAGTTGTAAGCATATAGTGAACAACTAAAATATCAGGAAAACCACTTTCTCTGAAGTTTATTTGATGTTGTTTGTTTAGTACATTTTGATTCGCATTATTTTCGCTATCAGACATTACTAGTCCACTTGTGAGTTTACTGTGATTCTTAATCCATTCATTGATTTTTCTTGCTTGATCATTAGAACGACATACAATCATTCCACCGATAGTATTGTCAGTATTAACAAGTCTAAATTGTCTGAAGTCTCTTTCAATATACTTAGAAACACCTTCTATATAGTCATCAGATTCATAAACATCTTTGCTATCAAGGTTTTGGTTTTCAATATCAAGATTTTCTTTAATTTCAGCCTTTGCCGCTGTGTCGATTTGTTCCTTTTTAATTCTTAATGTATATCCATCTGCGATAGACTTATCGTAGAAATACTTATGAATGTAATCACCAAATTTTAGATTAGAACGTTCTTTCTTAGTTAATAAAGGTGTTCCTGTCATGGCAATATAAATACCATTGGAATCACAAGTCATTAAGTTCTTAAAAAATTCTCCATGAATATTATAGGATCTGTGAGCTTCATCGACAAAGAAGATTCTTTGAACTTTTACATTATATACATTCTCGATGACTGGCATCTTTGATTCTTCCATTAATTTATGGATATTAACTACACAAATTGTACCAATGCCATCATTATCTTCGTCCAGTGGTTTCTTTAGTTCTTTTGCAAATTCCGTCTTACTTGAAACGCTAGTTACAGTAAATCCTCTATTAGTAAACTCTGTAGTTGCTTGAGTCATCAAATCAAGTCTATCGACAACAAAGAAAAATCTAGTGTTAACATTCTTTTTGGCAAAGTAATCTGTAATAACTTTAAGTGAATATGCTGACAGTGCTGTTTTACCTGAACCTTGCGTGTGCCAAATAATACCATTTTTATCTTCTTCTCCAAATCGCTTAATAATAGCTCTTGTGGCAAAGAACTGAGGATATCTCATAATATGCTTTTGCTTAATTGGAATTTCCTCATTAGTGTTAGTTGAAGCATTGTGAACCTTCTTAATTTCAGTCAAAAACATGACTCCATAACGAAGCATATAGAGTAATCTCTCTTTATCAAACAGAGAAGTTATAAATCTGTTGCATGGAGTAAGGTCCGAAAGGTTAGTGTTAAATTCCGGTGTATCTGTTTCATCTGGATTATAACCACCGTCTTTTACCACAAATTTTACTGTTGCTTCATCGATTTCTTTGAGTTTGTATTTGGAATGGTATTCTTTTATATCTTCTCTAAAGAAAGAGAATGTTGTGCTTTGTCCATTTGGAGTCGTATAAAAAGATCCTGCTTTAACTTCATCAGCAATGTCATCATCAGCATCTTCATATTCCATATTATTTGAAAAAGAGATAAGTTGAAGTAAATTGAAGTACTTTTTATAGTCATCATTCTTCAATCTCTTATTAATCATTCTTTCAAACTCAACTTGAATACCACCACTATTATTAGGATGTTTAACTTCCAAAAATGCTAACGGCATACCGTTGATTAAAATATTAATATCTGGTCTAAATGAGCCTTCTTCTGTTCCTTCTTTAATACTAAAAGGTAGTTCATTAACAACAGCAAAATCATTGTTACTGAAGTCCTCGAAATCTAATAATTTGATTTGATATTCAGAAGAAAGCAACCTCTTATAAAACTCTTTACCTAAATCATTATTCTTAATTAAAGTGTTAATTTCAGCTAAAAGAGCAAACAACTCATCGTTAGATATTTCTCTCTTGTTGATTCTTTCTAAACTTGTTTTAAATCTATCAATAAAGATCTTAGTTTCAAAGTCAATCCTAGCCCCTTTAAGTGATTGATATTCATAACCTAATCTTAAAAATTGAATGGTTGCAGGTAATTTTACTCTTGTATCTTCATTAAAATGTAACATTATTCTTTCCCCTCCAAATCAATATTATTTTCTTTACAAAGCTCAACTATTTTTCTTTTAACTTTAATGGTTGGCTCGTGTTTTCTAGTCTCCCATCTATTAATTGATGAAAAAGAAACCTCTAATAACTCAGCTAGTTCCTGTTGTGACAATATTAACTTTTTCCTTAATTTTTTCACTAATCGTTGGTAATCCATAATTACCTCCATTATAAATGTAACTATATATTCAAAATTATAGCACTTTTTTGTCAAATTGTCTATTTATTACGGAATATCTTATTTCTCAAATCGTTAAAAAGTAAGGTAATCGTTAAATAGTTGACTAACAAAATAAAAAGAAACCTATAGATAGTCTAAATCTAGACTATTACAGGACTCTATAGTTCAATATAAAACTGGCGGTTAGGTATTTTTTCCCTTTCTGCCTACAAAATAAAAAAAGGTCTGATACAAATTGTATCAACCCATTTCAAATCAACTTGGTGCGGGTGACAGGACTTGAACCTGCATGCCGTAAAGCGCTAGATCCTAAGTCTAGTGCGTCTGCCAATTTCGCCACACCCGCATGGATAGTGGACTTTCTTTATAAAAATGGCAGGCCCAGCAGGATTTGAACCTACGAGTGACGGAGTCAAAGTCCGTTGCCTTACCGCTTGGCTATGGGCCTACATTTTATTTATTTTCGCAAGATGGGGCGGCCGAGGGGAATTGAACCCCCGAGTGTCGGCGCCACAAGCCGATGCGTTAACCACTTCGCCACAACCGCCATACTTTGCGCAAGTATTATTATACCAACATTTTTTGTTTTGTAAAGTTTAAAATACGGTAAAAATACGTTTTTTGTAAAGTTTCATATTTTATTTGTTATTATATATCATGAAAGGATGTATTTGCCAGATGAAATGGATAGGAAGAATATTTTATTTTATATTTGTTTTACTCATATTAGGATTTGTTGAAGTTACTTTAATGGGGGTTACAGGAATGATGCGTAGTGAGTATGCAAGTACTCACATAATCGATGCAATGAAGAATAATGAATCATACACAACATTCGAAGGATTAGATCGTTATAATGCAGCACTTGAAACATATTATTCTAAAGACCAAATTAAAACTTCTACTGATCAATTATACTATGATACAACAAATAACACAGAAATTGATGCTAAATACCAAGTAAAACTAGGTATTTACCCATTTATTAGTTTAATTAAAGATCCAAACGTAGATATATATTATGATGGTTTCTATATAGTATTAGAATCATACTCAGAAGATGCTTTATACTATAGTATTGAAGTAACAGCATACAATGTCAATGACCCAGAAAAAACAAAAGTTGTATTAAATGGTAAAGATACAGAAGGTAATGAAGTCAATGCTCCATACCTAAATATCTACACCTCTCCAGACGGTTTTATTTCAAACCAAAGAGTACCTTTAACAACTTATCTATTTAACCCACATTTTTACACAGATGCTCAAAAAACACTAGAAGGTACAAATGAATACCACATTCTAGCAGTTGATCTATATGCACACTTTGATCAAGAAACAGAACCAGCATTTATTTATAGAATCACTGATGGTACAGAAACTTATCAAGGTAGTCCAATGGTACTTGATGAAACATTAAACATTACACCAGAAAGTTATAACTTTTCTAAATTATTAGATGGTATGACACCAACACAAGAAAACAACCCTTATAACTTAGTATTAACATACCATCCAGCAGACTTTAGTCAATTTACTTACTTCTACTTTATAGTTTATGGTATCTATGCACTACTAATCGTTATCATCCCTTATTTCTGGTTCTTCCATAAACGTGTTATGAAAGCAATCAGAAACAAAAAAGATGGTGGTAATAATGATAACACACCACAACAACCACAAATCATGCCAACACATAGACCATTAAAGTCAAATCAACAAATATTTAGTGATACAGAACCAAAGAGCGATAAATAAAATCGCTCTTTTCTTTATTGAATTGTTAATTAAGTTATGTTATACTATCTATTGCGTGAACGGGGGCATGGTGTCAACGGTAGCACACAGGTCTCCAAAACCTTTAGTGTGGGTTCGAATCCTGCTGCCCTCGCCATAAAAATATAAAATAGTTTTCAATACTAATTATAGTTTGAAGACTTTTTATAGTTTGAAGACTTTTTTTTATGAAATTTTTATCTTTAATTATTTAAATTAAAACATATACATTTATCCATAAAAATTTTATAAATAAACTCAAATTTAAAATATAGAATTAAAAGCCTTTTTTTATTTAAAATTATAATTAAAAAATAAATATTTTTATAAACCCCATAACTGCTTTATAACGTGGATAAGTCACCATTTTTTTTACGTCATTTTTACACAAAAATTTTTGTTGAAATTTTATTTACTTTTTATGTATACATTTTTAAAAAAAGATATATAATTATTTATCGAAATATAAAATAAAATTATCGGAGGATTCCTGATTTGAACAGTAACGTGCTTATAGAATTATCCCACGTTGTCAAACAATTTGAAAATGACTTAATCGTAAAAGACTTAAGTTTAAAAATATATGAAAATGAATTTCTAACACTCCTTGGACCATCTGGTTGTGGTAAAACAACAACCCTACGTATGATTGGTGGCTTTGAAAAACCAGATAGTGGAGAAATTATCATTAACGGTAAGATCTTTAATTATTTACCACCTTATGCAAGACCAATTAATACAGTATTTCAAAAATATGCATTATTTCCACATTTAAATGTGTTTGATAATGTGGCATTTGGTTTAAAAAACAGAAATAAAAAGTATTTACTTAAATTCTTTAATGTTGATTCAAATTTAAGTAAAAAAGAACAAAATGAGTTAATCAAATCAGGTATCAATAAAGCTGTTATTGAAGCTTTAAATTTAGTTAAATTAAAAGGCTTTGAAAATAGAAAAATCACTCAAATGAGTGGTGGTCAACAACAAAGAGTTGCACTTGCACGTGCCCTCATTAATAAACCACAAATTTTACTACTTGATGAACCTTTAGCAGCACTTGACTTAAAACTGCGTCAAAACATGCAATACGAACTTAAAGAGATGCAAAAAAAGCTTGGTATTACATTTATCTTCGTTACACACGATCAAGAAGAGGCAATGACTATGTCTGATCGTATTGTTGTAATGAAAGAAGGTGTGATTCAACAACTAGATACACCTAAAAAAGTTTATAACGAACCAGTGAACCGATATGTTGCAACATTTATAGGTGAATCTAATATTATTTCAGGTGTTTATAAGAATAATGGTAATGTAGCATTTTTAAATGTTGATTTTAAATGTGAAAATTATCCATTTAATGATAATGAACCAGTTGATGTTGTCATTCGTCCTGAAGACTTTGATGTTGTTTCACTTGATCAAGCAAAACTAATTGGCACAGTCACATCTTCTATCTTTAAAGGTGTACATAACGAATTAGATGTATTAGTAGGAGACTATAAACTTATGGTCAACACTTACGAAAACTACCAAGTAGGTGACAAAATTGGTTTAAAAATTGATCCTTATGAAATTCACTTAATGAAGGTATCAGATAATGAAGAAACCATTTAGTAAACTTTCTATACCATATATTGTATGGTTAGGTATCTTAGCATTAATTCCAATGCTAGTTATGCTATTTTTATCCGTATCAGTTACAGAAGGTTTAAGTTTAGATAACTACCAATTTAACAATGGCTTTTATCAATCATTTTTTGAATCTTCCATTCAAATTGCATTTTTTAACTCTATACTATATGCAACCCTTGCTACCCTTATATCTATGGTATTAGGTTATATGGTTGCATATAGTGTCTTTCGTTCAAAAATTAAAAATAAATTTTTAGTACTTGCAATCTTTATACTACCTATGTGGTCTAATCTACTACTTAGAACTGAATCTTTAGGTAACTTAATGAATGAACATAATATTATTACAGATATCTTATCTAAAATGCTAAACACTTCTGTAACATTTCCTGTATTTAAAGGTACGGGGGTTGCAGTATTAGTTGGTTTAGTATTAACTTATTTACCATTTATGATTCTACCTATTTATACAGCATTAGAAAAAATAGATTATGCACTTGAAGAAGCTGCACTTGATTTAGGATTAACTGATTTTAAAAAATTTATTAAAGTTATTTTTCCATTATCACTTAAAGGAGTTGCAACAGGTTCTATTTTAGTATTCTTACCTGCAATGAGTGGGTTTGCAATTCCTGAGATTTTAGGATCTGGTAATATTTTATTATTAGGTAATGTGATAGAACAATCCTTCAGATACATGGATTATAATTTAGGTTCATTATTATCAATAATGATATTACTTGTCATCTTTGCTGCTATTTTCTTTGTTTCTAAAGTTGATAAAGAAGGAGAAACTCTATTATGACAAAATACCCTCTAGCAACTTTAGAAGAATACGGATACAAAGATACAAGAAAATTAAAAAAAGTATTACTCATATTAAGAAAAGTATTTGTAAGTATTATTGTTGCATCCCTTTATATTCCAATTGTTATCTTACTACTTCAATCTGTGAACTCAAGCTCTAATATCAATCAATTTGAATCATTTACACTTGATTGGTACTTTAATATGTTTGCTAACAGAAGTCTTAAAAACGCGATATTAAATACCTTATTAACAAGTTTTATCGCAACCCTTTTGGCAACAATTTTTGGTACATTAATGGCTATTGGAATTCATGCACTATCTAAAAAGAAACGTGCTCAAGTTGTTTTATTAAATAATATTCCTATACTGAATGCAGATATTGTATCTGGTATTTCATTAATGTTAATCTTTTCACTACTATTACCAGTATTTCCATATATCTTTGGACCATTTACATTAATACTGGCTCACCTATTCTTTACCATGCCTTATGTTGTCTTAAGTGTTTTACCTAAATTAAAGGAAATGGATCCAAATCTTATGGATGCTGCACTAGATTTAGGCATCAAACCTTATAAGGCACTCATTAAGGTCATTGTACCTGCAATCTTAGCGGGTATATTCTCAGGAATGCTTCTTGCACTTACAATGAGTATTGATGACTTTGTAATTAGTTATTATACGACTGGTAATGGATTTGATAATTTATCTATTTGGATTTATGGTAGTATCGGTAGAAAGAGTTTAACACCTTCAGTATATGCTTTTTCAACACTCCTTACTTTAACTACATTAATCTTATTAACGGTTTACCAAGTCTTTATTAAAAAAGGTAAAAAGAAATGAAGAAAATATTTATTTTAAGTTCACTACTTCTTTCTATATTCATCCTAAATGGTTGTGGGTATAACCAAAAACTATTAATTTTAAATTGGGGTGAGTATATTAATGAGGATTTAGTTTTATTATTTGAAGAAACCTATAATGTTGAGGTCTCAATATCTATTGCAGATAGTAACGAATTATTTTATTCTAAAATCAAATCCGGTACAACTGCATATGACATAGTCTTTCCTGGAGATTATATGATTGAAAAATTAATTAGGGAAGATTTAATACAAAAACTAAATTATGACCTGCTTCCTAATTATGACCCCGAAAACAATCCATATATGACCGGATTAGAAGGTTTAATGGCTACAATGACACTTGGTAGCAAAGACTACTTTGTCCCTTATTTTTGGGGTACATTTGGCCTGATGTATAACAACCGTATTACAGGTTTAAAAGAGGCTTTAGAAACACATGGTTGGAGTGCATATTTTGAACCAAGCTTAAGACCTACAAACCGTGTGGGGATGTATGATGTTGCACAATATGCATATGCAGCAAGTCTACTTTACTTAGGTTTAGATCCAAATGCACTACCAAATACAACGCCTGAAGGCTTTAATAAAACACATCTTAATTTAGCAAAAGAAGCTTTAATTCGTGCAAATTTTTCTGTATTTGCTGATGATGCATTAAAAAAGGATATCCAAGCCAATAACCTAGACTTAGCATTTGTTTGGACTGGAGATTTCCTTGATATGCTTTATGTGGATTTAGATAATGGTCTAAACTACGATGAAAAAACATATGATATTTATATTCCTGAAAATACAATGGCATTTGTAGATGGTATTGTTATTCCAAAAAAATCAAGACATACTGATTTAGCACATAAGTTTATCAACTTCTTCTTAGATCCTGAAAATGCTTATGAAAATGCATCTGTTGTAGGATACTCTACACCTTTATATAATACTTACTTAGAAATTACTACATATGAAGGAAATGATCCTTGGTTAACCAATTGGTCTCGTGCATATTTAGATTATTATCCAGATAGCGAAACCTTTAAAGGTACACCTTATGCAAGCTTTTCAAATCAAGTCATGGCTCAATTAATTTTAATGCTAAATGATGTAAAAACATCTTAAAGAAAACCACTCAAACCAATTTTTGGTTTGAGTGGTTTTTATTAACGCCAGTAGGAATTATAATCTGATTTATCATGCATATTATATTCAATAATTTTACTCAGTAGATCATAATTCATTTCTTGATTCCATTTTACTTTGTAGATAAAGTTTGTATGCAGGTAATTATTTTTTCTAATTTCATCTTTAAATAAATCAATGACTTTATATTCAGGGATTATAGATACATGTGATTTGGCATGTGTAAATGCAATAATAAATGTATCATGGTGCGTAAAGTGTGGTTGGTTCCATGCTATTTTTTTTCCTAACATTGGATACTTATTTTGTACCCATTCTAAAAGATTGATCATGCGTGATCTGATTTCATCATCTTTTATGCTGTCTAAATAGGGTTTAAATGTATCCATAAAATAACCTCCACTTTTAAAAATTATTTATGTTATTATATTTATTAATTTAATTTTTTGCAAGTAATTGGCATATATATCAATAAAACCCAACGAATTTGTTGGGTTTTATCGTATAATACTTTATTTTTTACCGACGTGTTTTTCTAAAAAAGTTAATACAGGTGATGGCTGTGTACGAATTAAAGCCTCACCACCTGCAATCATTGCAGGTAATGTTAAGATACCATATTCTGCTGTAAGCTTATCAAATTCTTCTTGATTGTCTTCTTTATTAATAATTTTAATATCTGATTCATATTTATTATTTAATCCAAACTTTAGAAACATTTTTAATTGTGCACATTGTGTACAATCATTTTTAGTTAATAAGATTACACTCATTTTTTATCACCTTCAAATGAAATAATTTTCTTTTTTTCAAATATAAAATCTGTATCTTTAAGCATTTCACTTTTCATTTTTTGGTAGCCATTACCTTTCATTGAAAAGTTATCCATTGTTTTAGTTTCTGTATTTAATCCATTTAATACCACAGGATTGACATCCTCCGGTTCAAAGTATGGATCAAAGCCTAAATTCATTAATGCTTTATTGGCATTATATCTTACAAAGATTTTAACATCATGTGTTAAATCAACTGCATCATATATAGATTCTACCAGTTCATTTTGTTCATGATATAGTTCTAATAAAAACTCATGTACCCAAGTGGTTAATTCTTCTTGAAGTTCATTTGAAAATGTTTCAAATACTTCTTGAGCAAGACGTCCTACATATAAGCCATGAATGGATTCATCTCTTAAAATTAAGTTAATGATTTCTCCTGCTTGCATAAGCTTTCCTTGACCATAGAAAAATAGTGGATAGTAAAAACCTGAATAAAATAACCATGTTTCTAAATAAACAGAGGCAACCATAGCTTTAAACTGTGCAACATCAAATGCTGTTTGGTCATAATCTTTATTATCTGACATAAATTGTTTGATGTAGTTAAATCTATCAAGCTCTTTATAATAACCTACAATTAGCTGCATAATTTTCTGTAGGTTTTTATGTTTTTCACCCCAAATAAATAACTCATCAATTTCTTGGTTAGACATATAAGTCATAAAGATATTTGAATAACTTTTTGCGTGTACCGCATTTTCCATAGCACCCATAAAGTTTAATACAGCTTTTCTTTGGTGAAAGTGATCATCTAATGATCTAGATACTACAGGCATTCCAATATCACCTTGGTGTGTATCTAAAAACGTTAGGACTAATAAATTTTTAGCATAGGCTTGTTGAATATTTTCCGGTAATATGCTCCATACATTTAAGTCGGGTTGTAGCGAAATGTCTTCAGGACGCCAAAATTGACTCAAATTTTGTTCATAGAATTGTTGTGTATAATCATCTTCTAGTTGATTCCAGTTAGCACCTTCATATAATACTTTTTTAATCGGTTCTAATATTTTTTTATTTTGTTCTACTTTCTTTTTAGCCATTTTATTCTCCTTAGACTGCACAGGATTCACATTCTTCAATCTTTAGTTTTTGAGTTCTTGTGTAATATAGTGTTTTAATTCCTTGGTAGTGTGCATATAAATAATATTTTTGTAGTTCTCTTGTTGTAATATCTGATGTAATACAAAGTTCAAATGAAATACCTTGATCCACATGTTTTTGAGCGGTTGCAATTACATCAATTGTTCTATATGTATCCATACGGTAAGCTGTCTCATACATGAATGATGCTTTATCAAGTGCAGGCATTGGGTAATATGTTTTTGAATTACCATATGTTCTTTCTTCAACAAGTTGTTTAATTGGTGTTAAAGAAGGGGTTGCTGACATGACATAACCAATTGAACCATTTGGTGCAACAGCTAATCGGTGAGAATTATATAAACCATAAGTCATAACATTTTCTTTTAATTCTAACCAGTCATTATCTGTTGGAATATAAATGTTTTTAAATAGTTCTTGAACCTTTTCAGTTTTAGGTAGTATTTGTCCACGTCCATCAAAATAAGAACCATCTGCATATTTTGATTTTTCAAATCTATAGAATTTTTCACCAGTTTCTTTAGCTTTTTCCATAGAATGAACTAAAGAATAATAATTCACAATATTAAAGAATACATCAATTAAGTCTAGGTTTTCATCACTACCAAACATAATATAGTTTTCAGCAATATAACCATGATGACCCATAATACCAAATCCAACCGAACGGTTTAGGCGGTTAGCTTTACTTACTGCTGGTACGTGTTTAATATCTGTTTTAACTGATACAGAGTTCATAATATCCATTGCAGCAAAAACTGTTTCTTTAATAGTGTTATGTTTCATCATATTTCCCATATGACCACTTGCTAAGTTACATGAAATATCCATACCAATTTGGTCATTATTTGCACCATAATCACCGTATTGTGAGGTGATTGTTGGTTGAAGGATTTCTGTACATAGGTTTGAAAATTTTACAGGTAAATCTAGTGGGTTTGCTTTATTGACATTATCTGAAAACATAATGTAAGGATATCCTGATTCTCCTTGAAGTTGAGCAATCATATCAAGTAATTTTCTAGGATTTACTTTACGCTTTCTTACCTTTGGATTATCAGCTAAAATATCATACCATTTATCCATATCAATAGAAATATCTGCAAAATTCATGCCATATTCTTCAAATACTGTATGTGGATAGAATAACCACATATCTTTATTATCTCTTGCAAGTTCCATAAATTTATCAGGAATTACAACACCCATTGATAGTGTTTTAGCACGAATATCATCATCTGCATTTAATTTTTTAGTGGATAAAAAATCTTCAATGTCAGAGTGGAATATATTTAGGTAAACCGCTCCAGCACCAGTTCTTTGACCCATTTGGTCAGCGTATCTAAAGTTGTTATCAAGTAGTTTTACTACCCCTACAACACCTTTAGAAACGTTAGGTATTCCTTTGATCGTTTCACCTTTAGCACGCAAGTTTGTAAGATTAATACTAACCCCACCACCAACTTTAGATAGTTGCATACTAAATTCTGAGATTCTTGAAATGTCATTTAAAGAATCTCCGGCTTCTAATAAGAAACATGAAACAAACTCACCACGTTTACTTTTACCAGTATTAAGGAGTGTTGGTGTTGCTGGTGTAAAGTCTTGGCTAATTAAAGATCTTATTAATCTTTTCGCCATTTCAAAATCACCATCTGCATGATATAGAGCATTCACAGCTAATCTATCTTCATAGCGTTCTAAAAAGTTTTTGCCACTGCGATCTTTTAGTGCATAATCATTATAGAACTTAAATGCTCCCATGTAGGTTGGGAATCTAAATTTTGCTGCATAAGCAATATCATAAATTGTATGTATTTGCTCCATTGTATATTTTTCTAAAAATTCTTTTTCGTAATAGTCATTTTCAACTAAAAACTCTAACTTTTCTTCTAATGAGTGGAAAAACTGAGTGCGTTTGTTGACTTCATTTAAAAAGTAACTTTTAGCTGCAGCTTTATCTTTTGTTATATCTTTCAAATCACCATTTTCATCAGTAATTTGATTATTTAAGATTATCCATTCAGGAATAATATCTCTTTTTTGATCCATTCACTTATACCTTTTTTCCTTCTTCTTGTTTTATGAGCCAGTCCATGACCCTTTGTCTATCAGATTTGAATCCAGAACCTTCAAATTTTAAAATTAACGGAATGTTGTAGTAAGCTTCAATACTATCTCCAGCTTTTCCATAGTTTTCGCCCCAGTTTTTATTTCCTGAGACTGCAACACCAATAACTTTATCTTTATATTGATCTAAAAAGTCTTTGGTTGTTTGTGGAATTTTACCAAAATTAATACTTCTGGTAACTAAAAATAGTTCACCTTCAGGTGTGCCTTCATAAAGCTTAACGTGAATGGCAGGAAAGCCAAGATTTTGGGCAAACCTTTTAGTTTGGCCCGTTAAACTATCATAGATAATTGTCATTTACAAGTAACTCCCTTATGAATCAGGAATGATTACAAGCTCCTGATGTTGATTTGTTTTCTTTAAGTCGATGATGCGCTGGTTTGAACTACCACGCCATAATAAATTAAAGTTTTTTAAGTATTCTATATATGGTCCATCAATTAATATATCTGCTTCTTTTAATATTTTTTTTGTATATGGACAATCCTTCTTACTTAATACCTCATATGTACTACCACTATATATATTTACATTTAAACCATCTTCATGTGCCATTTTAATGAGTTCTAATACGGCTTCTGGTTGTAGGAAGGGTTCTCCACCACTAATGGTTAAACCGTGTAGTAGTGGATTTTTCTTCCATTTTTTTCTAACTTCATCAAGTTCAATTAAGTAACCACCATTCAAATCATGTGTTGATGGATTATGACATCCAGGACATCTTAAGTTGCATCCTTGTGTAAAGACTACAAATCTTAATCCAAATCCATCAACAATAGAATCACTAATAAAGTCATTAACTCTTAGTTTAAGAGTGGAAGTGTTTGACACGTTCTTCAACTTCCTTCTTTTTAGCATTATTAAATCTATCTAATGTACCAACTAAATATCCTGTAATTCTTCTGATTCTATCAAATGGTTGTTCTGCTGTTTCTTTACGTCCACATTTTGGACATTCATTATTAATAATTCCAACGTATTTACATACTGGATCAAAATCTACTGGGTGATTAATAGAACCGTATCCAATACCTTTTTTAGCCATGTATTTAATGATTGATTCAAAGGCTGGTATATTTTTAGCTGGATCTCCATCTAGTTCTATATAAGATATATGACCACCATTGGTTAATGCATGATATGGTGCTTCAACATCTATTTTATGAAATGCTTCTGTTGGATAATATACTGGAACATGGAATGAGTTTGTATAAAACTCATGATCAGTTACACCCTCAATGGAACCAAACTTTTTACGGTCCATTGCTACAAAACGTCCAGATAATCCTTCAGCCGGTGTTGCAATAAGCGAGAAGTTTAATTTATATTTATCTGCTTTTTGATCCATTTTGTTTCTCATATAAGAAACAATTTTTAATCCTAATTCTTGAGATTTCTCATCTTCTCCATGGTGTTTTCCAGTTAATACTTTAAGTGTTTCTGCAAGTCCTATAAATCCTACTGCAAGAGAACCATGCTTGATTACATTTTCAATTGTGTCATTTGGATTTAGTTTGTCACTATCTATCCAAACACCTTGACCCATTAAGAATGGGAAGTTATAAACATATAGATTTTTTTGTATATCAAATCTTTCAAGTAATTGTTCTATTACAAGTTCTAATGCATCATCTAATGATTTAAAGAATTC
Source organism: Acholeplasma granularum ATCC 19168 (assembly GCF_000526235.1). Lineage (GTDB taxonomy): Bacteria > Bacillota_I > Bacilli_A > Acholeplasmatales > Acholeplasmataceae > Acholeplasma > Acholeplasma granularum. The sequence continues at coordinate 36,642 of NZ_JAFR01000013.1, read as the reverse complement.
TTGTTCATTTTTACTTGTAAGTGCAAGTCTTGGTAGATTAATAGATGTAAAACTTAAATTACCTCTACCAGTTACAATTTCACTTGTAGGATCATATACATTTGACATGACCCTTGTTCTACATCCCATATAAGCTATTTCTGTATTTGGGTTACCTTCTTTATAAAATGATTTATTAAAAGGTGCATCTAAGAATGAAAAGTTAGGGAATAATCTTTTCGCTGATGTAACCATAGCAAGTTTGAATAAATCATAGTTAGGGTCAGTTTCATTAAAGTTTATACCTTCTTTTACCTTAAAGATTTGAATAGGGAAAATTGGTGTTTCTCCACTACCTAAACCTGCAATGGTTGCTTCTAGTATAGATTTAATAACTAACCTACCTTCATGGGATGTATCTGTACCATAATTTATAGATGAAAATGGTACTTGAGCACCCGCACGAGAGTGCATTGTATTTAGATTATGCACTAAACTTTCCATTGCCTGGTAAGTATCTCTAACTGTTTCTTTTTCGGCTTCTTTTTGAGCAAAATTAAAGACTTTATCTTTTAAGCTTACATCACTGATGTAAGATAGAAGAATGGCTTTAATTTCTTCATTTTTAAGTTGTGGTGTGACACCATGTTTGTTTTTTATTTCTTCTAATAATTCTTTTGCGTTTAATTGGATTCCATAAACATCTAACACTTTTTGAAGATTATTTCTAAAGTGTCTAACATATGTTTTTTTAACACCCACTGCCATATCATAATCAAATTTAGCAACCGATTGTCCACCGTGTTGGTCATTTTGATTAGACTGGATAGCAATACATGCTAATGCTGCATATGTTTTGATATCTTGAGGTTCTCTTAGGCTACCGTGACCTGTTTGAAAACCACCTTCAAATAACTTAGTTAAATCAATTTGACAACATGTAAGAGTTAGTGTTAAGAAATCAAGATCGTGAATGTGAATTAATCCTTCATCATGTGCTTTAGAGTGTTTAGGGTTTAAAACAAACATTCTATTAAACTCTTTGGCACCTTCACTACCGTATTTAAGCATTGCACCCATTGGTGTATCACCATTGACGTTTGCATTTTCTCTTTTCAAATCACTTTCAGTAGATTTTGAAAATGCAATGTCATGATATGTATGCATCAGTCTTGTATTTTTATCACGAACTTTATTACGTTCTTCTCTATAAATAATATAAGCTTTTGCAACATCTGCATACTTAAGTTCAATTAATGTGCGTTCAACTTCATCTTGAATGTCTTCAACCGTTGGAATGCGACTTTTAAACTTAGAATCTACATTTTTTAATACACCTGTAGTTACATTATCTGCTAGTTTTGCATCCTTATTTACCGCCATGAATGCCTTAGTAACCGCATCACTAATCTTTTCTGGATTAAATCTTACGATTCTTCCATCTCTTTTTTTGATCTTTTCTATCATGGTAATTATCCCTCTTTCACATATTGTTTAGAATCACTAATCACCATCAAAGCATAGTACGCCATTAAGAAAAAAATCTAAAATAACTTTAAAGGCATATAGTCTGATGATTGAGTATTAACATTTTATATAAAGCTCAAGCGATTTGCAACTCTAAGAAATGTGTAAATGCTTACACGATTTTTCATAGAAATTTCATGTTGATTTTTGAGTTTAAATGTGTATGTGTAAATGTATGAAAATCAATTTTTCTTACATTATAATTTTATAAATTTATTGATAATTAGTTCACTTGATTTTAAAGCCATTTACACATTTTATTTATAATTTATTTATAAATATTACTTCCTTTTGTTTTCATTCATATTTTAAAATTAATCCTATATTATTTATATATGTTCTATAATTAAGAGTCTTATTTTTATAATTAACAAAATAAGTCATATATTTTTATTTGATTCAATTTATTTGTAATATTATTTTTATAGGTAATAATTATAATTTATAAGACTAACAACCCTACTAAACAAAAAAAGGATAGAACTTGATTTTAAGTTCTATCCTAAGATATATTGTTTATATTTATTCTTCTAATAAATTTGGTTTTTGATCTTTAATACCGTGTTCTACTTTTAAATGTAGGTAGTAATTATACATAGATAAGTTGATGTATGGTAAAGCATATAATAAATATATACCAAATGTAATGATTCCTAGTAAGATATGTCCAATAAATGAAAGACTAAAGAAAAAGTAATTCCATTTATAACCTTTCATCATACGACGACTTTCTTTTAACGCATCCATAATATCCATATCTTTATTTTCACTCATAATAAATAGTGCTTGAGAATATCTAAATAGGAAAATATAGCCTGGAATAATTAATAATAAAAATCCACCTAATACAATTAGCATTACTAATAGTTGCACAGCAACTAATTTGATTGCATGATTTAAATCTTTAAAGAAAGTAAACATTAATTCAAAATCTACTTTTTTATCACTAAGTAACTTCTTACCTATGAAGAATAACCCTGCCATAACTACTGGTCCTATAAGAATTTGTAGACCTGGTATAACTGAACTAATGACCCCTGCGACTAAAATCGCCAATAAAAACATTAGGCGATTGCCTACTAAAGCATTTTTTGCTTCTAATTTTATATCTTTAAAAAGCATTTGTTTTTACCCCTTTTATTTTAATTATATAACAATTATAAATTTAGTATACTCATTTTCAACAGATTCAACGCTAATATGTCCATGATACTTATTAACAATATGTTTTACGATTGCAAGACCTAGTCCAGTACCTGGTGTTTTACGTTTATCATTTACTCTATAAAATCTTTCAAAGATACGGTCTTGTTCACTAAATGGTATACCTAAACCTGTATCTGATATTGTAAAAACAATTTGGTTTAATACTTTTTTAATAGATATATTGATTAAACCATTTTCTTTATTGTATTTAATTGCATTTTCTAACATGTTTTTAAATAGTTTTTGCATATCCATAGGATCTGCTTCAAATAAAATATCATCTAAATCAAGTTCTAGTTTTATTTGTTTTTCTTTTATAGCATTATTAAAGTATTCAATCGTATTTAATATTATATCTTTTAATTTTAATGTTTCTAGTGGTCCATCAGTAAATGTTTCTAAACGGCTTAACATTAACATATCATCAACAAAGCCTTTCATATAATCTGCTAAATCAATCATTTTAGCAGATATTTCTGTGGCTTCTTTTCCTGTAATAATTTCTTGATGAATAAGTTCAGCATAACCTCTTAAGATCGTAATGGGTGTTTTTAATTCATGCCCTGCATAACTAAAGAAATCTTTCTTTATTGTTTGAAGTTGTAGTTTTTCTGTTAAATCATCAATGATAACTAATATAAATTGATCTTTACTTTGTTCTGTAGGTATCGTTTTTATTTCTAGGTTTTTATTTTGAATCATATGTGTATCTTTATAAGGTACTACATCCATAAATGTACGATTAATTTGATCTTTTATTTTCGTGTGTCTAATTTGGTTAATATAGGACTTACTTTGTGTATCTAATAAAGATAATCTTTTTCTAGCAAGTTCATTGGCATACATAATTTCTTTATGGTTATTTATAAGAATAATACCTTGACCTGCAAAACTAGACATCATGAGTAATTGATTATCTTTATCTTTTAGTTCTTGATTCACTCTATCAAGCTCTTTAACCAAAAAGTCGCTATCAACGACTTTTTGATTAATATCATATCTTGAAAAATACTCTTTATATTCTAAGAATAAAGCTAAAACTAAACCTGCACCAATGGCTAAAAAGATAAGGTAGATATATAAGTTTTCAATGTTGGGATATTTGATTTGGTACACAATAAAAAATAATGTTAAGATAACTCCTACATATGTGCCTAACCTTATAAATATCTTTTGATTTAAGTTCATCATTACCCTCTTTGACTTTATAGACTATAGCCTACACCACGAACTGTTTTAATTTCAAAGTTTGCATCTTTTATTTTTTCTCTTAATGATTTAATGTGCATGTCTAATGTTCTAGTTTCTATAGAAACGTCCATTTGCCATACTTCATTAAATAGTGTTTCTTTTGTTACAACTTTTTCATCGTTTTTCATTAAAAGATAAAGTATTTCAAATTCTTTGGTTGTAAGGCTTACTTCTTTTTCATTAATAAAACATTTATATGTTTCTTTATTAATGACTAAATTACCTTTTACTAGTTCTATTTTAGAATTATAACGTCTTAACTGTGCATTGATTCTAGATGTTAATTCTAAAATACCAAATGGTTTAGTCATATAATCATCTGCACCTAAGTCTAGTGCTTTAACCTTATCCATTTCGCTACCTAATGCACTAAGCATAATAATTGGTAAATCTTTATAAAACTCTCTTACACTCTTTATAACATCTAAACCCGACATATCAGGTAACATCACATCTAATAAAACAAGATCTGGTGTTTTTTTTCTTAATGCTTCAAGAAAATCTTTAGCATTTAAAAAGCCTTTTTGTTGATAACCAGCGTTTGTAATTGTTTTTTCAATGATATATGAAATTTGCATGTCATCTTCTAAAAAATATATTAACATTTAATACTCCTTTTAGAATAATGGGGTAGATTTATGTTCCCCAGTAATCATAAATATTGTCCATTCAGCTAAGTTTACTGCATGGTCCGCAACACGTTCCATGTATTTAGCAACCATAATAACTGATACGGCGTATTGTGAATCAATGGTTTCATTTTTAATTTGATCTGTTACTGATTTCATAACATCATTAAATAATTGGTCAACAACATCATCATCAGAAATAACTTTTTTAGCAAGTTCTAAATTTTGTTTCACAAACGCATTAATAGCGTTTAGAACCATTTGATAAGCAGCTTCACTCATCATGGTTGTAATTGGTAATAATCTTTGGTTTTTTAAATCTCCAATATGGATTGTTTGTTCAGCAATATCGGCAGCATGATCTCCAATACGCTCTAAGTCTGTTACAAGTTTTAATATCCCTGTTACAACTCTTAAGTCTTGGGCATAGGGTTGCTCTTTCCACATGACACGGAGTGCAGATTTTGATATATCTTCTTCATATTGGTCAACCACATCATCAGCTTTCATTAAGGCTTCAGCTTTTATGAGGTTATTTGTTTTAAATGCTAAGAATGCTTCATTGATGTTGTTTAAGACAAGATCTGCCATTGTAACAACTTCAGATTTTAATTCTTCAATTGCTTTTAATAGTGATGCACGTAATGCAGACATATTATACCTTCCCTTTCATCTTAACCAAATTTTCCGGTTATATAATCCTCTGTTTGCTTTTTTAAAGGATTCGTAAATAGTTTTTCAGTATTTCCAAACTCAATTAATTCGCCCAAATAAAAGAATGCAGTTTTATCTGAGATTCTTGCTGCTTGTTGCATATTATGAGTAACTATAATAATAGTATACTCTTTTTTAAGTTCTAAAACCAATTCTTCAATTTTTAGAGTTGCAATCGGGTCAAGTGCTGATGTTGGTTCATCCATTAAAATAACTTCCGGTTTTAAAGCAAGTGTTCTAGCAATACATAATCTTTGTTGTTGTCCACCGGATAATGCTAGTGCACTCTTTTTTAGATTATCTGATACCTCATCCCAAAGTGCTGCCTTTTTTAGTGAGTCTTCAACTATAAAGTCTAGTGTCTTTTTATCTTTAATACCATGTGCACGTGGTCCATATGCAATGTTATCATAAATACTCATAGGAAATGGATTTGGTTTTTGAAATACCATTCCTACTTTACTTCTTAAATCAATGACATCAAATTTTTTATCATAGATATTTAGACCATCAAATTCTATATTACCATCCACGCGTGTACCCAATATTAAATCGTTCATACGATTTAATGTACGTAAAAATGTAGATTTACCACATCCTGAAGGTCCGATGAATGCTGTAATTTCTGCACGATTTATATCCATGGTTACATCTTTTAATGCATGTCTATCATTATAATAGAAATTTAAATTTTTAACTGAGAATGCTACAGACATATATTTGCTCCTTATCTATATCTTTTTACAAATTTATGTGTAATAAATTTGATTAGTAAATTAAGTGTTAAAACTACTGCTAGTAAAACAATTGAAATTGTTGATGCAAGTGCAAAGTTAGGATTTTCACTCGACATTGTTGACCAAATATGCACAGCTAGTGATGTACCTTGTCCAAATATTGAAATATCATCCATAATTACTGTACCTATTGCAAATATAAGCGCTGCTGATTCACCCATAATACGGCCAATAGCTAGCAGTGATGCTGATAATATACCAGGTAGTGCATTTGGTAACATCACTTTAAAGATTGTTTGAGTTTCATTCGCACCAAGTGCTAATGAAGCTAACTTATAATCTTTAGGTACAACATCTAGTGCTGATTCTGTTGAACGAATAATAACCGGTAATACAATTACTGATAAAGTCATCGCTCCAGAAATTAAACTACCACTAATGATTTGTCCACTAAACATCCTTTGAGCAAGTGGAATAAAGAAAGCTGCTCCCATTAATCCGTAAATAATACTTGGTACACCTGTTAACATATCAATTAATGATCTTAAAAGGTCTGTAAATTTATTTTGAGGTGCAAGTTCATGAATATAGAGTGCTGTTGCAACACCAACAGGTAATGCGATTAATAACGTTAATAAAATTAAGTAAAGTGTTGTAACAATAGAACCTCTAATTCCACCACCTAATATTACAGGTGCAATACTTGCAACATAAAGCGTTCTATCTAGTTTTTCAACAAAACTTTCGGCACCTTCTGTTACTTGGTAAGGAATCGATGCTGCATTAGGGTTAATATCACCATTAATGTCTAAATAATTATCTCCCCAAAAAAGTATTCCAGACATAACAACATCGCCTACTTCAATACTAACTATTTTTTCTGTACTATCACCTATTGTATGACCTCTTCTCATAGGAGAATTAGGATCAACATATGTAAATCGAATAATCGGATTACCTTCTAATGTTTTATCATCTTTTACTGCTACACCATATCTAGTGCTAAAATACTCACCCTGTTTAGTATCATATGTAAAACTACTTTCTATAGGAACATATTCTAGTTTCATACCAGGCTTATAAGTATTATAGTTATCTCCCATTATAATATCTAAATTAAGAAGTGGTGCCCCTTGAACTAAAACAAAGATTAGAATCGCTCCTAAAACAAATACAGATATAAATGATGTGACATATGTAATGATACGGATAGCATAATCCTTTATTTTTTGACTAGAGTTCATAGTTTGCCACCTTCTTCTTTATCATATTTAAAACGATGTTAAAGAATAATATGATTGCAATTAATACAAGTCCCATAGTAAAACGAATTTCAAAATCCATCGCACCTTCAGATACTTCTTTAAATCCTAATAGTATTCTTGAAGATAGTGTATTAGTTCTACCAAACAGATCAAAGTTTGGACCAGAACCAGATCCACCTGCAACAAGTGATACAGCTGATGCTTCACCAAGTGCACGACCAATAGCAAGAATTATCCCTGCAAAAATCCCACTTTTTGCAGCAGGTAAAACAACCTTAAATATCGTCTGTGTCGGTGTTGCACCAAGTGCAAGCGAACCTTCTTCAATATTTCTTGGAATCGCTCTTAGTGCTGTAATAGCCATTGTTGTAATTGTTGGAACAATCATAATTGTTAATACAATAATCGTATTAAGTAGTGAGAAGTTACCAGTAATTGGTGTTACAACTTTAATTGCTTGTGAGATTAATCCTTGACCAAACATACCAATAACAACAGATGGTACAGCTGCCAACATTTCTACTACTATTTGTAGAGTTTGTCCGATTTTAGAAGGAGAAAGTTTTACAATAAATACTGCAGTTAAAATACTGATTGGTGCAGCAAGTAATAAACTTAGTGTCACATTAAAGATCGTGTTAATAATTAAGTAGCCAATACCATAAGCTGCTTCCATTTTGCCATTACCAAAATCTTTAATATAACCAATATATTCTGTACCTGTAAAAAAGTACCTAATATTTAATCTAACATTTTCATATAAACTACCATCATAACTTTCAATTGTATAAGCGCTAAAAAGCGGCCGTATGCCACGGTCCGCTAGTTGATATACAATTAAAATGATGGCTGATGCTGATATAAGTGTCGCAAGCAGTAAGAGAAATTTTACAATATATTCCGTTACTTTCTTTCGACTCACTATATTCTTTTTTCGATTGATTTGCATACAATACCTCTTGCTTTAATTGAAAGATTTATTTATCTGATTATTTTACCTCAGACCATTTTTTAAATGTACCATTATAGATACTTGTTAATAATTCTGCTGTAATATTTTCGATAGGGTTTGATGGATGTACAACTGGTACAACCGCATCCCAGTTTAATCTGCCATTACTTGCATTACCAAATAAGTCTTTTTCACCTTGGTTGAAATCTCTAGATGCAAATCCTACATGTAAACTATTTGCTGCATCTTTTTCAGATCCCCAAGTACGTTTAACAGCATCACCTGAACCTGTGTGTTCATGCACAGCAACAAAGTTTCCTGCTAGTGGTGTAAATGCTGCTGTTAATGCTTTAGCAACACTTTCAACTGATGTAGATCCACCAAAACGAATTGTGATGCTTGAATTATTTTTAGCAGTTACCGGATGATTTGCTTTAATCTCATCCCAACTTTTATCTGATGCTAATACTTCAAGAATTCCGCCTTTACCTTGAATCGCGGCTTTACCTTCTTGAGTTGATGAAAATGCTACGAATGCTCTAACTAATGCTTCTGTATCATCTACCGGATCAGTTTCAGATAAAGCATATCTAGTAACAAACATAAATGGACGTTTCAATTCATACGTATTATTATTTACATTTGCCTCTGTTGCAACGATGTTATTAAACTTAAGTGGTTTAACTGTATCATTTAGTGAGTTTAATGATACATAACCAATACCAAATTCATCACCTGCAACACCTGATCTCATGGTACCATTACCATCAACTTCAACAAATCCTGTAACTAATTTTTCATTAGATGACACTGCATCTTTAAAATTAATACCTGTAAAGAATGCATCTCTTGTACCTGATGTGGTATCACGTGTGTAAACTTTAATGTTTGCATCACTATTAAATGTATTATCTGATGGTCCACATGCTACTAATAAAGCTGCTAGTATAAATACTGTTAAAACTGATAATATTTTTTTCATATTTTCTCCTTATGGTTTGAAAATTTTATACATACATTATATGCTTTAATTTTTTTTATAATAACCATAATTTGTAATAGGCAAGTAAATATTTTGTAAAGTTAATTTTTAATCCTTTTATTCATTAGATGTGTTGAAAGTGCCAATAATATTAAAGATAAGACTCCACACAAAATCATTATGATAAACATAGGTATATCTAAACCTAACACACCTATAGAATTAAAGCCGTATGCTTCCTTTAATGAAACCATTGTTTCATTATAGTTTTCAATAGAACTAAACTTTGCAGGATCAATTAATTTAAAGGCTTGTGGTAAGACGGTTTGTTTTAATAAGATATTCATATGTGTAAATGGAAGCATACTTGCAAACTTAGTCATAAAATCAGGAAGAATGAAAAGGGGCATATAAATACCAGAACCAAAACCAACCACAGTTCCAAAAACACCTGCAACAGCACCAAAAGCATTAACTGATCTTATAAAGGTTGTAATAAAAACCATGATTGCTGTTGATATAAATGAATAAAATACAATTAATAAAAAACTTTTAAAGTAAATTGGAAGTTCAACGTAAATACCTGTTGCTACGCCCATTAATAAAAATGCAACCGATAACATTAATAATGATATAAAGACTGTAATAATAAATGAAGATAAATAATAAGATAAAATAACTTTATATCTTTTAATAGGTGTTACTAAAAATCCATCAATTTGACGATATTCAAAATCATTAATCATTGTTCCTAGATTACCTAAAGGAATTGAAACACTATTAATAATAAGTAGCCCTGGTATTAATTGTGAATATACCATAAAAGTTATTTGGTTATCCGTTAGTATTTGATCCATCCCTGTAGGTTTTAAGTTATTTGCTAAAAATAACATATATAACCCTAATAAGATGATTACTGATAAAAACGAAAAGAATACAGCTGTTTTATCCCTTAAATATGTTTTTATATTTCTTGAAACCATAGACATTAAACTATACATTTTGTTCACCCACAACATTAATAAAGACATCATCTAATGTACCCTTTATAACTTCAAATGTTAATATATTATCCTTAATATCACTAATTAAATCTAATGTATCCTCTGTATTTTTTATTTCTATGTAGTACTGGTCTGATATCAGTTCAAATTTTCTATCATAATGAACTAAATATTCAATTAATACTTCTTTATTTTTAGGAACGACTTTAAAATAATCTTTTGAATATTTATCCTTTAACTGTGATGGTGAACCATGTACAACGATATTACCTTTATGGATAACAACAATATGATCGGCATTTGCAGCCTCTTCCATATAGTGTGTTGTTAAAAATACAGTGATACCATCTTTTTTTCTTAAATCTTCAATGACACGCCAAATAATTTGGCGTGTTTCAGGGTCTAGCCCTGTGGTTGGTTCATCTAAAATTAATAATTCAGGATTAGAAAATAAAGCTCTTGCTATTTCAACTCTTCTTTTTTGACCACCGGATAAAGTTTTAAATCGTTGATTTTCAATTGCTTCTAAACCTAGTTTTACTTTTAACTCTTCATAGCGCTTTATAATATCTTGTTTAGAGTTTATATATAAAGAACCTCTGTTAAGTAAATTTTCCTTAACAGTTAATAAATCATCTAGTACATTTTCTTGGAATACTACACCAATATGTTTTCTAATATAATCCTCATCTGTTTTATTATTTAACTTTACTGTACCAGATCCTTTTTCAAGTAAAGTTATAATCATACGTATAGTGGTAGATTTACCTGCACCATTTTGACCTAAAAATGCGTATAGTTCCCCTCTTTTTACATAAAAAGATATGTTATTAACTGCAACAACATTATCAAACTTTTTATATAACTCGTTTACTTCTAATATTTTATCCATTACTTCTTTTTCCCCTTTATTAAAACATTTTATCTATATAGTTTGGATGTACATACACCTCAATTTGTTTTTGAAGTGTATAAACTTTAATATCGCCTATCGGTCCTTTTTCACCATCTACATTCCATATATAATTACCATCTAATTTTATATGTATATAGTTGGTGTTAATATGTATATCTCTATAGAACTTCTTCCCCTTTAGTAAGTAGAATATGATTAGTTTTATCCAAGAAAAGAAATGTGTTCTTGTAAATATTCTTACATCTATTTTTCCATCATTAAGTTTGGGGTTTTTAGAAAACTTTGATATATTAAATCCCCCTAATCTACTTCCTGATGCAATTAAAATTAAGAACGTTTTTTTGTTAATTTTGAAGGCGTTTGTTTCTACTTCTATATTCATATTATACTTTTTAAATATATCATTACGCGCATTTAATAAGTATCCTATAGGACCAAATTTTCTTAGTTTGCGTCTATTAATTCTATAACTTACATTTGAAAATTTACCCACAGCTGCTGCATATACAAAAAACTCATTATTAAGAGCATAGACATCACTTTTTCTATAGTGATTCGTTTTTAAAAGTGCTAAGTTAAAATCTATATCTTTACCAATACCTAACATGTTAGCAAAATCATTTGTTGTACCAAAGGGTAAAAATAGTAATTTAGGGCGTTCATCCATTGGAACTGCCATAATACCGTTAATTACAGAATGAATCGTTCCATCTCCTCCTGCAATAACAAACGTATCATAGTACTTTGATAGTAGCATCATATCTTTTGATACTTCATCCTTAGCTCTAATATCATATATATCATATAAAAAATTATTTATATCAAAAAAGGATTTGATTTTACTCAAACTTTGCATAATCTTTCCATTACCAGATGATAAGTTATATATTAATAATATTTTCATGGATTCATCCCTTTTCCTTATTTTATCATTTTATTTATAGAATATGTTAAGATTAATTTAGGAGTATTTATATATGAAAACTATTTATAATCATTCAACAGATCCCTTCTTTAATTTAGCTTGGGAAGAATATATATTTAAAAATATATTTAAAGATGAAGACATCTTTTTACTATGGCAAAATGATTATTCCATCATAGTAGGTAGAAATCAAAATGTTTTTGAAGAAGTTAATTTAGATTATGTTGTAAAAAATCATATACCTGTGGTAAGAAGAAACTCTGGTGGTGGTACTGTCTTCCATGATTTAGGTAATTTAAATTTTACATTTATGACACATTCAAAAGGCAATATTAATAACTATGATTTGATGACTAAAAAAATTAGACAAGCCTTGGAAGAGTTAAATATTCCAATTGAACTTGTAGGTAAGTCAGATTTAAAAATAGAAAACCTTAAAGTAAGTGGTAATGCTCAATACTTATTTAAGGATAAACTTTTACATCACGGAACATTATTATTTGATAGTAATTTAGATAATCTGAAAATGGCTTTAAAAAGCAAATCTAGTGAGATTGAAAGTATTGGTGTTAAATCTAATCGTTCGACTGTGACAAATCTAAAAGATTATACAAACATGAGTATAAGTGATATAAAATCTTACCTCTTATCTTTTATGGTTAATAGTAATGATGTCATTACTTTAAGTCCTAAAGATATTAAGAAAATTGAAAATTTAAAAGAAGAAAAATACTTACAATTCCAATGGAACTATGGTCAATCACCTAGATCTATTATAAAAAAAGAGTCTGAAAATTATTCTGTCAAACTCACTATAGCATATGGAAATATTGAAGAGGCACTTATTGTGCATAATGGTAGTCTTGCTCTTAATTTATCCTCAAGCCTTGTTGGTGAAAGATATTTCCCAACTGATTTAAGTTTTTTAAAGAAAAAAGCACCTGAACTTTATCAAATGCTTTTTTAAAACCTTTCAGTAATCACTAATAATTGGTTTTACAACTTTTTCAAATAATGAAATAATTATACCTAGTAGAAATGCTGATACTATCGTAAACCAACCAATTTGGACAAAATCTTTAGCAATAACAGCTAAAAGTAATGCAAGTCCAATCATAACAGTCTCTATTAAGACCTTGGATAACCAGGTCTTTTTTGTATATCCTGTTAAATATACTAAGAATACTTCAGATGGTGCAAGTGGTAAACTCTTATTTCTAATAATAATAGATAAACTAAATCCTACTAAGATAAGTCCTGTAAATGCTAATAATGCATTAAACCATATTTCATGGTTTTGAGGATTGTAATGTACTAAAACATTTGCAAACCATATATCCATTAATGAACCAAATCCAAATACAATAATTAATGACCAAAACACATATGCTTTTTTAATAATTATAAAGTTAACTAATACCCAAGTCAGTCCAAAGAATATAGATGCAACGCCAATTGTAACAAATTCATGATCTATTATTTTTGACAAATAATAACTAATTGCATCATATGGAAAAGCTCCTTGTTCTGTTTTTACAATCAGTGAAACTGCAAATGTCATAATTGCAAATCCAAAGACATGTAACATAATTCTTTTAAATAATTTCATCTTTTAAATAACCTCTAATACTTTCTAATATTCAGTCTAACTTTCTATTATACTAAATAAATCATAAATTGAAACATCAATACTTTATTAATTTTTTTTAATGATTATTATGAATGATTAGATGTGGATAGCCTTATCTATTGCACCATGTGCTGCTTCTTTAGTTAATTCTGATAATGTAGGATGTGGATGAATTGCATGTGCAATTTCATGTGCTGTAGCTTCTGATGCCATAGCAACACTATACTCAGATATTAATTCAGTTGCATTGTATGCATAAATATGTGCACCAATAACTTCTAGGTATTTATTATCTACAATAAGTTTTACAAATCCTTCTTTTTCACCATCAGCAACTGCTTTACCAATTGCTGCAATAGGTACTTTAGATACTTTGTAGTCTAAACCTCTTTGTTTTGCTTCTTTTTCAGTTAGACCGATTGCTGCAATTTCAGGGAATCCATAAATTGCTGAAGGAATTTGATCGTAATTCATTTTTGCATGTCCTTTTTTAAGGATATGTTGAACTGCAGTGATACCTTCATGTTCAGCAACGTGTGCCAACATGAATTTACCGTTTACGTCACCAATAGCATAAATGCCTGGAACATTAGTTTGTAAGTAATCATTTGTTTTAATGTTTGCACGGTCCATTTCTAAACCTAAATGTTCTAAACCTTTAGAGTTTGCGCGTGTACCAACAGACATTAAGATAAGATCTGCTTCAATTGTTGTATCTTTGCCATCTAAATTGTAAGTAACTTTATGATCATTTACTGATTTAACTTCTGCTTTAGTTAGAATGTTAATACCATCACGTTTTAATGTTTTAGCATAAGCTGTGCGGATATCATCATCCATTGTTGGTAAGATACCATCCATCATTTCAATAATTGTTACTTTTGAACCAAATGAATTAAATACTGTTGCAAACTCAACCCCAATAACACCACCACCTACAATAACAATGGATTTAGGGAAAGTTTTAACATTTAATAACTCACGGCTTGTAACTACTATACCTTTTTCATATGCTTCTTTTACACCAGGAATTGGTGGAACAATTGCAGATGATCCGGTTGCAATAATGACATTTTTAGTTTTTAATGATTCACCGTTTACAACAACTTCATTTGCAGATTTAACTTCTCCAAAACCGTTATAAACATCAACACCATTTTTCTTTAGTAAGAAGCCGATTCCACCTGTTAATTGCTTAACAACGCCATCTTTTCTACTTACTATTTTTGACCAATCAAATCCGATTTGGCCAGATGTGGTCACACCAAAATCATTTGATTTATTTACTGTGTTAAATACTTTAGCTGATTTTAAAAATGTTTTAGTTGGAATACAACCATGGTTTAAACAAATACCACCAACAACTTCTTTTTCTACTAAAGCGACTTTAGCACCATATTGTGCGGCTTTAATCGCGGCTACATAGCCACCAGGACCTCCACCTACAACAATGATTTCATATTCTTTTGACATGTGGAAACTCCTTTCTTAGCTTAACAATAGTAAGGTTGGGTTACTTAATAATTCCTTAACTCTCATTAAGAATCTTCCGCCATCAGCACCATCAATGATTCTGTGGTCAACAGCTAGTGATAGTGGTAATGTGCTTGCAATTTTAATTTCATTTCCAACAACCCAAGGTTTCTTATCAATTTTACCAATTCCTAAAATTGCTAATTCAGGGTAGTTGATTACTGGTGTACCAAATGCGATACCTGCAGATCCAAAGTTAGTGATTGTAAATGTACCACCTGTTTGTTGGTCCATTGAAATCTTTCTAGCAATTGTATCATCTGCTAATGTACGGATTTGTGTAGCTAGTTCAAATACACTTAATCTATCAGCATTTTTAATATTTGGAACAATTAAACCGTCTGGTGTGTCAACTGCCATACCTAGGTTAATGAATTTTTTCATATATACTTCATCTGTATCATGGTTAAATGATGCATTGAAGATAGGGAATTCTTTTAATGCAATTAATACAGCTTTAGCAATTAAAGCCATATATGTTAATTTAATACCTTTAGATTCAGCAATAACTTTAGCTTCATTTCTGAAGTTAACAAGTGCATCCACATTAATTTCATCCATTAAAACTGTTTCAGGGATAATAGATTTAGAACGTGTCATAGCATTTGAAACTGCTTTACGTAATCTAGTGATTTTAACTACTTCAACATCACCTTGAGGTTTACCTGCAGCAGCAAAACTTGTTTGTGCAACTGGAGCTGCAGTTTGTGCTTTTTCTGGTGCTTGTTGTTGAGCTGGTGCTTGAGCAGGTGCTTTAGCATTTGCAACATCATCTTTTAAGACTCTGCCTTGTTCACCAGTACCTTTTACAGTTGCAATATCAAGACCCATATCGCTAGCTAATTTTCTAGCAACTGGAGATGCTAATACTTTACCTGTAGATTGTACAACTGCAACTTCTTCAGAACCACCGATGATTTCATCAGATACTTCGATTTCACCAACAACTCCTGCACCCTTTTTAGGTTCGCTTACTGGAGCTTGTGCTGGTGCTTGGTTTAATGATGCTAATGTTGCACCATTTTGTCCAATTAATACAACAGTTTCACCAACATGGATAACTTCACCTTCAGCTTTTCCTAATTTTAGGATTGTGCCATCAACTGGTGATGGTAATTCAGCGTTTACTTTATCAGTTTCAACAACTACTAAAGTTTCACCTTCTTTAACCTTGTCACCAACTTTGAAGTTCCAGCTTAAAACTGTTCCTTCATGGATACCTTCACCGATGTCAGCAAATTTAAAATCATATACTTCGCCTTGTTGCGCTTGTGCTTGTGCTACTGGAGCAGCTTGAGCAGGTGCTTGTGCTGGCGCTTCAGCTGCTTTAGGAGCAACCGGTGTACCAGATCCATCATCGATTGTAACAATAACTTGTCCAACATGAATTTCTTCACCTTCTTTAGCACCAAGTGATACGATTACACCATCAACTGGTGACGGTAATTCAGCGTTTACTTTATCAGTTTCAACAACTACTAAAGTTTCACCTTCTTTAACTTTATCGCCTACTTTAAAATTCCATTGTAAGACGGTACCTTCATGGATACCTTCGCCAATGTCTGCGAATTTAAATTCATACATAAATGTCGTACCTCCTTATGGTCTTGCTTTAGCTAATTTTCTAATATAAGCCGCAATTTTTTCTGGTTGAGGGAAATGATAATGTTCGCCTCTTGCTAGAGGTACTGTAATATCAAATCCTGTAAAACGAACTGGAGCAGCTTCTAATGAGAAGAATGCTTTTTCATTTACTAAAGAGATTAATTCAGCTGCTGGACCATATGATTTAACAGCTTCAGTAACTACCATAAATTTACCTGTTTTCTTAACTGAATTTAAGATTGTTTCTTCATCAATTGGAGAAATAGTTCTTAAGTCGATAATTTCAACAGAAATACCTTCAGCTTCAACAAGCTTAACAGCTTTTTCAACTTCACGTACAATTGATCCCCAAGCAACAACAGTCATGTCAGTTCCTTGTTTTGCAACTTTAGCTTTTCCAATTGGAATTTCATACATTTCAGCAGGAACTTCTTGTTTACCTGCTCTATAAATTCTCTTTGGTTCTAAGAATACTACTGGGTCTGGATCATTAATAGCTGCTAGTAATAAACCTTTTGCATCATATGGTGTAGAAGGTGTAACTACTTTTAATCCTGGAATTGAACCAAATAATACTTCAAGTGCTTCTGAGTGGTGCTCAAGTGCACGAATACCACCACCGTGTGGTAAACGTAATACCATTGGAACAGTAAATTGTCCACGGCTTCTATTACGCATACGTGCAGCGTGTGTTACTAAATCTGTATATCCTGGGAAAATAAATCCGTCAAATTGGATTTCAGCAATTGGTTTTAAACCATTGATTGCCATACCTACTGCAGAACCAACGATTGCTGATTCAGCAATTGGTGTATCAAATACACGGGTTTCACCGTATTTCTTTTGAAGGCCAGCAGTTACACGGAATACCCCACCTTCAAAACCAGCATCTTCACCAAATACAACGATTGATTCATCTTTTTCCATTGCTTGGTCAATAGCTTGGTTAATAGCTTCTAATAGTGTGATGATTGCCATATTACTTTACTCCTTCCAGATATTTTTTATGTTCTTCATATTGTTCTTTTAGTTGAGGTGTCATTTCAGCATATGTATGTTCGAAAATTTCAATTAACTCTACATTCGCTCCATAACTTTCAACTTTCTTGAATGTATCATTAATTTCTGCTAATACATCTTCTTCTAATTTTTGATCTTCTTCTTCAGTCCAATATCCTTTATTAATTAAATAAGTTTTGAATCTTTGGATTGGATCTTTTTTAGCCCATTCATTTTCTTCTTCTTTAGTTCTATAAATTGATGGGTCATCAGATGTAGTATGTGGTCCCATACGGTAAGTGAATGCTTCAATTAATGTTGGGCCTTCACCTTTTCTTGCACGGTCCATAGCTTCTTTAGTAGCAACATACATCGCTAACATATCGTTTCCATCTACTTGAACATAAGGAATACCGAATGCTACACCTTTTTGAGCTAAAGTTTCAGAGTTAGATGCTTTTCTAACTGGAGTTGAAATCGCCCATTGGTTATTTTGGATAACTGCAACAACCGGTGCTTTAAATGATGCTGCGAAGTTTAAACCTTCATAGAATTCACCGTGTGCTGTACCACCATCACCAATAGTAAATACTGTTACTTCATTTGTTTTTCTAATTTTTGATGCCATTGCAAGACCTGCTGCAATGTTTGATTGTGAACCAATAATAATGTTTGTAGGTAGAATTTTTACACCTTCTGGTTTGATTGATCCTCTTTCATTACCATACCAGTATAAGAACACATTTTCTAATTTATCTCCACGATATAGTAATGTGTTTAACTCTCTATACATTGGAGAGTTCCAATCTTGTGGTTCCATAGCTGCTGCCATACCGATTTGTGCAGCTTCTTGCCCCATGTTTGGTGCATAAGTTAACATACGACCTTGTCTTTGATATTGTAAAGCTTTAATATCTGCGTTACGACCTAAAACTGCAGTCTTATACATTTTTAACAATGTCTCTTTTGGTAACTTTGGTTCTTGTTTTTCATTAACCACTTTACCGTGTTGATCTAGTATTTGAAATTGCTTGTCTTTTGAAGCATCATATTTCTTTGCGATCATAATTTCCTCCTAATAAAAAGTTATTTTACAAGATGATTATATAACAAAAAAAACCTTTTAACATTAAAAAGGCTTTTTAAAACTTACGGTGTTAACCATTTATGTGTAATTTGCACACATTTATAATGTTTTGAAACTTATATTTAGGAATTTTTAACAACTATTCTATTAAAAATAGTTTTAATATTTAAAAATTCTCCTATAGCTCCCCAAACAAATGCATTACGTAGATCATTACTAGCCAAGTTAAATCCTTCTAAGTCAATATGGTATCCAAACTTTCTAACAAATAGATCCATAAATACAATAAGGGTTCTTGTATTACCTTCTCTTAGTGGATGAATCAACCATAAATCTACAATGAATTCTGCTAGATGAGAAATAAATTCTGACTTTGTTACAAATCTCCATGGATAATCTTTATACTTTAAATCAACTTGATTGAGTTCTTCTTCTATAGAATCAAAATCTGCAAATTGAACCATACCATCAGCTAGTATAAATTCAGATGTTGTCATATTAACTGTTCTAATTTTTCCAGCCCAATAAAATACATTATCAAAAAGCATTTTATGCACTGTTAAAAAATCAAATGCACTATTTATAAGTGGTGGATTTTTCTGTATTTTTAGCATTGCTAAGCCAAATTGATTGGCTGTATAAGTTTTTAATAATGCTTTATCTTGTATGCCCATAATGTTTACATGGGTATTCGTACCTGGATAAAAATATAGATCATTCATCGTATTTTCCTATTTAATGCAAAGACAGCCGTCTCAAAATCTATGATGTCTTTGGCATATAATTTCAATATATTATTTGCATATTCACTTGGTATACCACCACCAAAAGCATTATAAGAAATAGCCTTTTCAAGTTCTTTATACGCTCTTTCATACTGAGGAAGTTTTACTTCAAAAGGAATACCTTCTTCAATTACAACCTGTCTTAAAAATATATTTATGGCATCAGATATTCTTAGATTA
Source organism: Acholeplasma granularum ATCC 19168 (assembly GCF_000526235.1). Taxonomy (GTDB): domain Bacteria; phylum Bacillota_I; class Bacilli_A; order Acholeplasmatales; family Acholeplasmataceae; genus Acholeplasma; species Acholeplasma granularum. The sequence goes on along the minus strand of NZ_JAFR01000013.1, from coordinate 16,736 downwards.
AAGTTTTTTAAGATTTCTTCTGCCTTAGTTTTAGTATCTTCATCAATTCTTACGTTGATGTATTCTGTTTTTTTCATTTCATCACCAACCTTATTGTAACACATTTGTGTTACTTTATTCAATATATTTTTATCATTTTATTTTATGAATAAAAGTTCATACTTTTGTTTCATTTAATTTTGGTTTTTTATGGGAAAAATAAAGAAAAACTTGTAATTTCATCTAGAAACTACAAGTTTAGTTTTATCTTTTTGATTTATTTTTATGAAGAATTAAGATTAATTCTCTGAGTGATTTTGCTGCTACAGCATTTGATGCGCCACTTGGATCTAAGTATGGGGAAAGTTCAACAATATCAGCACCAACAATATTATTTAACTTTTCAAATTGATCAAATGCCCACAATAAATCCTTATATTGCATACCACCCGGTTCTGGTGTTCCAGTACCTGGGAATACTGCAGGATCTAATACATCTAAATCTATTGTAATATAAACTGGTTTATCCTTAATTTGATCAACAATTTCATCTAGACCATCAAAATCAAATTTTCTTTGAAATATATGTTTTTTTGCCCACTCAAATTCATGTTTATCACCACTTCTTATACCAAATTGAAATATTTTGTGGTCTCCTATGAATTTATGTGCTTGCCTCATAAATGTAGCATGTGAAAGTGCTCTACCAAAAAACTCTTCTCTTAAATCTGTATGCGCGTCTAAATGTATTACATGTAGATCACTATATTTTTCATGAAGCGCTTTAAGTACTGGATAAGTTACCAAATGCTCTCCACCAATCATCATAGGTAGTTTATTATCATTGATGATTGTTTTAGTAGCATTATAGACAACGTCTAGTGCATCTTCTACATGTCCTATTGGTAAATCTAAGTCTCCTGTATCTACCGTTTTATAATCTTTTAAATCGGCATCACGGTAAGGTGAATACCATTCAACACCTATCGAATCTACTCTTATTGCATTTCCTGCAAATCTTGTACCTGGTCTAAAGGATGTGGTAGCATCCATTGGTACAGAAAATATTACAACATCTGCCTCATCATATTCAGATTGGCAGGATTGAAACGATAAATCAACTTTATTTAACTTCATAAATCTCCCTCATATTTATACCATAGGTCTTTATCGACAACTTTTATATAACCATCCTCTGTATCAGAGAGTATGGTTGATCCTTGTTCCATGTAAAATTCTAAATCATCTAGAATTTCTTGGTTAATAATTTCACCAGGTATGACTAGTGGGATACCTGGTGGATATACCATAATATTTTCTGCTGCTACCTCATTTAAAGCATCTTCCAATCGAACATACTTTTTAGGTGCATGATAGGCCTCACGAGGCCTTGTATAACTATCTGGATATGTAAATCTAATTTTATGTTTAATTTTTATATCCTTTTGATAGTCTTTTAATTTTTTCAATCCACTAACAAAATTATCTAAATCTTTTTTTGTTGTACCAATTGATAATACTGCTAGTACTAAATGTGTTTCAGCTAATTCCATTTGAATATTAGATTCCATGCTTAATAAATTATATGCTTCAAATCCAGTAATTCCTATATCAGATACTTTAACCATTATTTTTGTTTCATCATAGTCAAAACCTTTTTGATTTATAATGTCTGATTTAGTAATCGCTTTAAATCCATCAATTTGATTAATCTCTTTACGAGCTTCATCAGCCATTTGAATTAGGTTATCTAAAAGTTTACTTCCTTTTGTTGCCATAAAACTTCTAGCTGTATCCAGTGATGCCATAAATAAAGATGAAGGTGATGTAGTTTGTAATACATTAAGTGTAGATTGAACTCTAGATGGTTCAACTAAGTTTCCTTTGGTAAGTAGTATTGATGACTGTGTTAAAGAACCAATTGTTTTATGAATACTACCTGCAGCCATATCAGCACCTGCTTCCATTGCAGACATGGGTAACTTATCATTAAAAATAAAATGTGAACCATGTGCCTCATCACATAGTACTAACATATTATGTTCATGGGCTATTTTTACAATTTCTTTTAGGTTAGATGCCACTCCAAAATATGTTGGGTTAATTACAAATATCGCTTTAGCATCCGGATGTTCTTCAATGGTTTCTTTTAGTTCATCAATATCAATGCCATTGGCTATCCCTAATTCGGTATCAATATAAGGTTTCATAAAAATTGGCATTGCACCTGATAGAATTAGTCCATTAATTGCTGACTTATGCACATTTCTTGGAATAATGATTTTTTCCTTTGCTCGAACAGATGCCATAATCATTGCCATAATACCTTGTGAGGTACCATTTAATAAAAAATATGCATGGTCTGCACCAAAAGCATCTGCAGCTAAGGCTTGTGCCTCTTTTATAACACCTTTTGGTTTAGATAAATTATCTAAGCCTCTTGGTGCATTTGCATCCAGTAAAAATGCATTCGTACCTAAATACTCTCTAAATTCATTATGAATAGAACCTAATTTATGTCCTGGAACATCTAAAGGTGTTGTTCCTGATTTTCCATATGCTTTAATTTTGTCAAAAAAGGGTGTTTTTTTCTGATCTAATTTTGCCACTGATTCACGCTCCTTTTATCTATTGATTTTATATGATTATCATACCATAATATTTTACATTCATACGTGTAGTTACTAATGTTAAAATACATTAATAATTTATTATAATATAAAATTTGTAATGGTTAATGTTATAATTACTTATACCAAACATATAAGGACAAATTAATGAAACATTATCTTAAAAACTCAATTACAATATTTGTAATCAGTTTCACTATCTTTATTTTTTTAGGTATTATATTTTTAAATTTAATATTTGGAAATTATTTATCCACGAGTACTTTAATAATAACTATTGTTACAACACTATTCATTAGTCTAATTTACTCTAGTTTAATAATATCCTTAATCAGTTTAGGATTTTTCATATTTAGCAAAAATAAATTAAAAGTAATAAATGATTTTATCTCATTTTTAGTTGATTTTAAGTTTTTATTTATAACTATTTTATTAAATTATATACTTATAATGTTAGCAATTAAATTTTCTAATGGATTACTCTTATTTTTAAATTTTAATATTTTATTAGCTTATTTTGCATATTTTATATCAAAAATAACTACCACAAAATTTGTTTTAAGATTCAAAATATTAAAGTACTTATTATTGTTAGTGTGGTTATTATTCTTACCAAATACATTTTATATATTTACAGATTTTATCCACCTACAAAATTATTTATTCTTTTCAAATCCCAGTGATTTGTCTTTAAATACATATATATATGATATAGAGTCTTGGGTTGTATTATTTTCTATTTCTATACTGAGTTTATATGGTGGTATTTTAGGTATCAAATCTTTTCAAAATATATTAAATACATTTAATATCAAATCCAAACATTTAAAATTAATAATTATTGAAAGCATATTTTTATTATCTAGTTTTGGTATTTATTTGGGTCGTTTTATAAGACTTAATTCATGGAACTTCTTAAATATATTCAATCATTTAAATGTTTTATCAAAGGCATTTACATGGATATTTATTTTAGGCTTTTTAATCATTCATAACGTTTTATATGTACTATTTAATAATGATAAATTTAAATTATCATTTTAAAAATTATTTGAGATATCAATTTTATTTATTTAGCGTATAATATCATTTACTAGGGGGTCATCTTCAATGAAAAACAAACAAAGATTAATATTTAAGATTGTTATAACGGCTAGTGTACTCGTATTTATATTTTCAATGCTTGCCCTTGTTTTTGACGAATTTTTAGCATCTACAATTGATGTAATCGGTATACGTATTGCAGCAATCATTATAGCTTTCGGTGCATTTGTTTCAAGTACTTTTTTTAGCTTACTTATTCTACAGCATAATACAACAGTTAGCCAAATAAATGATGATGTTAATAAGCGTGCCGAACTATTTAGAGAAATGCAGTTTACAGCATCAAACTATTCGATTATAGAGTTTATGGATCGTATGTTAATTTATAATGAATCTGAAAGATATATTGAGCGTTATGTACAAAAAAAGGACTATATTTTTCACATGGTTGAAGAAGGTATTGATATTAATCATGTTTCTAGTAATATTGAAAACTATAATTTTTTCTCATTTAAAATACCTTACCGTGTCATTGAAGGTAAAATGATTTCAAAAATTACATTTAAACAAATATACTTTGAACGTGAAAATAGAAGATACTTCTTTGTTCCACCAACAAATCATGCTTATGCTCGTGCATTTTTATTATTTAATGAACAAACAAAAAGAAATAATGTCATCATAAACTTAATTGTAAGAAAGGAAAGTAGTTTTTTTGACCCACATCTAATAAACGTATTTTCTAAGATTAAAATGGATATGACAATTACCAGTTTATTAGGTGTAGGTATTAATGGTATGAGTGAACTTTATTTTACTAACCCACTTCAAATTGAAGGCGATTTAACAAATACTTATAAAATCAACTCAGCAAACTTCATATTAAAGGGCATGCCATTTGTAGATAAAACGGTGTAGATAATTATGAAGTCTAAAGATAAGCTTAAAGAAATTAGATTAGATATCATAAATGACCCTGAACAAAAAGATTATACAAACATGGGTTGGTTACCTTTATATCAAGTAAGTAGTAAGTCTAAGATTATTATTGTAGGACAAGCACCTGGATTAAAGACCCAAAATAAAAATGTTGCCTGGCAAGATAAAAGTGGAAACCGATTAAGATCTTGGTTGGGTGTAGATGAATCTAACTTTTATGATACATCAAACTTTGCTCAACTACCCATGGACTTTTATTATCCTGGTAAAGGAAAAACTGGTGACCTGCCTCCTAGAAAAGGATTTGCACAAAAATGGCATCCAAAAATTTTAAATGAATTAAAGAATGTAAAACTAATTATTCTTATTGGAAATTATGCTCAAAAATATTATTTAGGTAATTTAAGTAAGAAAAACTTAACAGAAAATATTAAAAATTACCAATTATTTCTTCCTAAATTCTTTGTATTACCACATCCATCGCCACTAAACTTAAGATGGTTTATTAAAAATCCATGGTTTGAACAAGAAGTTTTATTAGAACTCAAATCATATGTTCATAAAATATTAAATGAAAAAAACTAGAGTAGGTGTATGAATACACATATACTCTAGTTTTTTTAAATTTAGATTTATAAATTATTTTTGATGAATTCTACAATTTGCTCAGTTTTTAATACTCTACCTGAAGATACAACTTTTCCATTAATAACTAAACCCGGTGTACTTAATACACCATGCTTCATAATCTCATTCATATCAGAGACCTGTTCTACTACTTCAGTAATTCCACAAATCTTTGCAGCCTCTACTGCATTTTCATAATTTGCTGTTGATTTTTTGCAACAACCACCTAATGCTTGTATTTTCATATTCATTTTCTCCTTTTAATTTAATTTTATTTGTAAGAAGTTAAATCCATATCCTATTACGATAATACCTATCATGACAACCATTATAAATGTAACTAATAATTTTTTCTTAACCACTCTATTTAACATAATTAACGATGGTATGGATAGTGTAGTTACCGCCATCATAAAAGCCATAATCGTACCTAAACCTACACCTTTTAAGAATAATGCTTCAGCAATAGGTAATGTTCCAAAAATATCTGCATAAAATGGCGCCCCAACTAAGGTTGCAATCAGTACAGAAAACGGATTATCTTGACCTAATACTGCTTGAATCCATGTTTCAGGTATCCAGTTATGTATGATACTTCCAATTCCCACACCAATAACAATATACCAAAACACCTTTTTATATGTTGATAAAGTTTCTTCTTTTGCATAGATCATACGCTCCTTAGTTGTGAGTGTTGGAGATTCAGTATCTATGTTTTCACCATTATAAACAAAATCTTGAATATGATTTCCAATACCTGTTTTTTCTATAATTGTGCCACCTATAACTGCAATAACTAATCCAGCAACCACATATGCTAAAGCAATATCAAACCCAAATACACTAGTAATTAGTACTAAAGCACCTAAATCAACAAGTGGGCTTGAAATTAAAAATGAAAAAGTCACACCACTTGATAACCCTGCTCGAGTAAACCCAATAAAAATCGGTATAGATGAACAACTACAAAATGGAGTTACAGTACCTAGTAGTGCTCCAATTATATTTGCACCAATTCCTTTAAATCGTCCGAGAATTCTTTTTGTTCTTTCGGGTGGAAAATAGCTTTGAATATATGAAATGATAAAAATCATTACACATAATAAAATTCCTATCTTAATAAAGTCATAGATAAAAAACTGAATCGATAAACCCCATCTTCCGTTAGCAAAATCAGTTCCAAACATCATATCTATTAGATTACCAATAAGGTCATTTAACCATCTCATACCTAATACTTGATTTGATATATATTCAATTATTGATTTAATAATATTCATATTTACTCCTAAAAATTAACTAATTTTGTTTATTATCAGCAGATAATAAACTCTTTAAATTAGAATTTAGATCTTTACATACACAATCATCTTTATCTTGAGTTAGCTTAAGAAAAAATATTATTAATTTTTTATGACTATCTTGATTTAATGCATACTTTACCCAAGAACCTTCTTTTTTTGCAACAACTAATTGTGCATCTGTTAGTATCTTCATGTGATAACTTAATGTTGATTGAGATATATGAACAAACTCTAAAAGATCACATGCGCACATCTGGCCACATGATAACATATCTAAAATTTTTAATCTGGTTTCATCAGAAATTGCTTTAATCATTGGTACAAAATCAGCATAAGATAAGTCCATATTAACTCCTTAATTTTTAACATATCGACAACTATCAATATGTTAATTATATATCTCATATCGATAGCTGTCAATGTGTTTTCTTAAAATATTTTTTTTGAAATATAAAAGACCTAACATTACTTTTATTAAAGTATCATATTAGGTCTAAAATTAAATTTTATTTCTTATTTTCGATAAAATTTTTAAATGTTTTATATCCACCTGCAATACTATAAACATTCTTAAAATTATGATTAATTAATATATTTTGAGTTGCATTACCTGTAACACCTTTGTTACAGTATGTAATAATGATGCTTTCTTTATCTAGAGTATGAAGTTTATCTCTTAATTCTTGGTGTGGAATATTAATTGCATTTTTAATATGTCCTGCTTCATATTGTTTAGGTACTCTTGTATCTATGATTGTATAGTTATTATTTGATTCAATTATTTTTAATACTTCAGATGGTGTTAATTGTTTTCTTTCGTGTTTAAGTGCATTGGTTAATATCATACCGGTATACATTACAGGATCTTTAGTTGTAGCAAAAGGCGGTGCATAAGCTAAATCTAGATCGACTAGGTTTTCTGCTGTTGCCCCTAATGTAATTGCTGTTACAAAAACATCAATTCTCTTATCTACACCTTCATAGCCAATAATTTGTGCACCTAAAATACGACCTGTATTTTTATCTGCAATCGCCTTAATAACCATTTCTTTGCCACCAAAGTATTCTGGTTTATTTGGTTTTATATTGTGACTTACTATGAAATCATATTTTTCATTTATAGCATCTTTTTCAGTAAGACCGGTTTGTGCAACACTTAAATCAAATATTTTATAAATAGAGGTACCTAATACACCTTTAAAGGTCATGTTTCCACCTGAGGCATTATGTCCTGCAATTCTTCCGGTTTTATTAGCAGTTGAACCAAGAGGTCTGTAAACATTTTTATTTAATAATAGATGGTAATGTTCAATACAATCTCCACAAGCATAAATATCATCTAAATTTGTCTGCATTTTTTCATCAACCAATATACCACCTAAATCACCTGTTTTTACGCCAGCTTTTAAAGCTAGATTGACATTAGGTTTAACACCAGTTGCTAGTATGACCATTTGAGATTCTATTTTTGAATGATTATTTACAATGATTTCATTTTCATTTATTTTTGTAACTTCAGAGTTTTTTAAAACACGCACACCATTTTTTAATAATTCTTTTTCTACGTGCGATGCCATATCACTATCTAATCCTGGTGATACTTGACTATTTTTTTCAATAACTACAACATCTAATCCAATTTCACGGAAATTTTCAGTAAGCTCTAATCCAATAAATCCACTACCAACAACAGATACACTTTTAACATTGTTTGATTGAATGTAGTTATGTATTTGGTGCATATTTTTTATATTTCTTAATGAGAATACATGCGGTAAATTATTACCTTCAATTTTAGGTAAAAATGCTGATGCACCGGTTGCAAAAATAAGTTTATCGTAAGTATCTAAAAATTCATCTCCTGTATTTAAGTTTTTTACCTTTAGTGTCTTATCTTTTGTATAAACTTCTAAAACTTCATGTCCTACATATATATCAATATTATATTTATCTTTAAAATATTTTGGATCTCTAGGTGTTAGTAGATTCGCATCATCTATCATGCCGCCTAAAAAATAAGGCATACCACAACCAGAATAAGATATATCAAAATCCTTTTCATAGATTACAATATTTGCATCCTCATCATTTCTTCTAGCCTTTGCAGCAGCTGAAGTTCCTGCTGCAACAGCACCTATTACAACTAATTTCATTGTTTTTTCTCCTTTTTTAATTTGTACATGCGGTTGTTATCAATTGATTTTCTTTCTTATAAATTAAATCTTTAAAATCATTAAATACCACTTCTATCATTTCATGATTCATTTCATAATATACCCATGTACCTTCTTTTTTAGACTTTAATATGTTTTGTTTTTCCATTAGTTTTAAGTGATAGCTTAAAGTGGGTTGAGTAATTGTAAAATACTCTAGTAATTGACATACACATAAGGGGCCATGTGCTAAAGTTTTTAGTATTTCAACTCTTACTGGATCAGATAACACTTTATAAAAGTTTGCGATTTTATTAATATTTTCTTTCATTTTTAACCTCTTTTTTACGAATAATAAATGCACTTATCATCGCACCTAAAATTGGACCAATAATATAAATAGATAAATGATTAAGTGCATTTCCTTTTTCAATAATTGCAGGAAATATTGAACGTGCCGGATTTAAGGATGCTCCAGTTAAATAAAATCCTATTAGAATCAATATAGTAATAGTTATTCCGATACTAATAGCCTTAAAATATAGACTCTTAAGTGAGATTAAATGAATAGTCCAAATTAATATACAAACAAGGAATGCTTCAACAATTATTCCAAATAATATGATGCCCCAAAGTGAATTATCAAAAATTATAACCTTATTTGCTCCTAATGTATTTTTATCTTTTAAAATAACAAAGAGTAATAATGATGCAAATAAACTTCCTAATAATTGAAATGCAATATAGAAAACAGATGTCCTAAACGATATTTTTTTCCTTAAATAAAAATTAATTGTAACTGCAGGATTAATATGTGCACCTGTTTTATCACCTATTAGTAAAATTGTGATAAATACAACAAAACCAAATGTTAAAGCAACAATATATATATTCTCATTTGAATAAACTGCAGATAAAATACCGAAAAAAACTAGTAAAAATGTGCCAATCATCTCATATATATATGTTTCAAATGTTTTCATATAATAGTCCTTTAAAATAAATATTAATAATATAGATAACTATCGATATATTATCATTCTTCGAAATAATTCTAATGAAGTTTGCATAATTTTCATGTAAAGTATTTGTAAAAAAGCCACACACCTTTAGAATAAAGGTATATGGCTATCTAATTTTATATTATTTACCGCATCTAGCTTAAAAGTGGCTGCCGAAAGTATGTAAGTTCTTATTTCACTTTATAATTGATGATATATGATATTATCAATATTCACAGTACCATTGACTACTTCAATTTTAATATGTAAATTTTCTTTATTAATTTCTGTTTCAAAAGTATTAAACTCAGTTTTTAGGTTAAAGTTTGTTTCAACAAGTGTCCAATCGTCTAAATTATTTGTTTTATAGTAAATATTAATTTTACTATCATAATTAAAGAAAGTTTCTGATCCGAATAATCTTGCATCAAACACTAATTTACCTACATAATCAAAAGGATCAACATTATAAATATATGCAGTTGGTGTACTTGGATAATCCGTTTTATTTCCTCTAAATCTTGCTACAACATTTCCATTAACATCAGAATTCATATAATTTAATTCCTTTTGTTGATGCATTATTAAAGTATGAACTTCTTTTACAATATATTCAATATTTCCGTATAATTGAAAGACTTCGTCTGTATCATAATCAAACCTGTCACTTTCAAAATCCAGTTTAATTGGTTCAATTATTTCTTCTTGATTTGGATACTTATTGGTTTGCCATGTAATATTATCAAGTGTTAGTCTATGACCCGAACTAATTTCTATTGATAAAGAAAAATCTCCCTCTATATTTAAGTTTTCTAAAATAAATGTTTTTCCTTTATTTGCTTCTGTATCATCTTTAAACTGTAGTGTAGTAATTAATTCATTATTAATAAATACTTTTATTTTTACATTAATTGCTTTATCATTGCCATTTACTTGAGGATATGTTGATTTTGGAGAAAATGGTAGCCTTGCATCAAATGATAAATATTTAATCCCATCACTTAGTAATGGTACATATATTCTACCCATTCCAGCTTGGGTAATTTCATTACCATATCCGCCGATTGTAATGGCGTTACCACCCAATTTCATACCTATATCGATACGTCCATTAGTTACATCCCAAACAACTTCATTAGTACCATGATAGAAAAAATCTTCATAAGAACTAAAGTTTTCACCATTGTCTTTAAGTGCTTGTAGTCCTTCAAAATTTTCTGTATAAATTGTTTCTGTTTGATTTTCAATTAATTGCCAAAGTGCTTTAATATTTAAATCATTTCCAGGCATTTTATGAGGTATTTGTTGATCCCAACCTATAAATTTATATCCTGGTTTAATTGGATCTTGTGGTTTAATAATATCAGCATCTTTATGATAAGTTAAATCTTCAATAATACTTCCACCATCTGTATCAAATATTATTGTATAGGTGATATCACCCCATAATGCTTTAATATTTAAATTATTAGCAGGCATTTTATTAGGTATTTCTTGATCCCAACCTAAAAATTCATATCCTAATTTTTGAGGGATTATATTAAGATCAATTACACTATTATAGTCTACTAATATATTATCAATTATATTACCACCATCTGTGTCAATAATTATTTCATATGTCAATACTTTCCATGAAGCATATAAATATATATCATGTTTAGGCATTAATTTAGGTACTTGTCCCCACCCTATAAATTCATGTCCTAATTTTGTTGGTGGATTAGGTAGTATTATTTCATCTCCTGCATTAAATGTTAAAGAATTTATATCACTACCACCTTCAGTTAGAAAATTTACTTTATATTCTAGTAAATCTTCATTTTTTAATTCATTGTCACACGCATACAAAAAAAGCATCATTGTCATCATAAAAATAAAAAAGATACTTTTTTTTATTTTTTTATGCATAGTTATAACTCCTTATAGATTTTTATGTAGTGCCATTATAACATTTATAATTATACTTTTAAAGCCATACATTATTTTATAAATAAAAGGTCTTTCTATTAATGAGTGTTTATTTTTACTCTCACTTTAAAAAAGACCTAATGTATACCTATATTATTAAATAATTATTCTTTAAACTTTAGAAGATGTCCCATCTTTTTTTGTTTTGTTTTTAAATATTCTAAATTTTTTTCATTATGATTTAGCATAATCGGTTCACGTGATGTTACTTCTAATCCGTAGCCAGATAGCCCTGATATTTTTAATGGATTATTTGTAATAAGTCTCATCTTAGATATTCCTAAATCTTTTAATATTAGTGCACCAATACCATAATCCCTTAGGTCTTCTTCAAAACCTAATGCAATATTTGCTTCTACTGTATCCATACCTAAATCTTGTAGGTGGTATGCTTTAATTTTATTAATTAATCCAATACCGCGACCTTCTTGACGCATATAAAGAAGTACGCCTTTACCAGCTTTTTCAATCTTTTTTAAGGCTTCTTGGAGTTGTTCACCACAATCACACTTTAATGAGCCAAATGCATCACCTGTTAAGCATTCTGAGTGTACACGCACTAAGATTTCTTCACCAGGTTTAATATCACCTTTTACTAATGCAACATGATGTTCGCCATTAATTGCATTTTCAAAGCCAACCATTTTAAAGTCACCAAATTTAGTAGGTAATTTAGCTTCAGCAGCTTTTTTAATTAAACTTTCATTGTTTCTTCTATACTCAATTAAGGAAGACACACTTATAATTTTTATATGATGTTGTTTTGAAAATTCAATGATTTCATTTAATCTCATTGGGTTTTTATCTTTATCAACTAATAAAGATAAAACTCCAAATTCACCAAGTTTAGCTAACTTTACAAGATCAACAATTGCCTCTTTATGCCCAACACGTTTTAATACGCCACCTAATCTAGAAATTACAGGATATATAACACCGTCTGGATAAAAGGTCTTGGTTTCATCTTGTTTCAGTATACTGTTAATTGTTTCATATATTGTATCGGGTTCACTAGCTTTTTTAATGTTTGTTGTTACAGTCATATTTTTTAATACAGCATCAGAACCATATGGTTCATAAACTGGACTTAAATTGGTTTTAGAAAATGCAAGTTTATCTCCAGTAAAATAAATAAACTTATCACAGTGTTGTTTAATAAATTTTATACTTTCTAATGTAACCTTATTAGCTGCATATATAATACTTCCTGTATTATCTAAATCATGATCATCAACGACAATGACTGGACTACCATGTTTGATTGCCTCTAAAGTTTCTATGATTGTGTTAAATTCCATAATAAAACCAACTCCTTATCTTAAAGTAAATTTTTAAAAAGATTAAATATATCTTACACCTAATTAACTAAATTAGGGATTATGACACTTTGATTACTTAAAATCATTTTAACACATTATATTTTTTACTCAAAGATCTTATTAAAAAAAGAAATTGCTAATTTAAACCATGTTTGATTATGGCTATGTAGTTTTTCATAGCCTTCAGGGTTTGACTTAAACTCATCACGCAAAACAGCTTTTGTTCCTAAAGAAAGACCGTGCTGTCCACTATGATAAAAGTGCGCATCAACTGTACAATTATATTTTCTTAAGGCATTAAATAGAAATAAACTATTTTCTACCTTAACTGACTGGTCGTCTACTGTATGAAATAAAAATGTTGGCGGCATTTTTTCTGTAACTTTTAACTCTAAAGAAAAATCTTTTCTTGTATCATCATTGATTGTGCTATATAACCTCGTAATAGATCCTTCATGTGCAAAATTCTCTTTTCCAGTAATTACAGGATATGCTAAAACTAAAGCATCTGGTTTTGCATTTATTTTATAGTTTTGGTGCATCACACCTAAACTTGCCATATAATGCCCACCCGATGAAAACCCACATAAAACGAATTGATCTTTTAATATTGGATATTCTAAATTACTTTTAATTAAATCTACAAATTGAGCAAGCTCATCTGTAGTATCTGGATGTTTAAGATGTGTTTGTCTATAATAAATAATACCTGCATGAAACCCATTTTCATGAAATGCCTCAACAATTGGTAGTGCTTCTCTTGGTGATGTATGGTTATAACCACCTCCTGGAGCAATTAATACAAATGGTCTTTTTTTATCATCCATGAAATATAGTTCTACATAATTATCTGTAGCTAGTTGTAATTTAATCATTTTGTAACCCTCATTATTTATATTGTTACATCTATTATACTTCAATTTTTTCATATCATAAAAACATCCTATAAAGTGCTTTGTTTTATAGGATGTTTGATAGAGTCTTTTTTTTCATAATTTCTATACCAGCATTAAGAGACTTACCATGAAAAATAATATTTTCTCCCTTAGATAGCTTAATAATAACATTACCTGATAGTCCTTCTTTAATTTTATGATCCATTTTACCAAATTTTGGGGCGGCTAGTGTTCCAAACTCATTAATGGTTGCTTTAACATCTAATATATATTTACCCTTCTTAAATTGATATGTCACTTCTTTTTCTTTAATCTTTTCAAACTTTATTTTAGATAAATTATAAGTTGCAAATCTATAATGTTTTCTATTGTGATATAAATTTACAATAAAGCCATCAAATTGTAATTTTAAATATGGAATAGTTGCAACCGATAGAAAAAATGAAGTGTTGGAATCATCAAAATGATTGGCCTGTATCCAAACATATTGGCTTGGAAATGATCTGCCATAATCTTTTTCAACATAACCTTTACAATCATTAAAATCAAGAATTAAATGATTATAGGTAATTACACCACTTACATCATGATTCATTGATAAAATGCCATGATAACACTCCATTTTAGGCAAATATGCAAATGGTCCCATAATGGAGGGTTGATAAAGTGATTTAGGTAGTGTAACCGGATTACTTATTTTATAAGATCCTTTAAGTATTACATCATCAGATATTAGATTAACACTAACACCTTCCAATGAAAAATAATTATCTTTTATTTTTATAGAAAAAGTATTTTTAGATGCATAAAAATCATTGATATCAAATCTAAAGTAATGATTACTTATTTCTTGTTTAACTTTATCATTACTATATACAAATACTTGGATAAAGGCATGCGCATCGTCTAATGCTTTAGATATACCGGGTATAAGTGCTAAAGATTGTTTCTGATTTTTTGAAACAACTTTAAAATACCAACCTTCAAAATATTTGTTTATATTCTTAAAACCTTGAAATCTATCATCTTTAAATACATTCTTCATTGATGGTGTCCTTTTTATTATTTATGTTTGTCTTATTTTAACTTATATTTAAATTATTTTATGAATGAAACTCTAATATATTCATGTAATGATTTAAATAGCTATTATAAAAATAAATAAGCTCATCAAGATGGGGTTAAAACATATTAATTATTATTTACACGATAGCTAGTGCACGTAAAACGATGTAAGTTACATAAGCTGTATAGATTAATACTAAGATAAATCCTTCTTTTTTAGATACCATATCTTTTGTGATTGCAAATACCACTGCAATGATTGTAATACCTAACATAATGAATGTATCGATTACAACATCACCATTGATACCAAGTGGTGTAAATAAACCAGATAAACCTAAAATGAATAAGATATTAAAGATATTAGATCCCACAAGGTTACCAAATGCAATTTCATTTTCACCTTTTTTAGCGGCAACTACTGATGTTACCATCTCAGGTAGTGAAGTACCTACAGCAACAACTGATAAACCAACTAGTGTGATTGCTTTTGTTGTAGACATACCAAATAGTCCAACTAATACGGTTGTTGCTAAATTACTTGCGCCCTCTGTCACCATATAACCACCCAAAGTAACACCCGCTAGACCAACAATAAGTAGCAAAACAGACTTTTTCATATTAAGTATTTTAAACTCAGTATCTTCATTTTCACTCTTACCAGATTTTATCATGATATAGATGTAAACAATAAAGGATATAAGTAATATAAGTGCTTCATACCAAACAATTCTTGTATCACTTTGGAAAAACAGTGCTAACACCAAAATTAATGCAGTGGAAAATAATAAATAAGGAAACTCTTTTCTATACATGGTATTAGATACTTTAACTGGTCTTACCAATGCTGTTAATCCTAAAATAAGTGTGATATTAACAATACTTGACCCTATGACATTACCCATTGCAATATCTGCTGTTGCACCTGGTGCAACAGTGAGTGATGCAATAAAACTTACTGCAAGTTCCGGTAGAGACGTACCAAAAGCAACTAATGTTAAACCAATCACTAAAGGTGATACTCTAAACTTTCTTGCAATGGATGAAGATGATGCAACAAAGAAATCTGCACCTTTAACTAAAAATATGAATCCTATGATAAGTAAACCAATGTTTATGACGTAATCCATGAGATGTTCCCTTCATAAAAAGACCTTAACAGACTTTTTTATCTTCTTTTTTGTAGAAGTTCTAACAAATAGTTATCTAAATAAAATGGATAAACTCTAAGTTTTTTAAAAGATACTTTTACATTCGAGAAGCATTTTAACATGCCTCATTTATGAAATCAAGCGTAATGGTTTAAACAAGTATATAAAATATACTTTAATGAATTGTATGTAAAATTTCTTCTATTTGAATTGACGCCTCTAAATTAGGCACAAGAGATAACTTAAAACAGATGCTGAATTTACGTTTTCTATATAACAAAATATTTTCACTAAATCTCAATTTATTTTGATTCCTTATCATACCACATGAAATCAATTACATAAGTTCCAGTTTCGAGGACTTTTTGAATATCTTATAAACCCTTTTAATTTTTTTCACCAAAGACTAAAAAACCTACCACAAAATATGGTAGGTTAATTGATTACTTGTTGGTAACCCGTACGGAATTCGAACCCGTGAATGCATGCGTGAAAGGCATGCGAGTTAACCGTTTCTCCAACGGGCCAATGGCGGAGCGAGAGGGATTTGAACCCTCGCACGGGGTTAACCGTCTAACGCGTTAGCAGTGCGCCCTCTTCGGCCTCTTGAGTATCGCTCCATCATAGGCATGATATAAAATCATGCCTTATTATATT
>NZ_JAFR01000012.1 GCF_000526235.1 Acholeplasma granularum ATCC 19168 | reverse complement strand
CCCACCAACTAACTAATGCGCCGCAGACCCCTCCTAGACCGATAAATCTTTAAATATAAAGAAATTATCTCTATATCCTATCCAGTATTAGCTCCAGTTTCCCGGAGTTATCCTCGAGTCTAGGGTAGGTTATCTACGTGTTACTCACCCGTTCGCCACTAAGCATCCGAAGATGCTTCGTTCGACTTGCATGTATTAGGCACGCCGCCAGCGTTCATCCTGAGCCAGGATCAAACTCTCCATATAATTTTATGTTTTGTTTTGATTTTAGCTCTTATTTTTGTTTTCTCTTGTTCATCATCATTCAGTTTTCAAAGACTTAATTTTTGCGTCTCTCATTTGAGCGCTTAATCATTCTATCATTATAATTTTACCTTGTCAACATCTTTTTTCATTTTGTTGATTTTAGTATTTATCTTATAGATAAGAGTTTGATTTCGCCTTCTAAAGTTGAGACCTTTCTTATTTTAACACACTTAACTATTAAGTCAACCTTTAAAATCGTTTTTTTTATAAAAAAGTAAAACTAATTCTTATATATATTAAAAAGGCGTATTATTCTACTAAAACATATAAAAAAGACCCACTAGGTAGGCCTTTTTGTATTTTCAAATTATGTGAATAATCTTAAAATGTCATTCCAAGTTACATATACAAAGAGCATTAATAATAATATAAAGAATGCATTATTGACATACAATTCAAACTTTGGTGGAATTTTTTTCTTTGAAATTGCTTCATAGCCTAAGAAAATGAGTCTACCACCATCAAGAGCTGGTATTGGTAAGAGATTCATCAGTCCAATATTGACTGATAAGAATGCAACAAATATCATTAAACTTATAAATCCACCTTGTGCTGCATTAGAAACTAAACTAAATATTCCAACAGGTCCTGCTAAATCAGATACACCAACACCACTATTAGGATTAAATAGTAAACTTAATGTAGCAATCATTTCTGTAACCGAACTTCCAAATTTTTGGAATGGATATGTGATCATATGTATAAAATCAAATGCATATCCAGTTTGGAAACCAAAGCGTACAGATACACTTTCATAACCTAGTGATTTTAATGATTCAGCACTTAGTACTTCATAAGTATAGCTTCTAGCTTCCCCAGATCTGAGGACATCCACTTTTATAGTATTACTATTATAATTTCTAGCAATTTCAATTATATCTGACCAGTTAGATACAGAAACATCATTAATATGAGTAATCTCATCACCTATATCTAATCCTGCTGATTTTGCTTTACCACCAAGACCACCAATAATTGCTAAATCTTTATTGTTATCATTTAAATCATTTACAAGTCCAAAGTTTTGTAAAACAATAGTTACATATAAATTAATAGATTCTGGAGAACCATTTCTTGTAACAACAACTGGAACTATATGCTGATTTAAATTATTGGAAACTGCTCTGATTTCATCAATATTAGAAACTTCAATACCATTAATTTCAGTAATCACATCACCTGCAATTAAACCAGGGTTACTAGAAATATCAACAACGTTATTTTCTAAAGGCTTACCTTGAATAATTGCAACAATAAATAATATAAGTAGTGCTAATAAGAAATTCATCATTGGTCCCATAAACAAGACTAAGAATCTTTGCCATATAGTTTTTGATGCAAAGGATGATTCTTCTGGAGTAATTTGTAAATCTTTTGTTTTTTGATAGATATATTTAGCATCACGTGTAACTTGATATCTTGATATTGATCCATCTTCTGTTTTAAGTTCTATATAAAGTTCACTTAAATTTTTACCAAATAAATCAAAGTCTACAACCTCACCATAAATAAGTGGTTGTTTGCATGTTTTATCTAAAAGAATTTCTGTTACTAATCCAATTTCATTTAGACAAAGTCCAATAACTGAGCCTTTTGAAATAAGTGCATTATCACCATTTTCGCCACTCATTGCCACATAACCACCCAGTGGTATTGCACGTATAGCGTATTTTGTATCACCTTTTTGTTTCATTGCAATTGCTGGCCCCATACCAATTGAAAACTCATGGATAAGTATACCTGCTCTTTTAGCAAATATAAAATGTCCTAGTTCATGTATTGATATGATCGCTGTTAAAACTAATAAAAATATGATTAAGTTAAATATAAGTTCAAAAACTTCCACATCTGTGCTCCTTTAATTTTTAAGTTTAAAAAAAATTTATAGTGGATAGAATTGTTTAATAACAATGAATATACTTAAGAATAATATTCCTAAAAATAATATTGAATCAAATCTATCTAAAACACCACCATGACCAGGAAAAATAGTTCCGAAGTCTTTTATATCATAGTTTCTTTTTAGTTTAGATGCAACTAAATCACCAATTTGCGCAGCAATTGATCCTAATAATGTAATTGGTACGATAATTAAGGCTTGTATCAATAGTTTTTCATTACCAATACTTGTAAAGTTATCAAATATTGTCATATATCCGTCTGGATTAAACATACCACCAAAAATTCCTTCAGGTGTGAAAATTTGTCCATAAAATATTGCAAATAATGATGCAACTAATGTTCCAAATATTGTACCAGCAATCGCACCTTCCCATGATTTCTTAGGTGAGATTCTTGGTGCCATTTTATGTTTCCCGAAGGCGATTCCAAAAAAGAATGCAAAAATATCTGTTGTCATAGAAATTAGTGCCACATATACAATAAATCTAACACCTAAATATCGTAGAATTGTTATAGCAGCAGCTCCTAAACCAACATAATTAATAATCGTAAATGCTTTTCCTAAATCAGTTCCTGTGAAATCATCTATAAAGACTAAGAAACTTAGTAATAATATCGTCGTAATCGATATGATTATAACTGGATTTAAATTTATAGTAATTAAAATTAAACCAGGAAAAACATTGGGTTCTAAAGGTGCAATCATTCCACCCATATTCATATAAGTTAATAATGCAAGTACAATAATAACTATTTGAACTATTGGTTTAATTGGCTTTTCTTTTTCATACATACGTATCATTTCTAATGATGCAATAACCACAAAAGCCATCATAAATAATTGAAAGATATTAAATACCCAAAATGGAAAATTTAAAACTGTTACAGGTATTAAGATAATTGCAAGTACAAGTGCAGTAATTATTCGTTTTCTCATGATTTTATTCCCCCAAAACGGCGTTGACGTTTTGAAAACTCCTTTAATGCTTTATCAAAATCTTTTGGTCGAAAGCTTGGCCAATACCTTTTTGTAAAATATAGTTCAGCATAAGCTATCTGCCATAATAAAAAATTTGATAATCTAATTTCTCCACCTGTACGTATTAAAAAATCCACAGGATTTTTAACCATTAGATTTTCATTGAATGCTTCTAATGTATTTTCTTTCATTTTTCCAATAGCAGTAAGAATCTCATCATAACTACCATAGTCTATACAAACATTTAGTATCATTCCACTAAAGTTTCTTGTATCATTTTCTAACTTATCCATTAAATCCAATATATCTTTTTTTAGTCTGTCTTTTCTACCTTTAAATACTAATTTAATATTGGCATTTATTATACGGTCTAAATTTTCATTTACTATTTCAATAGGTTTAGTCATTAAATAATCAACTTCTTCTTGGGGTCTAACCCAATTTTCAGTTGAAAAAGCGTACACACTTAATTCTTTAATTCCTATTTTATTGGCATGCTCAGCTATTTTTGCTAAATTCATACCACCTCTGTAATGACCAGCAGAACGAGGTAATTTATATTTTTTTGCCCAACGACCATTTCCATCTAAAATGATTGCTACATGATTGGGTAATTTATTATTATTCATATAGAAATAAGTCCTTCCTAACTAAATCAATTATAACAAACTAAACCTCAATTACCCATCCAAAATCTTCATTAATATCACCAAACTGGATACTTTGAAGTAAATCATGTAATTTGTGTAAAACTTTGTTAGATTTTAATTTATAAACTTTATTTTCATCTTGTACACTTTCAATTGGAGTAATTACAGCAGCTGTGCCACATGCCCCTAATTCATCAAAGGAAGATATTTCATTTAAAGGTATTTCACGTCGTATAACTTCCATACCTAATAACTTATCTGCAATCATTTGAAGTGAGTTATTTGTAATACTTGGTAGTATTGATCTGGATTGTGGTGTAATAAACTGGTTTCCTTTGATGCCGATGATATTTGTTGCACCAGTTTCATCTATTTTAGTGTGTGTTTTAGGATCTAAATATAGACAATCATCAAATCCTTGTTGCTGTGCTAAATATTTAGGGTATAAACTTGCAGCATAGTTAGCTCCTGACTTAATATGACCTAATCCATTTGGTGCAGCCCTATCATATGGTGTTGTTGTTAAACGAATAGAGTTAAATCCATCTTTAAAATAACTACCCACAGGTGTTGCAACAACACCAAATAAAAACTCATTAGCTGACCGTACACCCATAACAGTTTCTGTACCAATTACAAACGGTCTAATATATAAAGAACCTTTTGATTCATAACTTGGTACCAAATCTTTATTTTCTTTTACAACTAATTTAACTGCTTTTATAAATAATTCCATTGGAACAGGCGGTATCATTAATCTTTCACAACTACCTTGTAGTCTTTTAGCATTTGCCTCAGGTCTGAAAAGTAATGTTCGACCATCTTTTGCTCTATAAGCTTTTAATCCTTCAAATACTGATTGTCCATATTGTATTGCAACCGCTAAAGATGAAATTTCAAAATTAATAGATGTATCTAGTTTACCTTCATCCCAAGCCCCATTTTTATAGTGTGCATAAAATGCTTTATTCGTGCCATGAAACTTAAATCCTTCAATTTTCATATCAAATTCACTTTATTTAAATTATTTAAATTTAAATAAGTCCTTTCTTTTTATGTATTGATATTGTTAAGGTTAATCATAAATAATTATTAACATTATACCATAAACAAAAATGGCATACCATGGTATGCCATTTTGTTTTAAAGTAAATCAGTTAAGACTGGTTTACCTTGTATAAGTGTCGTTACTAAGTCAATAATCCACAAGATATTCCAACCTAGAACGATCCATAGAATACCGATAACCAATAGAGTTGAGTTTTTATATTCAGCACCCTTTATTATTCTATAAATCCCCCAAGATAAATCAAGAAGTGGTAATGACATAATAATCTTACCTGTAAATGATAGATTATCCATCCATTCTATAAATTTCATGGTAATTATCTCCTTTTTTGATTAATTCTATTATATCTAATTATCATTAAAAATAAAACTGCCAGATTTAAACTGGCAGCTTATTTTAATAATTTTTTATGCAAGAACTCTAATTTTATTATCTAATAAAATTGTAACGAAATCAACAACCCAGAAAATAAAGTTCCCAATACCTGTGAAAAGTGCTAAGACACCAACAACAATTGTAACCACATTGCTTTCTTTGACCCCTTTGATGATTCTATAAAGTCCAGAGATAAGCCATCCAAAGAAAAACTGTAAAACTAATTTGACAACTTTTGATAATTGATCAAATGCTTTCATAAAAATTCTCCTTTTTTCTTTATTATACCAAATAAAAACCACCAATTACAAATGAATTGGTGGTAAATGATTAAACATCTAATAATTCGTCGGATTTTTCCTTAGTTAGCTTGTCTACTCTAGCTACATAGTCATCTGTTAATTTTTGAACATCTTCTAAATAACCTTTTTCATCATCTTCGGTTAAATCTAATTTCTTTAAATGTTCATTGCCTTCACGTCTGATATGGCGAATTGCTACTTTACCTGCTTCAGCCATTTTCTCTACATCTTTTACAAGTTGACGACGTCTTTCGCCAGTTAATGGTGGTAACAATAACCTGATTCCTGTACCATCATTTCTTGGAGGTAATTCTAGGTTGGATGTGTTAATTGCATATTCGATATCTTTTAAAACTGATTTATCAAATGGTTTAATATAAAGTTGTTGCGCTTCCGGAACTGAGATAGACGCCACTTGTTTAAGTGGTGTATCTACACCGTAATATGAAACCATAATACGATCTAGCATATTTGGGTTTGCACGGCCTGTACGAACAGATGCGTATTCTCGCTCAAGTGCGTGAATGCTTTTTTCCATTTTTTCTTCAGTTTCTAATAAAATCATATCTGCTTGTTCATTCATTGGTTTACTCCATTCTTTACAATTGTACCGATGGAATCTCCTTTTGCAGCTTTAAGAATATTATCTTTTACATTCATATCAAAAACTAATATTTCTATATGATTGTCTTTACATAAACTAGCTGCTGTTGAATCCATGATTTGTAGATTTTTTTCTAAAACTTCTTGATGTGATACGAGATTTAATTTAACAGCATCTAAATGTTTATTAGGGTCTTTATCATAAACACCATCTACACCATTTTTAGCCATTAAAATAACATCTGCATTCAGTTCAGCTGCACGTAATGCTGCTGTTGTATCTGTTGAGAAATATGGTGATCCGGTACCACCTGCTAATACGACGACGCGCCCCTTTTCAAAGTGTCTTAATGCGCGTCTACGAATATAGGGTTCTGCAACTGCAGATATTTGTAGGGCAGTCATTACACGTGTAGGTACACCAATAGCTTCTAAAGCATCTTGCAAAGATAAACTGTTCATGATTGTTCCAAGCATTCCCATATAGTCTGCTTGTGCACGGTCCATACCAAGTTCTTCACCAGTTTTACCACGCCATAAATTACCAGCACCGACAACTATAGCAACTTCAATGCCAGCTTCTTTTACTTTTTTCACTTCAAGAGCAATCTTTTTAACGGTTTTTGGATCAATACCATATTGTCCATCACCTTTTAATGCTTCACCTGAAAGTTTTAGAATTACACGTTTATACATTATAACCACCCCTTGTTCTTAAGTAATTAATTATTTAATTTGTGCCATAACTTCGGCTGCGAAGTCTTCAACACGTTTTTCGATACCTTCTCCAACTTCTAATCTAACATAGCTTAAGATATTGTTGTTATTGGATTTTAAATGATTACTTACTTTAACAGATGGGTCTTTAACAAAACCTTGATCTAATAATACGATTTCTTGTAATACTTTACTTAATTTACCTTGTAGGATACCTGATAAAATCTTTTCTGGTTTACCTTGAAGTGATTCGTCATTTGCCATTTGTTCAGAAATAATTTTAGTTTCAATATCAATTGTTTTTTGGTCAACATCTTGTCTGCTTAGGAATTGTGGGTTAAATACTGTGATGTGCATTGCTAAGTCTTTAGCTAATTCTTCGTTTGGAGTTTCTAGTACTGTAAGTACTGAAATTTTTCCACCCATATGGATGTATGAACCAAATCCTTGGCTATCTTCTTTGGTTACGCGTACTAAACGTCTTAAAGAGATTTTCTCACCAATTGTTGATGTAGCTTCTAAGATGATTGTATCTACTGTTTTACCTTCTTCATTTGTAAGTAGTAATGCTTCTTCTACTGAAGTCGCATTTGAATGGATGAATAATTGCCCTAATGAATTTAACAGGTCAGTAAATTGTTTGTTTTTAGCAACAAAGTCTGTTTCTGAGTTTAATTCAAATAAGATTGCATCATTTCCATTAACTACAACAGAAGTTAAACCTTCTGCAGCAATTCTATCAGCTTTTTTAGCTGCTTTAGCCATACCTTTTTCTCTTAATAATGTTGCTGCTTCTTCAACATTACCATTTGTTTCTTCTAATGCTTTTTTGCAGTCTAACATACCTGCACCGGTTTTTTGTCTTAATTCTTTAACCATAGCTGCTGTGATAACCATTATAAATTTCTCCTTAATCTATTTTTCATATTTATTATACTATATTATGTTCTTATTTTCATAAAATAAAGGGATGAACAATTCATCCCCTTTGTAAATTTTACTCGTTTAATGCGTCGATTAATTCTTGTTTTTTTAGTTTAGAGTAATTTTCAATTCCCTTTGCTTTAGCAAGATCTCTTAAATCTTGAACTTTCAAAGTGGATAAATCTTCAGTTGATACTTCTTCAGTTGTTGGAGCAACTTCTTGTGCTTCTTTTACGACTGGTGCTTCTTTTTTGAATTCTTTTTTAAATTCTTGTCTTGGTTGTCTGTTTTGATCTTGTCTTGGTTGTCTTGGTTTTTGATTTGGACGACTATCTTTTTCTTGTTCAAAAGATACTTCTTCATCTTCATATTTTTCAACAACGCCACCGTTAGCTTCGATTACAGCATTTGCCATAACCCATGTTAATAATTTAACAGCACGGATTGCATCATCGTTAGCTGGAATAATGTAGTCTACTAAATCTGGGTCACAGTTTGTATCTACAATACCAAATACAGGAATACCTAATTTACGTGCTTCAAGTACTGCGATTTCTTCAGTTCTTGGGTCAACTACAAAGATTGCTTGTGGTAAACGTTGCATATCTTTAATACCACCTAAGAATCTTTCTAGTTTAGTACGTTGTCTTGATAAACCTAATACTTCTTTCTTAGGTAATTTAGCCCATGTACCATTTGCTTCATCAGCATATAAATCATGTAATAATTTAATACGTTTTCTAATTGTTTTGAAGTTTGTTAATGTTCCACCTAACCATCTGTGATCAACATAGAATTGACCTGAACGGATAGCTTCTTCTTTAACTGCTTCTGATGCTTGTTTCTTTGTTCCTACAAATAATACATTTCCGCCTTCTTTAACGATGTCAAATAAAGCTGAATATGCTTTTTCGATTTCAAGCGCTGTACGCTTTAAGTCGATAATGTGGATATCTTTACGTGATGTAAAGATGTATGGAGCCATTTTAGGGTTCCATCTTCTAGTTTGGTGTCCAAAATGTACGCCAGATTCTAGGAGTTGTTTCATTGATACTACTGCCATTTAATATACTTCCTTTCGATTTTTAGTTATTTTCCTCTGCAACACTTTTTACTTTAGCCACTATTTGTCTATAGCACCTGACTAAAGGAACATGTTACATGTGTATTTAACAGCCTTTTTAATATACCATAAAGATATAGGTTTTGCAACGCTTATTTATTAATTTTTGAATGTTTTTGTTTGAAATAACATAATGATTAAAAAAATTGATTATGATTTGCCTTGAATGTATGCTTTAACCTCAGAAATGTGGATTGCAAAGTTATACATTTGTAAATCATTTTCTGTGTCATATGTTGGATAACTATATGCATTTATACCAACAAGTTGTCCATAAACATTAATTAAGGCACCACCAGAGTTACCAGGATTCATTGGTGCTGAGTGCATAATGACATCGGCATTAAATCCTTCACCGTCATCGTCATTTAATTTATTGTATGATATAACACCTTGAGTCACAATATCATCAAACCAAACCGGTGAACCTAAAGCAAATACAATACCACCGTTTTTAATTACATCATCATTTGCTAGTGGCATAACTTCTAATTGATCGGTTGTAGTAAACTTTAATATTGCTAAATCTTTTGCATATGTTTCTGAAACCTTTGTGACTGATGTATATGATTTAGTTCCTGTTTTAGTAAATACTGTGATTTCAAAGTCACTAGATTGTGTACCTGATGTAACGTGTTCATTAGTGATGACATAGTATGTATTTCCTAACTTTTGATAAATCACCCCAGAACCACCAGAATCAACATTCGCACCACCTGTAATATCTATTTTAACGACACTTTGGTGCGCTTTTTCTATTAATTTTTTTTGTGCGATATCAACAAGTTCTAGTATTTGTTCAGTAGTATAACCTGCATTTTCAAGTGCTAATATATCTAAAACAGCTTCTTTATTATTTGTTAACCATGTAATCATATCAAATGGTGCCGTATCATCTATTAAATTCCATTTTGCATAAAGTGTTATATTTTCATTTACTCCAGAACCAAATGGTGCCGGATATAAAAAGTCTTGATCTAAATACCAACCACCAAATTCATAATTTGCTTTTGTTGGTTTTTGACTTGGTAAAAATAAATTATTTGATTCGACTGTATCTGTAAATAATACATCTGTACCTGATATATATGTAACTTCTATATTTTTAGTTAAATCTTCTTGACATGCAACTAAAAATAAACTTAATACTAGTAGTGGTAAAATTAATATTTTTTTCATTTTTTATTTTCCTGAGCTCCCAAATCCACCGATGCGTTCGCTATTGGCATCGTCATCTTCAGTAATTAAGTATTTTTGAAAAATACCTTGAGCAATTCTTTCACCTTTTTTAATGTGTACGATTTCTTTACTAAAATTATATAAAGGAATCATGATATGTCCTTCATTGTCTGGATTATTGTAGTAGTCTCTATCAATAATACCAACTGCATTAGATGTAATCAGTCCTTTTTTGATTCCTAAGGATGATCTTGGATAAATCATTAAAACCTCATCTTTATCCATAAAAACTTTAATACCTGTATCAATTTTTTTAATTTCTCCAGGGTTAATACTTATTTCAATTGCACTTTCAATATCATAGCCTGCACTATATTTGGTTGCTCGTTTTGGTAAATTAATAAATTTATCCATAAAACTTGTTACTATTTCAAACTTCCTCATCTATTCCCTCTTTTATTAATTGTTTTTTTAAGTATTTTAATACTGTAACTTCTCTAGGTAAAACAGTCATCATACCTTTATGTTTATTTAATTTACTTATTGCCAGCTCATTTGCTTTAATAGCCTCATCTATATCAATCCATTGAGGGTCCACACCATGTTCAATTTCACGAGCTTCAAGTATTTGTTCACCTTTGCCATTAATATCTAAGGTGAAGTAATATGATGTTTGAAGATATACCGAGTCAGAACCAGATATGCCATATCTTTTTTCTTCTATATAACCAAAGGGTTTTATATTAAGTATTTCTTTAGCACCAAGTTCTTCTTTTAATTCTCTTTGAAGTGCCTCTATCATATCTTCATCTTTTTTCTTGCCACCACCCGGAAATGTGTAATCATTAAATTTTTTTGCATAAACCATTAAAAGTTTGTTGTTTTTATAAATAATACCGCGAACTGTTGTGCGTGTTTTATTTACCTTTTTTTCTTCTGTACCTGGTTCAATAATTGTATCACTTATTTTTAACATTTACATTCATCCTTGGGTGTGTTTGGTTATATACTTCCTTCATTTTTTCTTTGGAAACGTGTGTATATATTTGAGTTGATTTTAAATTTTTGTGTCCTAATAGTTCTTGGACAATTCTTAAATCTGCACCATGATTAAGCATTGAGGTTGCAAATGCATGTCTAAGCATATGTGGATGTAGATTATATGTTTCACCACTTTTTTTAATTAATTGATCAAGGATTGTTCGAAGTCCTCTAGTGGTTAGTGGACCTCCCTTATAATTAATAAATAATCTTTTTTCATTTGTTAGATCACCTTTACTAATTAATGCAACCCTTATAAAAGATAAGTAATGTTTAAGTTCTTCTATTAGTTTTTGGTGGAGGATAACATATCTATCTTTGCCACCTTTACCATGAATAAGTATTTGAGCACTTGATAAATATATATCACCAACAGTTAATTCTATAAGTTCACTTGCACGTAAGCCACAACTATATAATAAATCTAATATCACTAGGTTTCTATAACCTAAAGGTGTTGAAGTATCTAGTGAATCAAATAAATATTTGATAGCTTCCTCATCAATAATATGAGGAAGATTCTTAGGTACTTTAGGTGCTTTAATATCAGAAAATATATTTACTTCAATATAATTATTTTTTTGAAGATAATTATAGAAGTTTTTTAAACTAGATATTTTTCTTGAAATTGATTTTTTACTAAAATTATTGTTGTCTAAATAAGATAGATAGTTTCTTGCTAGACGTATTCTTGTTGCACCAAGTAAACTATCTGCAAATCCTTCGTTAATTAAAAAAGATTCAAACCCTTTAATGTCAATTATATAGTTTTTTATTGTATGTTCACTATAGTTTTTTTCAATCAATAAGTAATCTTCATAATTACGAAGTATATCCATATTAAACAGCCTCACTCATATATTCATTTAAGGCTTTCATTGCACGCTCATAATACATTTGTTTACGTTCAAACTTTTTAGCAATCACCTCATCAAGTAAACCAAAATTAGCATTCATAGGTACAAATGTATTATGGTAACTTGATATATAACGTGCCATTGCACCCATCATTGTATCTTTAGGTAGTGGGTTAATTTTCCCTGTTTTTATATAGTTATAAAGATTAATTGCAGCATTTAAACCTGAGGCTGCAGATTCTACATAACCTTCTACACCACTAATTTGTCCAGCAAAAAACCATTTAGGATTGTTTTTTACTTGGAATGCATTGTTAAGATGTTTAGGAGACTCTAAATAAGTATTTTTATGGATGACTCCATATCTTAATATTTCTGCATTTTCAAGACCAGGTATCATTTGAATAATACGTTTTTGTTCACCCCATTTTAAATGGGTTTGAAAACCAACCATATTATACATTGTCTTATTTAAGTCATCTTGTCTAAGTTGTACGACTGCATAAGGTTTTTCACCATTTGGTTTTCTTAAACCAACTGGCTTTAACGGTCCATAAAGTAATGTTTGAATACCTCTAGTTGCCATATCTTCAACCGGCATACATCCTTCAAAAACATTATTTTCAAAATCTTTTGGTACAACTCTATCTGCAGTAATTAGTGCATGATAAAAAGCTTCATATTCTTCTTTATTCATTGGACAATTAATATAGGCAGCAACATCTTTATCATATCTTGATTTCAAATATGCAATATCCATATTAATAGATTTAGCATCTATAATTGGAGCTACTGCATCAAAAAAGTTTAGGCTTTCTTCTTGTAGATGTTCTTTAATTTCTAATGAAAGTTTATCACTTGCTAAAGGTCCTGCAGCAATGATTGTAAATTCATCTTTATTAAGTGTTGTTACCTCTTCATTAATAACCTCAATATTCGGATGGTTTTTAATCACTTGAGTCACATGTTTTGCAAAAAGAATTCTGTCAACAGCTAAACTTGAACCTGCAGGAACTTTATAGATTTCTGCTGTATCTAAAACAAGCGAGTTAAATTTTCGCATTTCCTCTTTTAAAAGACCCACTGCATTTAATGGATCATTTGAACGAAATGAGTTTGAACAAACAAGTTCTGCAAAATCAGATGTAACGTGTGCAGGGGTTTGTTTAACGGGTCTCATTTCATATAGTTTTACTTTAATACCTTTGTTGGCTAGATAATAAGCAGCTTCGCTGCCTGCAAATCCAGCACCTATTATTTTTATCATATTTTCACCACTTTGATTATACCATTATTTAACTTAAGAGAAAATAGTATGGTTTTTAATTGTTTGTTATATAATTATACTTAAAGGAGATTGATAATACATGAATATGAAAGCATATATTGCAGAATTTATTGGTACTTTTTCTTTGGTCCTCGTAGGTTTAACTGCTGCAGTTTTAAATTTAGAATTATCTAGTATTGGTCTTGCCTTTGGATTAATTTTAATGGCAATGATTTACACTTTAGGTAATAGTTCTGGTGGGCATTTTAACCCAGCTGTTACATTTGGTATGGCACTAACTAAACGCCTAAGTTGGAAAGACTTCGGACTATATATTATAGCACAACTACTTGGTTCTTTATTTGCAGTTTTATGTTTAGTTCCATTTATTGGTAGTCTTGATAATTTAGCAGCTAATCAAGTATTAACAGACTTTGGAGTTCAAACCGATTTATTAGTATTATTACTTGCATTACTTGTTGAGGTAATTGCTACATTTATCTTTGTATTTGTAATTTTACGAGTTACCAAAGAAAAAACTCTTCATATGGTTAGTGGTTTAATTATAGGATTAACCTTAACAGCATTAATCTATTTTACCGGAAACTTAACCAATGCAAGTATAAATCCAGCACGTTCTATATTCCCGGCATTATTCCAAGGTGGTAAAGCCTTAAATGAATTATGGATATTTATAATAGGACCTATGATTGGCGCATTCTTAGCATCTGTTGCAGCACCTTATTTTGACTCAGAAAATTCTTGATAAATAAAAAATCCCGATTGGGATTTTTTTTATGCGCGTGCTTCATGAAAAAATTCAACATATAATGGCTCTAATCTCATATTCACCTGATAAGTTATAAATGATATGATAACAATATTTACAGGCATCATCATAAGTCTTAAAGGTACATTTAAACCTGCAATCATAAGTGCTTGTTCATAATCTTTACCTAGAGTTAAGTATTGGAACATAAAATCGGCAAATGTGGATAATGTAGATGCGATTATATGCGTTACTAAAATAGCTAAAGAAACACGCCAAATTTTTGAGTTTCTTCTTGCAATTAAAAATGGGACAATACCCCAACTAATTGCTTGTAATGCAAATATAAAATTGTAATCACCTTTCGGGGCAGCAAAAAAACCGATGGCATCTGATAAAAATCCCATAACTCCACCATAAATTGGTCCTAATACAATCGAACCAATAACTAAGGGAATTGCATAAAATGGAAATCCAAAGGATAGATTTGAGGGAACAATTGTTTTAAATAAAATATCTAAAACAATAGAAAATGCGGTGAGTGTTGCTGCGAGTGTTAATTTTCTTATTTCTTTTTTTACCATGAAAAAAGACCTCCTAATTTTAGAGATCCACTAAAAAATGTGGGATCTATGAGAAATACACCGCCATAATTAATTATGTTCGTTCAAGACCTATCCACAAGAATCTTGACACTTGACGCATATTTCCCATCTATATGGTTTAATTCATTATACCTTATTATAATTTCCAATCAATAGGTTTAACTCCTTGATTTTTTAAAAAGTCGTTAGTTTTCGAAAATGGTTTCGAACCAAAAAAACCATTATATGCTGATAAAGGAGATGGATGAGCACTTTCAATATATAAATGTTTTGGATTATTTAAATATTTTTTATAAGATCTTGCTTGATTTCCCCATAAAATAAAGACGATGGGTTGATTAAGTAAATTTATTTGTTTTATGATTTCTAGGGTAAATATTTCCCATCCTAAATTTTTATGGGATAGAGGTTTACCTTGTTCAACTGTTAAGATTGTATTAAGTAATAAAACACCTTGTTTTGCCCAAGAAGTTAAATCGCCTTGATTTGAATTAGATATATTTAAGTCATTATAAAGTTCTTTAAATATATTTTTTAAGCTTGGTGGTAATTTTTCATTTAATGTTGAAAAGCTTAAACCATGTGCTTGATTTGGACTATGATATGGATCTTGACCTAAAATCACTACTTTTAATTCATTAGTAGTAAATACTTCAAAAGCAAAAAACCAGTTATCTTTTTTAGGATAAATGGTTTTAGTTTGAATTTCATTTTCAAGTGTGTCCATTAAGTTTTTAAAATAAGGTTTTTTACTTTCTTTACTGATCCAAGTTGTCCACATCTTTATTTTTTTCCTCTAGTTTCTTTTTATCATTTTTATATATGATTACTAATCCTGTAATTAGACCTATATTAATAATAATTACTCCAATACCGTAAGGAGATGTAATAAATGCTTTGAAAGTAGCCATTGGAATGGTTAATTTATGACGACCTATGAGGTCATCTTTAGTGACTTTATGTATTTCAGTTGCTGATTTTCTCCACTGATCAGTAATTCTTAATTCTGGATCTTTATTATATTGTGAGTGTGGATATGTAATGATATATCCATCTTCATCTAGTTTATAAAAATGATGTGTTACTGCATCTTTTATATAAGCACCAATTTTATCATTATAAAAGTATGTTTCAAAAATAATTATGTCACCATCTTTAAAATTATTTACATCCGTATCATTTACTACAACAATAAAATCTCCTGTCATAATAGTTGGTTCCATTGAATCTGATACAACCCTATACCAACCAACACCTAATATTTTAACAAGCCCATTTGGAATAAATAAAGAAATTGATATAACAAATAATAAAAATATAATAAGTCCATAATATAAAACATTTTTAATTATTTTAATTATTTGTTTTTTATCTGTCATTTTACATTCCTTTTATCTTTTTATTCTTAATTGTCTTTAAACGAATAAACTCTTCTTGGTCTTCTGCTTCTAATCTATCGTGTATCCATTTAATATCATTAGCTAATTTAGGTAATACAACATTTTTAAGTGCATTATGTCTTTTTTTAGTTTGTCTAATGGCATTAGATAAGCGGTAAAGTGAGGATTCTAATCTAACAAGTTCAACTGTTAAGTCTCTTGCTTCTTGAAATGTTTTATAGGCATAGTCAAACTTTGAGTTTGTTGAACGTAGTCCATAAGATAGACGAATAGATGGTCTTTCATATGTGATTACAGGCAAATCAACACCCATTAAAGATCGATAAGATATACTTAAGTTTTGGTCTATTGGGATTGCTTTTGCAATCTCACTAACTATACCTAAAGTAATATTTGCATCTTGTAGTGCTTGATATGCTTTTTTATATGTATTTTGAATTTTAATACGAATATCTGATATATCTTGTACCAATGTTAATACTTCTTGAATAAATATATTTTTTTTCCTATCTAATAAAACCTCACCATTGGATGCTAAGGTTTGTTTGGCCTTTAAGTTTATTAAATTGCCCTTTGTAGGAATTACATTATTCATTATTTATCAGTTCTTTCCTAAAATTCTTTCAATTTGATTATTTTCTAATAAATTAAAACGTAAAAGTGCTTTATCTTTATGTAGATAGGTACTTATTTGTTCTTTGCTAAGTCTTGTTAATTGTTCAGGTGGTAGTATGCTTAATAAATCCCAGCCTAAATCTAAAGATTCGCCTAATCTTCTTGATGTTTCACCTTGATTTAAAAAGTGTTGTTCAAAAAGTTTACCAAATAATAGAAATGATTGATCATTATCACTTAGTTCATCTTCACCGATTACTTGACTAAGTGATGTCACTTCTTTATATTTTGCATAAGCTGCAAGTAATTGATCGGATACAATCCCATGATCATGTCTGGTAAAATCTTTACCAATACCATCCTTCATTAATCTTGAAAGGGATGGTAATACATTAATTGGTGGAAAGATGTTTCTTTGTTTTAATTCTGGATCTAATACAATTTGACCTTCTGTAATATATCCTGTTAAGTCTGGTATAGGATGAGTCATATCATTATTTGGCATGGTTAAAATTGGAATTTGTGTAACTGATCCAATTTTTCCTTCAATCATTCCTGCTCTTTCATATAAACTTGAAAGATCAGAATACATATACCCAGGATATCCTTTTCTACCAGGTATTTCACCTTTTGAGGATGAAAACTCTCTTAATGCTTCACAATAACTTGTCATATCAGTCATGATAACCAGTACATGATAATCTTCATAAAATGCTAAATATTCAGCAGTTGTCAGTGCCGCACGTGGTGCTAATATACGTTCCACAATTGGTTCTGATGCTGTATTTATAAACATTGAAACTCTATCCATGACATGCGCTTGTTCAAATTGTGATTTAAAGTATTGTGCCACATCATGTTTAACACCCATTGCAGCAAATACGATACAAAACTTTTCATGTTCTTTCTCAGCAATTTTTGCATGTTTTACAATTTCAACAGCAAGTTCATTATGTGTCAAACCTGTTGATGTAAATATAGGTAGTTTTTGTCCACGAATTAGTGTAGTTAAAGTATCAATTGCTGAAATTCCTGTTTCAATGAAGTTTTTAGGGTATTTTCTTGATACTGGGTTAATTGCCTCGCCATTTAAATCCAGTCTTTGATTTGAAAATATTGGTCCAAGTCCATCAATTGGATGTCCTACACCATTAAATGTACGACCTAATACTTCTTTAGATAAACCCATTTTTAATGGGTGTCCTAAAAACTTAGTGTGTACATCTTTTAACATCATGCCGTCTGTACCTTCAAATACTTCAACTGCGACAATATCTCCTGTAATTTCAATAACACGGCCATGTCTTAGTTCATTATTTTCAAGGCGTATTTCAACGACATCTTCATATCCGATACCATCAGAACCTTCTAAAAAGATGATTGGACCTCTAATACCTTTTAAGCCAATATATTCTAAACTCATAATATTAATCGATCCTTTCTTTAAATAATTTGGTCAATGGTTTGACGTATCTTAATTTTTAATAATTCAAGTGGTTCTAAATTTTCATTATCGATTTCATATTTCATTTGAATAACATCATCAAATAATTTAGTTTTTATAATCATTGATAAAGCTTTTCCTTTTTCAATGAATTTTAATGATGCATCATATAAATATAATATGACATCCATCATTTTTAATTGTTTATTTAATGGTACAAATGTATCCACTTTATGAAATGCATTTTGTTGGAGGAAACCAGTACGGATAACACGACCGATTTCAATTGTTAATTTTTGATTATCTGGTAATACATCAGAACCCATAAGACTTGCTATTTCAAGCAATTTATTTTCTTCTGCTAAAATGGTTAATAATCTTGAACGGTTCTTTAAAAACTTAGGATCAAGTGTATTATCATACCAACTAGATAATTCATTAATATATTCTGAATAACTTAAATTCCAATTGATTGCAGCAAAGTGTCTTTGATAAGCAAGATTTTTATCTAGTGCCCAAAATGCTCTAACAAAACGTTTTGTATTTTGAGTTACTGGCTCACTAAAGTCTGCACCTTGTGGAGATACAGCACCAATAATAGAAACAGAACCTACAGATCTATTTTGGTTTACCATCATTCCAGCACGTTCATAGAACTTAGAAATTCTACTTGGAAGATAAGATGGATAGCCTTCTTCAGCAGGAATTTCTTCTAAACGTGCAGAAATTTCTCTTAAAGCTTCTGCCCAACGTGATGTAGAATCCGCCATAATCGCAACATGATAACCCATATCTCTATAGTATTCAGCAACTGTTAAGCCTGTATAAATACTTGCCTCACGAGCTGCAACCGGCATATTGGATGTGTTTGCGATTAAAATTGTTCTGTCCATTAATGTTTCATTTGTTCTTGGGTCTACAAGTTTAGTGAATTCATCTAATACTTGAGTCATTTCATTACCACGTTCCCCACAACCAATATAAACAATAATATCTGCATCTGACCATTTAGCTAATTGGTGTTGTAACATTGTTTTGCCTGTACCAAAACCACCTGGGATTGCTGCAGTACCACCTTTAGCAATCGGAAAAAATGTGTCGATAACACGTTGTCCGGTAATTAAAGGTGTGTTTAATTCAAGTCTTTCTAAAACTGGTCTTGGCTTTTTAATTGGCCAAATATGATACAGATTTAAGTCAATATCTCCTGTTTTAGTTTCTAGTGTAATAATTGAATCCCTCACCTTATAAATACCTGATGGTTTTATTTTTTTTACGATACCTTCATACATTGGAGGAATCATTAAACGGTGAGTGATTGATTTTGTTTCTTTTAATTTACCATAACTCATACCAGCACTTAAAAAAGTACCTTCTTGGGCTGTAACTTCAATTTCATAGGTTTTATCTAAATCAAGACTAGGTAAACTTGATCCTGCTTTAATATAATGACCATCATTTTTTTCAATCGTTTGAAGTGGTCTTAAAACACCATCATAAATATTACCCATTAAACCAGGTCCTAACATAATAGATACAAGTTCACCTGTTGAATAGACTTCATCACCAACTTTTAGGCCTTGAGTTGTTTCATAAACTTGAATAATTGTTTCTTTATCTGATATGGATATGACTTCACCGATTAATTTATTGGGTCCAACATAAACCATTTCTAACATTTTAAATGTATCTGTGGCATTTAGTTTTACAACTGGACCATTAATTGCATATATAGTATTTTTCATCATATTTACTCACTAAACCATTTGGCTGTTTCATAAAAATATTGGCGTGCTTCTTTTAAGTTTGTTGAAATTGTTTCAGAAACTACACGGTTTAATTTTTCATTATATAAAACAAAACCTGCACGAATATTATTATTAATCTTTACATTTAAACCTTTAGGTGCCAAATCTTTATCTTTTTCATTTAATTCGATGGTATCAAATAATTTTATATCATATTGATTTAACTTTTTATTGAACCATTTTTTAGATTGAGGTGTTTCTTTAAATACCTTAATCTTATTTTCTAATTCAATAAACAATTCATCTATTAAATGCATTCTTTTATCCATGACTAAAAGATCAAGTGTACGCTGCTTAACAGATAAGTCTTCTTGATATTCTTTATATATATCTCTTGCACGTGATGCAAGGATAGTTAATTTTTCTTCTTCAAGTTCTTTAATAAATTGATTTCTCGCCTCAGCTTTTAAACCTTCAATTTCTTTTGTGAGCGATTCAATTTCACTTTTAGATTCTTTTTCAATCGATACTTTAAAATAAGTACCTAAATCATCTGTACTGTTATATTTCATCATACACCTACTTTATAAGTTTGACACCAATTGCTTTGGATACATAACTATCTATGGATTCACCCATATTGGTATCGCCATGTCTATCTGGAATTTCTACAAATAATGGGTTTTGATTTCTAAGTTTTAATTCAGAAATTAATTCTGGTGCCAGTAAAATAACTTTAGTCGTCATTAAAACGATTGCGATTGTATCATCTTCAATAATTTCTTTTAACTTTGCAACTAAGTCTTCTTTTTTATGTATGATTACACCTTCAATACCTACAAGACGCATGCCTACAAGCGTATCAACATTATCACTTAAAAGATAAAACCTCATTTTTTAAAACCTCTAATCTATTTACGCGATTGATGGAATCGTATTTAAAATTAAAATAGATACCAACATACCATAAATTGCAACCCCTTCACCTAAAGCAACGAAAATTAATGATTTCCCTAAGTTCTTTGGGTTTTCTGAAATTGCACCAATCGCTGCTGGTGCTGCTGCTGCAACGGCTATACCTGCACCTAAAGCGGATGCTCCAGTTGAGATTGCTGCTCCTAGATAACCAAATGCAGCTGCTTGATAAAAGAATCCTGAATCAGCAACACCTGGATCTGCTAGGTTAGCTGCAAATGCAAAAGGTGCAACAATTGCTACAGCAAAGAAAAAGGTTGCAAATAATCCGATGTGTAAAATAATTCTTTTTTTAGCACTTAATGCTGAAACACTTCCTTTAAATACTTTAATTAAAGGTAATGCGATAAAGATAATTCCTAAAACAATAATTCCTAATAAAATCCATTCCATTTATTTTTCCTCCTAAGATATTGGATTAAATACAATTCCGTCACCATCATAGTAACGTGAAAACATTTCGTAAAACTCTAATCTTAATACTTGAATACTTACTAGTAAGCCTTCAAGACCCATAACAAATAAATTTCCTAATGCCAGTGCAACTATATTTTGACCGTCATTTGCTAAGGTATTTACAACCATCATTAATCCTGCGTGAACTAAAACGAATCCGGCAACACGTAAGAATGATAATGTATTAGTAACATAACTTAAAATGATTTCAAATAGTTCAAATATACCTTCAGTTAAGAACCCACCAATACCATCAGGAAACATTTTTTCTCCATGAAATTTACGGTGTATTGGTTCTTGTAAGAATATTAATATGATTGGTATGACAATAAGTAAAATTACTGGAACAATTGAAAATAGTCCTTTAATTTGTAATAACATTGTGCCAACGATTCCAAATAATATGTATCCATAAAATAGAAATCCAGATACACCATTTGGCGAACAAATTGCTTGTGCATAATCTTTTGCCTTGAACTTATAATAAGTACCAACGCCAATTGACATGATAAGTAGGAGAGCCCCTAATCCTACAGACATTAATACCAATGTCATAGTATTACCACCCGACATGGCATGAAATGGTAAGAAGGATATCCCTAATTTATCATAAAGCGGCATCAAGAATGATTGATTACCAAAGAATTCCCCATATAAGATACCAAAGAAAGCTCCACTTAAACCAATTCTTGTAATAATTGGACCTAAACTCCAATTTTTAAACTTACCTAATAAAAATCCGATTAATGATAATGCAAGTCCTTGTCCTAAATCTCCAAACATAATACCAAATAATAAAGTATAGGTAATTGCCATTAGACTTGTTGGATCAATACCACCATATGTGGGAATACCATACATTTCAACATACATTTCAAATGGCTTACTAAACCAGTTGTTACGTAACTTAGTAGGCGGATTAAATCGCTTATCACTTAATGCATCATTATCATCAATTTGAACACTTTCCATATCTTTAAATATGTTTTTAAACTCTTCAACTTTGTTTGCTTCAATAAAACCTGAAAGTGACATTCTATCCCCTAATAAAACAACATGTCTTTTAGCTTTATACATCAAGTCTATAAACTCTAAGGTACTTTTTATAACCCCTAATTTTTCTTGGTACTTCAATCCTAAGTTAATGAGTATTGTTCTAAATTCATCAATTTCTTTTTCATTTTTAACAATTACTTCTCTTAAAGCTTCTTTAGCATTTTCAGGTGTTCCGTGAACAAACTCTGGAATATAAACACGTTCAAAGTACATGGATGTAAATAAGTTATCAATTTCTCGTTTAAACTCATTACTTGTAACATATAAACACCATTGTTCTTTAGTATCTTTATCTTCAGAAAAAGGAATAAAGATAAACGGTTTATGTCTGTAATAATTAATTCTTTCGATACTATCAAATGGTAATTTACCAATTCTTACACTTAAAAACTTAGTTTGGAATAAATCATCAAATGATAAATCCAGTTGATTTAAATTTTCTAGTTGTTTTAAAGCAATCAAGATATTAGAGTTTTCTTGTTCAAGTGCTTTAATATCATCAAATTCTACTTTAAATTCCTTATGGGAGTTTGCAATATATTGATGCATTTCATCTAAGTTATGTGTAATTGTTTTTACCTTCACAGGTAATAAAGTTAGATTTAAAGATTCTTCAATTTCACGAATCTCTTCTAATAGTTCTGTAGCCGGGTTTACATTTTCAAATGTAGACGAACCATGTACTGTAGACAGTATTTTTTGGTGATCTACCGGATGGAAACCAGAAAAATCGACAAACTTTGATAAAACTTCGTCTACTTTTTCTTTATCGGCTGTTAAGTTTACTAAACGCATTTTTGCTATCATGTCTACCTCTTAAAATACCATCATTGTACGTATTTCTTCTTCAGGTATTTGGTATCGAATACCTTCAATTAAGTGTGTTAGATTTTTTACTTCTAAATCTTGTAAAATCATGTATCCGAGAAATACTTCGGATGGATGATTGCTGTAATACATTAACTTATTTGCTATTTTATAGCGCATATGATCTGTAAAATATTCTAAATATATTTGATCTTTATCACCAACAAAGGTTTTATCACCCATTTGTATAATTTTAGTTAGAATTAAATTTGGGTCCTCAATTTTTAGTAATTCATCTAATTTTTGTTCACTTAAGCGATTTGGTATGATAAGCATTGTTTTGATTTCCAAATTAGACACTTTATAAAATTTCTTTAAACGATATATTTTTGTAATATTTTCTATTTCAATGCGAGATTTAAAAACATTTTCAAGGGCTTGTTTTTGTTTACCTTTAAAATGTTTATTAATATGTTCAAAAGCATAATTATAATAATCTGCTTCAAATAAAGATTCAAATTCATAGTATTTTAAATCTTCATTTTTAATCTTTTCATATGGTTTTAACATATCATAATATTTAGTATTTACTAAGTTTTCAACTAAAGTTTGTAGGTTAGTTGTTTTAGATATAGCTTCAAAATCTATTTTAGAATACTTATTAAAATAAACAGGTAGTTCTTTAACTACATCATAATTTTCACTAGAGATAAATGAACGAATCATCGCTAGCAATACTTCATGTTCCTGATGAAGTAAACTTACCAAATAAAAAGATTGATCTTTCATGGTTAAAAATTTAATGATACGCATCATCTGATTAAATTTTTGACGACGAATCAAACTTTCTAAACGGCTACGATTTAAACTGCCTTCAGGTATTTTTCCTAAGGTATCTATATATCCGGGATGTTTTTTTAAATAAGATGCAATCTCTGTAATAGAACGTTTTTTTACAAGTTCTAAATAATCATTAGAGGATAGATCATTTGAATGAATCGTTTTAATCTTAGTGATTAATGCATTATGAGCGCCAATCAATTTTCTTCACCTAAAATAAAAGACATTAAATCTTCAAGCCATTTATCTTTGTTTGCTTCATATTGTTCTAAGATTTTGGCTTCTTTAATGTTTGATTTTTCAGTATATTGTTTTAATCGTTCATCAAATAATACTTTCGCATCTATTTCTAGTTGTTTGGTTTGTTTTTCAAGTTCTATTTTTTGTTGTAAACTAAGTTCTTCTTTCATCTCTTTGAAAATTAAGAATAACTCGTTTTTTTCTTTTTTTAAACTTTCAATTTTGGCTTGAGCTTGTTTATCTAGTGCAAGAACCTCTTTAATTAAAGTTTTCATATATTCGCCCTTCAGTATAAAAATACAATTTTTAATGGTGTATTTTTAATTAAAATTGTATGATAAAAAATCATAATTTAATTATAGTCTTTCACTTATTATTTTACAAGGAAAAAGGAGCAAACTATAAAACCCCGCAACCTAACGGCTACGGGGTCATATAGATTGTTATTTTTAAATTATTTGTTTAAAGAAGCAATTTTTGACATTGTTCTAATTAATTGTGCAGTATATGACATTTCATTGTCATACCAAGCCATAACTTTAACAAATTTAGCATCTGTTTTTAAGATTTGAGTTGTGTTTGCATCATAAATTGAACCGAAGTGTGAACCAATAACGTCAGCTGAAACGATTGGATCAGCTTGATATTGTAAAGTATCATTTGCAGCAGCTTTAAATGCAGCATCTACTTCTTCTAATGTTACTTCCTTTTTTAATTCAACTGTTAAGTCAACTACTGAACCAGTAATTGTAGGTACACGTAAAGCTGTTCCGTCTAATTTACCTTTTAATTGAGGTAATACTAAACCGATTGCAGCAGCAGCTCCTGTTGATGAAGGAATAATACTTGTAGCAGCAGCACGTCCACGTCTTGACATAAATCCTTTTTTATGTGGTTGATCCATTAATGATTGGTCGTTTGTGTAAGCATGAACTGTAGTCATGAATCCTTTAACGATACCAAAGTTATCATCTAATACTTTAGCTACTGGTGCTAAAGCATTTGTTGTACATGATGCAGCTGAAACGATTGTTTCAGTACCATCTAAGATGTCATCATTTACGTTAAATACAACTGTTTTTACACCTTCACCAGTTGCTGGAGCAGAAACTACTACTTTTTTAGCACCTGCTTTGATGTGTAAGCCAGCTTTTTCAGCTGATGTGAATAGACCTGTAGATTCTAATACAACATCTACACCTAATTCAGCCCATGGTAATTCAGCTGGGTCTTTTTGAGCATAAACAGTAATTGATTTACCATCAACAACTAATTTATCTCCATTTGTTGAAACTTCGTGTCCACGGAATGGACCTTGTGCAGTATCATATTTTAATAAGTATGCTAGTGTCTCTGTATCTGTTAAATCGTTGATTGCTACAACATCAAATGCTGGATTTTCAACCATCAAACGAAACGCTAGTCTACCAATACGACCGAATCCGTTAATTGCTACTTTAATAGCCATATTCAATTCCTCCTAATTATGTTTGAATTTTTTTCACCTTTATTTTATCATAGTTTTTTTTAATTGCTTGCAAATTAAGATTGTAAACGTTTACTTAACATAATGTTCGTATATTTAATTTTTATGTTGAATATGATATAATCATAAATGCGAGGTAAAGTATAATGCATATGAATGTTGAAATTGAATTTAAAACACGCATTTCTAAAGATAAATACGAAGAGCTAATTAGTGCTTTTTCTTTAGAGGAAAACGTATTTAAACAAACAAATTTTTATTTTGATACCAATGAACTAGATTTAAACAAAAAATCTATGGTTCTAAGAATTAGACAAAAGAAAGAAACTTTTAAATTAACTTTAAAATCTCAGAGTGAAACAGGTGCTTTTGAGTATCATGTATTGATCACCCCAGAGCAAGCAAAATCCATGAAAAAAAATGGATTTCATACTAGAGATTTTTTCGAACAAATCGACTACCACGTATTTTTCCAAACATCTTTAGACAACTTTAGAGCATCTACACCTTATATGGGTGGTGTATTATTCCTTGATTATAATGAGTATTGCGGAAGAAAAGATTATGAACTCGAGTTTGAGGCAGATCATTTTGAGCTTGGTTTAGAAACATTTAATAAAATGCTAGAAAAATTTCAAATCACTTTCGAACAAACAAAAAGAAAAAGCGAACGTGCTCTTGCTTGCATAATTGACTTATAACATTTAAAAAAGTGCTTCCATGAAAGGAAGCACTTTTATTATCTAATTAATCTTTTTTTGAATCTTCTCCATTAATTGATGCAAAATATCTATTTAATGTATCATCATAGTGGGTAAAATCTTCTTCTGAGTTTTCGCGCATAATCATTTCTCTTAAACGCTTAGGAATAAATACTCTAATTTCTTCATCATTATATCCAACCTGCATACGTTTAGAATCCACAATAATTGGACGTTTTAAAACAGAAGGGTGATTAATAATAAAGTTTTTTAATTCAGATACCGACATATCTTCAACTTCTAATTCTTGTTCTTTAAAAACTTTAGAACGTGTTGAAATAATATCATCAAAACCATTTTCAGCATGATGAAGCATCATTTCTATATCTGCATCTTCAATTCTATGGTTAAATAGATTTTTTTCTTCATAAGCAACCTTATGCTCATCTAACCATTTTTTTGCTTTTCGACAGGATGAACAGCTTGGAGTCGTATAAATTGTAATCATCTTTAGTCCTCCTTTTATAACAACTTCTTAACATAAAAGTGTGTAGTTTTATTATATCGGTTTGTCAAACATAATACAATAGTACCTGCCAAAATTATTTTTTAGAGCCAACTGAAAACGTATTCAGAGCGGA
Source organism: Acholeplasma granularum ATCC 19168 (assembly GCF_000526235.1). Taxonomy (GTDB): domain Bacteria; phylum Bacillota_I; class Bacilli_A; order Acholeplasmatales; family Acholeplasmataceae; genus Acholeplasma; species Acholeplasma granularum. The sequence goes on along the minus strand of NZ_JAFR01000012.1, from coordinate 72,117 downwards.
AAACTGCGATAATTTATATCTTTTCTTTCCATTTTTATGATTTTATTGTTATAATTACTATAATTTATTTTAAGGAAGGTATTTAATATGAGTAAGTGGGATTTATCGGTCTTTTATCCAAATGATGAAGCTTGGGAAAAAGATTTTAATATACTAAAAAGCGAAGTTTCTAAGTTTGAAGACTTCAAAGGAAAACTTGGTGATTTTGAATTTTTCAAAAAATATCATGAATTTGATGAGGCATTAACTAAGTTACTATATAAGGTCTATGCTTATGCACATTTAGGTAGTGATCTTAATTTAAAAGATACTAAGAAAATGCAAATGAACCAACAAGTAGGTTTAATTTTATCTGAACTATCTCAAAAAACTGCATTTATTTCTCCTGAAATTATTAGTTTAGGTGAAGAAAAGGTTTTATCGTTTGTCGAACAAGATGAGTTTTTAAAACCATTTAAATTCCCATATCAAAAACTATTTAGAGGTCAAGAGCACATCTTAGATCATAAATCTGAGGAACTTCTTTCAAACTTTTCACCAATTAGAACAATTCCAACATCTTTATATCAAGCACTTTCAACAATTGATAGAGTTGATGAAAGAGTAACATTATCAGATGGGTCAGAAGTTACAGTTTCACAACCACAATTTAGAGCATTAATTGAAGATGCTAAAACTCCTGAAGATAGAAAAGTAATATTTGAGGCTTTATACAAAAGATATGTAGATAATAAAACAGCGTTTGCTGCTACATATAACTTAGTCTTACAACAATTATCTGCAAATGTAAAAAATAGAGGATATGAATCCAGTTTAGATGCTGCATTATTTAATAATAATATTCCTACAAGTGTATTCCTAAATTTAAAAGATGTTGCTTATGAAAATACTCATACTTTAAAAAGATATATTACTCTAAGAAAAAAAGCTTTAGGAATGAGTGAATATTTCACTTATGATCGATTCTTACCTCTTGCAAAATCTGGTAAAAAATATCCATATACTGAGGCAAAAGCATTATTCTTAGAATCTATTAAGGATTTTCCTGAAGAATTTGTTTTAAATCAAAAAGATGCAATTAAAGATGGCTTTGTTGATGTTTTACCTCAAGATGGTAAACGCTCAGGTGCTTATTCTTCTGGTTTTTATGGACATCATCCATTTATATTACTAAACCATAATGATACTTTAGATGCCGTATTTACACTAGCTCACGAAGCAGGTCATAGTGCACACACAATCTTCTCAGATAAAGCACAACCAATGCCAATTAGTGACTATACAATCTTTGTTGCTGAAATTGCATCTACATTTAATGAACATGCTTTATTAGATTATTTACTAGAAAAATCAACCTCTAAGCAAGAAAAAATAGAACTATTATCTATAGCAATTGATAATATTCATTCTACCTTCTACCGTCAAACTTTATTTGCTACTTATGAATATGAAGCAAATAAATTAGTTCAAGAAGGTAAACCTGTAAATGAAAAAGCATTAAGTCAAATCATGATTGATTTATATAAACATTATTATGATCTTGATATTACTAAAGAACCTGGGAAACAATATGTGTGGGCATATATACCTCATCTATTTTATACACCATTTTATGTATACCAATATGCAACAGCATTTAGTGCATCTCTAAAAATTTATGACAATGTCAAATCAAATGAACCCAATGCATTTGATAACTATATAAAGATGCTAAAAACTGGTGGTTCTATGTATCCGGTTGATGAAGCTAAAATTGCTGGTGCAGATTTAACAAAGAAAGATCCATTCCTATCTGTTGTTAAACGTATGGAATCATTACTTGATCAACTTGAGATTTTATTAAATGAATAACTTTACAAGTTGACTAAAGTATAAAAAACAAGTAAAATATATGCTAAGCGATGATAAGAACAAGTAACTTTAAAATTTGACATTAAGAAGAGACCTAAACATAATGCTGAAAGTTTAGGATGTTAATTAAAGTGAATGGACCTTGGAGCTTATAAATTTAAATCTAAAGTGCACAATTAATATTGTGAACTAAGGTGGTACCGCGATTAACAAAATCGTCCTTAGAAGTTTTATACTTTTAAGGACGTTTTTTTCTTAAGAAAGGAATATATTATGAACAGACTCGTATCAGGCATTAAGCCAACCGGTGAACTTACATTAGGTAATTACATTGGTGCAATTAAACAATTTGTACAGCTACAAAACGAATTACCAGACACAGAATTTTTTATTTTTATTGCTGACCTTCATGCAATTACAACACCTCAAGACAAACAACTACTTAAATCACGCATTAAAGAGATTGCAGCTTTTTATATTGCTTGTGGCCTAGATCCTAATAGAGTCAATCTATTTGTGCAATCAGAGGTTATGGAGCATGCATTACTAGGTTATATTATGGAATCTACAGCCTATATTGGTGAAATGGAGCGTATGATACAGTTTAAAGAAAAACGCCGTAACCAGGAACAAGGTGTTCGTACATCGCTTTTAACATACCCTGCTTTAATGGCTGCTGATATTTTATTATATGATGCAAATATTGTGCCTGTTGGTGAAGATCAAGTACAACATTTAGAACTGACCCAAACACTTGCAGAGCGCTTTAATAGTCAATATGGTGATACATTTGTTGTACCTAAACCATATATTACTAAGGTTGGTGCTAAAATAAAAGATCTTCAAGATCCAACTAAAAAAATGAGTAAGTCTAATGATTTATCTGTAAAATCATATATTCTTCTATCAGACAATTTAAATCAAATTAAAAACAAAATTAAGTCTGCTGTCACAGATTCAGACACTTCCATATACTTTGATGAAGTAAATAAACCAGGTATTTCTAATTTACTTACAATTTATTCTGCACTAACAAATTTAAGTATTGAAGAAATTGTTGAAAAATATAAAAATGAAACATCCTATGCAGGATTTAAAATAGACTTAGCTGAAATTGTTGCTTCACATATTGGCAATATTCAAACTAAATATAATGAATTAATAGCTTCAAACACATTAGATGAAATATTAGATCAAGGTGCAATGAAAGCAAAAATGTTTGCATCAAGAAAAATGGCTAAAGTACTAAATAAAATCGGACTAAAAAGAAAGAAGTAACCAAGCGGTTACTTCTATTTTTTTATATTATTTATTTACTTCAAACTTTCGAACTGGATATTCATGTTCACCATCACGTTGAAGATAACTATCCGTTAATAATTCTACTTTGATACGTTTTCCCTGATAAAATTGAACATACTTATATAAAAATCTATGTAGCCCTAAATATATTGAAGGAAAAAGTATAATTAATAACCATTTAGGGATTTTTTTAACAATTACTAGTTCTAAGTAGTCTTTGTCTCTACGCATTTTTGGTGCTAGACGCATCCCTCCGCCAAAAAACTGTGCATTCATTGCTGTTACAAACCATACTTTATTTTCCTCAAATACCTTACCATCCACATCAATTAATGCAGAAACGGGTTTATAATTTATGAATGATTTAAATACATTTTTAAAATAATTTGATTTGTTTTTAGCACTTTTTGAAACATTAACGTTATAACAAACAAAACCGTCAAATCCAACACCAGCACCATTTAAAAACTTTTCAGTTTTACCATTTACTTCAATAGTTGGTAGGTTTTTTATATATGGTTTAATATCTACAAACTTACCCTTTGTTTTAACGCTTCTAATAAAATCATTACCCGTACCTGCTTTATACATAAAAACTTGAGGTAAAATTTCGGTATCATTGATCTGATTAACAATTCTATTTAATGTACCATCACCACCAATAATAATAATTCTATCATCACTACTATATGCACTTAAAAAAGATTCAACATTATGAATATCGAGTAAATTTAAAATTTGAGATTTTATGCCTTTTTTGTTTGATTGTTTCTCTAATTTTTCTGCAATTTTAACATTTTTACCCTTATTAGATAGGGGGTTATATAATATAATATCCATATATTTATCTAAATACGATTAATGCGTATTTTTTCTTTCCTCTTCGTATAATACTATAGTTTTTAAATGTTCTAGGTGTTGTATTAACAATATAATCTACTTCTGTAATTTTATGACCATTAATGCTTACAGCACCATTTAAAATAAACTCTCTAGCTTCACGGTTAGATTGAGCAAGTTTTGATAAAACAAGTGTCTCAACTATATTTTCATTATGAATCAGTGTTGTATCTAAAACTTTTTCTAACGTTTGATATGCATCCATATCCAAATCCTCAAAGTTACCACTAAATAATGCTTCAGTAACACTTAATGCTGTTTCTAATGCTTTTTTCCCGTGAACAAGTTTTACAACTTCTTCTGCTAAACGCTTTTGAGCATATCTAAGTTCAGGTTTTTTACTTGACTCTAAAAGTATTTCATCAATTTCTTCTTTTTCTAAAATAGTTAATAGTTTTAAGAAGTTTTCAATATCACTATCACTACTATTTAAGAAATATTGATATAGTTCATATGGGCTAGTAAGGTTTTCATCAAGCCATAAAGCGCCTGATTCTGATTTACCAAATTTAGTACCATCTGCTTTTAATAATAGCGGGCTTGATAGTCCTACTGCATCATTTTCACCAACAACTTTTCTAATTAATTCTAATCCTGATGTTATATTACCCCACTGATCAGAACCACCAAACTGGATTTTGACATCTTCATTTTGATATAGTTTTAGCCAGTCAATTGACTGTAGAATCATATATGAAAATTCTGTATATGAAATCCCTGTTTCTAGACGTTTTTGGACAGTATCTTTATGTATCATATAAGATACATTAAAGTATTTACCAAAATCTCTTAAGTAAGTAAATAAATCTATTTTTGATAACCAATCATAGTTATTTACAAACATTACATTACCTGATATTAGTTTTCTAATTTGAGTTTCAATTTTTTGTGCATTTTCTAAAGATTTTTCTAAAGTCAGTAATTGTCTTTCACTGGTTTCTCTTGGATCTCCAATTAAACCTGTTGCACCACCTATTAAAACAACCGGTATGTGTCCGTGTTTTTGTAGGTATAGCATACGTACGATTTGTACTAAATGTCCGACTGTTAATGATTCACCTGTTGGATCATATCCTACATAAAATTTAATTTTTTTATTATTTAATAAATCTTTTGCAAGTTCGGGTTGGCTAACATCTTTAACCATACCTCTATATTCTAATTTACTGTATAAATCCATATTTTCTAAGACTTCCTTTTCATACTTTTTTAAATAAAAAATGTCCTTAAACTGAAAAAATCAGTCTAAGGACGAATGCTTAATAATTCGCGGTACCACCTTAGTTCACAATAAAAATTGTGCACTCATTTAGTAATGTAATCTCCATTAGTTGTATTTTGTTTGATATATTTAACTTCTAATTTTCACCAGCCATTAGATCTCTATATAAGTTTATATAAACTACTTGTACTAATATTATCGATTGATTAAATTGATTGTCTATTAATAATACGATGAGGTAAGATAATTCTTGTATTTTCTACATCTTGAGATTGCATCAGTTTTGTAAGTAGTCTCATTGATACAGCACCAATGTCATATACTGGTATATCAATAGATGTTAACTCTGGACGACTTAAAGCTGCATATTTAGTGTTTTGGAATCCTGCAATTTTTAAGTTTTCAGGTACACTTTTACCATTATTAATTGCCGTATTTAAAAACGATACTGCAATAGAGTCTCTAACAGCAATAGCACCATCTACATGAATATCTGCAAAGAATGTTTCAAAGTGTGGTTTATTGATGTTTGTATCACCACTTGTTCTAAAGATCATTGGTTCAAGTTTTGCTTCAACCATTGCTTTAGTATAACCTTCTTCTTTTTTATCATTAACACTATAGCGTCTTGCTGTACTTAATAAATAAATATCTTTACAGCCTTTTTCAATTAATTTTTTAGTAATTTCGAAGCCTGCTTTAACGTAATCAATACTTACAGTAGGTACAATTGGATCGGATGTTGCAACGTTTGCGAATACATAAGGTATTTTATTATCATTAAACATACGTTTGATTAAATCAACATCTTTATCACTTAATTCATCATTTAAGTATAATACACCATCAACTTGTTCAGCTACAATGTTTTGTAGTGTATCTAATACATCAGATTCATCATGAATGGTAAATAATTTAATTGAATAGTGATATTTTTCAGCAATATCAGCAATCCCACCAAGCATTTCTGCAACGGATGCTCTTGTAATATCAGAAATTACAACACCAACTGTTGTTGTTTTTCTACTTGCAAGTCCACGTGCAATAACGTTTGGTCGATAACCTAGTTCTTTAATTACTTTTAAAACTCTTAATCTTGTTTCTTCTTTTACTTTTTCAGGTGAATTTAAAACTCGAGAAACTGTTGCTAAGCTGACACCAGCAGCCCCTGCAACGTCATAAATAGTTGCGTTACTCATAGATATCACTCCTTTAATTATGATAATTATATCATAAAATGGAAGTGCTTACAATACTAAATGTAACAAAATGAAAAAATTTTCATAATGTAACATTAATGGCTTTATAATCTAAAAAAAGTCGCCATTTCATTTGAAATGACGAACTTTTTATATAATTATTTTTGCTTTTTTTCTCTAATTCTAGCTGCTTTTTTGCTTAATGTACGAATATAGTTTAATTTCGCACGACGTACGATACCATATCTTACAACTTCAATACGATCAACTCTTGGTGAGTTTACTGGGAATGTTCTTTCAACACCTACACCATTTGAAATTTTACGTACAGTAAATGTTTCGCCAATGCCACCGCCTTGACGTTTAATTACTAGACCTTCAAATAACTGAATTCTTTCTTTTGCACCTTCCACAATTTTAACGTAAACACCAACAGTGTCTCCAGCGTTAAATTTTGGACGTTCGATCATGTATTTAGATGTAATTTCAGTTAGTAAAGCTTGTCCTTTTAGTTTTGCCATAATAGTTCTCCTTATTCTACGTCTGTTCATAAGTCATATTACTTAGCGGACCAGCGTGCCTTTTTGATTATACATGAAACATTATTTTGTTTCAATTGATTTCTTAATTTTATTTAAGATTTTTGTTTCTTCTTTTGTCATGACTCTATTTTCTAATAGGTCAGGCCTTTTTAAGTATGTTTTTTCTAAACTTTTTTCTAAACGCCATAAACGAATATTTTCATGATGTCCTGATTTTAATACATCAGGTACTTTATGTCCCATATATTCATCAGGTTTAGTATATTGTGGGTATTTTAATAGTCCTTGTTGATGTGAATCATCAATGTAAGATTCTTTATTAATTACACCTGGTATTAAACGGATAATGCTATCTGCAATAACCATTGCAGGTATTTCACCACCGGTTAATACATAATCACCAATACTTACCTCTAAATCAACTAAATTTAAAATTCTATCATCAATTCCTTCATAGTGCCCACATATTAATATGAGGTGCTTAATTTCTTCACTCCATTTTGTGGCAAGCGCTTGGTTATAGACTGTACCTTGAGGAGATAAGAATACTGTGAATGTATCTTTAGTTTTTAGTTTAGTAAGTAATTTATGAAATGGCGGATAGATCATTAACATGCCTGCACCACCACCATATGGTGTATCATCAATTTTTCCACCTTTTAAATCTGTATATAATCTAAGATCGTGTATGTTGATTTCAACACGTTTATCCTCAATTGCATGTTTGATTTTTGAAGTGGTTAAGAATTGATCAAAAAAGTTTGGAAATATTGTAATAATATCTATGATCATATGAGTCCCTCAATTGCATCGATAACGATTTTTTCATCTGTAACTTCTTTAATAAAGACATCTACAAATGGGATGAGTTTATATTGACCATCGTCTTTTTTGACTCTTAGTAAATAACCTTGTGGCACTTCGACAAGTTCTATTACTTTACCTACAAAATAATTATTTTGGGCATATACATCAAGACCAATTAATTGAGGTAGATGAAATTCATCTTCTAATAATTCATCAGGTTCTTGACTTGTATATATTTCTTGTTTTTTTAAGTGCTCTACTTCAGATAATGTTGGAAAGTTTTCAAATGAAATTAAATATAAGTCTTGTTGTCTTCTAACTGTTTTGATAGTCATTTCTTGTTGGTTAATAATTACCTTACTACCTACAAAAAATCTATTAAAATCAGTAATTGATTGAACTTTAACTTCACCCTTAATGCCATGGGTGCTAACGATTTTACCAATTAAATATAACATCTAATTAATATGCGTCAATATCTAAGTGCACGCGTTTTCCAGCTTTTGAAGCACCCGCATAAACAATTGTACGTATTGCTGATGCAATTTTTCCACCTTTACCAATGACTCTTCCAAGATCTTGGTTATTGACTAACAATTGTATATGTACAAGTTGATTATCCTCAGATAAAACTTTAACGGAAACATCATCTGGGGAAACCACTAATGGCGTTACTATTTGTTTGATTAACTTTGCAAAATCGACTGCCATATGTATGACCCCCTTTTATAATTATTTATTTACTACATTAAACTTTTTGAATAAACTTTTAACTGTATCTGTTGGTTGTGCACCGTTGTTTAACCAAGCAACAACTTTGTCACTATTCACATCAACTGTTCCTTTGATTGGTTCATAAGTTCCTATAATATCTAAGAATCTACCATCTCTTGGTGCTTTTGAATCTGCTGCAACAATTCTGTAGAATGGTCTTTTATGATTACCAAAACGTTGTAAACGTAATTTAACTGCCATATTTGTTTTCTCCTTAATTCTTTTTGTCCTGTATTATTGTATCACATTATTTTAAGGTGTCAAGTATTTTTAGTTAACACCATTAAGAAATGTTTGCTTCTTCATTAAAAGTAAGAGATGGATAGATGCGAATAAAGCCTTTGACGTTTTTTAAGTGAGAAGTTAACATTTTTTCTCCCTTATTTTTATCAAAGTAAACAACTGCATAGTTTCCTTTTTTAGACACATATGCTAAATTTACATCCATTTTGCTTAATTTTTTAGGTACTTCTTTGCCTTTAAAATCTACTATATAGGCTACTCTTTGTATTTCCATAAATCTACCTTCCAAATATATCATCAATTGAGATCTCTTGATATTTTCCGGGCTCTAAGTTTAATTTTAGTGCACCAATTTGAATTCTTTTTAGATTGATTACTTCATAACCAATTTTTTTAAACATTTTTTTTACCTGATGAAATTTACCTTCATCAATTGAAATTGTTGCAACACTATCCATTGTAGTTAGATTAAGTGCTTGTGCAAAATATGTGCTACCATCTGTATTAATTAATTCAACACCTAAAAGTAGTTTATTTGCATCTTCTAGATTTAATATTTTATCTAGCGTTGCTTCATAGACTTTAATAACTTTCTTTTTAGGGTGTGTAATTTCATGAATAATTTGACCATTATTTGATAAAATCATTAATCCTTCACTGTCTAGATCCAGTCTACCAGCTATTTTTAGGTCTAACCTGTCATATGGACTTTTTATTAAATCAAATAAAACAGGATGTATATTATCTTTATTACTTGATAAATAATTCACAGGTTTATAAAAAGCTAAGATGATATCATCTTTATAGTAAAGATGTTCACCTTTAACGCATATTTTATCATAGTTCGGGTCTATTTTCATATCATATTGATATACAGGGTTACCATTTAAAGTAACATCCCCATTTTTAACCATAAACTTTACATCTTTTCTACTTCCAAGTTTTAAGTTGGATAAAAATTTATCTAATCTCATATGTCATCCTTATGATATAATTATTTAAAGAGGTGAATTTTATTTATGATACGCATGCAACACATTATAAGAGAGGGCCATCCCACTTTAACAACTCCATCAAATCCTTGCTTACTTCCACTTTCTGAAGGTGATATTAAACTAGGAAAAGATTTACTTGAGTATGTTATAAATAGTCAAAATGATGAATTGGTCCAAAAATATAAACTGCGACCAAGTGTTGGACTTGCTGCACCGCAAATCAATGTATTAAAACGTATGTTTGCTATGCATGTTCAAGACTTTGATGGGAAACTTTTTTCATATATTATGATTAATCCAGAAATTACTGCTTCATCTAAGGAAGAAACTTATTTACCAGGTGGTGAAGGATGTTTATCTGTTGATAGAGAAACTTCGGGTTTAACACCAAGATATTATGCAATTAAAGTTAAAGGTTATCACTTAGATTTAGAAACTAATTCTGCAAAACCTTTAGAAATTACATTAGAAGGGTATCCTGCAATAGTTTTTCAACATGAGTTTGATCACCTAAATGGTGTAATGTTTACATCAAAACTTTATCCACAACTACCAAATGCATTTCCATTATTTGAGATGGATGAATCAGAAGAAGATTAATCAAAAAGGCTTTATGGCCTTTTTTTTTACATAATTGATATTTTTTTATTATAAAACATTAAATATAATACTGCCAATTGAATACGTATCATAAAATAAGTATCTGTGTTTTGATATCTTTGAATATAATCTTCATATATTTTATATTCATGTTTTTTATTTTTGCTTACTAGTTTATTAAACCATGATTGTCCTTTAGGTTTATGCACTAATTCAATAATGCTTGAATCCAAAACAATATAACCATCATATTTCATTTTTATTAAACGTTTAGCAATGCCTTTAACATCAATATCATCGCCACTTCCAAGTATTCTACCACTAAGCATTCGATCGATATCATCCATAATTACCATACCAATTTTATGTCGTAAAATTCTATAGGCTGTAACTTCAGCTTCTTTTAGTTTATATAAATACACATAATCAAAAATGATTTCAACATTTTTGTTAGGAACATTATCTAAAATATATCGGTACATTTTAGGTGTATGATTATCATCAAATTTAATTAAGACTTTAAGTTTTTCTTTCTTTATAATTGAAAGATGTTTCTTAACAGTTTCAATAACCTTGTTATATGGTTTAATCGTTTCATCAAATTTAGGAATTGTATATATAAAGTATTTACTTTTTAAGTTAGAAACCTTTTTAGCAAGACTTTCTAGTAGATTATTGTAGTATGTAATTTCCTCTATTTTTTTCATATCAAATGATTCTAATAATGGGTCAACTGCAATAATAGGTATTTCTTGAAACTTTTCTTTTAGTAGTGTAAGTGTATCATCATCAAGTTGGTAAAACTTTTTACCATCAATTCTTCTGATTATTGCATAATTAATGGACGCATCATGAATGATTTTTAATTGTTCATCTATTGAAGCATGATCATAATCAACAAAACTACTAATAATAGGTTTCATCTTCTACTCCATTCATACATTAATATGGATCCAGCAACAGCAACATTTAGGCTTTCTACATTTTGGGTTTCTATTTTTATTTTACCATCTAAGATATGACTAACCTCATTTGACAATCCATGTCCTTCATTACCTAGTACTAATATATAAGGGTTTCCTTTTATAGGTTTTAGGTTTGATTCATGGGCATCAGCACCAAATGCTTGATAGTTATCTTCTTTTTTTCTTAAGATAAAGTCAACAATATTTTTTCGTTCAACAAATAATTCAAATAAAGCACCACTGGATGCACGAATTGTTTTATCATTATAAAGATCTGCACTTTTTTCTGATAAAACAACATGCCTAAACCCAAAAGCAAGTGCACTCCTTAAAAGAGCACCTAAATTATCAGGATTTTGGATATCATCTAAAACAAGTATGTTTTGAGATGATATTGGATTTTGCTTTTTTCTACAAATTGCCATTACATCATAAGGAGTTTGAGTTAAATTCAGTTCCTTCATTAATTTTGGATGAATTTGTGTGCCATCAATTTCCGGGTTTGAAGTAACAATTTCAATGACTAAATCATTTTTTAATGCAAGATCAACTAGTGTATTACCAAAAACTAAAAACTGATTTGTTAAATCACGATGTTTTTTTAATTTTAGTTTCATCCACTCTTTAAATTTTTTGTTGTCTTTAGATTCAATCATTATTTACCTTCTGTATAATTTTTTAGCGCACTTTCTACATCAAAACCATAAAGTGCTATTTCAAAATCAGTTGTTGGTTCTATTATTATTGTTTGAATATTTTTTATTGCTTCATCAAGCATTTCATTAAATTCAAATTTACTTTCTTCAATTAATGATTGCTTAATTGTAGGATTTGTTACAGGATTTCTTGGAACGTAAACTGAACAACAATCATTAAATGGAAGAATTGATATATCGTATGTATCAATTTTTTTAGATATTTCAATGATTTCTTGTTTATCGTTTGTAATTACCGGCCTTAATATAGGTATATTTGTAACATTTTCAACAACTTTAATACTACTAAGTGTTTGACTTGCTACCTGTCCTACAGATTCACCATTAATTAAAGCATCTAAACCATTTAAGTTTGCATATTTTTCAGCAAGTCTGTAAAACATGCGACGCATAATAGTTATTAAATGTGAATCTTGAACAGATCTTAATATTTCCTCATGTATTTTAGTAAAAGGAACTAAGTGTAGTTTTATTTTAGTTTTAGGCATAAAATAAGCTAACTTTTTAGATATTTCAATCACCTTTTGAACAGACTCTAAAGGAGTTAATGGAGTGGATTCAAAATGAAATAATTCCACTTCTATACCTTGTTTCATCATTAAATATGCTGCAACAGGTGAATCAATACCTCCTGATAACATCACAAGTGATTTACCACCTAAACCAATTGGATAACCACCAAGACCTGGTATTTTACCTACATAGATATAACATGCGTCATGTCTAACTTCAATATTAAGTACCGTTTCTGGTTTTTTTACCTCAACTTTAATACCTTCAAACTCAGGTAAAATACGTTTTGCTACCTCCTGAGATATTTGAAGCGATTGTAGCGGATAGTTTTTATCTGTACGCTTTGTTTCTATTTTAAAAGTTGTAGGTAGTTTAACTTCCGTTTTTACAACCTCAATTGCTAGTTTTGCAATATCATCTAAATCTTTGGTTGTTTTATATATATATGAAAAAGAATGTATCCCAGATACATATCCTAATTGTTTAATCACCAAATCTTTATCTTTTTCCATAAAATGGATAAATATTCTATCATGTTGATATTCGTATTTAATATTTAAATCTCTTAATTTTTCTCTTAATAGTCTTTTAATTTGTGTAATGAATAGAGGTTTATTTCTACCCTTTAAGACTAAATCACCAAAGCGAATTAAAATTGCTTTTTCCATAATTATCACCATTTATTATTATACCATTCATTCATCATGAAATTAAGGGTTATATTCTACAATTTAGCATCTAAACTGGATGTATGGTAAATAATGATATAATTAATTAACTATTTATTTGAAAGGAAATTTGCTTAAATGAACTATGATATATTAATTGAAAGCGCAAATGCTTTATTAAAAGATGAACCAAATAATTTATCATTATTAAGTAATGCAACAGCATTTATTAACGATCATATTAATGATTTAAATTGGGTTGGTTTTTATTTATATAATAACGGTGTATTAACACTTGGACCATTCCAAGGTAAAGTGGCTTGTAATAAGATTTTACCCGGTAAAGGTGTTGTAGGAACAAGCTATGTAAATAATGAAGTGATTGTTGTTAAAAACGTACATGAAATTGAAAATCATATTATGTGTGATGCAAACTCAATGAGTGAGGTTGTTATACCAATTAGAAATGGTAAAGAAATTTATGCTATATTTGATTTTGATAGTCCAATAGAAAATAGATTTGATGATAAACTAGTCCAATTTTTACGACAATTCGCGGCATTAATTGAAAAGTATATTGACTTTAATGCACCTTTAATATAAAATAAGTAAGCGGTCAAAAGCAGGCCATAAATACGTTTATAAATATCCCTACATTATATGGATGAACTAAGTAATCTTCTTCTGCTTGAAGGTGAAAAGGAATTTGCGGATTATATAAAAATATTGAGGTGTGTTTACCCAAAAAATAATAAAAGGAGGTAAATTCTATATGTCACGTTTTACAGGATCTACTTGGAAAGTGTCTAGACGCTTAGGATATTCAGTTTCAGAAACTGGTAAGGAATTAAAGAAAAGACCTTATGCACCAGGACAACATGGACAACGTCGTAGCAAATTATCAGACTACGGTATTCAGTTACAAGAAAAACAAAAGGTGCGTTTTGTATATGGAGTAAGCGAAAAGCAATTCAAAAAAACTTTCGTTGAAGCTTCAAAAATGCAAGGTAAGCAAGGTGAGAACTTCTTAAAACTTTTAGAATCTAGATTAGATAACGTTGTTTATCGTTTAGGTTTTGCAAGAACAAGAGCTCAAGCAAGACAACTTGTTAACCACGGTCATATCTTAGTTGATGGTAAGAAAGTTGATATTCCATCATACAGATTAAATCCAGGTCAAACTATAGCTCTTAAAGAAAGAAGCAAAAACTTAAGCATTGTAAAAGAAGCTTTAGAAGCTCAATTTGCACATGTTGATTATGTTGCATTAGACGCTAATGGCGTTGGTACTTTCTCAAGACTACCAGAAAGAAACGAATTCTTATTTGATATCAATGAACAATTAATCGTTGAATTCTACAATAGATAAAACCTAAAAAGAAAAAGGACTTTAAAAAGTCCTTTTTTTATTTCTATAATTTATCAATTTCATTTAAGAATGTTTCAATTGGTTGATTACCTAAAAACTCATATTTATCATTAATAATGATTTTAGGCACACTGCTTACATTATACTTTTCTGATAATTCATAAAATGTTTGAGCCTCATATGCTTCTGCTTCTATATTAGAATTTGTCATTGCAAGCCTAAATGCATTTGTAACAGCACCAGGACAATGTGGACACCCTAATGTCACAAAAACTTTAATGTTTACATTTTTATCAATTTTTGCAATTCTATCCATTACTTTTTGATCAAAGAATGGTTTTGTTGTTGAACTATCGATAAGTGATGATATAAGTGAATTAATTTCATGTCCAGCAGGTATGCCGTTAAATCTAAATCTTTTAAAGTTTTTATTTTGATCTAAAATTACAAATGTTGGTGCATAGGTTACACCATATTTAGATGCTTCTACTGCATCGTCTTCTAATGTTCTTTCAAGCAATGTGATTTTAGGGTTTAATACTTTGACTTCATTTAGAAGTTGTGCTGTCGGCTCACACATTTCACAAGCTTTATTCGTACCAAAAAATATTACTGTAATATCATTTTCCATCATTTTTAGTACTTCTTTAATTTGATTTGCTACATCTTGGTTTAATAGTTTATTCATTGTTTTTCTCCTTATTTATTAACCTTTAGGTAATGATTTGCATAAATTGCAGCTTTTGCACCTTCCGCTGCTGATATAATTATTTGTTTATGTATTTGATTTGTCATATCACCAGCTGCATAAATGCCAGCGATATTTGTTTCTTGGTTTGCATTTACAATTACTTCATTATGTTCATTTAATGCAACTAAATGTTTTACATATTGTGTATTTGGCGTTGTTCCGATGGAGACAAATAATCCGTCTGTTTTAAAATTGGAAGTTTCATTTGTTTTTTTATCGAGTATTGTCAAACTTTCTACTTTTAACTTCCCATGAATTTCAAGTATTTGAGTATCTAATAAATAACTTATTTTAGGATTATTATTAATTTTATCAATTAATACTTTATCTGCTCGAAATTTTGATCTTTGAATAATGGTTACTTTTTTTGCCCACACCGCTAGATCTAGCGCAGATTCAAGGGCACTATTACCACCACCTGCAACAACCACTTCCTTATCTTTAAAAAATGGTGCATCACAGATTGCACAATAAGAAACACCTTTAGATGAAAGTAATTCTTCACCCTTGATACCTAATTTTTTAGGATGTCCGCCTGTTGCAAGTAAAATAGTTTTTGAATGAATTACTTCATTTGTATTTAGAGTCAATCTAAATTTATTATCTAATTTGGTAATTGAATTTACCCATGCTTTTTCAAGTATGGGAATTTTAAATTGTTTAACATGTCCTAAAAATGAGTGAGATAGTGATTCACCAGTATAATTTGGTAGGCCTAAATAGTTATCAACATCTGTTGTATTTAGTAGTTGACCACCAATATCATTAGTAACAATTCCCGTTACTAAACCTAGTCGATGGGCATAGATACTGGCATTTAACCCCGCTGGTCCACCACCTACAATTAAAAAATCATATAATGTGTTTTTATCAAAAACAGTATCATTATTACTTATATTCATATTAAAATTAAACATATTATCTAATCCTTTAGTGGTTTTATTTTACATACACCAACTTTTATTTCTCTAAGTATAAAGAACAATCCAATTAAAATTAAAGCCAGTGAAATTATCTTATAAGGAAATCCTGCAAGTGGTAATGCAATCACACTAAATGCAATGCCAATTGATGAGAAGAATGCAATCACACATCCTGTACAGCCATATGTGAGTATTCCAAATAATATTGATAGAAATCCAAAGCTAGATGCTTTTGATTCTCTTCCTTTAATTTCAACCATAGCTGTGGATAAGTTCATCATAAGTGTGCTTAATAGTGCCATAACAATATTTAAAACAATATTAATAACAACTAAATAAGTTCCAAATGTTTGACTCATTTCAACATAAGACATATTCAAATAATCAATTAAAAAATAAATTACTAAAAAAAGTGTTAGAAAAATCGATCCTTGTATAATGTATTTTTTAGTTTTTTGTAATTCAAATGCTTTCTTTATCATGTGTGAAATCTCCTTATTTGATTATTTTCATTATACCACCGGGGGTATATTTGAAAATCCCATTTGCATTTTGACTCGATAAGATTTTTAAAATAAGTGAAAAATCATAGATTTACCTAAAAAGTAGTTTTTATATAAAATTTACTATAAAAAATAGTGCCTTAAGCACTACTTTTATTATATATATTTTGTTGTAAATTTAAATACTTTTTGCATTATTTCATACGTGGCAAAAGGATGTCCTTGACTATAACCTATTTCCATAGTGGAGCTTAAAGGATATAGTTCATCTTTATGATTCATTACTACATTTTCAAATATGACATTTGAAAGTTCTGCTTTACATAAGGGATCCCAAAGTAGGTCTTTAACTGGTACTAAACTTACGCCAATTAAAAATCTATTTATATCTTTTAATGTATGGGCATTAGGATAGTCTAGCATTTTTAAATAAATATGATTTGTATTTTTATTAATAATCTTAAAACACCAACCAGAAGTTCTTTTTGTCAATTCGATAGTTAATTTATCAAAACCTTTAAATGTATTATGATCCACCTTATTAAACTTAGATATAATTATGTTATCTACAAAAAAATCTTTTGGATGTCCACCTCCCATATAATAGTAAAATGGTTTTAAAAAGACTTCATCATTTTCATAAAATATACTTAATCCTACATCTAGTTGATCTGTTGATTGATGATTTACTAATATATATCCTTGATACTTTGTTGAATTTTGACTTGGTTTATAAATTGCTTCTACAAGCGATATATCCACACTTATTGTCTCATAACCTGGTTTTGAATATAGATAATTATATGCACCACTGTGGTACTCCAAGTCATTTGTTTTATTTAATTTGTCATAATATTTAATTGGTATATTTTTATATCTTTTATGCTTTGTATCAATTACAAATTCTTCGTTATTAAAATATATTTTATTAGTATCTATTGAGGTATCAAATATAGGTTCATCTAAGTGAAAAACTTTTGAATTATTTTTAGTTAATGCATATTTGATTGCTTCGATCTTATTATTAAATTGTACGTTTTCATGTTCATTTTTAACAATATACATTTTTAACCATCCACCCTTCAAATCACATTATACCATCTAAAATAAAACAAACAAGGTACATCATAAAATGATTGCATTATACAAAATTAAAAAGTTATTAAATATATTTTAAAATATATTTTTTTTGATATTTGTATAAAAAAGAAGCCTAATGGTCTAGACTTCTATATTAAAAACTTATATATTTTATTTATTTTTAGCTGCTTCAACAAATTTTAAGAAGTTATTATGATCAAGTGCAGCACCACCGATTAATGCACCATCAATGTCTGATTCTTCTAATAATGCTTCTATGTTATCAGTTTTAACAGAACCACCATAAAGTATACGAATTTGCATTGCAACTTCATTACCATATAAATGAGCCAATTTACTTCTAACATCTTTAATTGTTTCATTTGCCATTTGAGGGGTTGCAGTTTTACCTGTACCAATTGCCCAAACCGGTTCATAAGCAACAATTGTTTTAAGTGCTTGTTCTTTAGTCACATTTTTAAATGCGATTTCAAGTTGATTATCTAATACTTGTTTAGTTTGATTAGATTCTCTAACATCTAATTCTTCACCAATACATAAAATTGGTGCTAAATCATATTTAAATGCAGCATGCATTTTTAAATTAACTTCTTCATCAGTTTCGTTAAATATATTACGACGTTCTGAGTGTCCAATTAAAATATATTCAGCGCCAGCAGTTTTTACTTGAGCAGGTGAGTTTTCACCTGTGAAGGCACCTTCATCTTTATAGTGCATATTTTGTGCAGCAATACGTAAATTTTCTCCTTCACGTTTTACTAATAGATTTAATAAAATTGCTGGTGCACAAATAATTGATTCAACTTGATCTGTTGATGGCATATGACCATTGACTGCAAAGATAAATTCTAAAGCCTCATCTTTAGTTTTAAACATTTTCCAGTTTGCAGCAATTACAGGTACTCTTTTATGCATTTATATTATCCTAAGATTGAAGAAATGTCTTTGATTGCTTCTTCGGCATGAGGTCCTGATGCTACAATCTTAACGTTTTCTCCTTTAGGTACTGCTAAACTCATTAATCCTAATATAGATTTTAAGTCAACAGTCTTGTCTTTGTAATATAATTTAATATCTACAGCATATTTAGATGCTGTTTGAACTACTTTTGCCGCTAAGGTTGCATGTAAACCAGCGGTTGAACCTATGATAATTTCTTTTTCCATATCTATCTTCTCCTTTATTTAAAACATTGGTGGTGTGGATATCCAAAGTATCCTTGCAACACTATTTCCTAAGTTTTGTAAGTAATGTTCTTTATTAGCCATGTAATAAAAGGTTTCACCTTTTTTTACGATGTGTCTAGTTTTATTTAATACAAGGGTAACTTGTCCCTCAAGTACATAACCAAATTCTTCGCCTGGATGTGAATCATCAATTGTTGATTGGCCACCCGGCATAATCTCTATAATAATTGGTTCCATTTCATATTTTAATGCATTTGGAACAATCCAAGAAATAGTTGAACCTAAATCCGGATTTTCTTTTTCATAAAAGTCTTCTTTGGTAAATACAATTTTAGCATCTTCGCCTTCAGGTTTAGAGAAAAACTCGTGTGTCTCAACCCCTAATACTTCAAGTAATGCAAAGAGTGTCTGAATAGATGGAGAAGTGAGGTTGTTTTCTAATTGTGAAATATATCCCTTTGTGAGTTCTAAACGATTAGCAAGTTCTTCTTGAGTCAGGTTGTTACCAAGTCTGAGTGCTCTGATTTTCTTGCCGATGTCAATCATTATTTTTCGTCTACCAATTCTACTCCAGGTAATACTTTACCTTCTAAGTATTCTAGTGATGCACCGCCACCTGTAGAAATATGACTGAATTTATCTTCAAGACCAAATTTCGCTACTGCAGCTGCAGAATCTCCACCACCAACAATAGTAATTGCTTTACCGTTTAGGTTTGCTAATGCTTTTGTAATCTCTAATGTACCGTTTGCGAATGCTTCCATTTCAAATACACCTTGAGGTCCATTCCATACAACTGTTTTAGCTGATTCGATAATTTCTTTAAATCTTTCAACTGTTTTAGGTCCAATATCAAGTCCCATTTCATCTTCTGGAATTGCATCAAATGTTCTAACATTTGTCTCAGTATTTGCATCAAATGCTTTACCTGTAACAACATCAGATCCTAATTCAATTTTACCATTTGCTAATTCTAATAATTCCTTAGCTAAATCAACCTTATCTAACTCAACTAATGATTTACCAACTTCAAAGCCTTGAGCTTTTAAGAAAGTAAATGCCATACCGCCACCTATTAATACTTTATCAGCAACTTTTAGTAAGTTTTTAATCACTTCAATTTTATCAGATACTTTAGCACCACCTAAGATTGCAACAAATGGGCGTTTAGGATTTTCTAGTGCGCCACCAATAAAGTTAATTTCTTTTTCAAGTAATAAACCTGCAACAGAAACATCCATATTATTTGAAATACCTACATTTGATGCATGTGCTCTATGTGCAGTACCAAATGCATCATTAACAAATACTTCTCCTAAAGAAGCCCAGTATTTACCTAATTCTGGATTGTTTTTAGATTCTTTATTACCATCTAGGTCTTCAAATCTAGTGTTTTCAAACATTAATACATCACCAGCATTTAATTTGTTTACAGCATCTTCTAGAGCTTGTCCTCTAGTTTCAGGAATAAATGTTACTGGTTTATTAATTAATTCTGATAATCTTTGTGCAACTGGTCTTAGTGAGTTTGTTGCTTTATCAGCCTCAGTCTTAATACGTCCTAAGTGGGAGAATAAAATTAATTTTGCACCATTACTGATTGCATATTCTATTGTAGGTAATGCAGCAGTAATTCTTGTATCATCAGAAATTGAACCATCTTTGTTCAAAGGCACATTGAAGTCAACTCTTATAAGTGTTTTTTTATTTTGTAAATTTACATCTTTTATCGTTTTTTTAGCCATTTTGTGTCTCCTTATTTATTATCGTTTAACCATTTCATATTATACCATGAACTAAATAGTGTTTCCATTGTTTTCATGTGAAAGTGTATTCATTCTAAACTTTTCTTATATTTTAATATAATGATTATTATTCTTACTAACTTTTGATAACTTTTTGTGGATAATTTAATACTTAGTTGATATTTTTCATCAAATATAAATAGGATGTTTTTATCTAAATAAACGATTTCTTTTATCGCCATATAGTTGATCCAAATCGAGTCATAATCTCTCATTGATTTTGTTGAAAAAAATGCATATTTATGACTTAACACGACAGGTATTTTATATTTATCATCAATAATTGGTTTAACTGATTTTATATATCCTTCTAAGGTTGTTAGATGTTTTAAACATAACTTTTTTATGACTGTTAGAGCACTATAACCTGATATTCTTCTATTTGGATAAACATATGCGCCATCCTGTTCATTTTTAATATAATAAATCAAACCACTCACTCCTTTCAATCATTATATGATGTTATAATGAATGTTGAAAGTAAAAATATGAGGTTTTCCAATTATGCATCAAATAGAAGAATTTAATATAATTAAGGATAAAAATTTAAAAAACTTATATCAAATTGTATATCAACATTTAAAATATATTGATGATGCTCCAAATATCGAGGCACTACATACCTACAAAAAATATTTACTAGCATATCATAATGGATATACTTCTGATCAAAAGTTATTTAAAAAACTTCAAAAATATCATCTTTTATTTAAAGAGATTAATATTTCTTGGTTAGGTGTTTTTTTAGATTATAAAATTAATTATTTTGATCAATTTAGTTTAAAAAGTTATGACAATCTTATAACCTATGCCAAACTTCAATCCAAGTTTTCTTTTCTATTTTTAATTACTGACAAATTAGCTAAAAATCATCTAAATATTATTAGCAGTTTAGGAATTATTGATATTTTAAGTGATATATTATTAAATGACGAAAAACTAAATAGTCAATCTAAAATAAATTATCCAGAGCAGTTATTATTTGATTTTAATGTGGAGATTTCTTTAAATAAGTCATTTTTAAAAAATGATAAATATATTGGTTTATGGGAGTATATTCATTTTAAAGTTAGAACAGAAATTAACCTTATTAAACCACTAATAATTACTTTTTTACCTCATGAAATAGAGTTAATCAAATTATATATAAACGACATCATTAGTCGTTTAAACGAAAGAAGAAATTTCTTAATTTCACTTAGTAACTAAAATTTTTATTATAAAAAAGACGAACATTTTTAACACTTATAGGTTGAATATTCGTCTTTTTTTATATTTCATATTTGATTAATATGTTTAAAATTAACCGATTGAGCCTTCCATTTCAAGTTTAATGAGTTGATTTAATTCAACTGCATATTCCATTGGTAGTTCTTTTGAAAATGGTTCAATAAATCCCATAACAATCATTTCTGTAGCTTCCTCTTCAGAAAGACCACGACTCATTAAATAAAATAATTGTTCTTCAGATATTTTAGATACGGTTGCTTCATGTTGTAAAAACACATCTGAGTTTTTAATCACATTAATAGGGATAGTATCTGATGTAGATAGGCCATCTAAAATGATGGTATCACATTCAATATTTGATTTTGAACCTTTAGCGTTTTTACCAAAGGATACTTTCCCACGGTAGTTAACCTTTCCGCCACCACGTGAAATTGATTTAGAAATAATATTAGATGTTGTATTTGGAGCCACATGTATCATACGTGCACCTGCATCTTGCCACTGGTTTTTACCTGCAAACGCAATTGAAATTGTTGTACCTTTTGCATGTTCACCTAATAATATACAAGATGGGTATTTCATATTAACATTTGAGCCAATGTTTCCATCAATCCATTCCATATGACCATTTTCATAAACATGTGCACGTTTAGTTACTAAGTTTATGACATTTGTCGACCAGTTTTGGATTGTAGTATAACGGCAGGTTGCATCTTTTTTTACAATAACTTCAACAGTTGCAACATGAAGTGAATCTTTTTGATAAATTGGTGCGGTACATCCTTCAACATAGTTAACATATGCACCTTCATCTACAATAATTAAAGTACGTTCAAATTGTCCCATTTGATCTGAGTTAATTCTAAAGTATGATTGTAGAGGTTTTTCAACTCTTACACCTTTTGGTACATAAATAAATGAGCCACCTGACCATACTGCAGCATTTAATGCAGCATATTTATTATCTTTATTACTTACAACTGTACCAAAATATTCTTTAACAAGTTCAGGGTATTTTTTAACTGCGGTATCAGTATCCACATAAATTACACCTAATTTTTCTAACTCTTCTTTTGAACTGTGATACACAACCTCTGATTCAAACTGAGTAGAAACACCTGCCAGGTAGTTTCTTTCTGCTTGTGGAATACCTAAACGTTCAAATGTTTCTTTAATTTTTTCAGGTACGTCATCCCAAGAATTCATGGCTTTATCAGTCGATTTAATAAAGTATGTAAACTCTTGGAAATCAATAAAACTTAAATCTGGTCCCCAATTTGGATTTGGAATCTCAACGAAGTTTTTATAACTTTCTAAACGATAATTCGTCATCCATTCTGGTTCATTTTTTATTTTTGATATTTGTCTAACAATCGCTTCATTAATACCTTTTCCAGTATCCATGATTGGTGTTGCATCTGTTCTAAAGCCGTACTGATACTCACCTACGATATTATCTATTTTACTTTTTGTATCATCCATTTTAATTATCTCCTTTCAAAGGATCTAAACCTTTTTCATATGCTTTAAATGCAAGTGTTGCACATTTAATTCTAGCTGGAAATTGTCCAACGCCTTCAAATGCTAAAGCATCTTCTAATATATTTTTATTTAATAACTCTTTTCCCATTAATAGATCATAGTAGTTTTGAGTTAGATTTAGGGCTTCTTCAATACTTTTGTTTTTTAATAATTCAGAGGCAACAGATGCTGCTGCACAACAGATGCTGCAACCTTTACCCTGATGTCTTAAATCTATAATCTTTTCATCTTTTACAAGTAGTTGGACAATTATGTCATCTCCACATGTTGGATTATTTAAATGGACGGTCAGATAGTTTTCATCATTGATTAAACCTTTATTTTTAGGATTTTTATAATGATCCATAATAACTGATCGGTATAAAGTTTTTAAGTCCATGTAAATTCCTTTCTTAAAGACTTGTAAAGAAGTCTCTTGTTTCTTTAATTGCGTTAATTAATATATCACAATCTTCTATTGAATTATAAATTGCAATTGATGCACGAACTGTTGCATCTTGTTTTAAATATCTCATTGTTAATTGGTTACAATGATGTCCTGCTCTCACACATACGCCTTGTTGATCTAAAAAACTTGCTGTGTCATGTGGGTGTATACCATCAATATTAAATGAGATGATTGTTGAATCATGTGCTTTGTTAAATATCGTAATACCCTTTTCATTTTCTAATGCTTTTATGCAATAATTTCTTAAATTTAGTTCATGTTCATGAATATTATCTATACCCACGTCATTTATAAAATTAATAGCTTCTGCAAGTCCAATGGCTTCAGCAATTGGGGGTGTACCTGATTCAAATTTATAAGGTACAGTTTTCCAAGTAGAACCATCTAAATTAACAGTATCAACCATTTCACCACCAAATTCAGCAGGAGGTAAAATCTCTGATAGATGATCATTTAAATAAAGTATGCCAACACCATTTGGTCCATATAACTTATGGCCACTAAATGCTAGTGCATCAATATTTAAGTCTTGAATATCTGTTTTTATATGGAGTATAGATTGAGCAGCATCTAAAATAACGTATGCTCCATATAATTTAGCTAATTTAACCATTTCTTTAATAGGGGTAACATAACCTATAACATTTGACATATGATGTGTAACGACTAATTTTGTTTTTGTAGTTAACACACTTTTAAAATTGGGTATTGTAATTAGTCCGTTCTCAAGTGGTATAAATCTAACAACTAATTTAAGTTCATCTGCTATATTTAACCATGGTAATAAATTTGAATGATGTTCTAATTCAGAGATGATGATTTCATCTCCAGGTTCTAATATAGATTTAAAACTTGTTGCTAGCATATTTAAACTATGTGTTGTAGATTTTGTGAATATAATTTGATTTTCTTTAGCATTTATAAATTTAGCAATAACGCCTCTAGCATTTTCATATAAATTTGTTGCTTCATAAGCAAGACTATAAACACCACGGTGAACGTTGGTTCCATTATATGACATATAATCAGACATTTTTTTGATTACATTTTCATGAACCAGTGCGGATGCTCCAGAATCAAAAAACCTAAGATTAGGATATTTTTTATATATCGGAAATTGTTCTCTAATTCTTTTTACATCAATCATATACTTATATTCTTTCGTTAATTATCTTTATTACGTTTTCTTTTATTTGTTCATCATCTATTTCATCGATGACTGGTTGTAGTAATCCATTAATAATAAGTCTTTGAGCATCCATTAAAGAAATTCCACGGCTTCTTAAATAAAATAAAACTTCTTCTTCCATTTTACCAACGGTTGCAGCATGACCTGCTGTCACATCGTGTTCATCAATAATTAATATTGGATTGACATCGATTTGAGCTTTATCATTTGTAATGATACCTTTTAGTGTTTGGAAAGCTGCCGAACCATTCATACCTTGTTCAATTTGTCCAACACCATTGATTTTAATAACACCATTTTCTCCTGCAATACCAATGTTTGTCATTTCAGCAGATGTATACGGTGCATAATGCGTCATATGTACATCAAGTGATTGTACATGGTCTTTACTAGATACAGCAATAGTACGTACCTTTAGGTTTGCACCTTTACCATTTAAATCTAAGTAAAGTTTTGCATCCATTACATTACTAATAAATCCTGCAATAAATTCCATATTAGAATCATTTAAACTAGAAGATTTAAAATTTAGTTTTGCATGCTTTGATTTTAATTCTGTTAATAATAAAAATTTAACTTGACTATTTTCTTTTGTTTCTAAAAATATATCATAAATTACATCTTCATAATTATCATCTTTTAGTTCTAAAATAATTTTTGCATTGACACTTTGATCAACAATTACTTTTAGGTTAGTAAGTTGTCTATTTGTTAATTGTATTGTTAATGTATCATTAAATAAATGTTTTTTTAAAAGTTTGAGTGTACCATCATTATATGTTACACCAGCTGGTAGTGATAGTAGCTCATTATTATTTAAATTAATGATGCTCATAATGATTCTTTACCAACTTCAAAATCAATGCCTAATTCTTCTTTTACCCATTCATAACCTGATTGATCAATTTTTTCAATTAAATCGCTACCACCAGTTAATACAATTTTTCCATCAATCATAATATGAACGTGGGTTGGTTTAATATAATCTAAAATTCTTTGGTAGTGTGTAATTAATATACATCCAAAATCATCTGAAATCATATTATTAACGTTTTCACCAACAATACGTAATGCATCAATATCTAATCCTGAATCTATTTCATCTAAAATAGCTATTTTAGGTTTTAATGTTTTAAGTTGAAGAATTTCATTTCTTTTTCTTTCTCCACCTGAAAAACCTTCGTTTAAATATCTATGTGGTAAGTCCTCTCTCATTTTTAAATCGGTTGCATTTTGTTCATAATCCATAATGAACTTAATTAAAGGTACATCCTTACCAGTTACTGCTTTAAGTGCAGAACGCATGAAATCAGAGTTTGTAACACCACTTACTTCTTGTGGGTATTGCATCGCTAAAAATAAGCCTTCTCTTGCACGTTCATCTACTTCAAGATCAAGTAAGTTTGCATCATCCAAACTTGCACTTCCCTTTGTAACTTCATATTTTGGGTGACCCATTAAAGCAGAAGCCAGTGTCGATTTACCTGTACCGTTTGGTCCCATGATCGCATGAACTTCGCCTGTTTTTACTTCAAGGTTCACACCTTTTAAGATTTCTTTACCTTCAATTTCTACATGAAGATCTACAATTGATAATGTTGACATGATTTTTTTGCCTCCTAATTATGCTTAACATCCTTTTTATTATACAACAATTTACTTTAATTTCTAAACGTATTGCAACATAGACTAGTTATCTTAATATTGTAGTGTTATAATGTATTAAAGGATGTGAAAAAGTTGAAAATACCCTCAAAAAAGAAACTGTTATTCTTTATATTAACCTTATTAAGTGCTTTATTATCAGTTGTTGGATTAATATTAGTACTTATTAATGATTTTGGTGATTACCAAATATTATACATATTTTTAGTTTTAATTGTTGGTTTATTATTAATGAATAGTTTTAAATATCGCCTGGGTCAAGAAATATATTTGGAACAGCACTATTTGTTATTAAAAAACAAGATAGAGCCATATTCAATAGGGAAACCACTACTTACAAAAGAATGGATTTTCGATATCACCCAAAAAGGGTTTAAACGTTATAAAGATTTTACAAATATATCTTACTACTATCGTATAAATAAATTATCTGGTAAAAATAAAAGTGGAAAAACATTATCTCTTCTTATATTGATTCATGACCCTAAAATTAATTATGATAGTCCTTTAATTGTAAATCAAATTAACAGTTTAGAAGACGAATTAAGGAAAAAAGAAAAATATCGTCAACGCGTCTTTATCCATGTTAAATCATTTAATCAAATAGATGAAATAGCTATGAGTCAAACTGAAAAAGTATTTTGGATAAGAAAAGGAAATGAAAATATAGTATCAATAAATCTATCTTATTTTGAAAAAGAAAAACAAGTTTACTACATAGAAAACAAATCATATACACCTAATAGATATTATAATCATGCTATTGATGAGATTAAAAGTATGATTAAATAATTTATAAGTTCACCTTTATTTAGGTGGACTTTTTTATATTAAAAAAAGTCCAGCATTTATTTGCTGGACTTATAAACTATAACCATATTAACCCTAATATAACAGAAGTGATAACATATGCTAAACCGACTAATAATATTACAACACTTACATAAGTAAATTTTGTATTAATTTTTTCATCTTTGTATTCTGAATAGCTTAAGCGATCTGGGTTATCTTTTTTTTGAAACCTTTGAACAATGAAATATCTAAAACCGATAAAAACATTTTGTGCATTAGTTACTGCAATTAATCCAGCAAAGAAGGAAACAATACCTACATAAAAGAATGTATTAGATAAATTTTCTAAAGCAAAATTAAATTTATAAAATAGGTAGTGAAATCCAAATGTTACTGCTAAATAAATTGCAAAGATAACAAGTGTTTTCTTAATAATATTTAACATATGATTAAATCATCTTACGATATTGTTCTAATTCTTGTTCATTCGCATAGATGAAATGATTTTCTTTTATTTGAACCATTTTAGGCTTATCCACACTATAATCATGAACTGCAGGATTATAAACTAAACGTTTACCTTTTGTTTTTTCATATAGTGGGTCTGGTACTGGAATTGCTGATAATAATGATTTTGTGTATGGATGTAATGGATTATCAAAAATCTCAGATTTATCACCCATTTCAACAATCTTACCAGCATACATAACTGCAACTCTATCACTAAAGTATTTAACAACGGATAGGTCATGAGCAATAAATAAAATTGTAATACCTAATTCATCTCTTAAGTCATTAAGTAAGTTAATGACTTGAGCTTGAATAGAAATATCTAAAGCACTAATTGGCTCGTCAGCAATAATAAAATCTGGTTCTACAATTAAAGCACGAGCAATACCGATTCTTTGACGTTGTCCACCGCTAAATTCATGTGGATAGCGGTTTGCATGTTCTGGTAGTAAACCTACACGGTTTAATGCATCATTTACTTTTTTTGTAATGACGTCTTTATCTTTTTCACCGTCTATTCTTAATCCTTCTGCAATGATTTCTTTAACAGTCATTCTAGGATTTAACGATGCAATTGGATCTTGGAAGATCATTTGCATTTTTTTCATTAAGTCTTTATCACGGTTATTATTTGATTTATGACCAGATCTTATCTCAGCACGTATTGCTTTTATTTTTTCATTACGTTCTAATTTAAGTGCAGCGATTTTTTCTTCCTTTTCTGATGCGTCTGATTCTTTAATTTTATTAATTTCATTTTTATATAATGATTTTAATGATTTGATTTTTTCTAAGTTTGATTGATTACCTGCTGAAATGAGTTGATCTTTAAAATAAACATTTCCATCAGTAATTTCATATAAATTAATCAGTGAGCGACCTGTTGTTGTTTTACCACAACCAGATTCACCGACTAGTGAGAAAACCTCACCCTTTTTAACTTCAAAAGAAATTCCATCAACAGCTTTTAATACCATTTTAGGACCAATTTTGAAGTGTTGTTTTAGATTATCTACTTTTAAAATAACATCACTCATTTTTTAGCCTCCTGTTGAATTCTCTTTTTAAAGTCATTAATTCTATTAGTAATTGCCTCAGGTTTATCAACTTTTGGTGCATTTTCATGTAGTAACCAGCTTGCTGCATAGTGTGTATCAGAAATTTTAAAGAACGGTGGTTCTTCAACAAAGTCGATTTCAAGTGCAAACTCACTACGATATGCAAACGCATCACCCTTAGGTGGATATAACATATCTGGAGGTGTTCCTGGAATAGCAACTAAACGTTCTTTAGAGTTTAAATCAGGCATTGATGAAAGTAGTGCCCATGTATATGGATGTTTTGGATTATAAAACACTTCTTCATTGGTTCCATATTCAACAATTTTACCAGCATACATTACAGCAATACGGTCAGCAATATTTGCAACAACACCTAAATCGTGTGTAATAAATATGACTGTTAAACTACGTTCTTTTTTAATTTTATTAATTAACTCTAAGATTTGAGCTTGGATTGTAACGTCAAGTGCTGTTGTTGGCTCATCACAAATTAGTATTTCAGGGTCAGCAGTTAATGCAATGGCAATAACGATTCTTTGACGCATACCACCTGATAATTGGAATGGATATTGTTTTAATCTCTTTTCAGGATTATCAATACCAACTTCTTTAACAATTCTAATTGCACGTTCAAAAGCTTCTTTTTTAGTTACTCTTTTAACTCTTCTTAGTCTTTCTTTTTCATCACTAATTTGATTTTTAAGATCTAAGATTTTTGCTTGTTCAGTTTCTTTATTTAAACCTTCAAGTTTTAAAAGTAAATCTTCTACAATTTTATTAGATTTTTCTTTTTCATTATTCCAAAATGTTTTAACTTCTAAATCAGCTTCTTTTGATTTAGCTTTATATGCTTTAACTAAGGGTTTGATTTGTTTTAAGTTTTCTTTGATTTCAGAATTTTTATTAACTTTAAGTGTACTTAGTTTTTCTTTTAAAGAAGATATTTTTGCTGTGTTATCAGTTTCTTTATCCTTTTTAAGTTCACTTATTTCTTTGTTAATTTCTAATTTTTGAGCATCATAGTTTTTTTGTATTTTTTTGACTTGTTTTTTAACGTTTAAGATTGCAACTCTTTCAGCATGTACTAAATCTTTTTTCATGTTTTTTAAATGGTGACCATTTAGTAACATTGCCTCAGTAATTTGACGACCTATTTTCATAATCGGGTTTAAACTAGACATCGGATCTTGGAAAATCATACCTAATTTTTTACCACGTAATTTATGGAAATCTTCTTCGCCAATAGTTGTTAAGTCTTCACCTTCATAAAGGATTTGACCTTTATCGATGACACCATTACCAGCTAAAATACCCATAATTGCTCTCGTTGAAACAGACTTACCTGAACCTGATTCACCAACAATAGCTAGTGTTTCTCCTTCAAATAAATCAAAATTAATGCCTCTAACGGCTCTAACAAAACCTTGATTGGTTTTAAATGAAATTGTTAAGTCTTTGACTTCCATTACTTTTTTAGCCATTATTCTACACCTCTTAATGATGGATTAAATGCATCTCTTAATCCATTACCAAACATATTAAATGTAATCATAAGGATAGATACAACAATTGCTGGATAGATAGTTAAGTGTGGGAAGTCCATAAGTGCAGTTTGTCCATCAGATAATAATACACCAAGTGAAACACCTGATAATTTTAATCCAAAGAAATCAATAACCGAACCATGACCAATACCAAAACCTAAATATGAAATAGATGCCTCAGAAAATATTACTCCAGGTATCATTAATATACTTGATGTAATGATTGTACCAACACCATTAGGTAATATATGTCTAAAGATTAATCGGGCATCTCTCGCACCCATTGTTCTTGATGCTAATACATATTCACGATTTTTATATCGATAAAACTGGGTTCGTGTGACGCTTGCTACCCCAATCCATCCTGATATGATTAATATTAGGATCAATGAAATTACACTTGTTCCAATTAGAGCTGTTACAATACTTAATGTTACTAACCAAGGAATTCTACCTACAACTTCAGTAATTCTTTCCATTACAATGTCAATTTTTCCACCATAATAACCAGATATTGCACCATAAACAACACCAAATGTGATGTTAATAAATGATACGATGATACCAATAATTAATGATGTTCTAAGTCCTACCCATGTTAATGCAAAAAGGTCTTTACCTGATGCATCTGTTCCAAATAGGAAGTATGGTATGCTACTATATCCCATATATTTAGCATAGTCTACTTCAACAGTATAAGTTGAATATACTTCTTGAGTATCTGGGTTTACAACACTTGATGTTGAAATCATACGTTTAAGTACATAACCCTCAGGGAAAATTAATTGTCCTGGATTATTCGGATCTGCTTGAGGAGTCATGTCAGGGTTTTTTGTTAGTAAATCATTATATTCATTTCCACCGATTGTAATTACTCTAGATGAGAATAAAGCCTCATATGCACGATATTCAAATGCTGCATATAAAGTTTCGTTGTTAATTCTTAATATATTACCACCGCCGCCTGTTTCAGCAACAATTGAAAAACCACTAAATAAATCATATGCTTTTAAATTAAACATTTCTTCTGAATTTTTAATTGCTTTTAATTCAGATACAACTATTCCAGCGTTTTTATTTTCTGATTGAATATCAAGAAATAATTCACTGTTTACTCGCCCTGAACCTAAAATACCTGATACAGTAAATGTATGTTCACCTACTTCTGTGATTTCACCAACTAAGTGAACTTGGTTTCTTAAGATAATATATAATCTAAAAGTAGCACCTTCAGCGTTTTCTAGCTCATCAACATTAATTGTCACTTCAGTACCGTTTTCAAATTGATAAACAGTTGGTGTTTGAAGTGTATAATTTGTTGCATTACCACTCATTCTAAAGATAACTTCTCCACCTAAACTAGTAGGACCTGTATCTAGTGATGGTGCATAATAATTCTTTAGTGTACCTGGAACGATATAATTCATATCATAATCATCAGGTATACCTAAATTTGTTTCAGGATCAATAGTATCTAGATTCACAGGTTTTAAAACAACGTTACTATTACCATTAAAAATACCAAATTTTTCTAAAATAGGAATTCTTGGAGGTAAGTATGTTAATTGTTCTTCAATCACTGTATAGTTTTTATTTGTAACAATAGGTACAAATATTGATAGTAAAACAAGAATAGCTAAAATAATTGCTGCTGTTACGTTTGCTTTATTTTTTCTAAAACGTATCATTGCATCTTGAAAATATCCAATTGGTTTACCTTCAATCGGTTGATCATAAACGCGTCTATCTTTACCAATAAACTTAAATGAATCTTTATTGTTTTGCATTATTTTCTAGCCCCCATTCTAATTCTTGGGTCAACAATTCCATATGATAGGTCCACTAATAAAATAGCTAATAAACTAATAATTGTATAAAACGCTGTTACTGTAAGTAAAACGTTATAATCATAGTTTCCACTTGCCATTGCACGAATGAATATTCTACCTGTACCTGGAATACCATATATTTGTTCAATAATTACTGAACCACTTAATAAACCAACAAATGAACCAATAATACTCGGTACAAGTGGAACCATAGAGTTTCTCATACCATGACGAATGACTGATTGATTTTTTGTTAATCCTTTTGTTCTAGCTAAAAGTAAAAACTCTGAAGTTAGAACCTCTTTTAATTCGGCTCTTGTAAGTCTTGTTAAACCTGCAATAGAACCAAATGATAAACCCAGTACCGGTAAAATTAATCCTCTAATTTGCAACCCTAGATCATTGATATTTGATGCCGGAAACTGTGTTGGTACCCAACCAAGTGCATAACCAAAAAGCAACAGTAAAAGCATCATTAAGACGAAACTCGGCACTGAAATAAATATCATTACGAAGAAGGATATAATGTTGTCGATGGCAGTATTGCTTTTTAATGCTGCAACAATACCAAAAAGGAAGCCAATCGGTATATATACAAATAAAGCAATAAAATTCAGTCTTAGCGTCACAGGTATTCTTGATTTTAATACATCAAAGGCTGGCGCGTTGACTTCAATTCTTGTAGAAACTCCCCAGTCCCATTTGGTTAAAACATTTTCTAACCATTTGAAATACTGAATTGAAATTGGTACAGGTATATAAATATTTACCTGATCATCTTCGATTTGGTAGTAATATTTTGAGTTTCTATCAAAATTTCCAGCTTTATATTCATTGATCGTCGCTTGATCTGTAATTATGTCCATGGTCATATAGCCATCAAGTACTTGACGTGCATAATATATATCTCTTTGATCTTTATCTGCTGGTGGATAGGATGGAGCTAGTTTTAATAATATAAAGTTCATACTTAAAATGATGTATAAAATTATAAAAATCCAGCCAATCCTAACTAAAACGTATTTTAACATATTATTATTTCCTCTCAGAATCTATATAAATTAGATAAAAAAATATATAATCTTTTTACCTAATTTATATTGTTCAAATGCCTTTATTGAAACATGTAAACAAACCACAGTTTTTTTGTGGTTTGTTTACGTTTCAAATTTTAATTAATTTTTTGTGAAAATTTTGTGCTTAAAAATTACTAATTAAGCAGCCGGTTGTGTTGCAGGAACAATTTCAACTAATCCTTCAACACCTGATGATTCTAATGCATCAATAATATCTTCAAGCACTACTAGAGTTTCAGGTACATCAAACGCTTCTGGTTCAGTACCAACTAATAGTTTAGCTTCATTGCTTAATGCATTGTATGCTTTAATTGCAATTTCAACTTGAACTTTATGAGATGTTCTGATGTCATTACTATCTGGTAATGATGCAACAGTTAATGTCCATAGGTAAGCTTGTTCATTGTCTACAAATGGTTTAACTTCTGCTTCAAGAGCAAATAGTTCGTTTGCATTTGTAACTTCAGGTTGTAAGTCTAATGCTTGAGTCTTTAATGCATTGTATGCTGTTCTTACATCTTGGATTGCATAGCGGTCTGTTAGAACTACTGCACGTTCTCCAATAGATGCTACTAATGCATCGATTGCTTCAACAACTTTTAATACTCTTGACTCATTTAATGCATCTGTAATCACTGCATAGTCAGCTGGTAATACTAATTCAGCTAATCTTTCAGCTGTTACTAAGGCTTTAAGATTATTGTATGCTGTGTTAGCTGCTGCAATTGAGTCTTGATCTGCTTTAGCAGTTGTAACTACTGTAGGGATTGCATCGATTGCTGCATTTACAGATACTGCATATTGTGTAGCAAGTTCTGCAACTAATGTTGCTGCTACTTGTGCTTTAAGAGAAGCACTTAAACCTTGGTAAGCTTTTAATGCTGCTGCTACTTCAGCACTTGTTGATTCACTATTAATATCTTCTAATAGTTCTACTGCATCTGCAAGTTGAGCTGCCGCTTCTGCTGCATCATATGCATCTAATAATGCAAATAGTTTATCAACGCCTTCTACTTGAGCTTGAGCTCTTGGTAATAGACCAGCATATAATGTGTATGCTGCATCAACTGCATCTGCATCTGTAGCATGTACATAATTTGCAACTGTTGGTAAAGCTGCAATTGCATCTGTTACTGCTTTAATTGCAACTGTGTCTAATACTTCAACACCATCAACAACTGTAACAGGTCCATTTAAAACTGCAGTAATTGCATCAAATGACCAGATTTCATTTACACGTTCTTCACCAGTCGGTGTTGTATATGTAACAGGAATATTAGCAATTGATGTATCAAAGCCCCAGTCTAATGTAAATCCACCACGATTATCTGATGTAAATACTTCTAGGAAGCTTGCTGCATCTAATGTTGAACCACTAATACCACCAGTAGCTAAGTCAAATCTTCCGATTAAACCTCTAGCATAATAGTTATCTGGGAATGTTACTGGGTCAATTGTAATATCAAATTTAATATGATTTACTGTATCAACTAATAAAGATTCAATTGAATTCTTTAAAAACTCGGCCATTTGAGCTTGAGATGTTGATGCTGCTTGAATTGATAAGTCAAGTTCAATAACTCTTGGATTTGCTGCTGTACCTGGTTGTAGTACGCCTGCTGCAATCGATTCAGCTACTGCTGTTTTGAAGTAAGCTGTCGCTGCATCCGGGTTAAATCCATAAGTCTCAGGACTTAGGTTGGCTGCTAATGCTTGACCTTGAGGTGTTTGTCTAAATGCCGTACCAGTTAGTGGATCTACTAAGTAAGCATCAGAGAATAAGAATTGACCTGGGTCAGATGTTTTTAAGATATCCCAAGCTAATGTTTTACGGTCAACCGCATAATATAATGCACGTTTCATGTTTACGTTAGCTAAAATTGGTTCTGGAGTCCATTCTGTATCTGGGAATGTTTCTTGTAGCGCTTCTTTTGTTCCAAAACCGTTAATAGTCATTCTAAATGTTGTTGCACCAGGGCTACGTCTTAATCCCGGGTGTGATTTGTATTGTTCAAATTTTGTTAAAGGAATACCTGCAGAGTCTAGGTTACCAGCTTCAAATTCAGCAAAGATAATTTCTGCTCTTTCAATAATTATGAAATAGTAGCCATCATATTTATATAAATCTGGAGTGTGGAAGTTTGGATTCTTCTTGTATTCTAAAGCTTTATCAGCTTCAAAGTTAGATAGGTAGTAAGGACCTGTAAACGCCATTTGTTGTGGAGTTCTACCATAGTTTGCAATACCTTCTCTATCTAATAAACCTAAATGGACAGGTGTCATTGTGTTTGATGATAACCAGTAAACTAAGTTCCACTCTGATAAGTCAGAAGCGAATGTAAATTCAATTGAGTTACCATTAACAACTTTAAATCCAACTTTATCCCATTCTGCATCTTTTTGAGCTTGAGTTGCATTTGGGTTTGAACTAACAAAGTTACGATATGCTTGAGACCCTACAACGTTATTTGATGTTGCCCAGAAGTGTGAACCACCAGCAATCGCTCTAAACCAACCATTATCAAGTGCAAATCTAAATGTATCTACAAAGTCTTTTGCTGTAATATCAGTTGCTAAACCAGTTACATTAGTTTGTGGATGGAAGCCCCATTTTAGACCTTCTTTAACAGGTACCACCCATTTGTTTGATACCACTAAACCTGAATCTAAAGTTTCAGGTTCAACTGGTGTAGGCATAGCAGCCGCCATAGATTCTTTAACTACGTATGCAGTTTTATCATCATTAAATAAGAATGCATATAATGAGTCTAACATGTATGCTGCTGCATCACTACTTACTGAGTCATCAGATAACCATTGGTTAAATGTTGTTGGGTTTGAACTAAATGCTGCTCTGTAAGTACGCTCACCTGCAACCCCAGTTTTACCACCAGAGAATGTTACCGTTGAGTCATCTGCTGTTAATGTACCAAATGCTGAACCCCATCCCATAACCGGAACATATTTAGTGACAGGTAAACTAACTCTTGAACTATAAATAGATGAACCAGAGTTAATAAATAGCGGAACACCACCAGCTACGTTATTTAATAGATATCCTTCAGCTGCTGCAAAGAATGTATGTCTTAATTCAGAATCTGCAAAACGGTAGTTAAATGAACCATTTGCATAAAGATTAGCCTGAGCATTAACTGTAACAGCTCTTGTTGCTGTTGCAGTTAAATTTTCAGAGTCAGTTACTGAATATTTAACACTATAATTTCCTGCTACATCTGTATCTACATTATTTTCAGTGACAGTAATACTTGAAGTTAAGTCCTTACCATCATGATCTTTTGCTCCAACACCAGCTAGCGCATTAAATTCATCACCCACTACAAGTGTGACAGGGCCAACACCTGAAAATGTAGGAATGTTACGTTCTGGATCTGGATCTTTTTCATCTGGCGTACAAGCTACTAATAATACTGCAAATAGTAGTAATGTAAGCACGCCGAATAATTTCTTGGAAACTTTCATTTTCTCTCTCCTCTTTTTCTCTTTTCAAACCCATAATTTATGGTTTGTCAACTAGTTTAATTGTTTTTGTCATTTATGTCAATAAAAATCGTGTTTTTTATGATGAAAACGTTTTATTTTGTTTCATATTATTTTATAATTTGTCAAAATACGAGGTTTTTTGTACCTTTTTGTCATAAAAGGTTATTTTATTAATCTTTTTTATAAAACTGTATATTTTAAGTTTAATTAAATGATTTAACATTTATTAGTTTTTCTTTTTTAAACAAGTTTTAATAACATTTATACTTAATTAAAAAGTAAAATCCATAAAATTATGGACTTTACCTTGATTTGATTATTTAGTTTGAGTTATTAATGTTTATTTGTAATACTCATTCATTATATTTAATAAGGAACGATTATCATATAGTTTTGAAATATCAAGTGGGTTAGTTGGTTCAATACCAAATTCATTATGGTGATATACATATGGATCTATTAATGTATTACTACCTATTCTATAAGCAGTTACATAATTAGATGACATTGTAAATGCAGTACCTATTGGTAATAGTATTGGTGTAATACTTGATGCCCCACCACCTGACTGAATACCAATAATTGGACCTAAGTTATTCTCTAGGAAAATTGTTGCTAAACTATTAGCAGCAGAAAAAGATGTTTTTGATGTTAAGAGTCCCCAATTTAGGTTGCTATAATTTGGTGTACCATCAATATAAATATAATCCGTTTGATAAACCAAGGTATCCGCACTTATACTTGATAGAGAAAAACTTTCATTTGTTATAAATCCTACAACCCTGTATAAAGCACCTGCATTACCACCGGTGTTCCATGTAACATCTAATATGATGTTTTTAAGGTTAGCTGATAACTTTATAATTTTTTCCATATAAAACTCCATAAATACGGCACTATCTAAATTTATTAATCCAAGTGGATCGTTTATAAATACCGGTTCACTATTATTAGGAAGTTCCTTTA
Organism: Acholeplasma granularum ATCC 19168; assembly: GCF_000526235.1. Classification (GTDB taxonomy): domain Bacteria; phylum Bacillota_I; class Bacilli_A; order Acholeplasmatales; family Acholeplasmataceae; genus Acholeplasma; species Acholeplasma granularum. The sequence continues at coordinate 33,828 of NZ_JAFR01000012.1, read as the reverse complement.
CACTCATGCTTATAGATACAGCACCAAAGTCTTTATCATAACTACTATTTATATAATATATATGAGTCGATGTTTCTCTAACTTTTGATAAAGTATTTAATTTTGTTTCAAAACCATTTGATTTTAAACTTTCTTGATAATTTATGTATGTGGACTCACTTACATCTTTTATTAATATCTCTAAAATATTTTCATTCTTATTAGACATATTATAATAAAAATATTTACTCCCATTTTCTAGATTTGGAAATAATTGATCCTGGGTCTTAAGAACATCTTTTATGATATCATCTTTCCAAAAACTATCTTCTATAATATCTGCTGTTGCAAACGCATCTAAAGATAACACTACACTTGTCTTTAAATTATCTAAAAAGAAGTATTTTTGTCTTTTAGGATCACTTGCACTCCAGTTATAACTAGGTGTAATGTTCCATTTATTAGCAATCGCCATATCTGTTTGATACAATCCGTCGATATACCAAGATTTTAGCCTTGGTCCAAAATCATTTATATCGTTTATCGTAGGTCCATAATAATTTAAATCATTATAATAACCTGGATATCCATAACTGGTATGTGGTTCATCAATTTTATCTACAATTAGTCGAAAAATTCCTAATTCTTGTTTAAGTGGATTATTTGAAAGTAAGTTATCTGTATCCTCTAATAAATAGGTATAAAATGAATGAATTTCTTTTATATCTTTTAATCCGTAGAAATGATCCATAAAAAAGGCTAGGCTATTAAAATTATGAACTATTAAATCAGAAGGTATTTTGTTATTATTTTTTGAAGATGTCTTTATAATTTCATAAGCTTGACTATCTTCACTAGGTAATGCATAAATTCCATATAAGGCATCCACATTATAATAAACATTATAGTAACTTGAACCTGCAAATAATTGATTTGCTATATAGTAAGGTAATAATATGTCACCTTCATAAGATACAATATCTAAATTATATTTATTTAAATCATACAAAAGTTCTTTACCTTCACTTAAATACGCTAAAGGATTGTTTTTATCATCATTTATGTGTCTAGAGTAATTTGTGGTCGTATTTTTGACATAACCCCAAAAAAACGATGAATCTGTAGGTTTAATCTTATTATATAGACTATCTATTTCTAAACCAAGTTCATAATTCACACCATTTGAACTATCATAATAATTATATGACATATAAAGTGTGTGCTCATCTTTAAGATAATTTATGTCTATATTTGAATCGATAAACCCTTCTAATAAATTCATAAAATCAATAACTTTAACATATGGTACATAACCTTTTTCCGCATAATATAAATTAATATTAGAATCCCTTACTTGATATTCATCAGTTTGATTATAAAATGGAATGTTTTTAAAATTAGATATCGTAACTTCTTCAAAATCATTTAACTCAATATTAAAGGTATGATCCACTATTACACCATCTAATCTAAATCTAGCTTTAATGGTTGCATTTGAATCCATACTAAATTCAGGTATTAAATTTAATACAGTTCCACTACTAGATATAAAAGGATGGTTATTTATCCATGTAATATCTGAGTTATTAATAGGTCCTTTATCAACGATATTTAGTTGATTATTTTTCACTAATAAATTTTTTTCTATATGTATGATATCTTCATTAATTTTAGCTTTTATCTGTGTAGTCTCATTTGCATCAGCCTCTTTTTCCCATAAGGCATTTAAAGTTATATTTTTTGTAATTGGTAAATTGTTTTCATATTTTACTGATTCTAAATCTTCATACCAATAAACAAAAATATAACCCTTCTTTATAGGATCATCTGGCAGATCTAAAAATTCTCCTTTTAAGATATAAATATTATTTATTTTATTACCACCGTTGGTATTAAACTTGACAGTATACTTACCGTTCATTTGAGTATCTTCACATGCACTCATAATGATGAGTAAAAAAACGATTAAAAAACTATGTATTATTCTTTTCATTCACTTATATTTTTTCCGTATTCTTTAATTTATAAATATCTTACCATATTATTTATTTTATTACGGGTTCTATTAATTGACAAACCACCTAACAGTGGTTACAATTAAACTATAACAACGTTAGTAAACAAGGAGGATATGCATGACAACTAAAGAAAAAATTTATCAAAGTGCTATAGAACTTTTCTCTATTCATGGTTATCATGAATTAGGTATGCGTGATTTAGCTAAAAGTGTTGGTATTAAGGCTTCTTCTATTTATAATCACTATAAATCTAAAGAAGATATTTTAATGGATATTGCATATGATTTAATAGCCGATCTTAAACAATATGTATATCCTTTATATAAACGCCTTGATTTAAGTCCAAGAGAATTCTTTTTAAACTTATCAATTGAAACAAATAACTTTTTCGAACGACAAAAAATCAATCAATTAACAAAACTCATCATGCCTCTTCAATTTCAAATTGAACGATTAAGACATTTGTTACATACTGAATTTATTCAAAAACCAAGAACATCTTTTAATTATTACTTTAAAACTTTAATGGAAAAAGGTAAGATGAGAAAAGATGATCCAATGCTTGCAGCAAAAATGTATCATTCATTCTTCGTCTATCACTTCTATGAGAAATTTTTAAGTGATAAGCCTGATGGATTTTTAGTAAATTATGAGAATTTATTTAGAAATCATATCAATTTATTTATGGACTATTTTAATATTGCTTAATTTATAACCTTCATTTTTTAAAATGAAGGTTGTTTTATTAGAAAGGATTTTTTATGCATAAAAAACAATTATATTTAATCGGCGTATTTTACAATATCTTTCTTATGTTGTTATTTACTTCATTTTTTATCTATTTAATTATCATAGGTGATCAACTTAGAGGGTTAAATAATTATATATATTGGTTAATTTATCATGTATTACTTATCTTTATATCTATTTTTCAATATAAAGCACCAAAATTATATCCTTCTACAAGTTTTAAAATGTCATTGCTTTATTTTGTTCCCCAAATATTTTTTATATTTTATATACTTTATAGTTTAAATGATTTAAATATTCCATACTTAAACTTCTTTATTGTCTATGATATATTATTTATTTTAAATGGAATTTTATATCTTTATGCGATGAGACTTAATAAATAAAAAAGCACGAAAGTGCTTTTTTATTAGATCAATGTAATTTTATTTCTACATGCATTGATGGTTTCTTCATCCCAAATGGATGCTTGAACCTCACCAATATGTGCTTTTTCCAAGAGTATTAGACAAAGTCTACTTTGGCCAATACCACCACCAATAGTAAGTGGTAATTCTTTATTTATAATCATTTGATGATAAGGGTACTTTAAATCTTCTAAACGGGATTTATTTTCAAGTTGATTATATAAGCTTTCATGGTTAACACGAATACCCATACTTGAAATTTCAACTGCCATATCCAGTGTTTTATGATAATATAGTAAATCACCATTTAAAGACCAATCATCATAATCTGGTGCACGATTATCATGTGGTAAATTAGAATTTAATAAATTACCTATACCAATAATAAATACAACACCTTTGTCTTTTGTAATTTCGTATTCTCTTTGTTTACTATCTAATGTAGGATATAGGTTTTCTAGTTCTTGACTTGTTATAAAGAAAACCTCACTTGGGGCATGATATGTAATTGATGGATATTTTTCTATAACTGCACTAGATGTTAAATGGATTGCTTTAACAATATCTTTAACAGTGTTTTTTAAATAATCAAGCGTACGCATAGATTCATCAATAACTTTTTCCCAATCCCATTGATCAACATAGATTGAATGAATATTATCTAATATTTCTTCTTTTCTAACAGCATTCATATCTGTATATAAGCCATTACCTACATAAAAATCATAGTTATATAGTGCCATGCGTTTCCACTTAGCTAAAGAATGTACAATTTCTGCATGTTTATCTAGGCTAGGCACTAAAAAAGATACGGGTTTTTCACCATTTAGTCCATCATTTAATCCTGTTTCAGATAAGACAAAAAGTGGTGCTGATACACGCTTTAAATTAAGAGCCTTAGAAAGTTCTACTTGAAATTCATTTTTAATAAATCCAATAGCTGTTTGCGTGTCGTATAAGTTTAATTTTGACACATAATCTTGGGGTACAATTGTTTTTGACATATGCTAACATCCTTCACTATATAGTCTAGATGTTAACATAAATCTATATGAGAATCAATAAAGAAAAATCCCCTTTAAAATTTAATAATTTTTAAAAGGGGATTATTTTTTTAGTTATTTAATTATTTGTTACGGGTTTAAAAACCAAAGTCCATATCCTCTGAGATTATTGCTTTTTCAACTTCTGTAAAATCATTTAGTTCTTCAGCTGTTGGTAAGGTTAATTTATCAGCATCATAATCAAGAATAAAACCTAATTTATTCAATTTTACTGTGACATTTAAAACAACCGGTAAACTCATTTCATCAAAATCTTTCATATCCAGTGTAAAGCCACTAAAATCACCTTTTACCATTAACATGATTTGACTGATTTGTTTTTGGCCTTCAAGCTCACCTTTTAAAACGATTCTAAAGTCAAAATCAAATGATTTGATCGCTTGTTTAATTGTTGTTTTTAAGGCTGTAGCCTTTTCTAATGTTAAACCATCTTCAAGTTCTAGTATAAGCATATCAAATGTTTGATCAATTAAATCGGATACCATTTGAGTTGTAATTAAGAACCTAACTGTATGTGTTGTACCTTCTGAATAAATAGATACATAATTATCTAAAGCCTCTAATGCTTTAGTTCTTTCATCAGGAGTCATTTCTAAATTTATATCTACTTCTAACATAGATTGAAATTCATCTAACTTTTGAATAATTTCTTGATAAATTAACTCTGTTATTCTGTTTTCTAATGATTTTTCTTTTATTTCTACATAGTTTTTATTAGATGATTCATCTTCGAGGACTACATTATTTTCTTTAACCTCAACATTACGACTACCATTTAAATAATAATATGCATAATCACTTTTTGTTAAGAAAAATGAGTCTGTTAAAGAGAAGTCTAATGTATAAGTATTATTATTTGTTGTTGCATCATTATATATAGTGGTTGTAGAATTTTCTGCACTTAATACATTTAAATCTAACTTGTTTAATTTAGCATACATATATGTATCTAAATGACTTTCACCCACTTCTATATAATTAGTAGCATCAAAATCAATAGACACTGATTGTGTCATGTTTGATTGCATCATCGTGTTTACTGATTCATATTCTAAATTAGACGTTACTGCATATTCAGCATTGATAAATGTATCTAATCTAAAGTTTTTTGATGTAGCTTCGCCTAAATTCATAACTGATTGTAAAAATGTAAGTTTTTGTTCAGAGGTCATTTCTACTTTATCATCATTTTTAAGATCAGGTAATTCATTGTTTGAATTTGTACATCCTACTAAAACAAGTAGAAACATCAAAATAATGGTACTAAATAATTTTTTCATATATTTAATCTCCTTTCATATAATTATCTTATATGACACCTTTATTTTATCACTTTTATAGTTTAGAGGTTATTTATAGACTTAAACTTGATTACTTTTTGGATTTAAATAAATTTTTTAGTTTAAATATAACTTTAGATAATTTTTCTTTTCTAATTATCTTTTTTTCTATTTTATTTCTTTGTTTTTCTGTTTTATTTTCTTTTTTAAGTTTATCTTTTTCAATTTTTAGTTCTATTTGTTTTAATTTATGAGATTCTTTTATCATACGCAAAATAATTTTTCTTATTTCTTTAGCTTTTATTTTAGTAGTTATACCAAGGGCATCTGTTACATAAACATCGAGCTTAGAAACCTTCATTTTTCCTTTATTAATATCTAATATGACATTTTTAAGTTTATTGGTATGAATATTTAAAGTAATATAATCTCTTGATAAGACAACAACTTTATGATTATTACTTAGCTTGTTGTCTTCTAAATATTGATTAAAAAAATCAATATTATTTTCTTTATAAGAAAAACCTAGGCTAGATATTCGAATATCATTCATATTTTTATTAAATATTCTTACCATAAACTGCTTTTCTAGCTCACCTGATACGATGTTAGATGATGCAACAATAATAAATTTATTTTCTGTAAAGAGTTCATATAAATATCTAATTAAACTTATTATGACTATCAAAAATATAAAAGTAAATATAAAACCTATAACTGTAATAGTTTCTATATTGTTAATAATAAAATCATTCATTATTTATCCCCTTTTTTAATCACTTCTTCAAATATTAAATTAATCTTTTTAAAGGTATCAAAATTATAATATTTCTCTTCTACCTTAGCCCCGTTTTTAATTAAGAATATAAGCATATTAATGTTTTTATCTTTAACTTGAGAAAATAAATAATTTAAATCATCATTTTTTAATTTAGGAAGTATGTTTTCTAAGAAATCTATTTGATTATTATTGATTGCAGTAAGTGCTATTTCTTTATATACTAATTCTTCTTCAAACTCATTTATAAGTTCTAATGCAAAGGTTACTTGTCCTTGTTGAATTAATTTTTTTATGATGACTGTTAAATCCGTATATATTGATTTTTGTGCAAAAAGTAAAATCAGGTCTAAATTATTTAACTCTAAAATCATCAAATATAGTTTTTGAACATCTAATGAGACCTTTTTTAGCCAAGGTAGTTTTTCTTTAATAAAATGGTTTATAAATATAGTTATACCTTCAATATAACTATATTTTGAAAATATTGTTACAACATCTTTTAAATCTTCCATAACAAGAAGGTTATGAATAATTTGGTTTAAGATGTTTTTTAATTTATATTTTGAAATCATTTCAAGCAAGTCATTTTTTGATATAACTCTATTAATCTTTGGTTCTTTAATAAATTTAAAGCGTTCTTTTAAGTTGGGCTTTTGAGTATATAAATTGCTCATCATATAATTGTTTTGAGGCATATCTAAAAGTCCCCAAACCATTTTTTCTAGTAATTCATTTTTAATTTTAAATGAACCTTCTAGTTTTTGATAAAGTAGTACATAATGATGGATATCACCTAAATTGTTTTCTAACATAAAGATAATTATTTTTAAGTATATTTCTAATTGTCTATGATAATAAGTTTCAACAAATTCTACTTTTTCATCATTTAAATACTTAAACATGTTAAATTCTTTTTGTTCAATAATATAATCAATTAAAACCTTACCATAAATATCAGGTGTTTTAATATTTAGGTTTTTTGGATCATGACCTTTGAATGCATCCATTCCTTTTGAAACAACCTTTTGGTATTCAGAAAAATTAGGTGATGTTTCGTCTTCTAAACTTAATAGTTCATCTAAACTCATATTAAACATTTGAGCAATTAAAATTAGATTTTGTATATCAAATGTAGATTTACCTCTTAAGTTTTGTGAAACAGCTGATTTAGTAATAGATAGTTTATTTGCTAAATCATCCTGTGTCATTTGGTTTTCTTTTAATAATTTTTTAATCTTTTCTGCAACTTTTATGTTGTCAATAATCTCTGGCATATGAATTCCCCCTTACTCACATTATAAAGTAATTTTTATTAATTATACATACTGTTTGTACTTAACTTGAACTTTACTTTTATATTTGAATCTTTGATGAATAATTAAAATAAAAACAATCCAGTAAATTAGAACTTAACTGGATTGTTATAAGTGTTATGTATTTAGTAAATATTGTTGAAGATTTTGTGTGATCATTTTATCCATTCTATTTTTAAAAATAGATACATATTCATAGAGTTCATAAGGTGGTTTAAGTATATCATTTTCATTTTTGAAATATAGTACATTATCAAAGGTTGGTGTGCCATCAGTTGCTATATGTTTAGATAATATATAATAATCATCTGTAATAATATCAAATGTTCTAGTATCTATTGAATATGTATTTTCATTTGATAAAGCATTTACTCCATAATAATACTGATTTGTAGTTACACCAAAGAGCTCAACAATTGTTCTATATAAATCGACTTGACTACGTAAGCGATTTTGTTTACCTTTTAATAATCCTCTAGGAACTAAAGAATCTTTATCATTATCATCTGGTGCATAGATAAATGCTGTTGTTTTTAACATTTCATTTCGGTATTCTAATGGGCTTAGGCTACGATCTAAAATAGTTTCTAAATCCACTTTTGGAATACCGGAACCATGATCTCCATAAAATACATAAACTGTATTTTCTAATTGTTTTGTTAATGCTATAAATTTTTCATAAAATGAATCTACATAAGTCTCATAATTTAATAATTTTAATGTTGTTTGATCCACATTTAAATCATCAAAACTAAATTGTGGTTCATTGATGTATGGATCATATGCATAAGGTGTATGTGGTTGAATCATTATTGGATAAAGTAAATAGTTTTGGTTATTTTGTGATATTCTATTTGCTTCATCTAATACCCAATCTAGTAAGGATAAGTCACTGATCCATGGGCTTTTCTCATCGGTTTTTTCAAGATAGTTAGGAAATCTAGAAACTGCATTATTATTTGATGATGTTGGATTTTCAACATCATAATAAATATAGCGGTTAAATTCAAACATATTTTCATGAACCTTTTGACGATTATAAAATATTGGTACATCACCATGAAGTGATGTAGCATCATAGCCTTTAAATAATTTAGGTAGCGCATCAAATTCATATTCAACGTCATTATAGTTCCAATAAATGGTGGTATCACCTCTAGGATATAACCCAGTCATTACAGAAAATTCAGCATCTGATGAATTTCCTAAACCTACATTTGCATAAAAGTTATCCAGTACGTAGGATTCACTCATAATCATTTTTAAATGTTTTAAGTAGTTTTCATCGAAATATGGATTATCTTCTTCAAGTAGAAAATGATTAAATGTTTCAATATGAACAATAACTATATTTTTATCTTTAAATAACCCGTTTAGTAAATCATTTTCATTATTTAATAAAGGTGTTTCGACAGTTGATGCATCTTTAAATTGTAGCTTATTATGATATGTTTGACCATATAAATTGGTATAACTATCTTTATTTTTATTATATTCATCATATATGCTTAAGTCTATTTGTTCTTCTTTAGTTGATTCAAGTAAGTTAATACCAATAAACTCACCTAAATAATAATTATATAAACCTGCTGACTGCACACCATATAAAGATCTTTCAGCATTCACGGGCCATTTAGATTCCATAGATACTTTTACAACACCTAAAGTTGTAAGAGAAAGTATAAAGCCCATAATAAGTACCATCACTGGTAGCATTGGTCCATGTTTTAATTGATGTTTTCTTACAAATAATTCTTTTTGTGGTTTATGTTGTTGTTTGACGTATAAATATATTATTCCCATGATTATAGTTGGTATAAAAACCAGTATACGGTAATAGACAATAATTTCTCTTAGTGCTTCTATAAATATAGAACCTGCTAGATCAAGTGCTGGGTTATAAAAAAGTGTCATTTCATAAATTGAAAACATTGTTTGATAATATTTAGTAAATATACCTATAGAAAATATACCTACATTTAACCCAAAAGTTAACCAAAACATATAAAGTAGTCGACTTTTTCTGGTTTTAAATATTATAAATCCTGTAATTAGAAGTATGGTGAGTGCTGCAAAATTACCCAATATAGAATTTAGTTCTATCATTGGACTACGTCTAAAAGCGATTAAATATCTATTTAATACGGCTGTCGTTACAAAATATGTATTTATGATATTAGTTACATAAAATATGAATATAACTAATAATGTTTTCTTGGTTTCTTTTGTCACTTTTATTATTCCCTTTATGTAGATGCTTCTTATAATTATAAAATCAATTATGTGTTTATTATATCTTAATAAATCAAATAAGTTCAATATTTGATATCTTTTTTATTGGTTTTTTAATTTATCTTGTGGTTTTAATCTCTATTATATTAATAAAATAATTAAAATAATTGTTTAAGTTGTTATAAGCTTTTTGATCGACATATTCATTTAGTTCTAATTTTATAGTTACTAGACTATTTAATAAGATTTCTTGATCTTGTTTTGAATCATATGTTTTAGTACTTAAATCATTTAATTTATTAACTAAGATATTATATTTAGTTTTGGTAGATAAATCATTTGGAATATAGATATTTGTAAACTTATGTTTAATATCGTCTACAAATACTTTAAGTATCTCATGAATTGAATCAGTAATTGATATAGCTTTATTTTTATATAGTCCGTTTATTATTATTGATTTTACATTTTCATTATTAATTATATTGTGAGATGCAAAAATTGCATGTCCGTGTGAATTGTTGTAGTTAATTCTATCCATGTAGGTTGCATTATAAATATCTGGTAAATTGTAATATGTAGGTGCTATACCAACAAAACTATAAGATAAATCTTTAGTAATTTTATTTAAATCTATGATAATTGATTCTAATGTTGCCTCATCGTTAACATAAGCCATAGGTAAAACTGCATCGATATATCCATTTGTAACCCAAGTTTCCCAATCTTGCATTAAATTGGTTTTAGCATCAACTGCATTTGGTCCTACAGCAATCGATAACATTAAATCATTTTTTAGTGGCTTAATCTCATTATAGATTCTTTCAACAAATGTATTGATTTTATTTTGACGATATAAATTCCATTGATTATATAGTTCTTTATTTGTTTGAACATCCATTACTAAATTACCCGTATAATTATATAATATCTTAAATTCATTCATTGCAGTTTCTGTATATCCTGTACTATAAACAACATAATCATTTCCAGATGGATATCTAATATAGTCTAGTTGTAAACCTTTAATATCAAAGTTTACGATTTCTTTATAAATATTTATAATAAATTCACGTGCTTCATTATTGGCCGGATCAAAGAATAAAAACCCTTCTTCTTCACCACCTGGTTTATTAGTAACTACTTCATTACCTAATATATCTTTATTACGCCAATAACTATATTTTTCCCAAAGATTACTATGTTGATTAACTGTCCCTACAAAAAAGTTTTCTACCCATGCATGAACATGAATGTTTCGTAATTTGGCTTCACTTAAAAACGCATCTAAATAATCATTATAAGGACCAAAATCACTTTCATTAAACATCACATGGTATGGTGCAATACTAGACTTATATACCACATAACCATTCCAAAAAGTCTCTAGGTAAATGTCTGTAAAATTCAAATTTTCTAATGTATCTAGTAATGATTTTACCTCATCTAAATTCAGCTCATTTGGCCTATGCCAAATACCACGTGTTTCAATTTTTCTTGAAACACGTGTATTTAAATATACTTGATTAAAAAGTGGCATAATATTGTTTTTATGTTGATTAAATAAAATTACTTTACCTGGATCATATGTATTATTTAATTCTATTGATAACTCATTAAGTATTTTAATACTATCTTCAATTATACTTAACTCACTCTTAGAATTTTCTATATCATTGACATCATAATAATTAGTTAATGCTTCATCTACTTCATTTTTTGATTTTAAATAAGAAGTATTTAATTCAAACATTGCTTGATTAATTAAATGGTTATTTATGGTTATTTTTTTAGTATGATTATCATAAGTAATTTTAGAACCCAATTTTATTTCATTCATAATAAAGGTACGATTTATACCATGACCTGATAAAACAAACCCGCCTTCAGGAATATCAACTAATACATTTTTTTCAACAACAATACCGTCTTTATTTACTGCAGCTTCATATCCATAAATATTTTGGTTACTTGATTTACTTGGGGATTCATATACTAATATATAGTCTGTTAATCTTAATCCACCAATGCCATTAAAAGGATGTGTATATGTTTCTTCTAAGTTAATAAAATCAAAATTAATAAGTTCTATTAAATCATTTTCATCAAATAATAGATTATTTAGAAGTAAGGATTTATTTGGTTCACCATTTGTTGATATAACAAATCCATCTAAAGGAATGTCATTATTTCCTTCATTTGATTTTTGACTGATTTTAAATGATTCTAATTTTTGGTCATAATGAATGATTAATTCACTGGTATTTGTTTTTAAGGTTTGGGTGTTTTTACCATATAAATAATTATAATATATAAACCTTCTATAGCTATCTTTAGAATTGATATCATCAAGTGCTAACCTAACACCTTTATTGGTCTTAATAGCATATGAAAAATTTTCAATTTTTACAGATTTTTGATTAATTTCATCTCCTATATTAAAGACCTTTTCCATATTATTAGGTACAGATATGATGATGCCATTTAGTGGTATTTCTTGATTACCTAAATTATTAATTTCTGTAATCGTATATAAACCTTTGGTATTAATGATTGCTACATATTCTGTTGCATCCTCTAACCTATTAGTTTTTTCATAATGCCATCTAGGTGTGTATAATACGATTTTATTTGAAGTATCTATATATTCAATGTGATTAGATAAATACAGTGCTGGATCCATTGTAACTTTTACATCACTTCCTGCTATAGATATTTCCACTTCCTTTGGATTTGGTTTTGGAGTATCTATAATGTCAGGTACTTCATCATCAATGAGTATATTATCTGTACAGGATACAAGATAAATACTAAGTAGCATAATGATTAGAATGCTTATATATTTATTCATAATTATTTTCCTTTTTTAAAATATAGATTTTTATAATGTTAGGTTGTATATACATATATTATAACTAGATATATTATTTTTTCAAAATAAAAGGTAAACAAATATAAATTGTTTACCTAAATTGCTTAAAATATTTCAGAGTTTCTTAATATATAATTAATAATTAATTTTTCATATGATTTGTTTGGATGAGTGACACTTAAATTTTCAAACTTTTCTAAATAATACTTAGTAAATGCATATGCATCTAATTCTATTTCAAGTTCAATATAATCAGTTTCAGATAATGTTTCATTTAATTTAGAAAAATCTTTTCTCCAATCATTTGATCTTTCATTTTGATAGATATTTATATAAAATATTTGAAATGCATGGCGATATTCGTGCGCTAAACATTTTGCAGATTCTAGATAATTATTTTCATATTTTTTATTAATACCAATATAGTTTTCTTTAAGATATAGTAAGCTATCTTCTTTTATATCTTCAAATTTAAACTCTAATTCTTCAATACCTAGTCTATTTGAAATTCTTTTATTTAACGCTTTAATATCCATGATATAAGCCTCCCATGATTGTTTTCTATAATTGCCTTATAAAGGCTTTATAATACTTTTAAAATTTATTGAAATGTTTATCTGCACTCTTATATAAATAAGCCATAACTAAACTTGATAATATTATATTTAATGACCCAATAATAAATACATTAAGATTACTATGCATATAATTATTTAATAAATAATATATACCTATACTTGTAACAATAAGTGCCATACCGCCAAATGTTGCAAGCATTGCACTTACACTTTGTTTAACAACGAGTGCTTCATTTTCATAATTAAACTTTGGAAATAATAAATTGAATATACCATTTAGATGTGATGATAAAACTGATAAGCTAACAATATAATAAATAATAAGTAATACTTCAATAATATTTAAATTAAATGCGATTCCAAATAATAAAATACTTATGATACTAATTGGTATGATGAGTATTAAATTAAATAAAACTTTTGATAACATAATTAATTTAGGTGAAATGGGTAAACTTTTTATAATCCATAAATTCTTACCTTCAAGTGATAAGGATACTGCAGGAGTATAGGTAAGTACAACCATAAACCCAATTGTTACACTAAGTATTGGTACGATATTAAATTCTAATTCGTGAATGATTGGTAGTATATCGCTTTTAAAGTATATACTTGCAAGTGCTCCAATAAGCATTAATAGTAATCCAAATCCTACGTTGATCATATAAATTGGAATACTAAAGAACTTATTTATTTCTTTACCAATTAATGAAACTAGTATTGGCCTAAATTTAATAACTGTTTTTCCTTTTTTAAAGTTTAATCTTTTTATTGTTGTCTTATTAATTTTTAATGATATTTTTTCAAATATAAAAACTGATAAAACAAAGATAATTAAACTAGATAACATTAAATATATTAAGTTTAAGATATCAAAATTTACAATAGAGTTTGTAAACCATTTAAGTGGGTAATAATATTGGGTTATAAATGTCATGATATTAACTTGTCCACCTAATGGGTTTTCATTGCTTGTAGACATGCTAAATTGTAGTATCATAACTCCTATAATTAAAGCAAGTGTTACTACTGTTTGAAAAATAGATGTAAGTTTTGTTTTAATGGAAATATAACCAATTATAAATGATATAAATGTCATGAATATTACAGGGATAAGTGGTAAGAAAATAAGGCCAATAATCATGATAATTAACTTAATTATATTAAATCCAGCAAAGTAAAAATAAATTGAACAAATAGGAATAATAAATACTAATGAGCCTATATATATAAAGAGCATCATGATTGTAAGTTTCGCTAAGAAGATTGTTCTGCTTCTTATAGGAAGTGGTCCTACAATGGAAAAGTCTTTATAGAAAAACAGTGTCCCACTAGTTCTAAACATTGTCATGACTAGTGGCACAATTAAACTATATACACCTAAAAATATGATGAGTGTATCAATTTGACCAACTTTATTTAAAGTATCTGCTAGGGTATAAAATGTGAGCCCTAAACTACTAAATACTGCAACACCTACATAAACAAGTAGGAATGCAAATAATATCTTCTTTGTTTTTGTATTAGAAAATGAATTTTTAAGTAGTGCGTTTTTAAAGTATATTTTTAATAGCTTAAGATACATCATATTCTTTTTCCAGTTCCATGAATATTGTTTCAAGTGATTTATTGGAAATGATTTTTTCAGTTAAACCTGATTCTACGATTTTTCCGTTTTTAATAATAGCAACCTTATTACACAATTTTTCAACTACTTCAAGTACGTGGGTTGAAAAGAAAATTGAACTCCCTTTTTCACACATTGCTTTAAATTCATTTTTTAATAAGAAACTTGCTTGTGGATCTAGTCCTACGAATGGTTCATCTAAAAGTAATACTTTTGGTTCATGAATGAGTGCACTTATTAATACTATTTTTTGTTTCATACCATGTGAGTATTCTTGAATAGTTTGCGTAAGTACATTTTCCATTCCAAATAGTTTTGCATATTTATTAATTAATTCGATTCTTCTTTCTTCAGTAACTTTAAAGGCATCTGCAATAAAGTTTAAATACTCAATACCTTTCATCGTTTCATATACATCTGGATTATCAGGTACATAAGCAATTTGTTTTTTAACACCCATTATATCTTTTTTTACAGATACACCATTGACTAAAATATCACCCGAATCAAAATCTATTAATCCGACAATTGATTTTAGTAGTGTTGTCTTACCTGCGCCGTTATGACCAACAAATCCATAAATATCACCTTTATTTATTGTTAGTGATACATTATCTACAGCATTTTTCTTGCCATCATAACTTTTTGATACATTTATAATTTCTAGCATATTTATACCCCTATTTTTATTGTAAAAATTACTGATTTTTATATATTTATTAGTTTAGGTTATATTCACATTACTATTGTAACATAATAATTTTTAATTACTAGAATTACTATTGAACCTTTATCTAAATTAAAAAGAATCAAGCTTTCGCTTGATTCTTGATATTATGATGGATCAAATTGTGAGTTATATAATTGTGCGTAAAAGCCATCTTTTTCAAGTAGTTCTTGATGTGTACCACTTTCAACAATATCGCCTTTATCCATAACTAAAATAAGGTCTGCATTTTTAATTGTAGATAGTCTATGTGCAATTACAAAAGATGTTCTACCCTTCATTAAGTTATCCATTGCTTGTTGGATTAATACTTCTGTTCTTGTATCTATAGAAGATGTTGCTTCATCAAATATTAACAGTGGTGCATTAAGAATAATTGCTCTTGCAATTGTTAGTAATTGTTTTTGACCAGCTGATAAGTTTACCTTATCAGTTAGTATTGTTTGATATTTATCAGGCAGTGTATTAATAAAGAAGTGAATACCTACAGTTTTACAAATTTGTTCTACCTCTTTGATGGTAATATTTGTATTTGTAAAAACTAAGTTATCATAAATTGTTCCTTCAAATAACCAAGTATCTTGTAAGACCATACCAAATAAGTTATGTACATTTTTTCTTGTAAGTTCTTTAATATCTGTACCATCAATTAATATACTTCCACTATTTAGCTCATAAAAGCGCATCATTAAGTTAACAAGTGTTGTTTTACCGGCACCTGTTGGTCCAACAATAGCAACCTTTTGACCAGCTTTAACTTTTGCTGAAAAGTCTTTAATAATTAAATTATTTTCTTCATATCCAAATTTAACATTTTTAAACTCAACATCACCTTTTACATTGTCTAAAGTCTTAGTTTTATAGGATTCATCTTCTAATTCTTTTTCTTCTAAGAATTCAAATACACGTTCTGCTGCTGCTGTACCAGATTGAAGTGATGTCATTGCTTGAGCCATTGTAGATAAGGGTTGAGTAAATAGTCTAACATAGATTAAGAATGCTAATATCACACCAAATTCAAGATTACCTTTTGATACTAATAGTGCACCAACTATAATAACTGCAACATATCCTAAGTTACCTACAAAACCCATCATCGGCATCATAATGCCTGATAGAAATTGTGACTTCCAACCACTTTTATATAAATCTTCATTCATTTCATTAAATGTTTGAACTTCTTTACTTTCAGCATTATAAGCTTTAACGTTTGTATGCCCTGTATAGATTTCTTCGATGTGACCATTAATTGCACCAAGTTTAGATTGATAAGTTCTAAAATATTTTTGGGAACGCATCATAAAAACCATCATAACCATAAATCCAAGTAGTGATGAGGCAATTGCTGTAAGTGCTAAAATCCAGTTTGTTATAAACATCATGACAATGGAGCCAATAAACATAGTAATTGCAGTTACTAATGAACCAAAGCTTTGTTGATAGGTTTGTCCAACCATATCCACATCATTAGTCATACGGCTTAATACATCACCAATATTTGTTGTATCATAATATTTAAATGGAACTTTATTCATCTTTATCGCAATATCTTTTCTAAATTTATTAGAAATTCTTTGAGATACTGTCGTTAAAATAAATCCTTGTACATAGTTAAAGATAAATCCTAAACTATAAAACACAACTAAGATGATACCTAAACGGTTAATTAACCCTAAATTAATTGTTTCAGATGGATAAATACCTTTATCAGGTCTAAAATCAATTGCTTTTGTAATTTCATTTGTCATTTGTTTAATAAAGTCAGGTCCTATAATATTAAGAATAGTTCCAACAAATGCCATAATAAATGCCATAATAATTAATACTTTATATGTTTTTGCATATGAAATTAATTGTTTAAATGATTTTTTAAAGTCTTTTGCTTTAGATCCACCACCCATCATGATTCCATGATTAGGTCCTTTACCTTGAGGAGTTTTTAGTTGTGTGTTTTCTTCTTTATGTTTTGTCATATTAAATTTCCTCCTCTGATAATTGTGATAATGCAATTTCTCTATAAACTGCATTTTCTTTTAATAAATATTCATGTGTGCCTTGACCAACAATTTCACCTTCATCAATGACTAAAATTAAATCTGCGTTTTTAATTGTTCCAATTCTTTGAGCAACAATTAAAGTGATATGTTCATCTAAATTAGTTTTTAATGCATTTCTTAAATTGCGGTCTGTTTGATAATCAAGTGCTGAAAAACTATCATCAAATATTAAGATATCTGATTCTTTTTGGATTGCACGTGCAATAGAAATTCTTTGTTTTTGACCACCAGAAAAGTTTTTACCCGCTTGTGATACACGTGATTTTTCTTTTTCATCTAATGTATTTACAAAATCATTGGCTTGAGCAATATATAATGCATCATCTAATTTTTTAGATATATCTGTTCCGTAGTTAACATTTGTTTGAATCGTTCCACTAAATAAAAATGCTTGTTGTGAAATGTATCCAATTTTATGTCTTAGATCTTTTTGTATATAGTTTTTAATGTTTTCATTATTTACTTTAATTTCACCTTTAGTTACATCATAAAATCTTGGAATTAAGTTAATGAGTGTTGATTTACCTGCACCGGTTGCACCAATAATTGCAACGACTTCACCTTTGTTTGCTTTAAAACTTATATTTTTTAATACTAGATCAGATGCATCCGGGTATTTAAATGATACGTTTTTAAACTCTAAAGATTCTACTTTTGTTTCAAGTGATTGATAACCATCAATAATTTTTGTTTTTGTTTCTAAAACATCTAATATACGGTTAGCAGATACTTGAGCTCTAGGCATAATAACAAATATCATCACTAGCATCATAAATGCCATAATTACTTGCATTGCATATTGTGAGAAAATAATCATTGGTCCATATATTTCCATACGAGCAAGAAGTCCAACTAGTGGGTTTGCTAAATCAAGTGTCACATTTCCAATTAAACTACCACCAATCCAGTAAATAGCTAAACCAACACCTGACATAACAAGAGTCATTGTAGGCATCATTAAACTCATAATACGACCAGCAAATAAAGAATCATTCATTAAGTTATCACTAATGCTATTGATTTTACCTGTTTGGAATTTTTCTGCATTGTATGCTTTAATAACTCTTAAGCCTGATAGGTTTTCTCTAGAGTGCTTATTGAGTTCGTCTGTATTTTTTTGTATTTTTTTGAATCTTGGCATTGCAAAGAAAATGATTAATATAAGAACAATTGAAATAATAAATATAGCAATTATTGTAGATAAGGTAAATTCCCATCTAGAATCTGATATTTTATAAATACTCCAAATTGCAAGTATTGGTGCTTTTAATATAATTTGTGCACCCAATGAAATAATCATTTGAACTTGGTTAATATCATTTGTTGAACGAGTAATTAAACTTGGTGTAGAAAAATTATTAATTTCTTCCATTGAAAATTCTGTTGTTTTCGTAAATATATTAAATCGTAGTCTTGCACCAAATCTGGATGATATACGTGCAAATATTAGTCCAACAACTACTGCAGATGCTAAACTTCCTAATGCAAGTCCCAACATCTTTAATCCTTCTAATACGATATCCCAAATAACGGTATCATCACCTAACGCCATTCTTGAAATATTGAGCATATATTGTGGTAATTCTAATTCTAAATAAACTTGTCCCATAATGAGTGCAAGTGATATAATTATCCAAATCCATTCTTTTAACTTAATATACTTAAGTATTCTTAACATGTGTTATACCTCATCTTCTAATGTAATGTTTTGTTTGATTTGTTCAATAACTTTTTTAAATATTTCTAAATCTTCTAATGTAATATTTTGTTTGATTTTTTCTTCCATCTCATCAAATTTATCTTTAATACTACTGATAAATCGAATTGATTTTTCTGTAGGCTTTATAATCTTTTTTCTTGAATCATTTTGATCATCTATACGCATAATCAAATCATTTTGTTCCATTGTAGTTAACATTCTAGAACAAGTCGATCCACGCATACTAAATGCTATTTCTAAATCTTTTGAATTAATATCTTCATTTTGATGATGCATTAAATATTTGATAATAGCTGCTTGTTGCATTGATATATTTTGTAGTTCAGATAATTTATGGGTGTAACGCACAATCAGGTTCATTACACTTTTTAGTTCAAGTCCAATATTCACGTAATGTGCCCTCCCTTATAGTTAGCATGCTAATGATTATATATTTAAAAAAAATATTGTCAATAAATTTGCCTATAAAGAAGTTAATAATATTTTATTTACCATAATTAAATAAAAATGAAGTGAAACATATCATTTATGCTTCACTTATTTCATTTTATATATATCATTATTTACTTAATCACCAACATATCATTTGAATCTAATTTTTAAAAAAGTCAGCATGGGAAACTTCCCGGTAGTATCCATCTAAATCTTTAAAATATCCACTATAACCGCCTCAAATAGTCATCTTGGGTTCTTTAAAAACATCTCCTCCAAGCATTTTGACTAAATTCATGACATCATCAACTTCATGTTTATTTTTCATATTACAAGCTCGTGTTATACATTAAAACCTGACTGAGTTATTATAGGAGATTTAGTTTCATCTATATCTTTAGCAAGTTCATCAAGGGAAAATAATTCTATATTTTATACCTGCATTATTAAAAAAATATTATTTTACAATTCTTTGGCGTTTTGGAACAGTGCCACCTGTAAGTTTTACAACATCATTTTCAGCAATTAAAGCATCTGGTTCAATTGATTCAATGCCTAAGATAAGTTCACTTAAATTCTTTCTGTTGGTATATGTAATAAATACCAACTTATCATCTTTAATACCTTTAGCTTCTATTGTTGTTAGACCAATTTTTTGGTCTCTTATGTATTTTGCAACTTCTTTAGCATTTTTTGTAGGTAATATAATATGTAACATAACTTTACCAAAAGCCATTTTATTTTCAACAATCGAACCTACAAATACACCTACAGCATAACCAAATGCATAGATTATGCCTAATAGTGGTGCTGTTTTTACATCATTTACTACTTGAGATGCTACAAATACCCAAATAAGTACTTCAATAAAGGAAACGATTGCTCCTTCTAATTTAAAACCTCTATTAACGATTATTAATCTTGTTGTTGATAAAGTTACCTCAATAACTTTAGCAACAAAAACAAATAATACTGTATACCAAGGTGCTGCAGTAAGAAAATCTATTAAAAAATCTATCATGTTATTATCTACTCCTTATAATAATTATTTAAAATTTAATTTGCATTATATCCAAACGTTTTTGTCATGAAAACTTCTTTCCAATATGTTTCTCTTAAGAGTGCTTGCTGTTTACCAATTTCTGTTTTTGGAAATATTTCAAGTATCGTATATTTAAAATTATCTTGAATATAGGATAATCCTTCTTTAGTAACAAGTTCTTTTAATTTTACATTCGGATATTTACTATCTTCAAGTTCATTACGATCATAACCCTCTTTTAAATATGTAGACCATCTGCCATATAAACCATCATGGCCATATGCTGCACCAACATAAAGTTTTCCTTTTTTAATATCTGTAATTAAATAGACAGCATAAATAGTAGATAAATGTTCAATAAATGATTGATTGTTTAAGTGCTGCTTTAAATCATAATAAGTCATTGATAAATTTTCATACCCTGGAAAATTAATTTGTCTTTCAAAGTAAGGTTTACTTGATATTTCTGATATTTTTATATTATTAATGATTTCTTTATCCACATAAAAAAACTGTCTAGGTTTATTTATCCACTCTACAATCACACGGTCAATAAATTTATCGTAATTTGAAAGCCTTAATGCTTTTGCATAATTAAAACTTATACCATTTTGATTGATGTGTATATTTGATTTGGGTTCTATTATTTCATATGCACCAACAAATAACCAACGGTGATCTTCTACTTCAATAAATTGAAATTGAATATCTTTTTCATCATTTCTGGCTTTTTTACCACTACCAATACTTAGTATATATGGTAAAAAATCATTTGATTTTGAAGTATACATATCTACAAAATCATATGTAAAATGATTTTTCTTATCTTTGAAGTTTGTATTGAATCTTAATTTAATTCTTTTATTTGATTTATACTGTTTTATTAGATTATCAAATAAAAATAAGTCGTTTAATAAAATCATGAATTTTCCCCTTTAATTATATTAACAATATAAGATTTAACCGATTATGTTTAATTATATCATTAATATCTTATCCATAAAAAATACCCATTTATAATAAATGAGTATTTTAATATATTGAATCTATTTTAATTATTTATTTTGTTTGTTTAGTTTCTGTAATAACTGCCGTCATTGGTATTAGTAAAAATGCTAACCATGCATATTCCCATATATGTAAATATGTACCTAATAGCATAAATATAGTAACCGCTATAAATGGTGTATACGCTACTGGGTGTTTAAATTTAATTTCATCATATATTGCTATTATAGGTATTAACAATAGTATAAGCCAGCTGATTTTCCATACATTGGGTACTAAAAAACTTACAATTAAATATATAGTTACTATACTTAATATTGCGACAATAAGCCATTTTTTATCTTTTATATTTATATTATCTCCAGTTATTATTTGTACATAACCTAGTAATATTCCCATAAAAAATGGAACAAGATAAGGTAGCCAGGAAATATTTAAGTCCTTTTTTTCAAAATATAAAAATACATGAGATGCCGTTGCTAATAGAATTAAGATTATCATGATTAAATCTTTTATAGTTAACTTCCTAGTTAAAATTCCAACAACCGGTATAATTGCAAATATCGCCCAACCATAAAGGTAGAACTCACTACTTACATAAGTAGATATAAGTATATAGATAATTGCTAATATAAATGGTGATAGTGCCGTTATCTTCTCCTTACCTTTTACATGAAATATAATTCCTGTAATCGGTACAATTAAAAATATTAGCCATCCTGGATGCCAGAAGTTTAAAAAAATCCCCGTTAGGAAAAAACACACAACAGCAACAAATGGACTTAAAGCTATAATTTTTTCACTTCCTCGTACATTTAAAATAATTGCTGTAACAGGAATAAGTAAATAAAAAATCCAAGCATATGTCCAACCATTAAATGCAAACCCTGAAATAAAAAATAATATAGTAGAAATAAAAGGCATAATTCCAATAACTCTATTAAATTCATTATTTGTAAATTTGAGTGTATCCTTAATACCTTCATAAATTTCTTTAGGATTGCCTAGTTTTTTAATAACTTCTTCATGACTTAGACCTAAATCTGTTGCCTCATCATAAAGTTCCGAATAATCTTCTAATATATTTTTAATATCTTTATCAATGACACCTTTTTCTATAAAATAAGTTTTTATATCTTCTAAATAGTTTTTCTTATTCATTATCATTTCCCTCTAATATGAAATTTACATTCTTAATAAACTCATTCCACTCATCTGTATATGAGCTTAATTTTTCTTCACCTTTTTTTGTGATCTTATAATACTTTCTTTGTGCACCAAGCGGACTGTCTTTTGTATATGTTGTAAATAGTTCTTGCTCAGTTAGTCTTCTTAAAATAGGATAAATCGTATTTTCATTAATATCTAGTATATTTGATAACTTATCAATTATTTCAAATCCATACATTTCTTTGTTTTGAACTACTTTTAATATACATAAATCTAAGATACCTTTTTTAAATTGGGTGTTCAAACAATGCCCCTCCTTCTTATATTGTGTAATACACACTACTATAATACCACATGTACCGTGTATTACACAATACTAATGCTTAACTTTCTTTATACAAAGTTATATATAAAAAAGATCTATTTTTAATAGACCTTGTTTTATCATATTATAACTATTATTTAATAATTGAATAAGTATCAGAACTATTAATATTAGCCTGTACTATTTTAAAATCTATTATTATATAAAAATGTATATACTGCAACCTTTCCAGGTGGTAGTGATTTCTGTTTATGTCAAAGCACTTGATATACAATTTTAAAATAATTATTAGTAACCGTCTTATCAATACTATTTGATGCAATAGTAATTAAACCTGAAATTATTATTCATACTTCATAATGAAGCATTACCTTTATAGGTTAATTATTTATAGCCGTATATACAACAAATCCTAATAAGAACATAAAATCTTTTTTAAGAAAGTCTTCTTCAAGTATTTCAATATGAGATTCCATCCATTCTATTTCCTTTTCTACCGACTCACTTGGACTATGTTTTCTTAGGTAATATAGATCATGTAGGATAGCTCCAAAATAAGTATGAAAAAGTGCTTCTTTTTCATAGAAGTCCATATTTATTGTATGCATACCTAAAGTTTCTAGGTTAATATCAGATAGTCCTAGCCTGCTTAAATACGTATAAACTTCTCTACCACTATAACGGTAGCCCCATCTTGGATTGTTATAAACTATTTCAATAGCTTTTTTAAAGTATCCATTTTCATCAGGATAAGCTAAATTTAAGCCATCATCGATGTCTCTAATAATGATTGTTCCACCTTTATTTAAATACCTTCTTATGACTTTTAACATTTTAAATGGATTTTTCAAATGGAGTAAAACCATTGAAATATTAATGATATCGAAACCTTCGATATTGTGTTTAGTAAGTAATATCTTTATATTTTGATTAAAGTCATCAGCTTCTATATCAAATTCATAAAATTTTAAATTTTCACTTCCATAGATTTCATTTGATTTATTAACTGCTAAATTATCATATTCAATTCCAATTGTTTCTCGTGCGTTTGATTCTTGATGTATTTTATGGGTTAAATAGCCATCATTAGAACCCACATCTAACACTAAAGGTTTTTCATATCTACTGTATACAGATTTATAAGTTGAATGAGTCATTTTTTCAAGTAAACTTCTTTGACCACTTAATCGTTCTAATTCAAAATCATCGTCATATACAAAATACTTATTATCTTTTCTTTCCTTTTCTTTTGCGGTTTCTTCTATTTTAATACCTAATATATTTCTGGTTTTATCCAAAAGTTCTTGAATTGAAGTATTTAAATCATGATTTGATGCATCCACCCAATGAAATCTCTTAATATAGTAGGTCATTGCATCAGATAATAACTCATTAGATACTTTAAATGGTAGTATTGCTAGTCCTTTTTCATCCATTGCTTTATATGCGGTTTCAACTTCATTTAATACATGGTTTGAACGACTAGACTTTCCATTTAAAACAATAATAAATACTTTTGTTTTATTAATTGCAGTTACAATTGATTGTGCATATTCACCTTCAACATCTCTAGGTGCATACCAACATCTAATACTATTTTTTTCAAACACATTAACAATATTATCAGCAATTGTTTTTGTTTCTTTTTCATAGCTTATAAATACATCATGCATGATTACTTTCTCCTATTTCATTCTTAATTTTAATTATTTTATATCCGTTATGAGTTAACACATCAAATAAGTTGTTAGTTGGATCATCAAATGCCATATAGTCATATTTATAGGTTTCAACATCCATTAGTGTAACTTCCTTACCTAACTTTTTAAATACTTCCTTAACCTCTTTATGGAGCCTATCTAAGCCTTCATAAGATGTTAAACATGCATGAGTTTTATTTTTTATATCTTTTCTTTGATAATCTAATGTATATGGATTTATTTTAATGTCAGATAACTTCATTTGTTTAAATCCATTAAATAAGTAATATGCATTCCATCTTAATTTTTCACTGTAAGATATGACGTTTCTTGGATTTGTCATAAAGTAACTTTCATAATTAAGTACTTTTGGTGTACCTTCACTATAAATTTTCATAAATTCATCTTTAGATAAGCCTATTTTATTATCCTTTGTAAGATCAAGGCCTAGTAGATGGAGTTTATAATAAATGTTTAATGCCGATGAATAGTTAGAGTAGTATTCTATATTGGGTAATTTTAGAAAACTAGTTTGGATTTCTTTATTTGTTTTAGAAAGCTTGTTGTAGGAATTAAATAGATTCATTGCTAGACTATCAAGTTCATTATTAGTAATATTTTCGTGTGTGATGGTTTCATCTTCACTACCAAATTTAATAATATTATGATCTTTAATATCAATATATTTAGATCTACATATAATAGAATAATTTGAAATATTAAATTTATTTTTAATAAAATTTGATAATTCAATATTTTCAAGATCTGTACCAAAACTTACAATAAAGATATTAAATGCATTTTCATCTTTGCTTAAATTCTTTATTTCATTAATGGTATTTATATCATATAAATTGCCTGTAATCATTTTAAAGTTACATAGATCATCTGGTACAGGTAAATCTAATGATTCTTTTTTATAATTACTTATTTCATTTAAAATAAAGTCATCTCTATTTTTAAATTTTTCATCATCATTAACAATATAATAATTTACTAATTTTGGTTTAAGTTCGTTATTTATAGTTGTTACAAGTTGGTTATTTTCAATAAAGTTTTTAAATAGGCTTTGGTTAACTTTACCAAATCCTAAAAAGAAAATATTAATATTTTTATCATTTTTAATGGACCTGTTTTGGTTTATGAAGGATTCAGGTAGTAATTTAGGTATCGTAATTTCCGTTATAAATTTTCTAGCAATCATTTGATGTCTAGAAAATACATTAATATAACAATATAAATTTTTAGTGGTGTTTAAAATAATTTCAGAGCGTATCGTTTCTACATCATAATAGTTAGCTTCTAAATATAGATAAAAATTATGATGCGTGTGATTTATAGCACTTAATAGATTAATAAATTTTTGGTAATTGGTTTCATTTGTTTCAAATGAGATTAAATTATATCTTACTTTTCTATTTAATTTTTTTAATATAACTTTTGGTAACAAATTAGATTTTATATAAGCAATACCTGTTTGTCTTAAAAAAGGAATTTGTTCATAACTTTCATTATCAGTTAATAAAATAATGGATTGTTTAAGATTGTTTTTGGCATATTCAAGCGATGTATTAGAAACACCTAAGATTACATCTACATCTTTTCTTTGAAGCATAAAAACTTTAATTTGATTTTTAATCGATGATTTTATAATACCTAGGGTAGATCCAATAATTGTTAATATAGCAAGTATATAGCCAATATAAAAAGTTATCGCATAAAGTCTATTTTCTTCTAGTAAATTTAGAACATAATCTGAGTTCACCTCAAAAGCAAAAGTCTTGATACTTGCTACTAAACTTTGAATAATATAAATAATTTTAAAGTCATTTTGATTGTTTGTAATTGCAAGTATGTATAAGAAAAACATAATAAATGTTACCGGAATGATATTAATAAATGTATTTTTACTTAATAGGGTTTGTGTGTGTTTACTAATAACATAGACACTTAGCATTAAGATAATTTCAATCATTAAAATAATTATTAATCCAATAGTTAATCCCATATATTATCTCCCTAGTGATTGTTTTATAAAAAAAGACATCTTAAAAAAGTTGTCAATCATATAAATAATTTAAAAATATTTTCCTATGAAAAATCATTATTTATTCCACCTATGTTAAAGGTTATCTATAAAGTGTCTTAAGTTATTATGTATGTATATAAATATTTTATCATTATTTTCATCTATACGATAAAATATAATAATTTCTAAATAAAAAATACCCTTAAGAATTATAAACATCTTAAGATATTATATTTCTTAAATGGGTATTTTATTTTATATTTTAATACATTGGTGGTGTAGGTATGGTTTGTTCTTTATCTTTAATTTCAACAACAGCAGCTTCAGATGTAATCATTAAAGCACCGATGCTAGAGGCATTTAAAATTGCATTTCTTGTAACTTTTGTTGGGTCTATAATACCTTCTTTGAGCATATTAACCCATTTGCCTTCTTTTGCATCAAATCCAAAATCTTTATTTTGTTTTCTTTGCTCTGTTAATATATCTTGACCATCAAAACCAGCATTTTCTGCAATTTGGTAGAGTGGTTCGGATAGTGAATCAAGTACAGCTAATATACCTTTATATATATCTATGTGACTATCTTTAAGTGTTTGTTTAAGTTCTGTTTGAATATCAACTAAGATAGATCCTCCACCCGCAACTATACCTTCTAAAATTGCTGCTTTGGTTGCATTTAATGCATCTTCAATTCTTAATTTCTTTTCTTTAAGTTCAGCTTCAGTTGCTGCACCTACTTTAATAATTGCAACACCTCCTGCAAGTTTAGCAAGTCTTTCTTGTAGGCGTTTTTTATCATAATCTGATGTAGATGAATTAATTTGTGCTTGAATTTCTTGAATGCGTTTTTCAATAAATTCTTTTTTACCTTGTCCACCTATAAGTGTTGTTGTATCTTTTTTAACAACAGCTTTTTGGACTAGTCCAAGATCTTCTAGTTTTAAATCTTGAAGTTTCATTTGTAAGTCTTTTGCATAGAAGGTTGCACCAGTTAGAATTGCAATATCATTTAACATATCTTTTTGGTTGTCACCAAAGCCAGGTGCTTTAGTTGCAACAACATTAAATGTTCCTCTAAGTTTATTTAATATTAGTGTAGATGTAACTTCGTTTTCAATATCATCAGCAATAATTAATAAAGGTTTATTTGCTTTAACTACTTGTTCTAATATTGGTAAGATATCTTGTATTGTTGAAATTTTTTGATCCGTTACTAAAACATGAGGATTTTCTAGTTCTACTGTCATTGTTTCACGGTCATTTACAAAATATGGTGAGATATAACCTTTATCATACTGCATACCTTCAACAACTTCTAACTCCGTTTCAAATCCTTTAGATTCATCTACTGAAATGACACCATTTTTTGAAACTCTATCCATTGCCTCAGCAATAATTTTTCCGATTTCTCTAGAAGATGCACTGATACTTGCAACATTTTCTATATCTTCTCTTGTTTCAACAGGTCTAGATTTTTCTAATAACTTTTGTGAAACTTCTTTACCAGCACGTAAAATACCTTCTCTAACTAAGACTGGATTTGCACCATTATCAACCGCTTTAAATCCTTTATGGATAATGGATTGTGCTAGCAGTGTTGCAGTAGTTGTACCATCGCCTGCAACATCATTAGTTTTTGATGCAACTTCATATAATAACTTTGCCCCCATATTTTCATATGGATCTTTTAATTCAATCTCTTTTGCAATGGATACACCATCATTTGTAATTAGTGGAGAACCATATCCTTTATCTAAAACAACGTTTCTTCCTTTAGGTCCAAGGGTGATTTTTACTGTATTAGCAAGTAAATCTACCCCTTTAAGTAAAGATTGTTTTGCATCTTTACCATAACGAATTTCTTTACTCATTTAATAGTAACCTCCTTATGAATAATTATTTTTCTACGATTGCGAGTATATTTTTTGATTGAACTAATAAGTATTCAACCTCATCTAGTTTGACTTTAGTTCCAGCATAAGACTGATAAATAACTTCATCATTTACCTTAATATTTTCAACTTTTGGCCCTATTGAAATTACTTTACCCATGGCTGGTTTGTCTTTGTCTTCAGTTGCCAAGATAATACCACTCGCAGTAGTCTTTTCTTCTTTTTTAACTGATAAAACGACATAGTCTTCTAATGGTCTAATCACAATATCACCTCCATTTCTGGCACACTACTTAATTGAGTGCCAATCTATTTATTATTATAATTAAATAAAAAACGTTGTCAAGCCTTGTAAATCAAAAATGTGATATCTACCAAATATCTAACTATTTTTTTCTGCCGGTTTAATAAAAGATTTAAGTAAAATAGCTGATTGATATATTGTAGGTAGTCCACTACCAGGGTGTGTACCACCACCTACTAAATAAAGATTTTTAATTTCTTCAAATTTATTATGTGGTCTAAAATGCATCATTTGAGACAGTTTATGACTTAAGTTAAATACTGCACCTAAATAGACATTATAGTCATCTTGCCAATCTTTAGGGGTAATAATTAATTTGTCTATGATGTGCGGTTTTAAATCAATTCCTAGGCGTTCTTTAATTGATTTATATAGCATTTCTTCTACTTCAAGTTTATAAGTATCAAAATCAACTTTACTTCTTAAATTAGGCACTGGTGCTAAAATATAGAGCGCAGATTGACCCTTTGGTGCCATAGTATCATCCATAACAGATGGGTTATGGATATAATAACTTAGATCATCTGTAAATTCATTATTTAGTATTTTTTGTAGGTATAAATCATAGTCATTTGAAAAGACAACTTGATGGTGTTTAATATCAAATACTTTATCAAGTGCTAAATATATGTTCATTGTAGAAATAGAGTAATCCTTTTTGGCTAACTTTTCTGGTTTATATTTCTTTAAGTGTTTAGGATTAATTAACTTTGTCATTGCATAAGAAAAGTCAGCATTTATAACAACATCATCAAACTTCATTGTTATACCCTTAACTTTAAGACCATAAACTATTTTCTTTTCAACTAGTATTTCTTCAACTGGTGCATTTAAAATTAATTTACCACCATTTTTAACAAATAATTCTGCCATCTTTTCATTAATCATATTTAATCCACCATTAACATGATATAAACCAAAGCCGTGTTCTAAAAATGGTAGGAATGTAAAACCAGCAGGTGCTTGGTATGATGACATACCTAAGTATTTAGCTTGAAAAGAAAGTGAATGTATAAACTCAGGGTTTGGATGTATCTTTTTTAAAGATGTATAGACTGTTTTTGATAGTTGAAGTGAGGGTATTGCTCTTAAAGTATCTGGTTTTAGGTAATCAAATAAACTATCAAATGGTCGAAGTAATAAAGGAGTAATTGTATCAAACTTCTTTTTTTGATCATCATACCATTTTATATATGCATCACCTAAACCTTTAATATATGCATCATACATTGATTTGTTATTTAGTTTATCGTTTGTTGGTTCAAATGTTACTTTAGGAAATACTAATTTATAGAGTGGATCAATAGGTAATAAATTTAACTCTTTATGTAAGTCATATCCAGATTTTTTAAATACTTCTTCTAAAATCTCAACATACATCAAAAAGGTTGGACCTGCATCAAATCTAAAATCACCTAATTTTAGTGCTTTAGAACGTCCCCCAACGATACCATCTTTTTCATAAATAGTTACATCATGGCCCATCTTTGATAAAATCATTCCAGCTGCAAGGCCACCAGGTCCTGCACCAACAATTGCAATTTTTCTCATTTTATCCTCTTTTTTAAATTTTATTTATTTTTATAGACTTCATATACCTTATTATACTTTGAACTAGAATTAAAAGCATACTTTTAATAAATATAAAAGGGGTGAAAAAAAATACCCCCTTTATATTTTCATAAAATTAAACATCATTTTTTTAAGATAAACAAAATAATATATAACATCATATAAATCTTTCTATATCTATATTATGATATAACCTCATATTTTTCTTTTAAATATTCTATAGTTTTTAGCATGATTTGTTCAAGTGTTAATAGATTTACATCTGAGAGTTTATTAATATAAATACAACCTTTACCACGTGTAAATTTACCTAAACCTTCAAGTAGATATTCATGTTCTTCAAGTCCTGTAAATATATATAGACTTATCTTTGCCTTTCTAGGTGAAAAGCCAATAAGTGGCCAGTCTCCTTCTTGGCTGCTTCGACTGGATTTATAATGATATT
This sequence comes from Acholeplasma granularum ATCC 19168, assembly GCF_000526235.1. Taxonomy (GTDB): domain Bacteria; phylum Bacillota_I; class Bacilli_A; order Acholeplasmatales; family Acholeplasmataceae; genus Acholeplasma; species Acholeplasma granularum. Next base: position 2,502 of record NZ_JAFR01000012.1, on the reverse strand, counting down.
TACCAAACCCAATCATCGTCTCACCCCACATTTTTGGTGGTTGGTCGGTTATTTTTTCCATAATCTTTATAAGTTCAAGACTATCTAGATATTTTTGATTTGTGTTTGAAAAGTTTAAAATAAAATCAAAAACATCACCATCATGTACCTTAGTCTTTAATTCGGCCATATATAAATCCTCCTATTATTTTTTTATTTAAGTTTTTTAGATTCAACGAATCTTTTAAATGCTTCCATACTTAAACGAGTTTTTAATATAAATGCTTTCTTAGGTACATAATCTCTTTATCAAATCTAAATTCTACATCCATTTGCCATATCGTCTTATCATTTAATGTTTTAAAGTGGTTGATACAGCGATTCCAAACGTTATTTACTTCATAGATTTGAATAATTAAATCAGGCATCCGGTTCAGCTCTACTGTTTCCATCATTTCCATTTTTTGGTTATTTCCTTGAAAAAATAGTTTACCTTTATAGCCAGTCTGACCTGGTATTCCAAATATTGTTTCCATACCAAGGTAAGCTTCTTGCCAATTAGAAAATTGATCATAATCTAAATATAATGAACATACATTTAATAAAATATCATTAATTTCAACTTCAACTATATATTTCATATACTTATACCTCAAATCAAATAATTGATTTAATTTTTAGGGCCACGATATTTTCTAAATGGAACATATTTAGATACTTGATTAATATAATCGCTATACTCTGGATATTTCTTTTTTGATATACTTTCTGAAAATTGAGAACTGCCTAAAAATAGTAAAATTAAAAACATAGATCCTATAAGTGTCCAGTTAAAGAAATAATAACTTACAACACCTGCACTTATACAAAATAAATATAATGTAACCCAAATAGATTGTTCAGAAAAGTAATTTGGATGTCTAGAAAATCCCCATAATCCTGTTGTGTTAAACCCCTTATTATAAGGACTTGGTAGATCTTCTAACTTTTTATTTTCCTTTAATAGACTATATTTTTTTGTTTGAAAAGACATTTGCTGTTTATCAGCAATTGTCTCTAATATAATAAAGCCTAATAATAAAACTGCAATTAAAATATCAAATATATTAAATGAAGTGCTAGAATCCATTACAGCAAGCATTGGTAGTGAGATTGCAAGTACTAAAGCATTTTGAAATACTGAAATAAATAGCAAATCAAATAATGCCCATTTCCATCTTTTATTAAGTTTCGGATCTTTTCTTAAATAGATCCAGCGGTAATCTTCTTCACCTTGCCAAAACTTGAGTGAATATGCACCTTTTTTACCAAAGTTAATGGTTAGTCTTACACCCCAAATAGTAATTAATACAGCCATAACCATTAGACGTATCGTCATTTCACCTCTTATAGCAATAATCCATGCATAAAAAATAGGTAAAATAGACCATAGTTTATCCATTTGAGAATTATTGGTTGTAATTTCTCCTACAATAAAACAGTATGCCATACTTATCATACATACAATGATAAGTATGTTTAACGTCTCTTTTTGTAACGCAGTTAAGCTGAATCCTCCTAAGAAAAAACCTAATACGGAAAGTACAAGTGTAAGTACTACTGTTAAAATTGTTATTATATTCTTCATATTTATCCTCTATTATTTTTATATATTTATTATATTAATATAAAATTTATTTTGTTTTGTTTCTAGTTTACTATAATTATGGGCTGTAATAGTAATCTTTACTCAGTAATTATCTTTACTACGACATCTTCTGTATACATATAAAAGCTTGCTTCATAATAATAACCATTATATTCAAAGTCTTTGATGTATACATCATTTACATACAGTTTAGTTATACCAAGTTGATTACTTTTTTCAATTAGTATATTAACAAAATCACCTACAGCATAAACAGTTTCATATGTGTTTACTAATGTATGATTATTAGAATCAATTATTAGGTTATAACCTTCATAATAAGTTGATAATTTGTCATAAACACTTTCATCGATTATACCCAATTCATATGCATGTAGTTTTAAATAATTATCTGTATGTACAGCATAATTAATAAATATATTATCTTTTTTTAGATAAAACCACAGTATTTTATCATCCCCTAAATTGTTTGAATGTTTTACCGGAAAGTCAAAGTTAAATTCAAATCCTTCATCCTTTAAATACTCATAAATACTGTATGTTTTACTAATTCCTAAAGTATTATTTTTATGTACAATTGTTTGTTCACCAATACCAATTCCTAATAATGAACCATTATCATTATTAGAAGATACTCTAAAATAACTTAATATAGGATTTTCATTCATACTTGGTATTGTGGTAAAAAGATATCTTTCATCCCCTATTAGTGATTCATATGTATATGTATCATCACTTGTTGATCCAACACGTTTCAAATGATCGTATGTTGTCTTCGGATTGATGTTGTCATCAAATAAACTATATGCACTAAATGTATGATTATTTTGCAAGAATTGTGCTGGATTCATTTGTACCATTCTACACCCAGTTAA
>NZ_JAFR01000011.1 GCF_000526235.1 Acholeplasma granularum ATCC 19168 | reverse complement strand
ACCACATTCTTTGATGGTTATGTTGGTAAGAAATTTGCACCAACAATTAGTTTTGTTGCTGAACCTACTACTGATTCAGAAATATTAGATGGTTACGGTGGTGCGACAACCACTAAAGGTGCAATGCTTAATATCTTAAATACCACAGTTAAATCTTATTATGATACTTTTGTTGGAACTTCATTAACACAAAAAGCATTATTAAACAATAATTCAGTAGTATTTACTGATGAAAACTATGAATCGGTCTTTACTTCAACATTTGACTTAACAACAGATGGTGATTTAACACTTTATACTAATAAAACAAATCAAAATGTAAGCTTCTTATTTGAAACAACTGGATTTGTAGGAATAATTAAAGGAGCAATTACACTTCAACCTGACTTTGAAACCATTGTAGGGATTTCAGTTTATGAACAATCTGAAAGATGGGGCGCAAAAATCCAAACTGACGAAACATTCTTTGATGTGTATATTGGTAAGAAATTTGCACCATCAATTAGTTTTGTTGCAACACCTACAACGGATACTGAAGTATTAGATGGTTATAGTGGTGCAACAACTACTAAAGCAGCAATGTTAAACATTTTAAATCAAACAGTTGCAGCATACAAATTAAGTTTCAAGGAGGTAGCATAATATGAATCAACAACAAGATATTAAAAAGCCAAGTTCTTGGTTAAGACTACAATACAAGAAATGGTTCATTATTCTTAAAAATGGTATTTCTGATGAAAATCCAATTGCTGTTACTGTCTTAGGTATATGTTCTGCTCTTGCTGTTACTAATAGAGTAGAAAATGCAATCGTTATGGGTATTGGTGTTACATTTGTTATTATGGCATCTTCAATGCTAGTATCACTACTTCGTAACATGATTCCTTCAAAGGTACGTATGGTAGCATATATGGTTATTATTTCTGTATTTACAATTGTTGTCCAAATGTTTCTACAAGCATTTTTACCAGTTGTTGCAGCAAACCTTGGTGCTTATACAGGTCTGATTATTACAAACTGTATTGTTATGGGTCGTGCTGAAGCTTTTGCTATTAAAAATCCAGTAAAATATACAATTATTGACGGGTTTGCAAACGGTATGGGATACACACTAGTTTTAATTGCTGTTGCAGCAGTTCGTGAACCACTTGCATTTGGAACATTCCTAAATTATCCTCTACCTGGATTTGATAATTGGATAAACTGGAATGTTATGGCATTAGCACCAGGTGGATTCTTTGTTCTTACACTATTTGCATGGCTTATTCGTGTATGGACAAAAAAATATGAGGATAACTAAGGAGAAAATATATGGAATTAATTGAATTATTATTAGCATCTATCTTATCAAATAATATGGCATTGATTTTCATCTTAGGTATGTGTTCTTTAATTGCAGTTTCAACATCAATTAAAAACTCTGTTAACATGGGGGTTGCTGTCATTATTGTAGTTACGGTAACAGCTATGATCAACTGGCCTATATATGAACTATTAAAAGCAACCGGTACAGAACAATTAGCACTGCTTGTATTTATCATTATAATTGCAGCTTTTGTTCAATTTTTAGAAATGTTCTTGGCAAAATACTTTCCAAAAATATATGATGCATTTGGAATATTCTTACCGCTTATTACAGTAAACTGTATTGTCTTATCTGTTTCATTATTCTTTCAACAAAGAGACTATAACTTCATTCAAACAACTGTATTTGGGTTTGGATCTGGAGTTGGTTGGACACTTGCTATGATATTACTTGCTGGTGTCAGACAAAAAATGTATCGAGTTTCAAATATACCAAAGGGCTTACGTGGACGCGCAATCGCATTCTTAATTCTAGGTATATTAGCACTTGCCTTTATCGGATTTACCGGTATTGGTAGAGTATCATTTTAGGAGGAACTTATGAATCCAATATTTACACCAATAATATTAATAGGCGTTTTAATTGTTGTAACATTAATCGTTATATTGATTGATAAATTATTAGGCGGTGGTGGTGAAAGTACCATTACAGTTAATAAAGATAATGTTATTTCAGTTTCAGGAAGAGATACTGCCTTAAATGCATTAACAGCCAATAAAATATTTTTACCATCTTCTTGTGGTGGTAAAGCTACATGTGGTACATGTAAATTTAGATTAGTAGATTGGCATGAAGCACCTAAACCAACCGAATTACCATTCTTAAATAAAACTGAAATTGAAGAAGGTGTTAGACTTTCATGTCAAGTTACCGTAACAGGTGATATGAGTATAGAAGTACCACCTTCAGTATTAAATGTAAAACCATTTTATGGTAAGGTTGTTGAAGTTGAACAACTTACTCACGATATTCGTCGTGTGAAGTTTGAAATGAATGAAGACTTTCCATTTAAACCTGGTCAGTACCTACAAATTGAGGTACCTGGCATTGAAACATCTAGAGCATACTCAATTGCATCTGACCCAAAAGATTTAAGACATCCTGAAGTAATTATTCGTTTAGTTCCTGGAGGTGTTGCAACATCATTTGTACATAAAGCGATGATGGTAGGAGATAAATTAAAAATCACCGGACCATTTGGTGACTTCTTCTTACAAGAAACATCTAATCGACCAATTATTATGATTGCAGGTGGCTCAGGAAAAGCACCTATACGATCAATTATTTATAAATTAATAGATCAAGAGATGCCAAGAAAAGCAACATACTTCTTTGGTGCTAGAACTAAAAAAGATTTATATTATACAAAAGAATTTAAAGATATTGAAAAAATGTATCCAAACTTTAGATATATACCGGCATTATCAACCCCACTTCCAGAGGATGATTGGGATTTAGATATCGGTCTGATTACCGAAGTTGTAGCAAGACATACAGATGATTTATCTGGTCACGAAGCATATTTATGTGGTTCCCCAGGTATGATTGATGCTTGTATTAAGGTATTAAAAGATAAAGGTATGCCAGAAGAACATATTTATTTTGATAAATTCTAATTATGAGAGTAAGTGCTTAGGTACTTACTCTTTTTTGATGCATAAATAAAAAAAAATCACTACAGTTAAGTAGTGATTTTTACTTCAGTCATTTTTTGTTAGTTTCTTTAAGATTAAATCTTTAGATTTCATAATTCGAATTGTATTACTTAATTCTGCTTCATTAATCTTCATTCGTACAACTTTAATATCATCAATTATTTCTGGAATTAAAATATGCTCAATTGCATTAACACGACGCTTAGTTTTTTCAATTTCTCTAATTAATATGCGTATACGTTTATCCATAGCAGCAAGTGCAATTAAATCATTTAAATTACTTGCAAGTGTAACAACTACTTCATCTAGTACGGGATTCGTACCATGAAATGAATAAGTTATTTTAGGATCAACTTTTTGACTTACTTGGATTTCTGGTACTGCTACAGTCATTACAGTACTTTTAGAGTATTTAAGTTCTAAACTAGTTGCAGGAACTAAAAATTTTTCTTTTAATTCTGCTTCATAGTGATATGCTTTTGCATAATCATAAGTATCTAGTGCCTTTAACCACTTTGATTCGACAAGTTGTCTTAATACTTTATAGTTTTCAATCATACTTAAAAATTGGCGCATCATCTCATCTTGTTTATCTTTTAATAAGCGATGTCCTTTCCTTGTTGTAGCTAGTTGATTTTTAAGTCTGGTTAATTCCATTCTTGTCGCATTTGCGATATTTGGCATTTAATTATTCTCCACTTTTGTAATATTGATCAAGTAGTCTATTAGAAATACGTTTTAATTCAGCCCTTGGTAGAATATGTAATAATTTCCAACCTAAGTTTAATGTATCTTCAATTGTACGATTTGATTCATAACCTTGATTTATATATTCTTTTTCAAAACGATCAGCAAAAACAGCATATAGTCTATCAATTTCTGATAAGGCTGATTCACCTAACACAGTAGCAAGTTCTTTAGCTTCTTTACCACGAGCATAGCTTGCAAATAATTGGTTTAGTGTATCTGAGTGATCGTCTCTTGTTTTATCTTTACCAATACCTTTATCCTTAAGTCTTGATAAGGAAGGTAGAACATCAACAGGGGGTTGAATACCTTTTTGATGTAAACTTCTTGATAAGATAACTTGACCTTCTGTAATATATCCTGTTAAGTCCGGAATTGGATGTGTTTTATCATCTTCTGGCATAGTAAGAATTGGTAATTGTGTAATTGAACCTTTCATCCCCTTCACACGACCGGCTCTTTCATATAAAGATGAAAGGTCAGTATACATATAACCAGGATATCCACGACGGCCAGGAACTTCTTTTCTTGCAGCAGAAATTTCTCTTAATGATTCTGCATAGTTAGTAATATCTGTCATAATAATTAATACGTGCATATCCAGTTCATAAGCTAGATATTCAGCTGCTGTAATGGCCATTCTAGGTGTTGCAATACGTTCAACTGCAGGGTCATTTGCTAAGTTTACAAACATTACAGTTCTATCAATTGCACCTGATTTTTTAAATTCTTCTATAAAGAAGTTAGATTCTTCAAAAGTAATACCTATTGCAGCAAAAACGACTGCAAAATTATCACTCGTACCTACAACTTTGGCATTTCTTGCAATCATTGCTGCAAGCTTATTATGTGGTAAACCTGATCCTGAAAATATCGGAAGTTTTTGACCACGAACAAGTGTATTTAGTCCATCAATTGAGGATACTCCGGTTTGTATAAATTCAGATGGATAATCTCTTGCTACCGGGTTTAGTGGTACACCATTAATATCCATTTTCATTTCAGGTATTATTTTACCTTTACCATCTTTAGGCTCTCCCATACCACTAAATACACGGCCTAATATTAAAGGTGATAAATCAAGTTCTAATCCGTGTCCTAAAAAAACTGCTTTGGCATCTTCTATTTTTAAACCTTGACTAGATTCAAATAATTGAACAAGTGCTTTGTCTTTATCAATTTCAAGTACACGGCCATATCTTGTTTCACCATTTGATAGTTTAACTCTAACAGTTTCATCATATTTTACATTTTCAGTGTTCGTTACAAGCATTAAGGGTCCAACAACTTCTTTAATTGTCTTATATTCTTTAATAGCCATTGTTTGACTCCTTTCTTAACTCATCGAACTGATGATTCATTTCGTTTAATATATTTTCATATGTTTTAAGTGCTTGTTTTTCTATTACATACTTAAAGCGTCCAATTTGTTCTTTAATCGTTAAGTTATCAATTGCTTGGAAACTTACATTATCTTGAATAGATAATTCAGCTAAACGATTAAATTCAACAATTAAATCTAGCAATTTAAACTGTTTATCTAGTGAAGTATATGTATCTACACTATCAAATGCGTTTTGATGTAAATAGTCTTCACGAATCATTTGTGCTACTAATAATTTTAAGCGATCACTTGCACCTAATGAATCTACACCTACAAGTCTTACTATTTCTTGTAATGATGCTTCGGTTTGAAGTAGTTCTGATACAAAACTTACATGATTTGTCCAATTTTTATCAACATGGGTGTTAAAGAAATCTCTAATTTGTTCATCATATAATGAATATGATTTTAACCAATCAATTGCAGGGAAGTGTCTTTTATACGCTAAAGATGCACTTAACCCCCAGAATACTTTAACAATTCTTAAGGTTGCTTGTGAAACTGGTTCTGATGTATCTCCTCCTGGAGGGGATACTGCACCGATCGCAGTAATTGCACCAACTCTAGGTTTAGCACCAAGAGTTAAAACAAGTCCTGCACGTTCATAAAACTCTGCAATTCTAGAACCTAAATAAGCTGGATAACCCTCTTCACCAGGCATTTCTTCTAAACGTGAGGACATCTCACGTAAAGCCTCTGCCCAACGTGAAGTTGAATCCGCCATAATTGCTACCTTATAACCCATATCACGGTAATACTCAGCAATTGTTATACCTGTATAAATACTTGCCTCACGTGCTGCAACTGGCATATTTGATGTATTTGCAATTAATACAGTACGCTTCATCAGTGGTTGACCTGTTCTTGGGTCTTTTAACTCAGGAAATTCCATTAATACATCCGTCATTTCATTTCCACGTTCACCACAACCAATATAAACAATAATATCAGCATCTGCCCATTTTGCTAATTGATGTTGTACAACTGTTTTACCTGACCCAAATGGTCCAGGAATTGCTGCAATACCGCCAATTGCAATAGGGAATAATGTGTCAATAACACGTTGTCCTGTAACCATTGGTTGTGTTGGTGCGATCTTATCAGTGTAAGGTCTTTTTCTTCTTACAGGCCATGTTTGTAACATTTGTAGTTTAACTATTTTGTCGTCATTTAAAATTTCGCCTAAAGTTTCTGTAATTGTAAAACTACCTTCATGGATAGCTGTTATTTTACCTTTTTTGCCAAATGGAACCATAATTTTGTGAACTACTGATTCGGATTCTTGAACCTCACCAATAATATCGCCACTAACTACTTCATCTCCAACTTTTACAGTCGGAATAAAATCCCATTTCTTTTCACGGTTTAACTTTGGAATATCTACACCTAAAGGAATACCTTGTCCATATGCCTTATAGATTTCATCAAGTGGTCTTTCGATTCCATCAAAAATCCCACCAATTAAGCCTGGAGCTAATTCAACACTTAATGCTTCATTTGTTAAATAAACGGGCTCACCAGGTCCAATACCAGCAGTTTCTTCATAAACTTGAATGGATGCTAAATCACCTCTAAGTTCTAATACTTCACCGATTAGTCTTTTGTTAGAAACTCTAACAACGTCATAAACTTGTGCAGAACCCATGTTTTTAGCAACAATTAATGGACCGGATACTTTAGTAATAATACCTTGTTTTGTCATTTTAATGCCCCCTTATAAGATTGAAATACCAATTGATTTTTCAATCAAAGTTTTAATTTCTAATAATGTATCTTCATTTTTCTTACCACTTGGTAGTTTTAAAAATATTGGATACATCTGATCTTCATATTTATCTAATAATGTTTGTACATAGTTTTGAGTACAAGCATCATAAATTATGATTTTTGCACCACTATTTGCATAATGTGCTAATTTTTCTTCAACATTTAAAATATTATCATCGAAATACACTTCAATGCCAATACTGCGTAAGATGATAAATGATTCATTTGTACTACATGCTACGATTTCTGGCATTTAATTTACTCCTTTATTTGATAATATTTTTCTTTTAATAGTCTTAACTGTTTACGTTTTAATAACGTAAAATGAATAACTGGTGAAAAACCTACATTATTAAAACTCATATCTTCTAAAAATAAATCCATATATTTATCAAAAGCAATATTAATTGTTGATAGGAAATCTATATTGCTTACATGTTTAAATGCATCAGTAAGATTTGAATCAAAGTGTAATGATAGGTATTTACCAAATTCTTCAATTGAACCATTAAAAAGTTCAATTAGAATATGTTTATCAATCATTCCACCACCTAAAATATTAGATTCAAAGTATTGAAAATCTCTATTACTTTTCTTGGATCGTATTAGTAACATAACATTTAATAAAGTAGTTTCCGTATTTAAGTAATTAATGATTACCTTATCTGTTTTTTTATTCAATTGGTTCATAATATTTTGATGTAAAATCATTATAATTTTATCTGAAATACTTTGTGCATCTAAATTTTTAGTTACATCAATTAAGTTGTTTAAAAACTCAATTTCTTCTAAATCAAGTTGACCAGATATACTGTTTATAATAAAGTTTTCATATCTTAATTCATCAAAGTTTGATAAGTTATCTACTAGTTTTTGATATTTTAAGCCTAAATGATATGACTTCATTAAATTAGATAAAAACAGATGATCAAAGTTTATATATAATACTTTAAATATTAAATGGTCTTTATCAATAAGTGATAATAAAAATTCTTTATGTTTAATTTCTTCTTCAAGCATCATTAAATCTATATTATTTTTCTCTACTCGGCCAATTTCGTGCGTTTTTAAAAGATCTAAAAACTGACGCTTAGATAGATCTTCAAAACTCTTTAAATGACTAGGTGTTAAAAGTTTATCATAAGAAGCACTCATTACACCTTCAATAAATTGGATATCCATTATTAATTTAAAGCCTCATAAATTTCTTTTTCGTATTTATTAACTAGCTTTTCAAGTAAGTTTTCAAGCGAGAAGTTTAAATCAAACATTGGTCCAACCAAGATAAACCCTGATTCTATATCAGCTGGTGTATCACTTAGTTTTAGGTTGTAACCATTACCTAATTTTTTATTTAAGATGTCAGCATCTACCAAATGACCATTTAAAGTAGTAAGTATTCTTTGATATAGCTTATAATCTTTTTTTGATACTTGTATAACTTTATTTTTTTGTATTGTTTCAGATAAGATGGACTTTAAAACATAATTAAAGTAATCTTCATCTTTTAAATTTAGTAACATCGTTTTAACTTCATTAAAGATAGAGTTAATGATGTTTTGTTTAGAAATAGCCACTTCATCACGTAAGTTTCTTACACTTTCTTGATTCGCTTGTTTAATTAAGTCTTGGGCTTTTTCTATTTCTTTTTTAAGTTGTAATTCTAGTTCATTTTTAGCATTTAAAATTAACTTTTCTTTTAAATTATTTGACTCTTCAATTGCACTTTTATTAATTGATTCTACAATGATTTCACCTTTTTTTAGGATTTTTTCCTCGAATTTAGACATTTATTTAAATCCACCTTTTAAGGTAGTTGAGTCCACATTAAAATGGATACTAAAAGTGCTAAAATTGCATAAGTTTCAACAAGTGCGGTCATTGTAATACCTCGTGTTGAAATTTCTGGTCTTTTACCAGTCATTAATATTGATGATGCTGCAATTTTTCCTTGATATATTCCTGAAACTAAACCTACAATTGCAATTGGTAGTGCTGCTGCAAAATATAATTGACCTTGTGTTTCTGTTAATGCTGTAGGATTACCACCTAACCAATTCATTTTAACTAATAATAATACTGCAACTAAAAATCCATAAATACCTTGAGTACCTGGTAATGCTTGTAAAACTAACACTTTACCAAATAGATCTGGTTTTTCACCTAATACTCCTGTTGCTGCTCTACCGGCAATTGAAACACCCATTGCAGAACCCATACCTGCTAAACTTGCTGCTAATGCTGCACCTAAAAGTGCCCATGTTAAACCATCAAAATTCATAAATACAAATGGCATATTAATTAATCTCCTTATTATTTTTATTATTTTCTTTTAAATTGACTTGATAAACATATTTAAGTTGAAGCTGAAGGGGTTCAAATAAATAGCCTCCACCTTCATAAAACTTTCCATAAAACTCTAGGTATTGTAGACGTCCTGCGTGTACATAAGCACTTAACATACCCATAATAAAGTTAAAGATATGTCCTATTAAATATATTACAATACCCAGTAATATACCTAATACTGGAATCGAACCAAGAACCATTGTTCCTAAAAGGTTCATTGTATATGCAATAACAGCTGTAGATAATGCTAGTGCCAATATTCTAGAATAACTTAAGATATCTGAAAGGTAGCTTGTAGCATTATATAAACCTGTAAATGCTGATACAAATTTACCAGCAATCGATTTTTGTTCGCGACCATTTAGTGTAATAATTAATAAAACACCAATACCCATTAATACATAGGATGTATAAAGCAGTATATTTGAAACTAAATCACCAAGAGGTATAAATGTTGCTACTACAAATACTGATAAACCTACTAATATAAATATCCAAGAACCTGCATCACTTAAACCACCCAATAAATCTTTTTGGCGTACACTATTAATGACTTTTAATATCAAACCATGAATAATATGTGCGACCCCTAATATAATAGATACGATTAACATCGGTACAGGGTCATTAATTGGATCTAATATTGGTTTGTAAAATGGTAATGTTAAGCCAAAGAATGAGGCGAAGACAAGTCCTGCAAGTATTGCTGTAATCCCTGTTAGGAAAAATATTTGAACTAAATCTTTCATTGCACCGCGAAGTTTAGCAAATTTTAATGCTAGACCAAATAATACAACCATTACAAGCCCATAACCAATATCACCCATCATAATACCAAATATAATCCAGTACCAAAAGCTCATAGATGGGTTTGGGTCTACCTCTCTTGATGAAGGTGCTGAATACTGATTTGTAATATACTCAAAAGGTTTTACAAACTTATTATTTTTTAATGCTGTTGGTATGAGTTCATCATTTAGTGGTTCTCTAACTTCTATTTCATAATCGATTAGGCGTTCATCAAGCATATGTTTTAAACTATCAACCTGATCACTTCTTACCCATCCTTCTACAAATAATGTTTCTTTTGTATTTTGGAATGTGATAGTTTGTCTATTATCTTTGCTTAATAATTGGTCATGTAAAAGTTTTAAATTACCTAATTCATGACTAATATCTTCAAAATATTTTTTTACTTGTTCAATATTATTTTCTAAATTATTAATTGATTCATTAAAATAATGAATCATTTCAACATTAGATTTTTCATATAATTCATTTGTTTTAGGAATGAACTGATTTGTTTCAAGTAAACTAGTTAATTGATCTTTTTGATCTATATCACAAATAATTGCTAAATAATTAAAGTTATCGTCCGTACTTATTAGTTCAACAAATGCACCAAAACTATCCATTTGACCTTTAAATGATTCAAATTTATCTATTGCTATTTTACCAATTAATATTTTAGTAAAACGTAGTTCATTTAATCTTTTTTCACTGACATTTAAATCTTTATATGGTAAAAGATCTTTATACTTTAGTAAAGAATTCTTTTTTTCATCTTCATAGTTAAATAAGAGGTCTTGCTTTTCAATGATTTCTTGTACTAATAATAAACTATCTTCATTAATTTTTTCAAATGTTAATTTAGATACTGTTTCATTATTTCCCATTGGTTTTTTTATGTACTTTTCAACAATTGAAATAGCTTTTGAAACTTTTATTAAATCTTCTGAAGGATTTACTTGTCTAAAATGTTTTTTATCTGGCATAAAAAGAGCATTTAGCTGTAATTCATTTAAAATAGCTTCTTGATCATCTTCCATAAAAAACAGTTTTACTTTATTCATGGAAACAATCATTTGCTTTGTACCTCGTTTTTAAGTATTTCTAGATACTTAATTTTTACATTTTTATAGTCATTTTCAATTTTCTCATGTAGTTTTTGTCTATCTTTTTGATTATCACTATAAATTTTTTCAACTTCTTTATTAGCATCTTCTTGAATTTTACTTATTTTTTCAAGATATGCTTTTTTAAGTAATTCTATGTCATGAATCGCTTCATGTCTTGCTTTTTCAATCATTGATTGTTTATTTAATTTTGCTGTTTCAATATCTTTTTCAATTTGATTTTCTAAAGCAATAATTCTTTCTAATTTACTCAAATTTCTTCCTCCTATATAAATGTCAGTTTTCTTTTTTTATAATACTTTTAAATATTTTAATGATTGTAACGAATATAATTGTAAACTCAAGTCTTCCTGAAAACATACCTAATATAAATATCCATAATGTAAAATTATTTGTTGTTCGGTGCATAATTCCTTGTGTAAATCCTGTATTACTCATTGCACTGGCCATATCAAATAATGAACTTTCTAAATTAAAGCCTTGACTCATAATAATAATACTTCCAGTGATCCATATCATGAAGTATATAAATATGAATGCGTAGTTGTGTCTAATATCTAAATCTGTTACTTGTTCATAATGATCATATTTTTTTACAAAATTTGTTCTAATCATACGATTATGGCTCATTTTATCTTTGATGTACCAATATGATGATTGGAGTGAGAGTAATATTCTGTCTTGTTTTATCGCACCACCTGTAGAACCTGCTTGGCCACCAATTAGCATTAAGAGTAAGATTAACATAATAGAAAATCCTGGTAAGATATTAAATCCTGAAATTGTTGTTAACCCTGTTGTGGTAACTCCACTTATAACTGTAAATAGTGCATGTCTAAGATATTCAAAATTAGAACTCGATTGAAGTGGATGTAGTATAATTTTTGAATCAATTAAATTGATAGTTACCAAACTTGTGAAAATAATTATGATTCCAATAAACAAATATGTAATGCCATGATTAAATACTTTTTTAAATTTACCACTTAATAAATATAGATGTGTTAGAAAGTTTGTTGCACCTAGTAGCATAAGTATCATTGCTATAATTTCTATACCTATGTGATTATAGTGTGAAATACTTTCTACATGAGGTGAAAATCCACCAGTAGATACTGCAGAAATTGCATAAAAGAATGCATCAAATAAGTCCATTCCAAATAATTTAAAACTAATGGCACCAAATATGATAAAGCCCATATACATAGCCATTATAAGTTTAGCAGACTTAGCTAAATTACTTAATAATTTATCATTATGACCTTCAGCTGTGTATAATTTCATGCCATAACGATCAGAGATTGCAGAGGTCATGATTAATACAAGACCAATACCACCAAAAAATAGTAATATCATTTGATGAAATTGAAATATTTTTGGTAAAACTAGAACAGTAAGAATGCTTAATCCTGTAGTTGTAAGTCCTGATGTTGCTTCAAATATAGAATGTGTTAAGCTAAACCCATGTAGGAAAAATGGTAGTGAACTTACAATGATTGCTATAACCCATACCAGTACAACAAACACCATATCTTCATGATTATGAAACTTAGCTAAGTGTTTGTTTTTAAGTGTTCTTGAAATGATGTATCCAATAACAATCGAACTGATTCCTGGTATTAAAAAGTTTAGTGTATATATGTAATCTTCAGGGTAAAATATGAGCATTGAAAGTGGTAATAAATTAATGCCACCAACTAATATTAGAAATATACCTAAATATCCAATTATTAATTTATAACCCTTTAATGTTTTTAATTGATTTGTCATTTTTTGTCTTTGGATGATTTTTCTATAAAATCATGGATCAGTTTTTGATCACTTGTTGCAGAAACCATTACTAATTTATCATTAATTTTGATTTCTGTTTGTCCATTTGGAATAATGACTTGAGTATTTCTCATGATACAAGAAATATTAATTCTTGGTGGCAAATTAAGATTTAGAATTTTTTTACCATGTAGATGATATTCTGGGATAATATCGATTTCTGTAATTGTTATTAGATCATTTTCCATTGAGAGTGTATTGAATACTGCTTTTAAATTCGCTTCTTTTTTTATGGTTTGTCCTAACATGTAAATACTTGATATAACAGTATCCACACCAAGTTTTTTAAATATTTCAACGCGTTTTGGATTTAAGACCCTACATATTGTTTTTTTAACATTAAAAAATTTTTGAGCAGTGATACATGTTATATAATTATCGATATCATTTTCTGATAATGCAACAACAACATCGGCATCTTTGGCACCAGCATCTTCAAATGTGTATAATTTGGTAGGATCTGCAACAAGTACTGGAATTCTATGATGTTCTGATATATATTTTGCAGCTTCTTCATCCGGATTAATCACTATAACTTTATGTTTGTCTTCTAAGAATTTGCCTACAATATATTCTGCATCAAACTTACCGCCACAAACAATTATTTTCATGATGCTGCTCCTTCTAAATCTAAGAATTCATCCAGTGATAGTAAAAACGGATAAATGACTTTTATTCTATCTTGATCTATTAGTTTACCTTTATCTGTATCATAAAGTCTTAAATATATTTTGGGTATATTGTAAGTATATTGAGCTAAATGACCAATATATACATTAATATTATCATCACCTGTAACAATAACAATTCGTTCAACATTATCCATATCTAATTGTTCAAGTAAGGTCATATCGGATGCATCTGCATGAATTGTGTTACCACTAAAGTCATCACTGACCTTTCTAAATGCATCTTTTGAGATATCAATAATATCTACACTTATACCCTTTTTTGAAAAGTGTCTTGCAATATTTGCACCGAGTCTTCCAGAACCAATTACTATCGTTTTGTTTTTCAAAGAGATCCCCTCCTAAAAATACAATCTTTATATATATCTATTCTTATTTATTGTATCATAATATGATACATATAATTAAAATATAACATGCGTTTTAAATTAAAAAACACCTAAAATATATCAAGATATATTAGGTGTTTTAAGTTTATTAAATATGACCAGCTCTTGCATTGGATATTTGTTCGCGTAAGTCTTTTTCAAGTTTAGAATAATCAATGTTTTGTTTTTTTATTTTTTCTGAAATTTCTTTTTCAATACGCATAACAAGTTCTTTTGCTTTTTCCATTGTTTTATCAAGGGCCGCATTTAGTGCATATACTTTAAGCATACGATCTTTATAAACTACAGCACCACTTTGAACATATAAATAAAATATGAGTTCACCTGATACAAGTTTAATAAATTCATTATTTAATGTTGTAATGGTTTGGATATGTTTATCTAAAATTGCAAACTCACCAGATTTTTTTAATACAACTGCATAATCTATATTTTCTTTATATTTTGTACCTTGTTGGCCAATGACTTCTATTTTCATAATTTTTTAGCCTTATTTACAGCATCATCTATCGTTCCAACGAGTAAGAATGCTTCTTCTGGTAAATCATCATGTTTACCTTCCAAAATTTCTTTAAAGCCTCTAATTGTTTCATGGATTGGTACAAAACTACCCTTTTGTCCTGTAAAACGTTCTGCAACGTTCATGTTTTGACTTAAGAAGTTTTGGATTCTACGTGCACGGTGAACAACTAATTTATCATCATCTGATAATTCATCCATTCCAAGAATTGCAATAATATCTAAAAGTTCATGATAGCGTTGTAACATTCTTTGAACTTCACGTGCAATATCATAGTGTTCTTGACCAACAACTGAAGGTGTGAGTGCACGTGATGTGGATTGAAGTGGATCAATTGCTGGATATATTCCATCTTCTGTAAGTTTTCTACTTAGAGCTGTTGTTGCATCTAAGTGTGAGAATACTGTTGCAGGGGCTGGGTCTGTGTAGTCATCTGCTGGTACATAGACTGCTTGAATGGATGTAATGGATCCATATCTTGTTGATGTAATACGTTCTTGTAGTTTACCCATTTCGGTTGCAAGTGTTGGTTGATAACCAACAGCTGATGGCATACGACCAAGAAGTGCTGATATTTCAGAACCTGCTTGGATATAGCGGAATATATTATCAATAAAGAGTAAAACGTTTTGTTTTTCCCCATCTCTAAAGTATTCAGCAAGTGTAAGTCCTGTTAAGGCAACACGTAGTCTTGCACCGGGTGGCTCATTCATTTGTCCAAATACTAATGCTGTTTTATCAATAACACCTGAATCTTTCATTTCATGATAAAGTTCATGACCTTCACGAATACGCTCGCCTACACCGGTAAATACTGATATACCTCCATGGTTGGTAGCTACATTATGGATCATTTCTTGAATTAATACAGTTTTACCAACACCGGCACCACCAAATAATCCAATTTTACCACCTTTAATATAAGGTGCTATTAAGTCAATAACTTTAATACCTGTTTCAAGTATTTCAATTTCTCCACCAAGTTCATGAAAATCAGGTGGTAATTTATGAATAGGCATTTGACGTTTGGTATCAATTGGTCCGGCACCATCAATAGGATTTCCTAATACGTTTAACATACGACCTAAGACTTTATTACCTACCGGTACTTTAATTGGTGAAAGTAGTCCTGTTACTTCCATACCACGAGCAAGACCGTCAGTTGCTTCAAGTGCGATTGCTCGAACTAAGTGGTTACCTAAATGGGATGCCACTTCAAGTGTACGAGTTTCTGTTTCACTTAGACGTACTTCTAATGCATCATTTATATTTGGGAGTTCATCGACAAAAGAAATGTCTACGACTGGTCCTACGATTGCTACTATTTTTCCTTTCATGATTACCTCCTTTATAATTTAGAATTAGAAATATCTAATAATTCATTTGTTATTTTATGTTGTCTTGCTTGATGATATTTTAAACTTAATTTTTCAAGGGCTTCATTTGCATTATCGGTTGCACTTTTCATTGCCATAATACGTGAAGAATATTCACTTAATTTGGCATCAACTAATAAGCCGTAAAGTCTTGATTGAATGTAAATCATTATTAAATCATTTAATGTATCTGTTTTTGATCCTTCATAAAAGTATGGGTCATGTGCTATTTGGTTTACCTTACTTTTAATGTCAATTGGAAGTAAAATTTCGTTTTCAGGTTTTTGTGTCATGGAGTTAATAAATTTATTTGAAAACACAGAAATTTCACCATAATAATTATTTACATATAATTCTACTAAATCATCAATGTAATCGCCTAATGTAGCCTCATTTACATCATCATGGTTTAGAATAACTTCTTGATTTAGACGATTTAATTTTTCTTTATTGGTAAATGCAAATGCTCGTCTACCAATAGCTATCACGAATACATTATTTTTATCCATATCTTTAATATGGTCTAAGAATTGTTTGAAAAGTTGTTGATTATATGCTCCAACTAATCCGCGATCTGTTGAAATAATAATAAATAATTTATTTTTTGAGCGATTATCTTTGTTTAAAAATATATTATTTTCAGTGGTTTTAAAAACATCATTTAATACTTCATCAAATGCACTTTTAAATTGATTGTACTGAGTAAATGCGTTTTGTGCAGAAACTAATTTAGAAGAAGCAATTTGATACATTGCTTTTGTAATGGATGCTGTCTTTTCAATTGAAACAATTCTTGATTTTAAGACTTGCAAGTTTGCCATTAAATAAATCTCCTTACATGATCGATAAATTCTTCCATTAGTTTTTTATCTGTAATTGCTTTATCTTTTATTAATTGTGCTTTTAATTTTTTACCAACCTCATTTAGACTAAGTCCTTGCTCAATTTCAGCCATTAAACTTCGAATTTGCTTCAAATTTAAATCATCCATAAAGCCGTTTTCTAGTGCGTAAAAGGTCACAATTTGAGATGGTAAATCAATTAATTCGTGCACATCTTGTTTTAGGATTTCAACTGTTTTACGTCCACGATCTAGTCTTCTTTTAGAACTTGGGTCTAAATCAGATCCAAACTGTGCAAAACTTTCTAACTCTCTAAAGTTTGCAAGTGCAATACGTAAGGTACCTGCTACTTGTTTCATCCCTTTCCACTGTGCACTACCACCAACACGAGACACACTTAATCCGGCATTAATAGCAGGTCTTACACCTTGGAAAAATAGTTTGTTTTCTAAGTAGAGTTGACCATCTGTAATACTAATGATATTGGTTGGAATATAAGCACTAATATCACCTGCTTGGGTCTCAACAATCGGTAAGGCAGTAATTGATCCTCCACCTAATTCTTTACTTAGTTTACCAGCACGCTCAAGTAGTCTTGAGTGTAGGTAGAAAATATCACCTGGATATGCTTCTCTACCACTTGGACGTTTCATTAAAAGTGATAATTCACGGTAAGCTACCGCATGTTTGGTTAAATCATCATATATGATTAATACATCTTTGCCTTGTTCCATAAAGTATTCAGCAATGGATGAACCTGTATAAGGTGCAATATATAATAGTGTTGCCTCTTTAGATGCACTTGCATTTACAACAACTGTATAATCTAGAGCATCTTTAATTTGTAGTAGTTTAACAAGATTTGCTACTGTTGCATCTTTTTGGCCAATCGCAACATATATACAAATAACATTTTTTCCACGCTGGTTAATAATTGTGTCAATAGCAATTGTTGATTTACCGGTTTGTCTATCACCAATGATTAATTCTCTTTGTCCTTTACCAATCGGTACTAAAGCATCAATTACTTTAATTCCTGTTTGTAGGGGTTCATTAATAAACCCACGGTCCATTAAATCTTTTGCAGGACGTTCTACTGGATAGTATTTATCCGCATTGATCGTACCTTTTAGATCGAGTGGTTGACCAAGCGGGTCAATGACACGCCCAAGTAAATCATTACCAACAGGGACTTCAAATATACGTTTTGTTGCACGTACATTATCGCCTTCTTTAATAAGATCTGTACGTCCAAATAAAATAATTCCTACATGGTACTGTTCAAGATTAAAAACGAGTCCTTTAACATCATGTGGTAATTCAACCAATTCACCTAATATCGCTTGAGAAAGTCCGTATACAGTAGCTATACCATCGGCCACGCTTAAAACTTTACCTACAGATTCTAATCGCACATCTGCCTTATAATCTTCAATTTGTTTTTGTATTAAAGCGCTAATTTGGTCGATATCTATTTTTGCCATATAATCATCCTTTCTTAAATATTAGCACGCATATCATCTAACGATTTTTTAAATGATCGCTCGATACTACGGCCTTGATAAATTATTTTTTCACCACTAATTAATGATGGGTCAATATGAATATTAAACTCAATATCAAGTCCTGGTAAATAATCTTCAATTTCAGCTTTTAATTTAGCTAATTTAGATTTTGATAATGGTTTTGCAGTATATAGTTGCACATATGCTATTTTTTGATGCAATCTGGATTTAATATTCCATTGTTCGTATATAGTTTCATAATATCTGATTTGATGATGTCTAATTAAAAGCATCAAAAAATTAATGAATAATTCATTAAAAACACCTAATTCTGTAAGGAGTTTTTGTTTGACTTTATTACGAACCATTGGAGAATCTAAGAAAATAATCCAATCTGGATTATCAGAAGCAAGCGCCACAAAAGTTTCATATTGTTCAATAATAGATTCAACAGCATCTTCTTTAAGCGCAAGCTTAAAAAGTGCATCAGAATAAATTGTTGAAATCATAATTTAGTATCAATCATTTCTTCGATTGTTTCATCGATATTTTCTTCTGTGACATCGTGGGTAACAATTTTTTCAGCCACATCAAATGCGATTTCTTTAATTCGTTCTTTGATTTTATCGCTTTGAATTTTTAGTTCTTGCTGAATGTCTCGATCCACTTGTTGAATACGTCTTTTAGCTTCATTACGAGCCTCAGTAATAATACGATCTTTTTCTTGTTGCGCTTCGTAAATTAAACTATCTTTCATTTGACGTGCTTCTTTTCTCATTTCTTCATATTCAGTTTGTAGTTCATATCTAATTTGAGTAACGCGCTCACGTTCATGGGCTGCTTCATAAAGTTCTTTAGACAATGCTTCTTGTCTTTTTTCTAGATACCTTGTAATTGGCTTCCATAAAAAGATACGTACAATTATAATTAAAATAATTGTTGCAGCTATTTGCCAAAGTATTAAATCCCATCTTTCAAATATTGAGTTTAATCCTTCTTGTATCGCATCAGATATTTCTTTGAATATATTCATAATTTATCCTTACTTACTTGATAATATAAACGCAATAATTAACGCATAAATACCAGATGTTTCAACCATTGCTTGTCCAAGTATCATCGTAACTGTAATTTTACCACTTGCCTCAGGTTGTCTACCAACAGCCTCAACTGCTCTTGCAGCTGCAAGTCCTTGCCCGATACCAGCAAGACCTGCTGCTAAAATAGCAATCCCTGCACCTAAATATGCTAAGCCTGATGCGTAAAACTCATTTGGTATAACTTGTAATAAATCAAACATATTATATGCCTCCTTTGATTTCTAATAAATCACTTTCTTCTATTTTATTTGATGAAAATACTGTTGTTAATAATACAAATACAATTGTTTGTATGATGCCAAATCCAATATCAAATATCGCATGCATAATTGGACCTGTTAACCATGTAAATGCCCCTGAAACAGAATATACTAATGTAACAACTGCCGCACCGGATGCGATATTCCCAAATAGACGCATTGTCATTGAAATAAGGGGTGTTAAGTCACTTAATATATTAAGTGGAATCATCACTGGTGAAAACCACCACATAGGTCCCATAAGCGTTTTTAAGTGTCTAATACCTTTACTTTTAAATCCCACAGTTTGGACAGTTACAACACTTACAATTGCAAATGCTAATGTCACTGTTGCATATTTTGTTGGTGTATCAAGAAGTATGAGACCTGATATATTAAGTAAAAATATATATATGGATAACCCTAGTAGGATTGGTGCTAAAAATTTCCAGTGTTTACCAATATTATTTTTTGCATAATTGTTCATAAATTGAACAAATGTGATAACTGCAGTTAGTATTAATCCAGGATTTTCTCCAACCTTTAACTTTTTCACCTTAGAGGAAATCCAAATTGATAAAACTAAAATAATAAGAATTACAATATAACTTGACCATATATAAAATGGAATGCTAAGTAAATAATGAACGATATTTTCAATCAAGATCTCACCCCATTTCTTGATGTGATTGTATTAATTATTGTTGATATTTGAATGACTGAAAATCCAACAATTAAGCTTATTCCAATATACTCTAATATGTCTGATTTTCTATTAAGCCATATAATAAGAAATGCTATAACTACATATATCAAATATCGAAATAATAATGTACCATAAACATTGGCTTGATTAATTTGGTCAAATTTTTGAATTCTAAGTAGAAAATAATAATTGATTAAAGCGGTAATTCCTGCAATTAAAAAATATATTAATAAATCTAGGAACCAAATACTGTAAATAACCGTACCAATAATCATTAATATACTCGCTATTAGATAAGTTTTTTTAAGATTAATATTTTTATCATTATTTGTCGTCATTAATTTTACTTATCCTTTCATTTCTAAAAAATTGCCAAAGTAGTATCATGCTTACAAATAAACCTATAATTAAACCAACACCAGCATAAAGTGCTTCACCCGTACCATCAGGATCAATATTTTTACCTAATATTGCACCTAATATACCGCCTAAGATGAGATTTAAAATAAACTGGGTAATTAAAGCATATAGTTTTATTGCTTTGCGCATTATATCACCACTTCTTGTATATATATTATTAATAAGCTTAAATAATAATTTGTTCTTTTAGATTATAACATAAATATACCTCTAAATAAAATGTAAAATCCTAATATGTTATTATTTGTTTTATTTTCGATAATATTTTACATAAGCCGTTATGAACGGTAAAAAAATGCGCGATAATCTTTAATTATAAGATTTATTCGCGCATATTTTTATTTATTTTTCTTCACCTGAAACCATAAGCATTCCAACATTAACACTTGGTGAACCTACTCCAGATACATCAAATGTTAAATCATTACCTATACCTTTAATGCTATTTAATAAGTCAAACCAGTTTCCTGATAAGACAACCATCTTAACAGCATGATCTAATTTACCATCTTTGATAAATACACCACCTGCTTGAAGACTAAAGTTACCATTTGTATGATTAACTCCTGCATGTAATCCAACTAAATCTGTTACATAAAAACCTTCTTTAATGTCTTTAATTAATGTATCAAAATCATCTTTACCTGGTTCTAGATATAAACCTGCAGGTCCAATACCACCGCCAAATGCGTTACCAGTTGGTTCTTGGTTAAATAGTTTAGCTGTTTTTAAGGAATGTAAGAATCCTGTAAATACACCATTATCAATGATCTTCTTAGGATTTGATGCAACCCCTTCATCATCAAATGAGTTTTGGAATGGTGCTTTTTCATTTAATGGATCATCCCATAAATTAAAGTTTTCAACAGCTATTTTTTCACCAACTTTATCTTTTAGTGCGGTCATTTTTCTATAAGCAGCCTCACCTGAGAATAGTCCTGAAAAAACACCTAACATATCACCAAAACGTTTTGGTGAAAATACTGTTTCGTATTTTTTAGTTTTAATTGAAATACCATCTAGTTTAGATAAACCATTTAAAATGGATGCTTCTGCATCTTTTTTAGCATCATATTCATCAAATGATTTGACTAATTTAAGTTCATAACCCGTTTTAATATCACCATTTTTTTCAAAAATACCTACACCATATGCATATGAAAAAT
The DNA here is from genome assembly GCF_000526235.1 of Acholeplasma granularum ATCC 19168. GTDB lineage: Bacteria > Bacillota_I > Bacilli_A > Acholeplasmatales > Acholeplasmataceae > Acholeplasma > Acholeplasma granularum. The sequence continues at coordinate 89,705 of NZ_JAFR01000011.1, read as the reverse complement.
TATGTTTTCTTGTTAGGTTCAATCCTTTTGAGTTAATGATTGTAGTTTCACCGTATGATTCAGTATAATTTGTTGAATCTACTTGTTTAACATATTCATTAGATAAGATATGATTTTCTAAGTCAATTAAATATTTAATTTTTTTATCAACCGGAACACTATCAAAATCAAAGTCATTATCTTTAACTTTAGGATAACTTTTTGATCCTTCAAAGATAATTGCTGGTTCTTTTACAGTGAGTGCTTCTGCATTTAATTTTAATTTATCAAATACTTTATTGGCTGTTTCATCATTTAAATCTTCTAAGACAAAGGACACTAATTTTTCATCATAAACAGCTTTAATTTTAGCTTTATTTACATCAGATGTTGTTAAGTTTTCAACCTTACCTTGGTATACTTCAATTGATAAACTTTTTTGTCTGGTTGAAAATATTTCAACATCACTAAAACCTTTTTTAAGTCCAAGTTCTATCCATTTTTCAAACATTAGTTATTTCCTCCTTGTCCACCTACTAAGATTTTAGATACACGTATGGTTGGTTGGCCAACATCAGTTGGAATCGAACCTGACTGAGCTCCACACATACCTTGACCATATGTTTTATTATTTGCAACACGGTCAATTCTTAAAATAGTTTCAGCACCGTGTCCAATTAACATTGCACCACGAACTGGTTTTGTAAGTTTACCATCTTCAATCATATAACCTTCCATTACTGCAAAGTTATATTCACCTGTTGCAGGGTTTACAGTACCACCACCAAGTTTTTTAGCAAATAATCCATACTGAGTATCTTTAATGATATCTTCGTAATTTTCAGTTCCATTTTCAATATAGGTTGTATTCATACGTGATGTTGGTGGATATTTATAACTTTGACGTCTACCAGAACCGGTTGATTCATAGTTCATACGTTTTCCACTACGATAATCGGATAAGTACCCTTTTAAAATACCTTTTTCAATTAGTAAATTTTTCTTTGTTTTATGTCCTTCATCATCGAATGTTGAACGACCCCATTGGTTATCTTCATCACCATTGTCATATGCAGTAACAAGTTCACTTGCTACTTTATCACCAATTTTACCTGCAAATGGAGATAAACCTTTTGATACAGCACTTGTTTCAAGTGGATGACCTACAGCCTCATGAAAAATTACTCCACCAAAACCATTATGGATAACAACTGGCATTTCTTGTGGTTCCATGTTATCTGCATATAAATACGTCATTACTGATTCTGCAACCTCTAATGCAACTGCTTTAAAATCTATTTCTTCAAATAATTCAAAGCCCATGTTTCTACCAGGTGCTTCAAATGCATCTTGCATTAAGTTACCATCTTGAGCAACTGCAGAAAGCCCACAACGTGTATAAGTTCTAACATCATCTTGATAAATTCCTTTTGAGTTTGCAATTAAAACCTTTTGTTCCCATTCAATTAACCTAGCACCTGCTTGAATGATTTTATCATTATGGTTTTTAATGATGTTTGATAACTCAATTAAGGTTTCAGCTTTTTTAGCTGGTGTAATATCGTTATGACCAATTTTAATATTGTTCACATAAGGTTTTTTATCACCTAGTGGTAAAGCAGTGTTTCCCTTTTTATTAAATGATCCTCTCAAAGTAAATACTAAGTGTTTAACTGCTTCGTATGATGTATCATTTGTATAACCATAAACTTCATCAATACCACTAAGTAGTCTTACACCTACTCCATATGTATTACCACCTGATACTGAGATTACATCACCATTGTTAACGCTCATATTTGCGCTATAAGTATCTTCTAAAAATATTTCTGAGAAATCTGCACCAGTATCTAGTCCAAATTGCAATAATTCTTGTAGTTCTTGCTTATTAAGCATTAAAATCACCTTCCTTTTTATCATATTGTAATTGATATAAGTTATAGTATAACCCATTTTGTTTTAAAAGTTGCTGATGAGTACCTGATTCTTTGATTTCACCTTTACTCATCACAATAATTCTATCACTATGCTGTATCGTTGATAGTCTATGTGCAACAATAAGCATAGTTGATATATTCATCATTTTGCTTAATGATTCTTGAATAATTACTTCTGTTTCAGAATCAATATTTGCTGTTGCCTCATCTAGGATCATTAAACTCGGATTATATACAACCGCTCTAGCAAAACTAATTAATTGTCGTTCTCCACTACTAAAGTTATTGCCACGTTCTTTAACAACATGATCAAGTCCTTCAGGTAGTTTATTTAAAACATAATCTAATCCTACATAGTCACTTGCTTTTTTAATATCACAATCTGTAATGTTTGGATCTCCTAATGTAATGTTATCACGAATTGTTCCACTAAATAAGAAGACATCTTGTAGCATTTGACCAATGAACTTTCTAAGCGATGAACGTTTAATTGTTCGAATATCTTTACCATCAATTAAAATCTGACCTTTTTGAATATCATAATTTCTAACAATGAGTTGTAGAATGGTTGTTTTACCACTACCTGTAGCACCTACAAATGCTACCGTTTCATTTGGATTAACTTTAAAGGAGACACCTTTTAATATCCATTCATCTTCAATATATTTAAACCATACATCAATAAACTCAATTTCACCTTTGAATTCAGATAATTCAATTGCATCTTCACTATCAGTAATATCAGGTTTTGTATCGAGTACATCAAATATTTTTTCGGCTGATGAAAATCCGTTTTGAAGTGCATTAAATTGTTCACTAATTTGCTGTATTGGTTCAAAAAACTGTCCCACATAAATATAAAATGATACAAATAATCCAACGCTTAATGCACCATCAACAACTGATATTACACCAAAATATACAGTTAAAATTGTAGCTATCATAGAAATTAGCCAAATAATTGGTCGATATATACCAAATGTATTTATTTCTGTAAAATAGCTTTTCTTTAATTGATTATTTAATTTTTTAAAATTATCAATTTTTTTATTTTCTTGATTAAATATTTGGGTAATTTTCATACCACTTAAGTTTTCTGATAAGAATCCATTAATCTCTGATACATTACTTCTTACCTCTCTATAAGCTGTTCTAGAAAATTTTCTAAATATTGTGGAGGATATAAGAATCAGGGGTATTGTTAAGAAAGCAAATAGTGCCATCTTCCAGTTAATTACTATGAGTATAACTGCAATGATTATCATCATCAAAAAGTTTCTAATTAAGTTTACAATCGTATTTGTAAACATATCAGAAATATTAGCCGGATCATTTGTTGCTCGTGTAACTAGTTTTCCTACAGGTAATAAATTGATTTGACCAATAGATAAGTTTTCTATATGTTCAAAAACTTGTTTACGCATGGTATGTGTTACATTTTGTCCGATTTCTTGCAAGATTACTTGTTGAAAAAAACCAACAACTACAGAAATAAGTACAATAATTAATCCTATAATTGCAGCAAAAATTAATACTTTTATTTTATCATCAAATGTTACATCTTCTTTTGTCATAAAGTCAATTGAAAAACCGGTTGCAAGCGGTAAGATGACGTTTGTAAAAGTAGTTACAAACATCATTAAAAATGCCATAATAAATTTTAATTTATGTGGTTTTAAATATTGTAATAACCTTTTTAGTAAATCTTTATCAGCCGATGCTGTATGATGATCTTGAAAATCACGCATGGTTATCACCTTCTTCTATAAGTGCTTCTAACTCTTGTAAATTAACCATTTCTTGATACATTTGATTGTTTTTTAATAATTCTTTATGATTACCAATGCCTACAATTTCACCATTTGATAATAAAATTATTTTATCTAACTTTTTAACTGTAGAAATTCTATGTGCAATCATTAATGTGGTTTTACCTTTTCTAATTTTTCTTAGGTTTGAAATGATTGCTTCTTCAGTTTTTGTATCTACTGCAGAAACAGAATCATCTAGGATTAAAATTACAGGATCTTTAGCAAGTGCTCTTGCTATAGATATTCTTTGTTTTTGACCACCTGAAACGGTTGTTCCACGTTCACCTAATATCGTTTCATATTTGTCTTTAAATTCTAAGACGTTTTCATGGATATCTGATAGCTTTGCGACTTCATGTAACCAGTTATCATCAATTTGTTCATCAAATGAAAATCCTATATTGTTTTTTATAGTATCTGAGTATAAGAAGTTGTCTTGAGGTACATATCCAATATGATCTCTTAATCTCTTTATAGATATGTCTAACATATCATAGTCACTATAATAAATCATATTTTCCCTAGGTTGATAAACACTTAATAAGAGTTCAACTAAAGTCGTTTTACCACTACCTGTTTTTCCTAATATACCAACCATTTCACCAGCTTTAATTTCAAAGCTTATATTTTTTAATGTAGGTTCATCATTATCTTTATAGGTAAAACTTAAATTTGATACTTTAATTGCACCATCAAGCACTACATCTTTAAGTGCATTTTCACTATCTTTTATATCTATTGGTGTTTCTAAAAATTTATATATTCTTTTAGCTGATGCTTGAGCTTGGCCATTAATAATCATAAACCACGAAATAGCAAAAACAGGCCACAACAGTGTAAAAAAGTAACTAATATATTCTGTTAAGTCTCCTGATGATAAGCCACCTTCAGCAATTAATAAAGATCCATAAAATAAGACTGATAATATAACTAATGTAATCATAATATCAATAATGATGTTAACAACGATTGAGTATTTTACATAGTCAATTGTCTTTTTATATAAATCTCTACTTTTCTTATCAAAAGTTAAAGCTTCTTTTATTTCTTTAACATATGCCTTAATAACTTGTATACCAGTAAATGATTCTTGAGTAAAATCTGACATACTTTCAAATGATTCTTGTCTGAGTTTAAATTTACGTTCCATTTTAAAATGAACTAGAAATATTAATATCCCCATAAAGAGTAATGGAATGGCTGAATAAAGTGTCATTTGCCAGTTTAATCTAAACATACGAATAATGACAAATGTTCCTAAAAATAAGCCATCAATTAACATAAGTAAACCAAATCCAAATAATTCTCTAACCGAGTTTAAATCATTAATAAAATAACTCATTAATCCACCAATTTTTTCATCAGAATAGAAATTTTGACTTAATTTAGTGGCATGTGTAAACATATGTAGTCTAATGTCTGTTTCAATTTTTCTGCCATTACCTAATAATAATATACGCCATAAATATCTACCAAACGTCATAAATATTACAATTGATGATAAATATAGTAAATGATTGGTAATTTGACTAACCTCTGTAATTGTTGATTCTTCAACCCCTGTAATGATTTGGTTAAAGATTCTAGGTATTTCTAATTGAAAATAATCTATACCAATAAGTATAAGTATTCCTAGTAAAAATGCCCATGCATATTTAATATAATAATGCCTAAAATGTTTTAATAATATCATCTTGTTTTACCTCTTTATTTATTGTATCAAATATATTATATTTTATGTTAAATAAGATCATCTATCTATTTTCTATATTTATAATATAAAGACTATATTTTAAATACTATTTTAATCGTTTGAACTTATTAAAGAAAAACTATTCAAGTGAATAGCCTTTCTTATGAATTACTCCACTACAACTCTTATTTTGTCACCATCTTCAGAATCAACTGTAACAATTTCGCCTAAAACACCTTGACTAACCATTTCTAGAATTGCATCAACATCAATTTCATAATCTTCTAATTTTGAATTTCCAAATTTATTGTTTTTTAATAATCTTGCAAATTCAACTGGTATATTCACACGCACCTTTTCACCACTTTTAGAATCAACTATGATCTTCAACATTTTAAATGGGGATTTCTTTTCGTTTTTATTTACTTTTTCTGTATCCTTTGAACCCATGAGTGCAGATAATAATTTTTCAGCTTCCTCTGGTGTAATTTGACCTTCTTTAAGTAATTCTAAGATTTGTAATCTTTCTTCTCTTAGATCATCCATTATTTTATATCTCCTTTGATTTTTTTAATTAAACTAACTGCTTCATCAACTTTTAATTCACCAACTTTTATTTTATTTAATATTTCTTGTTGCTTATTTTTAAGTGATGCTTCTTCAAATTTAGATGATGTTTGTTTTTCTTTAAAGTCAAAATCATCTAAATTATCATCAACTTTATACCCTAATGAAACAATTGCTTCATCTAAATATTTTTTTACAGTTGGATAACTGATATTCATCTCTTTTTCGATTGCTTTAATGTTACCTCTGTTTTTTACAAATATTTCTATAAAGTATAGTGTTTCCTGATTGATATAATTAAACTTTGAAAAACTAAACTCACCCTTAATTTCTGTATGACAATTCCCACATGCTAGATGCATAATATGTAAGTTCTCATTACATATTGGACATTTTGTAATCACTTGATTTAATTTATTCATTTTTAAACTCTCCTTTTAAATCGTTTTTATATTTATTTTTACATCGTTTGTAATAACTTTAATACTTATACCTTTAACACTTATAAGTTTGATGATATCTTCTTTGGTTAGATTATCATCACCTAATTGATTTGATTTATTTAAAATTAGTTTAAGTAGTGATACATGAATTGGAAAGATAGTAAACATTTTAACAAATCCTGATATAAATTTATTTTCGTTTATCCAAATACTTAATTTTACAAATCTGCTTTTTTTCACCTTTTGAATCTTTTTAGTAAATAATAGGTTATACGCTTCGCTTACTTCAAGTTTACCTTGATATATTTTATTAAGTATTTTATTTTGTTTCATTTTTTTACCTAAATTCTTAATATTTTTAATTTACACATTAATTTTATTATATGATTTTAATAATGTCAATCGTTTTACATTAAAAAATTAAAAATATTAATTTGATTATTAAAATAATTAATTTCAAACAATTAGTTTCTATTTTTTGTATAATATATATAAAGGAAGGTAAAGATATGAAAAATAGACTACTAGAAAGATTTATACGTTACGTAAAAATAGATACACAATCAAATCCAGATTCGGAGACATTTCCTTCAACACTTAAACAATTAGATTTATCTAAACTATTAGTTGAAGAATTACAATCCATGGGGCTTGATGCGTTTTTAGACAAAGATGGTTATGTTTATTCACTTATTCCATCAAATATTGATAAAAAAGTTCCAGCAATTGGTTTTATTGCACATGTTGATACATCATTTGATGCACCAGGTAATAATGTTAATCCTGGTATCATTAAAAACTATAATGGTTCAACAATTATCTTAAATGAAACATATCAAATGCATCCAGATCAATACCCTGCACTAAAAAAGGTGATTGGTGATGATATTATCGTTACTGATGGTAATACATTATTAGGTGCAGATGATAAAGCTGGTGTTGCTGAAATCATGGAAATGGCTCACAGATTAACCGATGACAAAACGATTCGCCATGGCGATATTTATATTTGTTTTACACCTGATGAGGAAATCGGTAAAGGTGCAGACCGTTTTAATTATGATTGGTTTAAAGCTGACTTTGCATATACCATGGATGGTAGTGAAGTTGGTGGTATTGAATATGAAAACTTTAATGCTGCAGCAGCAAAAGTAGAATTTATGGGTAAATCTATACACCCAGGTAGTGCTAAAAATAAAATGGTTAACGCACTGCATCTTCAAATGGAGTTTCACCAAATGTTACCTAAGTTTTTAGATCCTGCAATTACAGAAGGATATGAAGGGTTTAATCACTTAACTGAAAGTGCTGGTCATGTAGAAAGTGCTTATGCTAAATACATTATTAGAAACCACAGTATGAAAGAATTTAAAGAGCAACAAGAAACATTTAATGCAATTACTAATTATTTAAATGAAAAGTATGGGTATGAGGCAGTTAAATTAGAAATTAAAGAATCTTACCTTAATATGTATGAAATTATTAAAGAACATATGTATGTCATTGATTATGCGGTTAATGCAACTAAAAAGGCAGGTTTATCACCAAAGTTTGAAGCTATACGTGGTGGTACGGATGGTGCTAGGTTAACTTATGGTGGACTAATTTGTCCTAACCTTGGTACGGGTGCATATCACTTTCACGGTAGATTAGAATTTGCAAGTATCAATCAAATGGAAAAAGCAGTTGAGGTTATTTTAAATATTATTAACGAAGTCACACTATAAATATTTTAAGAAAGGTAGTTTAAGTATATGTACACACCTAATCCAGATCGATATAAAAAGATGATTTATCGTAGACTTGGAAATTCCGGTTTAGTTTTACCTGTTCTATCATATGGTCTATGGCAAAACTTTGGTATTCATAATGATTATGACTTAAACAAAGAAATGATATTAAAAGCTTTTGATCACGGTATTACGCACTTTGATCTAGCAAATAACTATGGTCCACCACCTGGACATGCAGAAATAGTCTTTGGTAAAATACTTAAAGAGGCATTAATGCCATACCGAGATGAAATCATTATTTCAACAAAAGCAGGATATAAGATGTGGGATGGTCCTTATCAAGATGGTGGTTCAAGAAAATACTTAATTTCATCACTTGACCAATCACTTAAACGATTAGGTATACCTTACGTTGATATCTTCTATCATCATAGAAGAGATTATGATACAAATTTAAAAGAAACAATGATAGCCCTAAAAGATATCGTACAAAGTGGTAAAGCATTATATGTAGGTTTATCTAACTACAATTCAAAAGATCTAGTTGAAGCACATAAAATACTAGACCAACTTAATGTACCATACGTCATTACTCAACCAAGTTACTCCATGCTCAATAGATGGATAGAAAATGATAACCTATTAGAAACACAACATAATTTAGGTGGTGGCACAATTTGCTACTCCGCACTTTCTCAAGGTCTACTTACTAATAAATACATTACAGGTATTCCAGAAGATTCCCGTGCTAAAAATCCAGACTCTTTATGGTTTAAAGAAAAAAACATCACACCTGATGTTGTTGAAAAACTTAAAAAATTAGATGTTATTGCAATAAACAGAGGTCAAACGATTGCTCAAATGGCACTTGTTTGGACACTCAGAAATGAACTCATGACATCTACATTAATATCTACATCAAAATTAAGACAACTAGAAGAAAATCTAAATGCGCTTAATAATATGCATTTTACTGATGAAGAATTAAAACTTATTGATGAAATTATTAGATAAATATATGCCTGCAAACTCAAATAGTTTGCAGGCATTTTTATTATAGGTATATTAAAAATAATTATCTAAATATAGATTTAGTAACTTTTTATCTTTTCTAATTCCTAACTTATTCATATAATAAATTAAAGTAGAATCTTCTTTTTTTAAGTATGTAATTTCATTTAAATCAAATATTTTAGAATCAAACAATAACATATCATGTGTTGAAAATATGAGTCTTCTACTATTTTGTTTAAATTCATTTTTAATAAGTTCAATGAGTTTATAGGTTAAGTGATAATCCATATTTAAATTAAAATCATCAATGATGAATAAATCATTTTTAAGCGGTCTAAAAAGTAGCATCACTAGTATAATTAAACGTTTTAAACCTTTTGATAAATCATTAAGTGAAATGACTTTTCCATCAATAAAATGAACATCAACAGTCTTTATAACTAAATCATTAAAATCTCTACCATTTAATTTATAGAATTGATTGTAACATTCAATAAAAAAACTTTCATCATCTGATTTTATAACATGATTTCTGAATTCATCAATTAGGTGATCATATCTATGTCTGTTTAAATTAAATCTTAAGTCATCAAGTAAGATTGTCTTATAATTAATAAATTTTATAGTTGGTTCTAATTTTTTTAAGATTTGAATAACTTTTAGGTAATGAGAATCATCCATGTCTAAAAAAAACTTAATATCATCATTTTGATTAAATATATGAATGTTTTTAATTAAAGATACTATTTTTTCTAATACTTTTGATTTCTTTGATTCCGTAAAATCCTTTATTCTCATATGACTTAATATAAATTCACGTCTGTCATATTTTAAATCGTATAAATATATTTTAAATCTTTCATAGTCATCTTTAGTAAATAGTTTTTCTAAACTATTTGATAGTGTAATATCGTACTGATCTCTTATAAAGTAAGTGTATCTATGATTCAATTTGAGTGAGGTTAGTTTTTCTAAAATAATCTCGTTTCTTTCATAGTTTAGATTGACTTCATAAGTAAATGTTTCATTTTTTATTAGAAAGTCAAACCTATAGTAAACATTTTCATGATCAAATATTTTATCAATAGCACGCATACCACCAAAAAAAACTTCTTTAAATTTATATATTGCTTCCATAATGGTCGTTTTACCAGAACCTGTTGGACCAAATAAACCTAAAAACGTTTGATGATTATCAAGTTCGATGTTTAATTCCTTTTGGATTGATTTATAGTTATTAATAACGATTCTTTTTATCATTTATTTCTCAACTTTACATGTTAATTTAAAATATTATATATAATATACATCTTATTTTACGACTTTTTCGTAAAATAAGCAATATATAGTGATTATTATTGTTTTATATTTATAATTAATACGATACTAAAAAAGGAAAATTTATATGATAGAATTAAAAAACTTATCTAAACATTATAAATCAAAAAATAACATTGTTCGCGCACTTGAGGATATTTCTCTTAGAATTGATCAAGGTGAGATTTTTGGTATTATTGGAAAATCAGGAGTTGGTAAATCTACTTTATTAAAAATCCTATCACTTCAAATATTACCTGATAGTGGTTCATATACTTTATTTGGTTCTAATGTTACTTCATTAAGTCATAAAAGTTTAAATGAACTTATAAAAGAAACATCTTATATTTATCAAAATTTTAGTTTACTATATAACTTAAATGTTTTAGATAATATCGCACTTCCGCTTAAACTACGTGGCGTATCAAAAGACGAAAGAAAAAACAAGGCGCTTAAAATGCTTAAATATGTAGGTTTAGAAAGTAAAGCAAATGACTATCCTATTACCTTATCAGGTGGTGAGGCACAAAGAATTAGTATTGCTAGAGCATTAATAACAAACCCTAAACTACTTTTTTTAGACGAACCAACATCCGCATTAGATGAAGAAACTGCATTTGAGATTTTAACATTAATAAAAAAGATTCATAAGGAATTTAAACCAACAATTATACTTGTATCACACCAGTTAAATGTTATAAAGTATTTATGTAATAGAGTGCTTTTAATAGAAGATAACAAAGTCAAACGAATCGGAAAAATTGTAAATACAGATAATTTATCATTAGGTTATGATGGAATTTGGAGTGATAACTTATGATACATATGTTAAATACAACTGATATTAGTAAATTAAGTGAGGCTGTTTTTGAAACATTTAATTTATTATTTGTAAGTGCAATCATTTCAATACCAATTGGTTTAGTTATTGGAATAACACTCGCACTATATGAAAAGAAAATATTTACTAAAAATAGATATCTAATATATATATTATCAAGTTTAGTAAGTATTATAAGATCGATTCCATTTGTTTTACTGATGGTTATAATTATTCCATTTTCATTTAATATATTTGGTACTAGTATAGGTTTTATACCATCTATCATCGCTTTAAGTATTATAGGTATTGCGACTGTATCACGATTAGTTGAACAAGCAGTTATTGATATAAACCCTCAAATTTATGATTTAACTCGTTCACTAGCTGCTACTAAATTCCAATTATTTAAAGATTTTATTTTTGTTGAAGCAAGATCATCTTTAATCTTAGCATTTACTTCTTCACTTGTCAGTTTACTAGCTTACTCATCTGTTGTATATATTATTGGTGGAGGGGGTCTAGGTTATACTGCAATTCAAATTGGATATTATTCACCAGTTGGAAACAGTCTAATGTGGGCATCCACAATCATCATGATATTTATTGTTCAAGTGATTCAAATACTCGGTAATATTTTTTCAAATTATTTAAACAAAAAGAAAAGAGGACATTAAAATGAAAAAAACATTATTATTACTTACTACAACATTCTTAATTATTTTATTAGTTGGATGTAAGTCAGAGGCATCTACATTAAAAATTGGAGTAAATTTTTATCCGATGCCAGAGATTGTAGATTTAATTAGCGAAGATTTAAAAAATGAAGGCATTGAAGTTGAGCAGGTACAAATGGATTATAATGTATTAAATACTCCACTTAAAAACAAGGAAATTGATGGTAATTTAATTCAACATCAATATTTTATGGAATTCTTTAATAAATCAAATAATTCAGAATTAGTGGTAGCTCAAAGATTATATCATTCTAAATTCGCACTATATTCAAGTGTATTTAATTCAATTGATGAAATAACAAATGGTACAACAATTTATATTCCTGAGGATGAAGTTAATCTGCCTCGTGCTCTAATATTACTTGATAGTCTAGGGCTTATTACATTAAAAGAAAGAATCACTGTAACTGCAACACTAGAGGATATTATAGAAAATCCAAAAAATTTAGTATTTAAACCTAAATCATTAGGAACAACATCAAATGCATATCACTCTGATGGTGCTAAATTAGCCATAATGTATCCAACTTATGCAAGAGATACTAATAATCAGTTAATGGATGATTCCGAAGTATTAGCATATGAGGAATTAAATGAACTTACAATGACTTATGCAATAAGTTTTGTAGTTAGAAAAGATGATTTAGAAGATCCTAGAATTCAAATATTTATTTCATACTTAACAAGTAGTAAGGTAAGAACTTGGTTAGAAGAAAACTATGGTTGGGCAGCAACACCAGCATTCTAATATATATAAAACCCGATTAGACATATTTTGTCTAATCGGGTTTTTTTAATTTCTATTAGGGTCCCAAATAATTGGATGTTCCTTCCAAACATTAAAATCTATTCCTGGTACACCTGATTGACCTGTAGGACTAGTATTTGAGAGTAATTCCCAAAATGAACCATCATATCTTACAAAATCACCTTTGACATATGTGTTATTTGGAATCCAGAAATCTGTAAGTTCATTCCAACCACTATCATATTCACCAGGAATACCATTATTAGTTATATTAGCTGGTACTGTTCTTGACCATTTATAATAGGCTCCCTTATACAATACAACACTTATGGCTGAGCCACTATTATAGTATTCACCAGTTTTAGACCATTCAAGAGAAAGTGGTTGCCATAAACCTGCAACTCCTGGTGCTTGGTTTCTAGAGTTGCCACCTCTTAGGGTGTAATATCTATTTTGATAGGAAACTATACTATCTTGTTCATAGATATTATTAGGGTGCCACTCTTCACCAACATACCACCAATTGTTATTTGTATCTGGATTAGTTCCTGTAGTTGATGTAAGACCATTCCAAAAATATCTTTTACCGTTATAAGTTACTCCCTGATAACGATTGTAATTTGATTCTGGATCATATGGAGTAGGTGAACCAATTAAAGTCCAGTTTGGACTTACACCAGGTGTTTGACCTGATGAAATTGCCGTATTAGCAATATAATAATTACCATTATGTCTAACAATCGAATTTTGAACATATGCTCTATTTGAATAATCATAACTAATTCTTCTAAATATTGTAGGAGAACTTAATGGATTTGTACCATTTGTAACACTCGCTATAATACGGTAGTGATTTCCTTGATATTCAACATATTCTCCAACACCATATTTATTATAATTAAATGTATCAAAACTATAATTTATCTTTTTAAAAGATTGATAACTTTCAGGATAATCACTCCATGCTTCAAAAGTAGCATAAGCTATATAATATACGATTACATCGTTTATATTCGTATACGTATATTTTCCATTTACAAATGTTTTCCCTCTTATAAACTCACTACCTAGTGGTTGCCATGCCCAATCAAGTGGGGGAGGCGTATTTGCGGGTACACTTTGTTTTGCCATATAAAATCTATTATCTGTATAGTAAATAATTTCACCTTTTACATAACTTCTTGAAGAGTTATAAATGATTGATAATATTTTCCAACCCCAAGGAATTCTATCTGGAATATGACTAGATGAGGCTGCAACATTTTGAATTGCTTCATAGTATCCAGCATTTATGCCACCATCAATAGCATCATCATAGTACACAATATCACCTTTTGAATAAGCTGTGTTTTCTTGCCAATTAGGAATTACTGATGGTGCATATAATGTATCTTCAAATGCCCAAGAGGTTTCATTAATAACTGGTTGATAATCTATATTAATAGTAATTGTTCCACTTACTAAACTTACTGTAAATCTTAAGTGTTTAACAAGATTAATTGTTACATTATATGTGCCTGGAGGTATTAAAACACGTGATAGTAAAGGTGTTTGTCTTTCATGATAAAGGTAACTAAAGTGTTGAGTTGTAGATTTAAACTCTATATAAATACCACGTAAGAATTGTGGATTAGAAACACCATTAAAATTTACCTTTATGGGATATCTTGTTTCTTGTGCAGAAAGTGCTAATTGTTGGGTGGTGTGATTTGGATTAGAAACACTCCATAAATCAGAACGATTTGCTTGTATTGCTGAAATGATCATACTAATTTTTACGGTAATGGTACCCTTATATGTATTATTATTGGTATTTAGATTTTTTAAGGCGTTTAAATTGGTTGTATTAATTGTTGCATTATTTACAAAGTCAACTGAAAAAGGTATGTCATTTTTATATATAGTACTTGGATGATAATAGTATTTATGAGAATCTAGATTATTTGGTGTTGCATAGTTCCAAGTAAAAATATTTGGACTATAAATTCTTGTTATGTTACCATTTTGAGATGTAACTGTCCATAATTCAGTTACTTTCATTCTAATATTTATATTTTTATATGCGGTAATAATAGCTTTTAAATTTAAATTAAATGTAGCACCTGATATTTCATTTAAGTTAAATGAGATTGCTAATTCTTGAGATTCATATCTTGCATTATTATAGTCTATTGCTTGACCATTATAATCAATTCTTGCACTTGCAGCAAATAGTTCTGTACTTCGTATATTAAGATCAAGTGCTTCATTTGTTGATTGTAAAGTAAACCATGCATAAACACCAACGGCTGTTGATAGGCTTAAAATTATTGATAATATTAAAATGACTAATTTATTTATTTTTTTCATATTATCACCTACACCAATATCTTAACACGATATACAAGTGCATGAAAAATATTTTTTTGAGCTGGTGATAGACTATCATAAGAACCCCAAATATAAACATTAAAGGTCTTAGTATCGCCACCATTTATTGCATATGTTTTATTATTATGAGCACTTATTGCATTAAATACGTTTCCAGTTGATTGAAAATCGGATATTTTAGAAGCTAAATAATCTGATTGTGACATTGTATCATGAATGTCTAATACGATATAAATTAAATTTCCACCAAACCCGTCATAAATACCAAATTGAGGTGCAGCAACTGTTGTAAGTTGTAGTCTTGCGTTAGCAATATTTAATGGGTCTAAACTTGGGTTTTTAACCTCAACTTGGATCATTGATGAAAAACCATAAAAATCATAACCTGTTATACTAAAATCACTGTTTTTTAAATAGATTAAGTCTTTAACGCGGTCACCTAAAAATATATCTTCGGTACCACCAATTTCTAGTATTTGGTTTCCATTCATCACATCACTAGTAAAAGAATCAACCTTTGTAGATGTACCATAATCTATAAACCAAGCAAAAACGCCAGTCGCCATCGTAGCCACTGATACAAGTAAGAAGATGATTAAGATAATTATTCGTCTTAATGATTTCATTTATTGTACCCTCTTCGATGCAACTGGCTGTCTATTTATAGACCCTATAGTTTTGCGTCCTTAAGTTACCTTAAGTTTGCCCTTTAATCTTTATTTTTGCTCTTTCTAATAAGTTCTTCTTTAAACTTATCCAAGTTAGATTTATGTTTATACTTTTGTTTTTCTAATATTTGATACATGATACTTATAATTTGTATAATGAATATTGCAAATATAAATATGATGATGATTCCAATAATAAGTAGTCTTGAGTTAACAATATATTTTCCAATAAAACTTAAACCAGACCATGTAACTTTGGCTACATAATTATCTTCTGTAATATAGCCATGTGTTTCTAAGTCATCTTCAGTATTATTGACACCTTTTGTAATAAACCCATCAGGTGTATTTGAAATAATTTCATGTATAATTATTTTTTTATTAAAGGATTCAAATGCAATCACATCACCTATTTTTAGATCTTCATAATCATGTTTTTTCATAATTATGAAGTCTCCTACTAATATATCTGGTTCCATTGAATTTGTTTCAACTAATCCATAACTATGATTTAATATCATGACTGGTTTTTTTGTAATTTGGCTTAAAAATTGCGATGTGATAAATGTTATGGCAATCATTACTATAAATATGATTAATATTGTTTTTAGTATTTTGATTGACTTTGTCATTATTTTTTCTTTAAAGCAGACATTGCTTTATCGTGAGATTGTTTGATTTTTTCTTTTTGTTTTTCGATATAAAGCTTTTGTTTAGCTTTTTGTCTTTCTTTAGTTATACGTAGTTTTTCTTTAGCTGCTTCACGTTTTTTTCTTAATCTTTCAAGTTCACGTTCTGCTTTACGTTTTTGCATATCTGCAATGCGTTGCATTTCTTTTTTATATTTTTCACGGTAATTAGTTTTTAGGTCAAGTAGCATTTGATTATCTTTTGCAACTTGTACCTTAAATTCATCAAGCATTTGTGCACGTTCAAGTTTAATATATGCATCATTTGCTTCTTTAACACGCTCAGCTTCTTTTTTAAGTGATACTTCACTATCTAGTTTTACGGACTTAAAGAATCTTTTTTGATATTTAATAACACTTGTGTACCATTTCTTTTCAAGTGCAATTGCCTTTTTGTAGTCTGCTTCTTTAAGCTGTCTAACAATGGATGCAATTTTAAATTTCTCATCTGCACTATTAAGATCATCTTTTGGACTTGTTTCTTGAATAAGTCTTTCAAATACATCATCATCCTGATTTATTTCAAAGTATGATGCATATAAGCTGTTTGTTATTTCAATGGTATCTTTTAATGCTTTTTTTAATGCCACTTCATATTTAGGTTCTGTTTGCATATATTGATCAATGGTTTTTTTAAACATTTGTTTGGTTTTGTTTAAATAAAACTCATTCATCATTGTATCTTCAACTTGATATGCTTCAGGATCTATTTTTAAATCGTCTTGAGTTAATTTAATTTCTGATGCTTTTTTAATCTTTAAACTTTTTGTTAAAAGTTTTTGATCTTTTTCTCTTATCTTATCGTGAAACATCATTGTTGAAAACGCAAATAGTGCATTTTGACTTAAGTGTTTTCTATAAGACTCATTAAATCTTTTTTGTTTAACATCTTTAATGAGTTCATAACCTAAACTATTGTATTGATCTAAATATTGCCAGAGTAGGTAACAATTTCTATAATTGGTATTTTTAAGGATAATTTGAGTTTTCATAATAGGTGCTCTTACCTTTTTATAGTTACGCATAATTTTCATAAATTCTGAATTTAGAGCGTTAGCTATTTTTTTGTTTAGTTCTTGAGCACGAATTAATAGTTTTTGATTGTTTTCCTCTATTTGTCCTTCATTGATTGTTTCTGTTTCTTTTAAGTCTATATTAATTTCATATTTTGATGAATCTATATCTAGTTTTATTTTGTTGTTTAATTCTTTTGTTTTTGTTGAGTTCACATCATCTTCTAATATTTGTACACGGCGTGTAACAAAATCCATTAATCTGTATATTAGGCTCGCTACAAATCTATTTTCATAAATTCCAAACTCATCTTCTGATTGTTCAACTAATAATTTTTTAGGCTTTATTTCAGATTGTGGGCGTCCTTTTTCAGGTAATGCGAGTAGATGGGTGTTTGCAGCTAAGTGTCTAACGGTTCTAGCGCCTGTTTTTTTAGCTTTTTCAACGATGACGACATCTTCTTCGAAACGCAATGAAGCCTTGTAATTTCTAACGATTTTGTCGATATATGGATAATATGACTCGATTGCATGTATCCAGTGATCATCAAACTTTTTAGTTTCAATTGTCTCCACATGTTTAAGCTCGTTTTTACCATCATATAATCCTTGATAAAAGTAAACAGGGAAATCTGTATCTGTTTCAAGTTCATCAAGTTTTGATATTAACATGGTATAGAATAAATCTAAATCATAGCTTTGTTTCAAATGGAATCAACCTTTCTACATTTGTTTCTTATAGTTATTGATCATGTTTTTTGCTTCTGTAAATGATTGTTTACCAAATAGTTTATCGATTAAGTTTACAAGTTCATCTAGTTCTTTTCTTAAGAATGGTAAGTTTAAGAATTCAAACTTACGTAATACTTTACGTGTAACAATGTAATCTAGTCCATCGACTTCACTTTGTCCACAAGCAACAAAGATTGGAACAAATGTATTGATTTGTTTCATAATACGGTTACCAAATGTTATTTGGAAGTTTTCAGTAATAAATTCATCTAACTTTTTAAGATTTTCTAATGATTTTTGTGAGATCGGATTTTCTTTGACAGCTTGTTTAAATAGGCTATCTAAGTAATCGTGTGTCACATGAATGGATTCAGTAAATGGTGCGTCTATAAAGTCTGCTCTAACTGATAATTCAATGGATGCAGCACGGTCATATACTTTATCTGTAATTGCGAATGTTGAGTCATCTCGGTTGGCTGTTCCAATAAACCAAATATTTGGAGGTAATAGAAGTTTACCTTCTTTTAAATGAATTGGATCGCCTGGAATTGTATCTGATGTAACATCAATTAACCACTCACTTGTGTTTGGCATTTCTAATATGGATAAGAAGTCTGCAAAGTAATATTCCACACGTGCTAAGTTCATCTCATCTAGTACAATAAAGTTTAAGTCTGTTCTGTATGTAGCCTCATAAATAGATTTTAAGAAGTCAGTTTCATTAAACTTTTTGGTAAATTCATTTAGATATCCAATCATTTCTGCACGGTCACGCCATGAGGGTTGTACAGAAATGATTGAAGTATCGTTATTAAAGAATTTTCCCATTGCATAAGGTAGAGATGTTTTACCGGTACCAGATATACCTTCTAAGATGATGATCTTTGAAGAACCCATACCAGCAAAGTAAATTGAAACAATTTTTGGTGAATAAAATAACTTAAGTTGAGATGCAGCAAAATTAATAAATCTCGTAACAAGACCAGAAAGATTTAACATATCTGATTCAGTCATATTTGTCTGTAGTACTTCCATGTGATATGTTTCATCAACTGCGATTAATTTGGTGAATCTTGATGTTTCTTGAACTTGTTCTTCATCTGCTTCATCATTTAATTTAGCTAATGTACCTGTAACACTACGGCGATTCATTGGAAGTCCAAGATCACTTGATTTAAGTGTTAAGATTGCATTTTTTTCATCAGTAATATCAATTAATTTTTGATTTAACTCAGTAATTTCAACAAGAAGGTCATCTTTAGATACTTCTTTTTTAACAAATCGAAAGTATCTACGTAAAAGTACTATCACAAAATAGGTTAAGGATACTACAAATATAAAATTAATGATTAGTATTAAAATACCAATAATCCAGTCCAGAGCGTTGAAGTTCATACTTGCATCTACAAATGTATTTAATAGATACATCGGTTTAGCCCATAAAACTTCGTAGATTGCGTTAAATACAGTTGCAAAAAACGATGCAATATATTCAAACACGCTTTGGATGAATTCTATATACCAAGTAGCAAACTCACTCATATATGTCCTTCTTTATTTTTAAGTTAAATTTTTATTTTTTATTTCTTTCAAGTAATTCTTTTTCTATCTCTAAACGTAGTGCTTCTTTTTCAGCTTCATGTTTCGCTTCAAGTTTTTGTTTGTTTCTAGCAATAATGTATCTAATTAAGATAACCGCTTCTATAGAAAATAGAATGAATAATGGTAATACTACCCATAATAGTAAACCGTTTGGTGTTCTTACCTCTTGGATGAAACTACCTACACCAGTTATGTGACCGGTATATAAACCGATGACATCATTAATGTTTGATGCTTCAAGTTGCATGTCTGAATTGTAGTTTGTTCCATCAAACGATCCATATAGTGATGCATTAACATCACCTTGTGTAACAACTGTGTTTCCAGTAATACTCTTGATTCTGTGGATGATATGTATTCTTTGAACATTATCATAAAATACAACGATTTGACCAACTTTTAAGTCTTCTTTTTGTTTGTCGCTTAGGACATCTATAAATACTAGAGAGCCCTTATTAAAGTTATCTTTTTCTTCGCCTTCCATCGATCCCGATAAAATTGAAACAAATCCTTTACCAAATAAATTTGGAAGATCTTTTTCACTTCTAATAGATAAATTAGAAATCGAGAAAAGCAATAATATTAGCAATAGTAAGTAAAATAGTACGTTACCAACAATTCCTAGATACTTAAAGACTTTTTGATTAGTTGACATGAATAATACCTCTTTATAATTTTATGATTATATCATACCACTTTTATATGAATAACGAAAGAAACCTTATAATTTTTTAAGGTTTCTTTACTTGTAATTAAGCGATTCCTGTAAATGAGAATGATACAGATAATTCACCTTTTAAAATTGCGTTGAATGCTTCTTGATCCCATCCTTCAATCCACACACGTACTGTAACTGCACCAACCTTATAGTTTTCACCAATTGTATTTTGAACAGCTTGAGGTACAACAAATGCTACAGGGTAGTCTACTTCATTTTCATCATATGCTTCTAATGTTGCAACAATTTGATTGACGGCGTTACCAGCCTCAATTGTTGGTGCTAAAATTGCCCCATTAAATTTTGCATAATCAATTGGTGTAGACATGATTGCGTTATAAAATTTAATAGCTTCATTAGTGAATGATAGTGGAGTCTCTACTGCTGTTCCTTTACCAAGTGAGTTTCTTTCATGTTCTGAAGTTCCTATAGTTAATGAATCTCCTAAAGCATTTACTTTTTGTTCAACAACTTTAACTGCGGTTTGATTAAACATATCTTGGAAACTTACTCTAGCTGCATTTGAAGCATAATCAGTAATAGGTGTTGTTGAATCATCTAGTGACTGACGTGTTCCTGCCACATAAACACCTGGAATCCATTCTGTGGGTGTAGACGATAATATAATATTTGTCAACTGAATAGAATTTAGAGTGCTACTTCCTGCAAACCATAAATTGAATTGAATAAACCCACCACTTTGTGCAGCATCACCATCAAAATCAACTAAAGATGATCCAGTTTCTGATGTTAATGGTACAAACTCAATATTTGATAGAGCTGTTCCTAAATCAGCATTTGATAAAGTACTTTTCCAATTAGTACCGTTTGCGGAAATATAGAACCCATCTCCTGCTTGAACATTTGCAGAAAATTGATCAACTGCTGCCGTATTATTAATTGTAAACCATGCAAATACCCCTACGGATAATGCCATTCCTGTTAGTACTAACGCTAGTACTGACATTACTAATTTATTTGTTAATGTTTTCATATTTTTTCCTCTCCTTATTGGGGATTATTTTATTATTATTTTCTTTTTTTGGCTTTTAACCTTTGAAAACCTACTCTGTATATGTTTCATCATATCTTGCTGCTTTAATACTTAGACTTATCTTTAACTTATCATCTAGTATTGGATCAAATGCATCAGCATCCCAACCTTCTAACCAAATATTGATGGTTGTCATGCCTTGATATGTATAAATTCCATTTTCATAACTTACAAGCTGAAGTTCAGATAATAAACTTTTTTTATCCAGTGCAACATCATTTTGTAATTTTGAAAATTTTGTTAAACTAAATATTTCATTTGTTGGTGCTTCAGGTATTTCAAGTTCAATACCTAATCTATTTTTATAATAGTCATAGGCACCAAATGTTTTACCAAATCCTCTATATCTATCTTCAGATACATCATATATAAAGCTTTGTGCCGAATTTTGGCCTATACTCGATATTCTAACAGCATTTTTCGCATAATACAAGCGATTCATGCCTGCTGGTATCACTCTTAACCCATCATGATAATCTATAGGGTTTGTCCAGTACTTTCCAATAGATGTAATAAATGTTCCTTTATAGTTTTCAGCCTCATCATATAAAGGATCCATTCGATTTGCTAGATATATATATTTTAGATGGGCACTTTCATTTGGGTTTTCACTTGTCAATCTAAAATATAGGTTAAATGAGATATAGTCTGCATTCGGTGTTGCTCTTGCTGTGGTCTTAAGTGGGCCTTTATAAAAAGTTATACCGTCTTGTGATGTGATACTTGAAAGGTTTGGATTCGTACCAATAACTCTAAATAAATCATCATTTGAAATGCTTTTGTGATAATTAATACCATCAAGTGATAATGTAATATTATCATCTAGCGATATACCAATTTCAATACCTTCAATCATGTTTGTTCTAGTTAATGAAAACCATGCATAAACGGTTGTCGAAAGTGTTAATGTGACACATAAGAAGGATATTATCAGTAAATATAACTTTTTATGCATAATTATTCACCTTGAATACCTAACAACATATTTAACTTTAATGAGCCATTAATTAAATCAGTTTCAGTGTATTTTTTAATACCTGAAGTTAAATATTCTTCTAAGTAACCATCAATCCAAATAAATACTGTCACTTTGGATACTGCACCGGCTTTTAGTTCAAAGATATTTGAATCAACAGCAACTTCATCACTTTTAAATCTTAAAGAAGATACATCATCAATTCTAAATGGTTCATGTTCGTAAACGTCTCTTACACCATCAACTACTACCATGATTCTTAAATGCTCTTCAATGTGGTTATTTAACTCTTCAAATACGATTTTGTAATTGATACGATTAATTGTTGCTGTTTGATTCATGTTTTTAACATAGAATGTAAAAGCAACCACTTCTCTATCTTTATCCAAAACATTTTTTAAATAATAACCGTTTTGATTTACAGCAGCATCATAATGAAATGCCATAATACCTGCATATGATGCTTGATTCATAAACTTAATACCTGGATATCTAAGAATTGTTCGAGAGTTTTCAAACCCTGGATCCTCAGAAATTCTAATTGAATGACCGCTAAAGTCATCAACTCGTACAGAGTAATCACCTGTGTTTTGTCCATAAAAGGATACAACACCTAATGTAATGGATAGGAAACCAAATAAGGGAATAAGTAAGAATATGAACTTAGATATTTTTCCGGATCCACGAACTGAGTTTCGTATCCCCCAGAATTTAGTTGTTCTCATAGATATTCCTCTTTTTTAATAAATAAAAACCAATTGCCCTATCCTTAGTGCAACTGGCTACCAATTTATAGGCCCTATAGCTTTGCGTCACTAGGTTCCCCTAGTTTTGCCTTTTTAATTTTTTTCATGATTTATTTTAACAACTAACACTTTATTTGTCAATGCTTATAGTCCACATAAAGCCCTATAATAAAAGCCAGCTGCATGTTTCATGCAACTGGCTACCAAAGTTTGGCCCTATAGCTTTGCGTCATTAGGTTGCCCTAATTTTGCCTTTTTATGATACGCTTATATTTTATTACTATATTTATTAATTGTCAACATTATTGATTGCATTTTCACTAATTATTGTAGAAGTTGCCTCAATATATGAAAGTAGGTCACTAACTGATAAAGGTTTAGATATAAAGTATCCTTGAGCATAACCGATTTTCTTTTCTTTAAGTTTAGAAAGCATTTCATCATTTTCTACACCTTCAGCAACTAAAAGTAACTTTTTCTTATCTACAAACTCTATAATCATATCAAGATATTTTCTAAAGTTATAATTTTGTTCTAACTCAAAGAAGTTTTTACTTAGTTTGATCATATCAATTTGGAATCTTTCAACTAAATCCATAACATCATAATCTGTTGTGGATATATCGATTGCAAGTTTAAACCCTAATGTTTTAATTTTAATTAAGTTTCTTCTAAATATTTGATTATTTTTGTAAAGCGTAAAATCAGGAATTTCAATTGCAACCTTAGATGCATCTTGTCTGTATTTATCTACAAGTCTTTGGAAAATTGTAAATGTCATCTCATTTAAGATTTGACGTGGACTTACGTTTATATTAATTACAAGATTTGAATTCTTTTTTTGACTTAAATCCGTGAGTAGTTCTAAGGCTTGTTCAAGTGCAATATTACCGATATCATCAAGTTCTCCTGTTTGTTCTGCTAAATGTAAGAACTTAGCAGGAGATAAAATACCTTTTTTAGGGTGATTCCAACGTAAGAGTGCCTCAATTCCATAAATTTCTTTTGGATGATTTATATTTACAATTGGTTGATAATAATAAATAAACTCTTTGTTATTTTTAGCTTTTTTAAGCTCATGAAATAAATCAAGGGATTCTTGAGTTTGACTGAGTTCCTCACTATAATACTTAATATCATTGCCACCGTTTTTCTTAACCATATAAAGCGCTATATCTAAAGACTGAAAAAGTAGGTCTAAGTTATTACCATGAAGTGGAAATGTTGCTATTGCCATTGATACAGTTTTTTTAATTGTTACCTTATCAAGAATTTGAATTTTCTTTTCTGCTTCTTTTTTTATACTTTTAGCTAAGTTATAAATGTTTGAGTGGTCAAAGGTTGATGGAATATATATATAAAATCTATCTGGTTTAGGTCCTCTTGCAATAACTGATTCTTCGGGTAGTGCACTATTAATGTGGTTTGCAACATATGAAACGATAAAGTCTTCTTCTTTTTTATTAAATGTATCTACAATATCTTGAAAATCATCTAAATCAACACTCATTAATGTAAAAGGTTCATCTTTTTTAATTTGTCTTTTAATGACTCTTTGTAGTAATGAACTAAATTGATCCATAGATATCACTTCATCTGATAAAAGCATTTTATCATCTTTATATTTACGTATTTCAATTCTTAATAAGAATATAATGAGTCCAATTAAAGCCATCGCTACAAGCGTTATAATTATCGTTAATAATATTTCCATTAGACATTAATTCCTTTCTTTAAGAGTGCTTTAGCTTCATTTAATGGTATAGGCTTAGATATAAAGAAACCTTGAATCATCGCACCAGATTCTTTTTTAATAATTTCTACTTGTTTTTCTGTTTCAACACCTTCAACAATGACACCAAGCTTTAAGTTTTTACCTAAATTAATCATTGTTCTTAAGATTTGACGTGATTGACCTGATGTTTCAATTTCATCTACAAAGGTTTTATCAATCTTAATAATATCAATTGGTAATTGCTTTAGGTAAGCTAAAGATGAATAACCTGTACCAAAGTCATCAAGTTGAATCTTAAATCCAATATCTTTAAGTGCTTGTAGTTTATCTGTAATGATATCAAGTTGTAAGATTAAAATATTTTCTGTTAACTCGATTGCAATTTTAGCTGGATCTATTTGATATTTGTCTTTTAAATCTATAAATTCATTTATAAATCCTGGTTGTAGTAATTGACGAGGAGAGATATTAAATGAAAATTCTAAATCAGTATCTTCAAATGTTTTAGCAATTATAAATGTCTTTTCATTAATAACTCGTCCTAAATCTATAATTAAATTAGATTTTTCTGCTTGTTTGATATATGTTGCAGGGGATTCTTTTTGATATTTTGGATTATTCCAACGAAGGAGTAATTCAAAACCTTTGATACGATGCAAGCTTAAGTCGTATTGAGGCTGCATATACATTTCAAATTCATCTTTTAAAATGCCCTTACGTATATCTTGTTCTAGTTGATTGGTTTGATTTCTAAAGTCTAAAAATCTTTCTGTATAAATTTGAAGATTAGATGATGATGAAACGTTTGCACGTTCAAGTGTGATGTCTAGTGCATCGATAATTTCTTTTGAAGACATATTGCTAACATTACCTTGATTATGTAAAATACCACAATCAATAATTGGTTTTACTGGTAAATCTGGTATTAATACGGTTTTATCTACAGCAATAATTAAGTTTCTTGCCCAAGAAACAGTCACATCATAATGACTATCCTTCGTATATAATATAGTAAACTCTGATCTGTCTGTATGAAAAATTTCCATATCTTGATAGATATTTGATTGAATGATATTTAAAAACGAGTTAATAACTTCATTGGTACGCGCTTTACCAATTGACTCTTTAATTTTATCAATATCTTTAATAGTAAATATAGCTAAACTAAATTTCGAGCGTCTATCCAGTTCATTTAATTTTTCTTCTAATCCGAGTCTATTTTTTAATCCTGTATCTCTATTTAAAATAGCTAAGTCCTTATATTTATCTAATACATTACTTTGTTCATTTATAACTTCACCAATAAGTTGATAGTTTCTACCGTGTTTATTAATAAAAAATCTAGCCTTTAAGGGTTGGTTTAATTTATCTAAATTTAGATAAAAAGGTATTTTATTTTTAAGTAAAGTTTTTATATCTAAGTATTGGCTTGTTAAATCTGTAATGAGTTTTGCATTAAAATCTGATATAGACTTATTAAAATAACTATTTGAATTTCTAATTTGTCCTAATCCACCCACTTCTAAAATAAAGAGATTGGATTCTTTTGTTTTTGAAAGTTTGGTAAATACCACATCATCATCAAATCTTCTTTTGATTGTAAGTAGTGAAAATACTAAAAATAATATAAGCGTTAAAACACTTAATGCAAGATAACTCCATATGACAGGATAAAACAAGACTAAGTAATCACTTCTTAACTGAGTTGTAACATATTTATAGTTGTTAGTTAATGTTGTATAACTTAATATATGATGCTCATTATTTGATTTATAATTGATGTAATGACTTTCCTCATTTGACATCAATTGATCTAGTTCATTATATAAATTACTTGGTAATAAATCTGATGTAAAAAAGTTTTCACCAATTTTTAAAATGTCTTCATGATATACAATAAATCCATCTTTATTTAAAATAGCATCATGAGGTTTTAAACTTAAACCGGTAGTTGATAAGACCTCTTTAAATGGTAGATAGGCTACTTGATTTAACGTTTCATGTTTTAAAATTAAATAGATTTCGTTTGATATTTCATCATTAAATAAACTGGATAATTTTCCAATTTCAATATTTTCAAAGTTTTGAATAATTAATATCGAATCATCATAGTCTTTAGTAGGCCAAGTAATTTCATCATTTTGATAACTTATAAGTAATGTATTTAGTCTGTCATTTAATACTTCATGATCTAGTAAATGTTTTTCAAAGCTTAGTTTACTTGATTCATTTTTTAGTGTTGTATCAAGTAAAAAGATATAAAACAAGACAAAAGTAGTAAGTAAAAAACCTAGTATAATAAATAGTCTTAATAAATGGTTTTTAGTTGATTTTGTCAATTTTATACCTCTAAAATATTTTAAATTTTCATTTAACTTAATTATACATGATAATTTAAAAAAATATTGTCTAATAAGAAATGCATATATAATACTTTAAAAAAATCCATCAAAACTTGTTTTAGTTTTGATGGATAAGTCTTTATCTTACTCGAATATATGCAACTTTATCTTCGTTTTTAATTTCGAAGTCTTTAAATGTTTTAAAGAAATTAAGAGCTTTTAGTTTAGATCCGTAGTTAACAGGGTCAAATCCAGGACTTTTTTTCCTTAATTGGTCAGCAACGATTGACCAGTATGCCCAACCATCATCTTCTAGGTTGTCTTCAATAATTTTCTTTAACTGCTTTATGATGACTTCTTTTTTAGGTATTTGAGATTTACCGTTTAAATCTTTTCTTTCTTTTTTAGGTTCAAGTGCTTCTAAGATTTGATCGATATAATAAAATCTTTCGTAAGAATTTACTAAAACTTCTGGAGTTTTAGATTCTCCCATACCAATTAGATACATGTTATCTTCTTTTAATCGGATGATGAGTTTTGTAAAGTCTGAATCACTTGAAACGATTGCAAAAGCATTAACCTTATTTGAATATAAAAGATCCATTGCATCAATAACGAGAGTAAAGTCTGATGCATTACCTTTATTAGAAAGGTTTGCATATTGTTGTACAAAGGTTAGACTAAATTTTTCAGCTTTGGCTTTCCATGATTTTAGTCTTTCTTGGCTCCAATCACCGTATATACGTGCAGTTGTTATTTTACCGTGTTTGTTTGCCTCATTTATGATGATATCTAGATAAACTGGTGAAATGTTATCTGCATCAATTAATAAAGCAATTGTATAGTCTCTGTCACTTCTCATCTGTTATCTGCTAAGAAAAAGAGAGCAAGTACGCCTTGACCGGTATGCGCACCAATTACTGGTCCAATCATATGTATCACTAATTCTTCTACTTCAAATTTTTCTTTAACTAAATTAGCTAAATAATTAGCTGATTCAATATCATTACCATGACCAATGAAAACAATTTGTTTTCCTGGTTTTGCTGTTTTTTCCATTTGTTCAAATAATGCTTTAATTGCACGTTTACGACCAGATACTTTAGCTCGAGGAATGAGTTTTCCTTCATCGTTTGTGTGCATTACAGGTTTTATATTTGCAATTTTAGCAACAAGTCCTGCAACTTTTGATACACGCCCTCCACGAACAAGGTGTCCCACATCATCTACTGTAAACCAGTGTGCTATTTGAGGTATTAGATTTTTGGCATATGTATGTGCTTCATCTATATTTAGATTATCTAACTTTATTTTTTTAGCAGTTAAATAAACTAATAAACCTTCACCAAGAGATGCAGACTTTGTATCAAGTAAGTGTATTTTTCTTTCTGGATATTTAGTCTTTAATTCATCAGTTGCAATTCTAGCTGAATTAAAGGTACCTGATAGTGCACTTGAAAATGAAAGAATTAATACATCAGTACCTTCTTTTAAAATCGGTTCTAAATATTCTAGGTAATCTTCAGGGTTAATTTGTGATGTGGTTGGTTTTGATCCTGACTTTACCATATCATAAAATGTTTTACTATCTAGTTCACGGTTATCTAGGTAGTTTACGTATTCCTTTCCTTCAATAAAGAATTTTAAAGGTAATACGTGAAGATTAAAGTCTTGAGCAATACTATTTGGTAGGTCTGTTGTTGAATCTGTTAATATGATAAATTTCGACATAATTATTCCTCCAATGTTTTCATTTGGAAATTTTTGGCAAACTTTTTTAGTGCTAAAGCTAAATTAGGTTTGCGATCATGCATGTTATGTGTATCACTTGCAATAAAGTCTATAAATTGATGTTTTAAAAATTTATAAGCTTGTTTTTTATATACTCTACCATCATTACCAAGTAGTGCGCCACTATTAATTTGAATGAGTGCACCATCTTCTTTAAGTTGCTTTACATCATCAAATTTTAAATACAGATATCTTTCTGCGTGGGCAACGATTGGTATAAATCCTTTTCTAAGTAAATTATAAACAACCTCAGTAATTGGTTCTTCATGATTTGTTGAAAATTCTATTAATATATACTTATGTTTAAATCCTTTAAAAATATATTCTTCATAATTTGTATGACGCATTGGATTATATTTGACTTCATAGCCTAAATATAGTTTTATACCTTCTAAATTATCATAAACATATTTACTAAATTCATTAAACAGATCCTCATAGCGTTTAGACGATACTTTCTGAACATTATTGTTTACATGTGGTGTTAAAACTACTTTGGTGATACCACTTTTTATTTGTAGTTTTAACATCTCTAGTGCTTCTTCTTTTGTTTTTGCACCGTCATCAACACCTGGTAGGATATGTGTATGTATATCCATCATAGAAAATTAATTTTTAATGTCATCTTCTAGGTCATTATACCCGTAGTTATAACCATATGCATATGAATAAAGGCCTGAATTTTTAAGGTCAACTTGGGTAAATACGGTACCTAAGATATTGACATTGTTTTGTTTTAAAGTTTGAATTGCTTCGTTAATAGTGGTGCGTTTTGCTTCATTTTGTGCAACAACAAAGACAACACCATCTGCAATTCTTGAAATATATAATGCATCAGATACTGCAACAACAGGTGGTGAATCTAAGATGACATAATCAAAGTCTTGTCTTAACTTTGCAATCAAATCTTTTAATTTTTGAGCTTCTAAGACGTTTACGACCGCATTGGTTTTCTCACCTGAAACAATATATGATATGTTTAGATTTTCATCGAATCTAACAACTTTTTCATAAGGTATTTTACCTGATAAATAATCAGTTAACCCATTTTCATTAGCTACTTGAAATACTCTATGTATTTTAGATTTTCTTAAATCGAGATCGACAATGACTACTTTTTTATTTTTTTGACCCACTAGGTAAGATAGATTTGCAACAAATGTAGTTTTTCCTGCACCAGCAAGGCTTGATGTAAATTGTAACACTTTAAAATTACCATCAACATTTATATATTCTAAATTGACTAAAGTTTTTTGGAAAGCTTCTGTTGTAAATGAGGAAGGTTGTTCTTTTGTTACTAGGTAATGATAGTCCATAATACGCTCTTTTTGGAATAAACGTTTTCTTCTCATTTTCTTTTACCTTCTTTCACTTCAAACTCAGGAATGACTCCAATTACTTGCATACCTGTACCCTGTTCTAGTTGTTCTTTAGTCATATAGGTATTACTAAATAAGTGTTTAACAAATGCTAAACCTGTACCAATAATTGCCCCACCCATTAAACCAATAATCATATATAAAATACGATTTGGAGAATCATCAATTGGTGAACTTGCTGCTGATAGTTGTGTAAATGAGTCTTTAAATAAATCGACATCATTTTCAATTAAAACGGTTGTAATTACTTGAGTCATAACTTGCGTGAAGTCTTCATTACTATGGCGATAACTAATTCTTATAATAAATGATGTATTTGATGATTCAACACTTAATTTTGATTTAATTTGTTCATTAGATAATCCTGCTAGTATTTCTTGGTGTGAATTATTAGTAAAAAGGTTAGATACTCTTGCTTTATCGATGATGTAATCACTTTTTACAAGTTGTGGTACTGTATCAATTAATCTTTGTGAGTTTAGTAGTGTATTAGTATCAACACTTGTTCCTGTAAGTGGTACTTGTACAAGTACTTCTGATGTTGATTTGTACTGATCAGATACGAATCTTGTTACATAGCCGAAAGTTACTACCCCTAATAACAATGTAAAAGATAAAATCAATATCCAGTTTCTCATCATAATTGTAAATATATCTTGTAGGCTTAGTCCGGATTCTTGATTAGTTTGCTCTAAATCCATATTAAAATCTCCCTTTTTTATGCTTTTTAATAGTTACTTTATTATAACACACGTTTAATTCTTTTGTAACAATTCAATTACTTCTTGAATATTTAGATCTATCATAGATAGGGAATCCATCCAGAATGATTTTTTTGTAATATCAATACCCATACTTAAAGCAACATCCTCAGCATCTGCCTGAGTTGTTAATTTAAGTAATTTATCGTAGTTTTTAATAAAACTTTCTTTATCTTTTAAATACTGTGCATATAGGCCTTTTCCAAATAGTAGACCAAATGCATATGGGAAGTTATAAAAGTTTAGTCCAGCACTATAATAATGTCCTTTAACTAACCACATATATGGGTGTAATTGTTTTGGATCAAGCCCGTCTAGGTAACTTTCTTTTTGAGCTTCTAACATCCATGTATTCATTTCATGTTTAGAAATCGGACGGTTTGCATTTTCTAGTAATTTAGATTCGAATTTAAAGCGTGATAAGATATCAATAATTACTTGAGTATCACCTTGTAGACCCATTTCTAATATAGATAATCTTTCTTTTTTATCATTTACTTGAGTAAGTAGGTAATCATTCATAATCGCTTCACAAAATATCGATGCAGTTTCTGCTAAAGGCATAGAATAACTCCAGTGTAGTGGATGGTTATCTTTAATCATCTCTCCGTGATATGCATGACCTAGTTCATGTGCAAGGGTTGATACATTATCAAGTGCACCAGTAAAGTTTAATAGTATTCTGGATTGACCGATTTGTGGTTGGTTTGAACAAAATGCGCCGCCACGTTTTCCTTTTTTAGGGTATACATCTATCCAGTTTTTGTCAAATGCTTTTTTAGCAAAATTTCCTAGTGCTGGTGTATAAGATGTAAAAGCATTAAAGACTAAGTCTTTTGCCTCATCATATGTATAAGTTTTACTTAAATTCCCAACAGGTGCAAATAAATCATACCAAGGAAGACCATCTTTATGCCCTAGGTAGTTTGCTTTTGCTTTTAAGTAGTTTGCAAAATTAGGTCTGAAATCATGCATTGCGCTTAACATTGCATCTAATGTTTCTTTTCTCATATTAGATTGTTTTAATGTTTTATCAAGTGCTGATTCATATCCTTTTAATTCATTTATAGTATTGACTTCACGTTTAATGTTAGTAAGTGCTAGTGCAACAAAATCATCAACCTTTTCATAAGCTTCTAATTCTTTTTTATAAGCTGTTCTACGAACATTTTGATCATTGTCATAAGCAAGATTTCTAACATCTGAAAATGTTAGTTCTTTACCATCTACTTCAATCATTAGGTTTGCTGTTGCAAGTGTTTGTACTTGTGTCCAAGAACGTGATCCTAATTCACTTAATTTTGCATATAAGTCTTCTTCTTGTTCAGTTAATAAATGTTTTGCATTATCTTGATCTTTTTTTAGATTATATACATATAGATTAATTAATTTAGATGATTTTGCAAGTTCATCTAAATTAATTGTTGTAAGATATCTACTAAATATGACATTTGGTTTAGTCAGTTGTCTATAGATTGCTGATAATTTAGATAAATAACCTAATGCTTCATTATTAGATACATCAGTTGCAGATGATAGACTAGCAAAACTACCGATTGTACGACCAAGAATTGTAATTTCTTCATCGTACTTTAAAGCTTTTTCTATGTATGTTATATCATCTGTTGTTTTATTTGATAAATGGTTTGCCATTTCTTTAACCAGTTTATCTAATTTATTTAAATCATTTTTAAAGGTTTCATCAAAACCTTTGTATAAGTCATTTAAGTCCCAATTAATTTGTTTCATTTTATTTTTCCGCCTTTAGTTCGAATATTAAGTCTCTAATTTCCATTGCTTTTTCAAAGTCTAAATCTTTAGCTGCTTGTCGCATTAAAGTATCTAGTCGTTTAATTTCTTTTTCTTTTTGTTTCTGATCGAGTTTTAGATTATCTAAATCTTTATCGGTGATAACACCTTTAATAGATATATCATCTCTAATTTCTTTTACCACTTGAGTTGGTGTTTTACCATATAGTTCATTATATTTTTGTTGAATACTACGTCGTCTATTGGTTTCATCCATTGCTTTTTGCATTGACTCTGAAATTGTATCAGCATACATTATGACTCTACCATCAATATTTCTTGCAGCACGTCCAATTGTTTGAATTAATGAACGTTCACTTCTAAGAAAACCTTGTTTATCCGCATCAAGGATTGCTACTAATCCAACCTCGGGTAAGTCTAGTCCTTCACGTAAGAGGTTTATACCAATTAATACATCATATTTACCCATTCGAAGTGCTCTTAGAATCGTTGTTCTTTCTAAGGATTTAACTTCACTGTGTAAATATGCTACTTTAAGTCCTAATTCTTTAAAGTGTCTTGTTAAATCTTCACTCATCTTGATTGTAAGTGTTGTAACAAGTACTCTTTGATTTTTTTCTATACGTTTTTTAATTTCAAAGTATAAATCGTCTATTTGAGATTTAGTTGGTCTAATTTCTATTAGAGGATCTAGTAAATAAGTAGGACGTATGATTTGTTCTACAATAGGTAGCATTTTATCTAATTCATATGGACCAGGTGTTGCAGATAGATAAATGACTTTATCTTGTCTTTTTTGGAATTCATCAAATTTAAGAGGTCTATTATCTAGAGCACTTGGTAATCTAAAACCGAAATTAACTAAGTTTTCTTTTCTAGAACGGTCTCCAAAGTACATACCTCTAATTTGAGGAATCGTTACGTGAGATTCATCAATAATCATTAAATAATCGTCACCAAAAAAGTCAATTAATGTTGCAGGTGTTTCACCAGCTTCTCGAAGTGCGATGTGTCTTGAATAGTTTTCAATACCTGATGTAAAACCTATCTCTTCAAGCATTTCAATATCGTATTTCGTACGCATCTCAATTCTTTGAGCTTCAAGTAACTTATTTTCTCCTTGAAAAAAATGAATTTGTTCAGCTAGTTCATTTTTAATTCTACGGATACTTTCTTTCATTTTATCTTTATTAGCCATAAATAGCGTTGCAGGGAAAATAGATATAAATGTTGTGCGCTCTTTAGAAACACCCGTTAATGGATCAAATAAGATAATATCATCAATTTCATCACCAAAAAAAGAAACACGTATCCCTTGGTTTGCTTCATTGGCTGGAATAATTTCTACTGAATCCCCTCTTACTCTAAATGTTCCTCTTTTAAAATCAATATCGTTTCTTTCATAGGTTAAGTCGATTAATCTATTAAGTAGTTGATTTCTACCATATTCTTCACCAACTCTTAAAAAGATAGTTGCATTTTTATAATCATCTGGATCTCCAATACCATATATACATGAAACAGATGCAACAACAATCACATCTTCTCTAGTAAGTAATGATGCCACTGCAGAGTGGCGCAGTTCATCAATTTCATCATTAATTGATGAATCCTTTTCTATATATGTATCAGATGAAACTACATATGCTTCTGGTTGAAAATAATCATAGTAAGATATAAAATACTCCACTCGATTAGCAGGGAATATGCTCTTGAGTTCCCCATATAATTGACCAGCTAATGTCTTATTATGAGCTAAAACGAGTGTTTTCTTACCTAATTTTTGGATGATATTAGCAATCGTAAAGGTCTTACCAGTACCTGTAGCACCCAGTAATATTTGCTCAGTAAGGCCGTCATTAAAGTTTTTCATTAGTTTTTCGATAGCTTCTGGTTGATCACCACTCGGTTTAAAAGGTGATACTAATTTGAACATGATAACGCCTCCTTTAGATTTTTAAAATAATTACTATAGTCATATACAGCCAAAATTTAGTGTGTAAATTCCTTTATTTAGTCCCCAAATTCGTCTCCAAAGACTACTTTTTGATGCATAAAATGAATTTTTTTTGTTGGGGACGAAATTAAGTCACAAAAATTCCGTTTCCCAACTAAATAGTGCTAAATAATTTTACTTGAAATTATCTAATCAATTTTAACATTTATAAAGAAAAATAACAAGAAATTCATGTTATGTTCATGTATTCATACTTGTTATTTTAATTTAACAAACTATTAATATATGTATCCATCTCTATCGAATCTTCTATTTCATCATCTGCAGTACTTTCTGATAATTTAGGTCTTACTGATTCAATAAATGGTTCAAGTTCTAATAAGCAATCTTCGATGATTTTAGAGTTATCTGTATAAACATCAATTGATATGATTTCTGAGGCGTGGCCCATCAATTTTGATATTGCTTTTGGACTAAAATTTTCACCTACTAAAATCGTGCAATAAGTAGCTCTTAAATCATGGAATCTAATATCTGGCAATTTTGCTTCTTTAAGAAGTTTTTTATAGTGATTGAAAAGGAATCCTGAAGATCTAGGATTTCCATATGTAGTGCAACATATATATCCTAAATCTTTAAATGGTGTAGTCTTATCATTAATTCTTCTGCTTCTGTTTTTCTCATATTTTTTTCTTTCGACCAAAATTGCATCAAATAAAATGTCGGGAATTTCTAATAATCTATTACTTGAAAATGTTTTTACTTTTATTTCTTGTTTATTTATCATGCTCTTACTAACACTATTCAAATCAATATTATGCTTACTTCCTAATTGATGTTAGCATATAAATAGGACAAGTTAAGAATAGAGAGTTCATGATAAAATAAAACAAGATAAGGAGATGAACTTTCTATGGCAAAACATTACGATAAAGAATTTAAGTTAAACGCACTTCAATATCGAAAAGATCACCCAGAGTTAAACGTTGCAGCAGTATGTAGGAATCTAGGTATTACAGCAGCATCATACTACAAGTGGGCAAAAGAATTTGAAACAACCAATACAATTGAGGTTCGAGGAAGTGGAAATTACTCAAGTGACTTAGAAAAAGAAAATGCTAGATTAAAGCGTGAATTACAATCAAAAGAGGACGCACTAAGAATCTTAAAAAAAGCTATCGGCATGTCTTAAGCGAAGAACCCAAATAATTTATCAATTGGTTAAAGAAGAGAAACACCGTATTTTAAGTTTTCAGGGTGCTGGCAATATTAGGTGTTTCAAAATCCGGATATTATAACTTTTTGAAGCGAACAACTAGTAAAACCGAACTTCAAAGAAAACGTATTAAAAAAGCAATTAAAGCGATTCATACAGAATCTAAGGAAATCTATGGTGCACCTAAGATTTATAAACGACTAAAGAAACGCGGTATTAAGGCTTCATTACGCACTGTAAGTGTGTATATGAAGCAAATGGGCATTAAAGCGCATTATGTTAAGAAAACAACTAAAACGACGATAAACAGTGATTTAAGTTCTACATTGGTTAATCATGTTTAGCGTAACTTCAAGGTTGATAAACCAAATACTGTGTGGGTTACTGATATCACTTATATTTGGACAAGATATGATAAGTTCGTTTATTTAACAAGCGTAATGGATCTGTTTTCAAGAAAGATTATCGCTTGGAAATTAACAGATACACTAGAGGTTATCTGTGTAACTGAATGTGTTAAAAAAGCTAAGCAATTAAGAAAAATAGATGAGCCACTTATTATTCATAATGACCGTGGTAGTCATTATATTTCCAAAGAATATTTAAAATTATTTAATTCAAATATGACACCAAGTTATTCTAAGAAGGGAGATCCCTGGGACAACGCCTGTATTGAATCATTTCACGCTCTTATAAAGCGTGAATGGTTAAATCGGTATGACATTCTAAATCTACCTCACGCAAAATCACTCGTATTTGAATACATTGAAACATTTTACAACAATCACAGAATTCATGGAACACTAGATTATATTAGTCCGGAAGCATTCGAAAGACAATATGAACTCAGTGAAACAGCAAAGTTATCACTAAAAGCATGATTCTCTAATTTTATATTGTCCGATTTATTGACATAGTACCAGATTCATCAATCACATGGTTTTGAAACAAATCATAACTATATGTTTTTTGAATATGACTAGTTGTTTCTGAAATGATTCTTTTACTTATAGGGTGATATTCAAAATCAATTCTTTCATCATTTTGGACTATATATATTGGATTTTCTCTTCCTAAAGGGATAACATTATCATATGCATAAGTAATTTCATTAATGATATTACTTGGTTCTGCTTGTTCATGTATAATTTCCTTTTCAATATTGCCATAAGCATCATAAAGATATTCGGTAACCAGTCCATTACTACATGATGCTTTGATCAATCCATTATAATAAATTTTAACAAAATTGCTAGTATTTGATGATATATTAAAGTTATCATGTCCAATAACGGTATCTTTTATCTCATGAATTTCATAGTGTGTTTCTTTAAATGTATATGCCTTTTTACTCAGCAAGAATGTGTTTTCACCTTGGCTTACTCTACTATAAATATTAAAATTGGATATCCCTTGATTCATACTAAAATCATTTTATCATCATCTTCACTGAAGTACAAAAAACCACATGATTACATGTGGCAATAAAAGAATTAGTTCAACTGAATCTACAAGTAAGACAAATTTTCCAATCATTCTTTTTATACTCAGTTTAGTATACCGCAACTTAACTATAAACATAACTACGTTGCGGCATTAAAAGCTAAACTAAAGTTTGTAATCTAGATATAAATCAGCCTATAAGTAAAATGATAATTAATATAATATATGATAAGTTCAAAAGAACTCGTTCTGATTGTATATAGAATTTATTATTTTCATATGTTGCCATAGTAATCTGGTAATATCCTTCTTCGAGACTTTTGTGAAACAATTTATATATAAGATTGTAAAATCTTTTAGGGGTAGCCATGATTAGAAAACCAATCATGTAAAACCCAAATGAAATACTCATAAGTGTAAGACTTAAGGGGTTATAAGAAATAACAAGTTTATTTATGCATAAAATCATTAATAACACATAGATGATTAGACTTGTTATTACTACAATAAATAAAGTTGCTTTATTTTGTTTTTTTTTATTATTCACATTACTCACCTCTTAATTTATTTAAGTAATTTATTACAGCTCTTGCAGCACCGTTTGTTGCAGACGGAATAAAAGTATAGTACGTGGATGCAAATGCAATCATTACGGCATTGAATTTATTAGTATCCATTAAAGTCATCTGATAGATGTCACTGAATACCACATCACTATTCTTGAATACTTGGGTAGACACCAACTTACCTAATCCATAACCAACTCCTGCTGCCGCTCCTCCAACTAGAGCACCAATTCCAATGTTCGTCCAACTTTGTTGTTGCATAGCAGATAATCCCCCATTAGAAACTGCTCCTATACCTATCGCTCCAAAAAGACCTCCAACACCAGTTGCAAAAGCTGCCCCAGCAATGGTACCAAAGAAAACAGACTCTAGACTAAAATCATCAAAAAATCCTTTTCCAGACATCATATTACCTACGCCTTGACCAATAACGCTTGTCCCGGCACCAATTCCTGCACCAATTAATGCTGGAATTAGGAGAGTTCCTCCAAAAGCTACAACTGCTACAGCAGTAACTGCAAGCAATGCAGTTGCGGCGACAAATCCTATACCCGTTTTCCAATATGACTCCCATGAATTCCCGCTACTATCCAGGTACACGACTGGATCAATCCCCATGTAAGGATATAATGATATCCCCCTCATCATCTGGCTATCCATACCTTGAATGAATGCTTCTGATAACCATTCACCCAACTTTTTATTATAAGGCACTTTTCCAATCCAGATGATCTGTGTATCAACATCTTGATAATAACCTTTCCATCTAAATGGATTGTTATTGAGTAATGCTATTTCTTCAGTATCTGTTGTATAATATACAATCTCATGGTTACCAAATGCA
This sequence comes from Acholeplasma granularum ATCC 19168, assembly GCF_000526235.1. Classification (GTDB taxonomy): domain Bacteria; phylum Bacillota_I; class Bacilli_A; order Acholeplasmatales; family Acholeplasmataceae; genus Acholeplasma; species Acholeplasma granularum. The sequence goes on along the minus strand of NZ_JAFR01000011.1, from coordinate 50,534 downwards.
TCATAACTATAGGCACCAATGAGTCTACCATCTTTATGTATCTGACTTACATGGCCATATGCATCTAATACATAGTTATACTTTATGCCCTTATATGATATACCGGCTATGCCCAATGCATTATAGAAGAAATGCATTGTATCTTTTAATTTATATGTATTATTATCTAATTCATATATTGCTTCTGCTAGTAATCTAGTATCATCATAATAATATAAGCTATAACCATTTGGTGTTTCTTTTTTATACCTTATCCCCTTATGGTTATAGTAGTATGTGTCTGATCCATATTCGACAATAAAACCTCTAGTATCATAAACAATGGGCATCCCTTTAAAACTTATCATATATCCATCACTATCGTATACGACACTATGACTATTAATATGGGTTAGTTTATCTTGATCATATGTGTAGTTCTTATATAGTACTTGATTTTTATGAATTTTTAAGAGTTTATTTGTAGATCCTAAATATGTATAATCTAGTCTGGTACCATCACCTTTGACTTCATAGGATATACGTCCAAGTTTATCATATGAAAAGGTGATGTCTTTATCTTCCTGCCCAATTTGTTCATATTCATTATACGCATTTTTAGCATATTTTACAATAGATTCTTCAATAGTTATCTCGTTGTTTTCGGTATGGTAATTTGTTGTTATAACTGTTTTTTGATGCTGTGCTTGTTGTTGTATGAGTGTGGTAGTTACTTTATCTAATATCTGATTGGCATTTTTATAGTCATACGCTGTAAGCTGTGCTGCCTGATCTTCATTATGTTTGAAATTAGCTTCTACTGTCTTAATGCGGTCTAAGATACCAACTGATCCAGTTTCATTTGTATAAGTGTATTTAAATTTAAAATCTCTTCTGATATTTTCTTCATTGAAACTATCATTAGTTTCCATGACATATGGGGTTTGATGGCTCTCATCATGTATAACGCTTGCTAGTCTTGTGTGGTTTTTATCTGGACCATATGTATATGACAGATCAGTACCATTTATACGCATTACTTCTATGGGTACTATACTATTGCCATTATCATAACCATATAAGTTACTATTTCTATCATAGTGATACGTATATTTAGTATTTTCGTAAGGATCTATGATTTGAGTAAGCCCTGCAGTTAATGGGCTTTCTTCAAATTGATATATGTTGTATCTCGGATCGTCTACATGATATGGATTGCCGTCATCTTGATATCTATATACAACAGCTTTACCCATATTTGTAATTTGTCTAAGTCTGTTATACTTATCATAGCTAATTCCATGATCGATTGTGATGCCATTTAAATGGTATCTATCGATGTGGTAATCTTCACCAATTATATTTATATTTAACCAATCATATGAACGTATGAGTTTAAACACCAAACTATCTATCTTAAATCACTTAAAAGATATCCATCATAACTTCGCTGATACAGCAAAGTTATTTAATGTATCTAGTCAAAGTGTGATTAATATATTTGATAAGCACATCGATACCCACCCTAGAAAATTAGGCGAAGTTATCTCTATTGACGAAGTCTTTACCAATAAAATGAATAAATATAAATATGCCTGTGTCATTTTAGATTTTTTCATAAACAGCTTTAATCTCACCATCATTCAATCGATCTAAATTTTTTACCTAAAAATTTAAGTTCTTCATCTATCATCATATATTTATCCCTTATCCTTTGTTTTTTTCGTATTATTCGTTTTTTAGTATCTAATTAGTATTTGTTTATTAAAAATAGCTTGAACATCACTAATTTTTTTAATAATATCATTAAACTCTGGAATATCTCCAAAAAACATTTGTTTCATTTCTTCATAGTCTTTTTCAAACACCTTGATTGCATCATTACTCGGAACTAGTCTCAAATTCCCTTCTAGTATTTCTTCATATTTTGATCTTGGTGACCTATAGAATTTCATCTTAAACTCTACAACATCTTTTAGTAATTCAATATTTGCTAGCGCTTCATTTAATAACAGTGTATTTACCATCTTATATACATCGTAATAATGTCTTGCATATCTGATTGGATGATTTGATATTCTATTTGCTTCACCATGTAATATCGTTATTTTCTCAAATAAAGTGCGTACTGCACTAATGACGTTCACCTTAAATCCATAACCATTAATTGATTCTTTTAGGTAGTCTTCAATGTAGGGAGTTACTACTTTTTCTTCTATTGGTAGTCTAGCTGCTAGAGCACCTATCTCCAACCTAATTCTTGGAACAATATACTTATCATCATAAATTGCTGGATATGTGAATAGGACTGTCAATCCATCATTTTCATCAATTTCAATTTTAAACGCATCAAACCCTTGTTTTTCAAGTTCATCTTTTAACGTTGGAACGAATATAGATTCTAAAAATTCACTTGTCTTACGATTGATTTCTTCGTTTAACTTTTCCTGTGCTGTATTTGATCTATCTTGCCAAGGTCCACCTTCTGTATAACCAAGAAAAGTCCAATTCAGTATGATATCAATGTCCTCTGAGAATCTTTGAATAAGACCATAGCATTTAGATAAACTCGTACCACCTTTAAAATATATATCATTTTTAAATTTAGAACTTACAAATAGATGTTTAAGCATAAAACATACCCAAAAATCTTTTTCAATAATAGCTTCACTTAATCCACTAACTCGTGCAGTTTCTCTAAACAGTAATTCTCTTTCTTTTATATCCATCAAAGCAATATCAATCATTTTTCTGTCCTTTCTTTAGAATGTTTTTTATGACTAAGTACATCCACTCAGGGATTGTTTTATTTTGATCTAATAGTTCTTCTGTCAGTTTATTATTTTCTATGTACTTACTTATTATTTGCACTTCATTATCTTTTATTGTATCTTTACCATATGCATCTAATGCAATGATAAGATTAATCAAAACATCTGAGTTTATCTTTATTTTTTTATTAGCTGATTTTTTAAAACTAATTTCATTACTTAAGTATATATATTTTCTATATGGTCCATCACTTAAGAATTCATACGTATTTGATATTTGAGTAGATAATCCTACAATATTCAATGCTGTATGTTTAGACGGATATATATTCCAGTTGAATTTTCTTGCAAGTGTCTGTGCAACATTAATCGTTGATGGATATATATATTTTTTTAATACATGACTATATTCCAATTTGACATACATACCATCCATAATTTTTGTCACCTTTTTTTCATTTGAAAGTCTTCTTAAAATTTGCCTAATTGCTGTTGCCTCTGCAATTTCAAAAAAATCACTATAAATAAATAGTGTGCCTGCCGGTTTACTTTCAATTTGATTTAATACTTGCCCTTGATAGTCTGGTCTTTGCATATAATCACCTCGTCACGTTTATTATATAGTTTTCGTGACGAAATAGCAATTGATATATTAAAAAATTTACACTATATACAGTAATTACTTCAAAAGAAATATAATCATATGGAATCCTAGCAAACGATATAAATTAATTAATTTTATCATTCATATATCTAACCATGCAGGAAATGACCCCTTTTCCTGCATGGTTAGTTATTTATGAAACGATATTTGATTTTGTTCTTAAAAATTTATCGGCAATTAATTCCATATTTGTTTTATCAATTTCTTCTAAATCAACTACACCACTAAATATAGGTGTTTCTAGTGTTTTCATTACCAACACTCTTGTTTTGTGTATTTCTTTAAAATCTGATACAACAATATATGTTTTATTATCTATTTTTATTGGTTCAAAGTCATATAACCCGACTTCATCTAAAACTCTGTTAATCGGTGCATGTTTACTTGTCTTTTTTGATGTAATCACTAGTTTATCATCTTCTAATCTAAGTAGCCATTTTTCTATTAATTCCATTTTTTTCCTCCTTATCCAAAAAAGAAAAATGCCATTGTTTGATGGCATTTAGACATATTAATCAAATATTCTATGCCATCATTCAAGCTTTAGCACCTTGGTATATATTATACTAGGTTGCTGAAGGGTCATAGAGCTTGTCTCTTGCCTTCTCTTTATGGTAATTTCATTTTAAGCTTTTACGAATAGATAGTCAAGTATTATCCTTTTTAATCTATCACATGTAAGTTACTATCATTTTTATGTATATTAAGTTAAATTTATACCTTTTTAAAACATAATAGTATATAATTTATGATTGTTATTATCTAATGACTCAAAGGGGCACTTACTTTATGAACTTTTTATTAGAGCTACTTAATTCTAGTATGCAAACACCTAAAGCATATGCAAGTTTTTTAGAAAGCTGGTTTCATTATTTATCTTTACTTATACTTGTCATATCAACATATTTTTTCGCTAAAAAATTTAAAACAAGTACAGTACCACAAACTAAAAAAATATTATTAATGAGTGGTCTTCTTATGATTTTTTTAGAAATCTATAAACAAGTAATTTTTACATATCAAGCAGGACATTATCAGTGGTATGCATTTCCATTTCAGTTTTGTTCAACACCAATGTATTTATTTACAATTTATGGCATAAGTAAAAATAAAAAAATAGATACTTATCTTCTATCTTTTTTAGCAACTTATAGTACATTTGCAGGGATTGCTGTTATGCTTTATCCGGCCGATGTATTTATCCCAACAATTGGTATCAATATTCAAACGATGATCCATCATGGATTAATGGCAAGTATTGGCATATCACTTTTAATTACTAAAATTGAGTTTAAATTTAAAGGTTTTTTAAAAGGTTCACTTGTATTTTTAATTTTATTAGTTGTAGCATTATCAATGAATTTATTATTTAACCTTTCAACAATTGATCAAACATTTAATATGTTCTTTATTAATGAAAGATTTGGTAATCATATACCTATACTTTCATTAATTGAACCTCACGTTAACAGTATCACTTTCCTTATGATATATTTTATAGGTTTTAGTTTTGTTGCAGCACTAATCTGGGTTATTGGTTTACTAATTAAAAAATCTCTTTATAAAGAAAAAATAAATATATCGGAAATATTTGCATAAAGCATTCATTTAAAGTTCACTTAATATATAAAGTGAACTTTTTTTCTATGTATGAAAACATTTTCATATACTTGATACTTTACTACACTAGAGTATTAAAGTATAATGATTATAAATTTATTAAAAAAAGGAAGTATTTAACAATGAAAAAAATAATTATAATTGCATCAGTCATACTTACAAGCATAATCTTAAGTGCTTGTGGCAATACCCTAACAGATTTAGAATATATTGAAACCCAAGATGAGTTTATCTTGGGTTTTACTGATTTTCCACCGATGGGCTATAATTTAGATGGTAATCCTAGTGGATTTGACATAGAGGTTGCAAAATTGGTCTTTGAACGTATGGATATAAAATTAAAGTTTAAATATATCGACTGGGATGCAAAGGTCGTAGAACTTGATTCTAGACGTATTGATGCCATATGGAATGGTTTAACTATTACCGATGAAAGAAAATTAGAAATGCAATTTTCTAAACCATATTTTGATAATAACTTAATTATTTTATCTAAACTCAATTCTGGAATTAATTCTATTAGTGATCTAGAGAATAAAAATATTGGATTAGAAAATAGTTCTTCTGCTGATATTGCAACATCTAAAAATGAAGCAATTACATCAACTGTTAAAGAAATTAAAAAATATACAACTTCAAATGATGCAGTCCTATCATTAAATGCAGGTCAAGTAGATGCTGTCATTGTTGATGAGATTTATGCAAGATATGTTGTCATGAAAGATACAAATAACACCTACCAAATTAGTGATGAAAAAATTGGTAATGAAACTTATGGTATAGGTTTTAGAAAAGGCGATGTTAAACTTCAAGAAAAAATTGATTCTATTTTAGATGAACTATATGAAGAAGGATTGATTCAACCAATATCTATTAAATACTTTGGTGTGGATCTATTTATTAGAGGCTAATGAATTATATAGATATTTTAAAATATATACTAGAAGGGTCTAAAACAACCCTTCTAGTCTTTAGTTTTACTCTACTTTCTATACCATTAGGATTACTTTTTGCAGTCATTAGAAGATCTAGTATAAAGATAGTTAAACGTACAATCAATTTTTATACATGGATTATTCGAGGAACTCCACTTCTACTACAACTTTTTTTTGTTATATACGGTTTACCTATTATGTTTGGAAGCCTCTTTTTATTTGATGAGTTATATGGTGCAATATTCACATTTATAATTAATTACACAGCCTACTTTATAGAAATATTTAGAGGTGGCATGGATTCAATATCTAAAAATCAATATGATGCATCTATTTCATTATCACTCAGTCCTTATCAAAGATATAGACATATTATCATACCTCAAACACTTCATAAGACACTACCAAGTGTTGTCAATGAACTGATTACTTTAATTAAAGATACAGCACTTTTAAGTGCTGTAGCAATTTCTGATATTCTAAGAAATACCAGAGAGCTAGTTAATAGAGATTTTAGAGTGGATGCTTACTTTGTTGCTGCAGCTATTTATTTATTATTGACTTATATCATTGTTTTAATTTTTAAAAAGTTAGAAAAGAAATATGCTAAATATTATGGGGTTAAATAAATGTTACTTACTACTAAAAACTTAAATAAAAAATATAATCAAATGCATGCTGTAAATGATGTATCCTTTAATCTAGATAAGGGTGAGGTATTAAGTATAATTGGACCTTCTGGTTCTGGTAAAAGTACTTTACTTAAATTAATTAATGGTTTAGAGTCTCTTGATTCTGGTGAGGTTTTTATAGATGATGTATCTTTATTTAAACAAAACAAAAAAGTTAAACAAAATCTATTAAGTAAAATTGGTTTTATATTTCAAGATTTTGCTTTATTTGATAATTTAAATGTGAAACAAAATCTTGAACTTGCACCTAAACTTGTTCATAAAAAAAATAAATATTTTTTAGAACGACAAACAAATTATTTATTAAAGTTAGTTAATTTGGAAGATAAAATAGAAAGTTACCCGATTACATTATCAGGTGGACAACGTCAAAGGGTTGCTATTGCACGTGCGCTTGCAACAAATCCTAAAATATTGTTATTTGATGAACCAACATCTGCACTCGATTTAATTTCAGTAAATGATTTAGTAGACATCATCTTAAAACTTAAAAAAAGTAAAATAGGCATTTTAATTGTAACCCATGACTTAAGATTTGCTAGACTCGTATCGGATAGATTGCTTTTTATGAGAAATTCAAGTATCATTCTAGATAAAGATATCAAAGATATTAAGGAAATTGAAGAAATATTTGATAGAAACGAATAGTTGAGGTTAATTAAAATGTCTAAATTAAAAAGTAAACAAAATGATATGTTATTTGAATCAATTTTAAAACTAGAAACACTTGAAGATGCTTATGCATTTTTCGAAGATCTTTGTACAATTAAAGAACTTGAGGCAATGGCTCAAAGATTAAGTGCTGCAAAACTTCTATTAGAAGGTAAAACCTATGAACAAATTACCGAATTAACTAAAATTAGTTCAACTACATTAAGTAGGGTATCTACTTGTGTACATTATGGTAGTGGTGGATATAAAAAAGTTTTAGATAAATAGGAGTAAAACAATAATAATTGAAAGGTTTAAAATAATTTATGACATCACTTATTAATAAAACATTAAATGACTATATAAACACCTTACCTGAAGGAAAACTAAAAGAGGCTATCTTCTATGCTTTATTAGGTGATGGTAAAAGAGTTCGTCCACTACTTGCTATTTCACTACTTCAATCAAAAAACATCGATCCAACACCTTATTTAGATGTATTATGTGCGGTTGAACTTATTCATACCTATTCACTCATACATGATGATTTACCGGCTATGGATGATGATACCTTAAGACGTGGTAAACCAACAGTTCATATCAAATTTGATGAGGCAACAGCAATTTTAGCAGGTGATGCATTATTAACTGATAGTTTTTATCTTGTAGCGAACTCAAAAGTTTTATCAGGAGATCTAAAATCAAAAATTATAGAAATACTTTCTAAAAAATCCGGAAGCACAGGTATGGTTCTAGGACAAATCTATGATATCGAATCTGAAAATAAACAAATTGATATTAATCACTTAAATAAGATGTATGAACTTAAAACATCTAACCTCATTCAAGCATCTTTAATGATTGCCTCAGCTATTGCAGCTCCAAGCAAAATTGATAAATTTGAACAGTTAGGTTACTATATTGGTCTAATTTATCAAATCCAAGATGATATATTAGAACACACTTTAACTATAGAAGAATTTGGTAAATCTAAATCCGATGATATTAGAAATAAACCTACTTATGTTTCATTAATTGGTCTTGATAAATCAAAAGAATTATTGATGAGTTATTCAAATTTATTAAGTGAATTATTTAGTGAACTCAAACTTAATAACACCTTATTTGATGAACAAATAAAATCTTTACTCAATAGAAAAAAATAATATTAGAAGTATAGTTAATAAAACGAAGTCACTATTATTTATAATCTTTAAAAAAGCTCACACTTCATTTGATAAAGTGTGAGCTTTTATTTATATTTATTTAATTTCTATTTTTGTAGTCATTTTTTCAAGATAACTATCTAAAAATTCATCTATTTTTATGTTAAATGTCGTTTCGATAACACTTTTATATTTACTATGTAAATGTGGACTCATAACTACAAAAGCATTATTAATACTTTTAAATAAGTAATCATCCCTCATTTTATAATCATTTTTAAGTTGATAATAATAAGCTGTATAGCTTTCTAGATTAAATTCTAAATTTTTCATATTAAATGATGGATAATATAATTTATAAATATTAAGTAACTTTTCATAATCTGGTAATTCAAGTAATTTATTCTCAGATACATAAAGTAGCATAATATCTAAACTTAAAATATAATAAAGAATTGAAAGTGTAGATTTATATTCAGAAAGTATTTGAGTATAGGTTTTAATATCAATGATTAAATCATCTTTAAAATGTACTTGATAAAGCAGTTTTAAATATATAATAATCATATTATTTTGATTATACGTATCAAGTATTTTTAATATCTTCTTATATTCGGCTTGTAGATTTTCTAAGCTTAATTCATCTATCATAAATAAATAAATAAGCATCATTGCACTTACTACACACATTTCAATTTCACTATCAGATTTAAATGATTTCATCTCTTCATAAATCGGTTTTATATCTGTGAAATGTCCAACATGTACACGGATAAGGAAACGAGCGATGCCATTATCTTTTTTATTATGGTGAATTAAAAATTGTAGAAATTGTGGAACGTTGATATCAAGTTTAGAAAGTAATTTACTTAATGTGGTAAAGTTTACCTTACTATCATCTTTCATAAGTCTAAGGTAGGTTCTTTCAGAAATAATACCGTCTGTAATCTCAGAAATTGTCATATTTTTAGCAATTCTTAATTCATCTAATACTTTATAAAAACTACCATATTTTATCATCAGACAACAACCTTTCATACATTCTTCCACTTGTAAAGGATGAATCTTTTAAATACTTTTTATAAATATTTAAGTCATCTTCTTTGACCATTATAAATGGTTCAACATCTTCTTTTTGATAGATTGTAATATATGAACTTATATAGTAATAAACAATATACTCATTTAATAAATTGTTTTTATTTTGAAAATCATTTAATACTTTAAAAATGTTATAGTCCATAATTGATAATCTCGATCTTGTATGAAACTCAAATGTATATTTAATAATAGACTCTAATGTTTTTATTTCTTCTTTTTTAATATCACTAAGTAAAGTTAATGATAAAATTGCAGTTATTTGCAAGATACTTCTAGATATTTCATTAAATAGTAGATAGTATTTATATGAACTATCAAAAATAGCATCATATAAATATTTTGAAATTTGTCTTCTTTCTATATCGGTTCCTAAATGTACATAAGCATATAAGGCACCAATTGTACTATCTGTTAAAATTTTATCTTTTATTAACTCTTTCAAATCCATTTTCATTCTTAATTTATGACTTGATTCTTGTAGACTTTGAAAGTTTAGTTTATATTGCATAAGTTCATAAATTGCATGTACGGCTTTATTACCTAAGGTAGTTTTTAAGTTATTTAAATTAAAATTAGGAAGGTGTTGTTTATAGGCAGTCTCGTAATTACCATGGATGCATGACATATAAAAAGAGGTCTCATTATGGTTTGCTGTTTCTATAATATTTGCAGTAAATATAGCAAACTCTTGTAAAGGAATACCAACCTTTGATAAAAGTTTAGATACTTCTAATAATGTAATATCTGCTTCATTATTAGAAATTCTAGTATATTTTTTACGGGACATAACGCCAGATACAAATTCTTGAATTGTCAATTTATTTTTAGTTCTAATTTTATCTAGCGCCTTTATTATATCAATACTTGAATACATAAGACATTTACCTCAATCTCATTAAAGTATGAATTTATTAGGTTTAAATAGCTCATCTAGTATAATTTATCTTATCATATAAAAACTATTATATTTTAAAATATATAGGTTATACTTAAGTAAAAAGTTTATATATTTACTTTATATAAATAAAAAAACCTAGTATCTCCCTTAAATGCTTCCCCCAATATTCATAGCTATGATACAAAGATAGCTATAAATTAAGCAATTAAGGAAGATATTAGCTTCCATTGAATGTTTTCACTCAAATATGAAAATCTTTTGTGTGCTACTTATCCCCATAAATAACAAAATGTTAAATTTTTCTAAAGAATCTTAAAAAATACTAGACTCTTTAAGTTTATGATAGCACTAACATTTACTAATATATGTGACAAATTTGTCCCAAATACCGTCATATAGGTTGATAAGTTGCACTTTTTTCAAAAAAATCACTATAAAAGAAAAAAGTGCACATCTCTAACTAATAATTAATATTTCATTATAATTATTGTCTTGTACACTTTTTTTAAAATGACTTTTATTTATTTTAAGTATTTTTGTATTATTTTTGAGTATATCTGATATCCTTGATGATTTAAATGAATACCATCCATAGTAAATTCTGATGATAAAAACTTATCTTCATCTAATAATTCATCAAACATATGTAGATAGTTTATATTATTTAATGTTGCATAAGTACTTACTTTATAATTAAGTGCTTTTAACTGACCATTGGTTCTACCACCAATGTATATTTTTTTATATAATTTATGATCTATACTTACAACTGGTGTAGTTGATAAGTAATTGATTAAAGCATTAGGATATTTTTTATTTATTATTTCAATTAATTCCGTGATGTTTTGGTATGCCTCATCAACGCTTGCATTTAATAATACAAGATCATTTGATCCGATTGATATATAAATATATTTAGGTTCTATTGGTCCAAATATCGTATCTAAATTATCTTTAATAAGTTTTGTGGTTGCACCAGCAATACCTCTATTAATTGCATTTAATTCATGTAAATACTTATTTAAATCAAAGTATTCAATCATAGAATCGCCAATAAAGATAGAATCAAAATTTGGTAACAAATTTTGATTATCAAGTTTATATTTATTTAATACTTTATTAGATGTTTCTACAATCATTTGTCTTAAGCCAGTTAGTTCTTGCAAAGTTAATTTCATATACTCAAATCCTTTATTTATACTTTAACCATTATAACATTTCAGTCCTATATTACTAATATTATGCCCAAATATGTTATAATTTAGAAATAAGATAGATACCTATTTAAGGAGGTACTTCATGAAAAATTATTTTTTTGATGACAATTCATTTATTTTACAATTTAACCGAATTCCTTGTAATTCTGAAGCAGACATATTATCTTCAAAACCTTTTCAATTAATATTAAGACGTTATTTAAACTCTGTTAAAAGATTAGAAAATCCTGATTATAAATGGATTTTACGAATTAAACAACCGGATTTAATCCGTATTTATAAAGCACTACTTGTATGGCCATATGAGGAAGTTGTCAATTTACTTGATGCTTTAAGCCATAAACTAAACAGATACCACTTCTTCTTATTTACAGAAGATTTTTATAACTACTGGAGAAGATTAGAGCGTTACGGTTTTTTAAGTCGTACAAGACATGATGATGATAAATCAATGAATAAAAGACTGATTAATACAACCGAAGGTTTTTCTAACTTAGTACTTAATTTATATAGAACAATTACTGAAAAGATTATGGATAGAAATTATCATTTGATTAGACAATTACCTGCAGGTACTCAAGCAAACATTTCATTAGTAAGTAATCCGTGGACATTTAATAGTCCTTATACAAAACTTACTGATAATAGATTTGCAACCGGTATAGTAATTACACCACCTTTAATGATTTATTCTAAATCTAATACAAGAACGGGTTTATTTAAACCTGTTAATGAAAACCCACTTAAAAATATTTCAATTAATAAAAATGATTTTGTTGTTGTTGCAATTAAAGTTGGACCTTACCTTACTTATGCTTATATTCATAATAAGTTTATGAAATATGCAGTCACATTAGGATCCCTTTTTGAAATGGCATCCTTTGAAGAATATAAAGATAAAAAGCCTGATCTAATCTATGTTTATGGTATTAGTGAAGAAATATATGATGGCACATACTATCATGATAAAGAAAATGATATATATGCCGGGTTTGTGAGTTTAAATGATAAGAATGATTACTTTGGTTATGTTAAAAAAATGCTTTTAACATTACACAACGTAAAAATGATACATGAAAAGAAACTACCAATTCATGGAGCTATGTTTAAACTTCAACTTAAAGGTGGTAAATCAAAAAATGTTGTTATAATTGGCGATAGTGGTGCTGGTAAGTCTGAAACCATAGAATCATTAAGAGTTGTTGGCGAAGGAAAAGTCACATCTATTGAAATTATTTATGATGATATGGGCACCTTTGAAATCATTGATAATAAAGTCATTTCATATGGTACAGAAATTGGAGCTTTTGTAAGATTAGATGATTTAGATCAAGGCTATGCCTATAAACAAATCGATAGAGCTGTATTTTTAAACCCAAATAAAACAAATGCTAGAGTTGTACTACCTGCTGCTGATTATGGATTTATCATGAAAGATCATAAAGTAGATTTATTATTATATGCCAATAACTATGATGAGGAAAAATCAGGACTAGAAATTTTTGATACTATTGATAATGCTGCCTTAGTATTTGAAGAAGGTAAAAGAAAAGCTAAAGGTACTACAAGTGAAGTAGGTATGACTAAAACATTTTTTGCAAACCCATTTGGACCTGTTCAACATGAAAATGAAACTAAACCATTAATTGATTACTACTTTAGAAAACTAAAAGAAAATAATATTCCAGTTGGGGTAATATATACAAAATTAGCAATTGATGGTTATGAACAAAAAGGACCACAAGAGGCTGCAAGAAAACTACTAGATTATCTACTAAAATAGATATATATTATAAAACATCTGAATTTAATCTGTACCCTAATTTATAAAAGGTGTGTTTTAAGTTAAATTTAATATATGATTAGATGGTTGTTCTACTTTAGAGCGACCATCTTTTTTTATTTTATAGAATTTTTATAACTAAAGTTATTAATTTCTATAAATGATTTTCTAAATAATCTTTGATAATTTGTAGCGTTTGATTTTGTTGTGCATTAATTGTAATAAGTGCTATCCCATCACCAGATTGTTTTCCATAATAACCAAACCCAGCGTGGTTACCACCATCTATGTCAACTCTTTCATAATTTTCATAATTGCTTAAACTATTATTAAATGCATCCTGATTAATTACAAGATCATTTTCTGCTGTAATTAATAAAACAGATGCATTATTAATTGGTTTTGTTGTATAACTTGCAAGTAATATAAGATGATCTACTTTATGATGACTAGATGCTATAAAGCCACCTACCGTACCACCAAGTGAGTGACCGATTATAATATTAGGTAATGTATTTGATAAGAATCTTGATGCATAATTAGGAGTTAGTATTGCAAGATGAAACAATGCTTTAGATACCGTTACATTATAGCCTTCTATAGCAAGGCTATAAGCTAAATATAAATAACTTTCAGATGTGACTAATCCACCTGGAATGATTATAATTTGGGCTTTAGGATTATTAACAACTAAATTATGACTATCATATGCTTCAGTAATATATATAGATTCTTTATTTAGTCTATCTATTTCATCATACATTTCACTTAATGGTTTAGATGCATTCCATGCAAAAAGACTTAAAGTTATGAATATAATAAAAATAATTGCTGATAAAATATAAAATGAAATTTTAAATATTTTCTTAAATGTTTTCATAATCTTGTCTCTTTCTATTTTTAACATTGACAGTAAATAAAGCTAAATTTATAAATACTTTATGTTTCAATATAAACTTCAAATTTTATAAAGAAACATCGTTCAATAATGTACATAAAGCTAATTGAACGATGTTTGTTTTAATTTATAAAATTATTCAGTTTTCTTTTCTTTTGGTTTAATTAAATATTTTGAATAATCTTCTTTAGTTACTTGACGAGATCTTGCAATAGCAAATCCATTTTCAGGAATATCTTTAGTTACTGTAGATCCTGCAGCAATAAAGACATTATTTCCAATTTTAAGTGGTGCTACCATATTTGTATTACATCCAATAAATACATTATCACCAATAATTGTAGGATGTTTATTTATACCATCATAGTTTACAGTAATAGATCCACAACCAAAGTTAACACCACTACCAATTGTAGCATCACCAATATATGCAAGATGACTGGCTTTAGTATCATGACCTGTACTAGATTTTTTAACTTCAACAAAGTTACCAATACGGTTATGACTTCCAATATCTGCATGATCTCTTAGGTGGGCAAATGGTCCAACAGTTGTTTCTTCACGAACGATACTATCGTATATTAAACTATGTTTTATGACGACATTTTCAAATATTTGAGAGTTATGTACTTCAGTATTTGGTCCAATGATTGCCCCTGTTCTAATGTAGGTTTTACCTGTGATAGTAGTATTTGGGTTAATTGTAACCCCTGGTTCAATGATGACGTTATGTCCAATTGTAATTGTTTCAGGGTTAATCATGGATACCCCATTGATCATATGTTCTTTATTAATATATTCTCTTAAATATTTTTCAGCTTTAGATATTCCATATAAATCATTGACACCCATTGCTATAGAGTTATTTTTAATTAAGTAAGAACCTACTTTGTATTTCTTATTCATAAGTTCTACCATATCAGTAATATAGTATTCACCTTTAGCGTTCTTATTACCTAATTTTTTAAGTAGTGAAAAGAACTTTTTATTGTTTACAATATAAATTCCAGTATTTACTTCTTTAATCTCTTTTTGTTCATCTGTTGCATCACGTTCTTCTATAATACGCTCAATCATACCATGTTCATTACGTATGATTCTGCCGTATCCTTCTGGATCATCATAATGAGCTGTAACTACAGTTAGGTCATTATTACTTTCTTCATGTAGAGTAAACATTCGATTAATTGATTTATACCATATTAAAGGAACATCTCCTGGCATAATAAATGTATTACCGTCTAGTTTTTCTAGAACAGCAGATGCTTGCATGGCAGCATGTCCTGTACCTAGTTGTTCTTCCTGGTAGACATATTTAGCTCTGTTTTTAAGAATATCTTCTACAACTTCGCGTTTGTAGCCTAAAACAAGGTATATGTCATCAACAACTGATTTTTCAATGTTTTCTACAATATACTCAATCATTGGTTTTCTTAAAATAGGAAACGCAACTTTCGGTATATCTGTTTTCATTCTTGTGCCCTTACCAGCAGCAAGAACAAGTGCATATTTTTTCATTCTACTAATCTCCCTAAGATTTCTATTTCATTTACTAAAAGGCTCATATATTTATCTAACTCTGATAAATCTTGGCAACTTATTGTAACACGTATTAGGGGTTCCGTGCCACTAGGACGAACTAAAAGAAGTGATCCTTCTGGTAATTTATTTCTTACCATAGAAACTAAATCAATGATTCTTTGATCCTTTAAGACTTCTTTATTGACATTTTTAATATTAACCATCTTTTGAGGATACATCACTACTTCTTTTGTATAATCTTTTAGTGATGTTTTATGCTCTTCTAAGATTTTTAGTATATAAACACCAGCAAATAAACCATCCCCAGAAGGTAGTAAGTCATTTATGATGATATGACCTGAATTTTCTCCACCAATACTTAAATCGTGATTCATAATTTCTTCAGATACATATTTATCTCCTACTGGAGTTTGAAGTACTTTGATACCTAGTGTTTTAAATGCATTTAACATTCCAGGATTACTCATTTGAGTTAAGACTACTGTATCTTTTTTTAGTTTTCCTTTAGATTTTAAATACTTAGCTATGATGTAGACTATATAGTCTCCATCATAGGTTATGCCATCTTTATCTATGACTAGTATACGATCTCCATCACCATCAAAAGATAGTCCAATATCTGACCCGTTATTTTTAACAGCATTTATAATAGCATCTAAATGAGTTGAGCCAACATTTAGGTTTATATTTAAGCCATCTGGTGTATTGCCTATTTGATAAGTATGTGATGCAAAAGACTCTATAACCTTTTTAGATATAAGATAGTTAGCACCATTTGCAGAGTCGTAGGTAATTTTCATTGATGTTTTAGGAATATTTAAATCTTCATAGACACTTATATAAATATCTTCTACATCGTGAGTAATTTCAATTGCACCCAGTTTAGATGAAGATAAAACCTCATTATCATCAATATAGGTTTCTAAATTAAGTTCTTCTTCATCAAGCATCTTATATCCTGATTTGATGACCTTAATCCCATTATCAGTATAAGGGTTATGAGATGCAGTGATCATAACTCCTATGATATCTTTGACTTTAGAGTAATAAGCAATCATAGGTGTTGAAACAACACCTGCTATTTTTACATTTACTCCAGCTAGTGCTGCACCATATGCAACACCATAAGCAAGCATGTTTGAAGATAGTCTAGTGTCTTGACCAATTATGATTTCATTAGGATTAAACTTCTTAGCAATGGCTTGACCTAATTTAAATGCTACTTTTGAATTTAATTTTTCAAATGCGATACCGCGTATTCCGTCTGTTCCAAAGTATTTTTTCATTCTTCCTCCAAATATCTAAGTATTGATAAGGCATAACTATGGTTTTTTTATATTCTCTTTAGTTTCAGTAGTAGATATATCTGGAGTTCGTGCTAAATAAATAACTTCACAATATTCTTTTAAAAAATCAAATTTTCCAGTCCAATCATCACCAATTACAAAAATATCTATACTGTGCTTTTTTACATCATTTACCTTTTGCTCCCAAGTTGTTTCGGCTATTATCTCATTGACATATTTAATAGATTCAAGTATGGTTTTTCTTTCATTAAAAGTGTATATACTCTTCTTTCCTTTTTTTATATTAAACTCATCCGTTGAGATTCCTACAACTAAATAATCTCCTAATTCACTTGCACGTCTTAATAAGTTGATGTGACCAACATGAAGCAAATCAAATGTTCCATAGGTTAATACTTTTTTCAATTTTATGACCTTTTTCCTTTATCTAAATTTTAGTTGAATCTTCTAGAATGTAATCACTACTTTTAAGATTTTTATTTCGAATTACATAATTACCAAAATCGATTTTTACTATCCCATGTCTATTTTGTCTTTTATCAATAGGTGGTAACTTTAGATAGTCACCATACAAATTTTTAAGATATAATTCAGGAGAATTAGGTGTATAAAAAGAAATGTTTTCAAAATTAATAGTACTCAGGTTGTTATCTAACAGTTTAGCAGCAATATGCTCTCTATATTTATATGATCCTTCAAGATTAATTTTGTTTATAGTCTTTTTATTATTATATCTTGTTTCCTCACGAACCAACTTTCTCACTAAAAATTTCTTGGTAATAAATAATAGTGGTACACTAACTATATTCATTATAATTTGTTTATACTTTTTGTTCTTATCAGAAGACAAATAACGACATTTAATTAGTAATAAGTGCCTGTATAACCTCACTTTGATGCTATGCCACTTTTGTTGTTTTATATTATCTGGCATATTATCAAATGGGAATATATCAATAAATATTCCTTTGTGTGTATTATTTTTTCTTGTAATTTCTTCCAGAAAAATAGTGTTATTTATTTTAATTTTTGCAAATCCAAAACCATAATGCCTATCAGTTTGATTAGTCTGTAAGAAATATTCTTTATTTAATTCTTCTTTAGCAATATTAATAAATCTATCATAATCATTCCTAAGCATCCCTATGTCTAAATCATCATCCCACGGTATAAAACCTCCGTGACGAACAGCACCAAGTAATGTGCCTCCAATTAGAAAATATTTAATTTCATATTTTTCACATATTCTTTTTACTTCTAATGCTAAATCAAGTTGACATAATTGAATTCGTCTAAGTTCAAAATCCATCTTAACCTCCCTGCCCCCTTTTATATTTTTTTAGATAAGATATCGTTGATTGCATTATCTATGTCTTTTCCATACTTTTCCCAGGTCATTTCAATTGCTGATTTCCGAGCATTAATTTTCATTTGAGGTAATTTATCTAAGTTTTTATTAAACCATCGTATTTTTTTTTCTATTTCCTTAGAACTTCGACTTTCAATTTTAAAACCATTAAATTCATCAATAATAATGTCACTAATGCCAGCATTACTTGATACAATTACAGGAACACCGCATGACAGAGCTTCTAAGGCGGCAAATCCAAATCCATCTGCTAAGGATGGGAAAATAAATACGTCAGTATCTTGTAAATACTCTATAACTTTATCTTTAAGAATGTGTCCTGTAAAATTGCATATATCTTGAAAATTCTTGTAGTAATAGTCATTTTTATTATAGCCACCAATTATATTAAACTGAATCGATTCCTCTTTTAACATAGTAATCGCTTCAAAAAGGTAGCTGCAACCCTTCTTAGCAGTAATTGCCCCCATAAACGTACACCTTAGTCGATCAGTATTTTGTAATTTCCCAGGTGTAAATTTGTTAACATCAATACCATATGTACATTGATATATTTTAGATTCCTTAACACCACTAAACATTAGTGATTCATTTGTAAATTTAGAGGCGACTAAAAAGTAGTGTGCCAAATCTATCTCTTTTTTAGATTTTTCAATGTTTGTCTTGTAATCTCTCCTATTGAAATCTCTTAATAAATCAGCAGAAGATAAAGGATTACTATTTAATTCTTCCCTAAAAATAGAATCCATAAAAACTAAATTTGGCGCTGACATATCAAGGATTCTTATAATATTAGGTGCTTTTTTTTCTAATATAGTAAATAATTTTTCTGAGTTAATGTCAAACGAAATAACAATATCATACTTATTCCTGATTATATACCTTGCCAATTTCTTATTAAAATTATCTACAACTCTACCATAGTATTTATGATATATTTTTTTCTTTTTATCGACCCTTCTAAGTAAAAGCAATAATAACGAGTTAATTTCACTAAATTGGATTACATCGTCATCATCCAATATTGAACTCCTTCTATTATATGCTCTTATTTTATTTTCACCTTTGATGTAGTTCATAAAAAATTTTGTCCAGGATCTTTTCTTATTATAAACGGTAGTGGCATATTTCACATCATATCCCTTGATTTTTAGGGCTTCTGCTGTTTTATATGAATGCTGCTGGGCAGGATGCGCAACTAAAATCTTTACTTTTTTTATATTATTCATAATAATCCCTCTCGTATAATATGTAGTGTAGATTTGAGTTTAAGACTCATCTACATATTATGTTTTATAAGTCGGCTTTTGGTACATTAAAGTGGACACATTAAGTAAGAATTTCTTACTTTGAGTAATACACTTCAATTGGTGTTTTATAACCAATTGATCTTTCTATGTGTTATATAATTAATTCTTAAATTAGTTCATTTTATTTTTAGTATTTTCTCTTTAATAATTTTATAATAAAATAAAAAATTATCGTTTTTTCTAAATATGATGAGTAAGCTACATGCATAGATAAACAAGATTGTTATGAATGAAATAATAAAATACCAAATTTGACTAAAATCTTGATAAAGCATGGTTACAAATAGAAGTATAGATGCATTAATTACGAGAAAGATAACGTACTTAAAATAAACTTTGAAATAATTAATTATACTAACATTGAAATATTTATATAACACCAAAGGTTCAATCCAAAAACATGTTGTTAATAGTGATATCAGTGTGCCTAGAAAAATTCCATCTATCCCTATATAATAGACTAGCAATAAAGAAGCTAATAAATTGATAATTGATTCTATAATAGGTTTATAACGATCTTGCCAAAAAAGACCAAGGGCATCTCTAAATGACAAAGTGGTTTTCCTCATACCATTCACAAAATATATGATAATAATAATAGAAACTGTAAATCTATTCATAAGAAATTCAGGACCTATCCATAATAATATAAACTCATTAAAAAGTAAAAATAAACCTAATGCACTAATTGAATAATATATAAAATTAATAAAAAGTAGCCTATAAAATACTTTTAACAATTTTTCCTTATTTTCTTCGGCTCCTAAATTGCCTATACTTGAGATAACAGAAGTAAAAAATAAGGATCCAAAAACATTAAATGCTGAAATAACAAGTAAGTAGTTAGAATAAACTCCAACTAGAGTGATGCCTATGAATTGTGTGATTAATAAATTGTCAGTAGCACCAACTACAATCCCCCCCAATTTATGACCAAACATAGCTAATGAATTTTTGTAAATCAATTTAGTTTCTTCATTGCTAAGTTTATCAACATCACTATCAAGCAGATAGGGGTATAGTTTATTTGCTTTCTTTGATACAACGTAATTTTCTAATAACGTAAATAAAATTTGCATAACTAAAAATAGTGTAAAATCTTTAAATGTTACAAGTATAAAAATTTGAACTAGATTAAGAATAATGTAAAAAGAATATTTATATAGAGTTGTTATATACTTTTTTTGATCTGCCATGATCAGAGACTTTTTTGCTGCTAATAAGTATGAAAAACTAGTATTTAGTACAAATAGCATAAAGTAGAAAGAAAGGTTGTCAAATGATTGGTCAACATTTACAATCAGATTTATGAAAGGGAGTAAGACTATTCCTAGTAACAATATAAATATCGCAATAATTCTATAGGTAATTTTATATAATTTTATTAAACTCTTGATCTTTTCATGATCATTTTCCTTTAAAGGTAAATATAAACCATATATAATAGAAGCACCTATCCCCAATTCAGCTAAAGACATAATAGACATTATGTTTGATAATATTCCACTGACACCTAAATATTCATTACCTAAATACTGGATAAAGACAGTTCTAGTAATAAAACTTACCAATAGACTGATTATTTGTCCAATTAATGCGTATTTTGTGTTTTTTATTGAATAATCTAATCTACTCATTGTAATTCAACCTCACAAATCAGTTTTCTGCATTTCAAGAAATTGCTTAAAACTATAAGTAATATTCCTTAATGTTTTTTTAATATATCGACCTATTCTAGATATTAATTTCTTCTTTTTCATTGATGGCTTACAAGTTAAATGTGAGCCTCCAAATTCCTTTAAAGGGAGAAACCAATTTGATTTTACTACTTTAAATAGGTTGGGATTAGATCTATAACTCATCAACAATATAGACTGATCATCATCAACTAAGCCAGTATTATTTAAACATATCATATTATATCTAACCATTTCCCATAATTTTGCCCATAATTTTGCTGGTGCTATAATGATTGGTCCCATAATATATGTATCCATAGATCTGATAATATCGAAAATAGGTCGAGAATCTAAATCTTTAATATTAAAGAGGTAGATTTTATCCTCAAAATCATGACTCCATTCAAATGAAAACTCCTCATCATTAGTAAACAGAGCTCCCCCATGATTGAAACCAAAATCTAACCATGCTACTGTTCCATTAATAGAAAATTTATCGACTGCATTTACAACAGTCCATTCCTTTAACAACATAACATAATTATAATCAGCATTCCAAGATTCTGGATTTTTAGCCCTAAGCCTAAATTTGATTTGTGTATCGTTATTTGTAGCTAACTTAATCGAATTATATAATATAGAATCAATTGACCAAATATCTTCAATAACTACTACTTTTGTCCTATCAAGAAGGCCATAACTTTCCCTTATATTCATAACCCTTCCTGCAATCTCACTTGAGTCTACATACACAATTAAGTCATTTTTAATCCTCGCCCACATAGAAAAATATTGAACATACTTTTCAGATGAGCGTTCAAATCCCTGCCAATTATCTCTCTTTATATTAAAAAATCCTGTTACAATAGTTATTTTTGACATTCTATCTTTCCTCTCTATAATTGATTATTTGGTTTATGTTTTCACTAAACTCATTGATAATATTTGATTTTGAAACTATATCTATTACCCTCTTGGATATTATTTTTACTAAAAAATAAACCCCACATGATAATATAAAGATTGTTAAAACTGAAAATATAAAGTGTAAATAAATTATCGGTTCTTGATAATAAGAGACGGGTTTTACTATTTCAATCCATAAAATATCCCTAAATAAAAAATGTTCTTGAATTAGATATACTCCCAATACAATAGTGGAGAGATTACTTAACTTAATAATTGCTTTGGAGTCAATATATATATTTTTAAAATACATAAATAATGAAAACGAAGCTAAGAATATAAAGATTTTATTGTTCCCGTAAAATATAGATGTACCAATAGATATACCAAAATAATAACTTGTCAATAAGTGGATTATAACTTTTGTTAAATATGTTAATACTGAAAATAATATAAAACCTAATAAATATTTAGAATTTTTATTAAAAAATTCTATATCATATTTTTCTATATATTTAACACAAACTAAAATAATTGCGAACCAAACTACAGAGTCTCCAGATAATACTCTAAGAGGATCGACGAAATTTCCAATACTTGGTATAATTATTGAAAAAAACAAGGCAATAATTATTAATAATTTATGTTGGTATCTACTTAATCTCTCGATACCCATGATTATTGAAGGAGCTATAACTGTAAAAAATATATAATTTGTCATAAATCCATATGACCTTGATAAAAATGGGAATACACTTTTTACAACTACATTTATATCTAATTTAACTACGCCTATTACAATTAAAATTAGTGAGATTGATATAGATATCATAATCATTTCTATTATAAGTCTTAGGGTTTTATAGAAATTGAATTTATTTTCTTTGAAAAAATAACATGTAACAATTATGAATAAATTCACAGATACATATGACATTGCTTCAATAAACCAAAATATATGATACTTATAATCAGAAAATTCTAAAATAGTTAGAAGCCCACTATGAGACAAATAATGTAATATGGTTACAAAAAACATTGCTAAAACCTTTAGTAGATCTAGCCCGATTTTACGTTCTGTTTTCTTCATTTAAATCCTCACTTTGGGAAATATTTATAACTATAAAAATAGACATTCCTATAATGCTAAATACTATTTTGTTAAAAATAGCATAAAACACTATGAATAGAAATAAAACTTTGCTCTTATTATCTAAGATTTTTTTATAATAGTTTTTAACAATTGTAAAGCATAATGTGAAACCGATAATCCCATACACTGTCAGTGTGTCAATCACTTCAGAATGTAATCCAAGCCCAGCATTGACTTGTTCTTCCCAAGTTGTGAAATAATGCAATCCTGTGCCTAATATAACATTTTTAATGGTACTAGTGTAATTTATAAGACTATTTTGTATTAAATACAGCCGGAAGTAAAAAGTAGAATCTTTTTCGACTTTAAATCCTGATTGAATAAATTCAATAAGATCTTCAAATCTTAATAATAATCTTTCCGGTGGTATAAAGGAGTTAAATATAGTCGCAAATATTATCACCGTTAGGAATGTGATCAAAAAAACCATGATATTTTTCTTTTTTATCAAAAATATACTTGTGATTAAAGCAACATAGAGTAAACTAAATATCATCTGAGTGGCTCGCTGTGAAACAAATAGAAGGTAATATATAGATACTAAATAGACTCCTAAATTGATTAATAGGGTTCCTCTTTGTTTAATTAACCTGTCGAAATAAACTAGACTAAATATCATAATATTCGTTGCAAAAGATAAACCACCTATGTTTGTAAGTTTTAAGTAGTTTCCATCAGGAGTATCGATTAGAAGGCTACCTATTGGATGCTGAAAAGATAAATATATATTACTAATTAAATTTATAAATATAACTATAGAGTAAATTGTAAATATTTTCTTTTTAGTAAAATTTGGTAGTAGCTTTATATATAACAGATACCAAAAAAGATACAGATAAAATACAATAACATCAATATAGTTTCCTATATTCGCTGTAGATAGCCCTATTGCTTTATACGATAATTGATATAAAATCCAAGCAGAAGTGAGAAAGATTAGATAGATAATTTTTAGAGGTATTTTTTGTTTAATGTTATTTAATATAATTATAACAGTAACAAAAAACGTCATAAAGACAAAAATTTCACTTGGTAACTGTCTGTATAGATAGGGAGTGTTAACAATAATCATAAATAATATGATAATTGAAATGATCAATTTGTCTTTTAATTTTATCCTTGTCATCTTAATCTATTCTTAACTAATTAATATCAACTAGTTATGAATCCTTTCATTTTTTACTATATTTTATTTTGATTATGAATTAATATAAGCATAAGATATTTAGGTAATGCTTTCACACCGACACACTATACCATACATTTTGATTAATATAATCAGTATAACCTAGAATAATTCTCATTACTTTCTCTGATACATTTGGCATAGAATAGTCGTCAACATATCGAATGGTATCATTAAATTGATTTTCAAGTACTACTAAACCTTGCATAATTCTATCTTTATTTAGTCCTACCATCATTACCGCACCTTCTTCCATAGCTTCAGGTCTTTCATGTGCTTCTCTAATATTTAGTGCTCTAAACTTTAGTATTGAAGATTCTTCACTAATTGTTCCACTGTCACTTAAAACTGCTTTTGACTCAATTTGAAGTTTATTATAATCAATAAATCCTAATGGTTTTAGTGCTTGTACTAAAGGATGGAATGTAACACCTTTTGATTCAATCATTTTTCTTGTTCTAGGATGCGTTGAAATAATAACAGGCAGTTTATAAGTTTCTGCTATAGTGTTTAAGGTATCAACTAATTTTTCAAAATTACTAGAATTGATATTTTCTTCTCTATGCGCAGAAACTAAAAAGTATTTACCCTTTTCAAGATTTAATCTAGACAATACATCAGAACTGTTAATTTCATCTATCTTACTCATTAACACTTCAAACATAGGACTACCAGTTTTAATGATTCTATCTGCAGGTATTCCTTCTTTAAGTAAGTATTCTCTAGCAATTGAACTATAAGGTAAATTAATGTCTGCAATATGGTCTACTATTTTTCTGTTAGTTTCTTCAGGTACTCTTTGATCAAAACATCTATTACCAGCTTCCATATGGAATATTGGTATCTTACGACGTTTTGCAGCAATAGCTGTTAGGCAACTATTAGTATCTCCTAATACTAAAAATGCATCCGGTTTAACTTCTTCTAAAATAGGATCCATTTT
This sequence comes from Acholeplasma granularum ATCC 19168, assembly GCF_000526235.1. GTDB lineage: Bacteria > Bacillota_I > Bacilli_A > Acholeplasmatales > Acholeplasmataceae > Acholeplasma > Acholeplasma granularum. The sequence continues at coordinate 24,764 of NZ_JAFR01000011.1, read as the reverse complement.
AATTAAAATGTTACCTATTGTTTCAATTGCAGTACCAGTTGCAGCATTTAAAAAGAAATCAGGTTTTTTAAGATTGAAATCCTTAAAAAACACTTCGTTAAGTTCATAGTCATAGTTTTGACCCGTATGAACTAGTACATGTTCTACAGCTTCTGATTCATTTAATTTTTTAATGACAGCTGATAGTCTAATGATTTCAGGTCTAGTGCCTACAACAGTCATAACTTTTAATTTTTTCATATTAATTTTCCTCTTACTCGTATAACCTTATGTAGTCGGCAAATCTATCATCTTTAGAATATAGTTTTTGTGCCCTCATGATCGAATTTTTCTGTACTATTTCATAATCCATATTTTCAATAATTCTTATAGATTCTAGAATTGACTCAGCATTCTTTTCCTTTGTTATTACACCACAACTTTGATCAATAATTTCGGGACTGCCTCCAGTATTGAAAGTTATCACAGGAGTACCGCATGATATAGACTCAATATTTGTTGTCGGAAAATTATCTTCAAATGTGGGATTAATATATATAAATGCTTTATTATAGAGACTGACAAGTTCTTGAATATTATTCGTTTTTCGGAGTGCAATAATATTATCAGGTATTTTTTTTATTTGTTTTTTAGATAAACCTATCAACAAAATTTGATACTTTTCAGAAATTAATTTGTTCAATTCTAAAAATACTTCAAGTCCTTTCCGCTTACTCCAGGGAGATGCTACACCTAATAGAATCCTTCTATTTTTTGATTTATTTAAATCATCATCATTATTATTATAATTATAACTTGATAGGTTGATTCCATTATTAATCACTTTGATTTCATACTTATTAAAAAACGATTTTGAAGCAAGTTCTTTTAGCCAATTAGATGGAGTAACAATTGTCATGCTATCCACACTACTAAAATATTTTTTTTTAATTTTACCATTGCGGATTCTTCTGTCAAGAAAAATACTCTTTGGATAATTTGACTTACCAATACAATCATGAATGCCATCACGCCAGCTAGTTATTGGCGGGTAATCAAAATATGCAGAATGTCCAGTAAAAGGCCAGGCATCATGAAATGTCCAAATGACTTTTCCCTTAAATTTAGATAAAAATTTGAATAGTATTATTATGTTTAGGTAATAACCATGAACATTGTGTAAATGAATAACATCAAACTTTTCTTTTTTTATTTTTCTAATAAAGTTGAATGTTGAAATTTTAGATCCTAATCCATGACTATCAAATATTCTTGATTTAATCAAGTGTAATGCAGTACTTATTGAATTACCTATCTTAATTGTTTTCTTAACATCTATATTTTTAGCATCACCACGGCCAAATGCAACTATACTCTCATGTCCCTGTTCAATAAGTTTATGGTGCAAATCTGTTACTATACGTCCTGTGCTACCTGTTCCGCATACAGAATTTATTTGTAAGACCTTCATGTTAAACCTCCACAAAAATGGTATCAGGATTATTTGGGTCAAACTTTTCGTTTGCCCACATCACTGTCACCATATCACTAGTTCCTAAATTTTCAATATTGTGTGTATATCCAGGAGGGATATCCACAACCTCTAATTTATCACCGCTTACAAAATATTCTATAACTTCAGTAGTGTTTATATCTCTAAATCTAATCACACCTTGGCCACTTACTACTAAAAATTTCTCATTTTTAGTATGATGCCAATGGTTTCCCTTGGTTATTCCAGGTTTAGATATATTAATAGATACTTGTCCTCTATCTATAGTCTTAATAAATTCAGTAAAGGATCCTCTGTGATCCTTATTCATTTTAAGTTCATAACTAAACTGATCTTTAGGTAAGTAACTTAAGTAATTAGAATAGAGTTTCTTAGTAAATCCATCCATCATATTTGGTATAGATTTGTTGATTCTTGATTCTTTAAATTCATAAAGAAGTTCTGCAATTTTACCAAGTTTAACTTCATAAACTGGTAAAACTTTGCAGTATTTACCTTCTATTGTAGGTTTATTTTCTAAGCAACTTATGAGTTCTTTAACCACATCATCAATATAAATTAAATTCATTAAGTGTTCTGGGTTATTTACAGTGATCGGAAGATTATTAGCAATATTATGAGAAAATGTTGCTACTGCACTATTATAGTTTGGTCTACACCATTTACCAAATACATTTGGAAATCTGTAAACGAAAACAGATGCACCAGTCTCTTTACCATATTGAAATAATAACTCTTCGCCTGCTTTTTTGCTTTTCCCATATGGATTATCTAAATCTGCTTGAATAGATGAAGATATCATGATTGGTGCTTTATTATTATATTTCTTCAATTTATCTAGTAAAGTTGAAGTAAAACCAAAATTACCTAATTCAAATTCTTTTTCATCTTTTGGTCTATTGACACCAGCAAGATGAAAAATGAAATCAGCAGATTGACAATATAGGTCAAGTTCTGATTCAGTTGAATCTATATCGTATAGATAGATGTTCTCATATTTTTGGTTTTTTAGTTCAACTATTAAGTTTTTACCGATGAAGCCTTTAGCCCCAGTTACTAATATGTTCATTTTTATCCTACTTAAATAAATCTAATTTTAATAGTAATTTTTTCATACCTTCAACATCAAGTCTAGCAGTATTATGTGAATGATATGAATCAGCTAGTTCTAGTGCTTTTGAACCTTTTTCTGTGAACTTGTCGTAATTGAGATTTCTGTTGTCTGCTGGTATCTTGTAGAAGCCTTCAAGGTCTATTGCTTTTTGCATCTCTTCTTTAGTGACTAATACCTCATAGAGTTTTTCTCCATGTCGTGTACCAATGTAAACTGGTTCTAAATTACTTTGCTTTAAATCTAATACTGCTTTTGCTAGTACATCAATAGTAGCTGCAGGTGCCTTTTGAACAAATAAATCTCCTTGTTCACCATGTTTGAATGCGTAAAGCACTAGATCAACAGCATCTTCTAAAGTCATCATAAATCTAGTCATTTCAGGGTTTGTAATGGTAATCGGTCTATTATGTTCAATTTGATCTAAAAACAAAGGAATTACTGAACCACGTGATGCCATAACATTACCATATCTTGTAAGACATAATACAGTATCGTTTTCTCTTAATTGACGTGATCTTGCTACAACATTTTTTTCCATCATAGCTTTACTCATACCCATTGCGTTAATTGGATATGCTGCTTTATCTGTTGATAAGAAAATAGCTTTTTTTACACCATTTTTAACTGCAGCAGTAATAACATTATCACTGCCTACAACGTTAGTTTTTACTGCCTCCATCGGATAAAACTCACAGGAAGGAACTTGTTTAAGTGCTGCTGCGTGAAATACGTAATCAACACCAATAAAAGCACCTTCAATAGAGTTGTAGTCTCTTACATCTCCAATATAAAATTTAAGTTTATCATTATTGTAAAATTTTCTCATGTCTTCTTGCTTTTTTTCATCACGAGATAAAATTCTAATTTCTTTTATATCACTACTTAAAAATCTTGAAACTACTGCGTTACCAAAAGATCCAGTTCCACCAGTCACTAACAAAATATTCCCCTTAAAACTCTTACTAAAACCACTCATTTTACACCTCAATTTTTTCTATAATTAACTTAGCCGAGCTATTAACGCTATAATGATTTTCTAAAAAAACACGTCCTATTTTGCCAAGCTGATTATTTGAATTTTCTTCTTGAATTTTATTAATTAACTTAAAGAAATCATCGGTTTTATTACTTTCACACCAATACCCAAATCCACCATTTTTGATTGTTTTACCAACATCCGTATTAAGATCTGTAGCTGCAATTACTGGTTTAGAATACTCAAGATAAGATAATAACCTAGATGGGAAATTTGGAATCGTAAATCTAGAATCCAAAAATATTAATCCCGCATCACAAGCAGAAAGCAAAAGATCAAATTTATCTTTTGACAACTTATCAATAAAAACTGTATTCTGCAAATTATTATCAACAATAAATTGTTTGATTCTATTACTTTGTGTACCAGAACCGACAATGATAATAAAGTTATTGTATTTCTCATTTTCTAAAATAACCTTGAGAATATATTCTATTCCTTGTGGTTCTCCTAGATTACCACCATAAATCATCTTAAATTTATCTTTTGCTATACCATAAGTATCCAAAACTTCTTGTTTTTGATGAGAACTCATCTCAGGGATATGCTTGATTTCTATACTGTTTGGATTGATTTCTATTTTCTGTTTATCAATATTGTTGTTATTTAATATATACTTTACATTTGCCTCTGACATACATCCGATATTGTCTGATAGATTATATACATTCTTTTCTTTTAATCTAAAGTACTTATGTATAAGTCCTTTTTTACTGAACATTCCCAAATCTACTGCATTTTGAGGAAATATGTCTTTTAGCAGTAGGTAAGTCTTTGCATGGTAGTAGTTCTTTATATACTTTATAGACTTATTTAATGTAATTGGTGGTGTACTGTAAAGGACCAAATTAATAATCTTATCTTTCAAATTTTTCTTTATATAACTAAGTAACTTAGTATTTAATCTTAATAGATTTATTGCCTTTTTAATCTTTGAATTTTGAAACGTTGAACTAACTTTTATATTATGAACTTCTAGGCTTTCAGAGTACTTTGTAACCTTATTGTCATTGTCAGTTAAGCTCAACACAATAACATTAGCATTTTTAGATAGTTCAAAGTAAAGATCACTGTATAATGATTTATTTACATTGAAATCTATATTTAATATTGTTAAGACTAATATTGTTTTATCAAACATCGTCTTCATATCCTTATCTAATTAATTTTAACACTTCATTTAAATCATTAATTGATTGTCCTAAATATTTATTTTGCTCTAACTTCTGATAATGACTATTTTCATTAATATACAGTGTATATTTCATTCCAAGTTTAATGGGTGCAATAAAGTCTTTATTTATATTATCACCAATATAAACCATCTCGTTATACTCCACATTAAAGTATTCTTTAATAATAGTATACGGTTTCTCACTAGGTTTCCAAAATTCTCTGTTAGGACCTAGTTCATCAGTAATAACTATTTTATCAATGTATTTTTCCAGTTCTAAACTTATAACTTTATTGCGTTGCGTTGTCTTAAATCCGTCAGTAATTAAACCTAATTTGATACCTTTATTTCTTAAATCCACTAATAACTCTTTCACATCACTACTTAGTTCAATATTTGGTTTATGATTTCTATATTTTAATATTAAATCACTTATTAATTCTTCATTATAAGTAATACTATTATCATCTAATATCCTATTGAATATTAGATTGGGGTACTCTTCATATAATTGTACTAATTCTTTATATATGTTGTTAGATGTTTTATTTATTATTCTTGAAAGTTCATCTGAAATTTCAACAAATGCACTAAATGCAAATGATCTTTCATCAATCAAAGTATCATCTAAATCAAATATAACTACTTTAATCATAATATGATTTCGCCTTTTTTTACCATAATGCTTGAATCATATCGTAAGAAATATACATCATCCTCATAAACTTCATTATATGACAGTTGTTCACCCATTAAGAGTCTATACAGATTTTCACAGGAGTCTGCACCAGCAGCTATGCTCATTGGTGCACCTCCACCAAATCTAGGATTAATTTCGATAAATTTTATATCTTTGTCAATTTTTAATTGTACCGTTATATGTCCTATGAACTTAAATTTATCCATCATATTTTTAATTGTGTCTATTATAATTCTATGTTTTACAATCAATCCCTTAGATATTTCACCGGAACGAGTTGCAAGCCTTAGTCTTGGAACTATAGTAATTGGATTAGAGTTAAAATCTAAAAAGACATCAATAGTGTACTCGTCTCCTCCAACATATTCTTGTAACATGTAATCTGGTATAAATTTTCTATATAGTTCAAGTTCCTTATCATTGTTCACTTTAAACGCATTGATACTTGAACTACCTGATTTTGGTTTAATAAAGCAGGGAAATGTAACTTTATTTTGCTTGATATCCTGATCACCGTATAAGTAAGGTACTAAGAACCCATTATTGGATAAATCATCTGAGGTCTTAATCTTGTCTCTACACATTTGAATTAACTTAAGATCAGATATCATAACTTTAGCATTTGTTTCAGATTCTATTCTTTGTTTATTTTCAGCTAGAATTAATAACTCTGTGTCTATTGTGGGTACTACAAGTTTTACATTTTCTTCGTTACACAATGAAATCAAGTTGTCTATGTAGTTTATGTCACTTATTGCAGGAATTAACTTATGTTTATCAGCAAAATAGAGCGCAGGAGCTAAACCTGACATATCTGCTGCTATTATAGAACTATTAATATTTAATTTTTTTGCAGCTTTTTTAAATGCTTGAATAAGTTCTACTCTTCTTCCAGCACTTAAAATCAATATATTATAGTTATTCATCTTAATTTCCCTCAAAAAATTCCATAGTTGCAGAAGTGTTTGAATTAATATCTTTTCTTCTAATCACCTTAAACACGGTTAATATTATGATCTTAATATCACCAATAAAGGTTATCTTTTCAACATATTTGACATCATATTTAAATTTCTCATCCCAAGAAATAGCATTTCTACCATTTACCTGTGCAAGTCCTGTTAAACCAGGTCTAACTAAATGTCTTTTCTTTTGTTCTTCATTATAAAGCGGTAAATATTGTACTAATAAAGGTCTTGGTCCTACTATACTCATATGTCCTTTAAGTATATTGAATAAGCCAGGTAACTCATCTAAGGATGTTGATCTTAAGAACTTTCCAAACTTAGTTAGGCGTACTTCATCAGGTAGTAGATTACCATCTTTGTCTTTTTCTGATGTCATCGTTCTAAACTTATAAAGTTTAAATATTTTTTCGTTCTTACCTGGACGATTTTGTGTAAATAATACTGGGCCTCCCAGTTTTATTCTTACCAAAATTGCTACTATTATGATTACTGGTAATAGTACAATAATAGCAATCAAGCTTAATATAAAATCCATGGGTCTTTTTATGATAAGTTCATAAAAAGTTCTTCTTCGTTTCATTTAAATAAACTCCTAATAACATCAATTACGCGTTGTTGCTGATCTTTTGTCATTTTAGTATCACTTGGTAAACATAACCCTGTATTAAATAGTTTTTCAGAAACAGCTGCTCCAATATAATCAAACTTTTCATAAAAAGGTTGTAAGTGCATTGGCTTCCATAGTGGTCTTGCTTCTATATTTTCATTTTCTAAGGCTACTATGACATCTAAGGGTGTAATAGTACCCTTAATGGTCATACTAGATAACCAGCAGTTAGAAAATCCAAAATCGTTTAATGGCATCATTTCAATTTCTTTGATATCTTTAAAGGCTTCTTTATACATAAAGTAAATCTCACGTTTTTTTAAGACTCTTTCATTAAGCACTTTAAGTTGTCCTCTACCAATACCGGCTACTACATTACTCATACGGTAGTTAAATCCTATATCACTATGTTGATAGTGTCTAGCCTTATCTCTAGCTTGAGTAGCCCAGAATCTTGCCTTTTGGACTCTTTCTTCGTAGTTTGATACTAGCATGCCGCCACCAGAAGTTGTAATGATTTTATTACCATTGAAGCTAAAGATACCATAATCACCAAAAGTACCAGTATATTTGCCCTTATAAGTGGTTCCTAATGATTCAGCAGCATCTTCAATAAGTGTTACATTATACTTTTTACAGATACTTACGATCTCATCCATTTTTGCAGGTAGCCCGTATAAGTGAACTACAATAACTGCCTTCGCATTAGGATACTTAATTAAAGCCTCTTCTAAGTGTATTGGACTCATGTTCCATGAATCCAAATCACTGTCTATAAAGACTGGTATTGCACGTTCATACATAATAGGGTTTGCAGATGCTGAAAAGGTCAGTGACTGACATAATACGATGTCACCATCTTTAACACCCGCTGCCTTTAGTGCAAGGTGTATTGCAGAAGTACCAGAAACAAGCGCTGCTGCATGGTTTATGCCTACTAAAGTAGCTAGTTCTTTTTCAAAATTATCAACGTTAGGACCAAGTGGTGCAATCCAGTTTGTTTTAAATGCCTCATTTACAAATTCTTGTTCATAACCTTCTTTACTCATATGAGGTGAAGCTAGTAATATTTTTTCTTTCATGTTTTTCATCCTTTTGATTAGATATCAAAGTATTTTAATATTTTATCTTTATCATAACCCGTATTAACAAGGTTCATATATATTATTTCATTATTTGCGTAACTCGATATTAATATCGCATCATGTTTATAATTCATAGCCTCTTTAAATGAAATAATTTGTTTATTAACTAAATATTTTTGCTGTTTTTTATGATTATCATCAATGACTGCTATTACATTAATTGGTGAGTTTTTAGAAGTAATTGTATGAAGTAATATCTCAGCCACTTCTCCTGCACCATATAGTAAAATATCTTTATAACCTTTTTTTGATAGGTTATAAAGAAATGCGTCAATGTTTTCTTTTGCTGAATCATATATTGTTTGTGCATTATCTAGATATCCTATATTCAAAAACTTTCTTCGCTCAATACCTTTTTTTGTAATATGATACCTTACTGTTTTAGTTGAGATATGCTCTTTTTGTAACAAACCTTCTTTTTCATACATATCAATGTATGTATTAACCATAGAAACAGCAATGTTAATTGCTGTTGAGATTTCTCTTTGAGTAATATTAGGATCTTTTTCTATTAAGTTTAAAATCATGTACTCTTTATAGATTATAGTTGGTTTAAAAAAATCTTTTTTTACCAAAATAAATACCTATCCCTTATTGTTCGTTTAATGAATAATCATATTTTATACTATTTATTATAATTTTACAAGTAAAACATATATCAGATTCATTCATTAACCTATAAATTATAACATCAGTTATGACGTTATACATGACAAATTTGTCCCATATGCCTTAGTTAGATTATTTTACTATTTTTTTGGCGTACTTAAGTAGTCAGTAATAAACCTCATTTTTTCTTTTAATATATAATTTTATATTTGATTTTCTGAATCATCCATCATACCTTTGATGTATATATGATATACATATATGAATTTAATATCAATATGACACATGAAGCTTTTAAGTTGTTACGAATAAAGGGTGTTGAAATAGTAACGGAATCTGACCAAATATAGTGGGACACAATAAAAAATGAATGCGTAATTATACAACCTTATAAATATATAGAGTATAAAATATCAAATGTATCTTAATAATTATAAAAAGAAAAGAAGGTTCCAATATGCTTTTTGAAGTGGCTTATTGGGACCTCCTTATTTAGGGGCTTATCTTAATTAAAATCACTTATATATTTTTATATATTATTACATTGATGACAGTACTTACTAATCTTCAAAAACTTTATAAATGATTTGATGGTGATATTTCTCATTACTTTTAAGGATGGGTTGGTTAAAATGAGGTATATTTATGGCATTTGGTTCATATTGGGGTTCAAATGCAATACCTGCATGTTTTTTAAATATCCTGTTGTTTAATAGTTTTTGACTAAGATTATGATTCATTGAATACACTTGTACACCGGGATAAGTTGTTTTAATTATTAAATTTCTATTTTTATATTTTAAGTGTACTTTTTTATCCTTACCAAATATATAGGCATGGTCAAGCCCATTTGTTATATTTAAAACTTCTTTGCTAGATAAAACTTCTTTTAATTTCTTAAAATTTCTAAGGTCAAAACTTGTATTTTCAACATGAATGTAATTTCCTGTTGGTACTAAATATTGATCAATCACAAGTACTTTATTTGAACTAATTAACACTTCATGATTCAATATTGTATCCTCAGTAGATAAGTTAAAATGTGCATGATTAGTAATACTCATAATTGTATCCAAACTGGTTGTTGCATCATATGTGATGATCATTTCAATATCTTTTATTTCATACGTTACAAATAGTGTTACTGTTCCAGGATAACCTTCTTCTAAATGTTTAGAAACATATTTTAATTTAACTTTATGATTTGTTTTTTCAATTATTTCAAACTCACGTAAATAAAAGCCTGTGGGTCCACCATGACCATGATGACCACCATCAAAATTTCTTGCTAATTGGTATGTTTTATTATTTAAGGTGAATTTTCCATCTTTTATTCTATTTGCAACTCTGCCAATTGTTTGATTTAAAAATCCCTTACCAGTAATTTGATAGTTTGATAAATCTTCATTAGAAATAAGGATATTTATTTTCTCTTTAAAGCAAATCCATTCATGGATTGTTGCACCAGTTGTTAAAATTGTTAGTTCTTGAAAATCGTTTTTTAATTTAATTATTTCCATATCATTTTACTCCTTTATTTAATTTTATCATATTTTACTAAACTTTTACTAAAATTAGTATTATGTTATATAATATGATTAAGGAGTGATTTTTATGTCAACACTAAAACAAGTAGCTAAAGTATCAGGTGTTAGCGTTTCAACAGTATCAAGAATTATCAATCAAGATCCCACACTTTCAGTTTCAAGTGAAACTAGACGTTCAGTAATAGAAGCTGCAGCTAAATTAGATTATAAAGGTACAAGTAAACGTAAACATAATTCATTAAAAATAGCCATGTTACACTGGTTTACAAGAACCCAGGAATTAGAAGATACATATTATTTAACCATTAGATTAGGTATTGAAAAAGCTGCACATGATTTAGGTATTACTTTGGTTAAAGTTTTTTATGATGATATCAAAAAAGATATTATGCCACTTGATGGAGCAATAGCTATAGGTAAGTTCGATGATGAAGAAATTAAACTCTTTAAAACTTATTATAAATATATTGTTTTTGTCGATTCTTCTCCTGATCCAAATGTATTTGATAGTGTTGTGATTGATTTTGAGAATGCTTATGCTTCAGCAATCAATTATTTAGAAAAACTAAATTTATTTGATGTAGGCTATATTGGTGGTAGAGAATACACACATGCGATGAATAAATTAGTAGGTGAACGTCGCGAACAATATTTTAAGAATCACTACAAAGATCACAGTAAAATTCATATTGGCAAATTTAGTATTGAATCTGGATACGAACTTATGAAATCAGCAATACAATCTAAGAATTTAGCAAAAGCTTATTTAGTTGCTTCTGATGCAATGGCCATTGGTGTTTTAAATGCTTTATATGAAAGTGGTATAAAAGTGCCTGATGATATTTCAATTATTGGTTTCAACGATATTACTCAAAGTGCTTATACAATTCCCCCTCTAACAACAATCAAAGTTTATCAAGAACACATGGGGAAAACCGCTTTAAATCTACTCTTAGAACGAATAAACGGTAGACATATCACTCAAAAAGTAGTTATACCAACAAAATTAATTATTAGAAAATCAACAAAGGAGCCTAACTGATGAAAGCAAACGTTGAAAGTTTAATCCAATATGAAATTAAAAAAGGTGTTATTTCAAAAAGAGATTATACATATGTAAAAAACCAACTTTATTATTTACTTAATTTAGATTTAAGTATGGATAAAATTGATTATATAAAAATTGATCATCCTTCAGAAGCACTTAAACCAATTTTAGACCAATTAGTATCAGATAATGTAATTGAAGACTTTAAAACGAATAGAGATTTGTTTGATGCAAAAATTATGAACATTTTTGCATCACTTCCATCCGTTGTAGAAAATAAGTTTCATTTAATTAAAAAAACATCTAGTAAAGATGCAACTAACTTTTTATATAACTATGCAAAATCATTAAATTATATTCGCTTTGATCGTATATTAAAAAATATATCTTTTGACTATAAGACCAAAAATATACAACTTCAAATCACAATCAATTTATCTAAGCCTGAAAAAGATCCAAAAGAAATTATAGCTCAAGCAAAAGCAATTCAATCAAACTACCCACCTTGTGTTTTATGTAAAGAAAACGAAGGTTTTTCCGGTAACATGAATAGAGATTCTAGAGACCAACATAGACTTTTAGAACTTAATATAGAAAATAAAAAATGGTATTTTCAATACTCACCTTATATTTACTACAATGAACATGCTATTGTATTAAGTGAAAAACATGAACCCATGCGTATTTCTAAGGATACATTTATAAATCTTTTATCACTAGTTGATCAATTTGATTCATATTTTTTTGGATCAAATGCTGATTTACCCATTGTTGGTGGATCTATATTAAGTCATGAACATTATCAAGGTGGGCGTCATAAATTTCCAATTGAGGATGCAAAAAGCATATATGAATTAAAATATGGTGATGTAAATGTTAATCTTCTTAATTGGCCATTATCAACAATTAGATTAAAATCAACAAATAAAGCAAATATGATTCATTTATCTACCAAAATACTGGAATCATGGAAAACATATTCTAATCCTGAATTAAATATTTACTCAAATACTCTTCATACACCTCATAATACAATTACACCTATAGCTAGATTTAAAAACGGTTTATATGAACTTGATTTGGTATTACGAAATAACCGTACAACTGATATGTATCCAAATGGTATATTTCATCCCCATGAAGATAAACATCATATAAAAAAGGAAAATATTGGTTTAATTGAAGCAATTGGTCTTGCTATACTTCCAGCAAGATTAGTTGAAGAAATTTATGATTTAAGAAATTATTACTTTAATCACATACCTCTACCTGAAAAATCTATGGTTCATAAAACTTGGTTCGATTCTCTTTTGAAAAAATATGAATTTACTCAAAATAATTTTGATGAAATCATAAAGTTTGAAATCGGTAAAGTATTTGAAAATGTTTTAATTGATTGTGGTGTATTTAAAAAAAAAGATTATGATGCATTTATAAAATTCATTAATGGAGTAAAATTATGAAACAACAACTTATAACTAATTTTTATCAATTATTTAATCGAACGGATGGTTTAACCTATTTTTCACCAGCACGTGTGAATTTAATTGGTGAACATATCGACTACAACGGTGGTTATGTTTTTCCATGTGCATTATCTATTGGTACTTACGGTATAATTGGCAAAAGAAATGATAATATCATAAATGTTTCATCCCATTCATTTGGAAAAATGTATCAATTTAGTTTAGATAATCTTGAACGTGATCCTTTAGTAAGTTGGGCAGATTATATTAAAGGTGTCATAGTTGCACTCCATAAAAGAGGTTATAAAATTACTCATGGTTTTGATTTGTATATTCATGGTAATATGCCTTATGGTGCTGGATTATCCTCCTCTGCAAGTCTAGAAAGTTTAATTGTTGTCATGTTAGATGATATGTTTAATCTAAATATTTCCTTAGAAGATAAAGCTTTAATCGGTCAAGATGCCGAGAATAACTTTGTTGGTGTAAATTCTGGTATCATGGATCAATTTGCAGTTCTTGCTGGTAAAAAAAATCATGCCATTATGTTAAATACGAACACTTTAGAATATAAGTATGTACCTTTAGAATTAAATGACTATAGATTACTTATTGTAAATACCAATAAAAAACGTGGTTTGGCAGATTCAAAATATAACGAAAGATATAAAGAAACTAGAAAAGCATTAAGTATCTTAAAACCTATTTATTTAATTTCTAATCTTTGTGAGTTGAAACCAAGTATATTACCACAAATCAAAGATTTATTAGACGATGTAATTTTTAAAAGAGTACGACATGTTGTTACTGAACAAGACCGAACAATTAAAGCTTCAAATGCACTTATAAACCACAATTTAGAAATGTTTGGAGAGTTGATGATTCAATCTCATGAATCTTTAAAAAATGATTATGATGTTACAGGTATTGAACTTGATACTCTACAATCACTTCTTATGAAACATGGTGCCCTTGGTGCTCGTATGACTGGTGCAGGTTTTGGTGGTAGTTGTGTTGCGATTGTTAATAAAGACCTAGTAAAAGATTTAACTTTAAAGGTATTAGAATCATACAAAGAAATTATTGGTTATGAACCATCATTTATTGAAACATCAGTAAGTGATGGTACACATAAGTTTTAATACATAAAAAAAGAAGGTATTTAATTCTATAAATGAATTGAATACCTTCTTTTACTATTTAATTTTCTACTGAGTAAACTTTAATTTGATCAATGTAACCAGTTGAATTTGCTTTATCAGAACCCGTTCTAAGGACTCTAGTTACAGTTGATTCATTTCTGAAACCAAAAGTACCAATAAATTCAAATTCACCATTATTGAAATCTCCACCTTTAAAGTAAAGATGATTTATTTTATTTGTATAATCTGTAATCACACGCATCGTATATGTTTGATTTTTATTAATATAAATATAACTACCATTATAACTAATTGCATCACTTCCAGCTGTATTATTCATTCTATTAACTCTTAAATGAGCAACATGATCTGATTGATCATTTCTACCACCTACTGCAAATGAATAAGCAATAGAACCTCCAATATCAGTTGCATTGTTATTAGCAGAATACATGTAAAGTAGATTCATGAAACTTGCATTACCACTACCATCATATTTAAATGTAATCTCAGTACCCACCACACCTTGTAATGTATGATCAAATAAGTAATCTACAAATGCACTGCCACCTGTAGCGCCAACATGATATACTAATTGATCGCCTACTACATTTACACTACCAGAATTTGTTACTTTTGGAGGTAAATATTTTACTTCCGTTTCATAATTATCTTGAAGTAGTATTGTTTCTATTTGAGAAGATGAATCAATTATTGTAATATTAAACACTATTAGATCAGAGTCGAACTCATTTTCAGCAAACACTTCAAATACATATTGACCCACAGTATCAAAAATAAATGTATTTGGATTTAATGGATCAACAGTAAATCCTGTGTCACTGTTTGTATTTATTGTAACACTTGGTGCTGGTGTTCCAGTAACGTCATATGTTAGCTCTAAACTATTTGTACTTGCTAAATCGATAACATAGTTTGTTTTTGATGCTGTGATGTTTACTCTATTTTCAGGTAACACATCATCTAAATAATTCAACCATGCATTTTTCATTTTAATTTCACCTTGAGCAGATAAGTGTAATTTGTCACCTGATAAATAAGTTGAATAGTTTGATTGGTTAATTCCAATAGCGGTTCTTAAATCAAAGACTTCAACATTATATGATTGTGCAATTTCATAAACTGCATTGTTATATGTTTCATGATCTTGAACAAAATCTGTGTCTGCACGATAAATAATTGTCGACCAAATGATGCGTGCATTTGGATGTTTTATTCTAAAATAGTTCATAATATAAGCCATTGCACCAAATGTCGTATTTTTGTTGCCGTCTCCAATTTCGCCTTTAATAACGTTATTTGTTCTCCAATTAGCTACATCATTTGTACCTCTTTGAATAATAATTAAGTCTAGATCATCATAAGCTTCATATGTACCTACATCAATATGATTAACAGTACTTCTACCTGTTAGATTCACCTCAGGGGTAATCTTAGATCCACCAACATTATCTTTATAAAAATGGGTATATCCAGATTCATAGATAAATGATTGAATCGTATCATTTATCGCATCATCATAAAAATCAAATAAACTATCTCCTATGGTTAAAACAGACTTTCCTTGTCTATTTTCCATGTTTGACATCATCTGATTGATTTTTGTAGAATCATCTGAAACATAATAGTCACTAAAGACTGCTGCTGCGCCATATGATATGATCCCTACGGCTTCATTTAAACCAAAGTTAGGTATTTCACGTTTAAATATATATGTATTGTTGATGAATACATACATCATGTTACCCAATCTTACAACATTCAGTGTTGTACCATGAACTAAATCAATTAATGGTGATACAGCTACAGGGGCATTTGAATTTCCACCCGGCTCGAGCCAATCCCATTGACCCGTAGTTGTACGGTAACCTGCATATATTTCTATTCCTGTTTTAAAATCAATTGAAACAGCTGCAATGCCACTTTCATTTTGACCAACAATAATACCAGCTTTTGGAATATTTGCAGTTGTTTTGTTTTTTGATTTGATTTTAGCACTTACTATATAGTTTGAACGATTAAAGTCTTCAAAATATATTCTTTGTTCATTTAATTCACTTGATTCTATATATGGATTTTCTTCTGATAAATGTGTCAGATCAAATCCTGAAGTATGGCTATAACCATATAAGGAGTTACCTAATGTACTTGTTGTAATTGGTGCGATTTGTTCTTTTACAATGACATTTAATGTTGTTTTGACATTATTTATACTAGAAATAGTTACAGATGCCGTACCAGTTTGTTTAGCTTGAACTAATCCTGAATTAGATACAACAATAATGCTTTCATCACTTGATACATAATTTAGTGTTTTATTTGTTGCATTTGAGGGAATAATTGTAGCATTTATTTGAAAGTTTTCATCTTTTTCTAGTTCTAATGTGCTCATACTTATAATAATATTAGATACTAATATTTCATCAACTTCTTCAAGTTTAACGGTAACTGTAATGGTTGCTTTTAAATCATTTATTGTATTTACTGTTACAGTACCACTACCAGGAGTTAATGCTTTAACTAATCCATCTGGTGTGACTGTAAAATGTGTAGAATCAGATGCATAAGTTAATGTTTTATTTGTTGCATCACTTGGTAAGATAATTGGATCTAATAAATATTCATCACCCACATCTAAAGTGATTGAAGATTCATTAAATGACACACTCGTTGGATCTATAGTTTGCTTATGTTCTTGACAAGCACTAAGTATGAGTAAACTTATAAAAACGAGTATGAGTATGTATTTTTTTATTTGGTTTATTTTCATTTTTTTATCCTTGCTCCTTTAAAATAATTATATATCATCCAAGGAGGTTAACCCTTGGATGATATTTTTTAATTATCTATTAAGCATTGTTTTTACAGCTAAACTATATGCATCATTTTCATCATTTGGATCATCTTGATAAGCGTAGTAGTTCGTGTATTTTACAGATTGTCCCATAGTATATGTACCTGCGACTGTTTCTTGGTCTAAATCCGGGAAGTCTTGTTGAATAATTAAACTACCATCCAAGAAGAAATAAAACATTGTATCTTCTCTAATAACAGTTAATTTATATGTCATATGACTACCGGTTGATGTTCTAAAATTAATATCTCTTAATCTATAGATTGTACCTGGCCAATCCCATGTACCACCATGTGTAGCTGTATGATTTACAACAATAACATCATCATTATCAAAGTTTGCTCTTGCATCGAATGCAAATAATATTTTTCTATCATTTAGTTGGGCTGCTAATAAGCCAGCTTTGGGATAAGGTTCTTGACCGTTTACACTTAAGATATCAATATCAGCCGAAATAATATATCTTGTGCTATAAATATCTTTAAAATATGTATATAAGTCTGCTGTTCTGTTTTGAAATTCATGAACTAATTCTTTCGAATTACCTTTATCTTTGCTATAGTCGATACCTCTTGTAGGTCTTTCCATTAATGGTGAATGTCCAAAAACATCACCAAATAAGTCTTCATATTTTATGGTTACAAGATTGGATTCAACATCATTATTTACAGCTTTAAATGTGTAGGTACCAACTACTGCGGTTTTAAAGTACACATTTGATTTTTGTGATTGATATAGTTCAAATTCAGAATCATTAACTTTTAAGTACCAATCAACATCTATATTATGATTAGATCCGATGAATACTTCTTCATAAATGTAGGTTTGATTTACATTGGATTCGATTTTCCATGCTGCTTTTATTTCTTCATTAGGTTTATTATTACAAGCAGATAGGAGCAATATAACATTTAATATTAAAATAAATTTAAATAGTTTTTTCATGATTAAACCTCCGCTTGTTCTATGTTATAAACCTTTATGTAGTCATACATAACATCTTGGTTTTGTCTACTTGTACCAAACATTAAACGAGTTAAGTTAGTTCTAATATCCGGTGCTCTAAAGCCTATTGTTTCATAGACTAAGTTATCATTCATATATATATCATAAGTTGCTGCATCAATATTTAATACAACTTTTATAACCGCATCAGTGCCAATAGTATATAGATTTGAACTGACATTACCTGTACGTTTCCAACCACTACCATCATGGTATTGAAGGTATGTTTGACCACCACTTCTTTCAAATGCAACTGCAATTGCATACTTAGTTGTATCTTTATCATTCATTAAATAAATTAGATTCGTAAATTGACTTGCTGAAACAGTTAAATCTTTGATTTTGACTTCAATATGTACAGTACCACTTAGTTTTTCATTAAATGATAAGTAATTTGTTATAGTTCCTGGTGCTCCAGTTTGATAACTTAAGTATCCATTTGTTCCATCTTTTTGAATTGAAACTTGATGTTCACCTGTACCTGTTTTTTCAAAGCCATAAGGATAGCCACTTGTTAGGTAATGATCAAAGTTGTCATATAAATAGTATATATAATTCTTATCTAAAACTTTTTCAGTCATAATTCTTGAATCTAATAGTAATTCCAGTTCTTGAGTAATTTGTTGATTTAGTAGTAAAACATCCTTATAGTAAACAGTTGCTTCACCACTTAATTGGTCTGCATTTGTTAAGTGTGTTTGTAGTTCATTATAAATTTCTTGATCAAATGTACCAACTGTTGTACCGATAGGTAATGTATGAAGTATTTCATTTGTTTGACCAATTAAGAGTAATAGTCTTTGTTTTGATTGTTCAGTCGTTACACCTGGAACATTAAATGTGACGTTTGGTATGGTTCTAGTTTCATTTGTTGATAGTTGTGTAACTCTAAATTCTAGTATGATACTTTCATTTGTGAAGTTTGGATAAATATTACCGTCTAGATCTATTACATTTGTGTTAGAACTACTCATGATTTCAAGTTTATAATCATTTGGTATGAGAGGTAATTGAATTTGACTTTGGTATTTCGTTGGATTATCAAATGATATGAGTTGTAATAGTTCGTCAATATCATTGATCACTCTATCTGCTGTTAGATAGGCTCTGATGTATTGAACATCTAATTTAGAATCCACCGAATTTTGCACACCGAATTG
Source organism: Acholeplasma granularum ATCC 19168 (assembly GCF_000526235.1). GTDB lineage: Bacteria > Bacillota_I > Bacilli_A > Acholeplasmatales > Acholeplasmataceae > Acholeplasma > Acholeplasma granularum. The sequence goes on along the minus strand of NZ_JAFR01000011.1, from coordinate 5,676 downwards.
ATATTTGTTTAATGAAACAGTATCATTTCTGTATGCAAATAATGTTTCTACTAAGTTCCCGTTAACTTCAATATTAAATGTGTTTGTTAAAACATTTGTTGTAACTTTTAAATCAACCCATTCACCATATTCAAATCGACCAATAACGACCTTGTTTTGACCATTATATGCAACTATATCTCTTGAAGGACCATTAGAATTTTCAAATGCAATAGATATTGCTATTTGGTCATTTTCATTTAATACATAAAGCATATTGCCCCATCTTGCATCATTGTAACGTACGCGAGTTTCAATTACCAGTTCACTTGTTGCAAGTTTAGTAAAGTCATATGATAATAATGCTGATTGTGTTCTTGCTCTATTTTCATGGAAAGTACGTACACTTAAGTATTTTGTATCTTCTGTTTCATATATTCTATATCCACTATCACCAATTAATAGATCTTTATGGATGCCAAATGGTACTAAACCTGGAGTCATTTGAGTAAAATCTTCATATAGTATATAGTTTTGTGTATCATCTGTTAAGTTTTTGTTTAAAACCATTGTTTGATGTGTTTCAATAACTAGATTTACATGATTTGATACTTCTGTTGGATTTAATTTTGTTGTTTGACTATATAGTGTATATAGATTATCTAGCGATTGTCTAAATGCTTCAACATCTGATTTTAAATAGCTTCCTAGAGCATTTGTACTTGCTATTGTATATAAGCCACCAAATTGATCGATTACAGTTTTTAATTGATTTCTTAATGTGATTTCATCTACTGTATCAACCATATTAGATGTATCAAATGTTTGCATTCTAAGTGATGTTTGAACACCATTTTCTGGATTTTCACTTGTTTTTGTTAGATAAATTTTATCGATACTTAATCCATCAGCCATTGCATAAATTTGAACTGTTTGAACGCCTGTTTGACTTACAGACATTGTACCAACTTGTTTCCAAATATATGCTTCTTCAGTTTGATAGCTATATAAGCCACCATTGACTTCAAAAATTTGAATACCATTCATACCAAATCCAAATGAATTGGCTGAGTAATGTGGTGCATCTACACGTACCCATACACGGTATTGACCTGTATTATTGAATGCTACTTTGTAGTTCAAGGTTGGTGCAATTGTATGTAATCCTGTATAGTTATAGTTTAATTCCTTAGTTCGCATTGCCATGCCACCTTGGAATGAACTTAATAACCATCCACCATTTAATGGATTTGATGTATATGCACTATCAGATTGTTCATGAGCATATTCAGCTTCAATTAATACTTTATTGTTTTGTTCAACAATATATCCACTACCCCATTGTTCAATTAAACTAAAATCAGTTTCAGGTAAGTACTTTGTTTCATAATATGGTTTATAGTAACTTGATTTAACATCTTGATTATAATATGTATTGTAAGACTCATCTGGACCTAAGTTTGAATGGTCAAATCCTTTTGTGTATATCACATACTTATCAAATACTAAGTATGGATCAATACTATAAATTTTTATTGTATTTAAACCTATTTTAGATATAGTTACAGGTAATTTATGTCTAAATATTTGATTGAATATACCATATTGCCAATCTAGGTTACCAACTTCTGCATCTAGTTGTCCTTCTAATATAGTTGGTTCTTCATCATTTACTTGAACAGCAAATCTTAAGCGTCCATTCGCATTTAAAGTAGGTAATCTAAATACTTCCATATCAAATGTACCCGTATGATTAAAATAAACATCATATGATAAATAAGCACCATTTTCAATATACTCTAGCTCGGATGTTCCTACTAGATTTGGTGATACTGTACGCATCATATCTCCACTTATACGACCTAAATCTTTAAGTGTTTCCCAGGTTTGTACATGGTTGTTTTTTAAATCTGAGTAGTGTTCTGCTTCAATGGATACATAACCATCTTGTTCAACATATGTTTTTTCATTAAGTGTGAGTTTTTGATTGGTTACTTGAATATGAATATCTTTTGAGTGATTGCCATATTCAATCGTAATTTTTCCGGTTTCAGATTCATTTGCTAATCCTGCATAATCAATTTCAACCCAAATTCTTTCATTATCATAGGTATGTCCTGAGTTTTTAGACACTTTGATCCAAGGTTTTGATGTTGTGATTGTATAGTTAATGCCACTTGCACCTTTACTAAATATATCTATGAATTTTCTACCTTGAGCGTAGTTTCCAAATGTTAGTAAAGATGTATCTTGTTCTGTTTTTTCACCTTCTACAATGACACCACCTAAATCAGGATATGTCTCAACAGCAAATCCACCTTCAGCAATACCAGCAGCAACTGGTGGAATATAATAGTTTGGTTCTAAAATACCGTCCCATTTACCTCCTGATACAACATTGTTAAAATAACTATTTTCATACATTTGAAGATCATAATAATCTAAAGTTTGACGATAACTATTGTATGCGGTAATTGGTTTACCTGCAATAACAGCGGAATTTGCATTTGTTGCATAATAAAACTGTGCATTATAATTGTAGGCACTTCTTACTTGATAAAGAATGAGCAAGTAGAATGCATTTTTCTTATGATCAGGTAGTCTTTCATAAACAGATTCTGCCCGATCAAGTAAATCTTTATATTTACTCATTAATTTTTCATATTCATCCGAATAGTTGGTGTTTGTATATAAATCAACAGCCATCATTTCAAGTTTTCTTACATGTGTATATAAACCGTAATCTCTTAAAATACCTTCAATTTCAGCTGCATAAGCTTCACCAAATTCATTTTTACCTAAGTCATATGCATATTGATAAGCATTCTCACCATCATATTTAGGTGCATCATATGCATATTGAATAAAGTATGCCATAGATGTCTGACCTGGTACAATATCGCCTACGTTTAATATCCAATTTTTTGTAGTATTATAGGCGATTGCTTTACTTAATTCTTGTCTGAAAAATGCATGAGGCATAGAATTTAACCACATGTATGATTCATTATCTGGTCCCCAATATGAGTTATGGTAGTATAAACCATTACCACCAGGTCTTTTACGTTCTTCTGCGTTAGGTAATTGTCTAATATATCCATGGTTATCATTTACCCAAATGATTGTTACATCATCAGGTAGTTTTAAACCTTGATTATATATTTCTTGAACTTCTTTATATGGCGTAAAGACCATAAAAACATCTTCTAATGTTGGATTATCTAATACCTCACGTAAAATTTGACGTTGATCTTCGATAATGTTTTCCATTAATAAAACCCTGTCACCATACCATGGTGCTTGGTTAATGTTTTCAGCTGGAAGTGGTTCATCATGAACTGCACGCATACCTAAAGTATATTGCACTTCATAATCCTTATTCCACTCAACAGCTGTTCTCCAATATTTTCTTATAATTTCTGGGTTAACTGTATAATCATATTTAATTTCTTTTGTATAATTATGTTCAATTTTATATTGAGCAACAAATGAATTCCATTCGTTGTTATTGTTTCTAAGCATCATATCAACGTGTGATGTCCCTACAACAATACCATAGTAATCTGCAAGTTGTGCATTTTCTGGATGATCGTTAAACGCATCAGATGCGCCATGCATAGCAGGCCATATGTAGTTTGCATTTAATCTTAATAACATTTCAAAAATGTAATGATACATGTTGGGCCCCATGGATTTTCCTTCATCAAATTGTTGACTCCATGCAGCTAACTCTTCTTCATCATTAATAAATATCCCACGATATTGTACAGTAGGCTCATCTTTAAATACGTAGTAATCCCCTGGTAGTTCTAAATTAGTAATTGGTGTTGGTTCATTATCTGCAAAGAACTTAAATGGTGATACGCCTAGTAATTCAGATACTTTATAGGTGCCAAAAATTGCACCTCTTTTATCAGATCCATAAATTACAAGCGCACGTTTAATACGTCCATCATTAAATGGATCTTTTACCACTTCTATGACATAGGATTCCCATTTATCTTCTAATTTTGATGTATCGATTTTACCTTCTTGAGCTAAAGATTTAATCATATTGCTTTTTTCAATAGTTCCAATGATGATGACGTTTTCTTTTCCTAGTAAATCGCCTTTTTGGTCTGTAATAATTGAATTGTGTCCTGTGGTATCAAATATGTCATTTTTTAAGTCATGAGCAACTCGGACAACGCCGGGGAAATCTCCTGAAAGATTTCCCGCTTCAGCTTTGCCCTCTACATAAATTGGAGCACTCCCAAATTCATTAATTAATAAATACTTATCATTGTTTTCAATAATATGCTCACTACAACCCCATAAAATCAAGACTGTTGCAATTAATGTAACTCCTAATACTATTGATTTTAGTGTTTTTTTCATTTAAATATTCCTTTTTTTATTCGGTTTCGTAAAGCGCAATATAATCATAATATATACTGCTATTTACCTTGTCTGATCCATTTCTAAATCTAATCATATCATTTGACGATGCTGGTGTTCTAAATCCATATGTACCTATTTTTATGTTGTCAACATATAAATCATAGTTTTTACTATCCACATCAACAACCATTTTTACTGTGTACCATGTATTGATATCATAATTAAATCCTGTTGATTTCCAAGAACCATCATGATATCTAATGAGTCCTGAATCAAATGCGAGTGGTGCAACAATTGTTGTGCCACTTGTATAGAAAAACAATACGTTAGAAAATGAAGTTGATCCAACCATTATTCTTGCTTCTGCAATGACAATACCTGAAAGTGGTGCGTTAAATGGCATTTCTATAAATGCTTGGCCGGTTGTTGCGCTTGTAGATAATAGAAGCGCGCCATCTTCTGCGCCTATAGCTGAACCAGTAATACTCACCTGACCAGATCCAGTTGTTGTTACAGTATAGTTTGATAAATCACCTGTTGTTAGAAATTCATCATGAATAATTGTATTTGTAAATGCTGATTTTATAACTGTAACTGTAACAGTTGCAGTATCAGATCCATTTGTGTTTTCGTATGTTAAAGTTATTTCATAAACACCAGTTTTACTAAATGAAAGTAATGTGTTATTTATTTGGTATCCATCTAAACTGTTTACAGTAATCATCAGATTACTTGCTGGACTTGTAATGTTTGTTGTAAAGTCTAGTTGATAATCATGTGACACACCTGATAAATCAACTGTTGCTTCTACTTCATTAGCAGTAATTACTGGCATCGTATCACCTAATAACACATGAACTTCAAATGTTTTTATCGATGTGCCATATACATTTTCAATATTTGCAGTAAATAAATACGTACCTTCATCTGTAAATGTAATGATATTATTTTCAAATGTCCAACCTGTTTGTATATTTGCAGTTAAACTCAAATTAATTGGTAACCCTTGTCCCACTTCAAGTGGTAATGTATTATCTAAATTTAATGTAATTGTATTTGTTGGTGCGACAAATAATTCTGGTGACACTTGGTATACTTTGAAATAATCAAATACTATTTTTTGATTGATTCTTGAATCTATACCTTGGGATGCATATCTTGTTACATTTGCTTCAGCAGCACCTTTAGTTCTTAGTGAATAGTTACCATAGTTAACATCATTTACATATATATCAAATGTACCTGACATCACTGTAGTTATAACTTTTAGTGTGAAGAATTCATCTTGTGGAACTGCTATTTCTGAGTTTATCCAGG
>NZ_JAFR01000010.1 GCF_000526235.1 Acholeplasma granularum ATCC 19168 | reverse complement strand
ATCAGATAATGATTTAACCTTTTGTGTTTTTATTGACCTTTCGTGTTTTTATTGACTATGAAAATTAAAAAGTTCTGAACTAACATACATAAAGTGATTCAAAAACTAGTGTTATTGAAAGAAAAAAGGGATTATCTCCCTATTTTCATATTCTTCATAGTTGATACTATTGTATCAATACTGTTGTGCAAATATGGTCCCCGTGACCGGACTCGAACCAGCACAGTGTGAACTACTTGATTTTGAGTCAAGCGCGTCTACCATTTCGCCACACGGGGATATTAAAGCAAGCCTTTATTACTTACTTTAACTTTTTATTTATAATTTTTAATTGATTTTCTAATATTAATTCTTCATAAAGTTTTAACATGCTTCTGGCATATGTATCTTTAGAGTATGGTAATACAGAATCGCGTGCATTTTTTGATAATGTTTTTAATATTTCTGGTTGTTCTTGTATTCTCTTTAAGTGACTAACTAGTTCACTTGTTTTATTAAAGAATATACCGTTTACACCATCTTCAACAAATGAATCAAAAACCTCATCGTATCTAACAATAATTGGTAGACTTGCTGCAAGTGCTTCAACATACGTTAGTCCTTGTGTTTCAGTTGTTGATGCATTTAAAAATACATCAGCTACTTGGTAATATAAACCAACTTCACTATGTTTAATAAATCCAAGTGTTTGAATATAATCCTTAGCATGATTATTTTCAATAATTTTGTCTAAAGCTGCTTTATCAGGTCCATCACCAATTATAATAAATTTAGATTTTTGATATGCTTTGTGAAATTCAATAAATGCATCAACTAAATCCTTTATTGACTTTTCTTTTGCAATTCTTGCTACAATGATTGCAATAAATTCATCTTCTTTGATACCTAATTTATCCTTAAGGTTTTTAACCATCTCTGATGTATAAGTTTCTTTATAGAAAGGCTTTAAATCAATTCCTGACGGTATAATAGTGAATCTCCCATCATGTTTAAGCCTTATCATTTTATCATAAATTTTTTTAGTTGGAACAACTGTCATGTCACATTTTTTAGTATAATGATTATTTATTAATCCAGCTAAGACCTTTGTTGTATTTGGTACAAAATATGTAAGAGTTTTAGATACATAATGCGTGTAATCTTGATAACTTGTATGTAGCGTATATACACTTGGTATCTTATATTTTTTAACAGCAGCAAGCCCTAATATTCCCATAGAAAACTCCGTATGAATATGAATCATATCCAAATTTAGAGTTTTAATCTTTTTTAGATGTCTACGTACCCAAGGTACTAATCTAAATCCCTTAAGAGATTTTCTTGGAATAATAATTCCAGGCAGACGAATCACATATGGATCATTTTCAATTTTCTGTTTAGGAGCTTTAGGCGTAATAATGTATACTTCATGCCCAAGTGCTTCTAAACCCTCTTTTAAGTTCACAACAGAAGTTACAACACCGCTAATTAGTGGTAAATACGCTTCTGTAAAAATTCCTATCTTCAATCGGTATTCACTCTCCTAGTTTTTAAAATTATAAATGATATCAATCCAAGTAGCATTCCAAAATAATATGTAACAAAACGCCACATTAACATAACTGAAACAATTTCAATACTACTTAATAGTCCTGCCATAAGTAAGCTAAAAGCAATTTCAGTACCACCACTTGCTCCTGGTAATGGAATAAACATCATCGTAGTAACAGCCAGGTTACTTATGAAGAAAATATAAAAATATTGGTAAATTTCTAATTCTTTTCCAAGTGCCAATACAATAAAAATAGTTGTTGAATATAGTAAAGTAAGGCTTACTAATTTAGTTAAAGAACTTAAAACAAATACACGTTTTTTAGTGAATAAAAATTTTACACCATTTTGAAACTCACCGACAAACTTTTCAGTTTTTATTCTAAGTTTGTATGATGTCTTTTTAAATATTTTAAACTTTTCAAAGAATATGAAAATCATCTCAAATAATTTATATGCACTCTTAACATAAGCTAATAAGAATAGTCCTACTAGTATAATTGAATTTATTGAATAACCAATGATGATATATATAATATTATTTTGCATTGCATTAAAAATATCATTGAAAAATACAATAATTCCAACAGTTGATATAAGAACCGATGTTAATTGAAATAATATAAAATTGACAATTAAAACAGAGGTTGCCTCATTTGATGGTACACCATGTTTTCTATAATAATAGATTTGAAATGGTTGTGCACCACTTGAAAATGGGGTAATACCATTAAAGAACGGCTCAACACCATTTATAAAAAACCCAGTTAATTTACTTATGTTTTTGTTTAGTGCGCGCAATACGATATAATTTGATAAAGTTAGTGTTAGAAAACTTAAAATGCTTAATAAAATTGCAATCAACACATAATTAAGCGATAAGGTTTTTATGGTCGTAAAAATCTGCTCTATATCATTTAAACTTCCAACAATTGTAAGTAATATAAGTAATATTACAAATACTACAATAGCATTTAACCAAAGATTTTTGGTTTTATTTTGTTTGTTATTTTCCATATTACATAGCTTCTAAATGTTTCATACCTAACAGTCTTAATCCTTCTATTAAAACATTTAAGATGGATTCAATTAATAGTAAATTCGTATTTCTTAAAACATCATTTGAGTCATTAATTTTTACTTTAGCATAAAAACCATTGAATTCCTGGCTTAATCCTAATAAATATTTAGCTATCACTGAAGGTGAAGATTCATTTGCTGCTTTTTGTACAATATTCGGAAATTGATCTAATGTTTTTATGATTCCAAAATAATTTGAATCATTATATATTTTATAGTCTACTTCGTTAAAATCTAATTCACCTTGTTTTAGAATTGAAAAAATTCTAACAATTGAATATAGTAAGTATGGTCCTGTTTGACCTTCAAACTTTAACATATTATCTAAATTAAATTCTATATCTAATGTTCGATCGTTTTTTAAATCATTAAAGATTATTGCACCTATACCAATTACTTTAGCAACATTATCTTTATCATCTAATGATGGATTTTTTTCTTCTATCGCAGATTTGGCTTTTAAAACAGCTTCATTAAGAACATAATTTAATTTTGTAGTTTTTCCTTTTCTAGTAGACATTTTCTTTCCATCTTGTAAGACTAAACCAAAATTAACATGTTCTATATCAAAATCATAACCCATTAATTGAGTTACTTTCTTAAGGTTATCAAAGTGAAGTTTTTGTTCATTACCTACAACATAGATGACTTTTTTAAAATCATAGGTTTTTAATCTATAAAATAAAGCTGCTAAATCTCTAGTTGTGTATAATGTAGCACCATCACTTCTTTTAATTAAGACAGGTGGCTGATCTTCACTAATTCGTACAACCATTGCACCTTGATCTTCAACTAACAAGTTTTTTTCTTCTAATTCCTTGACAACATCATCCATCTTATCATTATAGAAAGCTTCTCCATTATAACTATCGAATGTTACATCAAGTAAATCATACATTTCTTTAAACTCTTTTAGTGACTCATTTTTAAAGTAAGTCCATAGTTCAATATATTCAGGATCATTTTGTTCTAATTTTAAAAATGCATCTCTAGCTTCTTGACTTAAAGATGGATCTTTTTCAGCTTCTTCGTGAAATCTAACATAAAGTCTTTGTAACTCATCAATAGGATTTGATTGAATAAGTTCTTTATTACCCCATTTTTTATAAGCAACAATCATACTACCAAATTGTGTGCCCCAATCACCTAAATGGTTTACACCAACAACATTGTATCCTAATTTTTTATAAATTAGTTTAAGCGAGTTACCAATGACTGTGGAACGTAAATGCCCAACAGAAAAACTTTTAGCAATATTAGGTGAAGAATAATCTATTACAATGGTTTCATTGTTATCATTTCTTGAACCAAAATTAGATTTTTCTTTATGTATTTTATCAAGTACACGCTTAGAAAAGGGTGCACGTTTAATATATATGTTTAAAAACCCTGCAATAAATTCTACCCTATCAATATAATCACTTTTTATTAATACATTTGAAAATAGTTCATATATTTCATTTAGTTTTTTACCTAAGGTTTTTTGATATCCAAATAAAGGAATTGCTAAATCAGAGTCACCTCTTTTAGGCATTTCTAATACAACGTTTTCTATATTTAAATCATTTTTTAATAAGTGTCTTAAATCCGTTTTAATTGTCTCAATCATATTATCAACTCCATCTATCATATTATACCAAAAATAATATATTTTCACACAATATGATAATAACTAATATTTGATTATTATAACACCTTATGATAAAATAAAGTAACCCCCACCATGGGGATAAATTGTGAGGTAAAGACATATGCATGATCATAATAATATTTTAAGAATTTTAAAAACTGCTCAAGGACAGGTTGAATCTGTTATTAAAATGACAGAAGCTGACCGTTACTGTTTAGATATATCTACCCAAATTTCTGCATCTATTGCACTTTTAAAGAAAGCTCAAAAAGAATTGTTATCCAATCATTTAAACACTTGTGTATTAGAATCTATTCAAACCGGAAATCCTAAGGAAAAAATTGAAGAAATTAATCTTTTATTAAAAAAATTACTTTAATCATTATGTATAAATATAAAAACCAAATCAAACTTATGGGGATTTAAGTTGATTTGGTTTTTTTGCACTACATCAAATGTAGTGTGATGTTTAATTAGCGTATCAAAGGGGAGAGTCAACGCTAGGTTTATATATTATTATTTTCTGCCTCTATATTGATTTCTCAAGGATTCATTTAAATCCTTTATAGCATCTTTAATTGATCTTGAAGATTCAATAAATTGATCTTTTATCGATGTCATTTCTATTTTGAATTCAGATTCAAGAGCTTCTAGCATTTCAACTTTACCTGATAAAGTCACTTCTAATTCGCCAATTACTGCTTCATCAGTCTCGTTTTCAATTTGGTTTTCCAAATCTAATATTTCAGCTTTAAGTACTTCAATTTGAGGTAAATACTCTGATTTAAGAGTTTCTTTTTGTGTTAGGAATTCATCACGCACTTCTAAAACAATTTGTTTTTGCTCTTCAAACGCATTTTTAATAACACTTTGTAGCTCATTTACATTCATTTCAATGGCTTGTTCAAGAGTAAGTGTATCATCTGCAATAACCGCTTTATTAGCTAAGTTTAAGAATCCTGGACTAACTCCATAATTTCTTGCTTCTACTAAAAATTCAGGAACATAATTGTTTTCAGATTTATCCACAGCTAATCCCTTTACATTATGTTTGTTAAGTGATCCATTAACGTGTTCTTTGATGCGATTACGCATGATTTCACCCATATTATTATCTTCTGAGATCGCACTAACAGTTACAATTGTTTCTTCATTTTCCGGATTAATATATCCTAGTTCAATAGATGTATTAATGATTATTTCAATTGCATCCTCCAAATTTTTACTAACCAAATTAATATCAACTAGTAATACTTCAGCATCTTCGTTTAGTGGATTTGCATAGACCACTTTATTTTTTGGCGTGATAATTAATTCAATACTTGGATTAATATCCAGTGTAATATAACTATCAAGAGCTCTTGTTGTGTTTTGACATGCAATAACACCTAATAAAATTGTAGTTAGAAATATAAAACTAAATATTTTTTTCATAAGTAATTCCTCCTTACACCTAATATACAATTCAGGTGCTCGTTTTATTGGTAATTATTTATATTTTATATTTTGTTGTTTTGTCTTTTATGATTATTTCTATTTTGATTGATCATAAATGGTTTACCATTATCAGGTTTTACTAAAATAGCATATCCATTTTCTCCGAACTGATTTGTAATTCGAATAATTAAACTACCTGATTCTTCTAAAGTATTTTCATTAATTGCATATTTTACTTTTAATATAGGTGACTTTGATTCTTGAGATTTTGTGAATGTATATGTGGTCACTGATAAATCTTTTTCTAATACTATAGTAACTTCTTTTTCACGACTAATATCCTTAATAATAAAATCTATCTTTTCAGTTAATATGTCATTAACAAATATTTCATAGTTAAATTTAGTGTTATCTTTTGTAGTCATATGTGTTAATTTAATATAGTTTTGATTGTTTTTATTAATTTGCATATTTAAAGTATTTTTCTCATTTTTTTCACTACGACCATTAAATAGATATTCATTATCATCTACTTTGATAGTACCTTCTAAATTTAAAGTATTGTTTCCATTAGTATAGATATTTTGATAATTCAATTCATAAACTGTTTCTTCATTAAGAAAATCAATGGATTTAAATTTTATTTTTTGATTATTTTTTTGATTATCCTTAAACTGTTTTTCTTTATTAAAATTGGTATCACTTACATACAGTTTTTCAATCATTGTTAAGTATTTATTCATATTATCTAGTCTGTCATTAATAATAGGCAAACTATTTAACTCATTTGTTTTTTTAATTGAAGAAAGATTTTGGCTCATATCATACAGATCTATATTTTCTAATAATGATGTACTTGATATTGAACTAAACATTAATGCATTATCAATATTTTCAAATTGAGGTTCTGAATCTATTTCATTTTGCGGTACTAATAAAAACATCAGTAAAACTAATATAAGTGAAAAACCAACAACTGCTGATAACATAAGTTTTGGTCTTATTGATTTTCTAGGTAAAGTATAGCTTTCTTTTTCAGGTATATTTTTAATGTTTGAAATAATGTTTGCACCTAAATCTTTTATCTCTACTTCAAGTGATTTAGTTTTAATCAGTTCTATTAATTCTTTTTTCTTCATAGAACATCACCTACTTTGTTTTTTAACTTTTTAATTGCTTTATTATAAATCCATATAACAGTCCCAAGGGGCTTTTTAAGTATTGCAGCAATTTCTCTGAATTTTAAATCATTGATAATTTTTAATGTTACAACTTCTTTTTCTGTATCATCCAGTAAATTAAGTATCTTAAATATATCTTCATCATCTGGTTGTTGTTCTTCAATATATGGTATAGTATTTAAAAATTCATCATCCTTAGTTATCTTTTTTTCTCTATTATAATAATTTATTGCTAGATTTCTAGCAATTTTTGATAAGTATGCATAAGGATTAGCACCTGTTTTATATTGATCAATTTTTTCAAGAAACTTTATATATGTTTCTTGCATTAAATCTTCTGCTTGATCTTTATTATGGACTATATTTATGATTGCGTAAAATACTTGGTTTTTTGTCAAGTTGTAAAATGTATCAAATTCATCATATTTTTTTTGTCTAAGCGCCTCAATAATGTCATGTATTGGATCCATAACTTCCCCTCATCTAATATACAAATGGTTTGTAGTATTTATTGGTCTATTCATATTATATATTAAAAAACACTCCAAAATTACTGAAGTGTCTTTCATTTTATGTTGTTACATATTATTGAATTAAGTTTGAAACTTTTTCGTTTTCAAAAACTCTTTGATAAAAATTCATTAATTGAAGCGGAATGTTAGCTTCAGTTAATACAGCATAATCAACAACCTCACCATTTAATACAACAAGTACAAATGGTAGTGTGTTTGCAACAATATTTGTATCTGTATAATGTTCATTGAGTTTTTCTAATGTTTTAGTAAACTCTGTTACATTATTTTCAAAATAGTATAAGGTAACTTGATTTTCTAATTCGTTAATTAAATTTGATGCAGGAATTTGAGGTTCAACTTTAGTAGAACCGTATAATCTTGCATAAACGTTTGCAATATGTGAACTGCCATTTTCTAATTCAGGTGAACCAAAATAAATGATTGATAATTGGTCTTCTTTATTAGTTTTAGAATATAAACCTTTACTTATTCCTAAAAATCCATCTTCTAATCTATTAACTAAAACAAAGTTATTTGATTTAGGTAGTTTATTTTGAAAATCTTGTTCAGTAGCTTTTACAAAATATGAATCATAGAATACATCTTTACTTGATGGTTGTAGTGCGATTAGTAATACAGAGATTGATAATACGATTGCAGCCATTACAACCCATGTTAACCAATGTATTTTCGTCTCAAATGCACGATATTTTTTTGCCATATATAAATACTCCTTTAGTTTTCGCAAATATAATTATAACATGAATAAGTACATTATTCAATAAACTATTTAATTAGGTTATCTTTTAGTTTAGGATCAAAGTTTTTATCTTTAATCATTTGTATTTCTAATTTATATGGTGGATTATCCTCAACATATGGTGTTTCTAATATTTTGGGGATATTTTTAAAAGCCTCATGATAAATTATATGCATCAGTGCATCGTAACCAATATAGCCAAAACCAATATTTTCGTGACGGTCTTTTCTAGCACCTTGTTCATTTTTTGAATCATTAACGTGGACAACAGATATGTAGTTAATTCCTATAATTTCATCAAACTTTTTAAGTGTGTTTTCAAAATCATTAATAATATCATATCCCGAGTCATGAACGTGGCATGTATCAAAACATACACTTACTCGAGATTTATCTATAACCTTTGAAATAATATCTCTAATTTCTTCAAACGTTCTACCAACTTCATTGCCTTTTCCAGCCATCGTCTCAAGAGCTATTTTAACCTTAAGTTCTTTGGTGTTTTCAATGATTTCGTTTAACCCTTCTGCAATCCAATTAACCGCTTCAACACGGTCTAATCCAACTGCAGAACCTGGATGTAAAACCATTTGATTGATACCCATTTGGCTTGTACGTATAACTTCTTTTGTTAAAAATTCAACAGCAAACGCACGTTTTACAGGATCTGGATTAGCAAGATTAATAATATAGGGTGCATGTACAACAACATGATTAATGTCAATATTACTTTCTTTCATTAGTGCATGCGCTTCTTTTATTAACATGGTATCAATTGGTTTTCTTATTGTATTTTGTGGGGCACCAGTATATACCATCATTGTATTTGCTTTATAAGAAAGTGCTTCTTTTACACTTCCTAAAAACATATCATTCCCCTTTAGACTGACGTGACTTCCTAAGATCAGCATCACGATACCTACCCTTCTTAATTTTTTTGATAGCTGCTTTTACTTTCGCTGCATGTTTTTTCTTATAACCAGGTGTTACCTTTTTAGGTCTACCAATTTTTTTAATTGCATTTGCAATTTTTTTATCATATGTTTTAGATTTCTTCTTAGGTTTTTTAAATCCATCAGGTGTTAATGTAACAGTAACAAATTCAACACCTTTATTTTTAAGTTTATCTACTTTATTTTGATCAAATTCATCATATAATGTATAAACTTCTCCAGAATCTCCCATCCGTCCAGTACGACCAGATCGGTGTAGGAAAAACTCTAATTTATAAGGAAGATCATAGTGTATTATGTGACTTGCTTTAAAGTCTATTCCTCTAGCAAGTAAATCACTTGAGACAACATATTGGTATTTTAAATTATGAATATCTTCTAAAATACGTTTACGTTGTTTAACGCCTAATGCTGATTGGAAGGATATGACATTATATCCTTTATCATGAAGATATTCATAAACAGTTTTTATGTCCTCATTTTTACTTACAAAGATTAATCCTAGATACGGATTAATTCTTTTCATGACATCATTTAAACTTTCTAGTCTATTATCTCTTACTTTTAATAAGTATTGATCAATGTTTAATACTGTATCTTTTGTCGTATCTATAAACGTGTAATTACCAAAGTATTTAGATATAAATGGTTCCATTTGTTTAGTCATACTTGCAGAAAACAGTAAAAATTTATCTATTTTTTGGTTTGTTAATACAGGGTCTATTAAATTCATAAAATCTTCATCAAACATCATGTCTGCTTCATCTAAAATAAAATATTTTGTATGTTTAATATTTAAAGCATTTTTATGAATCACTAAGTCTATTAATTTTGAAGGTGTTGTAATTACAATATTAGGATGACTATTACCAAGTCTTTTAGCTTCTCTATCCATATCCATTGAACCGTAATAAGCTTTATATGATACTTCACCATCTGTATTTACTAACATTTGTTCAACTTGTAAAACAAGTTCATTAGTAGGAAGTAAAATAATTGCTTCTACTTCATTTGGATTTCTTTTTATATTTTCTAATATCGGAAAAAGATAAGCATGTGTTTTACCTGTACCTGTAGGTGCAAGCCCTACAAAATGCTTTGGTTCATAAAACTTATCGATTACTGCTTCTTGAATTGGGGAGAGCGATTCATAATTTAATTTTTCAAGCATTTGTTTAATATTCATATTTTTTCACCTATATGATTATATCATGATTTACCTATAAACTTTTCATAAGTGAATAGATTAAATGGTATTTTTTCATTTTCTTTGTCAATTAAGTTATTTAAGTGTGCCCCAGCTAAGCGATATGTTCCCTCTTCAAATTCACTTTCAAATAAACTCTGTAAATGATCTTTAATAATTACTGGGTCATTTGTATAATCATTTATTGTAACCGATCTGGTTATTGTTTGAAAATTAGATGTTTTTAATTTAAATCCGATGGTTTTAGTTAACATTTGATGTTTATTAAGACGCACTAGACACTCATCTAATTGTTTATTGATTTCTTCTAATAAGAAGGTTGGTTCTTCTATATTTGTATGAAATGTTGTTTCTGCAGAAATAGATTTTGGAACTTTATATTTATCAGGCTCTATGATATTTGTACTATTTCCTAAGATATACTCTCTATATGTGTAATAACTATTTTCTTTCATTACTTTAAGTATTTTATCTAGATTAGATAAGTCCATAAAATCCTTTATAGTATGTATACCTAACATTTTAAGTTTAGGATATGTTTGACGTCCAATGCCATGAATGTTTGAGATATCCATTGGATAAAGTATTTTTTCAACATCACGTTTACGTAAAATTGTTATACCCATAGGTTTTTTAATATCACTTGCCATTTTGGCTAAATATAATGTTGGCGCAATACCAATACTTGTTGGTAGAAGATATTGGTCTACAAGTTTTTTTTGTAGTTCTTTGGCAATCTTTAAAGGGTGTGTGTTTTGGGCAAGATGGGTCACATCTAAATATGCTTCATCAATAGATGCTTGTAAAACCAAAGGACTATATTCATCTAAAACATTCATAAATTTATGTGACATCTCTTTATATAATTTAAAATCTACAGGAACAATGATTAGTCTAGGATATAAATTAAGTGCTTCAATTACGCTCATTCCAGCATGTATTCCATATTTTCTAGCTTTATAACTTGCTGTTGATATTACACCTTTAGCACCTGATGATTGCCCACCAACAACAAAGACCCTTTTTTTCAAATGGGGTTCTTTTATCATTGCACACGTGGCATAAAATGCATTTAGATCGATATGAAATATCACTTTATAAGTTTTTTTCAAGTTACTTCTTCCTTTAATTACTATTATATAGTATAATATTTAAAGATAAAAAGATTTGGAGTGGTAATATGGCAAAAAAGAAAAACATATCTAAAAAAACAAGCGCTGTAGTCGAAAAAAAGGAATCTGCAATCTTTAAAGATCCAAGTGAGTCTCTTTGGGGTAAGATTATTATAGGTATCATTATTTTTGGAACAATTTTTGTCATCTTAATTGGTGCAATCATTGCAGTAGTAAACTTTTTTAGTTAATTGAAACGCTTTAAAACAAAATGAACTTAAAATATTTTTAAGTTCATTTTTTTATTATACTACATATTTAATAAGGTTTTTGCCTGCTCAATTGCAAAGTGACTCATCTCAGCATCACTTAACATCGATGCAATTGATAATATTCTTGCATCTTTATCTAAAACTTCAATTAATGTTTGCATACGATCATTTACTTTAGTTTTATATATTCTGTAATGATGATCTGCCTTTGCTGCTACCTGAGGAAGATGCGTTATTACAAGCATTTGTATATCTTTAGCATGGGATTTCATTTTGTTTGCTACCTTTGTGGCAGTTTTTCCTGAAATACCGATATCAATTTCATCAAATACCAGCAAACTTAATAAGTTATTTTTTGCATAAATTGATTTTAAAGAAAACATAAATCTAGCTTTTTCACCACCACTTGCTACTTTAGCAAGTGCTTTTAATGGTTCACCTTCATTTAATGAAATTAGAAATTCCACACTATCTAAACCATTTTCTTTAAGTTGCATACCCTCAGTTATTTGATCAAATTCAATTTTAAACTGTGCTTTTTCTAAATCGAGTTCATGTAATGATTCTGTAATTAATTTTTCTAATTTTTTGGATAATTTAACACGTTCTTGATGTAGTTTTGTACCTATTTTAAATACTTCTTTATAAAGTAGTAGATTTTTTTCATGTGCTTTTTTTAAATATCCATCATAATCACTGCTTAATTCAAGTTCATCTTTTAATGATTCCAAATATGTAACTAAATCATCATTTGATTTTCCATATTTGGTTTCAATTTTGGATAATTCATATAATCTTTCTTGATAGTTATTAAATAAATCACTATCAAAATCAAGTAATTCTAAAAAGTTAGTAATAAGTTTTCTTGATTCTTCTAAGTTATAATAACTTTCTTCTAATATTTTAGCTACATCTTCATATGATTTATCAAATGATTTGATTGATTGAATGGCTTTATATGCATCATATAAAGCATCTGTTTGAAACGCTTGACCTTCAAATGTTTGATAAGCTATATTTAAAGATTGCATGATTTTATCATAATTTTTTAACTTAGAGACATTTTCTTCTAATAAGTCTTTTTCACCTTTTTTTAAGTTAAATGACTCTAATTCATTAATTTGAAATTTTAAAAAATCTAGTCTTTCTTGTGTTTCTTTCTTTTTATTTTTTAATGATTCAAAATGTTTAATACCATCTAAGTATAGACTTCTTTTTAACATATATTCATTAATTAGATTTTGGGTTAGTTCATTATCCATTTGATCAATAAAGTTTACATAAGTTTCTTTATCTAGTAATTGGAATGTATCGTTTTGTCCATGAATAAGGCCAATATGTGAAGTAATTTCTTTTAGTTTAGAAACTGTAATAATTTCATCATTAAGTTTTACAACATGTTTACCAGATAAATCAATTTCGCGAAGTAAGGTAATTGTATTTGGCAATTCAAGTAAATTCATTTGATGTGTATTTAGTTTGAATGTGCCTTTAACAATCGCTTTTTTGGCTCCTGTTCTAATAAACTCACTGTCTGATCTTTTTCCAAACAATAAAGAAAGGGATTCTAAAAGTATAGATTTACCACTACCGGTTTCTCCTGTAAGCGCAGTTAGGCCATGTTCAAAAATGATATCTAAATCGTCTATTAATGCAAAATTTTTAACCTCTAAATGTTGTAACATTAATAACTACCCCTTTGTAATATAAAATATATATTCTTGGTTACCTTCTTTACCTTTAATAATACTTTTTGTAAATCCTTTTATTTTATAATTTAGATAATTGATATGTTTTGTTGTGTTTTCTATGATTTGATTGATAATTTTTTCAGATTTTAATATACCTTTTTTTAAATGTTTGATTTCACCTTCAAATTGAGGCTTTAAAAGAAATATGATTTGACTTGTTTGAGTGCTAAGGTGTGTTAATATTGGTAATACTGATGTAAATGAAACATCAATAACTATTAAATCATTTGAAGGCACATTTACATCCAGAATATTGGTTTCTTCAAAAGATGTAACTCTTTTGTCTTCTTTAAGTTTTTCATCTAACTGATTTTTACCTACATCATAAGCATAGACGTGATTTGCTCCTCTACTAAGTACACTTTGAGTAAATCCACCTGTTGATGCACCTACGTCAATGACTGTAAAATTAGTAACGGATAAATTAAATAAATCAAGAGCATCATCTAATTTTTCACCAGCTCTTGATACAAAAATATCTTTTTTTGTTAATTTTATATCCATTGATGAATCTACAATAAAACCAGGTTTAATAATTTGATTTCCGTTAACTGTTACAAATCCACGTTTAATTAGATCACTTAATTTTGACCTTGTATATTCTGGATATTTAGTTGTTAAATAAACATCTAATCTCACTCTTTTACTTCTACAATCAAACTTTCTGCAGTTTTTATCATATCATATAGATTTTTTGAAAGTTCTAGTCCTTCTTTATATTTTGAGATGGATTGTTCTAATGAGATGTCTTTACTTTCTAGTTCTTTTACGACAGTTTCTAACTTTTTGATTGTTTCTTCAAATGATAATTTTTCACTCATCTTTCTTACCTTCCTTGCTTATTACTTTGACATTAGTCATACCATCTTTAAATTGAATGGATAGATGGTCATCAATACTTATTTGATTGATACTTGTGATAACTTTATTATCTTTAGTTGTTAGTGCATAGCCACGTTCCATTACTCTTAATGGATTTAACGAGTCTAATTTATCGTTTAGTGACTGCGTTTTTAAAATTTTATAAGTTACATTTACCTTATAATTTTTAAGCAGTTGATTATAATATAAGTTTATTTTGTCTTTATAATTATCTATTTTTGTTTGTGGGTGTTGTAATTTATTTGTTAATATATTTAACTGATATGTTTTATCACTAATGTTTTTATGATATTGATTTTCGATTCGTAATTTTAAGTTATCAACACTTCTTTTTTCTTGCTCCAGTTTAGACTTAGGACTAGATACATGTAATCTTTCTTCTAAATTCATTAATGTTTGATGAATGTTTTTAATACGTTCATTCATATAGTATTCCATTAAACTAGTTTTGTCTTTTATTTCTTTTATTAGATCACTTGTGTTTGGTGTTGCTAACTCAGCTGCAGCTGTTGGTGTTGGTGCACGCAAGTCTGATACGTAGTCTGCTAATGTCGTATCCGTTTCATGTCCTATTGCTGTAATAATAGGAATTTTAGATTGATGTATAGCAACTACAACTTCAGGCTCATTAAAACTCCATAAGTCTTCAATAGATCCACCACCACGTCCTAAAATAATTACATCCACTTCATTATCATTATTTACTTTTTGAATTGTTTTAACAATGTCATTTTTTGAGTCTTCACCTTGTACAAGTATTGGGTATAAAATAATTTTAGTTAATAAATATCGACGTTCTACGGTTGTTTTTATATCTTGAATAACTGCGCCAGTTTTGGAAGTTAAAACCGCAATTTTTGTAGGATATTTAGGAATTGGTTTTTTTAATGATTCGTCAAAATAACCTAGTTCTGCAAACATTTTCTTATTTTGTTCAAATTTTAAGAATAAATCACCAATACCATCTAAAGTCATAGAAAAAAGAGAAATACTATATGTACCTCTTGCTTTATATAGTGACATATAACCTTCAACTAATACTTTATCACCAGATTTTGGTTTAAAGTTGATTGTTTGGGCATATGTTTTAAACATCATAGCTGAGATGGTTGCATTTTCATCTTTTAAAGAAAAATATAAATGACCGGATGTATGATGTGTAAAATTTGAAATTTCCCCTTTTAAAAATATTTTTTTTAAATGGGGATCATTTTCTAATTTGACTTTTAAGTATTCAGTTAGTGCAGATACGGTTAAATATTTAACTTCTTGCATATATCCTACTTTATCTTTTTATAGATGGAATCAATTAATTTGTTTGTGAATTTATGTTGTTTTTCATCATCTAAATCACTATATTCTTTGGTCAATTCGATTGCAGTATTCATAATGATTTCTGGTGCAGTCTCTTTTTTTAGTAATTCATATACTGTCAAACGAATAATTGATAAATCAACAAAATTTAAGCGGTCAATTGTATAATTTTGGATAGTAGATGATATTAAGTTATCTATTGTAGCAAGTTCGCTTATAACAGATGTAATATAAACCTGCTCTGATTCTGGTAACATTAAATAATCTAAAAAATTTAGATGTTCGTTTAGTGCATATTGATACATAATCTCCATGCGCTTTTGAATGAGTTGTGTTTGCTTTTCCATGTATATTTTTACCTCATATGTATTTTATCATAAAATGATGTTAAAAAAATAGGGGATTGAAGTTTGAAGCTTCATAACCCCTATTTTTATTATCTTTTAATTACTTAATATAACTAATTCCCATGCATCATCAATTAAACGTTTTAATTCTGAATTATGACGATAAATTTCAAAATTTGTATATGGTACTGAAAATGCATATCCAATTCTATCATTATCCCAGTTAAACTCTGTATCTTCTATTAGTGCATCATGTACAGCTTGACTAATTGGTGAATAACCCATTTCTGTAGCATTATCTAGTAAAGATTCGTATGTTGTCATAAAGTTTATAAAATCATATGCCCAGTCTTCATGTTTAGTGTTTTCCGGTATAACAAAACCATCTATCCAAACATTTGTCCATTCAGGAACATAAAATGAATAATTATCTGTTTCTTGTAGGATATATACTGCATCCCCTGAGTAGACCATTGCTACATCATATGGTGTTTGATTATTTATCGCTTCACTTAATATTTCATCAGATTTAATAACTGCATTTGATTTTGAATAAGCATTAATTAACCAATCTTTAGCAACATTTACTTCTGCTGATGTAGCATCATTTACATTATGATCATGCGCATATAATGCAGCCATAAATGCATCTCTTGATGAGTCATAAATCATTTTAGAATATGATTCATTATTTAATATCCCCCAACCTTCTGTTTCAAGATCTGTTAATAATTGAGGTTTCGTATTATTATAAATTAATCCAATTGTTCCCCAGAAATATGGCATAGCATATTCTAAAATATCAAATCCATCTGTTTTAAGTTGTGTCATTGCTATATCTAAGCTATTTGAAAAATCTGCTTGATCAAAATCAATTCTATCCCAGTCAAGTTTTTTTAAATATCCTTCTACTGCAAGTTCTTCAACTGCATAATCTGATGGGATGATTAAATCATATGAGTTAACTTTAGCATTTGTTAGTAGTACCTCGTTTGAATCAAAATAACGTAGTGCTACTTTAACACCATATTCTTTTTCAAAAGCATCAACTAAATCTTCAGAGATATACTCTTTAGGCATGTAGATGACTAATGCATTACCTGTACATGCGCTTAGCATGAAAAGTGCTACTAAAATAAACATAAAACTAAATATTTTTTTCATTCATTATTCCTCTTGTTTTCTATTTTTTAATTTAACATAATCTAAAACTACTTTAATTCCTATAATAAATATAATAATTGTAGATAATGCGTTAATATTTGGTCTAATACCATGAGACTGTGAATACATATAAGTAGATATATTATTTACAAGTTCACCACTTGCAAATTTAGAGATGATATAATCATCAAATGACATTGTAAAGGCTATTGCAGCACCTGCAATAATTGAGCCTCTAAGCTGTGGAAATACAACTTTCCATAAAGCTTTTCCTGGTGTAGCACCCAGATCATAAGCTGCATCAACTAAGTTTGTATCTAGACTACGTACTTTAGGATATATTGCCAGTAATGCATATGGCGTTGAAAATGATATATGTGCTAATATCATTGTAAATAATCCACGCTCAATACTAAATGCTAATAAAAATACAAAGAATGCTACAGCTGTTAAAATATCTGGAGATAAAATTGGAATGTTGTTGGCAGATAGTGCTATTTCTCTAAATAAACGATTTTGCTTAGAAAGTGCAATTGCCCCTAATGTTCCAAGTATAACAGCAACAAAAGTTGTTATACCAGCAACCAATAATGTGTTCATAATTGGTTCTCTTAAATCTCTTGCAGTAAATAGATCAACATACCAATTAAATGTGAAACCTGAAAATACAATAAGTGATCTGGATTCATTAAATGAGAATATAACCATTGAAACTAAAGGTATCATCACAACAATAAGTATCAATGCTACATAAAGATCTGCAAAAATCTTTCCCTTAGTCTTCATTTGCTAATACCCCCTCATATTTATCTAGCTTTTTAATGAGATATACAAAGATAAGTAAAATAACAGCTAAAACTAAAGCAATTGCTGCTCCATATCCAAATTTACCACTCTTAAATGCTAAATCAATTAAGTCTCCAATCATTTTACGTTTGCCATCACCTAAGTATCTAGTTATTACAAGTGTTGTTGATGCTGGTAAGAAAACCATCATAAATCCTGTCAGTACACTAGATAGTGACATAGGAATGACAACTCTTGTAATCGTTTGATATTTATTAGCACCTAAATCTTCTGCTGATTCAAATAAATTTTTATCTAGTTTTGCCATATGTGTGTAAATTGGTAATAACATGAAGGGTAAATAAAGATAAACCATACCAGTTATAATTGCTAAATCTGTACCTAGTAAGTATCGTGAATCATTAAAAAATGTATTACCAATCATTTCAAATATTGAACGTACTGCATATGCCAGTAAAAGAGAATTGATAAACATGTTTGATGTGATAAGTGATACTAATATTTTTTGAGTTACAAGTTTTCTTCTACTTAATATAAATGCTAAAGGATAAGCAATTAATAAACATATTAATGCTGAAATAAGCGATAAGTACACACTTTCTAACATAGATGATAAAAATGTAGGTTGCACAAAAAATTCGATAAAATTATCAAAGGTGAATCTAATGGATACTAAGTTATTCGCATCTGTAGTAAAAGCATATAGAAGCATTAAACCTATCGGTATGAGTACTAATATGACAATCATTAGATAAAATGGAATACCCAAGTAAAACTCATAATTCAATTTTTTATTTGATTTAGTAGGAAGTTGTTTTTTTGGAAAATTAATCATTTACCATACCTCCATGACATGAATATCTTCTGGAAACCAATCTAAATCTACTTCCATACCTTCTGGTTTAAAATCAGTTGTATGTACAGTGTATACTCTGTTTTTAGTCTTAACATCTATTTCAAAATGTACACCTTTAAAGACTACACTATCAACAATACCACTAATTTTACCTTGTCCATGTTCAACAATATCTAAATCCTCTGGACGAAGTACAATATCAACTTCTTGATCTGTATCAAAACCTTTATCTACACATTCAAATTCATAACCATCAAAACTAACTAAATAGTCTTTTTTCATAATGCCAGTAACTATATTAGACTCACCTATAAAGTTAGCTACAAAACGGTTAACAGGTTCATTATAAATATCAATTGGACTACCTACTTGTTGTATTTCACCTTTATTCATAACCACTATCTTATCACTCATTGTAAGTGCTTCTTCTTGGTCATGGGTTACAAATATGAATGTAATTCCTGCACTTTTTTGAATTTCTTTAAGTTCATATTGCATTTCTTGACGTAGTTTTAAGTCAAGTGCTGCAAGTGGTTCATCTAGTAACAATACTTTAGGTTCATTAATAAGTGCTCGTGCAATTGCCACTCTTTGCATTTGCCCACCACTTAATTTAGATATAGAACGATCTTCATAACCATCTAGACCAACCATTTTTAAGTATTTTTCAACTTTTTCTTCAATAATAAATTCATACTTCTTTTTAGAAATGAACTGTGCTTGAATTTCTTTTACTTTTTCATCTAACTCACTTTTTAGATCTTTTTTATCTAATTTAAATTGGACTTTAAGTTTTGGATCATTGGAACGATTATGATTTAAATCATATTCTAATTTTTCTACATCTTTTTTAAAGGTTTGTTTTAATGCATCTATTTGGGCTTTTAAATTTGCATTTTGATCTTTAACACGTAATCCAAAAGCTACGTTTTCAAATACGTTTAAATGAGGAAATAATGCATATCTTTGAAATACAGTGTTTGTAGGTCTTTTATATGCAGGAAGTTTTAGGATATCTTCACCATCAAATAATACCTCGCCCCCTGTTGGCTCAATAAATCCACCAATAATTCTTAGTGTTGTAGTTTTACCACATCCACTAGGACCCAGTAAGGTAACAAATTCATTACTTTTAATTTCTAAATCAATTCCTCTTAATACAACTTGGTTATTAAACTCTTTTGTTACATCTTTTAATTGTATAAACGCCATATTCATTACCTTTCTTTCTAAGTTTACTCATTGTAAAAATCTAAGTTTTGAAACCTCATAAAGTTTACTTATTATAAACAAGGAGTTAAACTACAATAAACTAATCGCATATATTATATATATTTTTTTAAGGATGTCAACAAATAAAACTTATTTGTTAAAAAAAGGTTTATTCCATAAAATATAAAAAACCCAGCATAATTAAAATGCCAGGTTTTTATGTGTTATTTTAGAACTTTAATATTGAGTCACAAAATTTATTAGCATGCATCTGGTGCATAATCTGAATGTATTCTTACTGTACCGTCTGCTAATACATCAGTAGTTCTTATTTGAATGTCGTCTAAGTCCAACCATTTGAGTTGTTCTTCTTTTAATGGTGTACGAACCCTATCTGTAATAATATATTTTTTAGGTTTATGAAGTTCTAAGTATGCTTTAATAGTCATAAGTTATTCCTCCCTTTTATTTTATTATACCTCTGGTATCTAGCTTATAATTTTATTATGCTCATTTGTGGTAATATTTACTTTTTTATAATATTAATAAAAAATACAGCCGTTTGACTGTATTATTCTTTTATTAATGTAGATGAATGTTCAAATTTTCTTGTTTTTTCTGGATATAGTAAGGTTGTAATTGATTGTATAGCAGTTGCAGCTTCACCTTGTCCTGTAGAAATTAGTTTTACTTTACCAGGATAGTTTATGCCATTTCCAGCTGCATATATACCCTTTTGATTTGTTTCCATGGTGTAATCAACATTAATCAGTCCTTTTTCACCTTCAATTTCCCATTCTGTTAGTCTTGACTTAGTTAAAACAAATCCATAATTAACAATTATATAGTCAGCCTCAATAATTAATTTTTCATGAGTTTTTGCATGTTTTAGTACTAATTTAGATGCTAAATTAGATTCTCCAATAAGATCTTCTACAATATAAGGAGTCAATATTTTACCTTTTGTTTTGAATTCATCTACTGTAGATTGTAGTGCTCTAAATTCATCTCGACGATGAATTAATGTCACATTATTTGTATATTCACTAATATCAGTTGCCCAATCAAGTGCAGAATCGCCTCCACCTAATACAACGATGTTTTTGTTTTTAAATTTACTTAAATCATTTATAAAATATAAAACATTATCATAATGATTTTCAACTTTTAATTTTTGTGGAACAAATCCACCACCACCATGAGCGATTAAAATAAATTTTGTCTCAATTTTTTTGGTTGATGTTGTCACAATAAAATGATCATCATTTCTTTTAATATCAATTGCTTCTTCATTGTAATAAATAGGTATTTCATTTTTAAATCGTTCATACTGCAATACTAATCCATCAATGTAGTCTTTAGCTTTAACTTTTGGAAAACCAGGTATATCATAAATAAACTTATCTTTATATACGGCTGTTAATTGTCCACCTACTTCACCACTTGATTCAATGATTGCAGATTTTAAATTTCTTAGTCCTGCCAAAAACGCAGCATACAAACCAGTTGGTCCTGCCCCAATTATTAATACTTCTAGCATATAATTCTTCACTCCTTATTATCTTTATAGATTATAGCAAACTTTTATACATATTCAGTATTGAATGCTTTATTTAGTTTATTATGTGTAATATGTGTATTATCTATTGAAAATTCACATATAAAAAAATAAAAATAGGAACTAAATTAGTTCCCATTTAAATGTTTTTGGATAATTTCTAATGGCATAAAATAATATATGATATATGCGATTATTAATTTTATGATATCCCAAATATAATATGGTACAAAAAATATTATCGCAGGTATTAGGTCCATTTTTAATACAAACATAAACATTAAAATACCTATTATATATACGACTATAAAACCAAATATCAACAAAATGATACCATCTTTGAATGCGTTTTTTGATTTTGATTTGAATATTGATACAGCAGGTGCTGTAATTAAAAATGAAATTAAAAATCCTCCAGTAGGTGCTAGAAAACTTTGTGGTCCACCACCTGATGTGAAAACTGGTACACCAATAAATCCAACAGCTAAATATACAAATACAGCTAAAAATGCATCAAGTGGATTTAGTAATAAACCAACTAATACTATCATCAGTGTTTGAAGTGTGAAGTTTACTGGAGGTACGGGTATATTTATAAATGTTGTAACAACAATAAGTGCTGAAAACATAGAAATGATTATGAGGCGCTTAACTGTCATAATATTAAAAGTAACTTTCTAACAGATTTGTAATTAGTTTTGACATAATACCACTCACATTTTGAACTTTTTTTGTTTCTAGAAAGATTGAAGTTGCTTTAAAGTTTTGGAATATAATTTGGTTTACATTCAAACCAATACCAATAATCACATAATCAAATTTATTTCCAGATCCTTTTGTTTCCATTAATATACCACATAACTTTTTATCGTTCACATAAACATCATTTGGTTCTTTAAAATAAACATCCATACCTAATGATCCAAGTGTTGAAAAAATTGCACTTTTAACCCACTCTTTAATTATAATTATTTGATCCATTTGTATATCTTTTAACATAAAAGATAGTAGTAGGTTTTTAGCATTAGCACTTAGCCATTTACGTTCAAACTGTCCTCTACCTTTAGTTTGATAATCTGTTCTAATAAATGTAAAAGAAGGTAGTTTTTCATAATTTTCTTTTAAATAATCATTTGTTGAAGGAATTTTTTTAAATTCTATTAATTTAATTTTTGCCATAAATTAGCCAATCGCGAAACTTATATCAGCTTCACATACCAATTCATCATTAACCCAAGCTTTTGCACTTCCAACACCAAATGCACCACGTATTCTAGTTAGAACTGTTTCAACTTTTAATGTATCTCCCGGAAGTACTTGTTTTCTCCATTTAACATTATTTGCACCAGTAAAAAAACCTATTTTGCCTTTAAATTCTGGAATACTTAATAATGCAATAGCACCCACTTGAGCCATTGTTTCTAAAATTAACACACCTGGCATTACAGGATACTTAGGAAAATGCCCTTTGAAGTAATATTCATCTTCTTTTACATATTTAATACCTACACATTTTTCCTTTTCTACAAGTTCTAGTACTTCATCTACCATTAAAAAAGGATCTCTATGAGGTAATATTTCTTTGATTTGTTCTTGATTTAATAAAGCCATTTTTATACTCCATATTTTTTATATAAAACAACTGCATTTTGACCACCAAAACCAACGTTGATATTCATTGCATATTCTATATTTCTATTAACCGATTTGTTTATTGTATAGTTTAAATCACATTCAGGATCTATATTTTGATAGTTTATTGTTGGTGGTATTTGTCCAGTTTGAAGTGCTTTAATACAAAAGATACTTTCAACAGCTCCAGTAGCTCCTAGCATATGTCCAGTAGCGCCTTTAGTTGAACTCACATTTAAATTGTATGCATGTTCTTTAAAAGCTTTTTTAATACCTAATGTTTCTATTTTATCATTTAGTAATGTTGATGTTCCATGTGCATTGATATAATCTACCACATCAGGTTTTACTTTAGCATCTTCTAATGTTAACTCAATAGCTTTAGTAAGTCCTTCAGCATCATTATCAGGGGCCGTCATATGAAATGCATCGGATGTAGAACCATATCCTACAACTTCAGCATATATATTGGCACCACGTTTTATGGCACTTTCTAAAGTCTCTAAAACTAAAACACCAGAACCTTCACCCATTACAAAACCATTTCTTTCTTTATCAAATGGTCTGGATGCTAATTTAGGGTCAGTTTCTGTAGATAAAGCTTTTAATGCAGCAAATCCACCAATACCTGTTTCATTAATACTAGCTTCCGCACCACCTGCAAAAGCAAAATCCAAGTATCCATCACGAATATTTTTAAAGGCTTCACCAATAGCATTTGTTGCAGCACTACAAGCTGTAACAATTGGTATATTAGGGCCCTTAACTTTAAATTTAATTGAAATCATACCGCCAACCATGTTTACAATTGAATTAGGTATAAAAAATGGAGATATTCTATCAACACCACGAAGTGCTTTTGTTGAAATATCTTCTTCCATAGTATTTAATCCACCAATACCGGATGTTACATATATACCAAAACGGTATGGATCATAATTCTCTGGTGTTAATCCACTGTCTTTATAAGCTTGAATTGCAGCAATTGTTCCTAATACCATGACACGGTCACTACGTTTAATTTCTTTTTTGTCTAAATAATCTTCAAAGTTAATATTCTTTAATTCACCTGCTATTTTAACTTTACTATTGTTTGTATCAAAAAGAGTGATATTATCAATACCATTTTCACCCTTAATAATTGCATCAAACGATTCATCAACAGTATTTCCTACAGGATTTATAGTTCCCATTCCCGTAACGACGACTCTTCTTTTCATAATTTCACCTTCTTTAAATTGTTAATCCACCATCAACATCAATTACAACTCCAGTAATATAGCTAGCTTCTTCAGAAGCTAAAAACGCAACAACATTTGCGATATCTTCAGGTTGACCATAACTGCCTAAAGCTATATATTTTAGCATTTCAGCACGTACTTGTTCAGGTAGATTTTTAGTCATTTGAGTCTCAATAAAACCTGGTGCTATTGCATTTACTGTGACTTTTCTGGATGCTAATTCTTTAGCTAAAGTTTTAGTTATACCAATGACACCTGCTTTAGCTGCAGCATAGTTAACTTGACCTACATTACCATATTCACCAATAACTGATGCAATGTTTATAATTCTACCATATCCTGACTTTAAAAGTGGTCTGGCACTATGTTTAGATATATTAAATACACCTTTTAGGTTTGTATTAATTACTCTATCAAATTGGTTTTCATTCATTCTTAAAATAAGTGCATCATCTGTAATACCAGCATTGTTAACAACTATATTTAAAGTTCCAAATTCTTTTAATACTTCATCAATTAAATTGCTTGATGATTCAAAGTTTGATACATCAGCATGTAATGCTTTAGTTTTTACATTATATTTTTGAGCTAATTCTAAAGCAACCTGATTAGCTTCTTCAGGACCAACAAAATAGTTAATAACAATATCAACCCCCATTGATGCTAATTTTGTAGCAATTGCTTTTCCAATTCCTGTAGACCCACCTGTTATAAGTGCAACTTTATTTTTTAGACTCATTTTATTATCTCCTTTAAATTAGCTAAATCTGTAAATTTTGAAACATTATATACTTGGCTTTCTGGTGTAATTTTTTTTAATAATCCAGTTAAAACCTGTCCTGGACCAACTTCTATAAATCTTGTAAAACCATCTTTAAGCATATTTTCAATAGTTTGTTTAAAATAAACGGGACTAGAAATTTGATTTTCAATTTCTTCTAAAACTTCATTTTTATTCAATACTTTTGCATCTGTATTTTTATATGTTATGCTTTTGGGTTCATCTATTTCAAATTCTTTTGCATAAGCTTTTAATTTTATTCCAGCTTCTTTCATGTAGGGTGAATGAAATGCACCAGATACATTTAACATCATTGCACGTCTAGCACCTTTTTCTTTTGCAAGTGTAACTGCTTTTTCAACTGCAAGTCTAGATCCTGAAATAACTAATTGACCATCTGAATTATAGTTTGCTGCAACTACAATGTCAGTATTTGTAGATACCTCTTTACATATTTTTTCTACATCAGAATCGCTTAGTGAAAGTATTGCAGCCATACTTCCTGGATTATTTATAGATGCTTCTTGCATAAGTTCTGCTCTTTTTTTAATTAACTTTAATATGGCATCTTCATCATAAAAATTAGATGCATAAAGTGCTGAGAATTCACCTAAGGAAAAACCTGTATACCCATCAACTTTGAGACCTAACTCTTTTAAATAATCATGAATAAGTATTTCAACTGCAACCATTAAAGGTTGAGTGTATAACGTATCATTAATTTTTTTATCATCTTTAAGTAATGCTTCTAGATCCATTTGTAATATTTTTGACATTTTTTTTAGTCGTGTTCTTAGGTTCGGTACACTTTCTATAAAATCAATGCCCATATTGACATATTGTGCACCTTGACCTGAAAATAAAATTGCCGTCTTCATATTTTCACCTTATATATTGATGATTGCTGCGCCCCATGTAAAGCCACCACCAAAACCAATTAGCAGTGCTTTTTGAGACTTTTTATTATGAGTCTTATGCTCATCTAATAAGAATGGAATACTTGCTGCAGATGTATTACCATACTCTTCTAAGTTCATTAAAAATCTTTCAATAGGTAATTCCATGTCTTTAGCAACACTTTGAATGATTCTATAGTTTGCTTGATGAGGAATTATTACATCAATATCATTAATAGTTAAGTTAGCTTTTTCTAAAACTTTAGAAATTGCTTTAGGCATAATATCTACTGCAAATTTATAAACTTCACGACCAGCCATTTTAACCTTTGGATCAATCCATAGTATGCCTGTATCATCACCACGTGAACCATTATAGAAAAAGACTTCATCTTTTTCATTATCGCTAGCTTCAATGATTGCTGCACCGGCAGCATCGCCAAATAATATGGCTGTTTGTCTATCTTCCCAATCTATAATAGAAGACATATGCTCAGATCCAATAACAAGTGCTGATTTATAGTTATTTGTTGCGATCATACTAGAAGCAATTTCAAGTGCATAAACAAAACCACTACATGCTGCATTAATATCAAATGCAACTATATTTTTATCATTTAATCCAAGTTTTGCTTGAATTAAATTTGCAATTGAAGGTGTTTTTACATGTGAAGTAATACTTGCAACAACAATTAAATCTATTTTGTTTTTATCATATCCACTTTTTGTAATAGCATCTAATGCTGCATGATAAGCCATATCAAATGATGTTTCATTTTCAGCGATATGTCGCCTTTTGATACCAGTTCTTGTTCTAATCCATTCATCGTTTGTATCCATAATCTTACTAAAATCATCATTAGTCATGATTTTACTTGGTGCATATCCACCAGTTGCTTTAATTTTAATTGCCATTTTTTTCATTATTATTTACACTTTCCTCATAGATACCCATCTTCATAAACTTTTCATATCTTTTTTCTAGTAAGATGTCTAATGGGGTTTTAATTAATTTTTTTAAGTTTTTTTGTAACGATGTTTTTAAATTTGTAAATCCGATTTCAGATTCATAGTTTAAACCTTTACCTTCTAAAATAATCTCATCTATAATCTCTAATTTTTTTAGATCATCAGCTGTTAATTTCATCATAGAAGCTGCTTCTTTAGCGCGTGAACTATCCTTAAATAAAATTGATGCAAAACCTTCAGGTGATAGAATTGAATAAATTGAGTTTTCAAACATAAGTATTTGATCACCAACACCAATAGCAAGTGCACCACCTGAACCTCCTTCACCTAAGACAACTACAATAATAGGTGTTTTTAATATCATCAGTTCTTTTAAGTTTAGTGCAATTGCACCAGCTTGACCACGTTCTTCTGCTCCAAGTCCAGGGTATGCGCCAGGTGTATCAATAATAGTTATGATTGGACGCTTAAATTTCTCTGCTTGTTTCATCAATCTGAGTGCTTTTCTATATCCCTCAGGGTGTGGCATTCCAAAATTATGTTTTAATTTAGAGTTTGTATCCGTACCCTTTTCTTCAGCAATAATTGTTACTGGAATACCATTAAATGTTGCAATACCACCAATCATAGCTGCATCATCACCATATAGCCTATCACCGTGTAATTCAATAAAGTCAGGAAACATACTTTTAATTAATAAACTTGCTGTTGGTCTATCATTACTTCTAGCAAGTTTTACCTTTTCCCATAGTTTTTCAATATCTATCATAATGAAGTCCTCACCTGGTGTATTTTTAGTAGATATGACAATGTTTTTCTCATATTTGATCGATCAATAACTAAATCAACTTGACCTTTACTTAATTGAAAGACATCTGTTTGAAAACCTAAAGGTAGGTCTTGACCGATTGTTTGTTTAATTACTCTTGCACCAGCAAAACCAATTAAACTTGAACGTTCAGCAATATTTATATCACCCAAGCTTGCAAATGATGCAGCTACACCACCAGTTGTTGGATTGGTCATAACAGAAATATATACTAAAGATTTTTCATCAAGTTTATTTAATGCGGCTGATGTTTTTGCCATTTGCATCAATGATAAAATACCTTCTTGCATACGCGCACCACCCGATGCACTAAAAATAACTAAAGGTAGATTATTTTTTGCAGCATAGGTTATTAATCGAGTAATTTTTTCACCTGCAGCTGATCCCATTGAACCCATCATAAAAAATGAGTCAAGAACGCCAATTGCCAATTTTATGCCGTCTATTTTAGCAGTTCCTGCTAAAAAAGCTTCACTTAGTTTTGACATTTTTTGACCCTTAATAAGCTTATCTTCATACTCCGGTATACCTAATGGGTTTATAGATTTAACATTTTCAAACAGTTCATCAAATGAATTTTCATCGACTGTATATTCTAACCTTTTAATAGCAGAAATTCTAAAATGATAGTTACAATATGGACATACCTGAAAATTAGATTCTAAATCTTTATTATATATTGCCGAATTACACTGTTCACATTGAGTAAATACTCCATCTGGAATATCTACAGGTTTTGTTTCAATAGGTCTTTTTTTAATAATTTCATGAAATTTACTTAATCTTTTTTTTCTTTCATCCAATAAATGATTCATTATATTCACCTTGAATTAATCCATTGAATTTTGCAACAAATCCCGTATCATAATTTCCTTTAATAAAGTCTGTTGCATGCATGATTGCGTAATGATACTCAATATTTGTTTTGATACCATCAATAACTAATTGTTCAAGTGCAATACGCATTTTACGCATTGCTTCTTTTCTATTTGGTGCAAAAACTATTAATTTACCTAGCATTGAATCATAAAAAGGTGATACGACATATTCCGGATATATATGAGAATCAAATCGAACATTAAACCCACCCGGAAGTAATATATTTTTAATTCTACCTGGTGTAGGCATAAAGTTATTAAGTGGATCTTCCGCATTGATTCTACATTCAATTGCATGACCTAATATTTTTATATCTTTTTGTTTAAAACTTAATTCTTTACCATAAGCTATTTTAATTTGCTCTTTTACAAGATCAATTCCTGTAATCATTTCTGTTACGGGATGTTCAACTTGAATTCTAGTATTCATTTCAATAAAGTAAAAGTTTTTTCTAGCATCCACTAAAAATTCAATTGTTCCTGCATTTTCATAGTTCACATGTTTTGCTAACTTAACTGCAGCCTGACCCATTTTTTTTCTTAATTCATCATTTAAAATGGATGAAGGTGCTTCTTCAATTAACTTTTGATTACGTCTTTGCATTGAGCAATCACGTTCAAATAAATGAACAACATTACCTTTAGAATCAGCTATAATTTGAATTTCAATATGACGTGGATTTTCAATGAACTTTTCAACATAAACTGATTTATCACCAAATGATGATTCTGCCTCCATAGATGTCATATCAAATGCTTTTTTAAATTCACTATCATTGTGACAAACGCTTATACCACGCCCACCACCACCAGAACTTGCTTTAATCATGACAGGATATCCAATTTGTTTTGCTATTTTTAATCCAACATCTTTATTTTCAACAACGCCATCAGATCCTTCAACAACGGGTACTCCTACTGATTTAGCAATAGCTCTTGCTGTTGCTTTATCACCAAGTTTACTAACAACCTTAGATGATGGTCCAATAAATTTAATACCTGTTGACTCAACCATCTCAATAAATTTAGCATTTTCTGATAAAAAACCATAACCCGGATGAATCGCATTACATCCTGTTGCGATAGCTGCACTTAATACTGATTGCATGTTTAAATAACTATCTTTACTACGTGCGGGACCAATACAGACTGCTTCATCAGCTAACTTAGTATGTAAACTATCACTATCTGCTGTAGAATATATTGCAACCACAGGAATTCCTAATTCCTTACATGCGCGAATAATTCTTACTGCAATCTCACCACGATTTGCTACTAATACCTTATTTTGTGCCATTATTCCACCACACTGAATAAGACATCATCAAAACCAACAACATCGCCATTTTTAAAATTCACTTTAGTAATTTTACCATCAACTAAAGATGTAATTTCATTCATTATTTTCATCGCCTCAACTATACAGACAACTTGTCCTTTTTTAACAGTATCACCAACCTTAACAAATGGTTCACTATCTGGTGATGCAGCACTATAAAAAGTACCCACAAGTGGTGATTTAATTAATAAATCATTTGAGGTTATATGTGTTTCAATACTTGGTTTAGTATCTTTAATTTCTATATTTTCTTTGTTTTGATTGTGTACGGTTTGGTTTATTACTTCAACTTTTTCATCTTTATTCTTAGAAAGTCTTAATTTAACATGTTCAGTTTCCAGGTCTAATACAGTTAAAGTTGATGATTCAAAATCTTTAATTATACTTTTTATTTCGTTTAGTTTCATATTATCTTTCTCTATTTTCCTTATTTACTTACATTTTTTTATTAATTTTAAATGCTTACATAATAAAGTTAAATGTATGATTATACATTGAAATATTTAATATAATGTAAGTTATTTTTTAACGTTTGATTTATCTTGAACTTCAAACTTATTAACATTCTATCACTTTTATGACTTTTGTCAATTGATTTGAAGTTCAAAACATCACCGATTAAAAAATAAAAGCACATTGCAATTTAACAATGTGCTTAGACTTTTAATTTAGTTGATAAAATTAATTTATATATGGTCTGTCTTTATCAACTTCAGGTTTGACTTTATCCGTTGTTGGTAATTCTTTTTCAATTTTTTTATCTTTTACTTTAACTTTTGGATTATTTAATTCACTGGAATACTGACGATATTTACCATACCCTTTTGATCCATCATATATTAAGTATGCGCCACCTGTTACAGAAATTATTAAAAGTAAAATGGCAATTGATTCTTCATTAAAATCTTTAAGCCCTACAATAAATGCGCCTAATGCTAAGATTAAAACGTGCATCCAAAACTTAATTTGTTCTGTCTTTTCATCTAAGAATACTGTTGAGTAAAAGAATACAACTCCACGAGTAATAAAGATAAATGCTAATGTATATTTATAAACCGTACTCCAAAATGAATCTATATTATTTCCAGATTTAATCGCCTCATATCCTACATAAATCATTAAAATACCTAACAAGAAGTCAAATATAATCTCAATGATATTCATTGTTCTTAATACTTCTTTTTTAAGTGACTTAACTAGTGGAACGACTCTAAATAGTGAAAATACAACAATTATGATACCTGTTACTAAAAATACAAGTGGTTTTTGAAAATACATAGTGAGTCCGACTGTAATTAATATAGCGGCTAATATCCATTTAAATAACCATCCATAGGAAGCTTTCATAAATCAATCCCCTACCTTTCATATATTATTATACATCAAAGTATTACTTTTTCTATTATATAAACAAAGAATCCTAAAATTAAATATCTTAGGATTCTTTGATTTTTTAGGTGTATTAACTTATTATGGGAAGAATAATTGATTAACTTCTTGTCTATTATTAACCTCTACAAATGGAACACCTTGTGACTTACTGATTATAAAATCTTTAAATATTGTTAAGCCAATATTTTCAGTTAATGGATCATATGGTTCAGTATAATCTATATAGCCATTAAACTCTGTTTCTGTAACACCTGATGTTGAGACTAAAGTCATAAATGTTGCGAAATCAAGTGTTAATGCATCATCTACACTATTAATATTAAATGCAATGAAACCATCAACTAGGTTAACTAATTCATCTTTTTGAATATCAATTGATGGATCTTCAGTACCTTCATGTGATTCTACTGTATCAATATTTGCTTGATTTATTGCATCAGAAATAATTCTATCTACAATCAGTGAGTTAGCAGTTAATGCATCTTTTACCTTAACAAGGTCAGTTGCATTAGAGTCAATTAACCCAACGTTCATATCTGTAAATCCTAATGCATTTAATGCTGCGATTAAGTTTTGTAATTCAGTTTGAGTAATATCATCACCAGTATATGCATGAACTTGTAGTGCAGCATTTGGAATGGTAACCGGACTAGGTAAGGATGATGCTAATACATTTGTAAGTTTTCTATAGACAATTATAGAATTTATTGTAGCTATATCGTCTAATACATCCAATTCAATTGAACTACCAATACCTGAAATAATTGCACTTAATGATTCATCATCTGCATCTTCTTGAATATCCGAGTTATTCTTAAGTGCAATAACATTTAAAGTATCTAGTAAATTAGTTATTTCTAGTTTTTTTATAACCTCTTTTGGTATATCTACAAATGCATCTTGTCTGACTTCTAATAAGCCTACAGCATCAACAATTCCTTCAGACATGAACTTTTGCATAATTAATGAATCTTTGCTATGCATCGATTTCATTTGTCCTATAGTTAGAGTTGATTGCGTAGTACTTAAGGTAGATACTAAATTCATAACTGGTGCATCGTTTGCATCATTACCATCATTATATGTTGTATCTAGTACTGCGATTGCATTTAGGAAGTTTTCTAGTTCTAATTGTGTTAAATCATTTGGAGCTAAACTATCATATGCATCATCTAATATTCTAGCTGGTGTGACGTATGTAATTAAGCTATCACTCATTAGTGTACGTACAATTGATGAATCTGCACTTACCATATCAATCATATTTTGAATAGTTAGTGTATCGGTATTAATTAAGGACATACTATCTAAAATAATGTCTTCCGGATCACTTAAATTACTTAATGATAATACAAGTTTTTGCATTTCTTGGTAACTAATTAAGTCTGTTTGTTTAACACCTAAGTGATAGTGATAAGCAACATCTTGTAAGTTTAAATTATTTGAAACAATCATATCGTTTTGAAGTAAATTTTCACTAAATAAAGCTCTTATAACAATAGAGTCACCATTTTGTACAACAGTATTAGTTTGAGCATAAGTAAGTGTTGTAGGATTTAATGTATCCATTAAGTCTTGTACAGACATAGAAGGTATCGTATCTAATGCATTTAAAATTTTAAATATTTCTGTTATTTCTGTTATTGATAATATTTCTGGGTATGTTGCGTTCATTGCAAGCGGATGAGGATTACCAATACCTGTTTTAATACCATAAGTTATAAATCCTTGCATGAGATAAGAGTTTTGATAACTTAAAGCAGTTAAATTTGAAACCGTGTAGCTACTTAATAAATTAGAGGTATCTCCACCAATTAAATCACCTAAACTAAGATTTAGATCTACTAATAATTCACCTAATGCTTGTAGTTCTTCTTGTTTTAAATCTTGATTTGTATGATCAGTATATGCAACATCTGGTATATCAAAAATATTAGCATCTTTAATGTATGTTGTAAGGAGTCTAGTCATAACCTTAGATTCGACTAATATAACTGAATGAATTTGTTCACCTGTTATACTGTTTAAATCCATCGATTCTCCTGGTTGTGGCATATCAATATCCATTATAACAAGAGATTCTAATATTTTGTTTAATTCCAATCTTTGAGTCCATTCATAATATGGTGAGTGAGTGTCATTGTCAACCGCTGATTCTGGAATCTCAATTAAATCAATACCTTTAATTAAATCATCGATTGTTTTATATATAATGTCTGATGATAAAAGGGTCGTTCTGTTTTCACTTGAATTTGCATATGCTTTAATAACTGGGAAAAAATCATTCATATTTTCAAAACCTTCAAGCAAATCAGTCAATTCCATGTTTTGAGCTTCCATTTCTATTAGTAATCCATCAAGTACACTAAATAGAGCTGATAGTTCTGTTTTTTTAATCCAACCATTATATGGTCCGGATGTTTCGTATGAAACATCTGGTATTTCAAACATTGGAATGGATTTGAAATTGTAATCTAAGAAAGAATACATGATTTTAGATGATAGGAGTAAATCTTTTTGAGATTCTACTCTTACATAACTAATTAAGGATGGTAATAATTCATTTAACATATTTTCATTACCAGCAATCATATTATTTAATGAAAATCCTTCGTCATATAAAGCAAATAAAACATCTAAAACAACATCAATTTCAGTTTTTAAACTAAAATCATCTAGTACGGTTGCACGGTTTAGTGGTTCTGCAAGAGCTGCTGGTTCAGTTAAATATTTAGATATTAAAACATCGCTCATGCTTTCAGTTAAAGCACTTATTGTAGTTCCTTCTAAGAACTTATCAATTGTATCTTTAAATAAGAGTTGACCATTTGTATCAGATAATAATCTATCTATAATTTCTACAGGTTTAGCACTCGCATCTAATTCTGCGCCTATATGTAGATTACCAATTGCCTCATAAACTTCAGCAATCCAAATTAGCTCACGTCTTAAATCATCTTGAGTAGCGAAGTTTTGTTCGATAATTAACTTAATTTCATTAAATTCTGTTTCACTAAATAAACTATCATTACCTGTTATCTGATTAACAGCCAATCCCATAATAGGTTCCATAAATACATCAATAACTGATAGATCAGCAATTCCTTCAACAACTTCTTTAAACCACACATGATATTCAGGATCATTATTTAATACATTAGTAAGTTTACCTAAATCACTTAATAACTCAGTTAATGTTAAATCTTTTGTACCATTTCCATCTAGATCAATACCAGGAAATTGGTAGAAAACATCATCAAAAAGTGTCACTAGTTGTTCTAGTGTTGTTGTAACAAATTCACCTTCATAAGTCTTAATTTTATTCCTAACATTGTTTAATAGTTGAACTTTATCAGCAGGAGATTCTAACCAATTAATTTGATTCACAACATTCTCATCATACATACCAATACTTATAATTGGATCTGCTAATTTTAATATATCTAATGATACAATTTTTTGAAGTGCGCCAATAAATAAATTTTGTTCTTCTTCATTAAAATCAGCAATTAAACTATAATCATTAATTGTTTCTTGCCATTTTGAATAGTCTTGAATTGTGAGTAAATCTTTTATAACAGTATAAAGACTGTTTATATCATTTGCTAAATCAATTTCAGAATTATCAATAATTGCAATCAACTCATCCACTTCTTCATTTGTTAAAAAGTCAAAAGATTCATCCTCAGATATAACCAATAATGAAAACTTCATTAATGGTTTTACTGAAGAATTAATTAATTGAGATTCTGCAAATAAACTAAATGCTCCTTCATACTTAGTGATTTCAGCTAAAGTTATCTCAGGTTGACTATTTTCACCTAATACAAAAGGAAGAGCCATTTTACCTGCTTCTGCAATCCAAGATAGTTCGGTACGCCATATAATAACTTCTTCATCATTAACTTTAGATCTAAATGCCAAGTCAAAGACAAAATCAGCTAACCCAACATTGTTTATCATAGATGCTTGGTTAACATATTTTACAAAATTATAATCGTTTGCTTTAGATATTGTAATGGCTAATTCTTGATACTCAGGATCTTCTATTTCTACACCTTGTCCTACAACTGTATTAATTAATATTAATACTGGAAATATTAATACAAAACCAGAAAAAACACCTCTAAATACGCCAACAAGTCCACCCAATAATTTATTCTTAGGT
This sequence comes from Acholeplasma granularum ATCC 19168, assembly GCF_000526235.1. Classification (GTDB taxonomy): domain Bacteria; phylum Bacillota_I; class Bacilli_A; order Acholeplasmatales; family Acholeplasmataceae; genus Acholeplasma; species Acholeplasma granularum. The sequence continues at coordinate 80,344 of NZ_JAFR01000010.1, read as the reverse complement.
TTATCTTTTACGATAGGTTTAATAAATATTGCCCAAGGAATCCCAAAAATTATCCATTTAAATAAAAATCTTAAAATTGTAAATGCTAAAACAAATATACTTATTTTAATGCTTAAATCCATAATAGCAAGTAAAAGCGGTAGTGCTCCTGCATCTACGATTTGGTCCATATACTGGTTTAAATCACCACTAATCATTGGAATCATTGAAGCATATTGTCTAACCATTGCCTCAGTTATCCAGTCATTTGTTTGAATTAATCCTATACCCCAAAATAATAATAATACCATAATAACTTCACCAATAAAAAACCAAGATGTTTTAACTAAACCCCTTCTTCTACCAGAAAAAAGATGTACTAAAACAAAAAGTCCAATAACAGTTATTTGAAATATTAAAAATATCATAGGTATTAAATTTAAATCAAAACCACTCATTTAAAGATCCCCCTTTACATTGTTATCTTAATTCACCTTAATTATATATTAAAATAAAAAAACAAGTCATTAACTAGCATATTAAAATAAAAAAAATGGTGCACAGTACAAGGATTGAACTTGTGACCCCCTGCACGTCAAGCAGGTGCTCTCCCGCTGAGCTAACTGTGCATCCATAAATTGACGCAAAACTATTTTAACATATATAAATATGATTATCAATTGTAAGTGGTAGTTTATTTAACAACATGTTTAAAATATATATATTATATAACTTGATATTTATAATTATTTTAAATAGCACTTTTTAATATATAATTATTATAAATAAGACCTTTTTTTATATAAATAACTTGCTAATAAATTTGAATGGTGGTAGATTATTACTATCAAATTACAGAAAGAGGCATCTTATGAAAAAGTTATTTAACAAATTAAATATTGAGTTTACTGTAGTAACTATCTCAGTGATATTAATTATCACATCCCTCATACTACATCAAACGATATTACCAGATGTAGATGGTAAGACACCTACTATCCTTGTTATCATGTATGGTATTTCATTTTTACTTGGAGGTTTTTTTAAAGCAAAAGAAGGTGTTGAAGAAACAATTGCAAATAAAGCATTAAATGTTGAAATACTAATGATAATTGCAGCTTTAGCAGCATTTATTATAGGTAATCCAGCTGAAGCAGCACTTCTAATTATGATTTTTGCGGTATCTGGTTTATTAGAAACATTTGCACATAACAAATCCCAAAAAGAATTAACATCATTACTAAACATTTCTCCAGATTTAGCAACACTTTATAACGATGGCATAGAAACTCAAGTTTCCGTTAAAGACCTTAAAAAAGGTGATGTAGTTATTGTTAAAGTTGGTGATGCAGTACCAGTTGATGGTGTTATTACTCGCGGACAAACTGCAATCAATCAAGCGGCTATTACAGGTGAATCAATGCCAGTTAATAAAGATTTAGGTGATCAAGTTTTTGCAGGTACTTATAATCTTAATTCACCTATTTTAATAAAAATTACTGTATCACCTGAAGAGTTCGTTGTTAACAAAATAATTGATTTAGTTACAGCAGCTCAAGAAAATCAAGGTAAACAACAAACTAGAATTGAAAAAATAGAAAAATGGTATGTGTATTTTGTACTACTTCTAGCATTAGGATTTATGATTATTCCACCTTTACTTAATATTTGGAATTTTAATGATGCGTTCTATAGAGGTACTGTTGTTTTAGTTGTTGGTTCTCCTTGTGCTTTAGTTGCTAGTGTTGCGCCAACAATGTTATCTACCTTATCTAATGCTGCAAGACATAGAATACTCATTAAAGGTGGACAACATTTAGAGGCTTTAAGTAAAATTAATGTCGTTGTATTTGATAAGACTGGAACTATTACTGAAGGAAAACCTGTTGTTGAAAGTGTTTATATTGATGCTTCCTTAAATAAAAAAGAAATTTTAGATATCGTCTATTCTATGGAGAAACTATCAAATCATCCATTAGCAAATGCAATAACTACACACCTTCAGAATGAATCAACATATCAAGCAATAAAGGTAGATGAAATTCCAGGAATGGGAATGTCTTATACTGTTGATAGTACGTATACATATCAAGTAGGTAAATTCAGTTATAAAGATACTTATCTTGTTGAATCAAAAATGTTAGAACATCAAAATCTTGGACATTCAATTGTTCAAATTATTCTTAATAATGATTTAATTGGTTTTATTTCTCTAATGGATAAACTTCGCCCAGATGTAAGAAAAATGATTGATAATTTAATTGATCAAAATATTATGCCCGTTTTACTTACAGGTGATAATGAGCAAACAGCTAAGGCAATAGCAAAAGCTGTTGGTATTGAACATGTCATTGCTGGTGCTTTACCTAATGAAAAAAGTGAACATGTCAAAAAACTACAAACTAAGTATGGTAAAGTAATGATGGTTGGTGATGGGATTAACGATGCTCCAGCATTAGCTATTGCAGATATTGGTGCAGCTATGGGTACTGGCACAGATGTTTCACTTGAGACAGCAGATGTAATTTTTATGAATAACAACTTAAATAATATTGATCGATTATTTAGAATATCTAAAGCTAATCAGGTTATTGTCTACCAAAATATGACCTTTTCAATTGCCATTATCCTAACATTATTATCCTTTAATATCTTTGGATTAGTTAATTTACCATTTGGAGTCGTTGCTCACGAAGGGTCTACAATTCTTGTAATTCTAAATGGATTAAGAATGTTATTAAAAAAATAATAATTTTTGATTAATAAAAAACCTACAAATTTATAATCTGTAGGTTTTTTTACTTAATTAATATCTTTAATCAAACATCTTCTTCGTTTGTATAATGTTGGGTTATAATCTTTCCATTGTGATTGAATTTTGACATTATTTTCAAGTTCTGGTCCTGTTAATGCTTGAACAACACCATATTTAATACCATTTTTAATACCGTCTTCCATTATCAAGGTGATAACTCCTTTTCCTTGATGTTCAGGATCAACAGCAATAAAATAAAAATCAATGGTATTAAATTTCTTCAAACTTCTTAAAAGTCGTATAAATCCAAATGGGAAAAGTTTACCATTATTCTTCTTATTTGCAAGTGCAAGACTAGGCATCATAAGACCTAGTGCGATTACTTTTTTTTCTTTATCTAAAACAAACCAAAGAAAATCTAGTTTCACAAGCGATTTTACTTGTTTAATATAATATTCCATTACAGACTTTGAGAGTGGATAAAATCCGTATAGTTCACTAAATGCTTCATTATATACATCAAATGCATCATATACATATTTATCAAGTTCTTTTATTTTTTTAATTTTTACTAATTCATAGCCAAAGCGGCGCCTTACAATTTCAGCACCCCTTTGAACTTTTTCTGGTAACTCTTTTGGCCAAGGAATTATGGATTCTATCCAATCGACATCTTTAATAAAACCTATTTTTTCTAAATGTTCAAGGTAATAAGGTGGATTCCATATAGTAATGAACATATTTAAATATTCGAAGCCCTCAACTAATAACCCCATACGATCCATATCAGTAAATCCAATTGGACCAATAATTTGATTCATGCCTTTAGAGTGACCCCATGTTTCAATAGTTTTAATTAGTTTTTCGGTAACTTTTATATCATCTATCATATCTATTCTAGAAAATCTAACAATTTTCGTTTCAAACTCTTTATTATATTTATGATTGATAATTCCTGCAATTCGACCAACTATTTTTTTATTACGATAAGCTAAAAATCTAATACTTTCACAGTATTCATGTGCTGGATTTTTAACTTTATCAAATACATTTAATTCATCAAATGATAGTGCTGGAACAAACGCTTCAACATCTTTGAAAAGTTTATTTGGAAATTCCGTAAATGCTTTAGCCTCTTTTTTAGATTCAACTACTTTAATAACTATATCCATGTGTACCTCTTATAAATCTTTATTTATTCAAATCACAATATCTTATATATTAATTTTATACTAGATTGTATTTATCACTTTACTTCTTAATTCTTTGTATTCATCATTATTAATCTTACCAGATGTTAGTAATTTATCAATTTCTTGTAAACGTTGCTCTAAACTTTTATTTACACCATTTCTAGGTGTTTCATATATTCCTGACTTATTACCGTTATATATCGCATTAACTATATTTTGTTGGTTAATATATTTTGAATATGCAATTAATGTTAAGATACCAAAAGTCAACCATCCAAAAAGCAATGATAATACAAAAAATAAAGTGGTAATGTTATTAATTTTACCATTTGTTTCAATGTATGATTTTCTTCTTTCAATCAACATGACCTGCCATATGATGCTATATATACCAAACGTAATGATAGAAAATAGTATATATTTTAGTAATCCACTTGTACGTTTTCCATCATTATTACATGCTATATTTGTTTCTTTTGCAAAAGCATGAATTATATACAATGGATATATTCCAAGCGTAATTACAGAAAAAAAGATATAAACCAATAGTCCCCTATTTGTAGATAAATTATTCATTTTAATTCCCCTTCTTTTTTCGCTTTAATGCGTTAATTCAATTATAACATTAATTTTTTTTATTTTGTCCACTCTAATTCAATAAAATGAAACCGCTTACCTAATCATGCTGCACATATAATTGGTTGTTTATTATAAATCGAATATATAATAAATATATGAGGTGATCTACATGGATAAAAATAAGTTTATTAAACGTTTAAAAGATTGGCGTAATGGTGCAATCGTTTATCAAGTATTGGTTGACAGATTTAGTCCTTCTAATAATTTAGAAGGTAAAAAAGATCTATATAAATATCCAAAAAAACTACATACATGGGATACATTACCTAAACCAGGTAATTTCATCGAAGAACATAGATATTGGAGTCATGAACTTGATTTTTGGGGTGGTGATTTAAATAGTCTAAATGGAAAACTAAATTATATAAAAAATTTAGGTGTTAACGTACTGTATTTAAATCCAATTTGTGAATCTTTATCTAACCATAAGTATGATGCTACAAACTACTTAGAAATCTCTAAAGAATTTGGCACGAATCAAGATCTAGTTGAGTTAATTAAACATGTTCATGATTTAGATATGAAAATCATGTTAGATGGTGTTTTTAATCATGTCGGTATAAATAATCCTATGTTTCAAAAAGCATTAACAAATTCTGGTTTTAGACACTTCTTTGATTTTAATGATAGCTATCCTAGAGGTGTTAGACTTTGGGCTGATGCTCCAAGCCTACCAGAACTTAATTTAGAACATCCTGAGGTAAAAGATTATATTTATCGAAATAAAGATTCCGTCATTCGTTCTTATATTAGACAAGGTATTGATGGTTGGCGATTAGATGTTGCATTTGATATTGGTTTTGAAATATTAAATGATTTGAGAAACCATGCACGATTAGAAAAAAATGATGTAATGATAGTAGGCGAGATTTGGAACTATCCAGAAAAATGGTTAAACTCTATTGATGGTGTGATGAATTTTACTTTCAGAGAAATCATTTTAAGACTTTTACGTGGTGAGATTACTTCAAATACTGCACTTAAAATGATTTCAACTACAATAACTGATGCTAGAATTGAACCGATTTTAAAATCTTGGAATGTGATTGATAATCATGATGTTCCAAGATTAAAAAACCTTTTAGAGTCTTATAAACTACAACAACTTGCTCAATTATTACAATTTACTTTACCTGGTTCACCTAATTTATATTATGGAACTGAACTAGGTATGGATGGTGGTCAAGATCCTTTAAATAGAGCGCCGATGAACTGGGAACTTTTAAATGAAGAAAATAAAACATTAATTTGGACGAAGACATTAATAGATTTACATAACAAACATATTGCATTAAAAATAGGAGACTTCATACCTATTGAGGCTAATCAATTGTTTGCTTTTATGAGAGTAACTGATGACATTAAGGATTCTTGTATTATTGTAATAAACCCTACAAATAATTTTGTAAAGGAAACCGTAATGTTAAGGGATTCAAGATTAATGAATTACAGTGGTTTTGATATTATTCTTGGTAATATAGAACCTTTTACTTTACTTGCTGGATTAATTGAGTTCAGTCTTGAACCTTATGGATTTGTTGTCTTTAAACCAAGAACTAAAGTAGATAAAAGTTATACACCATATAAACGAGTATAGTTAACTTAAGTTAGTTATTTGAAGGTTTTTTTGATAATAAAATTACATTGTTTTGTAGTTCTTCTTTCACATGGTAAAATGGTTTTATATATTTATTAAGGAAAACTATATGAATCCAATTATTATTATAGGTGGTGGACCAGCTGGTATGATGGCTGCTATATCTGCAAAACTACACCACAAAAATTATGATGTTATACTCATTGAGCGTAATAAAGACTTAGGAACAAAAATGAAACTAACTGGTGGTGGTAGATGTAATGTAACTGCTAATATGCCAGTTGATGAAGTTATAGAATATATACCAAAAAATGGTAGATTTTTATATTCCACATTAAATACTTTTGGTCCTACTGATATTATTGATTTTTTTGAGCAAATGAACTGCAAGCTTAAAGAGGAAGATCATTTTAGGATGTTTCCACAATCAAACAAAGCTCAAGATATCGTTGATACTTTAAAAAACAAAATAAGATCATTAAATATTCAAGTGCGGTTAAACAGTTTTGTTACCGATGTTGATGTTGAACACAAAAAAATCGTAATAAATGATGAGTCTTTTAAGTACCAGCATTTAATTATTGCTACTGGCGGTATTACATTACCACAAACAGGTAGTGATGGTACAGGACATCGCTTAGCCAAAAAGTTTGGACATTCCATAACTAAACTACTTCCAGCTGAGGTACCTTTGGTATCTAATGATACATTTATTCATGATAAAACCTTACAAGGATTATCATTTAAGGATGTAAGTCTATCCGTATATGATGGCAAAAAAATTAAAAAAACTATTACTCATGATTTATTAATTACTCATTTTGGATTATCAGGTCCAGCAGCACTTCGTGGATCATTTTATGTTTTAAATTTGTTAGAAAAATCCGATGAACCTATTAATTTATCAATCGATTTTATACCTAAACTACGTTTAGAAGAATTGGAAAAAGCTAATCAAATTGATGAAGTTTTTAAAGACCATAATGTTCCTAAAAGATTAGTTGATTATTGTAAAGATAAAGCTGGCATAAATTATTTAAAGATGTTAAAAGATTTTTCAATGACATGTTATACAACAAGAGGTTTCCCAGCTGCCTTTGTTACAAATGGTGGTGTAGCAGTCAAAGAGGTAGATCCTAAAACTATGGTCTCAAAAATAAATCCATATATATCTTTTTGTGGAGAAGTTTTAGACATAAATGCTTTTACAGGTGGGTTTAATATCACTTCTGCATTTTCTACAGGATTTACTGCTGGTAAAAATGTAAATTTATTTTAATATTTGATATATTTTTTTAATATAACAATTACAATTGACAACATATAGGAATAAAAAAAGAATGATTGTATGTGTAAGATGTTAGTAGATAAAAAACTACTAACATCTTTTTTACAATACAATACATCCTATTTTTATATCTATTATTAGAATAATTGTCAATGTAATTATTATTATATCATTTTTCTATATATCATTTAACACTTCTTAGGACTTAATGAAGTCCAATATATTCTTCTTAATTCATAACAGATTAAACTCTTACGAAAGAAAAAAATAACTAACTTTCTTATCAAGATTAATTATGATTAAAGTTAATTTGATAATTATGTAAACATCTATCAAATTGTTAAATAGTATCAATTTAATTACTTATATTTAAACAAGACTAACACCAAAAAATGGCTTGATAAAAGTAAAATGTTTACAAATCACATTCATAAAGTGACTCATAAACTTAAACCTTCTAGAAATAGGGATTTTAATAAAGAAAAAAGGGATTACTCCCTATTTTTCTATTATATTAAGTCGATACTATTGTATCAACAATATTGTTCTAGTATGCGTTAGGGCGACTATTTTGATACAATTTCGTACCCCTGTAAAAATTTTTAACCTAATTTTCAATAGTAAAGTTAATAGGTTTCTTTAATAATACCAGTAACTCTCACATTCTTTTTTACTTCCATCCAAAACTTTGAATTCTGATTCCCTACATATTTATAAACATATTTTTTTGATTTCGTTTCGATCAAGACCTTATTAAATTTTAAACCAATTGCAGTATAAATACCACCTCTATGTGGGTACTCTGTTTTAAGTTCAATAATTTTTATATCTTCAAAATCCAAAATAGTAGTTTTAAATATCTTATTAACTATTATTTTATCAGTGATCTTAATGAACATTGACAAATTAATTATAGCAATAATTAACAATAAAAAACTAATTAATGAAAATATACTTAATAAAATAATCTTATCCTCATATTTTCCTGAATACAAAAAGAAAATAAATAAAGCAAAGAATAAAAAAATGACAAAAAAAATAAAATAAAATTTACTAGCATATTTATTAGTTAATTTCATTCTTGTCCCCCCCTCTAGTTTTTCAATTTAAATATTAACTGATACCATTTTTTTGTTTATATGTTCTTTGTATTAATTATATCATATCAACAATTAACTAGTGTTTATATATTCAATCTAAAACTTAGCTCAACTATAGAACAAATTCATCTGGTAAACCAAAGTAATCACAAAGAACAAGATAAGCAGCATATCTCTTTGCTACTTTTTTTGATGTTGCATAAGCAGTTTGTTTAACAGCCCAGCTTCTAATATAACAAGTACACTCCCACATCATTCTTCCATCATCCACCAAGACCTGTTCTTCTGATTGATAGTATTCAGGAATAGAGCATCTACCTTTTTCTGCCAGTTCTTTTAGGGTAGTTACTGCATTCTCTAATTGAAATTTTGATGGTCTTGGCTCCTCAGTATCAACATCTGCTAGAAAGTTATCTATCTGAAGCATAAACTCAACCACATTTTGAAGTTCATCTTGATTCCAATCACTGTCTATTGCAACCGCACCAAGTATTGCTTCAAAAAGGTCTGCCTTAACCTTGATTAGATTTTCTTTGAACTTAGGATTTTCTAGATCTGTATCCCCTAAATACATATACTTAAAAAAACCTAGTTTATCAATTGATTTTGCGAGTGTTTCGTTAGATACAATTTGTTTCTTTATTTCTGTAAAATCTGCTTCATTCTTATGAGCAATAATACAGTACTCATTAAGATCATTCTCTTTATCATAGAAGTTAGATTGAGATTTTAAAAAACCAAATCTATCTGAGATAACTTTTACTACACAATAATCTAGAACTTTATCACCTAAAAATTCTAGTACTTCATTATTTTCACCACCATATTGTGATGAGTAAGAACTACGGGTAAAAGCTTGTAAAAGCAAGTCAGTATTATCAAACCAGTAGTCAATCTTTTTTTGAACATCATCTAAGTGTTCACGTAAATCTTGCATTTTCATTTTGATTTCCTCCAATTATTTTATTTGTCCGAGAGGAAACAAAAAAGACCAATGCCGATAAGAGTTACCCACTTCTAGCAGTAAGTATATTAACCTCAATAGCTTTAGTCTTAATTTGATCAAAATAATATTTGTAAGTTTATCTATCTAAACTCTACCACTCGCATAGAGGAGTCAAGATAAATACAGTTACTAAAATACTTTGAGTAAACTAATACTTCCATCGGACAATTATATTTTATCACTTGTTTAAATTTTTGTCTATAAATGAGAAAAGAGAAGTTTTTACAAGATTGCTTTTAAACTATTCATTTAATATGTTCCAGATAAGATTTCATATCACTTATATTAAACACAGATTATTCATCTTTATACAAATTTTATATATTTATTTAATTGTATATGTCTGAGAATTATTAATACTAAAGAAACTATTAATCCAGTAGATAAGATTATAAAGTGTGTTACAAAATATGTTCTTTGAACAAAACCATTAAAGTAAATTGTTAGAAATAATCCAACACTGGTTACAATAAGTAAAGCATAAAGTAGTAATAAAAATATACAAAATAAAATAATTTAGTTTTCTTGTTTTCATTCCTATTCTTTTATTATATTATTTATAAGTTCTGTATTCCCGTAAAATCTTACTAACTCTTTCGTTTTTTTGACTTTCGTGTTTTTATTAATCTTAAAAAATAGTATACCTATGAATCACTTTTATAAAATGAATTATCTTATAATATTTTACAAAGAAAAAAGGGATTATCTCCCTATTTTCAAAATTTATTAAGTTAATACAATTGTATCAACACTGTCAAAAATTTTATGGCGGAACAAGAGGGATTTGAACCCTCGCGGCTTTAACACCCTACACGCTTTCCAAGCGTGCCTCTTCAGCCTCTTGAGTATTGTTCCATTTTAGGAACTTATAAATTAAGTTCCTTTAAATAATTTAAAATAAGCGCTTCAACTTGACTGTTATGATCAAGCATTAATGATGTTTCTATGATGGTTTCTAAAATGTCTAATGAAGATTTTCTTATAATGTATTTAATTTCAGGTATTAAGTTTGCATGCATACTTAAATTTCTGATTCCTAAGCCAATTAATAGTAAACTTTGTGCCTTATGACTAGCCATTTCACCACATACGCTAACTATTATACCAAATTCGTTAGCCTTGTCAACGATATACTTTAATGTTTTAAGCAATATTGGATGATACGGTTGATAAAGATGTACAACTTTATCATTCATTCTATCAGCAGCAAATAAGTATTGTATTAAATCGTTTGTACCAATACTAATAAAGTCTAAATGTGGCAAGAACTTTTCTATGCCAAATGCTGTTGATGGTACTTCTACCATGATACCAATTTTTGGCATAAAAACTTCTATTCCTTCGTTTTTTAGTTTATCTATTGTAACATTTAAAATTCTTTTTGCTTCTAAAAGTTCCTCTAAATTAGAAATCATTGGAAACATTATTTTAATATTATTATGTATATTTGCTTTTAAAATTGCGCGAAGTTGAGTTTCTAATAAAGAAGGATAGGATAAACTATAACGTATGGCTCTATTACCTAAAAATGGATTTAATTCTTTTCTCATGTTTAGGTAACTTAAATTTTTGTCTCCACCAATATCTAATGTTCTAATTACAACCTCATGCTTATTAAATTTTTCCGAACTATAAAGATAAAATTCTTTAAGTTCATTTTCTGTTGGAAAGGTCTTAGAATGCATATATTGATTTTCAGTTCTCAGTAAACCAATACCTTCAGAACTAAAGTACATAGCTGCTTCAACATCTTCTTTTAAGCCAACATTTGCAGCTACATGAATGACTGTGCCATCCTTTGTAGTTGCCACTTCATCCTTTGTTTGTTTATAGATATTTTTTTTCTTTTTTTCTGTTTCTAATTTTTCTTTGTAGACTTCAATAGTTTGATCGTCAGGAGATAAAATTAATGTGCCATTTTCTCCATCAATGATAGCTATTGTGCCATCAGTTAATTCTGATACAGTAATCCCTGTTATGGCAGGTATACCTAAATTTCTTGCAAGTATCGCTGAATGACTTGTTTTAGATCCAACCTCAATTAGAATTCCCTTAATATGTTTAGTGTCTAAATGAAGTGTTTGAGATGGTAGTAAGTCATCTGCTGTTAGTATAATATCTTCAGTAAATATTTCTGTTGTTAAAACATCATCATTTAGTATTCTTAACATACGTTTAATAATATCTTTTAAATCTGGAATACGAGCCTGAATATATGGATTGTTAGATAGTTCAAATAAGTCGATCATCTCTGACATTGTTTGTTTAAATGCGAATGATGCCTCTAAATTAAAATCCATAATTTTTGTTTTAGCATTATTAAAGACTTCCGGGTCATTTAGCATTGCTTGTTGTGCACTAAAAATTTGGGCATGCTCAGTACCAATTCTTTGACTTGCCTGTTCCACTAACCCCTCAAGTTCAAAATTAGCATCTTTAATCGCTTCAGTTAGTCTTAGAAGTTCGTAATCCTTATTAGTTGCATAACGACTACTTGAAACGTTTAAAGTCTCATTTAGATGATGTATTTTTGCAATTGCTATGCCAGATGAAACCGGAATTCCTTTAATTTTTTTCATAAATAGTTAAATAACCTCACGTTTAAATGCTTCAACAATTGCAAAATCATTATCTTTTACAATTGCAAGTGATGTTGTTACATAGTTAATAATATTACTTACTCTTTGAGGTGGTACTGCAATAAATAATTGAATGCTTAATGAATTATAGAACTTCATCATTGCATCAATTCTTGATTCATCCATGTTATTAAATGCCTCATCAAATAAAACCATACATCCAGAATCAATACGTTTATTTTTACTTAAGAGTTGTTGGAAACTTGCTGCAATAACAATGTAGAATGGAACTTGAGTTTCCCCACCAGATTTTTCTTTACTAACTTTACTAAAGTAAGATTTATTACCATTTTCACTTGTAACCTCTATATCATAACTCATGTAATATCTATAGTCTAAAAACTGTAGTGCAAATTTATCATTTTCAGGATCAAAAGATGCAATTTTATTAAACAGTTCCATCAAGACTATTTCTTTACGTTTGCTTAGGTTTTCTGTAAATAATGAATGCGTTGCTACAGCATCTGAATCCATTATAATATCATAATATGTTCTAAATTCAGGGTTATCAGATGGTCTTGTAATGATTTCATAACTATCTGTACCAAATCTTTTACCGCTTAATGCTAGATTTAGTTCAGATATTTGAATTTGTGCAGCTTCAATACCTGCACGTAATTTACCAACAAATTCTTCTCTAAATCCTACTTCTGAAGCTTTTCTTAAGTCAATTGCTTCTTGTTCGTATTTCATGAGGTTATTGTCTTTAATGAGTACATATTCTTTTTCAAACTCAATTAATTCACTTAAATCTGGTGCCGCACCAAAATGATAATTTGTTATGTACTGACGCATTAAATTTATAACATCTGATTCTGCACGAGCATTTTGAGATTGTATTTGTATAGTAGATTGTGCTAAATCTCTAGAAATTAAATCATAATTTAATTGGAATCTTTCTTTTAAAGCAGCAAATTGTGTATAAGCTACAGGTAAAAGTGTTGGATATTTTTGACTCCACTGTTTTTGCTCTTTTAAATATTCATTTAAGTCATCTCTAGAACTATCAATTTGTTCTAGAATTCGTGTTTTTTCACTTCGTGCGTCAGCCATTTGATCAGCTAATCTTTCATAATCTAAACGAAGTTGTCTTTTCTTATTACGTTCTGCTTCAAGTTGCATTTCAAGTTCGGTAATCTTTGGATTACTTTGTAAACTTTGTACTTTACTTTCTAGTTCAATATAAGCTTTTCTTGTATCTTTAATAGATTCAAAGTATCTAACTTGATTAGATGCGACAATATGATTTAATTTAGATTGATTAAGTATTCTTAAAGCAAACTGATTTTTTTCTAATTCTTTTGTAATTTTATCTAAATCGGATTTAAGTTCATTAACTAACTTTGTATCCATTTCAACTTGGATTGCAGTTGATGATTGTCCAATATAAGGTACATCATATAGTCTTGGATTGATTTGTCTTGCTGTATGGTTTGAATATGTCATTGCACTTCTGGTAATTGAACGTGAATGATTTCTTAATTCATTTAAGTTTTCTACAGTAACAACTAAACCCATAGTCATGTTTACATAGTTTTTAGCATGTGGGTGATCAGTTGTGACTTTAGATGCCAAACTATTTGGTAGCGAGGTTGTATATTCGCCTATTTTTGCAGTATTAACTAAACCTACTCCATAGATTTGAAACTCATTTTTAACCCTATCATATACTTCAAGAGCATCATTGAAGTAAAGTGGATCAATAATCAAGTCAAATCGTCTAGTGTTTAAATACCCCTCAACTGCATCACGCCAAGATTCATCTTTAATTTCAATTAAATCTGAAAATGGTCGTACACGAACTTCTTTTTTATAATAATTTGAAAGTTCTTCATTAATGAGATCCATAAGTTGTTGAACGTTTCTTGGATATGTTTTAATGTTTTTTCTTAGGGCTTGAAGTCTTGATTCAGCAATTCTTAAATCATTTAAGATTTCATTTCTTCTTTTTTCTAAGTTGGCTTTTTCTAATTGAAGTGCATTTAAATAGCCACTTGCAGCACTAGCAGCACCTTCTATGTAACTTGTAAGCTCTAATGTATTTGAGTTTTCTTCATGAGATGTATAGTATTTTAAAAAGGCTGAAATATTCGTGTTCGGATTTAATTGAACAAAATCTTGGAAGAGAGATACCTCTCTATTTAGGGTTTGTTTTAAATCACTTACTATTTCTTTTTGTTCGTTGTATTGGTTACCCTTATTATTAAGTTGCTCTTTTAAATTACTTAAGGTACGCGTCACATCATCATTTTGTCTAGATGTTTCTAATTCTAAAATTGATTCATCATTTGAATGAATCTTGCTGTCTAATTCATCTTTTTGACGTTTTAATACTTCGTATTTACTATTTACTTTATCGAGTAAATCCTCTGAATGATTTAAAAATGCCTCTCTTTTTTCAATAAACGACATTTGATCAATTAATTCATTAATTTTAATTTGTTCTAAATTTTGATTAAGGGATTCACCTAGTGTAATAATTTTATCTAATTTTTCTAACTTTTCACGATCAAGACGGATTTGACCTTCAACACGTTTGAGTTGTGTGACATTATTTTTTAGACTTTGGATATCAATTGGTTCATCATCAAGTAAAAACTCAAAAACAAACGATTGTAAATCGATTGGTCTAAATGCTAGTGCTTTAGGTAAAATCTTAGCATATTTTTTAGCATCTATACCAAAGTATCTAGCAAGCGCATCTCTATATTGTCTTTGTGTATCAAATGGCTGGAATTCATACCCTAAAGTTTTTAAATAAGCTTTCATCGAACGATAATCTCTAGGAGTTTTTTTATCCATAAAAATACCATCATGAATATTTAAATTGTTTAGCATATAAAAACGTTCTTTAAGTGTGCCCATTTTTGGTAATTCTAATAAAGATCCAATAATACCATATTCATCAGTTTGTTCATCGTAAAATTCTAAAGCAACATGTGAAACAACATCACCTGAACGAATAAATTCTTTATTTTCAGCACCAATACGGCCTCTAACATAACCTTCTAGGGTACGTTTTGCATCATCTGTAGCAGCAATATTGAATTTAGCTCCAGATTTTCCACCAACTAGCAAATATTGGAGTGCATCAAGTAATGTTGATTTTCCTGAACCGTTTTCGCCTGAGATTAATGTGTTACCATCAATTTTGATTGTTTGGTCGGAAAATAAGTGCCAATTGATTAGTTTAATCTTCGAAAGTTTCTTCAATGTCACTACCCCCTTGTGTGTATTGATCAATTTGATCAAGTAGTTCTTTAATTGTATCTGTTCTTACAACAAATAAAATTGTAGGATATATTTTAATTCTTGCATCATCATTTAATTTACGATCCATATAATCTATAATGTTATAATTTCTTAATAGTTGTAGACTCGGTTTTAAGGTTTCTTTAGTCATTCTCTTATTATCAAGGTATCCTACCTTAGTTAATTCATCATGGATTTCAGATAAATAGATTTCAACATTCTCATCTAGTGTCACAACATCCATTTTAGCTTGATATAACATGCGGATAATTAATAGTAGTACGCTTTCTGCTTTTTTGAGCCTGAAATGATTAAAGTTGGAAATATTTTTAATGTAGACTACTTCTTCATGACGTTCAATAATGAGTTCAAAATCTGACAAACTAAAGTATGCATCAAATAATTCTTTATATGCCAAAATAAATCTGTAGTCATTGGCATCAGCTATTTTTTTTCTAGTTATGAAGTTGACTTGAAGAAGTTTGTTGACGATTCTAGAAAAAACTAATTTTTCTGATTCTTTTAATACTACAAACTCTTCACTTAATTTTTTAATTGCTTGGTTTTTATTCATTATCGTCTACTTCCTTTTAAGAATATTTCAAATTCTGTGAATTTAATTTCATTAATACGTGTCTCATAATTTAGTAATCTAACATCATATATCATGCCAATTGATTTGCTAAATAAGAATATTAAAATGAGTTTAACAAAGTCATCATCAGATTCTAAATTAATTTGACTTGCTAATATTTTTGAATCTCCATCCAATAAATAAGTGACGTAATTATTAATTTCTTTTTTAGAAAATATATTCGCTTTTAATAGCGATGCCATTTTTCTTTCTTTTATTTCATCAGAAATTTCTTGGTCATAATTAACTTCTTCAGGCACTGCATCAATTCTTGGTCGTCTTAAACTTTGAAGCGAGTTTTCATCTAAGTTACGTGCTCTAAATAAATTAAATATTTGACTATAATCAATCTTTTTAGGACTTAATATAAGTTTAAATAGACGGTTCATTAATCCTTCTAGGTCCTCAGATGTATTTGTTAAGAACATAATTTTTGATGCTGCAGCATTAATATATAATTCATTTTTAGCATCAATTGATTCTATTAAATATTCAATCGCATCAACTGAATTTTTGATGTACCTAATACGCTCTTCTACATAGTTAAATGCATCATTAAAGTCATGTTTACGTCTTTTTTCAAGTGCTTGGTTTGCAAGAGTGTCTAAATATGCATCATGTTGGTAAATTTCATTTATACTTTCTAAAATACGACGTTTATATCTTGGTAGTGAGTCTGTAGTTTTTAAGTGATAATATGCACTATCAAAAAAGTTAGTCTTATAATCGACTAATAAACGTTCTAACACACTTTGAAGATCATCTTTTTTCTGTCTTTTTACTAAATCAAAATAGTATCTATAAATATTAGCTTTTAATGTTTTTAGTTTTCTTAAAACATCCTCAACTTTTTTGTAGGCTTGTTCAATAATTGTAAGTCCATCATGAATATCAAAAGATGTTAATAGTGAATATACTGTATATATTTCACCGGTATATTCTGTTTCTTCACCGTCTTTAATTCGTTTTAAAACATCTATTATTTTTATTGCATAGTCAAATAAGTTAAGTGATGTTTTATAATCACCTAGTTCTTCTTCGCCTAACCATCCATTTTGTTTTAATACGTTTATGACTGCAACTGATTTTTGACGAGATGTTGAACTTTCTATATCATCAATATGAAAATCAGATTTTAATTCATCAAAATAATCAATTAATTTATCAATAACAAAACCACGTTCACCTTGAAATGAATCTTCAATTGAGTTTGTAGCATCATATATAATAAATAGACAATCAACATATATATGTTTATTTGGAGAAGACAAGACATTAAAAAAAGTTTCGGGTATATTATCAAAAAGGTGCAAAACAATTATCCTCCTATTGTCTTATTCTAGTTTATTGTATCATTTATTCTTATAAATTGCATTATTTTGTTTATATTATATGTATATATAAATTCGTTAGACTATTTTTATTCTGATATAAAAAAAATAGCGAATTATCGCTATTTTCTAAATTTGATTTACTTTTACTTTTTTACCTTTATATACAATATCTTTTTTTGTATTGAGGCGTTTTAATGCTTCTTTATTTAAACCGAATACTGTTTCATTCTTGTGGTGTTTAATATCACCAATATTTTTAGAGTAAATTCCATATTCTTTTTCTAAGAATTTAAATAAAACTTGTGGGGTTAATCCGTCATTTTTACCTAAGTTAAGATTAAAGTCAACATATTTACCGCCACCTCTATTACTTGAGGATTTCGTATCATTTGATCTACTATCTCTATCTCTTCTAGATTGTTTTTCAGGAATTTCTTCAATAGTTTCATAGTTTTTCTTAACTGGAATGACTTGATTTAAGAAGTAATTTAATAAATGATCCTTAGTTGTTTCATCATTTAATAAATCTGCAATAAGTTCTAAATTGTTTGCTTGTTCTGTTTTTAGACTGTGCTTTAATTCTTGTTTAAATTGTTTTAATTGCTGTTTATAAACTTCATCTGCAGTTGGTGGATTTAATTTTTTAATTTCAGCTTTTGTATAGTTAGCTAAAATATCAATCATACGTTTTTTAGATGGTGTGACAAATGTATATGCTTTACCTTTTTTACCTGCACGCCCTGTTCTACCAATACGGTGAACATAGATTTCATCTTGTTGTGGTAAATCAAAGTTATAAATTACTTCTACATCATCCACATCAAGTCCACGAGCAGCTACGTCTGTTGCAATTAATAAAGATAGTTGTTTATTTCTAAAACGGCTCATTACATAGTTTCTTTGTGTTTGTTTTAAATCACCATGGAGTGCATCAGCAGTAAGCCCTGCTTCTTGAAGATTACTTGCAATACGATCAACACCAGCTTTAGTGTTTACAAATATAATTGCTGTTTGTGGTCTATCATAGTCAAGTAGACGTTTTAATAGTTCAATTTTATCTTTTTCTTTTACAAGATAGTATCCTTGCATAATACGATCAACAGTTAAACTTTTTGCTTCAACTTTGATAATTTCTGGATTTCTTTGATAGTTTTTTGCTATTTTTCTAATGAATGGTGGCATTGTTGCCGAAAATAGTACAGTTTGTCTTTCAGCGGGTGTTGTTTGTAAGATACGTTCAATATCTTCTTGGAAACCCATTTTTAACATTTCATCCGCTTCATCAAGTGTTAATGTTTTAATGAAACTTAAATCTACCGTACCACGATCAATATGGTCAATAATACGACCAGGTGTTGCAACAATAATGTGTGGTTTTTTAGCTAATTCTTTAAATTGTTTATCATAAGATTCTCCACCAACAATTGTAGTTACACGAAGTGATGGGTAAAATTTAACTAGTTTCAATATTTCTTTGTATACTTGTATGGTTAATTCTCTTGTTGGAGTTAGTATTAAGCCTTGTGTTTGTCTAAGATCGGTATCTGTATTTTCGACCATAGGTATCGCAAAAGCAAAGGTCTTTCCAGTACCTGTTTGAGCTTGTCCAATTAGGTCTAATCCTTCAATCATTTTAGGGATTGCTTGCTCTTGAATTGGTGTTGCCTCTTCAAAGCCTAATTGTTTTAAAGCTTCTTTTGTTGTTTCTAAAATTGGTAAATCATTAAATAGTTTTGACATTTATTATTCCTTATTTCTTTTCTTGTTTTATAAGCCTTAACAAGTATACCATTTTATTGATATTTTTGTTAACTATTTACAATGAAAGATGATTTTCACATCATCTTTCACAATCCTCTTCAATACAATATTTAATTCCTGAGTCTTTTTCATACATCATAACTAATGTTTTTTTGATTTCATTGATGTCTTTTTTACCAATTAATCTAAAGCCATGACTAAAGGTGATTGTTGGAGCAACACTTATTTTTTGTAAATGTGCGTGTTCTAACTGATTTAGAACAATTTTTTTACTTTTTTCATGTAATAAATTTGATTTTAAGTCGGCTAGGTTTAAATTAAAGTGATTTAATTTCGTATCAATACTAGATAATAGGTCACTATTTGAAAAATATATTTCAAAAATAGTTTTCAAATAATTACAACCTAGACCCTTACGTCTCCCATATTGAAATGCTTCATGGAACAAATAGTTTGATTCAGACTGAGGTAGTGATCTAAATAATACATCCACCTTCGATTTATGATAAAAACAGTTGATTGCCTCATCTAAATTGGTTAATGTTTCTAGTGTATCTTTATTAAAATCAAACCATAATTCTACTCTCATAATATAGCTCACCTGCCTCAAGAATTATTTTAACATAGCAAAATAAGAAAAGCCTTATAAACGGTAATTTATAAGGCTTTTTGGTTATTTAAGTGATTCTTCAATAATCTTAAATATGTTTTCAATATTTTCAGATTCGTTAAGTTTTAACTTTTTTTCTTCATCTAAATAAATATTAGCTATTTTACTTAGCAATACTAAATGTTCTTTTTGGAAACTGTTAGGCATTGCAATCGCATAGACTTCTTTTACTGGTTTATCATCAAGTGAGTTGTATGCCAGTGGTTCTTCTAGTCTAATATATAATAATGATGGGAATAAGACAGATGTATGTAACGCATGAGGTATTGCAAGACCATCACCTAGCCCTGTTGTAATTTCACTTTCACGTTTTTCAAGTGCTTTTTTAAAATCTGCACTAGAGGTTATACGCTCAAGTGATTTAAATTTTGTAGATATATAATCAAATAATTGATCTTTGTTTTCTACTTTTAAATTTGTAATAACATGTTCAATTTTAAATAAATTCATAAATACCCCGTATTAGTTTAATCTTCGAAAATTATATATTATATTATCTCACATGTCAACTGATATTTATGAAAGTGATATTTCATAATTAAATTATAAATCTTTAGTTTGTGATTTTATGACTTCATATCCAAGTTTTGATATGGATGATTCAATTTTGCTTATATCAATTTTCGAACTATCGAAATTTAGTTTAACTTTACTCGAATTAAACAAAACATTCACAGATTCTTTATCAACACCGTCTAGAGCTTTTACTGCATTGTTAATTTTTTGTAGACATGATGGACATGTAAGTTGTTCAAGTTGAATTGTAGTTTTTTTCATTTTTATTCTCTCCTTATTTTTTTACATATATAGTTTAATTCATTATTCTATATAAATCATTGATTTAAATCAATTTTTTTTATATCTTAATAATCTCATTGCATTTAAAATTACTACTAAGATACTTGCTTCATGTACTAACATACCAATACGCATATTTAACCAATCACCAATAAATAAACTTAATAGCAAGACTGCAACAACTCCAATTGCTATTGCTATATTTTGGATCATATTTCGTTTGATTTTTTTAGTTAATAAAAGAGCATGTGGTAATTTATTGATACCATCATTCATTAAGACAACATCAGATGTTTCAATTGCAACATCCGTACCACCACCCATTGCAATACCAATATTAGCAAGTGCCAAAGATGGACTATCGTTAATACCGTCACCAACAAATGTTACAATATGACCTTCTTTTTGAAGTTTCTTTATATATTCTGCCTTATCTTCAGGTAGCATATTTCCAATAGCTTTAGATAGTTCTAATTCATTTGCGACCATATCAACTGTACCTTGGTTATCACCTGATAATACGATTAGGTTTTTAATACCCATTTTTTTAACTTTTCTCAAATTTTTTAATAATTCTGGTCTGATTTTATCTTTAATACCGATAAGACTTACAATTTCATCATCAATGGCAGTAATAACTATCGAATGTCCTTGTTTTTCTAATCTTTTTATATCTTCACTAATCTTTGTAGATACATGTATGTTTTGATCATTTATTAGTTTTAAATTACCTAAAAACACTTTCTTTTTATCAAGGGTTGCAATGATACCACCACCCTTAACAACATCTGTTTTATGAATATTTATATTATCTTTAGTACCTAAATGGTTAATGATAGCTTTCGCAAGTGGATGATCTGATGTTTTTTCGATATTATAAATTATTGTGTCAATTTCTGAATCGTTATTATTATAATATATAGCTTCTGATACCTCGGGGTGACCAATCGTTAGTGTTCCTGTTTTATCAAATACAATTGTATCTGTTTTACTAAAATCACTTATGACTTCACTACCCTTTAATAAAATACCATTTCTTGCACCATTACCAATTCCTGATACATGTGATACTGGAACACCAATAACAAGTGCACCAGGGCAACCTAAGACAAGAATTGTAATTGCTAAAGCTACATCGAATGTAATTAGATATACAATAAGTGCAAATAGTAATACAAATGGTGTGTAATATTTAGAGAATTTATTAATAAATTTTTCTGCCTCAGATTTAGAATCTTGCGCTTCTTCAACCAAATGAATTATCTTACCAAAAGTTGTATCTTCACCAACTTTTTGTGCAATCATTTCTATTGTTCCATTTTCTAATATCGTACCCGCATATAAAAAGCTTTTAATATCTTTTTTTACTGGGTTTGCCTCTCCTGTAATACTTGCTTCATTAATATAACCACTACCTTTAATAACTTCACCATCAACAGGAACTTTAGCACCAGTTTTTACAAGTAATACATCACCAACTTCAACCTCATCAACATCAACTTCGTAAAACTCATTATCACTTTCTAATTTAAGTGCACTTTCTGGAGCCATTTCAGTAAGTTTCTTTATTGCTTGTCTTGTTTTAGTTAATGTTCTTTGTTCTAGATAAGCACCAAATAAAAATAAGAATGTAACGATTGCTGATTCTTCAAACTCTTTAATAATGAATGCACCAATAACTGCAATCGTTACAAGTAAATCAATACTTACAACTTTTACTCTTAATGCACTATATGCTTGAAGCGCTATTGGTAAAAGACCTATAACTGAGGCAATTATAAATGTTATTTCAAATACTAACTGATTACTAAATCCGTAGTGGGCAATAAAACCTGTAACAATCAGCAAAAAGCTTAATAACATGATTTTATTTTTTTGTTTAAATATAAATCTTTGCATAAAGATACCTACCTTTTATCATAACTATTATTTAATGTTTGAAGCATATTGTATACAGCCTCGTAACTTTCACATACATCATTTGGAACTAAATAATTATGAGTAATTTCTTTTAACTGATTAAATTCTTCATCTAAATTTATATCACTAATTCCTTTATCTGTTTTAGAAACAATTACTTCAAATATATCTTTTACTTTATAAATTTGCGGATGATGTTTACCGTGTACTCTTGCTACAATTGGAACATACATGCCCAATTTAGCTAAATATAGATCTAAATCATTTCTAAATTCGTTATTTATTTTCATATTTTATATCCTCTTTTCTTTATTGTACCTTCATTATATATGTTTAAGAATAATTAAAAATTGATTTAAATCAATAAAATCAATATCATAATGGACTATTTATATAGATTATAGAAATATATCAATAATTTATTCTTCCTTTATTGCGTTTATAATAAACTTACGGCTTCTAAAAGCCATCATTATATATATGATATAATAGTCTATATAATTTTAATAAGGCAGGTAAATATATGAAATGTATAAGTTGTGGATTTGAATATACTTACGAAGATAATGGAAAAATAGTATGTAGTGCATGTCAATTTGAGTGGGATCCAAATGAAATTGAAAAAGATTCAACCGAACTTGTTCTAGATAGTAATAATAACGAATTAAAAGATGGTGATGATGTTTTTGTTATTAATGATTTAAAGGTTAAAGGTTCTAGTCAAGTTATTAAGCAAGGCACGAAGGTATCAAACATTCGATTGGTACTTAATGCAAGTGATGGTCATAATATCGATTGTAAAATTAAAGATTTTGGCCAGATGAAATTAAAATCTGAATTTGTTAAAAAAGCTAATCAATAAAAAAAATCGTAAGAAGAATAAAACTTCTACTTACGATTTTTTTATAGTCTTATTTAGAAAAATGTGCATTAATTTCAGCTAAATAATTAATTCTTGATTCTTCAATGTGAACAGTAGGGCAATGTAACCATGTAACATTTGTCACACCAATTGTTTTTAAAATACCATTAGCTAAAACATTTTGAATTGGATCACCTAAATATGAAAAGATTGTTTTATCAATGTTTGCTGTTGTAAGTATAGTTGCTTTATTCACACCTAATACACCAACTAATTTTCTATCTTTTTCTTTATATGTGTGTCCTTTTAAGAATACTTTTTCATAAAATCCTTTTAAGATTGCAGGTTCACCATACCACCAAATAGGGAATATAAACACCAGTTCATCTGCTCCTTTTAATCTTGCAGCATAATGTCCTGCTAATTTATCAGCGTATTCTCCTTTAGCAAATTCCTTTAAATCTTCTTGACGCATTACCGGATTAAATCCATCTTTGTTTAAATCGATAATATCAACCTCATGACCTTTTTCTTCTAGCAACTTAGTAGTTGTTTCTAAAACATGATGGTTAAAACTTTTTTCCCATGGGTGGGCATAAATAATAAGTGTTCTCATTATTTTTCTCCTTTTATTTTCATTTTTTTATAAAAGACACATAAAAATATACGTACTAATAATAAACTGGATAAACTACCTGATTTTAAGCGTATGAAATGTATCCTTATATAATAAGTTTACTTCAATATACTCATATTTGAAAGTAACCTGCACTCATAGTTATGATTATGTAAATTATGCAATAATGCAATTATTAAGTATTTTTTTTTACATAGTTTTATAATTAAATTGTAATAATTTTTATATAAAGGGGGAGAGTCTTTTGAAAAAATTATACGTTGGTTTAGGAGTTTTTATTGTACTAGTTATTTTTGTATCAGTTTTATGGATTAGCGCTTATAACGGGCTAATTAGAAAAGAAAATGATTTAATAGAAAAACGTGGTACTGTGCTTGCTGTACTTTCATCTCGCTACGAAAAAATGGGTATGATGATTGATGCAATTGAGGGTGCAAATCAAACTGTACAAGGTTATTTAGATACAATCATTTCTGCTCGTATTGCTTTTGCTAATGCATTAGCAGAAAATGATCAAAACACCATTGATGAAACCATAGAAACAATTGATCAAACTTTTATTACTTTAATGAGTTATATGGAAGATAATCCATCTTCATATAACACAGTTAATTTATATCAAAATGCAATCTCAGAATTTAATGCCTCAACAAATATGGTTTTAAATTCAATTGTAGTTTTTAACACTTCAGTCACATCTTATAATAACCATATTAAAACTTTTCCAAACAATATTTTTGTAGGTAACCAAACTAAAATGGTGCCTTATGAAGTAAGTCATTATAATACACCACTACCTACATTTAACTAATATGAAAAACATATACATACTTATACGTTATAGTTTGCTTTTATTATTAACTATAAGTTTAGTTATATTAAGTTCTTGTATAGAAAAATCAAACACCTTGGAACCATCTGAGCTTTTTTATGTTTATGATGAAGAAAACATTTTACTAAATGCAACAAGTTGGTCAATTTTTAACTATAGTTATGAACTGTATAGTGATTCTAATAATACCGATATTCCATCTAACATTCGTGGTGCTCAAGTTGTAATTATGACGCATATTGAGGATAGTTTTAATTTAAATTCCACTCAAATATTTAACGATTGGGAAATTGGTAAAAATAATATGGGCATTCTAATTATATTTATTTTTGAAAAAGTTGATGATAATTATATTTATAAGGATTTAATATTTGAAATTGGTCAGCAAATGATGGGATATTTATCAGCTTTTGAGGCATCAAATTTAGTTACTACTTACTTTGATGATGCTACAATCTCAAATAGTGATTATGATATGAAGATTATGTCACTTTATTATGGATTACTTTCTTATATATATTTAAATATTTACGATTATGATTCTTATGACTTTGAATCTTTTATGGATGAATATAGAGCTATTCAATTTGATTATATAGATCCGATACCAAGAAATAATGATTCATTTAAGTTAGATTCATTTTGGTTTTGGTTAATTATTATTTCTACTATTTTATTTGGCGGTTCTTTTACATATTTATTACCAATTTTCTTCCTTGGTTCTTCTAGCAGAATCAAAGGTGGAGGCGGTAAATCTTTAGGTTACTTTTTTAGAAGATAATGTTATTTTTATCACAATTGGCACTCACCACTTTACAGTGCTAATTTTATTTGATATACTATTATTGGATTAGGAGTCCTGATCTAATAATAAATAAGGAAGTGAGTTTTATGTTCAATCTATCTAGACAAAATAGAGGGTTCTTTGATGACTTCTTTGAAGATTTTAAATTATTAAATCCAGGTTTATCATCAAATTTGATGAAAACCGATATTAAAGAGACAGACAAGTCTTACGAATTGTCCGTTGAACTTCCTGGATTTGATAAAAATGATGTGAAGGTTAGTCTTGATAATGGATATCTAATCATTGAGGCAACCACAGATAAAACTACTGAAGATAATGCTAAGGATGGTAGATTCATCAAAAGAGAAAGACATTATGGATCTATGCAACGCAGTTACTATGTAGGTAATCTAACACTTGATGATATCAAGGGTGAGTTTAAAAATGGCATTCTTCATTTAGATATTCCAAAAGAAAATAAAAAAGAACCTGAAAAACGTTACTTAGAGATTAAGTAACAAGAATTTTTTGAGAACCAAGAATAATTTTTTGGTTCTCTTTTTTTGTTTATATGAGGTAATAAAACTATTTTCATGTATAATATATAAATAGATTTGATATTCAAAATAATTTTAGGAGATGATTTTAAAAATGATAATTAAACCTTCAGTTAGAAGCAATTTTTTTACAAACGCACATCCACTGGGTGTTCAAAAAATGATTAAAAACTATATTAAAGATGTTAAAAATTTAGAACCTTTTAAGGGACCAAAAAATGTATTAATCATCGGTGGTTCTTCTGGATATGGTCTTGCCTCAAGAATAAGTTTAGCATTCGGTGCAAATGCTCATACTATTAACGTTTCATTTGAAAGTCAACCAAAGGGATCAAAAACAGGTTCTGCAGGTTTTTGGAATAATTTATTTTTCCAAGATGAGGTTAAAAATTTAAATACTAAACATATAGATTTTAATGCTGATGCATTCTTACTAGAAACCAAGCAGACAATACTAGAAACAATTAAAAAGGAATTTGGTCAGATAGACTTACTCATTTATTCACTAGCTTCCGGTGTAAGAAAAAATATTGATACAGGTGATATGGTTCGTTCTTCCATTAAACCTTTAGGTAGTCCTGCAGTTGGTCGTACAATCGATATAAAATCGATGCAAGTTGAACCTTTAACTGTTGAACCTGCAACAGAATCTGAAACAAATGATACTGTTTTTGTTATGGGAGGTGGTGATTGGTATGATTGGGTAACCTTCCTTGAAAAAAATGGTGCATTAGCACAAAACTTTAAAACAATTTCTTATACTTATATTGGTGGTAAGAATACTGATGCAATTTACCGTTCTGGTACTTTAGGTAAGGCTAAAGAAGACTTAGAATTGAAGTCAGAGATTATGAATAAAATGCTTAAAGAAAAGTATCAAGGGGAATCTTTGATATCATCTAGTAAAGCAATTGTTTCAAAAGCATCTGTTTTTATTCCTCAAATGCCAATTTACGTTTCATATTTATTTGATGAAATGCTTAAAAATAAAACTCATGAAACAACTTTAGAACATAAACATCGCTTGTTTAAAGATATGGTTTACGGTAATCAAAGAATATTAGATGATTTAGGTCGTATTCGTCTTGATCATATGGAAATGAAAGAACCAATACAAAATGATATCCATGAACTTATGCATAAAGATATCACACCTGAATTCTTAAAACTAGAAGGTACAAAACTATTTATAAAGGAATTTTACAATATTAACGGTTTTTCAGTTGATGGAATTAATGAAGAATTAGATGTTGATTTAGAAAAACTTATTGAAAACTATAAAACAAACAATTATATTAACCTTGTAACCTCTTAATTTTTAAGAGGTTTTTTATTTATTTACATAATATTATAGTTTTGTAATATAATACGCATAGATACTTAGTATATATTTGGAGTTAAAAATGCCAAAAAACTATAAAAAAAGAATATTAATTACAACACTTATCTTATTCCTTATTATTGGTCTTTTACTATATTTATTTTTAAAATATGATCTTTATACATATATTAATGATGTTGAACTCATTAAGGCATATATATTACTTAATGAAAATTTAAGTAAGTTCATTTATATTGCAATTAATTTTCTACAAACAACAATCATACCCATTACAAATATACCTACCATCATGGCAGGAAGTTACATTTTCGGTCCATTTGAAGCATCAAATCTTGCAATCATTGGTGTTTTAATTGGTAGTTTATTAAGTTTTTATGTAGGACGCATTTTTGGTAAAAAACTATTTTATTTTTTAATTGGAAAAGAAAGATTAGAAAAACAACTAGAACAATTAAATGGTCGTGAAAATGTTGTATTTTTCTTAATGATGCTACTACCAGGCTTTCCTGATGATGTATTATGCATGATTTCTGGTATCACACCAATGCGTACAAGCTTTTTTATCATTACTCTTTTAATTACTCGCACTATCCCAATTTATTTAACTGCCTATGGTACAATATTAATTCCTTTAAATACAGTTTGGGGAATTATTATTTGGATAGCTATTTATCTATTAATCATTTTTATTGGTCAATATATTTTAAGACATTGGGATAGTTTCATTGATAAAATAAACAAAAAAAATGGTTCTAATAAAAATTAGAACCATTTTAATTATTCGAGTTCAAAAGCTCCTGTGAAGAGTTCAAAATATACCCCTTTAAGATCAATTAAATCTTCGTGATTTCCACGTTCTTTCACATAACCATTTTCTAACAGTATAATTGCTTTTGAATTTCTAATTGTTGATAATCTATGAGCAATTACAAATACTGTTCGACCATCCATTAGTTTATCCATTCCATCTTGGATTAATTTTTCTGTATATGTATCAATTGAAGAGGTTGCCTCATCAAGTATTAATACAGGTGGATTTGAAATTGCTGCACGAGCAATTGAGAGTAATTGTCTTTGTCCTTGACTTAAGTTACTACCATCATCAGTAATTAATGTATCATAACCATTAGGTAGTTTCATAATAAATTCGTGTGCATTTGCAAGTTTAGCTGCAGCAATAACCTCTTCATCTGTAGCATCAAGTTTTCCATATCGAATATTTTCTTTAACTGTAGTCTGAAATAAATGCGTATCTTGTAATACAATAGCTAGTGCACTTCGTAAAGCTGATTTTTTGATTGTTTTAATATCAACACCATCAAATGTTATGACACCCTCATCAATTTCATAAAAACGGTTAATAAGATTTGTAATTGTTGTTTTACCGGCTCCTGTTGATCCTACAAAAGCAATTTTTTGTCCTGGTTTTGCAAATACTGAAATATTTTTTAAAACTTTTTTGTTTTTTGTGTATCCAAAATCTACATTTTCTAACCTGACATCACCTTTTAAAAGTATGAGTCCATCCTTTGTTTTCCAAGCTTGTTTGTTCGTTTTTTCATTTGTTTCAATCAATTTTTTATTATCATCTTCTTTGACATAAACTAGTGTTGTAGTACCTAAATCTACTTCTTTTTCCATATCAAGGACTTCAAATACGCGTGATGCACCAGCTAATGCCATTTGTACAAAGTTAAATTGTTGACCAATTTGATTTAAAGGACCCATAAATTGTCTTGTGAAAATAAGATATAAAACTAAACTTGACACACCTAATTGATTGTTTAATACAAGAATTCCACCTAGAATTGCTATGATTGCAAATCCTAAGAAACCAAGATTAATTGAAATTGGAATTAACATACCACTTCGAGACATAGAAATTCTTGCAGAGTTTTTAACGTCATTATTAATTTTACTAAATCCTTCTACAACTTCTTTTTCATGTCTAAATACTTTAATAACTTTTTGTCCTTCAATCATCTCTTCAATATAACCATTTAATCTACCTACATTTTGTTGCTGTTCAATAAAATATCTTCTACTTTTTTTGATTATTTTTTTAGTAGTATATAGAAGTATCATTGTAAATATTAGTGTAAATATTGAAAGTATCCAAGATGTATAAACCATTGCAATAAAATATCCAATTAATAATAATCCTGCCGCTAACATTTGAGGTAGACTTTGTGCAATCATTTGTCTTGTTGCATCAATATCATTTGTATAGCGACTCATAATGTCACCATGCTTATTTGTATCAAAGTAACTTAATGGTAAATCTATCATATGATTAAATAAGGTTGTTCTTAAATTTACTAGACTATCCTGACTAATATTGACCATCATTCTTAATTGAATAAAAGTAAATGTAATATTCGTTACATAATAAAAAGCCATTAATAATAAAAGTTTTGTAACACCACTAAAGTCTGGACTACCACTTTCAAATAAAGATAATGATTCATCTAATACATTTTGTAGACTTGATAATCCCATTACATTGGCAAATGTAGCAATCATCATAAATATAACTACTAGTACTATTTTAAATTTATTTGGTATAAAAACCATTTTTAGTAATCTTTTTAATGTTTCCGATCTTTTCATTTTAGGTTTTATATTCATTATTGATCCACCGCCTTTGATTCCATTTGAGCCTTATAAATCGAACGATACATCTCATTTTTTTCAAGTAATTCATTATGTGTACCTATTGAATTTATACCTTTATCATCCATTAAAATAATCATATCTGCATGTTCAATGGATGATAATCTTTGACTAATAACTACTTTAGTCATATCTGGTGTTTCTTTATCTAAAGCATCATTTATTAGTGCATCTGTTTTAGTATCTACAGCTGATGTTGAATCATCTAAAATCAATATTTTAGGATTAGCAATAAGTGCACGAGCAATTGTTAATCTTTGGCGCTGTCCACCACTTAAGTTGATACCACCTTGTTCAATATAACTATCTAATCCTTTATCCATATGACTGACAAAATCATAAGCTTGAGCTTTTTTAAGTGCTGAAATGACCTCATCATCTGTAGCATCCTTTTTTCCCCATTTAATATTTTCTTTTACAGTACCACTAAATAATACATTCTTTTGTAGGACTAAAATAACTTCTTGTCTAAGTGTGTCTAAATCATATGACTTAATATTTTTATTGGATACATAAATTGAACCTTCTGTCACATCATATAATCTTGCAAGTAGCTGAACAAGCGTTGATTTACCTGTTCCTGTTGAACCAAATATTCCAATAAAAGATCCAGACTTAACTTCTAAATTTACATCTTGAAGTACATGTTTTTTATTATCCTTACCATATTTAAATGAAACATTTTCAAATTTAAATGATCCGTCTTCAATTTCATATATTGGATTTTCAGGATTATTTAAATATGGTTTTTCATTCAGTACTTCATTAATACGGTCAATTGATGCACGTGACATTGCAAACATTAAAAATATTTGGCTAATCATCATTAGACTGAATAAAACTTGATTAACATATGTAATTGTATTAGCAAACTGACCTTCAGTTAATCCGCCTACACTTATCATACGTGATCCAAAAAAGCCTATAAGTATAAAACTTAATCCAATTGAAAATTGCATTAATGGTCTATTAAATATAATAATTTTTTCAGCTCTTATTGATACATCTTTAACATTTAATGTGGCTTTTTCAAATCTTTTCGACTCATAATCTTCTCTAACAAATGATTTTACTGTTCGTATAGCTATTAAATCTTCTTGGATTGTTAAGTTTAGATTATCTAATCTATCAAACATTTGTACGAAATATTTATGTGCTCTGGTCAAAATAAAATAAAATCCTATAATTAATATTGGTATTACTAAAACAAATATTGCTGCTAAATTAGAAGCAAATAAGGCAATACTTAAAACTGAAAACACGATGAGTGCTGGTGATCTTAAAGCTACTCTTAGCGTCATATTTAATGTTTGTTGAATCATATTTACATCCATTGTCATGCGCGTAATTAAACTAGATGTTTTAAAATTATCTATATTTTCAAATGAATATGTTTGGATTTTTTCAAACTGTGCTTGTCGTAGGTTATGTCCAATCTCGGTTGATGCTTTTGCTGCTGTTTTCGTCACTAAAATACCGAAAAATAGTGCAATAATTGCAGAAATAATCATTAACCCTCCATAAGTAAATATAAGTTCTTTATTTGGTATAACTACTCCAAATTCATTTGTTGCATTGATACCCTCATCAATTAGTTTACTCATGAATACCGGGATTAATATTTCAAATAATACCTCAATGATAATTAATATAGGAATTAATATTAATTCTTTTTTAACAGTATTAAAATATTTAAATAGTCTTTTCATTATTTTCCTCCATATCTATCCATAAGTTGATTTTATGAAATACATTTTTAATTGTCTCAATTTCTTCTAAATTAAGTATTGAAGAAAGTTTAGATTCCATAATCTGGTTTGTTTTTATTGATTTTTTTGCAATTTCAATACCTTTTTGAGTTAAAATGACTTCTTTTTTTCTTTTATCTTCATTAGATTCGGTACGCTTGATTAACTCATCTCTTTCTAAGGTATCGATCATACCTGTGACTGTACCACCACGAATTTGAAATACTTCTTCTAGTTGTTTTTGGTATATCTGTTTTTCTTTTTCTTTATATAAATAAATTAGGACTCTTGCTTGCCCTGTACGTATGTCATTTACTTGATATGTTTTATCAAGTAATCTTTTTAATTTATTATTTAATATGAATAAGTCTTTAATAATCATATTTTGCATAAATTTCACTTCCTTTAATTAGTTAGGTACCTAACTATTATACGTATTTTTAAGCATTTGTAAACATTTGAAAAAAATATTTATATGTAAGCGTTTTATGTGTTAAAGTATACAAAATTATCACACAATTAAAAATGGATTAAGAGTTTTTTTAAAGAATGCTCTTAATCCATTAGTTCTATATTTGTTATATTTTCTAGTAAAATTTTTATACCATTATCTAAGATAATATTTTTATAAATAATATCAAGTTTTCTAATGAAGCCAAATATATTTTTAATATATCCATCTTCATAATATTTTATTTCTATTTCTTTATATTCTAAAACTGCATCTTTTAAAATCATATCCATTTGTTCTAATTTATCTTCTAATAAGATGGGCTTTTCAATCTTGTTTTTTTGATATTTATAGTTTGAAATTGCTTCATGAAAGCCATTTAAAGCATCAAATGGTGCCCATTTAATAATACCTCTATCATTATACATGATGACCACCTATTTGTTTGTTTCTTTGTTTTGCTGTGGCATGTTTTTGTTCTGATGCGAGTCTTATTACTGAGTTTTTACCAAATTTATCTTTGATTTTATCAATTGTTGAATGTAGTTTATATTCTCTTTGAATTTCATCATAGTCTTCAAATAAGTTGTATTGATAATTTTTATGATCTTCTAGTTTAGATAAGTGTATACCTACAGTCCTTATAGAATATGGTTCATAGTACATATCAAAAAGTTCAATGCATGTTTGATATATTCTTTTTTCCGAACTTGTTGCTTGTTCAAGTGTAACTTGTCTTGAAAATCCTCCACCTACTGTTTTAGTATATCCAATAGTTAAACTAATTGTTTTACATCTTTTCTTAGATAACCTTAAGCGCCTAGTTACATCATCAACCATTTCTAAGATAATTGTTAAAATTTCTTCAGCATGATAGTTTCTAAACAATACTTGTGATATACCAAAAGATTTTGGATTTTTTCGTAATTTATCTTTTTCTTGAATAAGACTCATATCAATGCCATGGGTGTGATACCATAACTCTTCGCCTAAAATCCCAAATTCTTTTTTTAGTTTCTCTTTAGGATATTTTGCAATATCACCAATTGTAAACAATCCTTTTTTATTTAAATGATGCATCATTCGGTGTCCAATCCCCCACATTTTATCAATTGGGGTTACTGGCCAAAGTTCATTTTCTATATCCTCATAGTTCCATTTAGCAATATTGTCTGGATTTTTTTTAGCCTTAATATCCATCGCTAGTTTGGCAACAAGCATATTGGGGCCAATACCACAAGTGGCTGTAAGGCCTAGTTTTTTAAGTATTTTAGTAAGTATTTCTTCAGCAAGTTCTTGATCAGTTTTATTATAGTATTTTAAGTAATTAGTAACATCTAAAAACGCCTCATCTATAGAATATACATATAGGTCATCTTCACTTACAAAGTCAAGGTACACACCAATTACTTGAGCAGAATACTCTAAATAGGTTTGCATCTGAGGTTTTGCAAAAATAATTTCGCTATTCTTTGGTAGCTCATGTATTCTTAACCTAGAAGGAATACCTTTATTTTTTAAATATGGTGATACAGCTAA
Source organism: Acholeplasma granularum ATCC 19168 (assembly GCF_000526235.1). Classification (GTDB taxonomy): domain Bacteria; phylum Bacillota_I; class Bacilli_A; order Acholeplasmatales; family Acholeplasmataceae; genus Acholeplasma; species Acholeplasma granularum. The sequence continues at coordinate 46,351 of NZ_JAFR01000010.1, read as the reverse complement.
GATAATTGAACCATTACCTCGAGACTTATCAGCCACAACTAAAGGTGTATTAAAAGGATCCAACCCTCTTAATACGCATTCTACAGATGCATAAAAACTCTTAAGATCAATACATAAAATATTTCTATGAAGTTGATATTTTTTTAATTCATCCATATGTTTTACTCCTTTGGTTTCTCTATTATATATAACCAAATTGATGAAAGCAAGTTGAAAACACAGTGCATTTTGTTACCATTTTTTACCACTTACCAAGTAATTGCTTGGTAGTGATGTTTACCTATTTTTAATCAATTTTATATTTTCATTTATCATAATTTCATAATAAAAAAGATTCTACACATTTAATAAATTTATGGTAGAATCTGACTTATTTAATGTTTTATATAATTAGAATTTATGAGTATATTGTAAAATTACCTTTGCCTTTTGTCTTTGATTGGTACATCATTTCATCCCCTAAATTTAAAAGTGTATGATAATCTTTAACATCATCTGTAATTTTAACAATACCTACTGAAATACTTATAGCTAACTCCTTTGTAATATCGTTTAAATTCTCAATATCATGGACTAATTGTTTTGCACGCATTTTAATGGATTCTTCACTGTGATCATAGCAATAAACAGCAAACTCATCACCACCTAAACGGTAGTATAGTACATTATATTCCCATTTACTAATAAAGAAGTTTGCAATATCAACCAAAAATTTATCGCCTGCCTGGTGACCATATTTGTCATTAATGGCTTTAAATCCATCAATATCTAAATACATAAAATATGAATTTCTTGTATTCTTCAAGTAATCCATATGCATTTTTAAAGTCTCGCGGCTAAATAATCTAGTTAGACTATCTTGATATGTTTTTTGATAGTGTATGATATTTGTAGGGGTTTCATTATACACTCTAACGACTTGTCCTAAAACAATTTGTTGTTCTTGAAACCTTTTTAATCTAACATAAAGCCAAAGTGGACTAGCCTCTTTTTTTATTGGTACATACAAATAAAGCTCATCATCAAAAGTATTAAACTTATTAACAATGTTTTCAATAAAATTGTTTTTACCTTCAACTTCTGCTAACAAATTATTCGGCTCAATAAAATCAAGTAATTTTCTTGCCTCTATAATATTGATCTGACTTATACCAAGTATTTTTAAATCACCATGAATCCGTTGACACATCAGTGGTTTTTGTTTCAAATCAAACATAAAATAAACTTGCCTGTTATCTGCAAATATCAAATCATTTAATACATCTAGTTTATACCTTGACTCTATTTCCTTAAGTAGCTCCTTATTTACCATATACTTACCCTCTATTTAAAAATAAAAAACCATTAGCATATAAATATTAAAAAAATCGATTGATTACTTTAACTTTATCATATTTATAATGGTTTTTCAATCTTTACTTAAATAGCATCTTTATAAAACGAAAGATAAACTAATTAATGCAACAAGTATAGTAGGTATAGCAATAATTAAGCCATACTTAATAAACCTTAAAAAGGATAATTCAATGCCTTCTTGTTTAAGTTGACGCATCCACATAAGCCCTGCTAAAGCACCAATAGGTGTTAAATATGCTCCTATATTGGAACCAATTATTGAACTATAAATCGCTTTGTTTAAATAATTAAAATCACTTATTGAAATATATTTTAAAATTTCAGAAAAAAGTACAGACATTGGTATATTATTAACTAAGTTTGAGGCAAAAAAACTTGATAATCCATAACCATATAAAGGATCTAAAAAATTTAAATAAACTGATATTTGCTCAGTAATATTTGACTTATTTAAACCCATTACCAAGATAAACATTGAAATAACAAAAGGCATTAGATTCCATGGTATCCTTTTAAATGTTAGAGACAGTACACTGTCTTTTAATTTTCTCACCTTTTGGTAAACAAATATAAATATAACTGCACTTAAAAAAAACATTAAACATATTAAATACATTTCAATATTTATATAAGATGAAATTGTGAGTAATATTGTACATAAGATTAGGTGAGTAAGTGTTGATATAACTAAAAACTTATGATGAAAGTAAACATCTTCTATATTTTGATGTTCAATTTTCTTTAATAAAGATTTTCTAAAAATTATGAATAATAACAAAAATGTAAACAATCCTGTAATAAGTGTTGGTATAAACATGACATTTAAATATTCGGTAAAACTAATATTAAATTGTGATGCCAAATAAATATTTGTGGGGTTACCAATCATTAGCATCAGGCTCCAAGTGTTTGCTGCAACAAATTCTGTAATTAATAGTGGCAAAGGATTAATTTTAGCATGTTTGGCAAAGTAACAAATAATCGGTGTAAATGTTAAAACTATAATATCATTAGAGGTAAAAATTGTAAGTATAGATACCGTAATGTATAAATACATAAATATCTTGATTTGACTATCTCCTGCTTTTTTTAAAACATAGTTTGAAATAACCTTAAAAAAACCTAATACATCTAAAATAATAGATAGTCCACTCATTGATAAAAATATAACTAAAAGCTTAATCGGATTCATACCCTCATTATTTGTAAGATCTACATAAATTTCTTTAGGTGTAATCAAACCAAATAATATAAGTAAAAAAGCACCAATTAATGCTATTATCCAAAATGATTCTACACGAATTTTTTTTATATTTACTACGGGTTTATATATTACAAATAGAATTAATGCAAATATTGTAAGCATTGAAATAATTAGAGTAAGCACCATAAATTGATATCCTTTATAATAAAAGTTGATAAAAAATCATCAACTTAAATTATACTATGAACGAGCCTTTTTAGATACATTATTTCAATCAAATAAAAACAACTATTTTCTGTTTCCTTTTGAATCAAAATGTTTTCTCAAAGCAATTTCTACTGGAATGATTGAAATAATAAGTATAAGCGTTTGAACAAGTAGAGTTGATACTAAAATGATTGCTATCACTTCTTGATTTTTATTATATATAAAAGGAATTGGTATAAGTGAAAAAGCAAGTACAACAAAAGATAATCTAAACCACAATATTCCCATAAATTTATTAGCAAATGTCCAAGTATCTTGATTTAATTTAGAATATTTTGTTCGATACCCTATATAGTCACTTATTTCTTTAGGTGGACTTTTATGAAAATACAGACCAAAAATAAACATCATTAACGGAATTAGATTAATTGTAATTACAAAAAATATAATCATCCACATAAGAATACCTCCCAACTATATTATAATCATTAATCTATATTTTTATTAAATTTTCTAATCAATATACTATATCTTATATTAAAGCTGTATCAGTTTGAAAAACATATTGTATTTTCTTGCATAAAATATATAAAATACGTGTTTTTCTTGATAAAGTTTATGAAATGTGATAATCTAGTTTCATAAACTAGATAGAGGCATGTAATGGATATAGAAATAAAAACTTGGATTGATAAAATCAATGAAATAAAACTTCCAAGATGGAATGATCTTCCTAATATAGAACTTTACTCTGAGCAAGTAATCACATATGTAAACAGCCATTTAAATACAATTTTTATTAATCATGATAACCAAAAAGACACATTAGTTACCGCATCCATGATTAATAATTATGTAAAACAAAAAATAATGTCCCCACCAGAGAATAAAAAATACCGTAAATCACATCTTGCATTTATTATTACAATAACTGTTTTAAAGCAAGTTGGAAACTTAAATGATGTAAAAAAAGGTATTATGAATTTAACAACCACTTTAGGAAAGATTGAAGCCTATGATACATTCATAGATTTTTTAGAAAGATCACTTAAATCTTCAATGAATGAATTGCTACAAACACCAGATCAAAGTTATTATATGATGCCTGTAACAATTGATTTATTACCACTTAAGACAGCAACATTAGCATTTACATCTGTAATGTTATCAAGATACTTATTTTCAAAAATAGAAATTTAAAATAAAAAGGAGCCCCCACTAATGAAAGAAAAAATCGCAATCTTAGCAGATTCAGGATCTGATTTAAATAATGTAGATCCTAATATGCCACTTTATGTACTACCACTTAGAATCATAATAGATGGTAAAGAATATATAGATAAAAAAGAAATATCCTTAAAAGAAGTTTTAAGTCATATTGATCATAAAAAAGTAACAACTTCTCTACCAAGTCCTAAAGATATTGAATCTACGTTTGATCAAATAAAAAATGATGGATTTACGCATGTTATTTGTATACCAATATCAAAAGGCTTAAGTGGAACAATGAATATTATTCGTCAAATTGCAGAAGATTATCAAGGCTTAACAATTGAACTTATAGATACTAAAAATATTAGTATGGCAAGTGGTTTTAGCTCACTTGAGGCACTAAAAATGATTGAAGATGGAACTGATTTTAAAAAAATCGTACAAAATATTAATGATCGTTTAACACTTAAAAAAGTATTTTTCACTGTTGATAAACTTGTATATTTAAAAAAAGGAGGTAGAATTGGTTTAGTTTCAGCAACAGTTGCAGACTTACTTAAAATCAAACCCGTAATCACTTGTAATGATGAAGGTATTTATTATACAATTAAAAAACAAAGAGGCTACCTTCAGGCTGTTATGCAACTTATAACTCAAACAAAGGAATTTGTTAAGGATAGTTTAAGTTATGATATTGCTCTTATGAATAGTGATTCTAAACTTGATTTAAAAGAACTTACAAAAAAGATTAAAGAAAACTTACCAAATATAAGAAACTTTAGTATCTTGCCAATTACACCAGCACTAGCAATTCATACCGGACCAGAAGCTTTAGGTATAGCTGTATCAGTTAATCAATTATAAAAATAAGGTAATTAGACATATGTTTTTACAAATTAGTCTAATTACCTTTTTAATTTTAACTTTTAATAGCTACTCTTAATTTTGCAGATCTTGCACGCGGGTTTTGATAAACCTCATCTTTTGAAGGGATAATTGGCCCATCAATCATTTTAAATACGCCTTCATTATAAAATTGTTTAAATGCCTTTTTAACTAATCTATCTTCACCTGAGTGAAATGTAATAATTGCTACCCTTCCATTTTCATTTAAATATAAAGGTAATTTTTCTAGTAATTCATATAATACTTCATATTCACTATTTACATCTATTCTTAAAGCCTGAAATGTTCTGGCGGTTGCTTTTTTTAATTGTTCTTCATAAATACCTTTGGGAAGATTTTTTAATGCATTTGATATAACTTGATAAAGTCCTTTGGTTGTATCAATAAAATTACCTTTTTGTTTTTCAATTGTAATCTCACTAGATATTTCTTTAGCATATATTTCATCTGAGTTTTCAATTAACATCCCTTCAATTTCTTTCTGACTTAGTTCAAGTAAACGAACGGATGCTGGAACGCCAATATTTGGATTCATTCTTAAATCTAAAGGACCATCTTCTCTGAATGAAAAACCTCTTTTGGGATCATCTATTTGCATGGATGAAACACCCAAATCGGCAAGTATAAAATCATATTTATGATTACCTATCTTGTCTAAGTCTTTAAAATTTATATTATGCAGGCTAAAATCTTTATCACTATAACCTAAAGCAGTTAATCGTTCATTTGTTTTAGGTAGTTCTAATGAATCTTGATCTATACCATAAATATGACCTGTATGATTAAGTTTATCTAACATCTCTTTAGTATGACCACCAAAACCTACAGTTAAATCTAAGCCAATCTCATTTGGCTTAATATTAAAAAAATCAATAATTTCATCAACCATAATACTTCTATGCATTCCTGCAGGTGTATTACCTTTTTTGATAACTTTTTCTACTGTTTCTTGGTATTTATCCGGATTCATTTCTTTGTATTTTTCGCTAAATCTTTTGGGGTATTTACCTTTATATCTTTTACGTCTAACATGTTTTTTTTCTTCCATGATGGTATCTCCTTTACATTTAAAGATAAATACGTGCCATTATATATTGACACGTATTTATGATTTAATTATTCAGTTTTATGTACAACTACTTGAGGTAAACCAAATTTAATATGATTATCATCAAGTAATTCTTTAATGCGTTTTCTTAGTGCTCTTTCAACACCGAAATGTTGTAAGTTAAGTGTTTTTGCAGTTACTCTAATATTTATACTTGAACCAGATAATTCTACAACACCTGTTACACTTGGTGTTTCTATTATTTCAGGCATTTGACTTTGTAATTTTGGTAATTCTTCATTTAATATATTAAAAACTTTTTGAAGATCTTCACTATATGCAATACCAAACTCAACAAGTGCTAACGATGGCAATTTTGAATGGTTAATTAAAGTAGTGACATCACCATTAGCAATAATTTTAACTTCACCTTTAAAATTCTTTAATTTAGTCGTTTTTAGTCCGATTTCAGTAACCTCTCCACGAAATCCACCTGCTTCTATCGTATCACCTACATCATAATGATGTTCAAAAACAATAAAGAATCCACTAATTAGGTCATTAATAAACTTTTGAGCTCCCAATCCAATAACCAGACCGGCAATACCTAAACCTGCTAATGCTGGTACAACGTTGACACCCCAAATAGCTAAAATAATTAATATTGATAGTATAGATAATAAATAGCGAATTGTACTTAAAGTTAATTTTGCAATTGTTCTTTTTCTTCTTTGGTTTGCACTTGACTTTAAGCCGACTCTATTTAATGATGTTTTAGCTACTTTTAAAATAAATAATAATATAAATATAACTACTAAACTTGAAATGATATGTCCGATGGAACTTTCAATAAAGGTGAGTGTATCTAAAGACATTTCTTTAAAATAGGTAGATAAATCAAAATTCCAAATAACTAAGATACCACCAAAAGCTACAATTAATACGGAAAATAAGACAAAATATACTATAAGTAATAAAAACTTATTCATATTTTCTTCATACTTTTTAACCAGTAATTTCTCAATTATCCAAAATACAATAACACCTACAATAACAAGTATTGTATAAACAATATTTAATTGAACCGACGCTGTAAGAGTTGGTAACATTTTTTTCACTCCTTGATGTATATTTTATGTAATTATAACATTATTACTTATTTTTATAAAGTGTTGTCTATAGGTCAACACTAAATAAATTTATCCTATAATGTAAATTTGTTAGTTTTTACATAATGAGGCTCTTTTAGGTTCTATTTAGACTATTTTGATTAATTTGTTTATAATATAAATACTAAAAAATATGTGCCAATTTCATTAAAGGAAGAGTTATTTAAAATGAAACTTTTTTCAAAATACTTAAAGTCTTTTATTAGAGCTACAGCAATCATACTAATCGGTATCAACTTATTTCGTTTATTTGATGTACTTGATTATTTCAACTTCTTACAGCCACCATTAATTGCCTTATTTAACGCTATTATACTGCTTTTTTATAGCTACCTAGATGAACTATTAGCCTTATTTAATATTAAAATGAGTTACTTATTTTATATGATGTTATCATTATCTATTGTCACTACTTTTATTGGTGGTTTAATCTTAGGACTCTATCAACTCATACCAGGTTACGATTCATTTGCACACTTTTTTAATGGTGGTTTATTAGTTTTTATAGGATTATTTGTTATTAGTATTTTTATATCAGGTGACAAACTAAATGATCTACCTTTTGTATTTTTAATATTTATAGCCTTTTGCTTTGGACAAACCATTGGTGTAGTTTGGGAAATATATGAATTTGCAGTTGATGGTTTAATTGGAACAAATATGCAAAGATTTCAGGAATTAAATACTCATATTGATTTCATTGGAAGATTTGCTTTAAAAGATACAATGAAAGACTTTATTTTAAATTTCTTAGGTGGTCTGATAACTTCAATTATTATTTATCTTGATTCAAAAAAGGATGCTTCATATCTAGAGTTAATATTTGCTCAAAAAATAAATGAATATGAAAAATCATATATATCCTAATAAAAAGAGACGAAAGTCTCTTTTTAATTACAGATTTTTTAATGCCTTAAATACCTTATTATAAATGCTAATCATACGAGATTCTGTAACATGATTTAACACTTCATCAATTAAAAACCATCTTACCCCACTGTTTTCATCAACTTTTGTAGTCAGCTCATCTTTTTCATCAGCTACTAATACAAAGGTTAAATTCATATGAATATGATCACCTATATATTGACCATTTTTAATGTGATTAGGTACATATATATTATCAAGTGCAATGGGTTCTTCAATTAAAGGATAAACATTTTTAACCCCTGTTTCTTCAATTGCCTCTCTTATAACTACTTCTAAAAAATTAGTATTGCCATCATTATGACCACCAACCCAGCCCCATGATTTATAAATTAAATGATTGACAAATAAAACTTTAGTTTTTTCTTTATTAATAACAATAGCTGAGTTTGTAAAATGTGCTATAAGGTTGCTTCTTAAAAATGCATCTTTATTTCTATTAGCAAATAAAATCATAGCATCCTTATCTTTTTGTTCTTGTTCATTTTTAGGTATATAGTTAATGATTGTTTGAATTTCCATTTTTTTCTTCTTTCTTGGATGATAGTTAGAAATTTACATCTAACCAGTATAGGTTTATAAATTTTATTTTTGGTTTTTTAAATCTATAATCATTTTTTGACAGTTTTGGCAGTAACTACTATTAACGCGTGGTCTTACACCATAAAAGCCACCATATCCAAGTGGGATGTGATCTGGTTTAACCCATATACCCAATGCTAATTTATCTTCTTTAGGCATCCATTTTAAACGGTATCTCTCACCATATATTTTACCTTCTATAAGATTGTTACCACAATAAGGACATTTATTATTTTCCATGTAATACTTCCTTGTTTTAAATTTATTAAAATTATGAACTTAAACTTTAAATTTTTCCAACTTTTCTAATATATTATTTGCATCAACTTTATACCATTCTGGATACTTTTTATCATTTAATGTTTCTTTAATTTTATCATTATATGCTGTATTTTTTTGTCTAAGTAAAATTGTTAGAGCATTTCTTAATAAGAGTGTTTTACCACGCCAGACATAAGCATGTTTACCATATTTTTTATTAAAATCTTTTTGAGTCAAATCGAATAAATCGTTGATAATTACATAGGCTGTTGGTTTAGCATGAAATGCTTCAATATTTGTAGAGTTAACTCCTTTATTATAAGGACATACTCTTTGGCATATATCGCATCCCATTAATAATGTATTTTTTTCAATTTCATAATCTGTTAAACTTCTTTTTTCTTGGTTATAACCACTTATACATTTTTTCCAATCAAAGCCATCATCAAGTGCTTTTACAGGGCATGCTTTAATACAAATCGTACAATCACCACAGGAATCATTATTTTTAACGATGAGTTCTGGATATTTGTTTTTTGTAACAACAAGACCTATAAAAAAGAAACTACCTAAATTTTTATTGATCATTAAATTGTTTTTACCCTTAAAGGCTAAACCTGTTAACTCCAAACATTTTCTCTCATCAACCGTATGATTATCTACCAGTGCCTTATATTCTATACCAAGATCTTTTAGTGATTCATGCATCAGTGTTTTTAATACATCATGGTAATCATAACCATACGTATACATTGAAGCGGTAAGTTTATCTTTTTCATGTTTTAAATAGGTATTAGGATATCCTAAACCAACAACAAAAATAGATTCATAACCAATAAGATTATAATCGAATTTAATGTCTAAATATCTATTTGTATCAATGACACCTACAAAATCAAATGCCTCTTTTAATCGTTCTAATACCATATGAATCATTCCTTTATATATTTAATCATACCACATAAGATTGTAATATATTTTTGATTATTTTAATAGTTTATTATATTAACTCCGTGCATTTTCATATTTAGATAAGTCTTTTTCATATATTTTTTTTAATATTACTTCTGCACATCATTTTAATAGTTGTTGACTTACCAGTACCATTAGCTCCAATATAAGAAACAATTTCTCCTTCATCTAAAGAAAAAAATATGTCATCAACTGCATGAGTTAATTTAATTATTGGCATAGATATACCTCGATTATGAATACTTTAATTATGTCATGTACCATTTGAATTAATGTATGAAACCGATTAAATATTATAATTTAATGTCATTTAATTTAAGATCCCAAAAGTTAGATAATGGCTGATATAGTATAATCGTTGTTAAAAATGTTGATAGTGCAAGTGCTAATTCATATAAAATGTCTTGATATAAGTAAAGTAATATATCGATTTCATAAATAATTGTCATCGGTATAATAAATATCCAACTGTATATAAATGCATGTAAAATACCAATAAGAGATAATCCTAAGGGTGATTTAATGTTTTTAAAGATAGTATTCATCGTTAATGGAATTAAAATTAGTCCTAAAAATATGTAAGGTGTATAAGTTAGATTTAGACTGGATGTTGATATACCATCAACTAAAACATATATTAGAATCACCAAAAACATACTCTTAAAACTAATTTTACTTGTATAAAAAATTATAAGAAAAAATACCAATTGTATAAATGGTATTGGTCCTAATATAATTTTTTGAACAATTAATATAGCACTAAGTATTGATAATAATGCGATTTTACGAATAGATAATGTATGTTTTTTCACGAATACTTCCTTTTATTTTAATGTCAAATTCAATTATACACAATAATCTATATAAATTATAGTATGGTAAAGTACGACCTATCAATTTTGATGTTGTATACCACACTATTTTTTAAAGGTTGATTTCAAATGAGATCAGTTAATAGTCCTTTTTTAAGTCTATTTATCAACTTTTTTCTTACCTTACAAACGATATGAAGCTATTTCATGAGCTTTAAAACGGTTTTATAGGCTATTTTGACCTGATAAAAGTATTGAAGTACGAGTTTAATGATTCTATAGCCATATGTTTTTTATACTTGTTTCAAAGATTTCTGAAATAATTATCTTGATATCATTATATTTACCAAACAGAAACATTGATGAGATAGATTTATCCAATGAATTAAATAATAAACCTATATTAGCTGGAACATTTAATTTTATTTAAACACTCCTTGATATAGACTTTAAGTGGTAAGTTATTATAATCTAACTCATATAGCCTTTCTTAAAACCCTCAATTAAAATTAATTATAAATTTAAAATTTCATCCAAGATACATAGATACGGAATTTTTTAATAAAATTTAGATTTCCTCCTCATTAATACTTCAAACATATATCATCAATACTTGAAAAGCATAAAAAAATGCCACACCGAAGTGTAGCATTATTAAATTCCACGATGTCTTGCTCGAAACGAAATGCTACCATAAAAAAATGGTATGTAAATGAAATGCACCCTACTAAAAGTGGTGTGTAATCAAAATGCACTCTATCGAATGAACGGCTTTGTATAGCCTTTTTCAATGTATAATATCACTGATAATTTCTTTCTTACTTATTTTATTGTTCGGATTATTCTCCATCATCTATTTCCAATCTTAATATCAACTTCATCAAATTCTAATAACTTATTAACTTCAATGATGAAATTCCAAGGTCTAATATCATCTGTTCCAACAATTGGATTATTTGATTTAAAATTGATTATTAGTTGATTACCAATAAACTTATAATCTTGATAGACGAATTCGAAACTTCCAGATCCAGCATTATAATTGAATAAGATTAATTTATTATTAAGAAAATATGATTCATCATATTTTAATAAATGCTTATAATACAATGTGTGGTAATGTCTATCACCATAATAATCATTGTTTTCATCAATAAGACCAATATAATTTTCTAAATCTTCTAATGAATCAATAACAAATAATCTTTCTTTTAATTCATCTAAATAGCCAAAGTTATAAGTAAATGCTTCTAAATACAACTTTGATTCCTCAACATAATTAACATTAACTAAAACATCTTTTATTGCTGAATAGCCATTTTTTATTTCTATTACAAAATCCCAAAACCTCATAGCTTCATTTGAACCATGTTTAGCATTTAAATCAACAATTAAATTACCATCTTTTATTTTAATGTTTCCTACTCTAACCTCATTATCTGATGATATTTGTACAATTCTAATTAATAGCAGCGAATTATTAGAAAGAAAATAACTACTTTCTTTAATACCATTTAAATAAGTTAAATATTCTTGGTCTACGATATCTAAATTGAGTGTTTCAAGATAATTATTTAACTGGCCTTTGTTAGTAATATATAGTTTCTGAATCCCCTCTTCTAAATATGTATTAAACGGTCTAAGATTATAAAATATATCTTCTTCATTTCTATAGATTAATTTAATAACATTAACATGAACTCTTACTAGTTCACCTTCTATCATTTCATTGAAATAGATATTTAAAAACCGGTGATTTAAATCTAAATAGCTTATATAAATATATTCACCTTCATCGCTATACGTAGGTGTTGAATTGTTGTCATTTTGATTGTCATCAAATGATAAATAAAGATCATCAATTTGTTTATCAATATATAGCCCCTCAAAATCAATTAATATTTCACTATGAGATTTCATAAATTCTTGCGCTTTTTCAAATACTGATAGACCACTACCATTTTTTAAGACTAAAACATCGAAGTTTTCTTTTCTATCATCAGATGACGCAGACAAGGTAACTAATACGTCAACTACATCTTGAGTTACTATTGCCTGATTTTCTTCTACTTTAATTACATCTTCATTGTTAGAGGTCCAAACAAAGTCACCTTTTGGTAGCGTAAATGACTGTGTTACTTTATTTGGCATATAATTACGATCTAAATCCTTAAAGTTATTATCATTGGTGCATGAAACAATTATAAAAATACTTAAAAAAGTCACAATTAATAAACATATCTTTTTCATTTTAAATATACCTCCTTATTTTTCTATTAAATAAGATGCAAACAAATTGATTTTATTCGAAATTTTATTTCATTAAAAAATCATAGTACTGACTTAAATTCAAATCGAATTGAAATATGTCATCTTTAATCGTGATTTCAACAAGTACATCAGTAATTATAGTTTCAGTTGCATGTACTTTATCACCAACAAAATCAAGCGACTCACTAAATATAGTATCATTAATGCTTTCATTTTCTTCATCAAGATAAAAAGAGGTTATTTTTGTTTCTAATGTAGCGTTTTTTTCTGATTCATACATAAACACAAGATAGTGATTCAATTTATTACCATCTTCTTTTAAACCATAATAAATAGATATAATAAGTCCACTTTCATTATCAAATATTGTCTTTATTGGCGTTTTTAAATAGTTTTTAGTGTTTGATTCTAAATGTGAAATTGCAATATTGTCGTTTTCTGGTATTATATGTTCATTTGGATCATTAACATTAGAATTAATAAAAAGTATGACAGCAACAATTAATATTGCAAAAGAACTAACTAAAGAAACTAGGGAAGGGATAAATAGTTTTGATCTTTTATTAACAGAAACAACATTTTTTTCAAACGATATTTTATCTTTCAAAATATTTAACTGTTTGTGATGATATTCGGTTTTAATTTTATTTTCAATATTTTTCATAATCAATTTTACCTCTTATTAGTTTCATTGCTCTGTGATATTTACCTAAAATTGCTGATGTTGTTTCATTTTTAATTTCTGCAATTTCCTTAAATTTAAGTCCTTGAACTAAATGCATGATAATGATTTCATAAACTTCATTATCAACAAGTTTTCTTATGTCACTTAATAGTAAACTTGCGATTTCGTTATAGTCAATGATTTCTTCTTTATAAATATTTTTGCTGTATTCTTCAAGTTTTTCCTTATTTCTTATTTCTTTCCTTAAGTACATATTGGCAATATTTTTCCCAATTGTAAGAATCCAATATTTAAAGTTACCACCATTATATTGATCAATACTTTCCATAATTTTAATGAAAGTATCTTGGACAAGTTCTTCTGTTACATGAAAATCAAATACTTTATGATAGATGATACTAAAAATAAGTTTGTGATATTTATAATATAGTTTTTCAAATGCTTTTTCATTTCTTTGTATTAGTAATTCAATATCTTTTTGCTTCATTTAAAGACCTCTTCCATATAATAAGATGAAAAAATAACAAAATTATTCGCTTAAATTCATTTTATTGTATTTTTAATAATGTCATTCACTGATAAATTATAAATTTGTGATAAACCATACAAAATTTCTATCCTTGGTAATCTGTTTCCGAGTTCATAATTTCTAAGTGTACTTTCATTAATTCTAAGCTGATCAGCTACTCCGCCAACAGTAAACCTTTATCTGTTCTAAGTTTTTTTAAGACTGCTCCCAACTTTTTAGCTTTTATGTTTTTCAAATATACATCTTCATCAGGGAAGCATATCAAAATCCATTTATCATAGATGATCTCAATTATTTTATATAAATAATTCTTGCCCAATCTAGGCCGTCCTTATCATTTTGATGATATAAGTGGGCATTAGGTAATAACGTATCATGTGCACGCACCAAATCTCTAGCATCTTCAATATAATATCTGCACCATTTATCAAAGCTAGAGCGACTTTTTCTAAACATGAATCTCATTTCGTTATTTTTTCATAAACAGCAAGTGGATCACCGTATTTAATTTTTGGTTTTATATAATCATGAAACCATCTTACTGTTGAGTATTGATATTTGATTACTTTAACAATATCTTCAAACACAAAATCATCATATTGATGAGCTGCCTCATCAAGAAGTTCAACAAACTTAAGTCCATTAATATCGATGATTTCATTATAATTTCCAATGCACTCAAGCGCTTGAACAATTTTTATCAATTTGTCAGAAAAATGGAAATCTACGTATTTAAGGATAACGTTAAGTTCATTTAATTGTTTTGATTGTTTTCTTATTTTTTTGTGTATATTATAGTTTGTTTTGATTCAAAATCGCTTAATTCTAAATATTTATACATTTTATCACCAACAACCATTCCACCATGATAATCGGTAGAGTATGAAATTACTGATTCATGATTACCAAACATATCTGGAATAGCATAAATACCTTTTGATATTCTAATCATTTTTCCGTCATTTACTAACAATTCAATATTTTTTAAGTACGTTTTATAAGGCATTACTTTAAACAGTCTAATATGTTCGTATGCAGCATCAAACAAGAACGCCTCATGTTCTTCTACATATTTTAAAAGCATTTTTTATACAATGTATCACATCCTCGTTTTTCTTTAGTTTATCACTTTATTTATAAATATGCCACGTATTTTGTCGACTTTGTCGACATTATTTATATCTAAATTTTAATTAAAAATACCTGTTTTTGTTCAATTTTAGCCGTTATTAGCATAAAAAAAAGACAATTTATCAAAACATTTCAATTGAAACGTGACAAATTGTCGTAATTATCAAAATGTCTTGCTGTAAATGAAATGCTACATACTTTCAACTTGGTGTGTTGATTTTGCAACATACTTTATATTTGATGTGTTGATTTTGCAACAAACTCATTAGTTCATGTGTTAATAATGCTGCATTCTTTTATAGATTTGTGTTGATTTTGTTGCATAATCTCTCATTTTTACATTGTTATTAAAGAATCCCTCAATTTGAACAAATAATGAACTCAGCTAAATGTAAATATTATGGATAATTTATTATGACTAATCCATCCAGTATTTAGGCAGTAGTTTTTATGTTTGAGGACTTAGATCTGCTAACATAACCTGACATGACTCACAATAAAAAACTTTGTTGATAACTGCATGTTTAAAAGGATTAAATGTATTAACTTTTATTTCGGTCCCATCTTCAAATATAATCTTTGGAGTTCTAAATTCAAAACGGTATACTAATTTCCCAGTTTTTAAAATTCCGTTACAATAGGGGCAGTTTTTAATTTTCATAAAATTCCTCCATTTTATGAATGATTGCAATTTCTTTACTACAGCATACATCAATCATATCATAAATACCACGAAATGATTTATGATAATATTCATCATGATTGCCTTTAGTTAATTCAAGAGTAACAAGTAAAAATTTATATTTGATGTCACTTACTAAATGTTTTGATTTTATTAGATTAGCCTTAATATACTCTTCTGCTTTAAAAAATTCGTTATTTTTAATAAGGTTTGATATTTCTAAAAAATTATCATTATCTTTTTTATTAAGTTTATAGGAATAAACTATAACAATGATTATAAATACGTAAAAGATTAATGATAAAGTAATTTTAATTGGTGATGAAATCAAATCTGGAATTATAAATGTTATTATAACTATAGTTAGTATTGCTATTGATAGTAAGAGGATTATAGCTTTATCTAATTTTTTCATTTCTATTAACACCTCTTTGTTATTAAATATCATTATAAGCAATGATTTTCTTGATTTGTTAAACTTAGACAACTTAATTATATCATTAACAATTTCATTTTAAAAATGTATAATAGATATTTAGTTAAAGGAAGTGAACATTAAAATGAATACTAATGCTATTAAGTTGAAAATAATAGATGATTTTAAGAATGGTTTTACCACTAAAGATTTAATAGATAAATATGGTTATTCAAAAACTACTATTAACGATTGGTTAAGACCTACAAGATTAGAAATTGAATACGATGATTTAAAAAGCCTTAGAAAAAAATATTCATTTCTTTGTAAAGAGCATGAAAAAATGAAAATTGAACTTGAGATTTATAAGAGTTTAGAATGCCTCCCAAGTTCTCCAAGACATGTTAAGTTAAATGCAATTGAAAAATATTACAACATATATCCAGTTAAGACGATGTGTAGAATTCTAGATGTAAGTGTAGGGACATTTTACAATCATTTAAATCGTCGTGTGGAAGAAAAGTTCAACATTAAAAATGATAACTTTTTAAGGCCTTTAGTTATGGAAGTATATAATAAAAGTAGACAAAGATTTGGTTCAATAAAAATAGCTCAAGTACTTAGAAATGAAGGTTATACAATTTCAAATAAAAAATCTAAACATTTAATGGATGAACTAAATATTAAACCCATTCTTGGCAAGAAAAAGAAAAAAGATATAAGTCAAATTGAAAGTAAGAATTTATATTTAAAAAACCTAATTGGTAAAAACTTTACTCGAAATAATCCAAATGAAGCGTGGACAACTGACGTTACTGAAGTTAGTGTTTTAGGTAATCCATTTTTTATTTGTGTAATTTTAGATTTTTTCTCTAGAAAAGTCATTGGATATAGAGTGCATTGTAAAAATAATACTAAACTAGTAATCAATACTTTAAAAGATGCTTATGAGAATAGAAACCAACCAGAAAATGTAATTGTACATAGTGATAGAGGTTCTAATTATACCTCTTTTAAATACAGATCATTGTTAAAATCATTAAAATTAATTCCTTCTTATTCAAAAACAGCACGGCCTACAGAAAATGCTGTAGTTGAATCTTTCTTCTCTCACTTTAAAAGTGAGGAAATATATTTGAATGACTATAAAACGCTTGAAGAATTAATGATTTCTGTTGATGAACATGTGGATTTTTATAATGACTTTAGACCACACCATCACTTGAACGGTCAAACACCGAATGGTTTTGAAAGGCAATATATGATAAAAACTGGATTGACTACGCAGTCAAGCGAACAATCCAGTTTATTTTCTGAAATAAAAAAGACTTTCTCCTCCGGTCAATTTAACCAAAAGGGTTCGAAAGTCTTACTATAGTCATGATGGCGTCCGAAGAGGGATTCGAACCCCCGACCGATAGCTTAGAAGGCTATTGCTCTATCCAGCTGAGCTATTCGGACACTTCAAGTCAGCAATAAATATTATAACTTATTCATTGCTGAATGTAAAGCCTTTTATGACTCAAATTGTGAATTATATAATTGTGCGTAAAATCCACCTTTATTTATAAGGGTGTTGTGGTCACCTTGTTCGATAATATTACCGTCTTTTACAACAAATATAACATCTGCATTTTTAATTGTTGACAATCTATGGGCAATAACAAATGCAGTTCTACCCTTCATCAAACGGTCCATCGCTTTTTGAATTAATATTTCAGTACGGGTATCAACTGATGATGTTGCCTCATCTAGAATTAGCATTGGTTTGTCTGCTAACATTGCTCTTGAAATTGTAATTAATTGTCTTTGGCCTTGGCTAATATTTTGTCCATCTTCAGATAGTATAAAATTATAATTATCAGATAATGAATGAATAAAGTGATCAGTTTGTGCAGCTTTGGCTGCCTGTTCTACATCCTCTAAAGTCTTATCTTCTGAACCATACTTAATGTTATCTAAAACTGAACCTTCAAAGATCCAAGAATCTTGTAAGACCATACCAAAGTAACTTCTTACTTCTTCACGTTTCATATCTTTAATATCTACACCATCAATTAGTATCGAACCTTGGTCCAGTTCATAAAATCTCATAAGTAAATTAACAAGGGTTGTTTTACCTGCCCCAGTAGGTCCAACAATAGCAACCATCTGTCCAGGTTTAATAACCGCTGATAGGCCTTGAATTACTGGTGTATCTTTAATATAACTAAAATGGACATTTCTAAATTCCACTTGTCCTTTAATTGTTTTAAGTTTATTTGGTATTGATGACTCATCACTTTCAGATTCTGCATCCATAATGAAAAATATTCTTTCAGCTGATGCAGCTGTTTGTTGAAGAACTGATGCTGTTTGACCAATAGATAAGATTGGTTGAGCAACCTGTCTTGCATACATAATGAAGGTCATAATAAATCCTACTTCAAAAAGTGGATCTGTCATGAGTAAGTACCCACCAATCATAGCAACAGCAATAAATGCCATATTGGTAAATAAAAATTGAATTGGCACCATAATTGAAGATACAAACTGTGCCTTCCATGATGTTTCATAAATTCTATTATTAATTTCATCAAATTCATCTTTTGATTGTTTTTGATGATTAAATACTTTAACGACTTGATGACCATGGTAAACTTCTTCAATATGTCCACTCATATCGCCTGTATTTTTTGCTGCTTGCTTAAAGTATCTTTGTGATAGTTTAACGAATTTAGAGGCAACATAAAAGGATAATACAACAGATACTGTCGTAATCAGTGCTAAGTCCCAACGCATAATAAACATAATAATAAGTATCGAAGCTACGAGTGTAAATGATCTAAAAATTTCTGAAATACTTTGAGTAAGGGTTTGGTTAATTGTATCTACATCATTAGTCACACGTGATAATATGTCACCTGTTTTATGTTTATCAAAAAAGTTTAATGGTAAGGTATTAATTTTGTCTGCTAAATCTGATCTCATTTTAAAGGTCAGACGCTGAGTAACTCCTATAAGTAGATATCCTTGACTGAGCCCTAATAAAAACGAAAGGGATGCTGTCATAATTAATCCAATCAATACTTCATTAAAATTTAGTTTTAAACCAAATAAATCAATAATCCCAAGTGGATCCTTACCACTCCAAATTAGTTCAATACTTGTTAATAACTTACCCGATAAAATTGGTGTAAATACAGTAATTAATGCTGTGATAATCGAAAATATTGCAGCCATAATAACAATATATTTATCTTTTTTCAAATAATTAAGTAATCTTTTAAGTGTACCCCAAAAGTCATTTGCTTTTCTATTTTCAAAATTTGCATGTCTTCTGTTCATCTAAGAAGTTCCTCCTGACTTAATTGAGATTCAGCAATTTCACGGTAAACAGTTGATGATTTCATTAACTCATCATGCGTACCAATTCCTGCAATAATGCCTTTATCAAGAACAACTATCTTATCAGCATTTTTTATACTATTAATTCTTTGTGCAACAATTAAAATTGTAGCTTCTATATTTTCCTTTAAAGCATTTCTTAGGTTTAAATCTGTTTTATAGTCTAATGCAGAAAATGAATCGTCAAATATATATATTTTCGGATTCTTAGCAATAGCTCTTGCAATAGATAATCTTTGTCGTTGACCACCTGAAACATTTGTACCACCTTGGGTAATTGGTGATTTGTATTTATCATCAAGGTTTTCAATAAAACTTTCTGCTTGTGCAATTTGAGCAGCCTTTTTTACAGCACTCTCATTAGTAATGTCTTGACCAAACGCAATATTTGATTCAATTGTACCTTTAAAAAGATTACCCTTTTGTGGAACATAACCAATATGCTTTAAATAGTCATTTTGATTATATAAAGTAATATCTACATCATCCATAAGTATACGACCTGATGTTGGGTCATAAAATCTTGGAATTAAGTTAATGAGTGTTGATTTACCACTTCCTGTTGAACCAATAAATGCTGTGACCTCACCCGGATTTGCAACAAATGATATATGACTTAAAACAGGTTCATCTGCATCAGGATACTTAAACGTTACGTTATCAAATTCAATGCGACCTTTAACCTCTTTAATGGGTAACGGATTTGCTGGATCGTTTATAGATACATCAGAATCAATAACTTGCATAATTCTTCTTGCAGAAATTGCTGCTCTAGGAATCATTGTAAGTATCATAGTTATAAACATAAAGTTCATTAAAGCTTGAGATGCATATTGAACAATTGCAGAAATATCTCCTGGTTCAAATACTGAATTTAAGGAGATTAATCCTTGATCTACTGCAACAAAATATAACATTGCTGTTGTAAGTTGCATAATTAAGCCTAATACTGGCCAAATCGAGTTAAATATACGATTAACTAAAATATTTCTATCCATTGCTTCTTTGGCAACATCTTTAGATTTTTTAGCTTGCATTTTTTGGGTATTAAATGCACGTACAACACGTAATCCACTTAAATTTTCACGTGTAACTAAATTCATTTTATCAATAAGTTTTTGAATTGTTTTAAATTTAGGAATTGCTATAAATAAAAGGACTGTTAAAAAGATAATAATAACTGCAATTGAAATAAATAAAAACACAGTTAAATTAGGGCTTTTCACATATGCCATAATAAGTCCACCAATTGCCATAATTGGTGCCATAATGACACTTCTTAGAAGTTGGGCAATCATTGTTTGAAGTGATTGAATATCATTTGTTGTACGTGTAATTAAAGAAGACGTTGTAAACTTATCCATCTCCTTCATAGAAAACTTTTGTACCTTTTCGTATAAAGCATTTCTTAAGTCTCTACCATAAGCGCTAGATACTCTTGACTCTAAAAATCCTGAGGTTAGTATTGCACCTATACCAAGGATTGTTGTACCAAACATTAAAAGGCCATTCATAATAATACTATTATATTTATCCTGCATACTTAACTGACTGCTAATCATGTCATTAATGAGTTCACCTAGAAAAAAAGGTAGAGCAAGGTTTGTAACTGCTCTAAATGCTACTAATATAAATATTAAGATGACCCACCAAAAATATGGCTTTAAAAATCTAAATGATTTAATCATAAGTTATCAAATTCTCTTTCTTGTTGTAAAATTTATTATACCAAAAAAAAGGCTTAATATTATTAAGCCATGCATTATTTTTTTAATACTTCATTAAAATATGTGTAGATTGTATGAAATTCATCATATTTTTTACCATGAACTTTATTTAATAGGGATAAGAAATGGTCTTTTTTGTGTTTAAAATACTGGGTTGCTTCAACTTTATTTTTAAGTATTGGTCCAACATATAAATCACTATCTGATAAATTCATTTGACCCTTTTTAACCTTTAAAAATACATAATAAAAGCCGTCATAAATGATATATTCATCAATAATTTCATAATTATTTGAAACAAGCCATGATCTAAGAATTTCTACTTTTTCATTTGCACCCAATATATATGTTCTATCTAATTTTGCATGTTTTAGAATATCTATGATGAGTCTTGAACCCATACCAGTAATGACAGCTAAATCATAGTCTGCATCTATTTTTTTAAATCCATCAGATAAATAAAACCTAACAGGATAACCTGTTAGATTTTTTTTAGCATGATTTAAAGGACCCTTATTAATATCTGCAGCAATACCATTTTTAATGTAACCTAAATCAATTGCTTTTTTAATAACTAGTCCATGATCTGCACCAATATCTAAAACTGTATCATAACCTTTTAAAAGGGATGTAATAAAGTCTATTCGGTTCATTTTCTTGAAATATAGAACTCTTTTAATTTATTTTGACGTTGTGGACTTCTTAGTTTTCTTAAAGCTTTAGCTTCAATTTGACGAATTCTTTCACGCGTTACACCAAATTCTTTACCGACTTCTTCAAGTGTATGTGTTTTACCATCAAGTAGACCATAACGCAGTCTTAGAACTTTTTCTTCTCTATCTGTTAATGTTTCTAAGACTTCATCTAATGTTTTTTTAACCATTTCTTGCATCATATAATCATGTGGATTTAGTGCATTTGGATCACTAATAAAATCGCCTAATGAAGAATCTTCTTCTTCACCAACTGGTGCTTCTAGTGAAATTGGTTCTTTAGCAATTCTTTGAATGTTTTGAACTTTTTCAGGTGTAATATCCATCTTTTCAGCAATTTCTTCAATGGTTGCATCACGACCTAATTCTTGTACAAGTTGGCGTTGAATACGAATCATCTTATTAATTGTTTCAACCATATGTACTGGAATACGAATTGTTCTTGCTTGGTCTGCTACTGCACGTGTAATTGCTTGGCGAATCCACCATGTTGCATATGTTGAAAATTTAAATCCTTTTTCGTAATCAAACTTGTCAACAGCACGCATTAAGCCCATATTTCCTTCTTGAATTAAATCTAAGAATAATAAGCCTCTTTGAGTATATTTTTTAGCAATACTTACAACTAAACGGTAGTTGGCTTCTACTAATTTTTCCTTAGCATAATGGCCTTTTCTGATTGTTTCTTCTAATGATTCAACATCTTTATCATCCAGTTCAACTTCACCATTTCTAACTGCTTCTAGCTGTTCTAATGCCACACGTCCTTCATATACCATAATTGCGTATTTACGTTCTTGATCAATATTTAATAAAGGAATTTGACCAATTTCTTTTAGATACATACGTACAGGGTCATCTACTTTAATACTAGAAGGGATTGCTTCGATGTTTAATAATTCTTCTTCTTGAACTTCTTCGACTTCTAAACTAGATAATGATAATTCATCTGGTTCATCTTCAACGTCTTTATCAACGTCAATATCTTCTTCATCAAACAAATCATCTACAGAATCTTCTTGATCATCATCGTCTAATAACACATCTATTTCAAGTGCTGCTAGTTCTTTTTCTAGTTCAAAGTAATCATCAGAATCTAGTTCTACAAATTCTGCTAAATCTGATTGTACAAGTGTTTTCTTCTTGCCTGCTTTTTTTGTTAATTTAGTAATTATCGGTTTTAAACTCATATGTTTTTTACCTGCTTTCTTAATTGTTCGATTTGTTTTAGATGATATGCTTCTTTGGATTCATCTTCTAACACTTCGATTGCTTTGATATGACTATTAATTTCTAATTGAATTTGATAGTCCGTGATATGTTTAAATATATTTTGAAACTGATTATCATCTTCTATTAATAAATTATTTTTATAATCAGTTGTTTCAATGTATGATTTAATTAACTCAGTTTGTTTGGAGTAACCTTGCATAAAAAGGTTAATATCTAGTGCAGTGTTTGGATTGATTTCATAATAATATAGTAAATCTTTATATAACTTTCGTTTTTCAGGATTATTAATATGTGTTAATGAAATATTATCCTTGATTTTATGATAGTATTTATTTTCTTTAAGTAAGTTAATTAATATTGTATCTATTGCTCTTTCTGCTCTATTAATCATTTGTCTAGGTATTTGTTTTTCTTTTATCGGTAATTTTGAATAGTTATTACCAATTAAAAGTTGTATACCTAATTCGTCAAATGATTTTCTTTCATAAAGATCAATAATTGTAGGATCTGCATTTTTAAGTAAATATTGCATATCTTTTTTAAATGCAGTAATTGCATCTGCTTTTGTAAAGTCTCTACCTTTTTGATATTCCATATAGCCAAATTGGTAAGCATCTAATAATTTATCAAACAGTTTATGATATTTTTCTTTACCATGTTTAAGTATATAATCATCTGGATCCATCTTATTTGGTAAATTTAGAATTGAAACATTTACTTTCTCATTTTTAAGCAGTGGTATAACTTTTAAGGTTGCATCAATACCTGCACTATCACCATCATATGCGATAACTACATGGTTTGTAATGCGTTTGAGTAGTTTTACCTGATCACTTGTAAGTGCTGTTCCCATTGTTGCAACACTTGCATTAAATCCGGCTTTATATGATGCAATTACATCAAAGAATCCTTCATGTAAAATGACATGTTTTTGTTTGATTGAACTGGTGATGGAATCACTATAATGATAGAGTTGTTCACCTTTTTTAAAGATTGGTGTTTCAGTGGAGTTTATGTATTTTGCTTTTTCATTCTTATTTAATGCTCTAGCTGAAAAACCTATAATTGCACCTTTTTGATCTTTAATCGGAAAGGTTATACGATTTCTAAATACATCATAGTATATACCTTCTTCGTTTTGTTTAACTAATCCTAAAGTCATCATATCAGTTACACTATACTTTTTGGATCTTAACATTTTATATAAACTATCAACTTGATCCGGTGCATAACCTATTTCAAAATGATTTAAGATGTCATCATCTATTTTTCTTTGATTTAAATAATCAAGCGCTATTTTACCAGAATCTGTATTTTTAAGAGCAAACTGGTAAAAACTTGATGCATCTTTCATAAGGTTATATAAATTTTCTAGTGGATCTTTAATAACTGGTTCATTAGAAAATGTAATGCCTATTCTCTTACCTAATATAACAGCTGCTTCATGTGTGCTAATGTTTTTAATTTGAGATAAAAAGTTTATGGGTGAACCACCTTTGTGGCAACCAAAACAATATGCTAGTTGTTTATCAGGGGTTACTGAAAATGATGGGGATTTTTCATCATGAAAAGGACATAATCCCATGTAGTTTTTACCACGTTTGGTTAAATCTACATATTCAGAGACCAGTGAAACTATATCTGTTTCTTGATTGATTTTTGCATATAGATTCTGATCCATCATTTTCTCCTTTTATTTTTTTAAAATTTAATTGATTTTCTAATAAAGTCTTCTAAGCTATCAATTGCTATACGAGTTTGTTCCATCGAATCACGGTGTCTAATTGTAACTGTTTGATCAATCATTGTTTGATGGTCTACTGTAATACAAAACGGTGTTCCAATTGCATCTTGTCTACGATAACGTTTACCGATATTTTGGGTTTCATCATAAACAACATCAAAATGTTCTGCAAGCAGCGCTTGAATTTCTTTAGCTTTTTGACTATGCTCTTTACGTACAAGTGGTAAAATAGCTGCTTTATATGGTGCAAGTGCTGGATGTATTTTTAGAAGTTGGCGTGTATCACCTGATTCTAATTTTTCTTCTTCAAGGCCATTTAGTAAAAAGATTAATAATAAACGTTCAACCCCGACAGATGGTTCAATAACGTAAGGAATATATCTTTCATTGGTTTCAGGGTCCAAGTAAGTTAGATCTTCTTTACTTAGGTTTTGATGTTGAGTCAGGTCAAAATCTGTTCTGCTTGCAATACCCCATAGTTCATCAAATCCCCATGGATATTTAAATTCAATATCTGTTGTTGCATTTGAATAGTGACTCAGTGCTTCTTTTGCATGTGGTTCTGCACGTAATAATTCAGGATTAATCCCTAAATCTTTTAAGAACTTCATCATGTAGTTTATCCAGTAATCAAACCATTCAAGTTCTGTTCCTGGTTTACAGAAGAATTCTAGTTCCATTTGTTCAAATTCTCTGGTTCTAAAAATGAAATTACCTGGAGTGATTTCATTTCTAAAACTTTTTCCAATTTGACCAACACCAAATGGCACTTTAAGTCTAGTAGAGCGTTGAATATTTTTAAAGTTAATAAATATACCTTGTGCTGTTTCTGGTCTTAAGTAAACTTCGTTTGCTGTTTCTTCAACAACACCTTGAAAAGTTTTAAACATCATATTAAATTTTCTAATTGGTAGCCAATCAGATGTTTTAGATACTGGATCTTTAATTTGATGCTTCATAATGTAATCATACATTTCATCTTCTGTCCAACCATCAGGTTTTTGAGTTGGGTCATGTGCTAGGATAAGTTTATCCGCACGATATCTTTGATTGGATGTTTTATTTTCAATTAAAGGATCGGAAAAACCAGATAAATGGCCACTAGCTTGCCAAACCATTGGATTTAATAAAATTGATGAGTCAAGTGCTACAACATTTGGTGCCTGTTTAACAAACTTTTTTAACCAAGCTTCTTTAATGTTTTTCTTTAAATTTGAACCTAAAGGACCATAGTCCCATGTATTTGCTAAACCACCATAGATTTCTGAACCTTGAAATATAAATCCAGTTTGTTTTGCATATTGTACTAAATATTCTAATGTTACCATTTAAGTAATCTCCTTTATTTGCGTGATATTTTAATATCTGTATGATGTTCATAATAATCATACATAAATTTTTTAAGTTTTTCATAGGTATAATCATCTAAGCTTGGTAGTTGTTCATAGGGAAGAAAAGTTGATTTAATGAGTTCAGTTGTTAACTCTACATCGATATTTGATATTAAAGGAGTATTTTCATATACTAAACTTCCAATATTGATGTTAAATCCTTTAACAATTCTACCATCGGGTTTTAAATTCATTGGATATCCTAGATGTTTTAATAATTTAAAACCAAATGATAAAACACTTTCTTTACTAAATTTAAGTAGTGCATCTTTAATGATTAAATATATTTTTTCATGCATATCATTGTCTGATACAAAACTTAATAAGTCGAATAAGATACTTGCCTGTTCTAACTTTTTATAATCATTTTTTAATGATAAAAAATTATTAATGACCTTAGCATTTATTAAGGTATACATTACTTTATTAGGTTTTTCATCAAATGTAATCAAATTTAAGTATTGTGCAACATTACGTAAATTTGAAGTAACTTTTTGACTACCTTTAGCAATTAAAGTAATTCTTCCTTTAGGTGTATATACAAAAACTAAACGATCATTTTCTAAATAACTTTGTTGTTTGTATACAATACCTTCCATAATTACTTACCATAACCATAACGAGCGATGGTACTTGGGTCATTTCTCCAGTCTTTTTTGACTTTAACCCATAGTGATAAATGTACCTTTAATTCAAATATTTTATTGATTTCTTTACGTGCTTCAGTACCTATTCTTTTAAGTTTTTCACCATTTTTACCAATTAAGATACCTTTTTGACTATCACGTTCAACAATAATTAAAGCGTCTACATCAAGTGTTTTTAGTTCACTGTTAATTTTCATAGACTCAATCATTACAGCAACACTATGAGGGACTTCTTGCTCTGTATAGTATAAAATACGTTCCCTTATAATTTCTGACATTCGTGATTCATCAGTTTGATCTGTTTTATAATCACTTGGATAATAATGTGGTCCTTCAATTAAATAATTTGATAAGGCATTTTTTAGTTGTACCAAATGTGTTTGTTCTCTTGCAGAAATTGGTATAATTTCATTAAACTCGTGTTTGTTTAAATAACTAACAATAATTTGGTCAATATCTGATTTTTTTTCTAATTCATCAATTTTATTAATGACTAATATAACAGGTAACCCACTATCTTTAATACGGTTTAATATCAGCTCATCCGTTTTTTTGAAGCTTTGATCAACAACCCACATAATTAAATCGGCATCTAAAAGTGCATCAGATGCTGACTTATCCATTGATTTTCCTAAACCATGGTATGGTTTATGCATCCCTGGTGTATCAATAAAAACAAACTGATTTTCGTTTTCACTTAAAATACCTGTAATACGAAAACGAGTAGTTTGAACCTTAGGAGATGTGATTGCTATCTTCTCACCGATTAAAGCATTTAATAATGTTGATTTTCCAACATTTGGTTTACCAACGATTGCTATAAATCCTGATTTTGTCATTTGTTTGTACGATCTGTATTTAAATCAAAACCAAATGGTAAAAGTTCTGAAACTGATGTTTCATGCACATCGCCTTTTAGATTTGTTAAATATATTGGGGTTTCATGAGGGATAAGTTCACTTAATACTTGTCTACAAGCACCACATGGTGAAATTGGACCATATGAGTCACCAATAATTGTAATCTCTTTAATATCTTTGACATTATAACCTTGAGAAATTAAAGAAAATAACCCGTTACGTTCTGCACATGATGTTAGTCCATAACTACTATTTTCAATATTTGCACCATGAATATGGGTGCCATCTTTTAAAGTTATGACTGCACCAACTTTAAAATTAGAATACGGTACATAAGCTTTTTCTCTAGCTTTTTTTGCTTCTTCAATAAACATATAAACCCTGCTTTCTATAAATGGTTTTAATCATTTATCTTGTTAAATTAACTTTTTTTAATATTTCTTCTTGTAATTCAAACATTTGTTTTTCATTTTCAGGCGTGTCATGATCATAACCTATTAAATGAAGATAGCCATGGACCGCTAAAAATCCGATTTCTCTTTCAATTGAGTGATGATAATTATTAGCTTGTGTATAGGCTTGTTCTATGCTGATAAAAATATCACCAATGGAATCATCTAATTCATCATCATTAGGAAAAGATAGTACATCCGTTTTATCATTGATGTTTCTATAGGTTTGATTAATCTTTAAAATTTCATTATTATCAACAAATATAACTTGCATTGATTTTGTTTGTTTAATGTCTTTAAATACTGTATCTAATATGTTTTCAAATTTTTGAGTATCTTCTTTTGTTTGATTAAAATAATTAACTTCCATGTTTTTCATATCTTTCTAGTATTTTTTGAACAAGTGGATGTCTGATGACATCTACTTTATCAAAGTGTATAATTTTTGAATCATCAATATCTTTTAATATTTCAAGTGCCTGTTTAAGTCCTGATTTTTGCCTATAACCTAAATCAACTTGTGAGGGGTCTCCTGTAACTACCATAAAACTAGAAAATCCAAGACGGGTTAGAAACATTTTCATTTGTGTTTCTGTAGTGTTTTGTGCCTCATCTAGTATAACAAAAGCATTTTCAAGTGTACGACCTCGCATATATGCAAGTGGTGCAACTTCTATAATGCCACGTTCTAATAAACCGTTTGTTGTGCTTATACCTAAAAAATCATATAAAGCATCATATAAAGGGATTAAATACGGATCTACTTTTTCTTTTAAATCTCCGGGTAAAAAACCTAATGATTCACCTGCTTCAACTGCAGGACGTGTTAAGATTAATTTTTTAACCTTGCCTGCTTTTAATGCAGCAACTGCATGGGCTACTGCAAGGTAAGTTTTACCAGTACCAGCAGGTCCAACTCCAAAAACTAGTGGATATTTTAATAATGCATCTGAATATTCTTTTTGGTTAAATGTTTTAGGTACAATCGCTTTACCTGAGTCAGATATAAGTATCTTTTTTTGTGATTTATATAAATCTATAATATTGTCTAAAGCATCTGCTTCAGCCATTTTGATAATATATAAAACATCTCTTTCAGTAAGTATGATTTTATGTTCCGCTAACATGATAAGTGTTTTAAAAATACGTTCTAAAAGTGATCTTTTACTGTCATCTGTATCAACAACGATATGAGTATCAAAAATAGAAACGTCAAAGCCAAAATGTGACTTAAAAACTACTAAGTTTCTATCTTCTATACCAACGAGACGTTGGAGTGTTTCTGCATGTGAAATATTTAAGTTTAATTTCATTCACAATCCTCCCATTTTACGTACATATATTTTACCTTAAAACGTCAAAAAATGCACTTGTTTCAATGTTATTTATACGCTTTTTATCATTTTTTGCCTAATTAGTTTTATATTCAATGTCATTTAATCCATTCTTTATAAAATGACACATTAATTATGTATTTTTTATCAAAAAAAACACCTTCAAATATTGGAGGTGTTTTGAAAATTAATTTTATAAATTATCTTTTTTTCTTTTTGCTTTTAGCTGCTTTAGCTTTCATGCGACGATCAACGCCTGGTTTAATGTAGTATTCACGTTTACGTGCTTCTACAAGGGTACCGTCTTTACTCACGGTGCGCTTAAAACGACGTAGCGTATCTTCTATCGTTTCACCTTTGCGTACTTCTGTTTTAGACATAATCTGCCCTCCTCCCACACGTTTGATTATTCAAACCTTTTTTATTATAATGCATTTTTATACATATGTCAAAAGAATTTTAATATTTTATAGATGAAAATGCATTTAATAGCGGTATATGAGCAAATTCTGTAGGAAGTATGGTTTTTCCAAGTGTAATTGGTAATGCCCCTAGGTTTATAAACTTATTTCTTTCAATGTTATCTATACCACCTTCAGGACCGATAATAGCTAGTATGTTGTCATTAGGATATTTAATAGTTATTTGATTTAAAGTGTTTACTTCTTCTAACTCATCAAGTAATAATACTTTATATAAACTTAAATCAAGTTCTTCTAATTTAGAGATATATGAAATTTTAGGTAGTGTTGAACGTTTAGATAATTCTGCTGCTTCTTTACTAATTTTTTCAAGCCTTAGGATTTTATGTTCTGTATTTGAAAGTTTTGCAATGCTTCGTTTCATTGGCATAAATATTATTTGTTTTGCTTGAAAAAGAGTTGCAGACTTTACAATAAAATCTATCTTATCACCTTTAGGTAGCCCTTGTAAAATTGTTACATTAAGTGGTGGGTTATCTTTGATTGCTTTAGTAACTTCGTAGCTAATCTCTTGATTTACGATTTTAAGTCGAGATAAAAAACACCCATTTTTTCCGCAAATTTCAACTTCAGTATCCGTTTTAAAACGCATCACATTTAATATGTGATGTTTATCGCTTTCAAAAAATTCTTCATGATCATTTAAAAAATAACGTTGCATAATGACTCCTTTAAAATAAAACAGGTACTCTTATATCTTAAGAGTACCTAAACTTTATTATTAGTTAAAGAAACGATCGATGTTATTACTCCAAATAATCATAGCAAAGAATAAAATACCTAATACAATCATTGCACGATTGAAGAATACATCTGGTCCTTGTACTTTTTTGTTTTTAAATAAATCTGAATTGTTACCTGTAAATGCACTCATAACATCATCTTTAGAATTTTGTAGTGCAGAGATAGCAATCATAAAGATACTTGCGAAAAATATAACCCAGTCTGGAAATAGCATATTCATTACTCCTTTAAAATAAACCGTTATTATTATAACTAAAATGCCTATTGAAAGTCAATAAAACCTTTAAAATAATTATATCATGAAGTTGTTATATTTCAAACACTATTTAAAAACTTGTTCAATATCATCTAACATTTGTAGTGTAGATGTAATTCCCCCAGGTAAAATATACCAACTAAATGGTTCTAATACATATATATCACTATTTTTTCCTGCAACCGTATTTTTAACTAATTGATTATTTATAAATAAATTTATGGAGCCGCTAGATTCTACTGCTTGGGCTCTATCTAATATAAATATAGTTTGTGGATTTACCTGAGAAATATATTCAAAACTCACAATATTACCATGAGATTCTAAAGTTTTTAGATTAGGGTCACTTGGTGTAAATCCAAATTCATCATATATAACCCCATATCTAGAACCTGCACCAAAAATAGATATATCTGCATTGTTAAGTAAAACAAATAATGCGTTTTTTGAATGATTTAAACTTTTAATGGTTTCTTTTCTAGTGTTAAATTCTAATAAATAATTATCTAATGTTTCTTTGATTTGAGGAAAAATATTACCTAAATTTGTAAATACTTGATTTTGTGTTTCAAAACTAAAAATTGTATTTGAAACATCAAGTATATCAGCATTTGGATATTTTTGACTTAACGTATCATAAAGATTTGAACTTCTTCCACCTATAATAATTAACTCTGGAAGTATTAAGTCTAGTGCATCATAATTCGGTTCAAATAAAGTACCAACATTTGGATACATATTAGAATCAAACATATTTAATGTCTCTGGTAGATTACTTTTAGGTATTCCAAAACGCATTAAATTCAATTTATCCATACCAATATTCATAAATATATCCGCAATATCTAATGAAAATGATACAACCACTTTAGGGTTAACTCTAATATTTTCTTCAATATTTTCTTTTATATATACCGGATTACCTTCATTATCTAGTCCATTTTGACTAGATATTGTGTGTGTAATTTTAGTTTCAAAACGTGCATAAAGTTTTAAATGACGATTTACTTTATCTATATTAAAATTCCACTTTGTGTGATGTTGGGTTGATGTAAACCATCCTACAAATTCATAATTTAGATAAACAGGATCAGCTGGTTTATCAATTAATTCGTTTTCATATATTTCAGTTTCAGTAATTAGTTCTTGGTTAGGTCCAAAAAACTCTACTGTATAAAATCCATTGTTTGATGCCTCTTGACTACATCCTACTATAAATAGAATGTTTATAAATACTATAGTTAGTATTGTTATTTTTCTCATCTACAAATATTTCCTTTTTTTAATTTCATTTATCTTCTTTTAAACGGTGATATAAACATACTCTTTTACCATCAACTTCTCTAATACAAAAGTCAGAGTCATATATTTCATTTAATACATGTTCTTGCATCACATCATTTGATGGACCTTCAAAGTTAACCATTCCATCTTTAATTGCAACAATATAGTCACAAAAACTAGCTGCAATATTAATATCATGCATTACAACAACGATTGTTTTTCCAAGTTCTTTTACAAACTTTTGAAGTAACATCATCATTTCAACACCATGCTTCATATCTAAATTATTTAATGGTTCATCTAACATGATATATTTAGTATCTTGAACGAGTATCATAGCAAGTAACACTCTTTGAAGTTGACCACCTGATAGTGTATCAATATATTGATTTCTTATAGGCTCTATATTTAAATAATTGATCATTTCTTCAATTTTTAATTTATCTTCTTTTTTTAGTCTACCTTTTGAATGTGGATATCTTCCAAAACTAATAAGTTCATAAGAGGTAAGTTTTAAATTAAATTGATTAGACTGTTTAAGTACTGCAATTGTTTTAGATAAATTAATATTTGAATCCATTATATTTTGGTTATCAATCATAATTGTTCCAGATTTAGAGCTAATTACTCTTGAAATTACATTAAATAACGTGGTTTTACCAGCACCATTAGGTCCTATAATACCTGTTATTTGTTTATCTGGGATAGTTAATGTAACGTTTTTAAGGATTGTTTTATCCCCATAACTTTGATTGATATTTTCTAAAACTATCATATTTTATGCTCCTTTATTATTAAGTAAATCATATAAAAACCACCAAATAAACTCATAATTGTTGTAACTAAGGTTTCAAAACCTAATAGTTCAACTACCGCTTGTCCCATAATTAAAACTGTTATTGATACTAATATAGATATGAAATAAATTATTTTATGGTGATATTTTTCATATGTTTCTTTTGCTATATTAACAGCTATTAACCCTAAAAATGCAAGTGGCCCAACTAGTGCTGTAACGATAGATACTCCAAATGAGATAAGTATTAAGTTTAAGTAGGTTTCTTTTGAATAATTAATCCCTAAATTAATTGCATATGATTCACCAAGTGCTAATACATCATAAACTCTTGATTTGAAATAAAATATCAAACTAATTATTAAGCTTATTGGTAGAGCAATAACAATTAATGTAGTATCCATGTTGACAACAGATACAGAAGTTAGACTTTCAACTGTTTGAAAAGATTGTGGATCCATTAATATCTTTAAGAAACTTGAATAATTTGATGTAAGTGTTGAAATGACCATGCCCACTAGTAAAAGTAATAATATATTATTTTTATTTTTATTTAAAACAAGTTTATACATTAAAAGGGTGACACCTGTCATAATAACCACAGATAATATAAAGTTTAAAGTAGGATCTTGAAGAATTTTAGAGATACTAAAAAAATAAACTAAAGTGGTTTGGATGACAATATATATACTATCAAAACCTAATAAATTTGGTGTAATTATTCGGTTTTTAGTAAGTGTTTGAAATGTAAGTGTGGTTGTTGCTGTAAGTGTTGCTGCGATTAGTAAGCCTATTATTTGAATTGTTCTTCTTTGAAAAATAGTTAATATTGTTTGCATAAATATTTGTCTTCTGTCTGGATCATTTAAACTAAATATAATTAAGTCGTATTGAGAAATCATCCATACAAACAAATATAGGATAATGGAAAGTATACTTAAAATGGACCATATAATTATTTTTTTACGCATCTTTTGTCTTCCTTAAAAGTAAATATAAAAATATAATTGAACCTAAGATACCCATAACAAATCCTACAGCAATTTCAAAGTTATACCCAGTTATAATATATAAAACACTACGAGCTAAAATATCACAAATTAGAACAAATAAACTTCCAAATATCATTAAATCAAATATACTTTTCTTTAAATTATCGCCATAATAAATTGAAACCAAATTAGGTATTATCAGTCCTAAAAAGGGCAGTGGTCCTACAACTATA
This sequence comes from Acholeplasma granularum ATCC 19168, assembly GCF_000526235.1. Classification (GTDB taxonomy): domain Bacteria; phylum Bacillota_I; class Bacilli_A; order Acholeplasmatales; family Acholeplasmataceae; genus Acholeplasma; species Acholeplasma granularum. The sequence continues at coordinate 11,707 of NZ_JAFR01000010.1, read as the reverse complement.
AATGAACTAGCTGTAATGACTGATACAATGATAATTCCTATAGTAATTGTTTTTTTATAATTTAAACCTAGATTTTCAGAAAAATCTTTACCTAAAGAAATGATATTAAATTCACTAGCATATATAATTGAAAGAATTAGTGCCGGTACAACAAATAAAATCATTTCAAAAGTACCTAATGTTTTATTTGTAAAACTACCTACACCAATACTATTTAAAAATTGTAGTGCATTTGTTGTTTGAGCAAGCATAATAGCTATAGAACTAATCAGTGCACCAAACATCATACCAATTAAGGGGACATAAACCTCATTTTTAAATTGTATTTTGTTTAGAAACGATAAAAATAAGTAACTACTAATCATTGATGTAACAAATGAGAATATAAACTGAACCCATAAGTCTTGACCTGGAAAAAATAGGTGAGCAACTAATACTCCAAGTGTTGCAGCTTGGGTAGTTCCCATCACTCCTGGTGATGCAAACTTATTTTTAGCAATCGATTGCATAATTAATCCTGCAACACTTAAAGCTGATGACGTTAAAATGATTGTTAAGGTTCTTGGGATTCTAGAAATTAAAAGTATTTCAATAACTTCAGGTGTAAATGAAAATAACGTTATTAAATTAACGTCTTTTCTAGCATCTATGCTTAATGATAATATGATAAATATAAATAATAAAACTATTGTAATACTTCTTTTTTTTAATATCATATCTCGCCAACAACCTCATAGGTCTCACGGCTTACTTCAATTATTTCTTCTGGTTTGGAATGATTTGTTTTATTTTTGTGCATTGCAATATGTTCAGGTGAACCTTCCCAAACAAAAAAAGCACGTTTATCTTTCCAAAAAATTTCTTGTCTAAAAACATCATAATCTTTACCCTTACTATCAAGTAATAATAATGACTTAATATAGCCAGGTGACTTAGACATTAAATTTTTGTTTAAAAAGCGCTTTATTACTTCCTCTTGGTGGTTTTTAGTCACCTTCATGATACGTACTACTACATACATAATATTCAATTTCCTTTCGTTCTACAAATGATGATTTTCTATAGTATATAATATTATTTAAATATTAGCAATTTAAATTATTTATAAATATTATAAATTAAGTTAATTATGGGTTTTCACGAACTATTTGAAGTAATTGTAAAACTAGTGTATAATCTTTAACGGGTGAAATAAATGGAGATTATCGCATTAAAATTAGGACATGTTCGTTCAAATGCATATGTTGTATCCGAGGGTAAACAATGCTTTATTATCGACCCTGGATTTGAAGGAACTGAAATAATTGAATATATTAAATCTAGAAAGTTAGATCCGCAGTTCATCTATATTACACATGGACATATGGATCATACTGGTGGCGTGAAGCAATTAAAAGAAATTTATCATATTCCAATATATGCTCCACTTAAAGATAAGGTATGGTTAACAGATACAATTTATAATTATTATCCATATGATATTCCAGTTGATCAATATGTAGTAGATGGCGATAAAATCGATTTTGGTAAGCATGTATTTGAAGTCATAGAAACCCCAGGGCATTCTGAAGGTTCTACATCACTATACGCTGCACCATATCTATTTTCAGGAGATACTTTATTTTTTGAAACAATTGGTAGAACAGATATACCTTTTGCAAATGAGGAAGTTTTAATAGATTCTATTAAGAATAGGCTCTTTACATTACCAGATAAAACTTTTGTTTATCCTGGTCATGGTAAACAAACATCAATTGGCCATGAAAAGTTAAATAATCCTTTCTTAAAAGAAAGAAGCACTGACCTAGAATAAGTCAGTGCTTTTTTTAATTAGAAAATTTTCTTTTTAAGTATTCAATATAATAATTAGGATTAAATACTTCTTTAGTTGCATCAAATATAATCTCTTTTGGAGACTTCGTTTGACCATATTGGTGAATGTGTTGTTTTAACCACTGGTTAATTTTTTCTATATTATTATCAGAAATTGCATTTTCAATATTAAAGTCTTTGTTCATAGCATAATATATTTGTGCAGCATAAGCACTACCTAATGCATATGTTGGGAAGTATCCAAAAGACCCTACTGCCCAGTGAATATCTTGTAGCACACCTTCTGTATCATTTTTTGGTCTAATACCTATATATTCTTGAGATAATCTCTTCCACTTTTTAGCAAGATCTTTAGGTTTTAATTTACCACTTATAAGTAGTTTTTCTATTTCATAACGCACCATGATATGTAATGGATAGGTAAGTTCATCCGCTTCTGTTCTTACAACAGATCTTTCTGCACGGTTAATGTATTGATAAAATTCTAAAAGTGACACACCTTTTAGTTCTTTAGAAAAAATTTCTTTTAAGTGATCATAGTGTGCTTCCCAGAAACTATATGATCTTGCAATCATATTTTCATACATTCTAGATTGAGATTCATGAATTCCCATTGATGCGCCAGTTGCTAGATATGTTCCATTTAAATCTGGATTAATATTTTGTTCATAAATTGCATGACCCATTTCATGAATTGTAGAAAATATTGCAGATTCAATAGAATTTTCTAAATATCTAGTAGTAATACGTACATCATAGGTTGAAAAATTAGATGTAAATGGATGTGCACTTGTTCTTAGTGCTCCCCTTGCTAAGTCAAACTTAAATACATCCGTTAAATACATATTAAACATTTTTTGTTTATAGATAGGAAATGTATTTTTAGTTAATTTTCTAGATAAAGGTTTTTTGCCACTTGTTGCAGTTAATACAAATGGTAAAAGTTCTTGTCTTAATTTTTCAAAGAATTCATCATATTCTTTTGTTGTAAATCCTTCTTCATACATATCAAGTAAAACATCATAACCTTTTAAGGTAGGTGTTTGAAGGTATTTTACTATTTTTCTTTGGTAGGAGACTATTTTTTCTAAGGTTGGTAAGAAACTTTCAAAGTCATCATTTGATTTTGCTTTGCTCCAAATGGATGTTGATTTCGATAATAAAACCTGATAATCAATATACTCTTCTTTAGGCATCTTTTTAATTAGACGCATTTCTTTTTCAACTTTTTCAATTTCTCTTTTTAAAAGATCATCTAATTTATCTTTGTTTTCAAATAGTTCAGTAATTGCTTTTAAATACTTTTTATCGGTTTCGAGTGCATAAATTTCATTTGTTAAAACTTCGATTTGTTCAGCTCTATGATTTACTGCACCAGTTGGAAGTTCTGTTTCCATATCCCACTCTAGTACCCACATTGCATAATTATATGCATAAAGCCTTTTACGCATATTAATATATATATCTATTTGTTCTTGCATTATTTACTCCTAACCTTTATTTTATCTAATTTATTATAGCATTATTTTAACTATTTGTATGTTTTTTCATTCATAAACTATAAGTTTTAACATATGAAAGCGTACACATTTATAATATATTAAAAAAATACACCTTTTAAGTTAAGGGTGTATTTTATATAGGTTATTTAATATGACTTAAGATATCTGATTCATTTTCATAGACTACAAATTTTTTACAAGCTTTTTTTACTTGATCAATGAAATGCCAACTTGCATCTATTTCGTCCCATCTTGTAAATAGTGTGCGATGTCCTGTAACAATATCTAAAATTAATTTTTCATAAGCTTCAGGGATATTTCCTTCAACTGATTCAGCTGTTTTAAAACTTAGATGTACTTCTTCTAAATTTTCTTTTAATCCAGGTTTTTTAGAATTAATTGATAGTTCTACACCATCATCTGGCTGAATATTAATTCTTAATTTGTTTGGTACGGTATCTAATTGCCATTTTGACTGTTCATCTGTTGGGTAATATTCAATTTCAATATAAGATTCTTTTTTATCTAATTTTTTACCTGTTAATATTTCAAATGGCACACCTCTAAATCTTGGTGTATTAACAAATACTCTAAAATATACAAATGTTTCAGTTTTAGAATCTAAAGGAATGTTTTCTTCATCAAGATATCCTTTATATTGACCAAATATTGCACAATCTGTATCAAGCGTTAAACTTCTTAATACCTTTACTTTTTCATCCTTTATGTATTCAGAATGATATTTTTTAGGTGCATCCATTGCAACCAATGATAGTATTTGAAGTAGATGTGACTGTACCATATCTTTTAAGGCACCTGATGTGTCATAGTATCCTGCTCTTGTTAAAATACCTTCTTGTTCTTTAACATGGATTTTTACTTTTGAAATTGATTTTGAATCCCAAGTATCTTCAAATATACGGTTGGCAAATCTGACTGTCATAAGGTTTTGAATCATTTCTTTTCCTAGATAATGATCAATTCTAAATATTTGTTGTTCATCAAAATATGACCATAACATTTCATTAACTTTCATTGCAGATTCTAAGTCGTGGCCAAATGGTTTTTCAAATACTAAAACATGATTAGGGTTTTGGTGTTCAATTAATTTAGATTGAGATACGTTTTTAGCTACATTTTTTAAAATTTCAGGTCCAATAGCCATGTAATATATTTGCTTTGTTTGAGGATTTGTAAGGTTAGATATATATTTTTGAAAATTAATATAATCATCTAATTCTGTAATTTGTATTTTATAATATGTTAATATATTTCTTAATACATTAAGTTTAAGTGGCTTTTTGGTTAGTTTTTGAATATACGTTAGATATTCTTCCGTTGTAAAATCTCTTCTTCCTAACGCTATGATCTGAACATTGTTAGTAATATTTTTAGATTCATATAGTGCTGTAATTGCTGGAAGTAGTTTTCTAGCAGTTAAATCTCCTGTTGAACCAAATATTGTAATTATTAGATCCTTTTTCATTTTTTCTTTTTATATACTGCATGCCCACCAAATTCATTACGCATAGCAGCAACCACTTTCTCACTAAATTTTACATTATCTCTTGATTTATAACGTGTAAATAAACTTTGAGCAATAACCGGTATAGCAACCCCAAAATCAAGCGCTTCTTCTACCATCCATTTACCTTCACCACTATCATCAATACGACCTTCTATTTGTTCTAATTTAGCATCTTTACTAAATGCAGAACCAATATAACCTACAAGTGCTGATTCAATAATTGAACCACTATTCCATACTTTAGTAAGTAAGTGATAATCTACTTCAAAAGGTGATGATTCAATGAGTTCAAAGCCTTCACCAATAGCTTGCATCATGCCATATTCAATACCATTGTGAACCATTTTTACAAAATGTCCACTACCTGGTGAACCCATAAATCCATATCCATCTTCCATTGATATATCTTTATATACAGGTTCTAAATAATCAAATGCTTCTTTTGTTCCACCAATCATTAAGCATGCACCATGTCTAGCACCTTCTGTACCACCAGATGTACCGACATCGATAAATTCAATATCTAATTCTTTTAATCTTTCATATCTTGACATTGATAATTTATAATTTGAATTTCCACCATCAACAATAATATCTTTTTCATTTAAATATGGAATGATCTGATCAATTACTTGATCAACTAAATTATTAGGAATTAATAACCATACAATTAATCTTTGATTATCACGTCTTTTTAAGAAGGTATTTAGTTCATCATGTGTTTCTATGCCTGCTTTATTTAATTTTGCACGTGCTTCATCGTTTAAATCAAAACCGATTACTTCATGATTATTTTCTTTTAAATTCAGTGCTAAATTAGCACCCATTTTACCTAATCCTACTAAATGGATTCTCATTTGATTACACCTCTTACATTTATTTTCTATATGCCATTTTAACATATTTATATGTCTTTTTTTATTTTAAACCATTTTAAACTAGAAGAATGAGGGTTGCGATTAAAAAATAAATACCTAATGCAAAAAAATCGTTAATTGTTGTAATTAATGGACCACTTGCTGCTTTTTCATCAAAACCAAACCTTCTTAAGATAACTGGTATAAATACACCACAAAGTGATGATACAAACATCGCTAAAAACAGTGATAAACCAACAGTTAGTGCCACCAAATGCATATCTACATAATTATTTGGTAGTAAGTATAAGAAAACATAGACAATTAATATACCTAATATACCAGATAATAAGCCGTTAATTAATCCAATACCTATTTCTTTTAATATATGGTTCTTGTGGATATTTGCTTCTTTTTGAAATCTTAAAATAGTTACTGAAATACTTTGAGTACCAATATTTCCTGCCATAGCAAGTATCATTGGCTGAAATAATATAAGTGCTATATTCGATTCTAATGTACCTTGAAAAATAGATAGAAATGATACGATAACTAAATTTAATGCAGCACTTATTAATAACCAAGGTAAACGTACATATGATCTTTTAAGTGGTGAATCGGTTTGTTTTAAATCATGAACTTTATATAATTGTCCAATCGTTTCAATATGCATTTCATCCATTAAGATTAAAGCATCTTCTAAAGGTATAATACCAACAATTTGACCTTCTAAATCAAGTACTGGAATTGCTTCAATATCATAGTCTCTAATTTTTTTAATTGCTTCTGTAACAGGTTCATTATCATAAACAAATGGATAATTTTCATTAATTAAGTTACTTATTTTTTGATTTGCACGTGCAATAATTAATTCTTGAAGTGTTAATGCACCAACAAATACCTTTGATTCATTATAGAAAAAGATAACATCAATTTGATCTTTTTCTTTACTTTCTGTTATGACATACTTTGTAGCATCTTTTATATTCGTATTGATGTCTAAACTAATGAAGTGAGGAGATGATAAAGAGCCTGAAGATCCAACTTCATAACTAAGAAGTTTTGTGATTTCATTTTTAGTTTTTTCTTGAAGTAATAATATGATATTTAATTGATTTTTTCTATCATATAAGTCAATTAAAGTTTTAATATCATCTGTATCTAAAAACTTAAGTAATGATCTTTTTTGATCTGTATTCAGTGAATCAAAAAACTCAACTTGTACGTCTTCACTTAATAAGACAAACACATTTTTAAAACTTTTAACGCCTAATACCAAATATATTTTTTCCCTATAGATTTTATTTTCTTCAAATAAATCCGCTATATCTGATTCATGAAGTTTTAATAATTCTAGTTTCAGTTTATTAGGTGATAAATTAAAATCTATATTAAACATTTATACTTCCTCCTAATAAAAGTGTAGCTAGACCAAAATATATAACAATACTAATAATATCTATCAGTGTTGTAATGAAAGGACCTGATGCAACAGCTGGATCAAAATTTAATTTATGAAGTAAATTAGGTATGAAAAAGCCTAATATTGGTGCACTTATAACTGTGAGCCATAAAGATATTCCAACGACAAGTGCAACTAATAGAGGAGAATCTACTTGCATAAATTGGCTTAATCCAAGAGTTGCTATAAATGCTAAAATACCCATTACAAGTCCTGAAATCGTACCTGATATAATTTCTTTTATTCCATCTTTAATATCAACACCTTCTTTTGATGTTAATCCTACAAGTGTTACAGCTAAAGTCTGAGATGCAACATCTCCACCTGAATCTAACATTAAAGGTTGAAAAAATGCTAAGATAACGATACTTGTTAAAATTTCTTCATAATTTGAAGTAATAAAAGCAAGTGGTATACTTAAAAGCATTAAAATTAGTAACCAAGGCAGTCTTTTAAATGAACTAATAAATACATTTTGATCTAAATCGGTATCTGGTAATATATTTAATTTTTCAATATCTTCAACTGTTTCATCACGGTAAATATCTAAAATATCATCGGTTGTAATTGCACCTAATAGTTTATTTTTTTCACTAACAATTGGGATATCATATGCACCATAATGTTTTATATGCTTAATAATTGTATCAACATCATCATGCTCATTTAAAACTGGTTCTGTTTCATAAAGATCATTAACTGTTAAAGGTTCTTTTGCTCTTAAAAGGCTTTGTAGACTGATTTGACCTATATATGATTCTTCCTTATCTACAACAAATACTGTTTTAATACTTTTTAGTTCATTGGCTTTTTTAATAAGTTTTTTAGTTGCTTCTTTAACACTTTCAATTTGATTAACAAACAAAATATCATTGGTCATATATGATCCTGCTGTTTCTTCTTCATATTGCATTAAAGAAAGAATATCTTCATCTTTTAATGCATCCATCAACTCTTCTTTTTCTTCTTCTTCAAATTCATTAATAATATCTGCAGCATCATCTGGCTCTAAGTTTGAGATAACTTCTATTTGTTCATCCAATGTTTGAGTTTGAAGAATTTCAGCAGCATCCTCTGGATTTAAATATGAATATACATCTGCTAATAACTCAGGTGGTAATAAATTTTTAATTCGATTAATATCATCTTCTTCTAATAAAGAAAAACTTTGAGCAATATCAAAAGCATGCATATCTTTTAATATTTCAAGCAGTTCTTTATCGCTTAAGTTTTGATTTAATATTTCTTTGATTTTCATAGAATCCCTCCTTATAATAAAAAACATCAAGTAAAAAATTACTTGATGCTCCGGCCAAATATCTTTTTAGCAGAACTAAATGTTAATAATAAATCTTTGTCTAAAACGTTAACTTTAATAAACTCATTATGGTTATCTTTTTCAATTATCTTTAATTTGGAACCTAAATTTATTTGATATTTATTCAATAACTCTAATAGTTTAGGATCATCCGAGGCGCGTTCAACTAAAAATATTTGACCAACTTTAAAGTGAGTCATAGCCTCATCATTAATTGGTCTAACAACCCCATCAATATTAGGTATCGGATTACCATGACTACATCTTTCTGGTTGTCCTAAATATTGATACATTGCCTCTACCATCGCCTCACTCGAAGCATGTTCTAAATTTTCTGCTTCTTCGTGTACTTTGTGCCATGGGTAGTTTAATTTTTTAGTTAAAAACACTTCCCATATTCTATGTGCTCTAACAAGTTTATACGCAACAGATATACCTTTTTTTGTTAAAGATACACCTTTGTATGGTTTAAAGTTAACTAATTTTTGTTCATGTAGACGTTTGATCATATCGTTAACACTTTGGTCTGTAAAACCGAAAGCATCTTTTATTTCATTGTTTTTAATCAGTTGTTTACCTGATTCGACTTGTAACTCATAGATTAGTTTCAAATAGTCTTCTTCTGCTCTGTGCAACTTAGATCACCGTCCTTTACTTATATTATTGTAACATTTTTATGCTATTTTTGTCTAGTTAATGCCGTTATTATGATTTTAATGACTCATTTAATATTGTATGTTTAATATAGTTAGTTATTCTACTAAATTTAACAATAAAGTTACGCAAATACTTTATAAAAGTATCTATAACATGTTAAAATATAACCAATAATACTTGAGAGGAAATAAAAATGAATAAATCACAACAAAGTAGAATATTTGTTGCAAGTGCACTCTTCATCTTATTGATTGCTGCTTCGTTTATCTTTGGAGCAACAGTTTTCATAATAGGTGCAGTTGCCATAGTTACATCTTTTATTGTAGAAATACTCAGTAGTAAAGCTAGAAAGGAAACCTTTGACTTTACAAGTTTTTGGATTACACCGCTTGTAATTACTTTACTAACAACTCCAACAATCATTAGTGAAGTTTGGATGGTTTCAATAGCTACAGCATTTGGAGTATTTTTTGCAAAATCACTATGGGGAGGCCAAGATAAAAATGTATTTAATCCTGCAATGGTTGGATTAATTTTTATTGCTTTAGCATTCCCTGTTCAAGTGAATAATTTTTTAAACCCAGTATTAAATGTGATTGCCCCAGTAACCCCGGCAACACAATTTAAAACTAATCCAACAAGCGTATTGAATACTTATTCTTATTGGGCACTACTTATGGGAAATTATCCTGGAGCATTAGGTACAACATTTAAATTAGGGATTTTAATACTCGGAACATTATTAATGGTATTTAAAATATCTGACTGGAAAATTCCTACAACTTTTTTAGGTGCATATTTTGTTTTATCACTGATTAATGGATTTACTAAAACAGGAATTAATCCGTTTACTTATGCAGTTTATTCTTTATTAATGGGACACTTATTATTTGCTGCATTATTTGTTGCAACAGACCCTCAAACTGCACCATTATATACTAAGGGTAAAATTATTTATGGTCTTATGTTAGGTATTGTTACTTGGATGATTCAAAATGTTTGGGTATTTAATAAACTTGCTCCAAATACTGAAGGAATCATTTATTCTGTTACATTTATGAATGCGGTTGTTGGATTAATTGATGTTTGGACCATTCCTAAAGTTAAAGAAATTCCTGCACTAGAGGAGTTAAACATATGAAAAAATATTTATCAATGCTATCATTTGTACTTATCTTAGGGTTAGTTTCAACAGGAATTTTAATGGGTGCAGATGCAATAACTAAAGATCGTATTGCAATTAATGCTGAATATGCTTGGAAAACAGCAGCTTTATCACATCATGAAGCTGAATTTAATGATGCTAATTTTGCTCAAGTTTTTGATGAGACATTTGAGGTAAGACAAGCAACTGAATTAAATTCTGAAAAGGTAAGATATTTATATGTAAATAAAGAAACAGGAGTGATGAGCTATAGATTCTTTGGCCGAGGACTATGGGATATCATTGAAGGTGTCATCACCTTAGAACCTGACTTTCAAACAATTGTTCAAATTACAGTTACAAAGCAAGCAGAAACCCCAGGACTTGGCGGGATTGTTAAAGAAATAGATTATTTGAATAAATATAAAGGTAAAAAGTTTGATATTGAAAAAGGTATACAATTAAAAAACACTGAAAACTCAGATACAGATTATGCCGTTGATGCAATTACAGCAGCTACTGGTACATCCAATGCATTTGTTGGTATATTAAGTTCTGAATACAAATTATATGCTTCCTTATTTAGTGATATTGACCTTGATACAGTTTGGAAAAAATATATACTAAATCATAATCAAACAACATTTAGTGATGAAACATTTGAAACTGTATTTGAATCTTCATTTAATGTTCAAACATCTGGTGCGCTTACTCTTTATCAGCATAATACGACTAATAATGTAAGTTTCTTGTTTACAACTAGTGGTCATATGGGGCCAATTAATGCTGTCATGACACTAGATAGTAATTTTGAGGTCATTATCGGTATAAATATTATTAGTCAAACAGAGGGTAATGGTTCAATCATCCAAACAGATCCAGAACAACTAGAAAAATTCAAAGGATTAAAGTTTGATCCAGAATTTGAACCAAGTGCTTCTATATTGGATGGATTTAGCTCCGCTACTACTACATTAAGAGAATTTACTAAAGGATTAAATGAAGCAAGAACATTATATTATAGTACTTTCGAATTGGGTATTGATCCAAACATGGTTTGGAAACAACAATTATTAACTAATAATGGTGTCGTCTCTAATGAAGATAACTACCAATCATTATTAGAATCTACATTTGATATTGAGGTTAAAAACAGTTTAACTTTATATACAAATAAAACCAATCAAAATGTAAGTTTCTTATTTGAAACCACAGGATTTATAGGAACTATTAAAGGTGTTATTACACTGAATGCTGATTTTGAAACAATTGTTAAAATATCTGTTTATGAACAATCAGAAAACTGGGGCGCACGTATCATGACAGATACCACATTCTTTGATGGTTATGTTGGTAAGAAATTTGCACCAACAATTAGTTTTGTTGCTGAACCTACTACTGATTCA
>NZ_JAFR01000009.1 GCF_000526235.1 Acholeplasma granularum ATCC 19168 | reverse complement strand
CACCAGACGCTGCAACTGCACCTGCTGCTCCACCTATAACCATACCAGCCGCCGTTCCAATTGCAATCTCTCCAACCAGATCCCAACCCCTTGCTCCATCGTTATAAGCAATTGCTCCTCGAGTTACACCGCCTAATATGCCACCAATGATAATACCAGCTACAAATATTGAAATTGCAAAGTTTCCGTCCCTATCTAAATACATCACTGGAGTCATGTGCCTGTAACCCAGCATAATTATATCTAGTCCGTATTTTTAAAATAAATCATCTTCATAGAGCCAACAAGTCAACTTTTTAGGCACAGTTTAGTACGCGATAACGTGGCTATTAGTATAGCCACGTTCCGCGTAACAGTGAAACTAAACTTTACATGCTTTTATTGTTCTTCTTTAGCCAAAGAATTGTATCCCTTAAATTCGCTATAAATTCTTCATCTTTTTCCCATCTAAAAAACTTAATATCATCATTTTTTAATATATATACAAGATCAGTATAAAAATCATATTCAGCACCTTCATCATCAGTCACTATATGATCATTCAAATACAATCCCACCGATAGCACTCTCGCTTTTTGAATTTTAAAAGCTTTTAAAACTTCAGGATGCATATTACCAATGCGTAATGTACATTTGTATCCTTTTTCAACTGTTAACTTATTAAGTTCTTTAAATATACTAGATTTTTGAAATTGCTCTAATTGTTGTTTTTCATATTCAGCTATATTTATCATAATTATCCTCCGATGATTCTTTTCAGCCACCATGTCCAACGAATTGTACTTCCAGTTCTTTTTCCTATCAATCCATTAAATGTATTTTGTTGCCAATGATAACCATGTCCGTTATGAGGTGTATGGAACTCAATTGATTTATATCTTAGATTACCACTTGGAGCTTTTTGAGTAAATCTCATTCCATTGTAGTCACCTAATTTCCCTACTTTCTGAATAGAGTTAATATTAAACGAGTATGCAAAACTTGATGCAGCTGTTCCTAGCGTTGCAATAGTTGCTGTAGTTATCATCAAGGTATTATATAATCCTTCACTCATACCAGCATCAAGCATCCAATTGTCCCCAGTAAATGTTTGCTGCCATTCCGCTGATGCAAATGCTCCCGTTCCCGCTCCTGCGACCATTGTTACTCCTCCAATCAGATGTGCTAGTGCTCCAGTAGTTCCAAATAAAGCTAGACCTCCCGACACTAATGCTGGAATAGCAACCATAGTTAATCCTATTGCTGTCATTGTATTGTTGTCTGTTGCTACACCACCAATTGTTAAACCAAGTCCTGCAATTGCAGATATAATCAATATTGTTGCTAAAATTGGGAAATTACCGCTGGGGTCGGAGTACATCACTGGATTATTTCCACAATAAGCATACAAATTTAAACCTGTATCAGTGGCTGGATCTAGATAATTTATAGAATCAGCACTAATAAATCTTCCAATCTTTGAATCATAGTATCTTGAGTTTAAATAATAAAGTCCAGTGTCTGAATCATATCGGTAACTTCTATATCTATATGGATTAATATTAGCTATGTTTAAACCATTATCATATTGATATCCAATATTACCCCATGCATCATATCGATATTCAGCTACTAATGTGCCCGATGCATTAACTATTTGGATAATATCTCCTTGCATATTCTTGATTTAGAAGTACTCATTACCGTTATAATTCATAGACATAATTGATCCATCCGCATCATACGTATAGTATATAACATTTGTACCCATCTTTTCTGCCAATACATTATATCCATCTACAAAATATTCAGTTGTTACTCCGTTTACTGTTTTACTTACTCTAATTCCTTGATCATTATATTTATATTGATAGTTTTTATTATCTGTGGTGTATTCTACTAATCTTCTACCTTCCCAGTCAAATGATTTATCAATCGTTGAATGAATTGAAATGATATTTCCAATTAAATCATAAATATATATATCCTCTTGATTTAAAATACCATTTTTATAATTTTAATTACCTCCATTTTTTTAGTCTGGATAACTCGGTTAGATAGCTTTATTCTAACACTCTATGAAACCGCTTGCAAGTGATATCTAAAACAAAACTTTGTTGTCTATACTGATGTACGAATAGTCTATATCTGTAAACTTTTTATGTGAAAACCGTCTATCAAATCATACTCTGAACAATTAATTCAAAACATAATATCTTGATTGTTTCAAAGTGTTTTCACGAATAGTTGTAAATTATAAAGAATAGTATTTAATTGATATGTTTTTATATTTTAAGATTTATAGAAAAAAAGTACCTCCATCATTGAACTTATGGAGGTACTTTATTATCTATTATGTAAAACAGTTATCATATGTTTATTAAAAATCAGTTTGAAAAGATTATACTACTTTGTATTATTAATGTCACCTAATAATTTATTTATATGGTTTCCATAAGCTAATGCCTCATCATATTTAAAGATTAAGTCTGGAATTTTACGTAAGTTATTTACTTTTTGAGCTAACTTCATACGTATTTCTTTTTTACCTTCATCTAATAATTGTTGAGCTTTTTCTTTAGCTTCTATACTATCATCAATAATCGTGTAATATACATAACAGTAACTTAAATCTCTTGTAACTTTAGTTTCTGTTATTGTAATGTAGCCAATTTTTGTATTTTTGATGACATCGTTTATGATATGGACAAGTTCTCTTAAGATTCTTGACGCTAATCGTTCTGTTGTAATACTCATAATTAGTCTACCTCAACTTCTCTTTCAATTGATGCTTCAATTATATCGCCTTCTTTTAAATCATTATAATTTTCGACACTAAATCCAAATTCAAAACCTTGACGTACTTCTTTAACATCGTCTTTACCACGTTTTAAACTTGATAGTACGCCGTTATAGATAACTACACCTTCACGAATTACAGCAACCTTAGAGTTTCTATGAATCACTCCGTCTGTGACATAACTACCAGCAATGGTTCCGATTTTAGAAATCTTAAATAATTGACGAACCTCAGCTTGACCTGTTACAACATCTTCAAAGACTGGCTCTAACATACCTTTAAGAGCTTTTTCAATATCTTCTGTAATACGGTATACGACATTATATAATCTAATTTCTACACCTACAGATTCAGCTAATGATTTTACTGAGGCTGTAGGACGTACGTTAAATCCGATAATAACAGCATTTGATGCCGATGCTAGTTGTACGTCAGTTTCTGAAATACCACCAACACCGCTTCGAACGATATTCGCATGGAATCCTTCAATATCAATCTTATCTAACATACCTCTTAGTGCTTCAATAGATCCTTGAACGTCACATTTAAGGACTAAATTTAATACTTTTTGTCCATCAACTACATCACCAAACATAGATTCTAATGAAGTAGCTTTTTGTTGTTTAACAAGTGTATCTTTAACTTTTGCAGAACGAGCTTCAGCTGTTTGACGTGCGACTTTTTCATCTTTAAATACCATAAATACATCGCCTGCTTGTGGTACTTGGTCTAAACCTGTAATCTCAACTGGTGTACCTGGTATGGCTTCAGTATATCTTCTTTTTAGGTCATCATTCATTGTGCGTATACGACCAAATGTATTACCTATTACGATGATATCACCAATTCTTAATGTACCATTTTCAACAATAACTGTTGCAACAGGTCCTCTACCTTTATCTAAAAATGCTTCAATTACTGTACCTGTCGCATTTCTGTTTGGATTTGCTTTTAAGTCTTCTACTTCAGCAAGTAAAAGAATAATATCTAGTAAATTATCAATTCCTATTTTCTTAAGTGCAGAAACTTCTACATAAGGTGTTGTACCACCCCAAGCTTCTGGTGTTAGGTCATGTGCTGAAAGTGCACTCATGACGTTTTCTGGATTTGCAGTTGGTTTATCAATTTTATTAATTGCTACAATAATTGGAACACCACTTGCCTTAGCATGTTGAAGTGCTTCAATTGTTTGTGGTTTAACACCGTCATCAGCAGCAACTACTAAAACTACAATATCCGTTACTTTTGCACCACGTGCACGCATTTCAGTAAATGCCGCGTGACCTGGAGTATCAATGAATGTAATTTTTTCACCTTGGTGTTCAACTTGATATGCACCAATGTGTTGGGTAATACCACCGGCTTCGCCAGTGACTACTCTAGATTTTCTAATAGAATCTAATAAAGTTGTTTTACCATGGTCAACGTGACCCATAATTGTAATAATTGGATTTCTTTTTACAAGATCTTTTGGATCATCAATTATTTCCATTTCATCATATCTTGTAAGGTCAGTAATTACCTCATCTTTAACTTCAATCCCTAAATCTAATGCAACCAATTCGACAGTATCTCTATCTAAAACTTGATTGACAGATGTCATCATGCCAAGTCCCATCAACTTCTTTATTAAGACTGCATTTGATATCTCAAGTTCAGTTGCGATATCAGAAACTGTCATTTCAGGTCTAAAAATCAACTCTGTTGGTTTCTTTTTTTCTACACGTTTTTGTACTGGTGTATTCGATCTGTTTTGAAACTTAGATTTATTTGACCTATTCTTATTATTACTATTATTGTTTTGTTTTGCCATATTGCATCAACCTTTCTATTCAAACATCATACTAAACCCTTTATCCTTTATTCCTATGACTTTAATATTTTTTTTACCTATTGCACTAGATAATATATCACTACTATAGGTTTGTATTAATTCCACTTGGTAAGTGTTTGTTTTATCAATTATTTTTTTTCTTGTGTTATCACTTGCATCGTTTGCAAGTAATACTTTATATAGTTTTTTTTGTTGTAACAATTTAACAACTTCATCTGTTCCAATTGCCAACTTTTTTGCAACATATGCTAAACCTAAAGCACCTTTATTCATAATAGTTTGCCAAGTTCTTCATATATTGAATCTGGAATAACTACTTCCAGTTTTTTGTCGAGTGCTTTTGACTTTTTAGCTAAATCAATATTTTCTTTAGATAATTTGATATAAGCACCTCGACCGTTTGCTTTACCCTTTAAATCTATAGAAACTACACCTTCTTTAGTAGCTACAATGCGAGTTAATTCTTTTTTAGGATATGTTGTTTTAGTTACAACACATGTACGCATCGGTATTTTTTTAACTGGTTTCATAATTATTCCTCTTAGTAAATAATGCCTTCTTCAGCAGCGCTGGTTTCAGATTTAATATCAATTGACCAACCACTTGCTTGAACAGCTAATTTTACGTTTTGTCCAAGTTTACCAATTGCTAATGACAACTGTGCATCTGGAACAATTGCAAGTGCACTTTTTTCCTTTGGATTCACTCTTGTTACAGCAACAACCGGTGATGGTTGTAGTGAGTTTGCAATCAATTCTTGCTCGTTATCACTCCATCTGAATAAATCGATTTTTTCACCAGATAGGAATTTAGAAATCTCTTTAATACGCGCACCACCTTCACCAACAGTAGCACCAATTACATCAACGTTTTCGTTATTAGATCTTAATCCAACTTTTGAACGATCACCTGGATCTCTTGCAATACCTAAAACTTCAATTGTGCCATCTTTAATTTCAGGAACGAATTCTTCAAGTAATCTTGTAACTAAAGCAACATGAGTACGTGATACATAAATTTTAGGCCCTTTTGTTTTCATTTCAACATCAGTAACATAAACTTTAATACGATCTCCTACATGGAATTTATCAGTTGGTAATGATTCTTTTTTAGGTAACATTGTAATGACGTCTTTGTTAATTTCAATGCGATAAAAGTCTTTTTCATCTTCTAAGACTCTAGCATTTACCATTTCATATTGTAATTCTTTTAATCCTTGATAGATGTTTTCTTTCTTTATTTGATTTAAAACTTCGTTAAAACGATGTTTTAAATCTCTTGAAGCATTATAGCTAAATTCACTTGGTTCAATCTTAACTTCTAAAATTTCACCAGCTTTTGCCTTCTTACTTAATCCTTTTGCATCATCAAGTTTAATGAATGTATATTTTTTATCTAAATCTAGACTTAATTCACCTTCCGGTAAAACAAAGTACTGACCATAGATAAGTAATTCACTTTTTTCTTCTCTAAATTCTACACGACAAGTTTGAACGCCTAATTGTTTTTTACATGCAGCAATTAAACCTTGTTCAAAAGCATTGTAGACTTGTTCTTTTGTTAAATCATTTTCATCTGCAACTTCTTCAATGTTTTGGAAAAATGCTTTATTAATCATTTTTAATATATCTCCTTTTAAAATTTAATGGCCTTACGAATAAATCTGATATTTGAGTAGTTTACTTTTAACTTTTTAGGACGCCCTTTTAGAAAGAAACTAATTTCTAAATCTTCTTTTATAACACTATCTAATGTAGCATTACCAGTATATATATCACTTTCTAAATATATGTATTGGCCAAGTTCTTTTTGAACTTCTTCTAGATTTCTAAGTGGTCTTTCAATACCAACTGTAGAAAGTTGTAAATAATAATCATCATCTAGGTCATCATTAATTGAATCTAATACTTCCATATGGATTTTTTCTAACACTTCATAATTGAGTGTTGCATCAATTAAAATTGTAAGTATTTTTTCCTTACCCATTTTTTCTTCTAAAATCTCATAAATTTCTAGGTCGTGATTTTTTAATATTAAATTTACTTTCTCTTTAATTATATTCAAGTTCATAAATTATACCCTTTCAAAAAATAAGTGAGAACTTCCAAGCCCCACTCATCTTCATAGAAATTATAGCATTTATTGATATAAATAACAAGAAAAAAATATAAATGTGTTAAAATAACACTATAGAAAAAGTTGCATGTTAAATGTATAATTTTTAATATTGAAAGGATAAAGTAACTAATGATATTTCAGTTATCATTAGTTATCATAATTACACACATGAAAAAAGGCTTATACCCGGGTTCATTTGACCCTTTAACGCTTGGACATTTAGATGTTATTGAACGTGCATCAGAACTTGTAGATGTACTGCATATTGTTATTGCAGATAATCCATCAAAGAAATTTTCATTTACTGTTGAAGAGCGTATCGAAATGATTAAAAAAACAACTTCACACTTAAAAAATGTATTAATCAGCTACACATCAGATTTGGTTGTTAGATATGCAGATAAACACGGTATTAAAATCCTTTTTAGAGGATTAAGAAATATCGCAGATTACGAAAATGAATATATGTTATATCAGTTTAACAGAAACTTAAATCCTGATGTTGAAACAGTTGTACTATTCCCATCAAGTAGAAATCATTTTGTTTCATCATCAAGTATTAAAGAACTGGTTTATCATGATGCGGATATTTCATTATATGTTCCAGAAGAGATTATAGATTTAGTTATTAGTAAATTAAGTAGAAAAGTTGGCAAATAATCGCCAACTTTTTTTATTTTATAGATTTAAATTGGTATTGAATGTAATACTCATAAGGTTCATTAGCCTTAAGAAGTGGTAACTTATTTTGAGGTTTTTGAGCTTCAATAGCTATACCTGCATAGGGTGTGTTTATTGCTGCATTTGATAACTCAGTGTTTGATCCTCTGTTTTGACTAAATACAACCAGTGCATCATAGTTTGTATACACATTCATTTCAACATCACTTGTTTTCAGAGTTGCTGCATAATTTTTACTTAATAGAAAAATGTCATCAAGATAAGTTGTTGGTGTGATTTTTAAGTTTTTAAAATGGGTAAAATCTTTAAGTGTGTCTTTCACATTTGATAATATCGTATATCTTTTATTTTCATCAAGTTTTAAATATGTTTCGCTATTTATTTTTAATTGATGGTTTTTAAGTGATTGTGTTTGATCTAAATTAAAATATGGATGGAATGTCATATTAACCAACGTATCTTTACTTGATAGTGCCTTATGGGTAACAATTAATGTATCTTTTTTAAGTTCATATGAAACCTCAACTTTTAAATCCCCTTGGTATCCATCTTCTAAATCTTTTATAAAATGTGTAAATACAATTTTTGTAGATGTGAAGGACTTAACCTTAAAGTTTTTTATAGAAAACTTATTTTCCCCACCGTGCATTATATGGGGTTCACCTTTAAAATCTATGTAGTTTGAAGTTTCTTCATTATTATAAACTCTACCTGCAGTGCGCCCGATAGTTCTTGCATAACTTAAGTTGTTTTCTATAAATAAGTCATATGTTTTAGGTGTAGATAGCATCGGTTTAATTTCGTTTTTTGTTTTTAAATAGACTTGGTAGATACTTGCTGCATAATCCATCGCTTCTACTTTTAAAAATTCATTTTCTAATGTATATACCTTGTAGTTCATTTTAAAGTCATCTCCTAGTTATAGTAAATTATGTGTTTTAAAAAAATCGTATAATAAATCTAAATCAACATGTGGTCCTTTAAGATCATACATATTTTCTGCTTCATCAAACCACTTAGAATTTTCTAGTAAAATACCAATATCTGCAAGTTCTAACATTTCTAAATCATTATGTCCATCACCTACAGCTATTACTTCATGATTTGGATACTTTTTCATTAACTTCTTTAAAGCTGTTGCTTTAGAAATGTTTGGCATGACAAGATCAAAACCACCGTCGTGCCAATGATAAATTGTATAGTGCCTATGATTAGTAAGTAATTTATCAATTAGATCCAAATCATCATGAAACATCCATAATTGATACACATTGTTTTTTAGATAATATGCAGGATCAATATCAGGTTTTCTTGTTTGAAAGCCTCCCATAGCCTTTTTGATATGTTCGTCATACTTAGTTACAACCTCTTTATCATAGCCAACCATGCCTATTGAAATATCATATTTTTTGGCATCTTCCATAAATAGTTTTATATCCTTTTTAGGAATATGCGTTTCTTCTAATATATGGTCACCTTCAAGTATTAAAGCACCATTGACTAATATTTTATATTGAAAACAGTCTACTAAATCTTCTAATACGTTTAACTTAGAATAACCTCTACCTGTTGCTATTGCTAATATATTATCTTTATTTTTTGATAATTCAAAAATAAGTTTTTTAGTATTGGGCAATATTTTTTTATTCGTTGTTGATCTTAGCGTATTATCTAAATCAAACACATAAATTCTTTTCATAAACACCTCATAAACATATAAACTATTTTAACATGAATTAATTATTTATTAATTTTAAAAATTTAATGTATAATAGAATTAATAGATTTGACGTTACGAGGTTATATATATGTTGAAAAATGCGTTGTTAAAAACCGACGAATTCGGAGTTTTTGCTTTAGGTGGTTTAGGCGAGGTCGGTAAAAACACTTATGTTTATGAAATTAATAATCAAATTTTTATTGTGGATGCAGGTATTTTGTTTCCCGATGATGATTTATTGGGTATTGATTATGTCATACCTGATTATACTTATTTGAAAGAAAACGAAGAAAGAATCGTTGGTTTATTCATCACTCATGGTCATGAGGATCATATTGGTGGTATTCCATATTTATTAAAACAAGTAAAAATACCAAGAATTTATGCTTCTGGTATTGCAGTTGATTTAATTGAGTATAAATTAGGCGAACACAGAGATTTAAAAATCCCTAAAATTGAGGAATATAAATCATATTATACCTACAAATTTAGTGGTGTAGAAATATCATTTGTTAGATTAAATCACTCTATTCCTGATATGTTTGGTATTGTTTTTAGAACTGAAGCTGGTCCTATTTTTCACACTGGAGACTTCAAAATAGACTATACTCCTGTTGGACCACATGCTGAATATGAAAAATTAGCTAATCTTGGTCAAGAAGGTACACTACTTTTAGTATCTGATTCAACCAATGCAGAACAAGATGGTTTAATTCAGTCTGAATCTAAAGTAGGACGTTCTATTAATGAACTATTTACTCGTATTCCTGGAAGAATTATTATCGCAACATTTGCATCCAACTTATATAGAATCCAACAAATCATTGAAGCAGCCGAATTAACTGGCAGAAAAATTGCCGTCTTTGGCCGTTCTATGGAACGTACAATTGAAGCAGGACAACAATCTGGTTATATCAAACCTAAAAAAGGTACAATCGTTGCACCAGAGGAATTAAAAAAATATACATTAGAAGAAACTTGTATCTTAGTTACAGGATCACAAGGTGAGCCACTTGCAGCATTATCAAGAATTGCTAATGGTTCTCATAGACAAATAAAAACAGTTAAAGGTGATACTGTAATATTTTCTTCTTCTCCAATTCCTGGAAATCAAGATCCAATCAATAAAACTATTAATTTATTATTTAGAAATGATGTTAATGTCATTACACATGGCCCCATTACAGACACGCATACATCTGGACATGGTAGTGGTCCTGATTTAAAATTAATGTTAACTTTAATTAAACCAAAATATTTTATTCCAATGCACGGTGAACATAGAATGTTAAAGCGTCATAAACATTTAGCTATTGAATGTGGCGTGGATGAAAACAATGTTTTAATTATGGATAACGGAGATGTGGCAGCAGTTTCTAAAGACTCCATTAGATATGCGGGTAAGGTACAATCTGGAGACATCTATATAGATGGCACAGGTGTAGGAAATATCGGTTCAAATGTCTTAAGAGAGCGAAAAATACTTTCTGAGGAAGGACTGTTTTCTGTAATATTATCAATTGATTCTAACAAGAAAACTTTAGTAAATGAACCTACTGTTATCTCAAGAGGATTTATTTATATGAAGGGCAATGAGGAATTAACTTCCAGCCTAGCAACCATAGTAAAAAATATAGCACTTAAAGAATTACCTAAAAAAGGTTATAATGAACTGATTTTAAAACAATTAATTATTGATCAATTAGGCGATAAAATTTATGATATCACCTTAAGAAAACCGATGATTCTACCTATAATTATGAACTTATAATCAAAATATGCCCACCAATTGGTGGGCATATTTTTTATTTCATTACATTTGTAAATGCATCAAATACATCTTTTGTAATAATCGCATCCATACGCGCATCATGATCTTGGACTGGTAAATCTTCTGGTTTATAATATTTTTTGTAAGCATCAAATAAACCTATATCATTTGGTAAATTAAAATAATCTTTATGAAGTTTAAGTAAGTCAATAAATTGTTTATCATGTGTCAAAGGTTTTACTTGGTGTAGTTTATAACTAATGTTTAAAGCTTGAATATCATTTTTACCCCATGTTACAATTTGAGGTTTATAATTATTAATAATATCTTTTAAATCATCATAAAATAAATCAAATTCTCTTGCTTTACCATAAAAGATATTTTCATCTAGATTTAAGAATTTTATAGTTCTTTTATTAATTGCATCTTCATTTTTAGGTAGCACATAATAGCCATTGTCTTTAAGAACTTCACCTGATTTATTAGTTAATAAATAGCCTACTTGAATAATTTCTGGTATATGTTTACCTGGTTTATAACCTGGCATACTCATCTCTAAATCTAAAAATAAAAAGTATTGATATTTTTTTAAAACTCTTTTCATATCAAGTCTTAATTGTGTTAAGTCATATAATACTTTTTTAGGTGATGTCTGTATAATCTTGTTAAAATGATTGATTGGATAAACATTTGTTTGTTTACCATCTATTTTTCTTGTTGTTGCATCATTAACCTCAAAATCCACTAATATACCTCTTTTTAATATAGTAAGAAATACTTTCGCTAATCTATTAGGTAAGTAGAATGCCTCTTTTTTATTATTAACAACACAGTAAAATATTTTTTGTTTAGGGTTTGTACTATGAATAAAAGCTTTCATGAAATACCCTCCTTTATGCCTTTAATTACTTTATCTGGTAAACCTATTGTGCGCAAATCATCTACAGATGCGTTTTTAATTTCGTCTATAGATTTAAAACTTGCAAGTAATTTCTTTTTTCTTGTAGGTCCTAATCCAGGAATATTATCTAGAACAGACGTATAGTCTTTTCTATTTTTTGTTTTTTGATGGAATGTAATTGTAAAACGGTGTACTTCTTCAGATAGTTTACCTAAAAAGAAAAATAAGGGTGAGTTTTTTTCTAGAATTGTCGTTTCACCATTTAAAACATATCCCTCAAGTTGGTGATATCTATCTTTTTTTAATCCTAAGATGGGAATATTTATATTCAGTGACAAAACAACTTCATTTGCAGCAGATACTTGTCCCTTACCACCATCTACACAGATGAGATCCGGTAGTTGTTGGCCTTCAACTAATAATCGTTGAAGTCTACGGTATAATACTTCTTTCATTGCTTGATAGTCATCATTGGTCGTAGTTTTCAAATGAAATTTGCGATACATTTTTCTTTCAAAATGAGCATCTTTCCAAACAATCATTCCTGATATTGGTGCTGTACCAAATAGATGTGCATTATCAAATACTTCAATATAATTTATCTTTTTTTCAAGAATTGTTTCAAGTGCTTCAACTTGTTCATTTTGGCGTTCTTCTTTTGCTCTATAGAGTTTAAAGTAATGTGTCAAATCTTCTAAAGCATTTTTATAAGCTAAATCAATGAGTTTTTTCTTGTCACCAATCTTTGGTACTATAACTTTATTTTTAAAATACATTTGAAGTGTTTTAATTGGTATTTGCTGATCAAATATTAATTCATCTGGTAGTAAAAATTTATCATAATAATTTTTTATATAAGATAAAAATGTTTCATTTGGATCTGTCATATATGAAATGATGTTTTTATGCGTATCTAATATTCTACCTTGACGCATGATTAATATTTGAATAGCTAAATCATCATCGTTAAATGCAAAACTAATAAAGTCACGATCTTTAAAATCATTTAAACTCATAATTTGTTTTTCTGTAGTATCTTTAACTGCTTGAATCATATCTCTATATTCAAGTGCTTTTTCAAATTCTAAATTTAAACTTGCTTCATTCATGATTTTTTCTAAATCATTTAATACCTCTTTAGTTTCACCTTTTAGAAACTTGGTAATTTTTTCTATATTTGGTTTATAGTCTACATGTTCATGCGCACATGGTCCCAAGCATAAACCCATATGATAATATAAACATGGTTTTGAATCAATTGGATTACATCTTCTTAATGGGTATAATCTATGTAGTAACTTTAATGTTTCCCTTGCAGATTTTGAGTTCGGATATGGTCCAAATAATTTTTTATTTTGATCAACACTAATATATCTAGAAACAACGAGCATTGGATCTTTCTCGTCCGTAATTTCAATATATGGATAACTTTTATCATCAATGAGTTTGATATTATAAAGTGGTGCATATTTTTTGATTAAATTATATTCTAAAATCAGTGATTCTTGTTCAGAGTTTGTAACTACATAATTAAAATCTCTAATTTCAGAGATTAGCTTTTCTGTTTTAGCATTATGTGCACCTCTAAAATAGGAACTCACACGATTTTTTAAATTCTTAGCTTTACCTACATAAATAACTTCTCCAAGTTCATTTAACATTAGATAACAACCCGGATCTGTAGGAAGTATTGCTAGTTTATCTTTCATTTAATCACCTATTCACTATTATATAATAATTTCATATAAAAATATATGACAGTAGATGTGACATATCAGTAAGTAATAAATTACGAATATAAAACTAGACATATAAGAATATGAAAGCCAGTACAAAAAATTTGCACATTTAAAATTAGAACTTATTAAGAATCTTTAAAAAGTTATCTTAACCTTAAAATAAAAAAGTATTACGTTCATTCTACGAACGTAATACTCACTTTTCCATTTGCGATTTCTTCTAATGCTTTACCTACTGATGTAACAGACTTTGAATCTTTTACATCTAATTTTTCTTGTTCAATCATATGTGCAACTTTACTAGCTGCATATACTAATTTATATTTAGAATCGATTTGACCTAATAGTTTATCGATTGTAGGGTAATTTAATCCATGTTTTTCTTTTTTCATATAACTAATCCTCCATTAATTCTTGATATTTATGAATTGTACGTTGCGTTCTAGCATGTTCAGCTCGAATAATTGCCATAATTCTATCAGCAGCATTATTCACATCATCATTGACTACTATATAATCATATTTATACGCTAATTTAAATTCTTTTTCAGCTTTTTCAAATCTTTTTTGTACTAAATCTTGGCTTTCAGTTCCTCTTGAACTTAAGCGCTCAAATAATGCTTTCTTACTAGGTGGAACTAAGAATATGAACACTGCATCTTTAGTTTTTTCACGAACTTGTAATGCACCATCTACTTCTATTTCTAAAACTACTTCCTTACCTAAGTCTAATAACGCTTCAACTTTATCTTTGGGTGTACCATAGTAACTTCCTACAAATTCTGCATGTTCCAAAAATTTATCTTGTTTTATCATCTCTTCAAATGTAGGACGATCTACAAAATAATAATCTTTTCCATCAACTTCACCAGCTCTAGGAGGTCTTGTTGTTACAGATACAGAGTATACTAAATTATGGTTTTTCATATCAAAAAGTGCTTTACGCACGGTACCTTTTCCAACTCCGGATGGTCCAGATATTACGATGAGTAATCCACGTTCGTTTAATTTCATTAGTCTCTCCTAACTCTTCGTTTAATTCATTATATACGAAAGTTTTATTTATGTAAATAGTTTCAATCATTTTCATGTTATAGTATTTATGAGGTGTTAAATTATGGCATTAGACGGTATATATACCTATTTTCTAGTAAAAGAACTTAACGAAACTATATCAAATACACGTGTAGAATCAATTTCATTAGATGGATTAATTTTTAGTTTTAGCTTATATAAGCAGAAGGTAAGAAGTCATTTAGCAATTAATTTAAATGCAAGTTATTCATCCCTTTATCTTACAAAACAAAACATTCAAAAAAAAGATACATCGAATTTTTTATATCAATTAAAAAGATATTTAGAGGGTGGAATCTTAAATTCTATTGTCCAATATAAATCTGATAGGGTTGTAGAACTTTATTTTACTGTTTATGATTTTATTCATGGACCAATAAAAAGAAAGTTAATCTTTGAAGCAATGGGACGTCATTCAAATCTATATCTAATAGAAGATAATAAAATTATTGATGTATATAAGAAAATGTTTGTATTAGAGGGACGTCATTTAATTCCAAATGCCCAATTTGAGTATTTTTCAAGTGATAAAATTGATGCAAGGAATTATCAATTTGATCCATTAATTAGTCCAAAAGATCTAACCTTAAAATATTTAGGCATCTCACTAAGATTAGCAAAATACTTAAATCAAAACGATATACACCCATTTGATATTAATGTCGAGCCTACTTTATCTTTAGATGAAAATAAATCTTATTTTTTCAATATATTTGAAGGGAAAACCATCAAATATAGTACTTTAAGTGAGGCATTAGAAAATCGTATCATGGCATCTAAAGATTTAAAATCTCCTTACAAAAATTTCATTTCAAATCAACTTAAGCGTATAGATAAAAAGCAAGTTCAACTCAAACAACAACTCGAACAAGCAGAGTATATGATAGATGACAAACTAAAAGGCGATCATATTTATGCATCAGGACTAGATTTGAATAGTAAACTTGGTTGGGTAGATCATATTGCACTTGATGAAACCATCAGCTTATCTGATAATGCTCAAAATTATTATAAAAGTTACCATAAAGGAAAACGTGCAATCAATTATATAAATCAGGAACTAGATAAGGTTTATATAGAAAAACAAATATTTGATAACTTTATGCATGAACTTGAATTAACAGATGCCAATGATTTAAATGATTTTAAGATGCTATTAATTCCTTTTGGATACTTAAAACAAAAGCCAAGTAAAAATCAAAAACACAACCATAAAATTAAAGTACTGACCGTTAAAGATGAAACATCAACTTACATTATTGGTAAAAATGCTCTTCAAAATGCACATATCATTAATAATCTAGCTAACTCTAATGATTACTGGTTCCATGTTAAAGATGCACCAGGTTCGCACGTCTTAGTACGAACCCAAAACTTAAATGAAAAAGTTATTCGTACAGCAGCTATACTAGCAGCCTACTTTTCAAGTTTAAATCAATCTAGTTCTATTCCTGTAAACTATACACTTTTTAAATACGTTTCTAAAATAGGTGGACGTCCTGCCTCATTTGTTAAAATAAAAAACGAGAAAACTATTTTCATTGACATCTTGGTAGATGATGTGAATAAATTAATTGAAAATGCTTAAATCTTGAATATATTTTCAATATAAAGTAAGATAGATGTACCAAGAAAATGGAAAGGAAGTAATAAAAATGGCATTTACTTTAGAAAAATTACCGTATGCTTACGACGCACTAGAACCTTTTATCGACAAAACAACAATGGAGATTCATCATGGCAAACATCATCAAGCTTATATCACAAACTTGAATGCTGCACTTGCAAAACATCCAGAACTTAAAGTTGAAACAATGGATGATTTAGTTGTATTATTAAAAGATTTAACAAAAGTCCCACTTGATATTCAAGGTGCAGTTAGAAACAATGGTGGTGGACATTTTAACCACGCATTCTTCTGGCCTTTATTAAAGAAAAATGACGGTCAAGGACCAACAGGAAAATTACTTGAAGCAATCAACCAATCATTTGGTTCATTTGAATCATTCCAAGAAGAATTTTCAAATGCAGCTAAAACACGTTTTGGTTCAGGTTGGGCGTGGTTAATTAAAAAAGGTGATAAATTAGTTGTTACATCAACACCTAACCAAGATACACCACTTGCAGAAGGTATGCCTCTATTAGGATTAGATGTATGGGAACATGCTTACTATCTAAATTATCAAAATAGACGTCCTGATTATGTTGCAGCATTCTTCAATGTTGTTAACTGGGATGCGGTCGAAAAATTATTTAACGCATAATTTAAAAATAGATAAACCACTTAAAAAGTGGTTTATTTTTTTTAATATACTTTTACTTCTTTATAATTTAAATAGTCTTTAAAGTATTTTCTAAAATCTTCAATGTTACTTTGACGTAAATTAGATTTAAAAAATTTAAAGATACTATTAAAGTGATCCACTTCTAAAAACTTATGGATGTCATTTAGATAGTATATCTCCCTAAATTCTGCTCTATATCTGGTCCAATTATCTAGTGTGATGGATTTATTGACTTCAATGTCAATACTGCATAAATGCCATATTCTAGAATTTTTTATACCATATTTTAATCTTTGCATGTAAATCCTTTCACATCTTTTCATATATTTTATCATATAATTTTAAAAATAAAACATATGAGAATAATTAGAATTATTACATAAAAAGAGATATCCAAATATTGGATATCTCTTTGATATATCACTTCTTAATCGTAAATATCAGGAGTTGCTTCAATAATTGCGTAATCGCCATCTTCTCTTGCATAAATAATTTGTGGGTGATTCGTTTTTTGATCAAGGAAAATAAAGAAATCATGTCCACTTAATTCCATTTGAGCTATTGCATCTTCTACACTCATTGGTTTAATAGAAAACTTCTTAGATTTAACTAATTGTTTTGCTCTAACTTCTTTATCCATTGCTTCAATATCAAACGCTTTTGTAAATACATCTTGTCCGCGTTTTTCAAAATGGTGTCTAATCTTTGATCTATGTTTTCTAATTTGACTACTAAGTTTATCTACTGATTTGTCAATAGCTGCATACATATCTGGGTCACGAACTTCACTTCTTAAAATAATGTATGGTGCAGGTATTGTTACTTCAACTTTTGAGTACTCTTTATATACTCTTAGGACAACACGTACTGTATCAATTACATTTTTGTCGAATATACTGACAATTTTATCTAACCTCTTTACAACATAATCCTTAATTGCTTCAGTTGCTGTAAATCCGTTTTTACCTATAATTTCATATCTCATATCATTGTTCCTCCTTATAGTTATTTGTAAAAATGATGAGATGTCCTAAATTTAATTGGTCAAATAGTTCAATAGTTTTTTGATCAAGTATTTCTATATATATTGCATCTATAGATGGTTTAGATTTTAAATATGCTAAATAATAAGGTCTAAAGTAATCCATGTATGAATCTAGTAAATTATCTTTTTCATATAATAATTCGAATATATGGAGTAATCCATATTTAATTGGTATGACAAAATATGGATAATAATTCATATTTTTCTTAAAACACGAATTACAAATTTCATTTCTGTAAGTTTCAAATATATTATTTAAATTAATATTTAGTTTGATTCTTTTTAAACATTTTTTACACTGCATGGATAATACCTCCATACTATAGTATAAGAATGTCTATACTTTATCTTTTATGTTGTTCAATAATTTTTGTTTGTAGGTGTTGTGGTACTTCTTCATAACGATCAAATCTTCTTTCAAATTGACCAGAACCTTGAGTCATAGCTTTTAAATCTATCGCATAAGAGATTACTTCAACTTCTGGTACATATGCAGTAACAACTGTATATCCATCTGCTTGATCCATTCCAAGGATTCTTCCTCTACGCTTATTCATATCACCCATAACATCACCTACAAATGCTTCTTTAACAGTAATAGTAACATGTAAGATTGGTTCTAATATTGTTGGTTCAATTTCTTTAAGTGCCGCTTTAAATGCTAAATCAGCTGCCATAACAAATGATATTTCATTACTATCCACTGAGTGGTATGAACCATCATATAGGGTTGCTTTAACATGAATTACAGGAAAACCTGCCAATGGACCTTTTTCAAAACTTCTGATTAATCCTTTTTCTACGGCCGGGAAATACGATCTTGGTACTGAACCACCAAATACTTCTTCTGAAAATTCAAAGTCTTTTGGTGATGGTTCAAAACGAATCCAAACATGACCAAATTGTCCTGCACCACCAGATTGTTTTTTATGTTTACCTTCACCTACACCTTTTTTCTTGATTGTTTCTCTATAAACGATTTTTTGATCTTCAAAATTTACAGAAACCTTATATAAACTCTTCATACGCTCTGTAATATATGTGATATGACTAATTCCATATCCTCCAATTAAAAGTTGACCTGTTTCTTTATTTCTTTGGATATCAAAAGATGGGTCTTCAATATTTAATTTTCCTAAAGCCATAGAAATTTTATCTTCATCTTTTTCATCTAAAGGTTTGATAGCTTTATAAATAACTGGTGTTGGTAGGTTGACCTTATCAAATCTAATTCTACGTTTAGGATCTGATATGGTATGACCAGTTTTTAAATTATCTAGTTTTGTTGTAACAACAATATCACCAGCATATGCTTTTTCAACAGGTATTTGTTCTTTACCAATTAAAGTCATTAAAGTATTTATTTTAAATGTAGAATCTGTTTGAGCATGATATATTTCATCACCAACATTTAATATACCTGAATTTATTTTGATAAATGACATTGTTCCAACAAATGTATCAATCATCGTTTTAAATATAAATCCAGAAAATGGTTCACTATCTATAGTCTTTATTGGCATTAGTTCGCCACTAGAAATATCTGTTGCTTCAAGTTCTTTTAATACATCCGGTGTTGGTAGGTAATCTACCAACATTTTTAATAATGTATTAACACCTATATTTTTAAGAACAGAACCAACAAGTACTGGGGTCAATTCACCATTAATAATTGAATGATTTAAGGCTTTATTAATTTCTTCTTGGCTAATTTCTTCTCCACCAAAGTATTTTTCTAATAGATCCTCTGATGTTTCAGCAACTGATTCCATAATCATTTCTCTTAATTGTTCAACTTTAGGTTTCTTTTCATCCCAAATTTCAGCATCTTCACATGTTTTTCCATTGTAAATTCTAGCTTTCATTTCAACTACATTTACAAATCCCTCAAAATCTTCTTTACGACCGATTGGATATGTAAATGGTACTGCTCTTTTTCCTAATTTTGTTCGAATATCTTCTAAAAGCGCTTCATAATCGACATTTTCTTTATCCATTTTATTAATAAATAATACTGCAGGTATACGGCGACGTCTAATTTCATTCCAAACACGCTCAGTACCTACCTCAACACCTTTAGTTGCATCAATTAAAATGACTGCACCCTTTACAACTTCCAAGGCATGGTATAACTCACTAATGAGCTCATCATTACCAGGCACGTCTAAGAAGTTAAGTTTGCAGTCATAAGATTCTATCGGTATTAAAGATGTTTGCATGGAGGAGCCTCTTTGTTGTTCCTCCACAAGATAATCAGACTTGGTGTTTTTTCTTTCCACTTCCCCCTTGTTTTGTATTACACCAGCAGCTTGAAGCAGACTCTCAGTAAGTGAAGTTTTACCACTTCCTAAGTGTCCTAATAAAGCAATGTTTCTAAGGTTCTTTGTTTTGTATTCTTTCATAATTACCTCCTTGCAATTGTATGCGTTTACATTGTACTTTTATTATATCACACATCAAAATTTAAGCAATTATTAAGATAAATATTTTTTTCACATAGTATTTTGGACTCATATATTATTAGATTCAAATGTAGTATAATAAGTACATAATGAAAAAAATAGCAATCAAAGCCATTAGATGGTACCAAAAAACTTTATCCCCTGTTAAGAGTCATAAATGTAGACACTCTCCAACTTGTAGCCATTATGCAATTGAGGCTTATGAAACCCATAACTTTTTTTATGCTACTGCGCTAACAACAAAAAGAATTCTTACATGTAATCCTCTCTTTAAACCAAAGTATGATCCAGTGCCTAAAAAAAAGGAAAAGAAAAAATGATAAAAGTATATAAAATCCAATCTAAATTATTAAACCAGAAAAGAAATATATCTATTTATGTACCTGATAATAAAAAAGGACCATACAAAGTCTTATACATGCATGATGGTCAAAATCTTTTTTTTAAGGAAACTTCAAGTTACGGAGAAGTTTGGGATGTTCATACACAGTATGAACGATTTCTAAAGGCTGGTCTTATTGAACCTCACATCATTGTAGGTATTGATAATACAAAGTACCGTATGGATGAATATTGTCCATTTGATAATTCTAATATTTATAAAGAATTTTCTGATGATAATAGAGTCCCTTATTACGGTGATATTTATGCACGATTTATTGTTGAAGAATTAAAACCTTGGGTTGATAAAAAGTTTCCTACAAAACCCGATAAAGAAAATACATTAATTTCCGGTTCTTCATTAGGTGGTTTAATTAGTCTATATATGGGATTAGTTTATCCAAATGTATTTGGCAGTGTTGGTGTTTTTTCTACATCTGCATGGTGGAATGTTGAGGGGTTAGATAATTTACTTAATAAGTATAATCCTTCTATAGACCAAAGATATTTTATTACATGTGGATCAAATGAATCAGGATCGCATAAATCTAAAGCAAATAAAGCATATACAAATATTTCAAACATGATTTATAAATCGCTTGAAAATAAAGTGAATCATATATTTTATAAGATATATGAAGGTGGTATTCACAACGAAGCATTTTGGGCCAGCCAGATGAGTGAATTTATTCAATTTACAAACCAAAAATAATATTAGGATTTTATATAGTTTGTTTACATAAACTGTATAAAATCCTTTTTTACTACAAAAAAAGAAACTTTATTAAAAAGTTTCTTTAGTATGAATATTTTATTAATAAGCTCTTGCAAATAGTATTGTTTGTGTTGCTTTTTTACCAGTAACAGGACATACTTCTGTAATAAGTTTTCGATCTTGAATTACACGAGAGGTTGCTCCTGTATCTTCTTTAATCTTTATTTCAGCATCTTCACCACTAATTGACATTGCAATATAGCCACCATTTTTTAAGTACGCTTTAAACTCATCATATGTTTTTGCTTCATACGTTCTATCAACAGTTTCTTTTAATGCTTTTTGATACATTGCTTCATGAATGTTAGGAATAGCTTCTTCAATAAATTTATTTAAATTATCTAAACTTACCTGAACTTTTTCATAGTTATATCTAAATGTTACGGTAACTTGGTTATTTTCTAAATCTCTTGGTCCGATTTCAATTCTTAGTGGTACACCTTTCATTTCGTGTTCACTAAATTTCCAACCTGGGGATTTATCGGAGTTATCAACTTTAACTCTAAACTTACCACTTAATTCAGCCTCAATTTGATTGACCTTATTTAAGACTTCTTCATTTGGTCTAATTGGAACAATGACAACTTGAGTTGGTGCAACATAAGGTGGTAGTACTAATCCATTATCATCACCATGAACCATAATGATTGCTCCAATTAATCGTGTGGATACACCCCAAGATGTTTGATAAGCATATTCTAATTCATTATTTTGATTTAAAAACTTAATATCAAATGCTTTAGCAAACTCATCACCAAAATAATGACTAGTTCCACTTTGTAGCGCTTGACCATCATGCATTAATGCTTCGATTGCATAAGTTTCTAATGCTCCAGCAAATTTTTCTTTTTCTGTTTTTCTACCAGTAACAAAAGGTATTGCTAGAAATTCTTTACCTAATTTGTTATAAATTTCTAACATGTCTAATGTTTCTTTTTTAGCTTCTTCTTTAGTGGAATGGACAGTATGTCCTTCTTGCCATAAGAATTCTTTACCACGTAAGAACGGTCTTGTTGTTTTTTCCCAACGAACCACTGAACACCACTGGTTATACATTTTAGGTAAGTCTCTATATGATTTAACAATCTTACTATAATGTGTTCCAAATAAAACTTCTGATGTTGGACGTATAATTAGTCTTTCACTTAAGTTTTCTACACCGGTTGTTGTTACCATCGCTGTTTCTGGTGCAAAACCTTCAACATGATCTTTTTCTTTTTGGAATAATGATTCTGGAATCAACATCGGCATATAAACATTTTCATGACCGGTTTTTTTAAATTCTTTATCTAAATAGTTTTGAATATTTTCCCAAATACCATAACCTAAAGGACGATATATAATAAAACCTTTAGAATCACTATAATCCATTAACTCCGCTTTTAAACATAAATCAGTATACCATCTACTAAAATCAACATCACGAGAGGTAATGCTTTCTACTAACTTTTTATTTTTACTCATTTTCATTCACCAATATTGTATTATTATCTATAAAATTAACTTTTCTTTGTTTATATAATAAACCTAATGCTCGTTTGAATGATTTTCTGCTTAAATTAAATACCTTTTGGATTGTTTCGCTATCAGTTGTTGCAGTATAAGGCATACTTCCACCATTTTTAATTAAAAAATCCATTATAATTTTAGAATCATCTATACGAACTACTTCTTTAAATTCTGTCAAACTACCTTCATAGCCTGTAGGTGTTTCATATGTAATTTTAACATTAACACTTTGACCTAATCTGTATTTTCCTCTAGCGTTTGGTCTTTTAACTAAAATTAAATTATGTTCCTCTGTTAAAACAAAATAACCAATTTGACCAATGACTTGAATAAATCCAGATACTTCATCACCAATATTTAAATTACCTACGATTACACGCATTTCATTATAAGGAATTGGCCTTGCTGAAAGTCTAGTTTTAACTCTAAGATCGACATAAACTTTATCACCCACTTGGGGCCAAAGTGAAATATCTTCACCCAAATCATCTTTAGATAAAAGTAGATCTTTAGATATACCCATATCTAAAAACACACCTAAACCAGGGTTTACTGATATAACATTTAATACCGCTGGTTTTCCAGCTTCTACAAAGGGTTCACTTAAGGTTGCTGCAAGCCTTCCTTTTGCATCATAATATAAAAATGCATCGACATAATCGCCTGCTTTTAACGTTCTATGATTGGATTCGTTTATATGTAAAAACACTTCCTCGTTAGATTTAGATTTTAATACATATGCGATATCTGTTTTTCTTAAAACTTGTAATTCATTTGTTTGACCAATTTTTAATGACATATTTTTTCACCTACTAAATTATAACATATAAACAAAAATCCTTTGTAAGGATTTTAGTTTTCTAAAGCATAAATATACGTTTCGTAAGCATCTAAAAGTAACTTCTTGATAAATCCCACAAATGGTGCTAAATCTTTTTCTTCTTTGAACGTATCAATGTGTTCAAGATACTCATCTTTTAAGGAAACCGGAACACTTAGTGGCATATAACCTTCATATAAAAGTATATAGTTTAAGATTAGACGCGCAAGCCTTCCATTACCTTCTAAAAAGGGATATATTTTAAATATTTGCGCATGAGCAAAACAAGCTTTTTGTACAGTAGAACCTTTAAAATGTTCTAAATCATAAAAGAACTTAGCCATTCTATCATAGACTTTAACATAATCAGGTGGTTGATGCATACTATCTTTTATTTGAATATTTACCTTTCGGTATTGACCGCCTAAAAAGATACCTTCAACTAAAATCTCATGTAAATCCTTTAAAATATCTTCTGATAACGGTTTTCTTGATGTAACCAGTTTAAATGTATGTTCAAATGCTTTTTGATAATTTAATGCCTCTTTTTGTTCTCTTTCAGGCAGTTGTGTAACAATTACTTTCTTACATAAAAGATTTTTTACATCTGATTGACTCAGTGCATTTTTACCTTCAATGGTAATTGAATCATATGTAAATTGATATATAAATTCTTTCATTAAACGTTCAAATTTATCAACTTCTACATGATCTCTTAATTCATTGAAGTGAAGTTTATCGACTTCTAGTAAATCTTTGTCCATTTGACCATCGCCCCTTTTAATAGATTATACCAAAATTTATGACAAAAAAAAGAGGTTTATAATAAACCTCTTAACTTTTTACCTAAGTGAATTAAATTTTAGAAACGTTTGACGCTTGATCTCCACGATCGCCAGTCTTAATTTCAAATTCTACTTGGTCGCCTTCAGCTAGTGATTTGTAACCATCAGTTTGAATAGCTGAATAGTGAACAAATACATCTTTACCGTCTTCTGCAGTGATAAAGCCGTAACCTTTACCTGCATCGAACCATTTAACAGTACCTTTCATTAAATGCAATACTCCTTCTTTAGATCTCTTGGTTTTTTCAAACCTATAGTCATTATACACTTTAATTTTGTAAATAACAACATAAAAACATATTTTATTTTTATTCGTACTTAGAGTAATCTATTTTCATGAGTTTAATGACTACTTGGCTTAAAAACATCCATCTAATTAGATTTTATGTTTATATTCACTCATTTGAATAAAGTAAATTTATGTATTTTTAATATAAGAGACTATGTTTATAAGACATTTTCATAATGTAAATACTCATATATAAATTGAATGATTTACACATATTTAAAATTTAGCGTGTTGTAAAGAATTTCACAATTGCCCATTAGGGCTTTATTTTTAATCTTTAGTTTGATATAATCATTTTGCACGCATAAATATGCCCAATTGGTGAAGTGGCATCACGCATCCATGGTAAGGATGAATCGCAAGTCCGATTCTTGCATTGGGCACCATTCATATACTTTCATTGAAGGTATTTTTTTTATATCTTTACGGATTTTGTTGCAGTAAATGTCGGAATATTATTATCTTTTAATATGCCTGATTCATTTGTATCTTCATATAAATCAAATAAAGTAAAACCAGATTTTAATTGACCACCAATTTGTTCTTCAAGTGTATGTGAAAATTGTATACCATAATCATTTGAAACCATAAAGTCATATTGCTCTTTATCTAGTAACGGATTAAATGGTAAATCAAATAATATTTTGCCATCTTCTGAATCGAATGCAAAATTAAGTCCATTATCAAGTCCTGATAATAATATGCCACCTTTTTTAAGTATTCTATAACATTCCTTAAAAACAGGTTCGACTTTTTCTATATAGACATTAGATACTGGATGAAATATTAAATCAAAGGTTTCATCTTCAAATGGTAAGGGATCTGTCATATCGTATTTTACTAACTTAATATCATAACCTGCCATTTTAGAAAAAATTAATTCACTTTCTAATTGTTTAGAAGAAAAATCAAGACATACAACATCTGCACCTAAGGCTTTAAAAATAGGCATTTGCTGTGCACCACCACTAGCAAGCCCTAATACTTTTTTACCCTTTAAATTACCAAACCATTCTTTAGGTACAAACTTATTTGGTGTAAGTTGCATATCCCAATTACCCTTTTGTGCTTCATAATATGCATCTAGTGTAATTGGAATACCCCATTTCCATCCTTCTTCTACCCATTTATCAAACATTAATGCATTTATTTTAGTATACTTTTTCATTTGATTATTTCCTTAATTTCAGATTTCAATCTTAAAGGTTTATATACCCAAGAAAGTGAACTTGAAACTATATTCTTATCATTACTTAAAAAATCCATTTCATCTTTAAATCCTAATAGATGATTAGATAGTTTTAAATAATACATCATGACCTTTGAATTCACATTAAATTTGGTAATATCTAATTTATTTAACATTTCTATTACTTTTTCTTTATTTCCTAAAGATTCATAATAATATATTATTTGAAAATAAAGTGCAAAAGCTTCTTCATCATCTCTAGTCGTTCTTAAAAATTGATTAATTTTAGAATCAATTGCTGTTGAACCTATTTGATGATTAAAAGTAATTTCATGCAAATACTGACTTAACAAATTTGCATATAACTTGTTTGAATGAAAATTTCTTTCCGATAATATCTTAACGATTTTAGGCCATAAATAATTTACACTTTCAGTGCTGTGTTCTAAAAATGTCGTTAATTGAAGTAAGTAAGATAATCTAAACAACTCATCCTTATCAAAAGCCTTTATTGCTGCAAAATCACCATATAAACCGTTTTTACTTACCCTTGATGACATTACGGCAAGTATTGTCATTAAACTTGTTATAATCATTAGGGTGAATAATATACCATTTATAATGTAGAGATTTGTAAATAAGAAGACAACCCATAATATAAATACAAATGCACCATATATAATTGATGCTTTAGGTCCTGCAAGAAGTACTTTCTTAAAAATATCAATCATTTTAACTTCATCTGCTTCAGTTTTAATTTCTATGTGTTCAGGTATAACAATACCACCAACAAGTAGAAAGAACATTGGTGCAAATCTTAATTTCCATCTCTTATCTTCCTTAACAAATGCAAAACCTAGAACATATATTGCTTTAATACCAATACCTAAACGTTTAAACTTTATAAAGTGTCCGAGTTCATGAAATAGTATTGCTAAAAATACAGAAATGATCCCATATATTATATGAAAATAAATAGGTGATGTTCCAAGTCCTAATTTAAAATGATGCCAGTATCCTTCATATTGTAAAAAAGTATCCATAAACCCTATAAAAATACCTATAATTATAATGATTAATACTTTAAGTAAATTCTTTTTCAAGTCAAATCACCTCTTCTAAAATATTATAACATCTAAACTTATCATTTTCTTAAAAATATGGCTTGACAAACACTCCTGATATTTGATATTATAATAAGGCAGCCTGTCGGTGTCGTATAATGGTTATTACAAGGCCTTGCCAAGGCTTAGACGGCAGTTCGATCCTGCTCACCGGCTCCAGTAAATATTTAAAAACTATCCCACCAAGGATAGTTTTTTATTTTATTTATCTTATATTTTAAATTTCTTTATTAATTGCCTTTTTTATATGCATCAATTACTACACTTGTTTCAGCATATCTATGTGCAATACTACTTGCAGCTGCTGCTGCAACAGCTCCTACTAAATCATCTAAGAATGTATTACAACGTAAAACCCCTTCAACCTTAGAATCTAAGTCTTTAATAATCCCTAATTTTAATTTATCGACATATCCAAAATTTGTAAGTCCAATAGAACCGTAGACGTTTACTATAGATAGCGCTAATATTTCATCAATGCCATAAAGACCATAATCCGTCATTAAAAGTGTTGATAAAGGTTCACTTAACTTTCCTTCTTCTGCTAAAATGTCTAGTTCAATCCCTGTTAATACAGCATTTTGAACCTCTCTTTTCACAAGTACACGATTTACGTGTTCGATACATGTTTCTAGCGTTAAATCTTTTAGATATTGCTTTTGTAATCCGTGTGTTATGTTAGCAATATCAATTACTTCTACCCCTCTTTGATTTAATCTTCTTACGATTAAATCATATTTCATTTCATCATATGATTTGTTATTCATCTGATTTTTGCCCTTCTTTCTTTGTTTGTTTTAATTTGTTTAAGTTCTTCTTCGTGTGCTAATATCTTTTTAAACGTCTCTAAATCACGATTTACAGTGACTTTATCAAAAGGAGGACG
Organism: Acholeplasma granularum ATCC 19168; assembly: GCF_000526235.1. GTDB lineage: Bacteria > Bacillota_I > Bacilli_A > Acholeplasmatales > Acholeplasmataceae > Acholeplasma > Acholeplasma granularum. The sequence goes on along the minus strand of NZ_JAFR01000009.1, from coordinate 122,579 downwards.
TTTCTCTCTTATCCATGTTTTAAGTTCAGTAATCGCATGAAGAGCGATTTTCTTTATATCTTCTGAGTATTGCATTTTATCTGCATTTTGAGTAAATTCTTTATGATCTAAAACAACTAATCTACCATTCGGATACATTCTAATATCTAAGTCATAATCTATATATTTAATTGCTTCTAAATCGATTACATAAGGACTAGAAACATTACAATAATAATGAATGCCATCTTTTTTTATCATCGCAATAATGTTAAACCATTCTTCTTCAAAAAAATAACATAATGCGGGTTCTTTAGTATACCAGTTTCTTCCATCAGATTCAATAACTTTCGTACGATGATTTCCTGTTACTAAATAAGATTCATTATCATCAATAATAAAAGAACTTGTCCATACTCTATGTAGACTACCATCATGTTTATATCCTTGAATTTGAATTTTTTTGCCTTTTTTCATTTTCATAATATTATCCCACCTGTGGTCTTTATTATAACATTGCTTAGATAAGTTTTAATTATTTTTAATTATTCCATAAAAATAAGCTCAAAATTTCTTTGAGCTTATTTTAAGTAATCTATTTATTTATGATGTTGGTAATTATTTCATTCATCTGTGGTAATGCTTTTTCCATATCTACTACAAGTTTCATCTGAGTTCTTGTACGGTCTAGATTTTGATCTGGATATTTTGTTCTAAAATACGTATCTCCATTAAGGTAATCCGTTAAAAATCTCATGCCACATTCATAAGTCATTAAAATTGCACCAAATGCCATGTTTTCAATTTCAAGTGGATGTAAAACACTTTTCACTTCATTAATAAACCCTAAAGAGAAAGTTTTATACTTTTCAATATTAAAGTTAACTTTAGTTAGATCTTTTTCATCTTCTAAGTTATCATTTGCACCAAAACGTATGGAATCTCCAAAATCATAAATGATACTACCTTTCATGATTGTATCTAAATCAATGACACATTGTGCTTTTTTTGTAATTGGATTAATGAGTACGTTATTGAGTTTGGTATCATTATGTGTCACTCTATAAGGCATCTTACCACTTTCTAAAAGTGTTGTAATCTTACTTGCATACTCATATCTATTTAAGTAAAATTCAATTTCATCTTTAACAAAATCTAATCTCTTGGCAATATTGTTTTTAATAGCTTCTTTTAAATGATCTAATCTTACTTTTGTATGATGAAAATCTTTAATTGGTTCGCTTAATGTATTTGCATCGAAATTTGATAATAACTTTTGAAATTTACCAAAAGCTATACCACTTTGATAAAAGAGTTCATTATCATTAACCATTTCATACCCTAGTCCTTCTTCAACAAATATGTAAGCACGCCAATATTCATTATTACTTGTTACATAATAGTCTTTATTATCTATTGTAGGTATAAGTGTTAATGATTCTGTAAAAGGGTTACCACCTTCATTAATAATTGATTGATGAGCAAATTCGGTTACTCTTTTAATGTTTTTCATTAATCCTTCAACATCTTTAAAGACATTAGAATTAATTTTTTGAAGTAAATATCTTCTGTATTTGAAGTTATCTAATTTATATACAACAACATGGGTTTCATTAATATGTCCTTGTCCATATCTAAATGTATTAATAAGTGTGCCTTCAAATTTAAAGTTTTTAGTAATGTTAATCATCTTTTTTCCCTTTCAAGTCCTTGATTTAATAGGAATTCATCAAATGCCATTTGACCTTCCATATTCGGTTTAAATACAGCGATATTAATTAGAATGTCTTCACATATTAAGTTAATTTCATTCTTAATAATCTCATGTATTTCATCTTTGTTTAGTTTTTTTGATTGTGTTTTTTGTTTTAAGTAATTAATAAATTCTTTATGTATATTTAAATCATTTGTTAATAGGTCTTCCTCACCACTATATAGATAATCAGTGATAGTATTGATTTGTCTTTTTAAGCGTACAGGTAGTATAAATAGCCCCATCGCTTCAATTAGACCTATACCTTCTGATTTGATATGATGATGCTTTTTATGTGCATGGAAGATGCCTTGTGGGTAATCTTTATTTGTGCGATTGTTTCTAAGTATCATATCTAGAATGTATGCATCATTAGTTCTTCTTACAATGATAGTTGCAGAGTTATGCATCTCATTATTTGTATTTGAAATGATATCAATTTTAGGGTTTGAATAACTTTTCCAATGATTTAATATTTTTGTTGCTGCATTTATGATGTTTTTTCTGTTTATAGACTCAAAACGTAGAACACTACTATACCAATTAAGTTTGGTGATATTAACATCTAAAAATTCCGGATCAATAAATTTAATGCCTTCACGAACTTTCATTAAAGGTAGAGTTTCTCTACCACCTTGAAAGTGTTCATGACTTAATATAGATCCTCCAATAATTGGAAGACTCGCATTAGAGCCTATAAAATAATGTGGGTACATATCAACAAAATTAGTTAATTTTTTAATTGTTGCATGATCTACAACCATTGGGGTGTATTCATCATTGATTGCAATTAAGTGTTCTTTAAAATATCCGTAAGGTGAGTATTGCCAAAACCATGATTCATTGTTTAACAAAATTGGAATTGTTCTTAAGTTTTGTCTTGCCGGATGATTTAAATTACCTTTAAATCCGACATTTTCTTTAGCTAATAATGAAAGTGGATAATCATTTTTTTCTACAAGTGATTTACGTTTAATTTCTTCATTACTTAATTCTGGTTTGGTTAAATTTATAGTAATTTTTAGTGGGTGTATTGTATTTTTTGATTTCCATATAATATTTTGATTAATCTTATTAATTTGAATATAATTATTTTTTATTTGGTAATCATAAAACCAATTTGTGCTATCTTCTATGGATTTAAAACTATGAAATTTATCTATAATTTTAGATGGTAATAAACTTAATATACCCATGAGTTTTGTAGTAATTAATTCATTTTCTTCATTTTTAAATATAAATTCACTACTATGTATAATTTCATTTAATATTTTATCAGGTGTCGTTTCTTTTGATGGATCAATTGTTGGTTTAGGTAGGTTATTCATACCATCTAATTTAAGGGCATCCCATAATAAATTTCTTTTATAAATTACATCCTTAGGATCTAATAAGAGATTATAGATTCCATAAGATATTAAATTTTCAATATGTTGATAAATCATTATTAAATACCTCCTTAAAAAACTTTTTATAAGTTATTTATTAGTTATATTTTATCATTATAATAACCTTATTAATATGTAGAAATTTAATATGTATTTGTATTATTTCACACTAAGGTGATATAATACTTTATAGAAAGGTGTGCGTAATTTATGTTTAAAGAAAGACCCATTTATGTCAAATCCATTCAGTCAACTTTACCAAAATTTAGTATCATGTCTGTTGGAACACATGATTTTAATATCTTAAAAGGTATTAAACAAGAAAGAAAACACATGCACTATACTATACATTTTGTTTTATCAGGAACAGGTTATTTTAATCTAAATGATAAATCTTATGAAATTGGTTCAAACCAAATATTTATTACACCTAAAAATAAAATGATGTCTTATTATCCTAATTTAAATGATCCTTGGACTTATGTATGGTTTGATATTGATGGTAATCAAGAAGAAATTAATGTTTTATTTAAATTATTAAACTTTAGTATTGATAACCCTGTTTTAAAATCTTTTTACTTTAATGATATTAAGGATGTCTTTAAGAATTTATTTAAATATGAAAATGATGATACTTTATATCCTATTTATTTAAATGATTTATTTCTACAAATCATCACTATCCTACTTAAGGAACAATATAGATATAACTTCGATAAACTAGACTATGTTGATAAGGCTGTGAAATATATTGAATTAAATTATTCTGATCCTAATTTAAAGGTTTCTGATGTCATTAATCACGTGTCATTAAGTCATAATTATTTAACGAATTTATTTAAAAATAAATATAATTTAAATATTATAGAATATATCATTTCTTTAAGATTAAACAAGGCTGCAGATTTATTAAAATCACCTAATATATCGATTAAATATGCTGCAAACTTTGTCGGTTATGATGATGTTGCCCATTTTTCTAAAGCTTTTAAAAACTATTTTAATGTATCTCCTTCTATTTATAGGAAGACATATTAAAAGGTTGTATCAATTTTGATACAACCTTTTTACTTTATTTTTTATTCATTTTAATTTTATAGATAATAAATGATGCACTACTTATTCCAAGTATTGTTAAACCAGCTATGACTGTATAAAGTGATACATTCATTTTTTGATTATCTTCTATAACGTTTACTAGAAAAGTATGTGTTATTTTAGAGTAATCCCCTTGAACGGTAATCACTGAAAATCCTTTATTTTTAGCAGTTAATAGGCCTGCTTCATTGACACTAATAATATCATTATTACTTGAATAAAAACTAAATGAATCCAGTTCATATTCATTTTCTATAAATGGTTTAAGTAAGAATGATTCATCGATGTTTAATTGTGTAACTTCTGATTCTAAATTAATTTTAGATATGTAGTCAAATGTATTAAAATTATTTTGATTAGATTCATTCGTTACTTTATTAGTAAGTTTAATATATGCAGGACCAAATGATATAACCTCAAATGTAAAATCACCTATTTTTTTTAAGTTAGTTGATGTAGTTATTTCTAAAATATCCTTATCATAGATAGTTTTTAAATTAATTTTTACAATTGTTCCTACAAAAAATGGGTTAGTATGTTGTTGTAGACTAAAGTTTAATTCGTTATTTACTCTAATATTCTGAATTATTTTTTTCATGGTGAGCTTATCAAGAATTTCTATTTGAAAATCACCTGATTGTGTTGCAATTAAATTTTCTTCGTCAATTATTTGAAAAGATTCTGGCCAAATAACTTCATAATAGTTTTCTAATAAATTTAAAGGTATTTCATATGCTGATTTTTCATATCTATAAATTGAATCTTCTATATGAATTTGTGCATCAAGTTTTTTATATATATAAAGATCAATTGATGATTTTTTTCCAAATTCATCAAATAAATCTATTTTGGTATATCCTTCTTTTAACGTATTTATTATATTTGACGTGATATTTACAAAATATGGATCATATTCTATTTTTGAATAATCGGATAAATATTGTAGAAGATTCGATTCATTATTTCTTAAATTTAATGTATTATTTTCATCACTTTTCCCGTAGGTAAACATTGTTTTTAGTGTTACATCAATTAAAATATCTACACCTTCAATTTTGCGCAATTTTTGGTCTTTTTCAATAATAAGTATTTCATCATCAATTAAGAGTTTGCTTAAATTATAAGGTTGATTATTAACATAAATATCACCGTCACTGTATATTGAATCTTCTATAATTTCATATGACACTTCATTTAGGTAAATATCATTAAGTGGATGATTAAATATTTCTAGGTTTGATGGGTAGTATGGATTTAAACTTATTATATTTGTTTTAGATATAATATCTGCTAGATTTTTTCTTCTTGTTATTTTAAGCAGTATAGGTTCATCTTTTGTGGTATTTATATTATTACTAATATGTAAATTATCTATATCATCGATTTGATATCTATAATCAAACATAATATGATCAATTCCTAATTTGTCTGATATAAACTGATTATCTTTTATTGTGATATCTTTTGAACTTTCAACAATATAAAAACCTAGACTTATACCACTTCCCCATAGTCCATGATTAGTTCTAATATTAAAGGTATTTTCTGCAACATATAAGGATTCAAAATATTTAATTGGATGATCGTTTTGAATATATAATAGTAACCCTACATCATCAAAATAATTACCATATATAACAGCATTTTTACCATTTCTTATTTTAACGCCACCATCTGCATTATTTTGTTGTCCATTAAAGTAGTTATTATAAATAAATAGTCCATCAAATCCTTTAGAATAGATTAAATGATCTTGGTTAAAGCCTAGGGTTAATCCACTTTTATCGTTATAATGTAGTTCTTCTATGTGGTCATTAATATGAATGATGTTATTATTTATATGAATATTTTGATCACCATTTAAATTATTAATTGCAGTCATAAAATAGCCTTGATCACTATTGAGTATTAATTCATTATTATTAGATGATCTTTGAATGTTATTGTATAGTCTTTGAATGTTTGCTGTTACAAGATGTTTTGTTTGATCATAGTTTTCAAGTAATCCAAAATAGTTATGGTGGATATTTGAGTTAGTATTATAGTATGTTGCAATACCTCTACCCTTACTAAATTCATCTCTTAAAAATATATTTTCATATATATCAATACCTTGATAATTCCTACTAATATAGTATGCAGTTAATTCACCACCATTTAAATTGTCGGCATTTGGTTTTAAACCGGTCATTAAATTCATGTCTGGTTTTTTACCATTGATAAAGACATTATATCTAATGGTAAAGCGGTCATGATTGTTGCTATTAGAAAATATTAATACATTATCAAATATAAAGTTTTCAATTATAATATTACTTAAATCTACATTAAATCTATCTCTAAATATTGCAGCATATTCATTATCACTACCGTGTATAATTGTAGAACCATCTATTGCACCTTTTAAATTGACTTTGGGTGCAAAAAAAAGTTCTCCCGATACGATATATTTTCCACTTGGAAAATATATACCTTCATAGGTATCAGGTAAATTATTGATTAAATTTTGTATTTTAACGGTATCATCAATTTTGTCATTGCCATAGATGCCATAGTCATTGACGTTATAATAGTTATCTTTATATGCATATGATTTAGGCATTATAAAAATCATTATGATGCCTATTATCATAATTAGTGTCGTTATCTTTTTAATCATGATTATACCTCATAGGTGAGCTTAATTATTTTGTTTTGTTCACTAAATTTATATTTATTATTTGAAAGTATTTCATAATCTACATTTGATTTTGTAATTTTAATGTTTGATAGTTGGGTTTGGTTTAAGGTTTTAAACCATAGTTGTTTTTGATTGTTTTTTTCAAATAATATGTAATTTCCGGTACCTTCAATTAATATGTCTGATTCATATAACTTATCATTGAATATATTTATATATGTATATTTTAAATAGTTTACAACATGAATATCATCTTGTAAAACTATAACTTTAGGTAGTTTATCACTGGTTTTAAGTGTCAGCATGTACCATAAATTATGATTATCTTTATGTTCGGCATATGCTTTATAATATGTTTTTTCATAAGGTGTTGTTGATTCAAAGTCATTTATATCTTTATAACTACCTTTAAGTTTTTCAGTTTCATAAACGAGTTCTTGATTAGATAGTATATTTAAAGACTTACCACCAAAAATAATTTCATTTTTACTTATTAGGTCAACATCAGTTAAATTATAAATGGTTGTATGAACATTTAAGTTGCTATTTACATTACTTACAATTTGAAGAAGTCCTTGTTCAAATAAGAGGTAGGATTTGTTTGCCTTTGTTTGATCAAATGGTGAATTTAGGTCAAAATGAATCCATGTTTGATTAGAAAGTGTTAAACCAAATGTCATTTGATTTAAGTGAAGAAGTCCTTCTTCGTCTAATGATATTTCTTTATTAGAATTTGTTACCCCACTTAAGTAATATGGATTTATTGTTGGGTAATACCCTTTTTCGTAGATTGATTTAGGTCCAATATAAAGTGGCGTATAACCTAAGTTAAAATACCAACCTTTTTTATTTTCACCATTCATATATTCATGAGTTAATATGTTTTTACTAGATAGTGATACACCAAAAAAATGATTTTTCGATTGATATACATATTGATTCATTTGATTATAACTTCTTGTAAGGGATGTTTTTTTAAGTTCTTTGTTTAATAATATTATATCTTTTAAATCATCATCAATTTGAAACTCTTGATGTATGTTTTCTGAAATTAATCTTATGATAATATTTTTTCTTTTATTATCAAATAATAAAGATAGTCGAAGTATTGCATTAATTATGCGGCTTGCTGTAGAAAAATCAGTGTTATTTGATCTGGAGATACTTCTTCCTCTTAAAGTATCTAAAAAATATCCATTAAATATAAATGGTAAAAAGTGTTTTTTAATTAAAGTAAATATTTTATCTAATACTTTATTAATCTTTATGTTTGACTTTAAAAATGTAGTCATTAAGTAACTGATGTTTGTTAATAAAACTTCACCGTAAGCACCATTATATGCAACATAATCATGTTGTATAAATGAACCGTCTTTATAAAATCCATCACCTGTTTTTACATAGTCAAATACTTTAATAAGTAATTTAAAGTTGTTTTTTAATAGTTTGTAGTCTTCATGAAAAATATAACGCCAGTTGGTTATTTCAATTAAATCTGTAAGGTTTGCACCTGTTGATTTAAGTTGTTTTCTTTCATCCCATCTATAATGCATGATGTCAGCTTTAGGGCTAAATCTATAAATTATGTCTAGATAATATAGTATATTGTTAATTTCTAGATGATCATAAATTAGTACGAGTATACGCATAATTGCTTTAGGTATACCTATTTCATAATCCCACCAATTTTGTGGATAGTTTATATTGATGTTATAAGCTTTATTTATAAGTGTATCGATATTTAGAATATCTTCTATGAAGTCATTATTTGATTTTTTAATCTTGTTTTGAATGTTTTCCAAGACTAATCTAAAGGCATTCGTGATTTGTCTAGAATGTCTAAATTCTATATTTTTTATGTAGGTATTAATATCATCCGGTAAGTAGTTTATTATTGGTTTTTGAACTAAATATATATTTTTATAGTAATCAATAATCTTTAGATTTGAATCATCTTTTTCTAAATATTCAAATTGTGTAAATAATTGAGGTGTATGATGCTCAAGGTATATTTTTGTACTAAAAGGTATATATATTTGGTATGTGCCTTGATTTGATATATGTACATCATATGTATGGTTATTTGAATGTATTTTTAATATTGATGGGTTGATATCTTTAGATAAAACAAAACGAAAGAATACAAAGTTATCCTTCGTATCCTTTCGTATGTTTTTAATATTTTTGATGTCTTTTTCTATTAGTTTTCTCATTAATATTTATTGGTTGATGTGTTGTTGATAAATGTCGATGATTTTTTGTGCACCTGATTGATTCATTAAATTCACAAATTGATCCCAATCTGTTTGTGAAATACCTTTAGATGCTTGTTTATTAACAATCCATTGGTAGAGTTGTTGATTTAATTCGTTTGTTATTTGAGTACGTGCTGCGTTAACATCAGCATATTCTTGACGGCTTAATTTAATGTTTGGATAAATTAGTTTTGTGTATCCATAATCTAGGTAGCCATTGTCAACATATAATTCCATTGCAGCAACTGCTTCTGGGCTTAACCATGCAGCTTCATAAGCAAAGTTTTGTATACCAGGGCTTTGAAGTTGTGCACCATATTTATAAAGGTTTGCTGTAGCTGTTGCGTTATCATTTAGAATTTTATCAGTATATGTGAAGTTTTCTCCATCTTTAGTATATGTTTCATTTAATATACCAAAGTTTAGAAGTTCTTGACCAGCCTCAGAAAAATAATAATCCATCCACTTAATTAATTTGATTTGGTCAGCCTCAGTTGTGCCACTATAAATTGCACCAACTTTACCAATTTCTTTTCTAATTGTTGGTTCTAATTTTGTATCATCACTGCGTGTTGGTGGAGCGATTGCTACAACTTCAAATCCATCAACCATGATATCTGAATAAACATCATCATTAAATGAATATGTTGTACCTATCCAACCACGTGTAGCACCACCTACGTTTCTAGCAAAATATGTTTGTCTATCATCATTTTTTGAACCATCTAAAATGTTTGGATCAATTAAACCAAGTTCCATCCAGCGTGCAATATTTTCAACAGCTGTTTTAAATTCTGGTTGGATTGGACCAAATTCAACTTCGTTTTCACTACTTACATAAAACTCTCCTGTAGCATGCCATAAACTAGCTAATTCTGAAATCCAGAAATCTTCATCTTGATCAAAGAATGGGTAGATGTTTGCTTGAGTTGTTAGTAATTGACGATTATCTTTGAATGCTTTTAGTAAGTTTTCAAAGTCAAGTACGGTAAGAGTGTTTAAGTCCTCAGGTATGTTTGTTAATTTGTTCGCTGCTCTTAATGTGTCAACCCAGTCTTTTCTTACAAAGTAAGCTTTTGCTGTACTTCCATCTGTATAAAATGGAACACCATAGATTTTACCATCAGATGCAGTTGCCCATGCTTTTTGTTCAGGGTTTGCATCAAAAAATGATTTAATGTTTGGAGCGTGTGTATCAATTAAGTCAGTTAAGTCAATATATGTTCCATTAAATCCATAAGATTCAATGGTATCTTGATCATAAATTACTAAGTTAGAACGGAATCCACCTGTTGTAAATCTATTACGGTAGTCACTATCATAACGTTGTAGATAACCTCTTAAGTTGATACCTAACTGATCATTTACTGTTTTAAACACTGGCATGTCTTTGTTATAAACCACTTGTTCTTGGTATAAGAAGATTGTTAAATCTCCTTTTTTATTGCCACCACCACAAGCTACTAAAATGAAAGCTAAGATGATAACTGAGATTAAACTAAATATTTTTTTCATATATTTGACCTCTACTTAATCTTTTTTCTTTTTGTAATTAACACTACAGCTAAAGCTGAAATACCAATTAAACTTACAGATCCTAATGAAATATAAATCCAAAGGTTATTATTTGAAACTGTTACTTCTTCTGTATATTCTAAGTTGTTATCATAGAAGTTAACTCTTGAGATTGCGGATTCATAGTTGTCATTATTGCCGTTAAATACAATTTTTACATATCTTGCATTTACTTCACCTAATGAAAACATTTCATCACCGATGGCATTTGTACTATACCCTGCATAATATACTGGCTCTAAATTATCTAGACTATCACCTGCATAAATATCAAAGTAGTATGTATATATAATACCACTTGTAAAACGCATTGATATATTTGAAACGCGTTTTGTTTGTCCTAAATCAAAAATTACTTCGCTACGATCTATGTTTCTCCATATTGTTTGTCTATCATCATCAATTAAATAGTTAACATTTTCAGAATCACTTTGTGCGACAACATTTTCATGCCTGGTAAATGTATCGTATCCATCAACAAATATATCAACCATGAATCTATATTTATATGTTCTTGTTTGATTTGTTGATTTATCCTTTACATGTACGTATGATAATTGACCAAATGTTTTTGCATTGATAATTTCTACTTCATATAAATCTTTATCATATGCAACATTTAGTTTTGGTACAAATTGTTCTGTTTGACTTAATTTTACTAAGTAACTATATTGGTATGGAATAAATTCATATTTAAATTGATTACCGGTAACCCCATCAAAACTAATATCTTCTACTTGGATGTCATTTTCAAAGTTTGTATCGGTAATTGTCCAATCATTTAAGTTTGTAACTTCTTTATCTAATGAATTACTATCTAAATCATTCATTGATGGTATAAATGATACTGAAATTTGTCCCTGTGTAATGTTTTTACCATGAATGATGAGTTTGTTGATACCTTCATTATCTAAATTAAAGAATCTTGCAGAAGTACCAGGTAATGGTGTATTTGCAGACATTTTTTCAAATGTGCCTAAATCACTATTGATTTTTACATATACTTTTTTACCATTTAATGATAGTGCTGCTAATTTATCATTGATAATTTCAATGTTTGCTTTTGTATGTGCTGACCAGTAGAATTCAGATTCTTTACGTAATGTAAATTCATCTTGAATTGTCACTACTGAGCGGTTTTCATCAAGTTTTAGTCCGCGTTCATATGTTAATACGTTTTGTTTATAAACATCTGATAAATTTAATATTGCATAACCACCTGATGCTTCAGTAACAAATTTTGTAATTGGAGCATGTTCATATGGATCTTGTTGTAATACTGGATTATCTAGTGGGTTAAATATAACTGTATTGTGCCCTTGTGGTTGTTTTTTATAGTATGTCCAGCGGCCATAATCATAATCCCAGAAACCTGGTGGAACGGATACTTGATAGTCTTCATGACTAAAGTTTTCAATAAATTTTTCACCGTATGCAACCAGTTCAAAAGTTCCTGAGTCTAATGATTTATGTGTAAATAGATTAGATGTTGGATCAAATCCTTTAAGTGCTGCATAAATTCCAAAATTATCTCCAAAGCCATTTCTAAATGATGCAAATTCGTGTACTTCAAGTAGTGCATCTAAAGGTCTTACTTTAGATACATCTAAATTATCAAATGAACCTGGTTTATACCATAGAAGTCCTAAAATTGAGTTTGTACCTTGTTCAAAAATAATTTTGTTAATTAATGTATATGGAATGTATTTTTCATCCATACGCGCATACCATAATAATCCTGGTTGATTAATACTTGCTCCACCTTCATTATAGTAGAACATATCATTGTTTGGTGTTGATGCATATAATGTGTATTCAGGATATTTTAAAATACCGTCTAGGTTCGTTAATCCAAATGTATATAGTTCATCAAATGAATTACCACCATAAATATTTTTTAGGGTTGCTAATAAAGAAATAATATTACGGTGTGCATAATAACTATAACCAGGTCCTTCTGGGAAACCTCCACTTGGACTGTAGTGTACTAATGCTACTTGTAAAAGTTCATATGCATATGAAACTACTTCAGATGCCATTTCTTTAACATTAATTGTTTTTTCAATACCATCAACTTTAACATCAATTTCACCTTCATAGCTCATAACAGCTAATGCTGCAATCGCAAGGTTACCGTTGATTAGCATGTTGTGGTTATTACCATGAAGCAGTACATTCGGGTTTTGAATGGTTTCAAACCAGTAGAATCCTTCTTCATATAATGCACGAACAACTTGTAGTTTCTGTGCATCATCTAGTGTTTCATAAATTAAATTATAAGTAAATGCTACGGAATATGTAACCATGGCAGCATCTAAGAATCCATTACTTGCACCACCCCATGATGAACGTTTTGTACCATCACCACCACTAAAGGTGTTGTCTTTAGTAATTTCATTTAATTGATTCCATGCCATAGTCGCAAATTTAGGATCTTTAGTTGTTTGATATAAAACACCTAAATGTTCTAATCCTGAACGTGCATTTGCAGGTACACCTGTTGGATTGTATACTGCAAATTGGTCTTTATATTCATCAATCCAACGTGTAATATATGGATCATTATTTGTATAAGCTTGTCTTGTTTCTTCTAACCATTCATCATTACCTAATACATAAACACCACTAAAATCAGTTTCGTCAAATTTAAAATCAACTGCATCTGGTGCTACATAAACGGTTACTTTAAATATAGTTTTTTTAGTTCCATTAGTAATTTCAATATTAAAATAGTCATAACCAAAGAAATCAACTGCTGGTGTAAATTCATAGGTCACACCATAAATGAGTTTTGATAGTGCTGGGAAATATCTGTCTTGAATTGGTAGTGTTTTACCATCTTCAAGAATTTGAATTGTTCCACCATTTAAAGACTCACCAGTTAATGTTCCATTTTCTAGTTTAGTTGTTATTTTTTCATAAGCATTAGATTTTAAGGCTAATTTACCATCTTTATTTAAATCTGCCATTTTAACTTCTGGGATTTCGGTTTCAATATCTTTAGATATAATTTGAACATACCCATTACTTAATTTAGTGTTTTTCTGAGTACTTTGCCAGAATTCTACAACAGTTGCAGGATCATCTTTTGCTTCAACTAAAACTGATACATCAACAAATTTATAACCAACATTTTCTTCATATAATACAACTTTAAATGTATCATATGATGTGCCTTTTAAACTGTGAAGTTGTTCGGAATTAAAGTTTTTGTTTGGTGAATATACGATAGTATTATTATCTTTTATATAGTAATTACCAAATTCTGGATTTGTGTATTTATAAGCAACAACATTATTTGTATTACCTGTAATTGTTATTTCATGTACTTTAGTTTCATCTTCACCCATAACAATATCTATTGCAGGTGCTTGAAGTGGAGATTCTTCTCCTACAAGTACATAAACACTTTTTTCAATTCCTAATTCTTTGTCTCTTACAATTAACTTTGTTATACCATTAGAGATTGCTGTAACTTGACCAAAACGGTCAACTGTTGCAATTTCAGGATTAAGTGTTTCATAGTAGAATACAAAATCTATTTGTGATTCTGGATTCACAGAAGGTACAACATTAAAAGTATTACCTACAGTTAAGTTAATTAAATTTGTATTCAGTTCGTAACCAAAATAATCTTTTTTAACTGTTCTATAAATTGCAACATTATCATACCAAGTTTTACCAATATAGTTTGCACCATAAAGTTCGACTTGTAAGGTTTGACCTGTCACTTCAACAACATCTGATCTAAATGATTGCCAATCAAATGTTCCATTCATTCCAATTGTTTGAGTTGCTGTTGGTTGATTGACATTGAAACGCCCAAATACTCTTTGGTTTCTAATATCTTCACCCTTCATATCAAACTCTACATAATAATATCCTGGTCCAGGTAGTTCTACATGACTATAAATTGTACTATAAGCAATTTCTTTATGTTCAGCATGTACTGTTTTAGTTAATAAACCATCACGCATGACCTCATCAATTTTAACAATTTGGTTTTCTGTAACCGGTGCATTACCTGTATATAATCTCCAATCATTAATTGATTGGTTACTTGCAGTCCATTGTGAGTTTGAAGCGAAATGTTCAAAATCACCTTGTGGATATAAATTAACTTTTTTGACAACAATAGTGAATTCTGATGATAGTAAATTATCTGCTGATTTTACAGAAATAACTGCCTCACCTGCACTTAAAGCATATATTTTAAATGTTTCTTCAACAAAATATATTGCATCATTATCAATAACATTCCAAATCAGGTTTTCTTTATCTGAAACATAACCAAAAAACTTATCTTCAAGTATATAAGTATCTGCGACATCTAGTTCGATGGTTTGACCATCTATAACCAGGATAGGGGCAACTTCCGTTACCCCATATACTAGATTATTTCCAAATATCAAAAAACTTATAATAAATAGATTTAGAATTATTAAAATTTTACTTGATATTTTTATCATAATTTTTAAACAACTCTTTTCTTTTTAACGATTATAAACGCTGTAGCTCCTGCTAGTAGTATGACTGCACCGATTGAAGAAAGTATTACAATTAATGAATTATTTGAACTTGTTGATTCTTGTTCAACTACTACATCAACTGTTTGACTTAAAACACCACTTGTAATAATAATTTGTGCCTCACCACTTGAAATTGCAGTAACATTACCTGCTTCATCAACTGTTACAACAGATGGGTTTGATGATGTAAAACTTATTGTGCCTGATGCGTTTGTTGGATTTAATGTAGCATTAATTTTTCCTTTTCCATCAACTTTTAATGTAAGTGATTCCACATCAACAATGATGTCAGTTGCAAGTACTTGCTCTGCTGTAACTGTAACTTCTACTACTTTTTCAAAGTCACCAGCTTTTACTGTAAGTTCTGCAGTTCCTGGTGCTAGAAGTGTAATAACACCTGATGCTGATACTGTAAATACAGATTCATTAGATGATTGATAAGTAACTGTTTTATCTACTCTTGTTACAGGTGATACAACAGCTTGTAATGTGATTGATGATGTTTCCACACCATTTAGGGATGTAACTTCTTCACCATCTACACGTAATGTGATATTTGTAACAGGTACGTCTAATACTGTAACATCAATAACTTGTTCGATTGCTTTACCTTGAACTTTTACAGTTATTTTTGAACTACCTATTGATTTACCTGTAATTGTAAGTTGACCTTCAACAAATGTATATGAAATAACTGCATCATTTTCAACAATCACTTCAATAACATCTGTATAATCTGCTGGATTGATTGTTACATTTACAACTCCATTTTGACCAGCAATGATGTCTAATTCATTTTTATCAACAACAATTGAGTTTACAGGATTTTGTACAGTAATTGTTATAGTACTTGTTACTGTGTTTACAGTTGAAGAAATTTCTACTGTACCGTAACCTACAATTTTAACTAGTCCGTTTGCATCTACTGTTGCAACTTCTTCGTTTGATGTTTGATATAAAACATCTGATGTTGCTTTACTTGGAACATATTTAATACCAAATTGTAATTCATCATTTAAATTAGCTGTCATATCTGTTGCCAGTTCGTTATTGTAAACAAATTGTGAACTGATCATTTGAACTGTATCTTGTTCTACAAATCCAAAGTTAGCAAATGATACATTCGCTCCATCATTGCTATTCCAAGAAATAGCTTCTATTTGGAAACCAATTGCACCTGCTAATATGTCAGCATTAATTGGTGATGTTTCAAAGTATACCCATCTGTCTTGATTACCTGCATTGTTTGCAAGTTGGAAAGCTGTTGTATAAGGAAGTGCACTACCAAGTGCAGTATTACCTTCTTTTAGTACTAAGATTTTTACTTCACCACGGTGACTACCTAAGTTTGTACCTTCAACTTTTATATATCCTCTTAAGATATAATCTTTATCAGCAACAAATGGTGTTTCTTCATTAAATAATATTCTGTTAAATATTGTTGTTGCACCAGCATTTGCTGCTAGTCCTGCACCATTAATTCTAGGTACAACTCCAAATACTGGATCTAAATACATATCAACAAGGCCATAAGTTTTTGAACCTGAACCACGTGATGCCCATCCATCAATAAAGTTTGTTGGATTAGATTCTGGGTATGTTGTTGCAATATTAAAGTCATTTAATCCTTCAATAATTGCATTTTTTACTTCTATATTTACTGTGATTGTTTTAGTTGGATCTGCAACTGATGTAACAGTTAATTGTTTACTTCCTGCTGATACCCCAACAAGTTCATTTCCTTGAACACTAACAACATCATTTGATAAGTCAGTGATTGTATATGTTAATGTTTTATTTGTAGTTGTTTCAGGGCTTACACTAAATAATCCATTTAAATTTAGTCTTTCACCAACTACTAATTTTAAATCACCTAATAAATTTTCTTGATTTACAGATGTAGGTAAGATATCCTCAGTTGTTGGTTCAACTGTAACACTTACTGTTTTTGCAATTGCAGGTTCTTCATCTTTAGTAGATGTTAATGTAAATGTTACATTTGTTGAAGTTGCCTCTTCTACATTAAGTGCTAAGAATTTGTTTGATTGTGCATCATATGTAAGAATTGATTCATTTTCAATTTGAACATCATATTGATCAAATGTTACTCTATTATCTACATTTGGGCCAACAAGGTCTAATTCGTATTGAAACTCTTCTCCTGTTGTTACTGTTTTATTTGCTGCATTAATTTGTGTTGCACGGTTTAACTTTGTTGTATAAATATGTGCAAATTTGATTTGATTTGATTTTGCACCTGATGCTTGTTGAGTAATTGTTAAGTCTTCGATATTTTGATTAAAATCAACAGCTAAACCCACTTTAGTAAACATGTGTTTACCATCAACAAAATAATCAATTGAATCTTGTTCTTTAGCACCATTGTCATTTAATACGATGACTAATTTATACCATTTATTAATAGAGAAATCTTCCCATAATTTAAAGTTTGTATTTGGAAGGTTATAGTTTGTTGCATTTGCTGAATCGGCATTACCAAAATATAGATTTGTTCCTGGTCCACTAATCCAACGCATATGCATAATTTTACCTAATACATTTGTGTTTGCTCCACCAATTTTACCACCATTTCTAGCGAATAATTGGAACCAGCTTACTTCGTATGTTACATAATTAATATCTAAATGTAGTGCAGTTGAATTACCAGTTGAATTATCATCAGCTGCAACTACATTTGCTAATCTACCCATTTTCATCTCTGAAATTGCGTTGCCACTTGTTACACCACTTATATTGCTTGTATTTAAACTATAAACATTTTGATTAAGTTGTGTATCATTTTCGATTGTAAGATTTGCAAGTACTGCATTTGGTGATGAAGTTGTTTTTGTAATACTAGTTAATGCACTCTCACCTGTAAATGTAACAGGTGTCGTTGTAGTTAATTCTGCGTTATAAACAGTTTTAGCTTCTTTGGTGCCAAATTCATGGTTAACACCATTATATAAGTAAGTTTTTTCTAATGCGAATGATTGATTCGTTACTAGAACTAGTGCAAATAATGCTACTAACATGATTGATAGTAATTTTTTCATATTTTTTTATCCTTTTTTAGTGTGAACTTAAGTTTTATTTTAAATCCGTTGTTTTAATTGCATCCATATCATCATATGTTTGGTTTTCACCAACCATGCCCCAAATAAATGTATAGGATGCCGTTGCAAATCCTGAGTGAATACTCCATGATGGTGATACAACAGCTTGTTCATTTTTCATAACAATATGTCTAGTTTCTTCTGGTTTACCCATTAAATGGAATACGATACCGTCTTGTGGTAGATTGAAGTAGAAATAAACTTCCATTCTTCTATCATGTGTATGTGCAGGCATTGTGTTCCATGCATTACCATCTTCTAACTGTGTTAATCCCATTTGTAGTTGACATGTTTCAAGTACTGCTGGATTTAAGTATTTGTAAATAATTCTTTTGTTTAATGATTGATCATTACCCATTGGTGTAGGTACTGCATCTTTAAATGGAATATGAACATTTGGTAATTCTTTATGAGCTGGTGCTGAGTTAATCCAGTATTTAGCTGGATTTGATTTATCTAGTGAATGGAAGACTACATCTTTTGTTCCTTTTGATAAATATAATCCATCTTGTGTAACCATATCATAACGTTTACCATCAACTTCAATAAAACCGTCGCCACCTACATTAATAATTCCCATTTCACGGCGCTCTAGGAAGTAGTTAGTTCCTAAGTCTTTGGTTACAGGTAAGACAACCGGTCCATCAACAGGTAATACACCACCGAATATAAAACGGTCATGGTGAGAATAAGAAAAGCTTACCTCATCTTTAACAAATATTTGTTCAACTAAGAATCTATCTCTTAGCGTTTGAGTGTCATATTTTTTTACATCCTCTGGATGATTATTGTATAATACGTTTAATTTCATTTTTTTACCTCTTCTTTTATTATTTTTTATTATTTTACTGAACCTTCCATGATTCCTTTTTTAAAGTATTTTTGAATGAATGGGAAGACAATTAATACAGGAACTACTGCAATAACAATTAATGCATAAGCTGAGACCAATCCTTCAAATAGTGATGCGGAGTCTCCACCGGAGTTTAACATCTTTTTTACCAACACTTGGAGTGGATAAAGTGTATCATCTAAAAGTACTACCTCTGCCCAGAAATAACCATTCCAGCGTTCAATTGCATAGAATAATGCAACAGTTGTAATAGATGGTAATGCATTTGGTATGACTACATGCCATAGTTTTTGGAAATGATTTGCACCATCAATTTCTGCAGCTTCTAAGATATCTTGATGTATACCTTTAAAGCCCATAGTTAATAAGATGACATTAAATCCTGAGAAAGCAAATGGTAATATTAATCCCCAACGGCTGCCCATTAAACCAAGGTTATCTATATTAATGTATGTAGCAATCATACCCGGTCTAAACCAGATTGTAAGTGTTACGATTATACTTATTAATTTATTTCCTTTAAATTTAATGCTCATCACATAAGCTGCTAAGATTGATAAAACCATACTCAGTCCAACACCACCAAATGTATAGATAAATGTGTTACCGTAGGCTCTCCATATATCTGAATTTTGAAAATGCTCTACAATATAATCTAATGTAAATCCTTGTGGAATTAAAATTAATGGATTTTTAGTAGATGCAATATCAAATAATACAGGTTGACTAATAGAACTTATAATGATGTACCAAATTGGATAGATCACCAGTAATGCAAGTATAATTAGTAAAACTCCATTACCAATTTTAAAGATTTTTTCTGATAGATCTAATCTAGCAAATGAACTTTTATTTTTACGTTTTACCATAGTTTTGTACCTGACAATTTCTTAGCGATTTTATTAGATGCAAATATTAATGCTACTGCAATGACTGCATCAAATATACCTACTGCTGCCGCAACACCATAGTTTGGAAATCCAACTCGTGGTGCAAGGCCGATGTTATAGACATATGTACTAATAATTTCTGATACTGGCAAGTTACCATTGTTTTGTAGAAGTAAAACTTTTTCATAACCAAGCTGCATAATACGACCAATTTTTAGTAAAAGAGTGGTAATAATTAAAGGCATAATGCTTGGAATTGTAATATGAATAATTTGTTTAAATTTATTAGCACCATCAATTCTTGCAGCTTCATATAATGTTGAGTCGATCATAATTAATGCTGCATAATAAATTAACGTGTTATAACCTAATGTTTGCCATAAATCCATTAATGCATATATCAGTCTAAAATAATTTGGATTTGAAAGGTGCGCTTCCCTTGGAACTCCAAACACCTCTAAAATACTTGTAATTACACCAGTATCAGCTTTTAAAAACTCAACCACTATTCCTGAAACAACAACAGCAGAGATGAAAAACGGTAAGAATAGAGCTGTTTGTGTAATATTTCTAAGCCATTTAGATTCACTTTCATAAAGCATTATTGCAACAAAGATTGCTGCAGGAAACCCAATTAATAAGGTTAGGATATTAATGGATAGTGTATTAGAAAGTAATTTCCAAAAGTTACCTCCACTAAAGAATGTGGCATAATTGCTAAATCCTACAAATGTACTTCCAGTAATATTTAAGTCCGGTTGATAATCTTGTAGCGAAATAATGATATTTAAGAAGAATGGTTGTAGTACGAATATTCCAATCCAAATAAATACAGGAAGAATCATCAAATATATTTGCCAATTATTTTTAAAATTTCGTTTTATCTTTGACATGTTTCTATTTGTATTCAACTTATTTTTTAATGCTGAATACTTTTTCCTTTCTAAAGTTTAAACTAGATTATATTATCTTTATTTCCAGAAAGATTTTATATCTTGATGAAGCATTAGTAATAGTTCCATGAAAAAGTAATCGCCATAAACTAAATATTCATTAATGCCTAGATTTCCATGATAGTGATAGACGCCTGACTTAACTAATCCTTCTAAATCACTACCCATATAATGCTTAATTAATGCATGTGTAATACTAACTGCTGCATCTTTATATATTGGATCACTAGCATATTTAGATAATTCTAATAATCCAATCGCTGCAATTGCTGCTGCAGATGTATCTCTTTGACCATTATCTTCTAAGAAAATCAAGTCCCAGTTACATACTAAATCGTTAGGTAAACGATTTAGAAAGTAGTGTGCTGTTTGTTTTGATCTTTCTAAGAATATTTGCTCTTTGTTATATCCATAAGCTAATGCAAATCCTAAGATTCCCCAAGCCTGACCTCTTGCCCAAGATGAATCATCGCTATAACCTTGGAATGTGTTTCCATATTTAGGTTCTCCTGTTTCTGTATCAAAGAAGAATGTATGGTATGTACTTGCATCGCTTCTAACTAATGTTTTAGCTGCTTGATTTAAGTGGTTTGTTGCAGCATTTGCATATTTTGGATCATTTTTATGCTTGCTTGCAAAATATAGAAGTGGTGTGTTCATATTACAGTCAATAATGATTCTTCCACGTTGTAGCGGGTTATTCATATCACCCCAAGCTTGTAATATACCCGCTTTATCAACATAACGGTTCATTAATAATTCAGATGCTTGAAGCGTTGTTTCAAGTGCCTTAAGGGATCCTGTTAATTGATAATCAGCCTTTGTTGATAGTAAGTATAAGAATCCAATGTCATGATGATCTAGGTCTGATAATTTTCTGTGTCCATTATAGTAATTATCCATTCTTTCTTTAAATATTTCCGAATGTCTTTGACCAATTTTTTTGTATTTATTATCTTGAGTGTATTGATATGCTAACCAAATTTGCCCACTCCAGAAACCAGTTGTCCAGTTATCAGGATTTTTTTCTGCTGGGAAAAATAGGTTATCTATTGGTTTATATTTGTTATTTCTACTGTTTGCTGTTGGAAATAAATCTGATCCATAAGTTTCTAATCTATGATCAATTGATTTAATACTATAATCCAGTGCTTCTTTAATTAATTGTGAATCTAATTTTTGATTAAAACGTTCTTTGTTTTTAATTACTTCTAATGTGACTGCCATATGTCCTCCTAGTCAAATAACGATTGAGTTGTCTTTCTAATATTTTCTAATGATTTTTCTTCATTTAATAAACTACAACGTGTGATTAATACATCTGATATAAATAATTGTGAAATTTTTGAACTTAATACACCACCTTGTAGATTTTGTTCATAACCACTCGTGTATAATGTAACATCTGATAAATTTGAAATTGCAGATTTCTCATAGTTTGTAATACCTATAACTTTACATCCGGATTTTTTAGCAAGCTCAGAGGCTTTAACAATTTCTTTTGTTTCACCTGAGAAGGTGTAACTAATTACTACTGTATCTGGATTTAGAATTGATGTATACATATACAGTAAATGCGTATCATGTACGACGACTGCATCAATTCCAATGCGTATTAATCTTGAAAAAGTGTCTTGAGCACTAATATGTGATGCACCTTGGCCGATCACTAATACTTTTTTACTATTCAGTATAAGATGTGCCGCTTTATCAATTTCTTTTTCATTAATACGTGCCTTAGTTTCTTGAATGGTTGTTTCCATGTTTGAAGCAATTTGTTCTATATAAGGTTTATTAGTTATTTCTTTAGTTGCATCAAACTCTTTAAATAGTTCAAGTTTAAATGATGCATAACCATCAAACCCCATCTTCTTTACATAGCGTAAAATAGTTGCTTCTCCCACTTCAAGTAAGTTTGATAATTGACTGATTGCTGAGTAAATTACTTGTTCTGGATTTCCAACAACATAATTGTGAATAATTAGTTCTGTTTTTGACAATTTATCAATGTAAGGTTGATAACGTTTAAACAGTGCATTTCTACGTTCATCCATTTGCTTTTTCCACCTTTGGAGCATATTTTCAACATCTTGTTTAATTTTGGAGTTTTATTTCACCTAAAGTTTATCATATGTTGAAAACGATTACAAGCAAATTTATTATTTTTTATAGTTTTTTGGAGTTTTCCTTCAATTGTTGTAAAAATACGTAAAAAAATAGACACGAATAATCATCATGTCTATTGTCTGTATAATATTTATATTTTTATTTTACTTAATATTTCTCCAACATTACCTTGTAGAAAGTTTTTAAAATTCATAGGCATTCGATCAATTACTACAATATTTTCACCCTTGAAATATTGAATATAACTTGCTGCTGGATAAACCGTTAGAGAAGTTCCTGCAATAATTAAAAGATCTGCTTTATTAATTTCCATAATAGCATTTGAAACTACTTTAGTATCAAGCGGTTCTTCATATAATGTAACATCTGGTTTAATAATGTCACCATCAGTATCCTTAGGTATGCCCTCTGTTTTTATAATAATAGGGAGTCCATCAATTGGTTGATTCTTTTTAACAGTATAATACCGGTGAACTGATCCATGTAATTCAATTACATTTTTAGAGCCAGCCATTTGATGAAGTCCATCTATATTTTGTGTAATTACAGATTTTATTTTGCCCTTTAGTTCAGCTTTAGCTAACCAGTCATGTGCTTTATTAGGTTTGATATTGGGATTTAAAAAATGTGTTTTATAGTATTCATAAAAATCTTTTGTATGATTAAAGAAAAATGATTTAGATAAAATGTCTTCAGGTCTATAGTTTTTAAACTTCTCCTTATATAAACCATTTTCACCTCTAAAGTCTTTGATACCTGATTCAGTTGAAACTCCGGCACCACCAAAAAAGACAATATAGTTAGATGAATTATATAATTTTTGTAAGTCATCTATGGTAAACATTTTTTATCCTTTAAACATTATTTTTTTATAGGTTAATACTTATAACATTTTTCTAATTTTATTTTCTACATCTAATTTAAAACGGTCAATTGCTTCTAGTATAAATGTAACCATGTCAATGGAATCATCTAAAATTAATGGTGTTAAGTCCATTCCATTAACTACTTGATCTGATTGATCAACTGCATGCGCATTTGAGAATGTTGCATTAGCTAATCTTCTACCAATTGCTGCTAGATCATAGCGTTTAGCTCCGTCTATTTGTGAATCAAACACTTCAACTAAACTATTTGTTAAGTTTGGTCTACCGCCTACACTAAATGCAACCTTTTCTTCATCATTTAGCCAGTCAAGGTCACGCCACACTTCTACAGCATATAATTTTTTAGGACGCAGTTCCATTGGGATTTCACGAATTGCACGAATTGTTTTTGTTACAACACCGATATGTGTATCATGTTTATCCGCTAAGTTATGAGTATAGATAACTTCTGGATTTGCATCTAGAATCATTTGTTTGATTTCTTTAATGACTTCTTTATCATTTGGATCTTTTGTTTGGCTTGATGGGGAGTTAATAAATGCTTGAAGACCATATTCACCTAAATAAGCTGCCTTTTTTTGTTCAAGGTTACGAACTTTCATCATCTCTTCATTTGTATAGTGTGCATAATTACCACCACGAGATGAACCTGAACCATCAGTTACAACCACACCAAAAAACCATTTATCAGGTTTTTGAAATGTTTGTAAAACACCATCAATTGCACCAATTTCAATATCATCATGGTGAGCTAGTACTGCCATATGAGTTGTTCTTTTAATTGCTGTTTCAAAATCTACGTTATCTGGAATATAAAATTCAGTATTTTTATTATATTTATTCATTGTTTTATCCTCTTATAATTTTACTAAGCTTGCTGCTGCAACAGACTGTCCAACACGGCGCGCTTTTTCATCTGGTAATGAAATATTTATTTGTTTACTTAATGTTTTAAATTCTTTATCAAGTACTTCTTTTGCTACTTCAACAATTATTTGTCCACCAAGTCCTGATGTTACTCTACCTAATAGTAACACTTCTTCAATGAAGTAGAATTCTGAGTAATATGCAAGTGTGTATCCTAAGTATGTACCGATTGTCTTGTAAATGTTTTGGTAAGTTGAACTTTGTTCATCTAAATTTTGAACAACCTTTAATCTTTCAGCAAGTGGCATTTCATTATCGAATGTTATACCTGATTTCTCAGCTAAACGAATAACTGCATCTTGACTAAAATATTTATTACCTGTACCAAAATCTAAACTCCATTCATCTTGTGGTCCATTTTCTTGAAAATCAACCGGAACAAACGCTAACTCATTTAACCAACCAGTAACATTTCCATTTTTATTAATATAACCAACTGCTTCAGATGTACCCATAGCAATTCCAAGTAAGTTATTTTTCCCTAAACTCATTGACCCTGCAAGTGCAGTAACATCTCCATCGTTTGCAACCTCAAGAGGAACATTTAATTCTTTTGCTATATCAATATAAATATTTTTTACGTATTTATCAAAATCATCATCGTTAACTTCAATAAATAAGCTCGCTACTCTTGCTTCATTATGAATGTAGACACCTGCACTTGAAACACCTAATGCATCTACACTTGGAAGTTTATCGACAGCAAGTTGAATAACTTTTCTAATATGTTCTTTATGATACTCAGGATTACTATTTAGTTTTGGAAACCAAACAACTTCTGTACTAAATATTGGAGTCCCATCAACAACAGCTGATACTTTCATATCAGAACCCCCTGCATCAAACCCGATACGGTTCCCTTTTAAATGTTTACCGATTGCTTGATCTAAGGTTTTAATTTCAGGTAATGTTTGACTATGTAATACCTCAAAGTCTTTTCCATATATACGACTCATAAATTTTGAGTCGAATAATCTATCACCTTCAAGATATGTTTTTTTAACTGCTTTAAATATTTTTTCATTACCTACGATGGTTACTTTATATCCACCATAAATCCAAAGTAGTGCTTTGACTAATCGATTAACAAAAATTAAGTTTTCATTAAATTTGTCTTCACTTTTAAAAATGTTTGCACTATAACTTTCACTTAAACCGTCCATACGCTCTACAACAACCGTTAGAGGTTCATAGTTATTTGATGCTTTTACACTTTCCTTGAATCCATTGATGTAATGTATTGCTGGTTCATATGTTGGATCTAGTACTAATTTTTTATTTAATGTCATTTTTATTATTCTCCTATTTAGTTAACTTGCTAGCAGCTTCTTTATCTAAGAATACTAGTACATTTGAGTGTTTTTGTAAAATTGAAGCAGGTAGGGATTCATTTACTGGACCTTCAATCATTTTTAAAACTGCATCTGCTTTATTTAACCCTGTTGCAATTACAATAATTTGGTTTGCCATCATAATATCTTTAATACCCATTGTAATTGACTTTGTAGGAACTTCTTCAATAGAATCAAACATTCTTGAATTATCTTTAATTGTTGATTCAGCAAGTTGAGTGATTTGAGTTGTAGATTCAAATGAGGTACCTGGCTCATTAAATCCGATATGACCATTTGAACCAATCCCTAATAATTGAACATCTATTTGATGTTTACTTAATTGACTTTGGTATACTTTGATTGCTTCATTTGGTTCTAATATTCCACTTGGAATATGTGTGTTATTTAGATTTATATCGATATGATTGAATAATTGATGTCTCATGAAACTGTAATATGATTCTTTATGCGTTTGAGGTAGCCCAATATATTCATCTAAATTAAATGTCGTAATATCTTTAAAACTTACTCTTCCATTCTTATATGCTTGAATTAGATTTTTATATAATGGAATTGGTGTTGTTCCAGTTGCTAGTCCCAATATAGCGTTTGGTTTTTGATTGATATAGTTTATATAATATTCAGCAACTGTGCTGTATAATTCGTTTTTATCTTCAAATACTTGAATATTCATCTTATTTACCTCTTATAAGTCTTTCATATATATTTTTATTTCTATCTATTTTAATCGCATGAACACTTTTTTCATAAAATGGTTGAACACTTTCACCAACACTTCCAATGATTGCATAACCATAACCATCATGATACATCGCTTCTAATGTATGTATAATTAAGGACTTGCCAATATTCTTTCTTTGGTATAGTGGATCAACACCAATTGGTCCGAAATATCCTTTAGCTGTTGCATCATATAGAGAAAAACCAACAATTTTATTACCACTTATAGCAACAAAACACGTTGGCTGATTTTTATACACCGCAGCCTTAGCCTCAGATGCCCAGTTTTTAGTAAAATTAGTTTCTATAAATGAAATTAATTGATCACTATTTGGTGATAATAGACGTTTAATTTCAATGTTTTCTTCTAATTGTACTTTCTTATAATCTAGATTGTATAATGATACAAGCATGTCATTCATGATAATTTATACCTCCAAATAAGGTTCATACCTAAAATTTATATTACCACGACATTTGAAAAAATCCCAATTTTATTATAAAAACTTCTGATTTATATTAATTATGGGATATTTAACTTGTCTATACTACTATTATAACTTTTTTAGGTTTTTTTTCAATGGATACATATTTTTATAGTTTATTTTAGATTTTATCTATATGTTTAAGAACTTTATTAATTGAAAATGTATTAATTTTGTTTTTAACTGTATTTAGGTGCGTATCAACAATTACTCTAACACTTGAAGAAATTGAATTTGCACTTGAAATAATTGTTTCTGTTTTCTTTTGTATATCCAGAACTTGAGTTTCAATATGTTTTAATGAACGATCTAATATTTCAGATTTAAAATTTTCAAACTCTTCTAAAATTAAGAGTGATTCTTTAAACTCAATTCTTTGAGCTTCTTTTTCTGTAATAATATCTGCATATTTCATACCAATAGATTCAATAACGCCAAGGAGCGTGATGAAAAAGTGAGGTCTAACAACATACATTTTTTCATAACCATCTACAACATATATAGGTGCATCAGACTCTAAATTATATTCTAACTCACTTACTAATATGGCATATTCTAATCCTTTTTTCATACGGTCATCATTTAATTTTTTATAGTGATCACTATTTTTCTTTTTTGTTTCAGATTCAAGTGCTTCACTTTTCATTTCAACCATGGCGCTTGTTAATAAAATGTCATGTTTATTATTGTTAAATACTTTAAATATATAGTCCCCTTTGGTACCTTTTGTTTCACCATCATATCGAATAGATGTATTATCTTTTTCAAAAGTAGATGTTTTAAATCCATAAAGTGAAATTGATTTAAATTGTTCATTACACCAATTTTCTAAGTCTTCGCCTATTTGTTTAATATTTCTTAATGAACGTTCACGTTTTAAATTTTCTATTTCTTTTTGTTGGTTAAATATTTGTTCTTCATATTTTTGCTTTGTCTCAGATATTGATAATTGATGTTTTGTGAGATTAGATTCTAATTTTAGGCGTTGTTCTTGTATCATTAAATCTTTTTCATTTAGTTTATCTTTATATATTGATTCAAGATTTTGTCTTGTCATGAGTTCAATGTTTTTAACTTTTTGCTCATGTGTTTCCTTTAAACTATTTATCTCGTTTAATAATCTTTGTTTTTCAAGCTCAAAACTAGCATTTAGTTCTTTTCTCAAAAATTCATTGGCTTGATTATGTGTTTTATTTTGATTTTCTAATTGATTCTTTAGTTCTATTAATTTGTTATTTAGTAAGTTTTTTTCTTGTTCGAAAAGTTGTTTTTCTTTTGCTAATGAAAGTTCTATTGCAGTTTCATTTTCTTTTCTTACATTAGAAAGTAATTGCTTATAGACCTCATCCTTTTTTTGATTAATTGCATTAATTATAAACGTATCATCTACAGAATGAAGTGATTTAAGATCAATTGTATCCCCTATTTTTGCATTTTCTTCGAGTCTTAATGTATTTATGTCTTTAATTGTTACTTTAATATTTGACATATGAACCCCCTATTTTACTTATTTTCTAAAACTTTAATAATCTCTTCACTAATAAATAAATGTCCTGCAACATTTGGATGCATGCGATCTTTTGATAAAGTGTAAGAATTGGCATCTACTAGTAATTTATCAAAAGCTTTTTGCATATGTATAAATGGTATGTTGTGTTTAATAGAAAGTTCTTCCATAATTTTAGCATAACGGTTAATAATTATTTTAAGTGGATCTAAATCGTTTTTTTCTATCATAAAAGGACTTATAAGTATTTGATTGATATTGTTTGATTTTAATGTAACAATAAGTTCTTCAATATTATTTGAAAACATTTCATCAGTTATCCAAAACTTAGGATTTTGAGGAAAATCTACTTGGCGCCAAGCATCATTAGCACCAATCATTGTTATAACCCAGTTGGGATTAAAGGCTAGAAGATCATCATCAATTCGTTGAATTAAATCAGGCGTTTTATTTCCACTTATACCTTGATTTATTATTCTAATATTTAATTTCGGATGATGTATTAATAGATAAGCATTAATAAAACTGACAAAACCATTACCAATTGTTTCGTTTTTTGGTGCATCCTCTATTTTCGTTTTACCCTTAGCGGTAATTGAATCTCCAAAAAATATAACTGTATCGTTTTTTCTAAATAACATGACTAAAATAATCTCCTTATGAAGTTTAAAATATTTTATACGAATACGTATAATGTTATTTTACCATAAATGACATGTGCAGTTTATATTTCAAGGTAGATTAATAAAAAAAACACCCTATAGGCGTTTTTTTGTTAGTTTTGGTGCTCGGGAAGGGATTTGAACCCTCACAGGATTTCTCCCACTACCACCTCAAGGTAGCGTGTATACCGTTTCACCACCCGAGCATATCTATATAAAGACAGAAAAACTTGGAAGCCAATCTAAAAAAGATATAGCTTCCAAATCATTCTTATATTTAATTTTAGTATTAATTATTCTACTGCAATGATGTATGCGTAAATATCTTGTTTTCCTTCAATTGTTTCAACTTCGCAATCTTCATTAATAGATGCGATGAACTCAACAACTTGATCAACTTCATTTTCACTAACATCGTTACCTACGAACAGTGTTACTATTTCAGATTCTTCAGAAATCATAAATTCCAAGAGTTTGTTAACTGTATTTAATCGATCATTTGAAGATACAATAATTTTAGATTTTGAAATACCAATGTAGTCGCCATTTTTAACTTGGACACCATGCATTTCAGTATCTCTAACAGCATATGTAACCTCACCAGATTTCATATTATTTACAACATCTAGCATAGTTTCAGTATTCTCTTCAATTGTAGCAGTTGGATCAAATGAGATTAAAGCAGTATATCCTTGTGCAACAGTTTTTGTTTTTAAAACAGAAATTGTTTGGTTTTCAGTTAAACTAGCTGCTTGTTCTGCAGTTAATATAATATTAGAGTTATTTGGGAAGATAATTACATTATCAGCATTTACTGCTTCAATTGCTTTAATAAAATCTTCTGTTGGTGGATTCATTGTTTGACCACCATCAATAATATAATCAACACCTAATTCTTTAAACGCAGCTTTAATACCTTCACCTTGCCCTACAGCAATTAATCCATATTTAGATCTTGCTTTTTTGACCTTTGGTGAATGGGGTGTTTCATGTTTGTGGCCTTCATGTAGATTTTCTGTTCCCATAATAGTACCATGCTGTGTACGCATATTTTCTACTTTAATAGTTTTTAATTCACCAAATTTTTGAGCAAGTGTTAATGCAACACCTGGTTGATTTGTATGAACATGAACTTTAAGTAAATCTTCATCCGTAACAACAACTAAAGAATCACCCATTTGTTCAAGTGGTTCTCTAACACTGTTTTGGTCAAAATTTTCCCAATCAAATAGTTGAACAATAAATTCAGTACAGTAACCAAACTTAATATCAACCTCACCTAAATTATGAGCACCTACATATTCTGGGTTTCCACCTATAGTAACTGCTGCCGCATCTTGTTCAGTTAAGATTTGACCTTCAAGTGCCATTAGCATACCCTCAATAATCTTAATGAACCCTGCACCACCAGAGTCAACTACACCTGCTTCTTTTAATACAGGTAATAATTCTGGTGTTTTAATTAATGTTTCTTTTGCTTGTAACAAATATGCTTTTAATACCTCTTCGATTGTTGTAAATTTCTTTTGGTCTTTTAATACTCTTTCAGCAGATTCTCTAACCACAGTTAAAATAGTTCCTTCAACAGGATCCATAACAGCACGGTATGCCATTTGATAACCACCCACTAAAGCTTGAATGAATTCTTTAATAGTAAGTGATCCATTATTAATTTTAGAGATTTCAGAGTAAAGCCCTCTGAAGAATTGTGAAAGGATTACGCCAGAGTTACCTCTTGCGCCCATTAATAAACCTCTGGATAAAATCTTTGAAACATCTACAATCGAATTTGATTGATCAGCCGATACCTCTTTGATACCTGCCATCATTGTCATTTGCATATTTGTCCCCGTGTCACCATCTGGTACAGGAAACACGTTAAGGTGGTCCACTTCTTTGTGATTATTTTTTAAGTGGATAGCCCCATTAGTGACCATCTTTTTAAAGAGATCACCACTAATTTTTTTATTAGACATATTTTTCCTCCGATTCACCATTTTTATATAGTGAATGTTTGATTAAGTTAGTTTTATTTTTATTTTATGTTTGGTGTGGTTCCAGTTTCGAACGTTTATAAGTATATCATATTTTTTTAAAAATGCAATATGTGTTATATACATGATACGGCTACATTATACCACATATTTGAAAATGCAAGTTATCACATAAAATGGGGGTATTTTTACATTATTAATTCTTTCGAAAATTAATTAAAAATTTTATTGCAATTTAATTTATATTATGTTAAACTTAATAAGGCAATAAAGGAGTGATACTATGGCAAAATGCTACGTAACTGGTAAAACTACATCATTTGGTAATAAACGCAGTCATGCGTTAAACGCAAGCCGTCGTACATGGAAGGCAAACTTACAGACTGTCCGTATCAAAGATGAGAATGGAAATGTCAAGAAAGTTAAAATTTCAGCAAAGGCTCTAAAAAAATTAGAGTTAGAGCGCGTTTAATTAATCAAGTAGAGTAGATAAACTAAGGCACAATGTGCCTTTTTTTATTGGTCTTTTTTGGACTCAATTACAATAACTTCACCACTAAGTACTTCAATTACCCCAACCTCATCTATTAGTTCATTAGAAATACCAATTCTTGATATTGGTTGAAGTTTATAGTTTTTGAGTGGATACTTAAAACCTTTTAAATTAATTTTTGAAACCCTATTGGTAAAGATATTAATATAGCCTTTAAAATCAGTTATATGAACACCTTTACCAACTTTATATATTTTAGATTCATTTGTTATCAATGTAAGCTTTTCATATGCATCAACCAGTAGAAAATTTGCATAACTATGCTCAAATCTTAATCCACCTATACCCCCTAAAATATAGATATGGTCTGGATTTAAAGTTTTAGCGTGCATAATAGCATTTTCTGTATCAGTTTCATCTTTTACAGAATTTAGTTTAATAGTATTTAAATTGTTTAATAAATCTGTATTCATTAAAGAATCAAAATCACCAATTGCTAAATCCACTTTAATATTTTGACTTAATGCATCTTCTAAACCTCTATCAACTGCAATTACATAGTCATCTTCATTAATAAATTGATTTAAATTGTTTACTGTAGGATATACAACAATAAAAATATTCATCTTATTTTAAAGACTGAATTCTTTCTTCACGGTCTTGATAATTAAAAATATATGTACCTGCTACAACTATAGTAGCACCAGCATCTTTAACTTGCTTTGCTGTGGACTGGTTGATACCACCATCAACTTGAATTTCATAACGGTAGTTGTTTTCTTTTTTAAGCTCTGCTAATTCTCTAATTTTATCTAATTGACTTTGAATAAAAACTTGTCCGCCATAACCTGGTTCAACACCCATGACTAAAACTAGATCAAGTTGATCTAAATATGGTTTGATTACATCAACTGGCGTATTTGGTTTAATAGCAATCCCTGCTTTTTTTCCTAAATATAAAATTCTGCGAATACTTTCTTTGAAACGATTGCATTCGGCATGAATTGTAATAAATTCAGTTGTAGGAAAAATTACTTTATCAATCCAGTCTAGTGGAAATTCAACCATTAAATGAATATCCATTGGTAATGAGGTTAAATCACCTATTTGTGAGACGATTGCAGGACCAAAACTAATGTTTGGTACAAAGTGGCCATCCATGACATCCACATGAATATAATCTGATCCTTTTTCTACTGATTTTAATTCATCTTCTAGACGAATAAAATTTGCAGTTAATATAGACGGTGCGACTTTCATGTTTTACCTATCCTCCTAGTACTTTTCTTTTTTATTTTTTAATTGTTCTACGAAGTTTAAATAACTTTCATATCTTGAACTTAATATCTTACCATATTTTATTTGGTTTTTAACCATACAATCAGGTTCACTAATGTGTAAACAATTTTGACCAAATCGACACTGTTCACTAAATGATCTAAAATCTACAAAATAATCTTTTAAAATTTGATAATCATAAAACTCAAAATCTAGTTTACTAAAACCTGGTGTATCTGCAATATATCCCCCACCAAATTCAAACAACTCTAAATGTCGGGTCGTATGTTTACCTCTGCCTAATGCAAATGAGATTTCTTGAGTTTTAAGTTTTAAATCAGGTTTTAACGCATTTAGTAGTGTAGACTTGCCAACACCTGTTTGACCAGCTAAAACCGTTATTTTATCTAAAAATACGTTTTGTAGAGCGTCAAATCCAATACGGGCTTTACTGTTTACATAGTGTATGGTATAAAACGCTTCGTAAAATTTTAAATTTGCTTTTAATTGATCTAAACTATCATCTTCCATCAGATCAATTTTAGTAACAATAATAATTGGTTTGAGTTCATGATACTCTAAAATAACCAGAAATTTATCTAGTAAATTAAAACTAAAATCAGGTCTTGTTGCTGCAAATATTAACAAAACTTGATCGATATTTGCAACATCAGGTCTAATAAGTTCGTTTTTTCTTTCTAAAACTTCTGTAATCATATATTGATCAGATTCAAAACTATATTCAATAATATCGCCAACTTTGGGACTTAAAACGATATCTTTCGTATCTTTTTTTGTTTTTTGTGTGACGTTTTTATTGAAACTTGAGTCTTTATCAACTCTTATTTTTCTAAACTTACCCTTAGCATAACCTTCAAATGTTTCATGTGTTGATAAGTCTTTAAATGTGTATAGTCCACCGATTAATTTAATAACTAAAGCTTTATTCAAAAAATAACTCCTTATAAGTTTTGACTACGTAGTTGCCCACAAGCTGCATTAATATCATGACCTTGTTCTTTACGTAATACTGCGGTAATTTTATGTTCCTTTAACACTTTATAAAAGGCTTGTCTTCTTTCTAGACTTGAACGTTCATAAGGTGCTTCTTTAACTGTATTATAAGGTATTAAGTTTACATAAACATTCATACCTTTTAGTAGTTTAGCTAGTTCATGTGCGGTTTCAACACTATCGTTTAATTCTTGAATCATTATATATTCAATTGTTACTCTACGATTTGTTACATGAATATAATATTTGATTGCATCTACAACTTCTTCAACTTTGAAACGATCATTAATTTTCATTAATTTAGAACGAATTTCATTTGTTGGAGCATGTAGTGATACAGCTAAGTTTACCTGTACTCCTAGATGAGCAAACTCTTTAATTTTTGGTACAAGTCCAGAGGTTGAAACTGTAATATGTCTTGCTCCAATTGCTAATCCTTTAGGATGATTCACTATTTGAACAAATTTAACAAAGTTCTTATAGTTATCAAATGGTTCACCAATACCCATAATTACAATACTTGATACACGTACACCTGATTCTTTTTCCGCTTTAATAATTTGTGCAACAATTTCACCAGCAGTTAAGTCTCTTTTCTTTTTTAATACACCAGATGCACAAAAACTACAACCTATGTTACAACCAACTTGAGTTGTAACACAAGCACTCATACCGTAATTGTGGTTCATGAGTACTGTTTCAATTAAATTACTATCTTTTAAATCAAATAAAAATTTGATTGTACCATCTTGACTCGTGTTTTTTATGACAAGTTCTAATACATCAAATGTAAAAGAACTTGTTAGTAATTCAATCAAGTCATCTGGTAAATTCAGCATTTCTTTAAAACTATCTACTTTTTGTTTATAAACCCAATTCCAAATTTGCTCGGCTCTAAACTTTTTATAGCCGTGCTCTAAGATAAATTCTTCTAATTCATCATATGTAAAGTCATATATTAGCATATTTTTATTACTTCCTTCATAGTCATTATACTAGAAATGCTTAATTTTTGGTTACTTTTAGTTGTTTTGAAATTATGCTCTAAACACTGCCTTAAAGTTAAACTCCAAACGGTTTTGAACAGATTTTAATATCTTTTCAATATCTTGTTTTTCTAATGTCTTAACAGGGTCATTAAATGTCATTGATATAGCAACTGAGTGACTTCCAGTTTCAACATTTTCACCTTCATAAACATCAAAAACTTCAATATTTGTTAAATATTTTCTCGCTGTTTGCTTAATAATTGCTAGTATATCACTTACTGGATAAGTTTTTGATACGACAAAAGATATATCTCTTTGTAAAGAAGGATATTTAGAAATTTGTTCAAATGTTAATTCATTATAATTTTCATTTAAAAAATCTAAATTTATTTCTAATACATAGCAATCTTTAATATCAAATGTTTGATCTGTTAATGGATGTGTTTTACCAATTATACCTATAACTTGATTTCTTAAATAGATTGTTCCTTGGATACCCGGGTGTAAAGCAGCACTTTCGTTTGATTTTTTAACTTCAAACTCTAAATTAAAGATTGCACCTATTTTATCTAAAAGACCTTTTAGAACATAAAAGTCATTTTGAATGTCTTGTTTTAAGTAGCTTGAATCTAGTAATTTTGACTGTAGTAAGATTGCTAAATTGTTTTGCTCTATACCTTCTGCAAAAACATGCCCTGTTTCAAATATAGCTAAATCTGTAATTTGACGAGATAAGTGATAATTTAAGGTTTTTAATAATCCCGGTATAAGTGATTGTCTTAATATATGACGATCATCACTTAAAGGCATAAGTATTTCAACATTCTTGCCAATTTGTGGGAATCCTTTAATTTCTTTTTGAGAGACTAAACTGTAGTTTATTACTTCGTTTAATCCAAAACCTGAAAGCATATTTTTAAGTTTTCTAATGTTTTTTTGTTTAGTTGATAGTTCACCAATAGATGTTGGTTGAACTTTTTTATTTTCGATATGATGGTAACCATAAACACGTAATATTTCTTCAATAACATCAGCTTCAATTTCAATATCTTTACGATAATCTGGCGCTTGCACTTCTATGTTATTGTCATTTTTATTTACTTTATAGTTTAATCTTGTTAAGTAATTAATGATTTCTTGTAATGTTAACTCTGTACCAAGTAATCGATTAACATTTTTTGGATTTACCTCAATTGTCGGATTAACTGGTAATATCGTTTGATTAGATGTAATGTTTTTATAAACCATAGCATCAGCTAATTCTACAAGCATTTGAGTTGCTGCTTCAAGCCCCATTAAAACACGTGAAGACTCAACACCACGCTCAAATCTTAATGAAGAATCACTTCTTAAGTTTAATCTCTTAGATGTTTGAGCAATCGAATTTTTATTAAAAAGTGCTGCTTCTAACATTATTTTAGTTGTATTGTTATCAATTGAGGAGTTATTAAGACCCATCACACCACCTAGTGCAATCGGTTTTTCACCATTTGTAATGACGATATCTGTAGTTTGAAGATTTCTAGTAACTTCATCTAGGGTTTCAACTACTTCATTATCAAGTGCATTTCTTACAACAATTTTAGAACTATTTACTTTGTTAAAATCAAATGCATGAAGTGGAGTACCATAAGTAATTAGTATGTAGTTTGTGATGTCAACAACATTATTAATTGGACGAATATCACTTTGAATTAAAGCATTTTTTAACCAAATTGGTGATTCTTTAACTGTTACATCCATCACTCTTAAATTGTATAAGTGACAATCATTAGTATCAAGTACTACATCAATATTATTAACTTGATTAGATTCTTTAAAATTGGTTTTAGGTATTGTTACAGGAATATTTAACATGGATGCTAAATCGTATGCAAAACCTAGATGTGATAATAAATCGCCTCTATTTGGAGTTAAACCTAATAATAATTTATTTAAATGAAGTCCTAATGCTTCAAGACCATTCGTTCCTGGTGTAACTTCGTGATCAAAATAAAAGATACCATTCTTAAATTCTTCTTGTATATATTTTTCATCAAAGCCTAATTCAGTAAGAGAACAAATCATTCCAAGTGATTTTTCGCCACGAACAGTTGCTTCTTTTATTTCAAAGTTACCAGGAAGTACCGACCCTACTTGAGCAACAATTACATATTGACCTTTATCAACGTTTTTAGCACCACAAACAATGCTTAAAACTTCAGAACCGATATTAACTTTAGTTAGACTTAAATGGTCTGAATTCGGGTGTTTTACGCATTCTAAAACATGTCCAACAACAAGTTTTGTTGATGAATTTAGTGTCTCATATGCATCAACTTCTATAATTTGTTGATTCGTAACTTCATATAAATTACTTGGAACCTTTATAAAGTTTTTTAATATATTTTCTAGAATAAACATTATAATACTCCTTTAAATTGATTTAAAAAGCGTAAATCATTGGTATAAAATTGACGAATATCATCAATTTTATATTTTAATATAGCAATTCTTTCAATTCCTATACCAAAAGCAAATCCACTATATATTTTCGGATCATATCCACCCATTTGTAATACATTAGGATGAACCATTCCAGCACCTAATACTTCAATCCAACCTATATTTCCATCACTATCAACATATGAAACATCGACCTCAACAGATGGTTCTGTAAAAGGAAAATAAGATGGTCTTAATCTGATTGTTCTTTCTGGACCAAAAAGATGTTTAGCAAGACTTAATAACGTATCTTTTAAGTTTGCAAATGAAATGTTTTTATCAATCACTAAACCTTCACATTGCATAAATTGGTGGCTATGTGTACGGTCATCTGGATCTCTTCTATATGTTTTACCTGGTGCGATAATAGCAATCGGATCACCCTTGGATTTTTCCATATATCGTGCTTGGATTGGTGATGTATGTGTTCTTAATAATGTATTAGATGTCACATAAAATGAATCATGCATTTCACGTGCCGGATGATTTACTCCTAAATTCATCATTTCAAAGTTGTAATAATCAAGTTCTAATTCAGGACCTTCAGCAACTTTATAACCTTGTCCAACAAAGTAATCTTCTAAGTCGTTAGTTACTAATGTTAAAGGATGAAGTGAGCCTTTTTTAAAGTTCATACCTGGAAGTGAAACATCAATGCTTTCATTAGCTAGTTTTTCGTTCATTTGCTGTGTTAATAATACGTTTTTTTTGTGTGCTATTAATGATTCCATTTCTGCTTTTGCTTCATTAATCCATTTACCAAATTGTGGTTTTTCATCATTTGGTAAGGTTTTTATCAATGGCATTAACTCAGTTAATTTCCCGTTTTTACCTAAATATGAAACTCTTAAAGCTTCTAAATCGACTAAATTTAAGTCTTTTTCAAGTTCATTTTTGAGTTGTGAAACGATTGATTCTATTTTTTCTTTCATTATTTTTACCCTCTTTTTTTATTAAAATAAAAGTCCTTAAAGTATAAATATACTCTAAGGACGAAGTTAAATCGCGGTACCACCTTAGTTCTAAAAGTAATCACCTTTAGCACTTGATTTATCTTGTAACGTAAGAATGACGGAAAGTTTTTTAAGCCTTCACTCCATAACCGAATTCAAATACGTATTCATACATGGCTTTCACCTTTCCATGCATCGCTTTTGATGAATAACTCTTATTTTACTAGTGTTATATCTTCGTTTTAATTATTATTTCTACCCATAACTGTAACTGCTAATCTTAAGATATTATAGTATATCCATATTAATGTTACCATAAAACCTAAAGCAGCGGTCCATTCATAGTTTTTTGGTAATCCCATACGAACAATATTATCAGCTCTATCAAAGTCTAATGTAAGCATTAAAGCACCCATTACAATTAAAATTAAACTAATTCCAACTGTTACTTGGTAAGAGAAGAATCCTTCAATAAAACCTGGGTTTACTAATCCAATAATTGAGATTACAAGTGAACCAATAAGTACTGTTAATAATGTACCAAATACTACGGATCTCAATAGGTTAGAACCTCTTAATAAACCTGTTTGATATAAGGTAAACATTACAGCAAATACAATTCCTGTTCCAAGTAAGGCAATTGATGCAACGCCTGGATAATAAATTTCTAAAATCCAACTAACTAAGCCATATGTAAAACCTTGAAACACTGCATATAATATACTTGCAGGTGCTGCAATTTTAGGAATAAGCATTGCTAGTAATACACTTAAGAATGTAAAAATTCCTGAAGAAATTAATATACCAATGAGTAAACCTTCTGGCATTGCTTGTGCTATAAATACAGATGAAAATCCTGTGATCAATGTAATAACGACAAGTAATACCGTTTTTATACTGATGCCTGAAACAGTTGCGGCTACAGTATTAGATTGAAATGTTTGTTTTTCTAAATTAGAAAATACTGGGTTTGAACTACGCATATTCTTTTCACCTCTTGTTTCTTGTAGGTTTATTATACATTGTTTTTAAATATTATCTAAGTAAACTATCTAATATGTAAAAATTTATACAATTAATATTTATAGGCAAACAAGCCATGTTCAAGTTCTGAACTCACTTCATTTAAGTCATCAAATGAGCCAGCAATATCTAATTTTTCAAATACTGTTTTATTTAATTTACCACGTTTTCTAGCATCTTCTTTTGAGGTAAACGGCTTTTCATTTCTTGCTTCTACAATACCTATGGCCGCTTGCATACCTAAGCCATCAATGGATACAAAAGGCATTCTAAGACCATCTTTTTCCATTATAAATTCAGATGCTGCTGATTTTTTGATATGAACTGGAAGGAATTTAAATCCTCTTTTGGTCATTTCTAAAGCAATCATTAATGTAACTAAAACATCTTGGTCTTTGGCAGTTAAATTAGGTTCTTTTCTTAACTGATTAATTCTATTTCTTATAGCGTTATAACCCGCAGTCATAATATCATGTTCAAATTGAACCGCACGTTTAGAAAAATAACCTGAATAAAATAGTAATGGACTATAAACTTTAAACCAAGCAATTCGCATTGCCATAATCACATAGGCAGTGGCATGAGCTTTAGGAAACATATATTTAATTAATGAAGCACTCCAAATATACCAATCTGGAATTTTACTTGCTTTCATTTCGGCTTCATATTCAGCCCATTTTTTAGGATTTGAAGAAGGTCTACCTTTTCTAACAAACTCCATAATTTCAAATGCTTTACTCTCAGACATTCCTAAATCAGAAAGTCCTACCATAATATCATCGCGACAACCAATAATATCATCAAATGATATTTTACCAAACTGAGTATTGCCTAAAATCAGTTCTTGCGAGTTTTTTAACCAAACATCGGTTCCATGTGATAACCCAGAAATTTTAACTAATCCAGCAAAAGTATTTGGTCTAGTATCTTGTAACATTTGTCTTGTAAATGGTGTACCAAACTCAGGTATACCATAACTAGCAATATCTCCATATACCTCATCTGATTTGATGCCAATTACCTCTGGAGATTGGAATAATTTATATACTTTTGGATCATCTAGTGGTATATCTTGTGCTCTTTTAAATGGAAAGTCGTTTGGATGTTCTTTAACATAATCCATTAAAAATTTAATTAATGTGGGGTCATCGTGACCCAATATATCTAGTTTTAATAAGTTATCTTCAAATGCATGATAGTCAAAATGTGTTGTTTTCCATAGAGAATTTATATCGTCTGCAGGATATTGAATCGGTGTCACATCATAAATTGATTTTGTTTTTGGTACTACAATAATTCCACCGGGATGTTGTCCTGTTGATCTTTTTACACCTTCAATACCTTTAGCTAACTTTTCAATATAAGCACCACGAGCTTCTTTTCCTAAATACTCTAGGTAACCCTTTACATATCCATATGCATTTCGCTCTGCAACCGTTTGAATTGTTCCAGCTCTAAAAGTATAATCCTCACCTAATAATTCTCTAACATAATCATGCGCCTTTGCTTGATAATCACCACTAAAGTTTAAATCAATATCTGGTGTTTTATCCCCATCAATACCTAAGAAGGTTTCAAATGGAATATCATGACCATCTTTTAATAATTTCTTTTGACAATGCGGGCAATTCATATCAGGTAAATCATAGCCTGATTTAACATGTTTTAAATGTTCAATATATGGTTTATCAATTTCTTTAAATCCAATTTCATATATTTCTTCTTCTGTCATTTTAAAAACTGAATAATCACCCGATTCACAACGGTAATGTGGTCTTAATGGATTTACTTCTGTAATATCCATTAAAGTTGCCACTAAAGATGAACCAACAGATCCTCTAGAACCAACCAAATAACCATCTTCTAATGATTTTTTAACAAGTAGATGTGAAATATAGTAAATTGGTGCAAACTTATTATCTATAATTTTATCTAGTTCTTTATCCACTCTAGCTTTTACATATGGATGCATTGGATTACCATATAGTGCAGTGGCTTTTTCATTGACCATTAATTTTACATGATCAGCAATCGATTTAATACCTAAGGTATCTTTAAATGCATCATCAGGTATTGAAAATAATTCCTTTGGAAATGCAACTACATTTTCAAATTTTTCATTTAATTTTTGAGTGTTTGTTACAACTATTTCATATGCCAGCTTTTCATCTAAAAATGAAAATGATTCTAGCATTTCGTTTGTTGTTAGTAGATGTTGATCTGGGGAAACTTCATAGTTTGCTAGTGGATGTAATCCTCCACCAACAGATTTTGTTTGAATATATATTTCTCTATACTTTTTATCTTCTGGGTTTAAATAGTGGGCATTGGATGTTGCAATTACAATTTTGTTTAATTCTTTAGCAACTGTAATAATCTTTTTTATTGTTGCCTGAATGATTTCTCTACCTAGTTGTCCTAAATCTTTTTCTAAATGAAGATACGCATTTAATGGGTGCACTTCTATATAGTCATAAAATTCAATAGTTTTTCTTAAATCATCATCATTTCTATTTAAAGCCATTTCAAAGACTTCACCATTTTCAGAACCACTTCCAATTAATAGTCCTTGTCTATATTTTAAGAAAGTAGACTTTAATAATCTTGGGCCACCATCAAAGTGTGTCGTTAGTGCATCAGATACAACTTTAAATAAGTTTTTGTAACCTTCTTGGTTCATTGCAAGCACATTTGCATATTTTGGAATTGGATGACGCCAAGCCTCATCCGGATCAATTGCTGTTTGAAGTTCATAATATGAAAAAATATCTTCTTTGTAAAAATCTTGTAACATGTGAATGAATACTTCAGCAGTTGCATAAGCATCATAAATCGCTCTATGGTGTGCCTCTAAATTTACTTTAAAAAACTTTGTTACAGCTTTTAAATTAAATCTTTTTAAATCCGGAATATTTCCTGCATCATTCACATAATATCTTGCATGGTTTTTATCTTTATTGGTTGCATTATAAAAATATCTTGCAATATTTAATGTATCAATTACAGCAAATTCTTCATGTTTTATATTTAATTTTTTTGCATGTTCAAAAAGCATACCAGAATCAAATGATGCATTATGTGCAACAAGTACTGTATCTTTTATAAATTCAAAAAATTGAGGTAGTACTTCTTCAATTTTAGGTTGCCCATGAACCATGTCATCTGTGATGTTTGTAATTCTAATTGTTATATCACTTAATTTCTCTTCTGGATCAATTAACATCTCAAAACGATCAGAGATCATTCCTGACCGTATTTTATATGCCGCAATTTCTATAATTTTATCTCTAGTGTTAGATAATCCAGTTGTTTCAATATCTATAACTGTGTAGGTTGCTTCTTTAAGTAAAAAGTCAGTATGATAATCTGATGCTACAATAAAAGATTCATCATCAACAAAATCTAGTTGAACACCATAAATCGGTTTAATCTTTTTACCCTTAATTGCCTTATGCAAATCGGGGAAAGCATATAAACCGTTTCTATCTGTAATTGCAAAAGCTTTATGCCCCCACTTTTCAAGTGTTTCAACATAATCACCAATTGATGTAATAGCATCCATTGGTGAAGCTTTTGTATGCAAATGAAATTCAACGCGTTTTTCTTTTGCTTTATCAATTCTTTCTTGCTTTTTAGGTCGGTCTATTTGATATAAAGCACGTGCCATTAGTACAACTTCTTTTTGGAAGGTGTCATACTGAGCATTACCAGAAACTTGGATAATATCGCCAACTTTTACCTCTTTTGCAAGTGCAATATCTTTAGGCGTTTTAACAAATCTTTTAATGGTGATTGCATCTGTTTCATCAAAGATTGAAATTGTTAGTAAATTCGTATTTCTAAGTTCTCTAAACTCAGTTTTAAATACTTCGCCTTCAACCAAAAAGTTTACATCGCCTTTTTCGTTTTGATATTTGTCGAGTTCATAAGCGCTCATTGGAATTTCTTTGATATCTACAGCAGACGGGGATGATTTTCTTTGAAAAGTTGTCTTTTTATCTAGAATAATGGTATCTTGTGTTTTAACTAAACTTTCTAATATTTCTTGTTGTGATTCGATATTTTGCATCACTTGATCTGTAACAGATTCTAAATCTTCATTTAATTTAAGTTCAAATTCAACATCAATACCATGTTTTATAAAATATTTTTTTAATGCGGGTAAATATTTTTTAATAGTTTTACTATCTTTATCTACTAAAATAAAATATGTATTGTCTTTAAACTCAATACTATAGTTTTTAAATATTGCAAATGGTTGAAATATTTCTGAACCTCTATGCACTAATGCCTCAAAATGTTCTGTGCATGAAGAGGTTAACTCGCATGTTTTAAATTGAAATTGGTAATCAATTTCATTTACCACATTTGGTTTTTGAAAAAAAGTTTGCAGTTGTGTAATAAATAAACTCATTTGAGTTGATGACATTAAAGCGTCAAATGTAATATCAAACTTTAAAATTTTCTTTTTTTCTATTACTTTTACTTCATTTAGTTTTGCAGTAGAAAGCGGAAATGTATTTAGTTGTGCTTGTTGTAAAAATAAATCAAATTTGGTTGACATAATAACTCCTAAAGTAATGTTATTTTAGATAATGCTTTACGCATGTAAACCATTAACAAAATAATCCCTGCAAAAATAAAGATACCATTATTTGTAAATAATGCAAATAGTGATAATAAAACATAAATTGTAGATACATATACTGCCACTTTAAATTTTAATTTAAATGGTAGTGGATGTCTGCTAAATATGACTGTCAATAAAATAAAGAACAATAGCTCGATCATTGTTGATGTAATAATTACTAGTGATTGTACTGTTTGATTGACTTCTTTATTTATAATTAAAACTTTATCAATCGCACCAATAAATTTATCAATATTTGATGATGAGTAATCACTAAAATCATAA
Organism: Acholeplasma granularum ATCC 19168; assembly: GCF_000526235.1. Taxonomy (GTDB): domain Bacteria; phylum Bacillota_I; class Bacilli_A; order Acholeplasmatales; family Acholeplasmataceae; genus Acholeplasma; species Acholeplasma granularum. The sequence continues at coordinate 77,697 of NZ_JAFR01000009.1, read as the reverse complement.
TTAAGTAAGTTCATTGATTCATAGCTATAAAGTGTTGAATCAACTCCAGCTACTGAAAATCTAATTCCATCTTTTACAAAAATAATTCGAATCATATTATATTCTGGAGAATCTGGAGTATTAATAATACCAATCGTATAACTATCAATTTTTAAATATACTTCTTGACTCATCATGGATTGATCAATTATCAGATTTCCGTCTTCTATTTTATAATTACCACTAATATTTTCATTAAATGATTCTTTTATTAGCATCTTTTCTAAATCTGTTAGTCCATTGGTTGCAAAACGTACCATTAGAAATGGTAGACTTGCAAGAACTAACAATAAAAAAAAGTAAACCCAAACACAAGTCCATGAGTCTTTTATATATTGGAATAATTGAGTTGGAGCAAATAAACTTTGTTTAAATCTCTGGTACATTTAAGCACTTCCTTTAACTTTCATTATAACATATAGACCGCATTATGATAAAATATAAATTGGTGAAAGTATGAACTTAATAACAAGAGAAAAACATTATAATACATTAAATAATTATTATCGTAAAAATTATAATCAAAAGGTATTCAAGGTATCTTTAAATGGTGGCTTTACATGCCCAAATATTGATGGTACAGTAGCTTCAGGTGGCTGCACTTTTTGTTCATGGATGGGCTCAGGAGATTTTGCAGGAGATAAAAGAGATCCATTAAAGGTACAGTTTGAAAACATAAAAGCTCAAATGCATAAAAAATGGAAAGATGGTCTTTATATTGCTTATTTTCAAGCAAATACAAATACACATGCACCACTACCTAGATTAAAAGAACTTTATGAAGAAGCAATCTCATTAGATCCTAAAATAGTGATGTTATCTTTAGGTACAAGACCCGATTCTTTACCTGAAGATGTTTTAGATTATTTAGAAGAATTAAATCAAAGAATGCCCGTTCAAGTCGAACTTGGACTGCAAACAATTCATCAATCAACCAGTGATTTAATAAATCGTGCACATGACTTAAAAACCTTTGATGACGCCGTTTTAAGACTAAATTCCAGAGGTATTGAAGTTGTTGTTCATATAATTAATGGTCTACCTACAGAAACTAAAGAGATGATGCTAGATACTGTTAAACATCTAAATACACTGCCAATTCAAGGCATTAAAATACATATGTTACACTTAATGGAAAAAACAAAAATGGGATATGATTATTTAAAAAATCCATGGCCACTTCTAACCCTTGAAGAGTATGTGGATATTACAGTTGATCAACTTCTTTGGTTAAGAAAAGATATCATTGTACATAGAGTTACAGGTGATTCACCTGATGAGATGTTAATAGCTCCTTTATGGACAAAGAAAAAGTTTGTAGTAGCAAATGAAATAGATAAACGTTTACGTAAACTTAATTTATTTCAGGGTGATTATTATGAAAAAGACAAACATCATCACAATCGCACATAGTTTATTAGAAAAATTAATTAACGAAAATTCTGTAGTTATAGATGCTACTTGTGGTAATGGACATGACACTTTATTTTTAGCTAGTAAAGTTAAACATGTTCACGCATTTGATATTCAAGAAATCGCACTAAATAACACGAAATTATTAACTAAAGATTATAACAACATTACTTATCATTTATCTAGTTTTGAAAATATAACGAAAGTAATAAATTATTATGATGGTGTTGTATTTAATTTGGGTTATTTACCTAATGGTGATCAATCAATTACGACACAACATGAAAAAACCGTTCAAACATTGAAACAACTTTATAAAAATAGATTAGGGTTTGTCTTATTAGTTGCATATCCAGGTCATAAAGAAGGATTACTTGAACAAGTAGCCATCCAATCATTTTTAGATAAGACCAATATTAAATATGAAGTCATTCGATTACCTTACTTTACTAAAAATGAAGCACCTATTATTTATTATTGGCACAACAACTAAACTCTTAAAACAAAAATACAACTTTATAATCAAGTTGTATTTTTTTATTTAAGCGATAATATCAAATAAATATTTTGGCATCTCGCCATCATAATCAAATAAATGAGGATCTACTTCTAACCATTTAATAATTTGCTTTTTAAGATCTTTTGCATTCATCATTAAAACATCCGCATCACCAAACTTGTGTTTTGTAATAATTCCTAATTCAATTAATCTTTGTTCAGTTTTTTTATAGTGCATAGAAAGATGTGCTGTTGTAGATGAATAATGTTTATAGAAATCTTTTTTAATGATGCCTTCATCTGTTACAAGTTCAAATGTGATTGGTTCTTTAGTTAATCTATCGGGTATATTTAACACCTCTTCAATAGCATGTACATATGTATTTCTTGTCATGTCGCAACCAATAAGTAATATTTTCGCATCAATCGTATCTAAATTTCCCCATGTGCCTAAAGGACTTCCTGGCGTATTTGATTTTAAGTCTAAGTCTATAAATTCCTTTACATTTTTTCCATATCCGGCCATCGAGTGTGTTGGTTGTAGACTTCTTAATACACCTGGATAATTTCTAAATTTTTCTGTTAACAATCCCACACAAGATGGTTCTTTCTTAGGATTAAATCTATTGTTTTCTTTATTCATTTGAGCCCAAGTATGCGTAGGTAGTAAAACCATACCTTCATCAAAATAATTGATTAAAGTTTTAATTACTAGATCTGGATCTCTATTTATTTTCTTAACTGAACTGTGGATAAGTATATTATCATTTGGTTTTAAGTTCATTTGTATTAATTGTTTAATAAGTTCTTCCATATTCACCTTCCAAGTCATTTTAATCTATTATAACATTTAGAAGATGCTTTTAAAGGTTTAGATTTTTTAGTTACTTTTTTGTGTGAATATATGACCAAAATAAGCATTTTTTAGAATTTCTTTCATATCTTCTACAAGCGGTAATTTCGGATTCGCTGTTGAACATTGGTCTTCATATGCTAAGTATGCAAGGTTTTCTACATTTTTCATATAATCTACTTCATCCGTATTTTGTTTATTAAAACTCATTTCAATTCCTAAAGATTGTCCTAAATCGTAACATGCTTTTGCAAACATAGTAACACCTTCTTTAGCATTTTTTGGATCAAGTCCAATCGCACGTGCTAAATTCATATATTTTTCATCTGCTATGTAATGGTTATATTTTGGCCAAGTTGAAAGTTTTGAAGGTGTTGTGCCATTATATAAGATAACATGTGGTAAGAGTATCGCATTAATTCTACCGTGTGGAATATGGTATCTACCACCTACTTTGTGCGCCATAGAATGTGAAATTCCTAAGAAGGCATTTCCAAATGCCATACCTGCCATAGTTGATGCATTATGCATTTTTTCTCTAGCTTCAAAATCATTACCATTATCATATGCACGTTTTAAGTATTCAAATACCATTTTAACTGCTTGAATAGCTAGTGCATCCGTATAGTCATTTGCAAGTACTGAAACATATGCTTCAACTGCATGGGTTAGTACATCCATTCCAGTATCTGCTGTAACACCTTTAGGTTGAGTAAGTGTAAGTGCTGGGTCAATAATTGCAACAGTTGGAGTTAGTGAGTAATCAGCTAGTGGATATTTTTTACTTTCTTTTGTATCTGTAATGACAGCAAAAGGTGTAACCTCACTACCGGTTCCCGATGTCGTAGGTATACAAACAAGCTTTGTTTTTCTACCTAAATCTGGATATCTAAATGCGCGTTTTCTAATATCCATAAACTTTTGTTTTAAGTCATTAAAGTCCACATCTGGATTTTCATAAAATAACCACATTGCTTTTGCAGCATCCATTGGTGAACCACCACCGATTGCTATAATTGTATCTGGTTGGAATGATTTCATCAGTTTATAACCTTTAATTACGGTATCTAAGGATGGATCTGCTTCAACATCGGTAAATAATTGATAAACTACATGATTTCTTCTTAAACTTAATTGATCTGTTATTTTTTTAACATATCCTAAATCAACCATAACGCGATCTGTAACAATGACAACCTTATTTACATCACGCATTTGTCTTAGATACTCAATAGAATCTTTTTCAAAGTATATTTTTGAAGGCACTTTAAACCATTGCATATTATTCTTCCTTTCACCAATACGCTTAATATTAAGTAGATGTATTGCACTAACATTATCTGATATAGAGTTCTTACCATAAGATCCACAACCTAATGTTAAAGAAGGAATAAAGCGGTTATATATATTTCCTATGCCCCCAAATGTTGCAGGAGAGTTTACAATAATTCTTACAGTTTTTAGAGCTAGTCCAAATTCTTTTTTAATTTCATCAACATTTGTATGGATAACTGCAGAATGCCCAAGTCCGTCAAGTTCAACCATATTTGTAGCTAACTTAATACCGTCATTACTATCTTTTGATTTAATCATTGCAAGAACAGGTGATAGTTTTTCACGCGTTAATGGTTCATTAGCCCCTACATTTTTGCATTCAACTAATAAAATATTAGTATTATCAGGTACATTAAATCCAGATTTTAAAGCAATATGATGTGCACTTTTTCCAACAACATATGGGTTCAATTTATCCTTATTAGGAAACATGAATTGTTCTAATTTTTCTTTTTCTTCTTTACTACAAAGATGTACATGATACTTTTTAAATAAACATAATGCCTCATCATATATTTCTTTATCAATAATAACTGCTTGTTCAGAGGCACAAACCATACCATTATCAAATGCCTTAGACATTACAATATCATTAATAGCTTGTTTAAGGTTTGCAGACTTTTCAATATATGCCGGCACATTACCTGCGCCTACACCAAGTGCTGGTTTGCCACATGAATAAGCAGCCTTAACCATTGCATTACCGCCTGTTGCTAAAATGGTTGCAACACCTTCATGATTCATTAATTTATTCGTATTTTCAAGACTTGGATTTTCTATCCATGAAATACAATTTCTAGGTGCCCCAGCCTTTACTGCTGCATCACGAATAATTTTTGCTGCTTCTAAACTGCTTTTTTGTGCATTAGGATGAAATGCAAATATAATCGGATTTCTAGTTTTAAGTGCAATAAGTGATTTAAAAATTGTTGTTGATGTAGGGTTAGTTACTGGTGTGATTGCACACACAACACCAACCGGATCAGCTATTTCTGTTATACCTGTAACTTTATCTTCAGAGATTATGCCAACCGTCTTTAAGTGTCTCATATGATTAATAACATATTCAACAGCAAATAAGTTCTTAGTGGCTTTATCTTCAAAAATCCCTCTATTTGTTTCCTCTACTGCAAGTTTAGCTAGTAGGCCATGTGCATCAATTGCTTCAACTGATACTTTTGCTACAATCTCGTCAATTTTTTCTTGAGTGTAGCCCATATATTCATCTAATGCTCCTAAAGCATGCGTGACTAAAAAGTCTACCTCGTTAGAGATAAGTTTATCTTTTTCCATATTAATTTACTCCTATTTATTTTTTGAATTGTTTGGATAGTTTCATTTTACTAAATATTATTTTAAAATAAAGTAAAGTTATAATGAACACGTTTTCATACAATTTTCAAATAAAAATAAGCGATTAAATCGCTTATTTAGTGTAAATATTTAGTCTAGAAGTTTCTTTATTTGATTTATTATGAAAATATTTGGTGAAAGATTTTCATTAATAAAATCAATAATAAATCCAGCTGATTCTTTATTTTTTAAATATCCTTGCTTCATATTTGATAATATCTGAAAAATATTACTATGTCTAAATTCTATTCTTCTTTCATTTACATATAAATCTTTAAATCCTTCTTCTTTAGGAAAAATTGTATCAATAATTTCTAATATATTATTATAAGCATATGTTTGAATAAACGTAGTTGCAGATGATACCTCACCTCTTTTTAATCTCGTTAATCCTACATAAATATTGGTTAATGCCTCATTCATATTATAATCAATATAAACTGTTTTAGGTTTTGGTTCATTTTCTGTTTTCAACAAAATCGGATCATATCCTTCTTTTAGATAAAATATTTTACCTTTGTTGTAATGTGCCTTAGATATTTCTTCTTCCGAAAATACTGCAAACTCACCATATATTCCATCTTCATAAAAGAATTTATAGCCATCTGGAGTATTTTTAAAAAGGTAAGTTACAGGTATATTAGATAGCCAACTTAAGTCTTTAATAAATTTATCTTTACAACCATTTTTAACTATCAAGAAAAAATCAAGATCCGAGTAGTCATCAAGTCTATCTGTTTCATATAAACTGCCTAGACCTAAAAGACAAATAACATCTTCAAATTTATTTAACCCGTCTGCAATCAATTGCATCCTATCTAACAATTTACTCAATTTTATTTCCCCCGATTATATTAATATTTGATAAGGATATTTTACTACATTCTTTATTTATAAGTAAAAAATCAACCTCAATTTGAGGTTGATTTCATAACTTTTTTTACTTTACTACTATATTTACGATCTTATTAGGTATAACAATAACTTTAACCACATTTAAGCCTTCAATATGTTTGACCACATTTTCATGTTTTAAGGCTTCAGTTTTTACATCTACTTCAGGTAAATCTTTAAGCATTTTTAAACGTCCTCTTAATTTACCATTAACTTGAATAACAATTTCAACCTCAGTTTCAATTAAATGTATAGGATCATATGTTGGCCATTCAGAATATATTAATTCTTCATGATGATTTAATATTGTTTGATTAATCTCTTCTGTAATGTGTGGGACAATTGGATTTAATAACTTAATAAATGTTCTTGCTTGTTTTGATCCAATTGATTTAACTTTATACACTTCATTTACAAATATCATCATTTGAGCAATTGCAGTGTTAAATGCTAATTTTTCATAATCTTCTGTAACTTTTTTAATTGTTTGGTGAAGTATTGTATCAAGTGATGTAACATCATCTTTTGTAATTTCAAAATCAAACATACGCCATACACGGTCTAAGAATCTTTTAGCGCCATCTAATCCATCGTTACTCCATGGTTTCTCAGCTTCTAAAGGTCCCATAAACATTTCAAATAAACGTAATGCATCTGCACCATGTGTATCATAGAATTCATCAGGGGATACGCTATTTCCTTTAGATTTACTCATCTTAGAATGATCTTCACCTAATATCATACCTTGATTTACTAATTTCATAAATGGTTCTTTTGTACTTACAAAGCCTAAGTCATAGAAGAATTTATGCCAAAATCTAGTATAAAGTAAATGACCTACAGCGTGTTCTGTCCCACCTACATATAAATCAACTGGTAGAAATTGGTCTAAGATTGTTTTTGCTTCATTACTATCAAAAGGTATATACCCTAGATTATTTTTTAGAATATAAGCAATATAATACCAGCTTGATCCTGCAAGTTGTGGCATTGTATTGGTATCTCTTCTACCTTTTTTACCATTAAGGTCTACATATAACCAATCGTGTGCATTTGCAAGTGGTGATTCACCTGTACCACTTGGTTTAATGTATTCTAAGTAAGGTAGTTCTAAAGGTAATTCGTCATCAGGAACTAAATGAATGTTTCCTTCTTCATCATATATTACAGGAAATGGTTCGCCCCAATAACGTTGACGACTAAAAACCCAGTCTCTTAATTTATATGTGTGATGTGTATATCCAATATTTCTTTTTTCTAGATGTTCGTTTATCTTTTTTATTGCATCAAGATTGTATAAGCCATCTAAAATACCTGAATGATGATGTATACCATCACCTGTGAAAGCACCATCTGTTCCACCTTTTATAACTTCAATAATGTTTAGTCCATATTGCATAGCAAACTCATAGTCACGTTCATCATGTGCTGGTACTGCCATTACTGCACCTTTTCCATAATTTGGTAATACGTAATCACCAATCCATATAGGAATTAATTGGTTTGTCATTGGATGTCTTGCAAATGCACCAGTAAAGACACCAGTTTTAGATTTATCTGAAATTCTATCTAAATCTGATTTCATTTTAGTTTGCTCAATATATTTTAATACGTCTTTTCTTTCATCTTCATTGATTATTTCTTCAACTAATGGATGTTCTGGAGCTAATACCAAATAGGTTACACCATAAATTGTATCTGGTCTGGTTGTAAATACTTCAAAAGTATGATTAGTGCCTGATACTTCAAATGTAATAACTGTTCCACTGGATTTACCAATCCAGTTTCTTTGCATTTCTTTTAAGTTTTCCGGCCAGTCAACTAAATCTAAATCATCTAATAGGCGATCAGCATATTCTGTTATTTTTAAAACCCATTGACGCATTGGTTTTTTAATAACTGGATAATGCCCACGTTCAGATACCATTTGTCCATCAATAATTTCAATTTCATCATTTGCTAATACTGTACCTAATCCTTCACACCAGTTAACTTCAACATCTTTTAAAACAGCTAATCCTTTTTCATATAGGCGCTTAAAAATCCACTGAGTCCATTTAAAATACTCAGGGTCTGTTGTTGCTAGTTCTTTATCCCAGTCAACACCTTTTCCCATTTCAATGATTTGTCTTTTGAAATTTTTAATGTTTTGGTATGTAAATGATTTTGGATCTTTTCCGGTTGCAAGTGCATATTGTTCGCTAGGCAAACCAAAAGCATCCCAACCCATAGGATGTAGAACATTATAACCTTGCATACGTTTAAAACGAGAAACGATATCCGTTGCTGTATATCCTTCAATATGCCCAACATGTAAACCTGATGCTGATGGATATGGAAACATATCTAATACATAGTATTTGGGGTGAAAACGGTCATTTTTAGTTTTAAATAATTTCAAATTTAACCAATGCTCTTGCCATTTATCTTCAATTTCTCTAAAATCATAATTTTGCATAGGGTATTACCTCATTTCAATACATTCTATTATATAGAATTATAGACTACATTTCAATCAAAAAAAAATCTCCTAAACTAGAGGAGATGTTTTTACTATTGATTGTCTTTGATATATGATACCAAATCATTCACAGTTTTAATGTTTTGTAGAACTTCATCAGAAATTTCAATAGAAAATTCATCTTCTACAGTCATGATTAATTCCACAGCATCAATTGAATCTGCTCCTAAATCTTCTACTAATCTTGAGTCTAGATTTACTAAAGCTTCATCTACTGCTAACTCATCAACGATAAGTGCTTTGACTTTGTCAAAAATATCTGCCATTATAAAACCTCCTACAGTTTTCCTGTTATGTACAAATCATTATATCATAATTTTATTATTGTCTACAGTTTTAAATACAGAAAGTTTGTAGTTCAAAGTATTTTTTATTTTTTTACATTATTTAATGATATTCTTATGTTTATTGAAAGTCAGTAAAATGATATAATAGTAAAGAAAGTCGAGGAATTTATATGAAATACTTAGTTGGTACATATACTAAAAATACATCTGAAGGAATTTATTTAGTCGATGAAGAAAAAGTTTCGTTACATATGAGGCTATTTAATCCCACTTATTTTACGATTGAAGATGGTCATTTATTTACAATTGCTAGAGGTGGAATAGAAGTTTATCAAAATGATACATTAGTTTATGAAGATCACTCTGAAACAAGTGCACCTTCTCATATTTTTTATGAACCATCATTGGAAATGATATTTACAGCAAATTATCATGCAGGTCAAATATCCACTTATAAATTTGATGGAACTTTAACTAAAAAGATTCAAACCTATATCTATCCTACAGGTTCACATGCACATCAAGTGGTTTATGATGTCAATAGCCAAACACTGTTTGTTTGTGATTTAGGTTTAGATACAATCTTTACATATACGTTTGATAAAGATTTAAAATTAGTACCTAAAAAGGACTTAACACTTCATAAAGGTGTTGGACCAAGACATTTAGTTATATCAGAAAAAGGTTTTGTTTATTGCTTAACTGAATATTCAAGAGAAGTTTATGTTTTCAATGAAAAGTTAGAATTTACTAAAAAATATAAAACATTAGATAAAAACTTTAATGGAATTACATCTGCTGCAATTCGCTTAACTACTAATCAAAAACATCTTTATGTTTCAAATAGAGGTTTTGATGCAATTACTCATTTTGAAGTTTTAGATGATGGCGGTCTTAAGTTAAAGAAAATATACAATTCACATGGTAAACACCCAAGAGACTTTAATCTTTCACTAGATGAGTCACATTTAGTTGTAGGCAACTTACAATCAAATAATGTTGCTATCTTTGAGCGTAATACGGAAACTGGCGCCTTAAAGTTTTTAAAAACAATTAATGTACCAGAACCTACATCTATCTTTTTTATTCCATAAAAATATAAAGGTCACCGAAAGGTGACCTTATTTTTTTAATTATTTAATTTGACCATCTCTTAAAGCTTTTAATGCTTTAGACCAGCCTAATAATTGTGTAAACAATGTGTTTAATTCTTGATCGTGCCATGCACCTGGTTTAAATGCTTGTTGCGGAGTCATGACATTTTCAAAATCTGTTGGGAATGATAAGTTGATTTGTTGTTGAGTCATTGCAATTTGTTGATATGCTAAATGTGCTCTAAATCCAACAATTCCACGAGCAGCTCCTAACCATCCATAACCTACAAATGCTAATGCTTTATTAGCAACTTCTGGTTGTAAGAATTGGAAAGCATTTTGTAATGCACCTGGTACTACGTGGTTGTATTCTGGTGTTACTAATACATAACCATCAAATGAAGCCATTGTTTCACTCCATTTTTTGATTGCTGCACCTTGGCTTTCGTTTGGTGCTAACCCTAAAAATGGTAAATCAAAAGATTTTAAATCTACTATTTCATATGTAACATTTTCATCATTTCTATTTTGAGCGTTTTCTAAAACCCATTTAGCTACCGCTTCTCCTGCTCTACCTTCACGAATAGATCCAAGAACAATTCCTATTTTAACTGACATATTTTATAATCTCCTTGTTTAATATATTTTTTATTCATCCTTATAATATTACGAATTCGAAATATACACAAGTTATTTGCTTTAGTAGATCTTTAATTGTGGTTTAAATTACAAAATTTCCATTTTCAAACACTAATACTTTTGAACCATCTTGTTTTGTTCCAACAATTTTCATATCTTTTGAGCCAAACATGAAGTCAACGTGTGTCATTGAATTGTTATAGCCTTTTTTCTCTAGTTCGTTAATTGGTGTTTCATTACCATTTTTAACATTCATTGGGTATGCTCTACCTAATGCCATATGGCAACTTGCATTTTCATCAAATAGTGTGTTTAAAAATAAAATATTTGTATTAGAAATTGGTGAATCATGAGAAATTAATGCAATTTCACCAATATATCTTGAGTTTGCATCAAAATCTAAAATGTTTTGAAGTGCTTCTTTTTCAACTTTTGCATCAAAATCAACAACTTTACCATCTTTAAACTCTAACCAGAAATCTTCAATAATACGTCCTGCATTATTAAGTGGTTTAGTTGCAACTACACGACCTTGTGTACCAAATTTAAATGGCATAGTAAATGACTCTTCTGTTGGTATATTTGGATTAAAAATGACACCATTTCCGGCTTTTTCAGAACCACCTGCCCAAATATGATCCTCAATTAATTCAACGACTAAATCTGTTCCTAAACTGTTTGTAAAGTGTAGTGATTTAAAGTTTGAATCGTTTAGTACTTTATTATTTCTTCTTAAGTACTCATTATGAGCTTTCCATGCTTCAACCGGATCATTGTCAATTAATACTCTACATGCTCCAAAAATTGCATCCCATAATTTTTCTACTGCTACATCAACTTGTAATTCAGGGAATAATTTTTTAGCCCATGATGGATTAGATGCTGCAACAATAGTCCATTGTGACTTATTACCCATTGTATGTTCTCTAAAGAAATTGATTTTTTTCATATTTTCAACCATAACTTCTTGCATTTTTTGGCTGTCTACACCAGCAAGTGCATTAGGTATTGGTGAAACAATTGAAATGAATGCCGCATTATTGTCAACAAAGTATTTGTATTGATCAATTGACCATTGTGGCATTTCCTTTAAATCTTCTGTTAATGCAAATTCATAACCTGACTTTGAGATTGGTTCATCATTCCAAATTACATGTACTTTTTTTGCACCTGCAATATAAGCTTGTCTTGCAACTTCTCTTGTTAATTCAACAGCTTCTGTTGATGTTCTTAAGACAACAATTTGTCCTTTTTGTACATTAGCACCTGTAACAACTGCTAGTCTTGCATATTTTTCTAATAATATTTTATTAGGCATATTTTTATTCCTTTACTTTCTTTAATTTTTGTAAGATATAACTGTTTTCATTATTATCTTTTTTATTTTTGGTTGCTTCAATATAGATATATGGTTCATTTAATAAATTTTTATATTCTTTATATACATTAGGAAAGCATATAAGATCTAAAACCTCATTAGAATTAAACTTAATAAAAGCCATATCATCGCCATTTTTGGTTTTAATAACTCTTATATCCTCGATATAACCAATTGTTTTTATAACATTCATATTAAGATTAATTGGCTTTATCTTATATTTTAACATGATTTTTCTTAAGCTATTATCAAGCGTATAGTTTAAATTAAATCCTAGTACTTCTAATTCTTTTTCTTTAAGTATATTAAATGGTAATTCATCTAATTCTATATGTTTATAATCATCTAAAAAGTTTTCAAAGCCTGACTGATTTAAATTGTTTTGATCAAGCAGAGTTGCTTTATTTAAACCAAATATATCTAGTGCCCCACCATATATTAAAACTTCAATATATTTTTCATTTAAAACCTGAGCAACTTTTGATTTGAAATCATTATAATCCTTAAATGGTCTAAGTTCAATTATTTTTTGTGTAATTGTATTACCAATTCCCTTTATTAAACTTAAAGGTGCTAAAATACCGTCTTTATAGGGTATAAATTCAGTTGTACTCACATTAATGTCTGGTCCATATACTTTAATATTTCTATTACTCATTTCATTTATTGAACTTTTTATCGAAGAGGTATTAGATACATTTTGAGACATTAATACGCTCATAAAGGATATGTAGTAATGAGTTTTTAAGTAAGCCATTTGATAGGCAACTAAAGCATAAGAGACACTATGGCTTCTATTAAATCCGTAGTCAGCAAACTTTTCTATATAATTATATATTTTAAGAGCTTGATCTTTATTTTTACCTAATTGACTTGATTTTTCTATAAATAATAGTTTTTCTTTTTCTATAATATCTCTGTTCTTTTTAGATATTGCCCGCCTTATTATATCTGCCTCGCTTAGACTATATCCTGCATAGAGTTGTAGAATATTCATGATTTGTTCTTGATAGACAATAATTCCGTATGTTGGTTCTAATATATGATCAATACTAGAATCTAGTAACTCATATTTTTTTCCATGTCTTCTTTCAATATAATCATCAATAAACTGCATAGGTCCAGGTCTATATAGCGCTAATATAGCAACTATATCTTCAAAATTAGAAGGTTTCAACTTCCTTAAGGTATTTTTCATACCTTGTGATTCTAATTGGAATACACCATCAACATCAACATTAGATAATAATTGATATGTTTTAGAATCATTTAAAGGAATCTCACTTAATTTAATTTTGTTATTTTCAAGTTTTAGTACTTGATCAATGATACTTAGATTTTTTAAACCTAGAAAATCTATTTTTAAGAAACCTAGTGATTCTAAGTCACTTGCTTCAAACTGCGATTGAAATATTGATTTTGGTCCGTTTGTTAACGGAATAAGGGTTGTTAAGTCATTTTTAGAAATAATAATACCTGCCGGATGTGTGCCTGTTTGTCTTGGTATACCTTCAATTAATTGTGCAATTCTTACAAGTTCCATTGCTTCAAGGTCACTTTCATCAAGTATTCCTTTTGAATGACTTGCAACAATTGCATTAATCCTTGATTGACTCATACCCATTTGTCTAGCAATATCTCGCATGGATGTTTTTGTTGTTAGATTTGTAAATGTGGATATAGTTACTACATGGTTTTTCCCGTATTTATTCTTTACATATTCAATAACTAAGTCTCTTTTATCATCTGGAAAGTCTAGATCTATATCGGGCATTGTTTTACGATCAATATTTAAAAATCTTTCAAACAAGAGATTATATTCTAAAGGATCAACTTCTGTAATTCCTAAACAGTATGCAACTAAACTACCTGCAGCACTACCTCGTCCTGGACCCACTAAAACATCATTTGTTTTTGCATATCTTACAAAATCATAAACTATTAAAAAATAGTCATCATAACCCATTTGATGAATTACATTTAGTTCATGATTTAATCGTTCTAAATATGCATGATATACTTTATTACTAACATTTTTTAATCTTTTTTTAAGTCCTAGTGTAGATAATGCATTTAAATATATATGGCTTTCAACATTATCTTTTGTAGGAAACTTTGGTAGTTCTTGTTGATTATTTAAATAGTTGTATTTGGTATTTGAAAAAACTTGTTTTAAATTATCAAATACAAAATTATAGTCTCTATAATGTTCTAACAATTCATCTTTTGATAAAAAATTTAAGTTGGTATGATCATCGGTATATGAACTATTATCTATTTTTCTAATTATTTCATATGATTTTTTATCATTTTTTTTAAAATAACTATTTTGATAAGTCGGTAGTAATTTTATTTTTAAGTTTTTAGCTATTTTAAATGTCAGTGGAGTAATATTAAATTCATATAATTCTGATTGGTTAGATATGCCTAAAAATAAATTATTTATTATATTCTTTAATTTAATCATCATATTTTCTATGATGGTCACATCATTGTAATTATGAGTAAATAGCACTTGTGTATTTGGAATAACTACAACCAAATGATTTAACTCATCTATAATATCCATTAACTTTAATTTTGGTTCCATTGAGATATAACTAGAAAGTTTAATTAAATATTCTAGTTCTTTGTCGTTTCTTGCATAAACTAATAGTTTAATTTTTGAATCCTCAAAGATTAAATTCATTTCAATGCCTAAAATTATTTTCATTTGATAGTCTTTACTTAAAACTAAAATCTTATATAGTGCATGTAGGTTATGATAATCAGTGATTGCTACAAAATCATGGTTACTATTTTTAGCATTATCAAAAATCACTTCTAAAGAAAGTGTGGATTTTAATATTGAATATGCACTTTGAGTATATAATGTACCAACCAAATTTATTAAACTACCTTTCTATATCATTATACATCAACTAGTAAAAAAGGATTTTTTAGATCCTTTTTAATCTACATTTCTGCAAATCTTTTTGCTTTTAATTTAATTTCTTCTGATTCTTTTCTAGAAGGCATTGAAGCTATTTTAATTCCCTCTTCAAAAAGGTTTAAACCTAAATCATTAACTCTATCTTGCCAATAATCCATCCATTCACCCTCACCCCAACCATAAGAGCCAAAGAGTAATAATGGTTTATCACCTAAAAGTGGTTCAACATCTTCATACCAAGGTAAAAATTCTTCTGGTTCTAATTCTTCAATACCCATGGATGGGCATCCAATAGCAATTTTATCATAATCTAAAATGTCATCTGGTAGGACTTCATCAATTTGTTTTAAGTCGCATTCAACACCAGCTTCTATAATGCCATCATAAATATTTTGAGCCATAACTTCGGTATTTCCTGTGCCACTCCAATAAACAACTAATATAGCCATTTTTTCATTCTCATTTCTAAAATATTTTATATTGTATTTATTATACTAAAAATATTAGAATTTTTCATGTTTTTTCCGGTAAATGTAATAGCTTAAGACAATAAGTATTATTCCAATTGCTCCACTGATATAAAATATATAATCTATTACATATTTGGAATCATTAATAGTTATTAAAACTTTCAATTCACTATAATTGCCAGAACTATCATGTACATAAAATATGACTTCATAATGTCCATTTATATTTGTAGGTAAATATGTTGGATTCATTTTTACATGATTAATTAAATCCTTATCATAATTATCAGAAACATCAACATATTTTTTATAATCAAATGCATCTCCTTTATTTAAAATAATTGTTTGGACATTTATATTAGGTG
Organism: Acholeplasma granularum ATCC 19168; assembly: GCF_000526235.1. GTDB lineage: Bacteria > Bacillota_I > Bacilli_A > Acholeplasmatales > Acholeplasmataceae > Acholeplasma > Acholeplasma granularum. Next base: position 61,626 of record NZ_JAFR01000009.1, on the reverse strand, counting down.
GTTCATAATCATTTAAATAAACATAAAGGATTTCAGATGTCTCGTTATTTGAACTATCTTTTAATTTATAAATAACTTTATAAAGTCCTATCTTAGAAAAGTTAATTTGGGATTCAATTCTAAGATTATCAAGTGTTAAAGTTTTATCATAGTAATCATATATTTTTTCAACATAATCCAGATAATTAATTTCTTCTGTGCCATATGGTACATATATTTGTCTTGTAGTTAAAAAGATTTCAGGATAGTCCTGGTCAATTATTTTTAGTGTTAAATATTTATTTGTTTGATTATTTTGTTGATCGATTGCTGTCACTTTAATTTGGTGTTGTCCTGTTAAGCTATAATCAATATGACTATCGTCTATAATTAAGTTTAAAGTTTTATCATAGTTATCAGATACTTTAATGAGTTCATTATAATTAGGTCTAGAATAATTTGTTATGACTTCCACTTCTTTAAACTCTAGTATGGGTGGTATAGTATCAACTACATCGACTAATATTGGATATTCAATTTCGTTTTTTGCCTGATCTTTTACTTTAATTATTATTCTATAAGTATCCACAACCTTCATATTAATAGTGCCTGTTTTAGTAATTGTTAAATGATTATAATCATCATAATTATCCGTTATTAATAAGTAATCATATATATAAGGTTCCAGTGTGTTTACATCTACTTTAATTGGTTTAATCAACTCAATCTTAGGTGGTTCTAAATCAAGTACTTTAACATTTAATTTTGCAGTTCCTTTTAATCCGTTTGAATCAGTTACTGAATATATAACCTCATAATTTCCTAAAAAATCAGACTCTATAAAACTTTCTATTTTAACATCATCTATACTTATATTATCTATATTGTCTTCGACTCTAGAAATGTAACCCTTTAGTGTTTCAATTGATATTTCATCTTTATAGTTTATATTAATTAAATTAATTTTTAAGTGAATGATGGGTGCATTATTATCTTTAATTATGACATTAAATGTTTTAATTGTCTCATTTCCTGATTGATCGCTTGCTATGATTTGTGCACTATAAGTTCCTTCAACATCATAATTTATTAAATGATCATCTATTTTAATATTTAATACTTTATCATAATTATCTGTTACTGTAAAATATTTATCTATATCAATTTTTTCACCCATATTCAGTTCTATTTGCATCTTTTGATTAATTATTGGTTTTTGTTTATCCACAACCTGTATTTTTTGAATAAATTTCGCCTGATTTAAACTCAAATCTGTTACTGTATATAAAACCTCATATTCTCCAACACTAGATAATTGAACGTTGGATGAATGAATTGATAGATTTAAATCCTTAAAACTATCATAATTATCTTTATAAGTAATGAGTGATTTATAATCTAATTGTTTAGTTCCTACATCAACTTCTATCATAGGTTCACCTATTATTTCAGGAGCTAAATTGTCATATACAACAAATGAAATGGGCACATCACTTTCAAATCCTAAACTTGGAAAATGAGCCCTGTACCAAACAGTATATGTTCCTATCACATTCGTTCTTATGACACTAAACGATGTATAATTAATTTCATATTCATAGAACATTAATCTATCATTTGCTAACTTATTATCTAGATAAATACTTGCCTGTGGTAGGTTCTTATAATCTTCTAAAGATTCCCCTAAGGGAATATTTACTACTTCGTTTGTCCATATGATTGCAACATTCATTAATAAATTTAAAAAAGACAACATCTTATCACCTCATACATATAGTAGGTTTGATGTTGTCTTTTAACTTTTATTTTATATTAAAAATTAAATTCTTTAGATTTTTCTTCTAGGAACTGATTTTTATAGAGTTCAAAATATGCGCCACGCTTTTCTAATAACTCTTTATGCGTTCCCATTTCAGTGATTTTACCGCCATCTAACATGACAATTAAATCTGATTCAACGATCGTTGATAAACGGTGAGCAACTATTAAGCTTGTACGTCCATTTAGTAAAGATTTGGTAGCATTTTGAATAAGTGATTCAGCCTCACTATCAATTGATGATGTTGCCTCATCTAAAATAAGTATTTTAGGTTGTGCAAGAATTGCACGAGCAAAAGATATCAGTTGTTTTTGTCCCATGGATAATAAATTACCACCTTCACCAACATTTGTTAAATAACCATTTTCTAGCTTCTCAACAAATGGGTGTAGGCCGATTGCTTTACTTGCATTTATGACTTCTTCATCTGTAGCATCTAATCTACCATATCTAATATTTTCTAATATGTTTGTAGAAAATAGATGTGGAGATTGTAGTACATATCCTAGTTTTTCATGAAGCCATGAGATACTTCTTGTTCTGTAATCTTTACCATCAAGTAATATATTTCCTGAAATGGGTTCATAAAATCTTGATGTTAGGTTTACAATTGTTGTTTTACCACTTCCTGTATGCCCTACTAGTGCTACACTCATACCTGCTTTAATTTTTAAATTGAAATTATCTAAAATTATTTCGTTTTCATTATAGTAGAATGTCACATCTTTAAACTCTATATCACCTTTTAAATCTTCCCAGTTTTCTTTCTTTTTATTAAACCAGTCTCCGTATATTTTAGTTACTTCTTCATTATCTTTAATCGTTGATTCTGTTTCTATTAATTCGATTATACGTTCAGCACTTGCTTGTGCTTGTTGAAGTTGTGATATGAAATTTGAAAGGTTAATAATTGGATCAAAGAAACTTATAGTTGAACGTATAAATAAATATAATACACCAATCGCAATTGCACCACTTAGTGTAAAGTGTGTTCCAGTATACATAACAACCGCAACAAATATGTAACATGCAAGTAATAAAACTGCAGAATACATTGCTGATAAGCCGTTTGCTCTTACACTTGCTTTATACATTTTATCTGCAACCTGATTAAATTCATATAAGTTTTCAGTTTCAATTACAAGGGATTTAGAGGTTTTAGCTCCGTGGAAACTTTCAGAATATTTTGCTGTAATCTCGCTGTTATAGTGTCTTGCTTGACGATGTCTAAGTAATACTTTTTTTCTAAATAATACAGTAACTAATAACATCATAGGTATTGCAAGTGTAACAATTATAGCTAATTTCCAATAGTAAAAGTATAGGACAATTAATGTGAAGATCATTAATAAAACAGACCAAATTACATCAACAATACCCCAAGAAATAATATTGGCAAGTCTTTTGGAGTCACTAGTCATACGTGCCATAATCCAGCCTTGAGGGGTTTTATCATAATATGAAAATGGTAGTCTTTGTAGTGTTTTGAATGCTTCTTTCCTTAAATTATAGTTTACATTCGCCTCAATTTTTCCACCATGATATATAAAGCCCCACACACCAATACCAAAACCTAGTGCAATTAAAACATTTAATATTGTGTAAATTGTAAAATGCTCATAATTATTATTTGTAATAAATTCATCAAGTGCATATTGTTGTACAACAATAGTTAGTGCATCAAGTGCTGCTACAAATACACCAAATCCTATCATTGTGTAAAAAGATTTTTTATTTTTTAAAATTACTTTAAAGAGTTTTCCCCAAACCGGAAGTGAAACTTTCTTTAACTCATTTTCTTGATCTTGATCATGCATGGTGTTTCTCCTCCTTTACTAAGTTTAGGAATTCTTCTTCTAGTTTTCCTTGTATACCCCATAACTTTTTATATAGCCCATCTTTAGTAGATAATTCCTTATGTGTTCCAATTGCTTCAATCATACCATTATTAATTACAATAATACGGTCAGCTTCTTTAGCTGTTGTTATTCTGTGTGTAACAATAATATTAGTTGATTGGTTTGACTTTTCATATAAAGCACTTCGAATCATCATATCTGTTTTATTGTCAACTGCTGATAGTGCATCATCAAAAATAAGAATTGGTTTTTCACTAATTAACACACGAGCAATAGCAACCCTTTGCTTTTGTCCGCCAGATAGTGTTGTACCTTTTTCACCAACCATCGTTTCATAACCTTTTTTAAATGTATGGATATCATTATCTAGTGCTGCTGTTTGAGCTGCACTAATAATTTTATCTTTACTTGCTTGTCTATTTGTAATGGCTATATTTTCATATACACTTCTTGAATATAAAAACGGATCTTGTAAGACAGCACCAATTGCTTTTCTAATGTGTTGCTTTTTAATATCACTTAACTCGGTACCATCAATCGTAATGGAACCTTCATAAGGATACATACGCATAAGTAAATTAATAATAGTTGTTTTACCACTACCTGTTTTTCCAATAAATGCAACCGTTTGTCCGGGTAATATTTCAAAATTAACGTCTTTTAGTAAATAGTTTTGGTCATCATCAAATTTAAAACTTACATTGTTAAATATAATATGTCCTTTGATTTCAGGTTCTAATGTACCATCAACTTCATATTCTTGTTTTTCTTCAAAAATATGATTAATTCTTCCAATTGCAACAAATGCTTTTGTAAATTCATTAATAAGTCTACCTAGTCCTCTTATTGGCCACACAAGAAGTCCAATAAGCATGAGTGATGCTACAAAACTAGCACCGTCCATCGTTCCATTTCGAACAAAGGAAATCGCTAATACCGTTACAAGTGCATACTGAGTCATTGATACAAAATCCATGCTTCCCCAATAAAATGCGACTACTTTGTTTGCTCTAATATTACTGTTTGTAAATTGTAGGTTTTTTTCTTCCATTTTTTCAATTTCAAAAGGTTCATTAGCAAAAGCTTTAACAACTTTAGATGCAGATATATTTTCTTGAATAGTTGTCATCATTTCAGATTCATCATGTTCAACTTTCTCAAATATCTTTTCAATCTTCATAAAATAGAAAATTGATGAGATTGCATATAATGGTATAACTGCCAAACAAACCCACATAATTGTTGTATTAATATAATACATTTGGAATACACCACTCAGTAAAGATGAAACAAGACCAACAAGTTGCATCATTTGTAAAACGATAAATCCTGTAGTGGTTTCAACATCTGATGTGACTCTTTGTATCAAGTCCCCACTATCTGAATTGTTATGATATTTGTAACTTAAGTTTTGAATATGATCATATAACCTAACTCTTAAGTTTTTAGCAATATTTTCTTGAATTTTACCTCTTAAATATAATTCAAAATACATCATTAAATATCTAATTGCTTGGAAAAATACAAGTGATATTGCAATCAATAATATAATTTCTATTACATTACTTCCTGAATCAAAAAAATTAGTTACCACTTTAGGTAAATTAACTGGTTTTATATTAGGATTTAATGGATCTAATTCTACATATAGTGTTCGAATTAAATACTGAGTAAATAGTGGTACATAAGAATATGTGAACCTATGAAAAATGGTTAATAATATGAGTACGATATAGCCCCATATATGGCCTTTAGCTAGTTTCATTAGTGATATAAATTTCATGAAAGTTCTCCTAAACTGTTAATTTTAAAAGAAAAAGAGGGCATATGCCCTCTTATAAATTACATATAAAAATATGCTTAAATAGATGAAGGGCATAATAAATAAAAATTGCCTTCATTATAGTTTCTAAGTAATTATGATACCTCGATCTATAATGAAATGGTGGTTTTTTGTAGATTTCATTTTTACCTCCTTCTTCATTTTAAAAAATATATTATTTTTCTAATCCTTAATATTGTATCACAGTTTTTTTAATTTAACTTAAAATAGTCATTACATCCATCATTTTTCTAAAAGCTAGTTGATTGAGTGTTGTTGCATCCTTATAAAAGCCTTGTTGGGTAAATGTTTCATTGCCTTCTTCATACCAAAACATTAAGTAATCTAATCTGTCAGGAATATCATGTGTTTTTAATACTTGATTTTTTATAAAGTTGGGTCCTTCATGATCTTTATTATAATATTTACTTTCTAAGTATTTTATTATCACCTCTAAATTTATATTTATATTTACTGGATGATTTTTAAGTAACTTTTCTAAAGATCTATGATTTCTTAATTTATTTAAAGTGAATAGTGAAAGCTCAAAATATAATATATCATGAGTTTCTTTATCCTTTAAAATTTGATAAGCCTCATCATATTTCATATTTAAATAATGATGTTTCGCCTTTAAGAAGTCTTCTTGATGTTTTTCAAAATGTCTTGAGTTTTCTAGTTTTTCAACTAATTGATCAAACGTTAAAAATGGTAAGAAATATAGTAGATACATATATTTAATATCATGGGTAATATGGTAATGTTCATCATTAATGAGTGATTTTCTTAATTTTTCATAATTTAGAATAATATATGTATGGTGATTCATCATACATGCTAATTTAATTAATTGAGACTTAATTAAAATACTTAATTTGTTATGATCATATTTATCTTTTGACATTTGAAGTGTTTCAAATGCATCTTTAATTCTGCCATCATTAATTAATATTTGACTAGTTAAATATAAATAAAACATTAATTCTACGTTATTAAAATTCTTAATATATGGATTTAATTTAAAGTATTCTTTTTTAGCTTGTTTAAAATTTTTTATAGAAACTAAGTATCCAAAATAACAAAGTTTACTGTAATAATCAAATGCTTTGAATTGTGTTTCATCCATTAAATTAGATGTATTATAAAAAAGTACTTCAATCATATCATCCATTAGTGTATCTGATTTACTTTTATCCAGTGATAAGTCTATATTATATTTTTCTTGAAACTGTAGTAGATATTTATCTGATGGTCTAATTAAATTGTTTTCAACTTTAGATAAATAGCTTATACTACAAATGTTTTCTGCCCCTTCTTCTAGTGTTAAACTTAACTTTAACCGATGATGTTTTAGCATTGAACCTATATTATCAGTTGTATATCTGGGTAAATGCTTCCTAAGTCTAATTTGATTTTGTAAATATTTTGTATGTATAAACATGTTTTTAATATCCCCTTTGTTAATTTTTTTATATTATAAAGGAATCATGTTTTTAAATCTAGCAGTTTTTTCATGGAAATATAAAAAGGTGAATATAATCATTTTTTGATTATATTCACCCTTTAATTTCATTTTTAAAAAATGGACATATTGACTGCATTTTACATTCATCACACTTAGGTTTTCTAGCTGTACAATGATAACGTCCAAAGAAAATTAGTTGATGGTGTAGCTTATGCCAAAGTTCTTTGGGGAATTGTTTATTTAATTTCATTTCAACTTGATATGCATCATCACTATCAAGTGCCAAACCTAATCTTTTTGATATTCTTAAAATATGTGTATCTACTGCTAGTGCAGGTACATTAAAGGCATTAGATAAAACTACATTAGCTGTTTTTCTACCAACACCTGGTAAGGATTCTAAACTTTGTCTGTTATTTGGTACCTCACCATTAAATTCTTCTACTAATTTTTTTGATAAGTTAATGATATTTTTTGCTTTTGTTTTATATAAACCAATGGATTGAATGATTTGCATCACATCATTAAGCTCTGCATTCATTAGCTCATATGGTGATTTATATTTACTAAATAACTCTTTAGTAACTTTATTTACTGCGATATCTGTTGTTTGAGCAGATAAGACAACAGCAACTAAAAGTTCAAAGTTATTTGTAAAATCGAGTTCGGCTTTTGCATCTGGAAAAAGTTCTTCTAAATAGTTACTAAAAAATATTCTTTGACTTTTGGTCATTTATATTGCCTTAAAAATTGCATCAATGACTTGATCAGCTTTTTCATCAATTGGGTTACTTTTGAGTTTTTCTCTATTTAAGTTTCTTTCTAAAAATTTAATTGAAAATCTTCCTGATGGTCCTAATTCTTCTATTTTAGAAATAATTGATTCATGGGTATAAAGGGATTCATCATACCAAGAACGAATAATTTCTAATTCCATACTTGATAATGCTTTGCCTAGATGTTGTTCTAACATTTCAATAGTCGTTGAAATCTTAGATTCATTCTTTTCTTGTTTGATTTGTTCTAAATCAGATTCATATAATTCTGTAATTTTTTTAAATGTTCCTGTTAAATCAAAAACCTCAACTTCCTTTTCATTTCTAGTCTCTAGATTTAAATTTAAAAAACCTTTATTAATTAATTTATCTACTGCTTTTCCAATATCATTACTAGATAGTTCGATTTTTCTTGAAATACTTAAAATTGAAAATGTACGTCTTTTATAATTTTGGAAGAGCGTCTTTAAAACAACCACTTCATTAGGGCTTAATTTTAGTCTTTTACTTTCTTTAGTTAATAGTGCATCGATTTCTAGAAAATGATCTTCATATAGTTTTTGAATCATGGGTTATACACGCTCCTTAACCACTTTTGATAGAGCTTCTTTAGCAGCATTTTGTTCGGCTTCTTTTGTTGAAGATCCATTACCATAACCAAGTAAGATGTCTCCTTCAAGATAGACCTCAGATTTAAAGGTTGGTTTATGTGATGGACCACCGGTTTTAAATGTTTTATAGGTTAAACTTTTTCTTTCAAGTTGAATAAATTCTTGAAGCTGTGTTTTATAATCTTTTATATTTTCAACTAATTTTAAATTAGGAATCACAACATTTAAAAAAACTTTATACGTTTCTTTAAAGCCTAAATCTAAGTACATTGCTCCAAAAAGCGCTTCAAAAGCATCTGCTATCATACTAGGCTTTGGAGTGGTTTCTCCATTACCTAGTTTCATATAGTTAGTCAAATCTAATTTTTGAGCATACAAAACAAGTGCTTCTTCACGCACACTTTGAGCACGTCTTTTTGTAAGAATACCTTGATCAGATAAATCATTATTAAATAAGTATGTACTCATCATTAATTCAATTACTGCATCTCCTAAAAACTCTAATCGCTCGTTATGTTCTGTTTGATTTTCATGTGCATAAGATGTGTGGGTGAGTGCTTTAACATATATTTCTGTGTTTTTAGGTTTGATGTTTAGTTTATTAAATAACTCATTCATCTTTGTTTCCCAAAACCTTTTTAACTTTACCAATTACATCTTGACTAACCATAGTTTTTGCTTGTCTAATTGCATTCATAAATGCATATGCATTACTTGAACCATGTGCTTTAACTACAACTTTATCTAAACCTGATATTAATGCTCCACCAACTTCATCAGCAGACATTGATTTTTTAAAATTTTTAAGTGGTTTTTTTAAGAATAATACAGCTGCAAGCTTTGCCCAAAAACTTGATTTTATTTCTCGTTTTAATATTTGTCCTAAAGCCTTTGCAGTACCTTCCATAGTCTTCATTACAATATTTGCAGTAAATCCATCAGATACTATTACTTGTGCTTCTGAGGTTAATATTTCTTTAGGTTCCAAGTTACCATAGAAGTTTATTTCTGGATGAGCTTCTAATAAATTAAATGTTTGTTTATCTATTTCTCTACCTTTTCCTTTTTCAGTTCCAATATTAATAAGACCTACTTTAGGGTCTTTTACTCCGTAAACTTCTTTTAAAACAATCGTTGAAAACACAGCAAAATCTACTAAATGCTCAGGTTTGGCATCGATATTACCACCAGCGTCTAGTAGTATTGTTGGTTTACCAGCAACACTTGGAATCATCGGTGCAATCGCAACCCTACTCATTTCCTTCATAGGTCTTATCATAAAAAATGATGCAAAAATAAGTGCTTGTGTTGGACCAGCACTTACAAGCCCATCTGAAAGTCCTTCTTTGACGTGATTTATTGCCATTAACATAGATGTATCTTTATCTTCTCTTAATGTATGACGTCCAATATCTTTAACACCCATGTCAAAATATTTTGGTGTGTGAACAACTTTTAATCTAGGATGTTCAATCAAAAATGGTTTCATTTTTGACTCATCACCAAAGATTGTAAGTTCGATATCATCAAAAGTTTTTAATGCTAAAATTGATCCTTCAACGATTTCTTTTGGGGCATAATCTCCACCCATTCCATCGATTGCTAATTTTATCATATACATTACCTCTATTCTTGTTATATTGATTATATCACTATATTAGAAATTAGTTTTTTCAAATAGGTATATTTATCAATATTTTTTTTATAGTATTTTACATCAGGTATAAGTTCTTGAAGAATTTTTAAATCCGTTTTTAAGTCTAGATATTTAAAATTAAATTGTCCGCTTTGTGTAATAGATGAAAATACTCCTGGTCCTCTAAGTTTCAAGTCATATAAACTTAAATTAAATCCATCATGGTGCTCTAATAATAATTTTAATCTTTCGGTATCTGTTTTACTTGAAACAAAGTAACAACTTCCGGATTTATTACCTCTACCCACACGTCCTCTTAATTGGTGAAGTTGAGATAATCCAAAGTATTCAGCACCCATAATTATAATTGTAGTTGCATTTTTTACATCAATTCCAACTTCTATAATTGTTGTTGAAAGCAGTATTCCTTTAGGATTATTCATAAAATCATCCATTATTGATTCTATTTCTTCAAATTTTAGTTGTCCATGAATTACATATAAATCAGCAGAATTAAAAAATGGTTCGAGTTTAGTAAATATACTATGAATAGAATGTTTAATACCTGCATCCATTATTGCAGGTACTACAATAAAGCTTTGTTCAAATTTTATTTGTGTATCCTTTAAAATTGATATTACTTTATCAAATTTTTTATCATCTAATAAATAACTTTTTATTGGTGTTGTATTTCTTGGTTTTTCTTTAATATTTGACACATCTAAATCACCAAAAAAAGTTAGTGATAAACTCCTTGGAATTGGCGTTGCAGATAGATAAATTGTATCACCTGTAATTACTTTTTTAATTAAATTATCCCTTAAATCTACACCAAATTTATGCTGTTCATCAATTATAGCTAATCCGAGATTATTAAAAATTGTTTGATCAGAGGATAATATGTGCGTTCCAAAAATAATTTTTGTATCGCCTGTTTCTAATTTTTTTAATATGTCATTTTTATTTTTAATTGAAGATGTAAGTAGTTCTGATTTAATATCAGGAAAATGATTCTTAAAATTTTCATGGTGTTGGCGTACTAATATTTCTGTTGGCGCTAAAAATGCTACTTGATATCCTGCTGAAATCATACCAAGTGCAGCAATAAATGTAACAAATGTCTTTCCTGTTCCTACATCTCCTTGAATAAGTCTGTATGTAGAATAATTTTGTTTATAATCTATAAATATATCATTGGTGGCTTCTTTTTGATCTTTTGTTAAATTATATGGTAACTTCTTGATTTGAAGTTTAACCCAATTAATATCATAGTTAATAGGTCCTCTTAATTTCCTTGGTGCTAAACTTAAGTGGTATTTTAATAAATGTAAAAATGCTTCTTCATATTTAAACCGGTTATAGGCATCATTTAACTCATTATAATCATATGGTAAATGCATGGTTTTAAGCGCTAATTTTCTATCCATTAAGTTATGTTTTTTTATTAATTTTGTAGGAAGTGTTTCATAAATTTCAACTAAATGATTCAGAAATATATTTTTAATGATGTTTGAAAATTTAGGATCACTTATATTTTCCATTTGATAAATTGGTTTAATATCAGGAACTTTTAAATTTGTTGATATATAATCAACGTTTATTTCATTGTAAAAAAGGTTATATTTTCCTTTAACTATAACCTCATCTCCTAATTTAAGTTGTTTTGTTAAATAGCTCCGTCCAAATATTGTTAAATTAACTTCATGTAAATCACTAGTTAATATACTTGTATGTATAATATGCACCTTTTTATGAGTTACTTCTAGTGATTTAGATATCTTACCAATTATAGTAGCTGTTTCTAAATGATTTAATGAATCAAATGATTTAACACGAAAATCACTATATGATTTAGGTAAATAATTAACTAAATCATATATGGAATAAATTCTTTGCTGATTCAGATATTTAACAATTTTTGGACCTATTAGAGGAACGTCAATTAGTTCTTTTTTCATAGATAAATTATACTACAAATCACTAGAAATGATAAGGTTTCATTTTATATATCAAATTTATATTATTAAAAAATATAAGTGTATAATATAATTGAAATAATAAATATATACACTTTATTTATTCATAATTATTTGAATCTTTATGTTTCTGTGGAGATGAAATGTTTATTTCAAATGATTTGGTAATATATCTAAAAATATAAAGAAAGGGGATTTACCATGGCTGCTCCAGTAAAACCAGCTTCAAAACAAGCTCCGGCTCCTAAAAAACCAGTTAAGAAATAACTTCTAGTTATTATCGTATTTATGTTATTTAAATATATAAGCGTATACTTCTCCAGTATACGCTTATTTTGTTTAGATATTTATTTTATATTTTCTTTGGAAATTTAGAATACTTTCTAGTTGAACCCTTCCATGTGTATCTTTATCTAAGATTACTTCTTTAGGTGTTTTATTCGTTATTAAATACTCATACTCATTTATTTTAAGTTCTGTTCGTGAATCTAGTATTTTTTTATGTAACATAGGTAGTAAATGCGCTTTATAGTCACTAACCATAGTACCTACAAAAAATTCAGCAACTGCACCTGATCCATATCCAAACATACCTACCTTATCTGAAGCTTTTAAATTGCCAAACTCAAATAATGCAATGAGTGATAAGAAAAGGGAGCCTGTATAAATATTTCCAATTTCTTTGTTGTATATAATAGCTTTATCAAAATTATTAAATAGTTGTGGATAAGTTGACTTTTCTGCAACCAACTCTAAACTTCTTAATCCTATTTTAGAATATGGAATATGAAATGTAAGTGCACTAAAATCTGAGATTGATGATTGAGTTTTTGTTAAATAGTCATTATATGTTTTTAAAAAGAATTTTTTATATTGTTCGTTAGAATATTGGCCATCAACCATAGCATAATCAGATCCATCTGGTCTCCAAAAATCATAGATATCTTCCGAATAGATTCCATATTCATTTTCTAGTACCATTATATTGGGATCTTTTGATACTAATATAGATACAGCACCTGCACCTTGAGTTGGTTCACCTGGTGATTCTAGACCGTATCTTGCAATATCAGATGCAAGTACTAAAACCTTTGAATTTGGGTTTTGTAATATATGACCTTTGGCAAAATATAGTGCTGCAGTTGTTGCATAACATGCTTGTTTTAATTCAACTGCTCTTACATCATTTCTTAATCCTAATATACTAATTAAATGTGTAGCTGCTGATTTTGAATAGTCTTGACCTGTTTCAGTTGTAAATAAAATTAAATCAATATCTTTAATATCTTCTTTTGTTAAATAATTTAGTGTTGCATTTGCTGCCATTGATACAATATCTTGATTCATTGGTACAACACTCATTTTATTAGTAAGTAAGCCTTTAGTATATTTTTCAGGTTCGACATTTCTTGCATAAGCTAATGTTTTTAAATCTAAATAATACTTTGGGGCATAAAAAGATATTTTATTTATTCCTATTTTCATGAATTACTCCTCATTTGAGTTTAAAACTTGTATATGAAATTATAACATAACTCTAAAGGGTTTTATAGATTATACATGTTATAATATTTTATTATGAGGTGAACTATGGAAACTAAATTAAAGAGTTTTTACAAGAAAACTGTTAAAGAAAGAAAATCTGCATTAAAAGATTTAAATCTTTATGATGATAACTTTGATTATAAATTAGATGATGATTCTTTTAATCATCTAATTGAAAACTATATTACAACTTATGAGGTTCCAATGGGTGTTGCACCTGATTTTTTAATCGATGGTAAAATATATCATATTCCGATGGCCACAGAAGAACCATCAGTCATTGCAGGTGCATCACATGCAGCTAAAATAATTAAAAGAAATGGTGGTTTCAAAGTTCTATCACTATCTCGATTAATGATCGGACAAATTATCTTTAAGGATGTAAAAAAAGCTAAAGATTTAATAGATTATTTAGAGACCCAGAAAGATACTTTTAAAAAAATTGCATATCAGGCCCATCCACAAATTCATAAACTGGGTGGTGGTTTAATTGATTTTAGAGTTGAAGATAAATCTCAAGGGTTTGTTTGTTTATACGCATCAATTAATACCTTAGATGCAATGGGTGCTAATACTATTAACACTATATTAGAAGCAATTTCAAATTATATTATTGTTAATTATCCTACTAAAATACTTATGAGTATATTATCTAATTTAAATGTTAATAGTTTAGTAAGCGTTCGTGTAACAATTGACCCTAGAAACTTAAAGTCTAGCTCAACAATACATCATGATATCGCAGATGCGTCCACCTATGCAAGTTTAGATCCGTACCGTGCAGCAACACATAATAAAGGTATTATGAATGGTGTAACTGCATTAATGCTTGCTACTGGAAATGATACTAGAAGTATTGAAGCCGCTGCTCATTCTTATGCTTCAATTACTGGAAGTTATAAACCTCTTTCAAAATGGTATGTTGAAGATAATTTATTGATTGGTGAAATTACAATTCCACTTGCTTTAGGTACTGTAGGCGGATCTATGGGTATTTTACCTAAAGTTAAACTCAGTCATAAAATATTAAATGTTTCATCAGCAAAAGAACTTATGTTTGTTGCAGCATCTTTAGGATTAGCCCAAAACTTTGCAGCACTTTATGCACTCACTACAGATGGCATAAATAAAGGACACATGCGCCTACATGCTAGAAATATAGCACTAGAAGCAGGTGCAAGTAATGAAAATATGAATGACGTTGTAGAGTATATGTTAAATGAAAAATCTATTACATTAGAAACTGCTAAAAAATATATTAATAAATCTTAAACAAAACAAGTGTAAACATAATCGTTTACACTTGTTTTTCTATTACAAAGTCAGGATATCTATCATGAAATCTTAATTTTATATTTAAAAATTCTTCTAAGTCTTCTAATATATGAAACAATAGCGCTCTAGTTTCAAATTCTTGTCTATTTTTAGGTAATTTTTCATTTCTAAAATTATTTTTTAATTCCTTTAAACTTTTAAGTTGTTTGGTTGCATTATCGTCTGGTGCAATATCAGCAACTAAATCTTTTATATAGTTTGCAACAATTTGTTCAAACGGATGATGAACTTCTATTCTATCGACACATTCATACATTTTATTAATATAATTTAACTGGTTTCTACGCATATATAAATAGGCTAAGTATCTATGGTCATTATCAAATAATTTATCTTTATCTCCAAGTTCTGCTAAAAGTACTTGATTTGAAATTTTTTCATTTAAAAGTTCATAGTGCCTTAAATATTCCGGTCCATCTTCTTTTTTTATTAAATATAAATTTAACATATATAAATGGTCTTTTAACATTTGGTCTACTTCAATTAAAGATTTTTTCATACGTTGATTATAAAATTCTGGATAAAATAGATTGATTAATAAAGCTGAACCAACGCTAATTGAAATGATTCCAACACGTTCTAATATAAAAAATAAACTATGATCTTGTGCATCAAATATATGTTTTACTAATACAAGTGCAGGAATCAAACCTACATTAATTTTTAATACATATGATAAGTTGATAAATATTGCTAAAAATATAATTAATACCACTAAATGATATCCAAAAAAAATAAACATTACTGTTGATAATATAAGTCCCATTAATACATCTAAGTACCTATTGATACCGTCTTTTATAGTATCTTTTTTTGTTAGTGATACGCTTAATATACCAATCGTACCTACAAGAATATAGTCTTTTATACCAACAAAATATGCAATCAATCCTGATATAACAGCTACTATAACTAATTTAATTGTCGTATGTAGAATTTGTTTATACATTATTTATATATTTTACTCCATAAATATAGATCTGCTAAAACGATTGCTAAAGCATTTTCTAATACAATACCCACACGTCTTACAATGGCCGTATCATGACGTCCCCCGACTTCAAATGACTCTTCTGCATTCGTTTTTAAATTAAATGATTTTTGAGTTTTTGAGATACTACTAGTGGGTTTTACAAACACTCTAACAACAATATCATTACCATTTGAGATACCACCTGAGATACCACCTGAATGATTTGTTTTAGTTTTACCTAAACTATCTATATATACATCATTAAACTCTGATCCATACATATTTACACCGCTAAATCCAGTTCCTATTTCAACACCTTTAACTGCAGGAATAGAAAACATGATTTGACCTATTTTAGAATCTAATTTTTCAAACATTGGTTCACCTAAACCAATATCTACGTTTTTAACTTTTATTTCAACAATACCACCAACAGACTCTCCAAGTTCATGTACACTTTTTAAGTATTCATCAATTTTTGACATATCCTTTAGGCTTCCAACTTGAATAAGTTCATGACTAAATTCATATGGAAGCATTTGTTTTGCTAAGCTACCTGCAACAACTATAGGTGCAGTAAGTCTACCAGAAAAACGACCTCCACCACGGTAATCATGAAACCCACTATATTTTTTATATGCTACATAATCAGCATGTCCTGGTCTAGGTTGAGTAACTAAATGTTCATAATCTTTTGATACTACATTTTCGTTTGGAATCATTATATGTATTGGTGACCCTGTTGTAAATTCATTAAAAATACCTGATGTTACTTTAAAGTTATCCTTTTCTACTCTAGGGGTTGTTCCTATTTTTCCAGGTCTTCTTAAAAGTAAATCATGATGAACTAAATCCCAATTCAACTTTATACCCGGTAACATTCCATCTATAACAACACCGATTGCTTCTTGATGACTTTCACCATATAAAGTTATTTTAAATAATGTGCCTATACTATTCATAAAAGTTATCCTTTATATTTTTTATTAACGATTCATTTATGTTTATATTTTCATTAAACCAAAGATTTTGAGCATAAAGTGCTTGGATTATAAACATCTCTAATCCATTATAGCTTATTTTTGCTTGTTGCATAAGTTTAGTTTCTAAAGGATTATATATCATATCAAATACAATTTTTTCTTTAACTAAATCATCATCCAAAGGACTTTCGTAAATATTTGGATACATACCAACAGGAGTTGCATTAATTATTACATCAAATTTTAGATTATTTAATTCATTATAGTCAATTAGATTATCAAATTTTGAAGTTCTAGTTTTATTTCTAGTAACTATGTAAGGATTTAAATTTAAATCCTTACACACTTTATATGCAGATTTTGCTGCTCCACCGGTACCTAAAATTATGGTAGTTAATTGTTTTAACGGTATATTGGAAGATTCTAAAATATATTTAAAACCATCATAATCTGTATTATCACCAATAATTAGATTATCTTTTAAATAGATTGTATTTACAGCTCCAATACTTAAAGCTTTAGGTGTAATTACATCTAAATACTTCATAATTTGTTCTTTATACGGTATGGTAACATTAAATCCGTGCATTAAGTTTTTCTTTAATTTTTCTAAGTATTTTTGAACATCCTCTATTTTTTCTAAATCAATTAATTCATAATCTAACTTTCTATTTAAAGTTTTTGCAATAGCTTTATGAAGTTGTACTGATTTAGATTGAATGACAGGATGTCCAATTAGTCCAAATTTTTTCATTTTTCTAATCGTTTAGATATGTCCATAATTAATTTAAAGATTTCTTCATAATATGGCCACTGTTCTTTATTTAAAATTAACTCTTTTTTACTTTGAAGTACTTCTTCTTCTCTTTTAGGATCATAAATTGGTAGTTGATGTTCTTTTTTATATGCACCAATTTCTTTTACAACTTGAAATCTAAGTTCTAGTAATTTAACGATATCATAATCTAATTGATCAATTCTTTTTCTTAGTTCTTTAAGTGTCACTTATAAATACCCCCTAATTTAGTAAATTCTTCAAAAAAACTTGGATAACTTTTAGAAACGACAGTTTCATCATCAATTTTGATGTTGTTTTCACATTTGATTGATGCTATTGCCATTGACATAGCTATTCTATGATCTTTATAACTAGATACAGTTACATTTCCTTTAAAGGTGTCATTTCCATAAATAATTACAGAATCATCGGATAAATATTCAATTTTGGCACCTAATCTTTTCAAGTTAACAACCATTGCTTCTAATCTATCTGATTCTTTAATTCTTAGTCTTGAGGCATTAGTAATTACAGTCTCACCTTCAGCAAGTGCACCTAATACCATAAGTATTGGGCCAATATCTGGTGTTTGTCCAATATCAATTGTTATACCTTTTAGTTTTGAAGGATATACAATATAACCATCATTTAATTCTTCTATTTTCCCACCCATTTGTCTTACAAAATCAATCATTTTTTTATCGCCTTGTAAACTTTTCGGATTTAATCCTTTTAATGTGATTTTTCTGCCTATTAAGCCTGCTGCAATAAAAAATGCTGCTCCAGAAAAATCACCTTCTACATAGTAATTACCACTTTGATATTTTTGATTACCGAAAATGATGTATCCATCATTTACTTTATTTATTTTAATTCCAAACTTATTTAGCACATCAAGTGTTAAATCAATATAACCAACAGACTCTAAATGTGTTGTAAGCTCTATTTTAGAATCCCCTTCTACTAAAGGTAATGCATAAAGAAGGCCTGTAATAAACTGGCTACTAATATCACCTCTTAATGGGTATACACCATTTTTTAATATACCTTTAACAGTTAATGGTAAAAACTTATCACTTGGTCTTATAAATTCATATTTATCTTTAAATAGTTCTTCATATACAGAAAGTGTTCTATATGGTAGTTGATTACTTCCATTAAAGGTAATGCTTTTGTCTTGTAGCATTGCTATTGGTATTAAAAATCTTAGTGTTGAACCAGATTCAAAAGCATCTATTTGATTATTTACACAATGAATCTTGCTACCTGTAATTTTATTACCACTTATTTTTGCACCTAATGAAATGAGTGCATTTTTTGTTGCTACTAAATCGTCTGAATCAAGTATGTTTTCAATGACAGATGTACCTTCTGCAAGAGAGGCTGCTAATACATAACGATGAGATAGTGATTTAGATGAAACAATAGTAATTTCACCACTTAAATTTCTTGGAGTTATTTCTATCATTATAGTTGAACTCCTTTTTGAATGATTGGTTTACCAACATCCTTTAAATAGACAAATCTTAATCCATCTGAATAGTTCTTTTTGTCATATTGTATGTAACCTATAAATTGTTCTTTATCAAGGATTGGCTCTTTAATTAATTCTAGTCTTAACAATATCTTTTTTACTTCATCAAATAATAATGGATTGGTAACTTTACTTTTTATACCTAATTCTAGACTAAAAAGCATACCATAAGAAATTGCTACACCGTGCTTAATTGCATAGTCATAATGACGCTCGATTGCATGACCAAATGTGTGTCCAAAGTTTAAAAACATGCGTTCATTTTTTTCAAACGGGTCTTTTTTTACGATGTCTGCTTTAACTTCTATAGCCATTATTATTTCATTAATGGTAAGTTTATCATTTACCTTTAAATATTCATATAGTTTTGGATTACCAATTAATCCGGCTTTTAGTGTTTCTGCTAAACCATTTTTATACTCTACTTTTGGAAGTGTTGATAAGAATATTGGATCTATAAACACTTTTACAGGATTTTTAAATGCTCCAATAAGGTTTTTTCCTTGATTTAGATCAATACCGGTTTTACCTCCAATAGAAGAATCAACCATAGCTAGTAAAGTTGTTGGTATTTGAATAAAGTCAACACCTCTAAATAATGTTGCAGCTACAAATCCAGCTAAATCACCGACAACACCGCCACCTAAGGCGATAATTAAATTATTTTTTCTAATTTTCTTATCAAGTAGTTGGTTGATTACTCTTTCATAAGTTTTTAATGATTTAGATGATTCAAAGGGCTCGATACTAATAAAATGTAATGTGAAACTAGATAATTTTTTTATCATAAAATCTTTATATAGTTTGAATACATTATCATCTGTTATGATAAATATTTCTTTATAAGGATAAAAACTTCTAATTGATTCATCAATTTTATCCATTGTATCCTCACCTATTTGGATATCATATTGATTTAGATTTATTTTCATCAAACATCATTCTCCTTTGTTTGGATTTAATTAATTTATCTTTAAGTGATTTGGCATCACTTGATTGAATATCATATTTTATACTTTCTAATGTTTTAATGAATTCATCTGTCTTTTCAATTAATGCATTTTTATTATCTAAAAAAAGTTCTGTCCACATAGTTTCATTAATATTTGCTATTCTTGTTAAATCTCTAAATGAATCACCTGTTGCATCTTTTGTTTTATCTGAATGATCTATTAACATTAGTCCAACAGCTAGAAGATGTGTTAACTGTGAAGTATGTGCAATTAAATGATCATGTGCAGTTGCACTAAGGATTGTAATGTTTTTAAATCCAAAATCTTTTGCTAATTTTTTAAGTACTTTCAAATCATCAGGGGTATGTTTATTTGAATCTATAATTATAAAATTTGCACCCTTAAACATCGAAATATCTTTGTTAAAATATCCTGATTTTTCACGTCCAGCCATCGGGTGATGAGAAAGATAACGAACAGTGTTCGGAAGTAGTTGAAAAAGTGTTTCTAGTAAATGTGTTTTACTTCCTGATATATCTGTTACTAGTTGTGAATCAAAATACTCTAAGTATTTTTTTACAAAATCTATGTTTTGGTTTGGATACAGCGCTAAAATGACTAAATCTGCTGATTTTAAGTATTTTAGGTCGGTACCGAGAATAACCTTATCTTTTTTTGCATATTCTAGTACTTCTTCGTTTTTATCATAACCATAAACACTATAACCTAGATTGGTTAACATTTGAGCATAACTAGCTCCCATTAATCCGAGTCCAACAATAAAAACTTTCATCTATTTACTTGCT
The DNA here is from genome assembly GCF_000526235.1 of Acholeplasma granularum ATCC 19168. Lineage (GTDB taxonomy): Bacteria > Bacillota_I > Bacilli_A > Acholeplasmatales > Acholeplasmataceae > Acholeplasma > Acholeplasma granularum. The sequence goes on along the minus strand of NZ_JAFR01000009.1, from coordinate 40,776 downwards.
TAGTAAAAACTTTAGAAGTTTTTTCTAAGCGCTCCATCATATGTTCAAACTTATGTGGTTTAAGACTTTGAGCACCATCTGATAACGCATTTTCAGGGTCATGATGTACTTCAACAATAATACCATCTGCTTGCACTGCAAGAGCAGCTAGCGATAATGCCTCAATCATTTGCCATTTTCCAGCTGCATGGGATGGATCAACAAACACTGGAAGGTGTGATAATTCTCTAATAGCTAGTACTGCGGATATATCTAAAGTATTTCTTGTGTATTTTTCAAATGTTCTAATGCCACGCTCGCATAATATAACATTTTCATTACCACCAGCCATAATATATTCAGCACTCATCAACCATTCTTCAATGGTGTTACTTAATCCTCTTTTTAGCATCACAGGAACTTTTGTTTTACCTACAGCTTTTAATAAGTCAAAGTTTTGCATATTTCTGGCGCCTAATTGAATAATATCCACATATTTTATGAATTCATCAATATGCTCAGTTCCCATTAACTCACTAATAATTGCAAGACCATACTCATCAGCAACTTTACGCATCATTTTTAAGCCTTCTATACCTAATCCTTGAAATGCATACGGCGATGTTCTAGGTTTAAAAACTCCACCGCGTAGTATTTTAGATCCACTTTCTTTAACGGCTTTAGCAATAATTCTAAGTTGTTCTTCGTTTTCCACACTACATGGGCCACTCATAACAACAAATTCATTACCACCAATTTCTACACCATTTTTTAATGTGATTATTGTTGGCTCTTGTTTAAATGCTTTACTTGCTAGTTTAAAGGGGCTAGAAATTCTAGTTACACTTTCAACTCCAGGAAATACTTTTATTTGCTCTGGATCTAATGATTTAACATCACCTAAAATACCAAATAAAGTAACTGATTCACTTGAGGCATCCTTTATACCGAAACCTTTATCTATTAAATACTTTTGTAGACGAGAAATCTCTTTTTCATCTGCATCTATTTTCATTTTGACAATCATGTGTCTTACTCTCTTTCTATTTTAAAAACAAAAACTCCTTAAGGTATGTGCCTTAAGGAGTCATAAAATGATTTTTTTATGCTTGTTGGGTCACATTCCTTCATGTTACTTTATCTAACTAGAAAAAGGAATGCATTCTTGATTTGCAAATCCTTTTACATGTGATAGTAATAGTAATAATAGTTTGTTTTAAACATGTGTTTGCCCAACTTTCAATTCGTTGATGTAATTATACTAACATATTTTAAAATTGTTTACAATCGAAAAAATATTATTGTTTTAAAATATAACCAACAGAAATTGCTTTAGGGCCGCAATGAGCACCAACAACTGGCGTTAAATAATTACTAATTATTTGTCTATCTGGATATACTTCATGAATCATTTTTTTAATCGTTTCTACACCTTCATCATTGTGTGCATGTGATATAAATGTAATTACATCTTTATCTTTTGTATCTTCTAAATAAAGTTCAACAATACGAGCAATTGCTTTTTTTGATGTTCTAATTTTTTCTAACGTTTCAACTTTACCTTCTTGAGTTAAAGTTAAAACTGGTTTAATTTTTAAAAATGATCCTAGCGTTCCACTTAGTTTTGATAATCTACCGTTTTTCACTAAATAAAGTAGTGTATCAACAGCAAAATACATTTTATGATTATCCCTTATAAAGTTTAAAACATGTTTAATTTCCTCTATATTTGAGCCTAAATTAACCATATTTTGTGCAGTCATTGCCATATAACTTTCAGGATAAGCTAAAGTTTTAGAATCATATACATGCACCTTTAATTTTGTTTCTTTAGAAACTTGTATAATCGCATCATGTAGCCCCGATAGTGGTTTGGCAATCACAATTACTAATGCTTGTTTATATCCTTCTTTGTAAAGATTATTGAATGTTTTTAGCATGTGTCCTTGAGAAACATAACTTGTTTTAGGAATATTATCTGGTTCCTTTGTTAATCGACTATAAAAATCACTTGCACTAAGTTCAGTATAATCATCAAATGATTCAAATCCAAAGTTGATTTTACTTCTAAAAACATCTATGTTTTTATCATAATCTAAGTAATCAATCGCTGAATTTGAACAAACAATAACTTTAATTTTACTTGTCATTTTTCTTTAATAAATCCCTTATTTCAGTTAATAATAAAATGTCTTCAGGTATAACAACTGGTTCTGGTTTTGGAGGATTTTTTTCAAGTTCTAATTTTTCTAATCTTTCTTTTTCTTCCTTAATTAACTTTTGTTCCATTTCTTTACGTTTAATAAAGATATATAACACTAGATAAATTGTAAATGCAATAATTAAAAACTCAATAATAATTTGAATTAAATTTCCATATCTAATGTAGACATTGGTAAACTGCGAGATTCCGTCAATAACAACTTGGTTGCCCATATCATCTAAAATGGGTGTGCTTTTAATTAGAAGTTGTAGTTCTCTAAATTCAACACCACCTAATAAAACTCCGATCGGGGGTAAAATAATATCGTTAACTAAACTTGTAACAATTTTACCAAATGCTCCACCTACAATGACCCCAACAGCCATGTCAATGACATTGCCGCGCATAATAAAGTTTTTAAACCCCTTCATAAACCCATCCTTTCTTTGTTTCTTAGTTATTTTTATTTCTTGACTCATTTACTATTTCCTCCCAAGTATTTCATGTAGTTATTTCATATTATACACCTAAAAACGAAAGAAAACCATCCTTTTCACTTATGATAGGGATGGTTTTTAAGTATCATTTGAGCTCTATAAATTTGCTCTATTAATATAAGTCTCATGAGTTGGTGCGGATAGGTCATCTTTGAAAAGGATAATAATCGATTAGAAGCACTTTTAACATCTTGACTTAGGCCATAAGAACCACCAATAATAAACGTTATATTCGGTGTATAATTTGTAATTACTTTATCTAAGTTTTGTGCAAATGCTTCGCTTGTCATCTCATCGCCCTCTATGGCTAATGAAATAACATAACTATCCTTAGGTATTTTCGACAGTATTTTAATACCTTCTTTTTCCATACCGTTTAAATTAGGTTCATCACTCAATTCAATAATTTCAATATCTTTAAGTTGTTTTAAATAATCGTTCATTAATGACTTTAAGTTTTGTTGTTTGATTTTACCAACACAAATTATTTTTATCTTCATAGTTTGATTCCAGGCAGTGACTCTTGTGAGGCGTATATGATTTCCGTTTTTAAAATATCATCAAAATTATCAACAATCGCTTTTTCAATATCAAATGGGTCATTACACTCTTCGCTTACATGTGCAATAATCCATTTAGCCTTTTTATTTTGGATGAGCCTGTTCATTAATATAGCTGCTTCATTATTTGATAAGTGCCCATAAATACCTAAAATACGTTGTTTTAGCATAAATGGTCTCCTAGAATCAAGTAACCTTTTTGGATCGTGGTTTGCTTCTAATAAATATAAATCTGCATCTTTTAATACTTCATAATATGATTGGTCTACATATCCCGTATCCGTTAAGCAAACAAAACTTTTATTGTTCCAATCAAATCTAAATCCAACAGGTTCTTTTGCATCATGAGATAGTAATACTGGTAGTACATCAAATGATGCAAATTTAAATTTCTCATCTGCTTTAATTATATGTACATTCGGTAATAATGATTTTGTTTCATCACTTAAAGCATCAAGGGTGCCTTGAGTTAAATATACATCTTCAATTTGACCTGTTTTTAAAAATGCTAATAAGCCTAAAATATGATCACTATGTTCATGTGTCAAAAATAAAGTCTTAACTTGAGAAATATCTTCGCCATAAGCTTTCATTTTTGTAACTATTTTTTTGTAGCTAATTCCTACATCAATGAAAAAAGAAACAATATCGTTTTTTACAAATGTAATATTACCTTTAGATCCTGATGCTAATACAAATACTTCCATAAATTTCACCTAAGTATATTGTAGCATAATAAGACATGCAAAAAGAAGAGTTTTTAGCATGATATAAATATCATTTGTGGTAAAAAGTGGTTGCAATAAGTGCCAAAAAATGCTATATTATATGTGCTGTAATTTTTTAAACACAATTAAGGAGTGAAACGCATTCATGAATATACTAAAAAGATTCTTATCCGCAAAGAAAATCGCTATTTTTTTAATGGTGGCGGTTACTGCACTAACATTAGTAGCATGTGGACAAACAACTAAGGTTCCTTACGGTTCATTAGGAAATGATCCCTACTTAACAGTAGAAGGTTATACTGTAACAGAAAAACAATTATATGATCAATTAAGAACATCTTCATTAACTAGATTAAATCAATTCATTGATGAACAAGTTTTTAAGGACGTAGTTTTAAATACGTCAAATCTATCAGAATTTGAGGTTAAAGCATTTGAACAAGAAATCAATACAGCACTCTTCTCATCTGCAACGATCACAGCGAAACAAATAAGTGAATTCCCAGAAAGTGAAATTGCAAAACGTATACTTTCATATGCGGATTCATTTGTTATTACAAACCCAAGCGTAAGCGTTGATGATGTTATTAGCTATCTACAAACAGTTGTAGCTGATGTTATCGCAAGAGCTACTGCAGAAGGATTTGATGAAGACCTACCTTTTGTGTTTGGTTACTTAAATCAAGCTCAACATCAAACAATCGTTAATACAGTTATTAAGCAATATACATTGCCTGTATTAAAGAAAGTTTATGCAAATCAAGAATTAGGTAATGAGGTTGGTGAAAACCTACCTGGTGATATCAATGATAAAGATTCAGCTGCTTACATTTCCGAAGCACACGCTGTAACTTATTTTAGAAACAATATCGCAGGTAAATATGACACGACAGCACTTATTATTAAGTTTGATTCAGCAAAAGAACAAGAAATTGCTAGATTTAAACACGGTATTAAATCAAATGCACGTGGTGAATGGTTTAAATTACCAAATCTTGGCGACCAATCAGTTATTGATATTTTAAATGCTGGTTCTTCTCATGCTGAATGGCAAGACTACCATCAAGCAGTTGTAGATATTTTAGAAGATAACCTAAAATTAGTTCAAGGATCATTTGAAGTAATTGATTATAGAGAAGCTGCATATGCAACTTACTACAATAGTTATGTAATTAACTCAACACGTGATGCTGGATTATTACTTAATGACTTTACTGATAACAATCAATTATTAGATACATTCCTAGCAATCTATGATGAATTAAATGGTACAACATTATCAAATGATACTAGAGAAACTTTAGTTGAAAAATTAACTTTAGAATATACTAGTCCATTATTTACTGCAACACCTGAGTTAAGAACTCAAGTTTATGCAATGTCAACTGAAGTTTTATATGACAATGGTGATGGTGTTGATAAAGATAATAATCCTTATGCAAAACCATATTCACGTCAAATTCAATCTATTTCTGGAAACTCATATTTAATTTATGTACTAGAAGATGGACGTGCAGTTGATGAGAATGTTTTAAATGAAGAAAACAAAGATGAAATTAAATTTGAAGAAAATACAGAAGCTCAAGCAATCTTAGCAGATATTTACTCAAAATTAATTGAACAAAGATTAAATGCAACATATATTAATTCTAAAGTCACTGAAAAATATGAAAACGTTAAAATAGATATTTACGATCCAATTATTCGTGAATTATACAAAAACGGTGCATCATACAAAGGTTCAACTGGATTTAAAAATGATGATGTATTAGCTACAATTAATGGTACAGATTTAACAGTTGATGCATACTTTGAATTATTAGAGTCTACATTAGGTTTATCTACAGCCCTTGATTTAATCTTTATGGAAAAATTAAATGATTCTTACGGCAATAAAATTGAAGAAAAGGAAGAAGAATTTAGAAAACAATTAGAAACACAATATGTAAATCCATTCTTAGCTGACCAATATGCTTCTGCAGGTTTCCCAGCTAAAATCGGTTTAGAAAACTTCTTACTATTAGGTTTTGGTGCATGGGCACGTGATGGTAAGAGTGCTACTCAAGATGCTATTGATAAAGTATTTGTTCAACAAGAACTAAGAAAATTATTCCAAGAAGATCTAAGAGCACACTTCCCAGGAGATACTCCTTTAGAAAACATTTATACTAAGTTTGCTGATCTAGCAAATCACTTAAGAGATGTTGAAGTATCTATTGGTGCATCACACTTATTATTCCAAATCGATATTGACCGTGATGGTAAAGCAGATGATCCAACTAAGCTTGATGCTGCTGAACTTGCATTATATGAAACTTATGTATTAGAACTTACTGAAATTGTAAATAACCGTGCTAAATTGGAAAAAACAGTTGAAGCTGGTATTCAAAAAGTTGTTGACTCATATACAAACTCTACACGTTATGAGTTAACTATCTTAGATCAACCAGTACGTCCTGTAAGAGCTGATTTTGCAACTGTTGAAGATTATGAATTAGCAGTTGATGAGTACTTAGCAGACTTAGAAGCTTACCAAAACGGTTATAACAAAGAAGATGAATGGTTAAAATATAGAAAAGCTGGTATCCAATTAATCTATCAAGACTTAGGAAATATTAGTAACCAAACAAACTTCCCTAATGCTCAATCTAGATTAGATGAAGCATTCTATGAATACGCAATTAAACTTGCTAACCACATTAAAGATCAAGTCATTGATTCAACAGATGGTATCCCATCAAAAACTGAAATGGAAAATCGTGCTAAAGCAATTCTTCCATTATATGCACCAGCTGCAATCACAACTGATAACACAATCATAGTTGATGGAAACTCTGCTGTACGTAGTTCATTTGGATGGCATTTAATTATTGCTAAATCATATCAACATCAAGAATCAGCAATGTCTTCAACATTAACAAATAGTCAAAAAAATGCTTACACTTCTACTGTAGTAAATCCATTTAATGCAGAAGAAAAACTAATTGGCTATAATGAATTAGATCATGAATTAACATGGCAACAAATCTTAATTCATATTGAAGAATCTAAAACAGAAACTGGTGTTATTACATTACCAACAAATGTTAACTCAGCAATTACAAAATACTTTACACCGTTAATGTCAAACACAATGTATAACTCAAGTTATGTACAATTAGAAATTGCATTCTTATATATCTTTGAAGGCAATGTAGTTATTAGTGATAATCAAGATCAAAATACTAGACTTCAAGTATTAAGAAATGCAAACTTTAACCAATTCTTCAACTACTCATACTTTGAGGGTTATGATGGAACTGGTAATACAATCTATGATCAGGCACATAATGAATTCTATGCTGAATCATATGGCAATTTCTTTTCAATACTTAATCCAGAAGTTTAATTAACATAACTTCACTTAAACCACACAAATTAAATTGTGTGGTTTTTTTATTTTTTAACAAATAAAAAGACTACATAGCCATTAACTATGTAGTCTTTTTATAATCACTTAAATATTCGTTATATACTTCTAAAAATAGATCAACTAAGTAGGGGTCAAATTGTGTCCCTTTTTTATCAATTATCTCATTTATCGCTTCATTTTTATCAAATATATTCCTATATGGTTTATCTGATAACATGGAATCATATGCATCTGCAATTGCAATTATTCGTGCTCTTAATGGAATGTCTTCTCCAGCAATACCTCTAGGATAACCATTACCATCATAGTGCTCATGATGTGATAATATATCTTGAGCTATTTCTGCATAATCTGGTACACTAGATACAATTCTATAACCAATTTCACAATGTCTTTTTACTTGTTCCCAATCAGAAATTGTAAGGTCAGTAGGTTTTTGTAATATTTCATCATCAACACTAATGTTTCCAATATCATGTAATAATGCGACTGTTTCTAATAGTTTGAGTTCAGACTTTTTCATGTTTAGTTTTTCTCCAATAGCAAGACTCATTTGAATAATTCTATCAGAACGAAGTTTTTCATTTGGATTTTTATCATGAAGTGTCTGTAATATTGAATTGATAAAGTCTCTACGGTGTGAATGTTTTTCAAATAGTTTATGTTTATACATTCTTTCTTCGCTAATAGATAATATCTCATCTAGCGAATCTTTTTCATATTTTGTAGCAACACCATAAGATAAAGATATTTTTACACCTTCAAGCGTGTGATTTTCAATTTTTGATTCTAATTTATCGACAAAAATTTCCGCTTTATACTCATTCGTGTTAGGTAATAAATATACAAATTCATCTCCACCTATACGGAATAAATAATTATTACTATCGCTCACACATGATAATAAATTTGAAAACTCTATTATAATCTTATCACCCATTTGATGCCCCAAGGCATCATTAATTAACTTTAATCCATTGATATCACACGTTACAATTGAAAGTGGTGAATACTCTGGTGCACTAAATTTAAATAAATGTTCATGATATGATCTACGATTTAAAAGACCAGTTAAAGCATCATAATAACTTAGTTGTAAAATTTCTGATTCATGTTTTTTTTGTTCAGTAATATCTTTTACAAAAACTACTACACCAACAATATCTTTTCCCTTATATATTGGTGTAAAATGTTCTTCTAAGATTTTTCTTCCTTGAATCTCTATTTCTACAACTTTTAGTGATCCATTACCATTAAAAGCATCATTTATAGATTCTTTAATTGTAGATCCTATAATCTTATCTTTAATAATATCAATTAAATTATCTCCAACTTGAATATCAATATCGTATAATTTTTTAATTTGAATTTGATGAAATGCATTAAATGTTAAGTAATTAAACTTTTCGTCTAATACATAAATTTCAATTGAAGTTGAAGCATCTATTGAACTTTGAAGTAATATTTTTTGTGCCTTAACTAAATTTATTTGAGCAATTCTTTCTTTTTGGTTTTTCATAACTAATCCAATAATCATTGTAGTTATGGGAAATATAATTAGATAGATTACCCATAGATTTCTTAGGACATCTATATTGTTAGGTAAGAATAAGAATATTAAAAGTGTAAAAATATGAACAATAAGTCCAAACAATAAATATTCATAAGTTTTATTCTTAATTTTAAGTTTACTTGAATAATAACGCCATAATATACCTATTATTACACTCATAGCAATTGTTGATATACCTACAAAAAGACCAAAACCACCCAAATAAACTCTATAACCTATAGCAATCAAACCACCTATAATAGTTGATGTTGAACCAAAATAAAGTACACTAATTGAAAGTAGGATAGTTCTAGAATCAAAAACAAGTCCTTCAGAGAACTTAAAATTATTGCTCATAAGAATAATGGCTACCAGACCAATTAAAACGCCAGTTAGTATTTTACTAACCAATTTCTTAGTTTCTACTTGATAATTTGTAAGTGTATATAAAAAGACAACCGAAATTAATGTAAATATATTATTAAGTAGCGGTAGGATTGATAGTATTATTTCATCTATTTTCATAGTTTCTCCCTAATATGAAAATGCCTTGTACCTTAATTATATCAAAAGTCCTTTAACATATCATAAAAATAATATCATTGACATATATAATTAATAAAAGAACTCACACCGATTAAGTATCGTATGCAAGTTCTGTCTACCGTTTTTAATTAGTGTCAGTTTTTAATAAACTAACTCATAATAGAGTTTTTAAAGTTTAGGTTTATAAAATCTCATTTTGTCTAAAACAGCTAAGCTATTTGTAAATTCACCTGGTTTAGTTGAGTCTAGTGCATCTTTTAACTCTGTAAACTTAGAGTCTATTGAGTCTATATACCAAAGAAGTAAAGCTTCACCTGTTTGAGGCTTTTTAGGAGAACCAAAATTAAGAAGTCCATGATGTGAAACAATTAAATGTTTCAGTAATAATACTTCTTCTGTGTTTTCATATCCTAATTTTAGAGCTGATTTTTCGACCTCTAAACTTGCCATTACAAGATGGCCTAATAATTGACCTTCTTTAGTATATTCACCATCAACACCAGTCATTTCTTCAATCTTAGAAATATCATGTAAAATAGTCCCTGCATATAGTAAATCTGGATTTAAATAACTATAAACAGATAACATTGCATCAACCATTTTTAACATTGTAAATGTATGATAAGCTAAGCCTCCTACATAAGCATGATGAAATTTTGTAGCTGCAGGATGCAAATAGAAGTTTCCTTCATATTTATTATAAACATCACTTGTTACTTCAAAAAGAATTTTATTACTGATTTTATTTAAGTAAGATTCAATACCTTCTCTAATTTCATTTAATGGTAGTGGTGCATAATTATAAAAGTTAGAATAGTATTTATTTTTATCTTTTTGAGGTAGATCTGATGTTTCAAGAGGTGTGATTTTAGTTGCTTTATATTGAATAACATCTTCTCTATAAAACGGTTCTACTTCAAAAATAAATATTTTACCAATTGTAAGTAATTGATCATCTTTCATACCTAATTTAACATTAAAATGTTTTTTATCTTCTAGTGATAATGATGCATTACAGTAGTTATCACCTTTATTTATAGATTCTACTTTTCCAATAACAAAATCCATATTACACTTCCTTACTCTCGACGTATTTAGTTAAAGACTCTTTTGTATTAAGAACTTTTTTATTCAATATATCCGTAATCATTTCTTTTTTAATTTTCCCTAACCAAATACCTGCTTTTTTATTTTTGATATTCATAATTTCTTGGCTTGTAAGTGCAAGATCTAATTCTGATTTAATAGGTAGTTTTTCAAATCTATCTTGTATGCTACGGTTTAAATATTTTTGTTTGCCTAAATTAAAGTTTACTTTATTTGCAAGTAAGCAAATTTCTAATCCATACTGATATAATGCTTCATCAGATATTTCTTTTGGATAATTTAATGCTACTTCACTTGCTTTTAAGTACTTATTTCTATGTACATTAGAAAATGTCCACTCTACCGGGATTATACCTTTATTTAAAGTAAAACTTAGTGCAAAGAATGTATCAATAAATGGCATTTCCTCAAGTTTATTTACCCATAAAATGCCTTTTTCTAGTCCAGGTAGTACTTCATGTATCTTTGTATCAATTATGCTTTGAATCGCCATTTTCAAGTGTTTACCTTGTAGAATTTTAATGAGTTCTTTATGTACTCTTTCCATAGCAAGCTCTTTAATTAAGTGACGGTTATTAAGCATGGCTTCTTTAGTGTTTTCTTCTATTTCAAAGCCTAATTTAGATTGAAAATATAAAGCTCTTAATATTCTTAGGGCATCTTCATTAAAACGTGTACTTGGATCTCCAATTGCACGAATTAATTTATTTTCAATATCTTTTTGACCACCAACATAATCATATATATTTTGATATTCATCCATTAAAATACCATTAATTGTAAAATCTCTTCTATGAACATCATCTGTAACATTATCTGAGTATATTACAGAATCCGGATGTCTAAAATCAGATGTTGGGCCATCTGTTCTAAATGTTGTCACTTCAAATTGTAAATTATCATACAAAATTGTAACCGTACCATATTTTATACCAGAAGGTACTGCTTTAAAATGTTTCATGACCTCAAATGGTTTTGCATTTGTCGTAATATCAATGTCACTAAACTTTTCTTTCATTAAAAAATCACGAACTACACCACCTACTAAGTAAGCTTGATAACCGTGTTTTTTTAAATCTCTTATTAAATTTTTTGCTGATTTTATACTCAAAGTAATTTCCTCTAATTCTAATATATAATATACCTTTATTATTATATCAAAAAAACACATTTTCTTAAAGGATGGTGTGTTTTATGATATACTTTTTCATGAGGGTGATCTAAATGTATTACTTAGAAAAACAAGTAGAATCTAAAATAATTATTGATAGATCTGAATTTATTGGTATTTTAACTCCAATTTCAGATACTAAAGAAATACCAGAAATATTAAAATCTATTCGTAAAAAATATCCTAAAGCCAATCATTATGTCACAGCTTATGTGCTTGATAATACACAAGGTTCAAACGATGATGGTGAACCTTCCGGTACAGCAGGTGTACCTGTTTTAGAAATATTAAACGTTCATCAACTAAAAAATGTTTTAGCTGTAGTAGTTAGGTATTTTGGTGGTATTAAGCTTGGCGCTGGTGGTTTAATTAGAGCTTATGCTAAGTCTGCATCTGATGTGATAAGTCATGCCAGTTTACTTGAAAAAATACTGATGCATAATTATGAAATCACTTTTACTTATGACCTAATATCTAAAATAGATCATATATTTAACGATTATGTTACCGATAAATCTTACTTATCTGATGTTACCTATACATTGTCATTTAAATCTAATATGGAATTATTAGATGAACATGCCTATTTATTCAAGTCAATAAAAAACCAGGGAACTAAAGAAGTTTTAGTTCCCTGGAAAAAGTGATATTGTCTCTAATATAAATTTAGCTAACATATAACTTGTTAAAATTGAAATAATTAAATATGCTGCATTAATTTCAAATAGTCTATAACTTTTGAAATATTTTTCTATTTCTATAGCTTGAAGAATTCTAAATGTAATGAAAAATCCTAAAATAAATACGGACCAAAATATTAAATAAATAATATATTCATTCATTATTTTGTACCAAACAGACGATCGCCACAATCTCCTAATCCAGGTACGATGTAGCCTTTTTCGTTTAGTTTTTCATCCATTGCCGCTAAAAATATTGGTACATCTGGGTGATCTTTTTGAAGACGTGCTACCCCTTCAGGGCATCCTACTAAACCAACAAAGCGTACATCTTTAGCACCTCGTTGTTTTAACTCTTTAATCGCTGCAGTAGCAGATCCTCCCGTTGCAAGCATTGGGTCAACCACAATTACTACACCATCTATAATGTCTTCAGGAAATTTAGCATAATAAGTAACTGGTTCTAAAGTAGTCTCATCTCTATATAATCCGACATGGCCTATTTTAGCGCTTGGTATCATATCATGAATACCATTAACCATACCAAGACCAGCTCTTAGTATAGGAACAATCACTAATGATTTTTTAAGTTGTTTTGCAACTGTTTTTTGTATAGGTGTTTCAACAATGATATCAATTGTTTCTAAATCTTTAGTAATTTCATAAGTAATTAAAGCACCAATTTCACCAACATTTTCTCTAAAACTTTTTGTTGAGGTGTTTTTATCTCTAATAAGTGCCATTTTATGATCAATTAATGGGTGTGATAAGACAACAACTTTGTTCATTTTACTCACCCTTTTCCATATTTGCTATTTTTTCTACACGATTTGAGTGACGTGGTTCTTTATGAGCATTAAGGTAAGCATCTACAATTACTTTAGATTCTAATGCTGATTGTGTTCTACCACCAAATGCAATAATGTTAGCATGATTATGTTCTTTAGCAAGTCTTGCTGTTAATTCATCATAAACAAGTGCAGCACGAATACCTTCTACTTTATTTGCAGCTATACTCATTCCAATTCCAGTACCACAAATTAAAATACCAGCTTCTACTTCCTTATTTACTACAGCTTCTCCTACAATTTTTGCATAATCCGGATAATCAACCCTATCAACTGAAGTTGTACCATAGTCAACGACCTCATGACCTTTTAAAGTTAAATACTCGATAATTTCAGTTTTTCTATTAAATCCCGCATGGTCTGCGCCAATACCTATTTTCATAATCCACCGTCCTTATTTTTATTTATTATAACATAAAGTTATTATCAAAAAGTTAGTTACTATAAATCATTTAAAAAATAATTATTGATTGTCTTTATAATTAGCTCTTTTTCTTTCTTGAGCCGTTAAGTATCTTTTTCTAATACGTATAGATTTTGGTGTGATTTCAATTAATTCATCATCATTAATAAAGTCCATACAACCCTCTAAACTCATTTCAATTGGTCTTTTTAAGACAACTGTTGAATCTTTACCTGCTGAACGCATATTTGATAATTTCTTTTCTTCAACGACGTTAACAACTAAATCATTATCCTTATTGTTTACACCAACAATCATACCTTCATATACGGATGTTCTAGGTTCAACAAAAAATTGTCCACGATCTTCTAAGTGTCCGATTGCATATGCAGTTGTAAGTCCTGGTTTAAGTGAAATTAATGCTCCATTTACACGATTACCAACGGATTCTTCAATCAGTGGTCGGTAATCTAAGAAGATATGTGATAATACACCATAACCTTTGGTTGCAGTTAAAAATTGTGTCATTAAACCGATTAATCCACGTGATGACATATGGTAAATTAATCTAGTTTCATTCACCCCTTGATCCATTTTTATAACTTCACCTTTACGGTTACCTAATAATTCCATTACAGATCCTACATAATCATTTGGAGTATCTACTTGAACTTCTTCATAAGGTTCTTGTAAGATACCATCAATTTCTTTAATAATTACTTTAGGACGTGATACTTGGAATTCAAAGCCTTCACGGCGCATTGTTTCAATTAAAATACCTAAGTGCAATTCTCCTCTACCTGATACTAACCAGGCTTCTGAACCTTGTTCTTTTTCTACTTTTAATGAAACATCCTTTTGTGTTTCTTTAATTAATCTTTCTTGTATTTTAGAAGCTGTAACATGCTTACCTTCTTGACCAGCAAATGGTGAATTATTTGTTAAGAACGTCATTTGAACTGTTGGTTCATCAATATGAAGTAAAGGTAGCCTTGTTGTTTGTCCAACTTCTGTAATTGTATCTCCAACAAAGATATCTGATAAACCTGCGATTGCGACAATATCTCCAGCATGTGCTTCATTTGTTTCAACTTTGTTTAATCCACTATAACGATATAGTTTTTGAACTCTAAAGTTATCAACTAATCCGTTATGTCTTAAACATGATACAAATGAGTTTACCTTTAATGTTCCTTGAAATACTTTACCAATACCCATACGTCCAACAAATTCGTTATAGTCAATTAATGCTGGTTGGAATAATAATGGTCCATCGATATTCACCCTTGGACTGTCTACATGATTAATGATTGTATCTAATAAAGGTTTCATGTTTTTAGCTGTATTAAACTCTACATCAAAACTTGATAAACCTAAAAGACCTGATGCATAAATGATGGGAAATTCTAATTGTTCTTCTGTTGCCCCAAGATCAATAAATAAGTCAAATACTTGATTTACTGTCTTTTTAGGGTCAGCAAATGGTCTGTCGATTTTGTTAATAACAACAATCGGTTTTAAATTTTCTTCTAATGCTTTTCTTAATACAAACTTAGTTTGTGGCATAACACCATCTTTAGCATCTACTAAAAGTAGAACACCATCAACTAATTTCATAATACGTTCAACTTCACCACCAAAGTCAGCGTGACCTGGAGTATCCATAATATTAATACGATAGTTGTCGTATTCAATTGATGTTGCTTTTGCAAGTATTGTAATACCGCGTTCACGTTCAATGTCTATGTTATCCATTGCACGTTCTTGCATTGCTTGATTTTGTCTGTAATTTTCTGATTGTTGTAATAATTTATCTACTAACGTAGTTTTACCATGATCGACGTGAGCGATGATGGCGACATTTCTAATTTCCATATTTTTATTCATCCTTTTTTTAACCTTTATCATTTTATCATATATCTATAATAAAATTTAAAAAAAAGCCACATTTTATAATGTGACTCGAAAGTTATGTAAAAAATTATTTATTAAGGACATTTTGGATGTCTTTAAGTGTTACATCACCTTGTCTAATGATGATTAGTTCTTCTTTTGTAAAATCGATTACAGTTGAAGATGTTTCTGTTAATTTCAAATCATTAGGATATACTTTATCAACAAGATGTCCATAAGTTTTTAAAATTAGTTCATAATCATTTAAAGGTGCTTCATTTGATTGATTAACTGAAGTTGTTTTAAGAGGTCCTAACTTCTCAATTAACTCTAGAGCAAGTGGGTGATTTGGCATACGCACACCAATTGTCTTTTCACCAGAAACTTCAAAATATTGGGGTGTGCTATTTAGTATAATAGTTAGTGCCCCTGGCCAAAAGTTTTGAAGTATTATTTCAATGCTTTCATCCATTAAGCCAATTTGCTTAACTTGATCAATATTTGAAACTAATACTGCAATAGGCTTGTTAAAGTCTCTACCTTTAATTTCATATATTTTTTTTAGGCCCTCTTTATTTAGGTAAGGTGTACCCATACCATAAACTGTATCTGTTGGAAATATAATTATATGATTCATTTAAATAAATCCCCTATTAAAACAAAACTCATTCTATCTTTACCTTGTAGATCTTTAAGTTGTTTTATAATTGCATTTGGATGATACTTTAAAATCATTTCTTTTAACATGGCACTTTGAAACATACTATGTTCAAATCCAATAAATGCATTTGAATTTAAAAAGTTTTTAGATTCTTTTAAGATTATCTCATACGGTTCAAGACCTATTACGCCACCAAAAAGGGCTAAATTAGGCTCTTTTAATACAATGTCATCTACATGTTCATTGTTAGGTATATAAGGTGGATTTGCGATGATTATATCGTATTTTTTTGTAACATTAGAAAACCAATCAGATTGGAAGAAATTGACATTTCCACCAAGTTCATTATTATTTATCTTAGCAACTTCTAAAGCTTTAGTTGATACATCAATTGCATCCACATTTAAATTATCTTCTTCTAAAGATAATGTAATTGCAATATTACCACTACCTGTACCTAAGTCTAATACATCTACTTTTTTATTTGAAAAATACTGATCATATATCAAAAGTGTTTCTTCAACAAGCTCTTCAGTTTCACGTCTTGGAATTAATACATGTTCATTTACTTTAAATTTATAGCCGTAAAAGTATGAAAAACCGGTGATGTGTTGAACTGGTATATTTTCAAATACATACTTTTTATAACCTGATTCAATTAAAGATTCAATTTCTAAAGATACTTCAGTATTTAAATTTGCATAAAATTGGGTTGGGCTATAACCTGATAGTTCAGTAATTAACCATTTGATTGCATGTGGGTCTTTATTATGTTTGATGGTTAATTTTTCATAGTGGTCTACTAATTTTTGTAGTTTCACTTTTTTTCACCTTGTAGTAATTCTTTTTGGAATTCATTAATTAATGGTTCAATAATCAAATCAATTTTTCCATCCATAATTGCATCTAATCTGTTTAAGGTTAAACCAATTCTATGATCTGTTACTCTATTTTGTGGATAATTATATGTTCTAATTTTTTCACTACGATTTCCACGACCAATTAAACTTTTTCTAGTTTCGCCTTCTTTTTCTAGTTGTTCTTGTAAGACTTTATCGTAGATACGTGTTACTAATAATTTATACGCTCTATCTTTGTTTTCATGTTGTGATCTTTCTTCTTGAGATGTTACAACAACATTGGTTGGTATGTGTGTTAAACGTACTGCTGAATATGTTGTGTTAACTGATTGTCCACCGGCACCTGATGAGTTATATGTATCAAAACGAATGTCTTCCCATTTAACATCATATTCAATTTCTTGTTGTTCAGCTAGTGCTAAAACTACAGCGGTTGAAGTATGTATTCTACCTTGGCTTTCTGTTTCAGGTACTCGTTGTACACGGTGTACACCTGATTCATGTTTTAAGTAACTATATGCACCTTGTCCAGAAACGATAAATTCAATACTTGCAAATCCACCACTACTACCGTGTGAGATATTTACAACAGAAACCTTCCAACCCTTACTTTCAGCGTACTTAGAATACATTCTAAAAAGATCTCCTGCAAAAATATTTCCCTCATCACCACCAGCAGCACCCTTAATTTCAATAATAACGTTTTTATCGTCATCTGGGTCTTTTGGTATCAGTAATATTCTTAATTCTTCTTCTAATGTTTCTAAAGTGTTTTCTAGTTTTTTAGCTTCTTGTTTGGCTTCTTCAAGGAGTGTTGGTTCATCTTCCATATCTAATAAAACATGTACATCTTCTAATTCTTTTTTTAAACCAAGGTATTTATCATATGTTAAAACAGCATCCTCTAGATCCCTTAGTTCCTTCATTAATTTAGTTATTTCTTTTACATCTGTTATACCTGAGGCAAGTTTATCTTGTAATTCTAGGTATGTTTTTTTCATGACATCTAATCTATCAAACATATGTTTACTCCTTAAAATATAGAATAGCCGATGAGCCCTAATACACCTGCGATAATTATTAAAAATATTGGATTTATTTTTTTAAAAACAACTGATGCTAATAATACGACTGCAAATATCACAATACCTATATAATCTGCATCAAATTTAAATAATCCGTCCATACCACCAAAATTGGCTTGGATAAATACTGAGATTCCCGCAGATAAAATAAGGCCGATTGTAAGCGGGTTAATCCATGCTAAAGCCATTTTTGCAGCCTTAGTCGTTAATATTTTAGCACTAAAATAAGCGATTAATAAAATTATGATAAAACTTGGTAAAACAACGCCTAATGTTGCAAATACTGAGCCTAATAAACCATGTGTATTATATCCAACAAATGTTGCAATATTTATTGCAAAAGGCCCAGGTGTTGATTCTGCAATACCTATAAATTGATCGACTTGGATAATTGTTAAATAATGATTTTGAACTACCTCAGTACGAATAAGTGGTATCATTGCATATCCACCTCCAAAGGTGAATAATCCAATTTTAAAGAAAATGAAAAATAGCCTTATTAACTCAAATACCATTTTCTTCACCTCTTAAAAATACATATCCATAAATAATTGCACTAATAGCAGTTATTAAAATTAAATACACAATTGAAAAACTAGGAATAAAAAGTGATACAGCAAATCCAATAATCATTAAAACTACATTTGTAACTGTTATTCCTAATTGTTTGGTTAGTCTAAACCATGCTTGAAAGATTAATACAGAAACACCTGCGTTAATTCCTTTTAATGTATTTTGAATATATATATTTGCATTAAATGCCTCTAAAAATATTGATATTAAAATGATTATAATAAAACTCGGTAATACAACACCAAGTGTTGCAAAAAAAGACCCTAGAAACCCTCTTTGATGATGTCCTATATAAGTTGCACTATTTACTGCAAATGGTCCAGGTGTTGATTGAGATATACCTAGTAAATCTAACATAGTTTTACCGTCAATCCAACCCTTGTTTTCAACAAGTTCACGTTCCATTACACGCATCATTGCATATCCACCTCCGAAGGTGAATAATCCTATTTTAAAGAAAGTAATAAATATTTGAAAGTATGATGTTTTTGCCATATTTACCTCCGTTTGTAGTCATACGCCTGTATATTTTACCACAAATGAGGTTTTTTTGTTATACTATACTTATACAAATAAGGAGGTATATTTTATGAATAATCAGTTACATCAGGGATTAAATAAAGAGGTAGCTAATCTTTTTGTTTTATTTACGAAGCTACATCATTTTCACTGGTTTGTAGAGGGTAATCAATTTTTCATATTACATGAAAAATTTGAAGAACTTTATGATGAGGTCAATGAATTATACGACCAATTTGCAGAACGTTTAATCACTATAGGTGGTAAGCCTGCTTCCAAATTAAGTGACTACTTAAAGTTAACTACTTTAAAAGAAACTGATAACTTAGATTCTAACAAAATGGTTGGAGAGTTATTACAAGATTTAAAACAACTTGTTAAAGAATTTAAGGAACTAACTTCAGTTAGTCAAGAATTAGGAGATGAACAAACAGCAGATTTATTAATTAGTACTGTTTCATCTTTTGAAAAACATATTTGGATGTTTACAGCTTTTAATAAATAAGTTCTTAAGTAAAGAAAAACTCTGAAAATTTTCAGAGTTTTTTTATTAGTTTGACGGTTCTTCCAAATTAGATTGTTCCTGGAATCTAGAATATTGTGGTGTAAATATAAATTTAATATCACCAATACGTCCTTGACGGTTTTTCCTTACCAAGATTTCTGTTTGACCAGAGTTTTCACCTTCTGCTCCTTGGTTATAGTAGTCTTCTCTATGAATGAATATTACAATATCGGCATCCTGTTCAATAGAACCTGATTCTCTAAGGTGTGCTAAAGTAGGTTTTTTATCATCTGATTTTTCAACATCACGTGATAATTGAGAAAGTGCTAATATTGGTACTTTTAATTCTTTAGCCATTTGTTTTAATTCTCTTGATATTCTAGATACCGCTTCTTGTCTATTCGTGCTTTTATTTGAATCCACTGATATCAATTGTAGATAATCAATGACTATAAAGTCTAGTTTACCTTCTTGAGCTAAACGGCGACATTTCGCGCGAATATCATTTATATTTGATGATGATGAATCATCAAAATATATATTATAGGTGTTTAATCTTTCAGTAAAAATCTCAAAGTTACGCCATTCTGTAGCTGTTAGATATCCGGTTCTTAGTTTTGAGTTTTCAATATTTGAAATGTTAGATATCATACGGCTGACTAATTGATCATTACTCATTTCCAGTGAAAATATTGCTACCCCTGCTTTGCCACCTTTATTTTTAGCAGCAGCATTGAGGGCAATATTCATAGCAAGCGCAGATTTACCTACAGCAGGTCGTGCTGCTAATATAATAAGTTCTTCTGGTTGAAGTCCATTAATGAATTTATCAAGTGTTTTATATCCGGTTGTAAGTCCAGTGACCTCACCTTTATTATTTTGAAGAAAGTGAAGTTTTTCACTGACACTTTTAACAATTTCGGATAACTGGGTAAATTGTCCTACTTTTCTACGTTGAGATAAACTTAAAATAGCTTGTTCAACTTTATCTAAATATTCTGCAGAATTTACATCAGTTGTTAATCCTTGAGTAGCTAATTCTTGGGTGACTTTAATGACATCTCTTTTTAGAGAAAAATCTTTTACAATTTCAATATATGTCTCTAAATGATCAATTGAAACAGTATATTCAGATAACTCTAATAAATATAGTAAACCACCAACTGTTTCAAGTTGAGACTTATGTTCTAAAACAGATTTTACAGATGTATAATCAATAGATTTACGTTCTTTAAATAAATCTTTCATTGCTTGAAAGATTAAAATGTGTTGATTTAAATAAAAGTCTGTTTCTCTTATTTCATCAAATATATTTGGTGCTGTTTGTTGATCTAAAAAGATAGCACCTAAGACAGATTTTTCAGCATCAACCGCATTTGGAATGCGACTTGTCATGATTGTTCTCTTCTTTCGATAATGTTTACTTCAAAGGTTGCTTTTACACCCTTATCTAAACTTACAACTACAGGATAAATACCTGCAGACTGAATGTCTGTTGCAAGTTCAAGTTTCTTTCTATCAATTACAACACCATGTTTTTCTTGGAATGCTTCAACGATTTGTTTTGTTGTTACAGAACCAAATCTTTTACCATCAACACCAATTTGAATTGTTAATGTGACAGACTTACCATCAATTTCTGAAGCTAACTTTTTCATTAATTCTAAATAATTTTCAGCCTGTATTCTTTCTTGTTCTTTCTTTTCAGTTAATTTCTTAATGTTTTCTTCATTAGCTATAACAGCTAATTTAGATGAGATTAAGTAATTTGCATAACCTCCAGCAAGTTCAATAATTTGATCCTTTTTACCTTTACCTTTTACATCTTCTAATAATATTACTTTCATAGGTGTATTGTCTCCTCCATATTCTAATTCTAAGATATGCTTTAATTGGTTATAAGCATCATCTACACTGACATCTTTAATTTGTGTTGCAGCACTACTTAAGTGACCACCGCCACCCATTTCTTCCATTAAGACTTGAACATTGACTGCTCCAAAACTTCGCGCTGATACAGCCACTTGGTTTTGTTCAAATAATACTATTGTAAATGATGCATCTATACCTTTAATATCAAGCAATAATTCTGATACTTGTGCTATAAATGTTCTATCTTTATATTGTTTATTTGTTTTAACAATCGCAAATCTATCTAGGAATATTTCAACATGACTAAGCAGCTCGTTTTGTTCTATAATTCTACTTAAGTCATTTCTTAGCCATACTTTTACAAGCATTGCATCCGCACCATAATCTTTTAGCTTAGATGCTACTTCAAATGTTCTTACATTGGTTCTATAAGTAAATGTATTTGTATCAAGAATTAATCCACCATACATAATGGATGCCTCAAAAGGGTCTACCTTAATATCTTTAGCATAAAAACTAAATAGTTCCATCATAAGTTCAACTGTCGATGATGCGCCTGGATCAATGAATGTAAAGTCTCCTTGAATAGATGTTTCATTGCCACGATGATGGTCTATGACTCCTATTTTAAATTTTTGTTCTAATAACTCTTTACTGTGTACAATTGTAGGATTTTGAGTATCTAGTACTAATAGTAATGTATCTTTAGTTTTTTTATTTAATGCATCATTTGTAGTGATTACATGTTTAATTACAGGATGATCGTTTTGTTTTAAATAATTGTATACTTCAATAGTCGTTTGATCTAACTTATCCTCATCTATAATTAAATAAGGTACAGTATCTGGTGATGCCAGTGACATTTTAAGTGCTGCAATCATTGAACCAAAACTATCTAGGTCTGTTTGATCATGTCCCATGATATATACTTGATCTGATTTATCTATTATCTCTTGGATCATTTGTGCAGCTAATCTTGCATTTGTACGACTTGATTTTGTAATGGATTCTAATTTTGCACCAAAATATGCAATTTTTTGATTTTGGATGTTAACAACTGCTTGGTCACCACCACGTTTTTCAGCAAGTTCAATTGCATTTTGGGCATAATCTGATAATTCATCATATTCTAAATCCCAGGATGCAATACCTACTGATAATGTAACTCTAATTCCATAAGAGGTTGAAATATCACGAATCGTTTCTAGTATTTCAAACTTGTTTGTCATCATTTCTTCTAATCTTTTACGTTTAAGTAACATCACCATACGGTTATCACCATATGGTTTTAAATATCCACTATATTCTTCAACCCAGTCAGCGATTGCAGATAAATATTCACCCTTAATACTTGTTTGTTCTGAGATATCAAAATTTGTCATATTTTCTTCAAAGTTATCTAAGTTCATAATACCAATTGCAGGTAAATTATTTTGATACTCACGCTTAACTGCTTCTCTTGAACTTACATTAAATAAGTAAACTACTTGAAACTCAGATTTATATATGACTTCATATTTTTGTTCGTGAATTGAAATAGTAATAGGTGTTTTATCATCACCTTGTAAAAAATCAGATAGTGCACTTGAAACTTCACCAATAGGTCTATCAACAATGCGCTCTTCAAAAATAACTTTTGCATAGTTATTTACCCATTTAACTTCTTTTAGATTTTCATCAAAAACCAAAATACCAATAGGTAGTTCGTTAAAAGCATCATCACCAACCTGGTTAACTCTAGGGGACAGTTTGCTCCATCTAGCTAGACGATTTTGTAGGTTGTTAATATATCTTTTATAAGAATTTGTAATTGCAAGAATAATTGATAATAAAGCTAAAAAAGTTGCAAACAAAAGGGCTGCAAACGTAATGATAGAAATATTAGAAATATGGTCCAGTGTTGTAGTTAGTAGCCTTAAAGCTAATAAAATAATACTAAGAACCCAAATAGTTATTGCACTAAAAGTAAATATTTTATGTTTCATAGTACCCCTTTCTTTACTATAAAATTATATCATATTTTGTATTGTTATTGAACAAATCTTATACTTTAGAGATATTTGAAGGATATGTATAAAAAAAACAGAAATCATTATGTAATTTATACATTATAGATTTCTGTTTTGAATTTATTTATTTTATTATTCTTTTACGAATGGTAGAAGTGCCATATGACGCGCACGTTTGATAGCTACCGCTAATGGTCTTTGCCATTTTGCAGATGTACCAGTTACACGTCTTGGTAAGATTTTTCCACGTTCAGTGATAAATCTTTTTAGTAGTTCTACATCTTTAAAGTCGATGTGTGTGAATTTGTTTTGAGTAAAGAAACATACTTTTTTACGTTTTTTAAATCCACCACGATTTTTTCTGTCTTGCATAGTTAAATTCCTTTCTAAAATGGTAAATCATCATCTGCAACCAAGTTTTTAGCTGTTTCATACAGTTCATCTTGGGCATCATTTTGACGATTGTCTTCATATCTATTTCTAGATGGTTGTTGGCTATCAGGTTGTGAATTTCTAGATTCTAATAATTGAACACTGTCTGCAACAATTTCTGTTATATAGACTGTACGTCCATCACTATCTTCATAGTTTCTAGTTTGGATTCTTCCATCCACACCTAATAAGTTTCCTTTTTTTACATAGTTTTTCATGAAATCAGCAGTTGATCTCCATGCAACGCAATTGATAAAATCTGCTTCTCTTTCACCGCTAGCTGAAGTAAAATTACGATTTACGGCCAATGTAAAGCTCACAACAGAAACACCTGATTGGGTGGATCTTACATCTACATCTCTTGTGATTCTTCCTACAAGGACGACTCTATTAATCATAATTATTCTCCTTCTTTTACTTCGATATTACGGATAACTGCTTCCGTAATTTGAACAACACGCTTATATTCAGCAATGCCTTCTGGTGTTGTTTCAACCAACATCCACACATAGTAACCTTTTCTGTGTTTGTTGATTTCATATGCTAAATCTTTTAATCCGATTTCTTTTAAAGCTAAGATTGAACCACCGTTACTTGTAATAACGTTGTTTAAGTTAGCAATTAAAGCCTTTAATTTCTCAGGATCTAATTGTGGATTAGCAATGTACATCAGTTCGTACTTTTTCATTGTTTTCTTCCTCCTTTTGGACATCTTGGTCATTTCTGACAAGGATATTTTATATTTTGTCGCATTTTACATGCCTTTTAATTATATCACCATTGATGCTAAATAGCAACATGATTTTTAAGAATTTCCTTTAGCATTTTTATTGCTTTTTTAACTGTTAATTTAATGTTTTGTTCTCTTTTATCTTCTGGATAAAATTCAATATCTTCTACATATAATAAGTTATGAATCATTACACCGATAAAGGCTTTATTAGGCTCATGTCCACTTGAATAGCCAGTAATAGATACAGTAATATCTGCACCAGTTATTTCTTTTAAGTTTTGCGCCATTAATCCAGCAACTTCTCTTGAGACTACACCATTATTTTCGATATAGTTTAAATCAATATTTAAATATTTTGATTTTGCCTCATTGCTATATAATACAAACCCCTCTTTATAGACTTTTGATGCATTATATAATCTTACAAGTTCATAACTTAATAATCCACCTGTCATTGATTCAACAAATGAAATTGTCAAATTGTTTTTAATCAAAGTATTTAATATATTTGTCATGGAATAATAACCTCTAAATTTATTTGTTCATAAATGTTTGTTTCTTTGTTTTTTCTTGAAACTAAAAACTCGTAGGTCCGACCACTTTCAATACCGTTTAAAGCGGCACCTAATTGCTCATTATTTGTCACTCGAATACCGTTTGCTTCTAAAATTACATCATATTTTTCAAGAATTCCAAAACTTGCTCTGGTTTGATTGACAGTCGTTACTACAACACCTGCTAAACCATTTTTGACATGATCTAGTGGGTTAAAGCCTTTAGCTTTATCACCATATCTGGCAATATAATCATCTGTAACAAAATCTATGTAACTCATAATAACAATACCCAATTTAGGTGTAACTTGGCTAAGGCGTCTTTTAATGACCTCGGCTACTTTATTAACATGAATTGATTCATTAATTAGATAAACTGTTTCACCGTCAATAACTTCAACACGTTGCGTGTTAATTCCAATAAAAGTGCCATCATAACTAAATAGTGGTCCACCTGAGTTACCAGGATTGATGTTTGCACTATGAGAAACATAAGTTTGTGATAAGTCTGTAATGATTCCTAAATTTGTACTTAGGTTTTGATTTATTTTATCTACAGGTGTTCCAACACCGAATACAAATTGACCCACCTTTAGTTGAACTTGAATTGCTTGTTCTTCATTTAGTGGTAAAATTTCTATTAATGGATAATCATAACTACTTTCAAAACGTACAATTGCAATATCATCATTATCTGTTTCACTATCTAATGTATATGCATAAATATCACCAAATTCAATGTTGCCCTGATTAGTTACTACCTCTACATAAGACATTGCTGATACTACATGATAATTTGTTACAA
The DNA here is from genome assembly GCF_000526235.1 of Acholeplasma granularum ATCC 19168. Classification (GTDB taxonomy): domain Bacteria; phylum Bacillota_I; class Bacilli_A; order Acholeplasmatales; family Acholeplasmataceae; genus Acholeplasma; species Acholeplasma granularum. The sequence continues at coordinate 14,589 of NZ_JAFR01000009.1, read as the reverse complement.
CATAATAGTAGTATTTATCATCCTTAGAAGGTTCTTTATCATATATTAACCCAGATCCTAGTCCAACTTCAAATTCTAATTGATAACCAATTAAACTAACTGTACTATCCTTTAATGAGGCAACTAATTCTTGATATTCTAAAGAAGTTGGTTTATCTCTTAATTGATGTTCAATTTCATCAGCCATACAACCTGTTAACATGATTAAAGAAAAACTAATGATTATGAGTAAAATCTTTTTCATATTACAAATATCCTTTGACGAGCTCAATGACTTGATTAATATGAATTGCCTCATTAATTAAAACCTCTGGTCTTCCACCAGCAACTGTTGAATAAGATACGTTAATACCTATAAGTTGTCCTGTTTCTTTTAAGTATAAAGGAGAACCTAAGGTGCCAATATTTAAGTTTGTGCCATGTACAATACGGTTATCAAATACACCCATAATTATTGCAGGATTTGTTGGATAATTAAAATATCCATTAGATATTGGTGTTGCAATTGAAAATATTTCTAAACTATCTAAATTAGTATCTTCTATAAGTGGTTCTAATGTAATAGGTGTTAAGTTTTTATTTGATGTAAAACTTATTAGTGCAATATCTTCGTCTTTATCATAATTAAGTTTAGGATTTAATACAACTGCAACCACATTTTCAGTAGGACTTATATTTACTGTTAATGTAATTGTATTTTCAACAACCCATTGGGTTGTTAGGGCATAATATCTATGGATTAAAGTGCCTTCTTCTTTTTTAACAATCACACCAGATCCTCGTCTTGTTTTATTACCAGTGTCTGTTGCATATAAATTGTTAATAGAAATACCAGATTTCTTTTTTTCTTGGATAAGGTCTATAAAACTTACCTCTTCTAAAGTAAGTTCTGGTGCATATGCAATTGGTTTATATTGTTCAATATATTCATCAACTGCAACACAACTTGTTAATAACAATAAACCGATTACTAATATAAATAAATGTTTTACTTTTTTCATAATATATTCTCCAGTTTAAATAATTTTATTGCATTTTCTGTTGTAATTTTATCTACAATTTTTTCATCAATATTTTTAAGTAATGCCACTTCTTTTAAAACATAATTCGTATATGCTGGTTCATTTTTTTTACCTCTAAAAGGTATAGGTGCTAAATATGGTGAATCTGTTTCAAGTAGTAAGTGTTTTAAATCTATTTTTTCTACTACCTCTTTTAATTCTTCTGCTTTTTTAAATGTTACAACACCTGATATTCCAATATAAAAACCCAAATCGATTGCTTTTAGGGCATCTTCATAGTTAGAAGAAAATGAGTGAAATACTCCGGTTATTTTTCCTTTATATGGCTTTATGATTTCATATGCTTCATTAAATGAGTTTCTTGTGTGAATAATTATTGGTAGCCTATATTCTATAGCAAGCTCTATTTGTTCTTTAAAATACTTTGTTTGTAGTTCTAGATTATCTTTATTCCAATAAAGATCGATTCCTGTTTCTCCAATAGCAACTACTCTTTTGTGAAGTAAGTATTTTTCTAAATCTTTTACATTACCTTTTAGTGTTGTTGGATGTATGCCTACTGTTGCAAACATATTATTATATGTGTTTGCTAATATAAAGCTACGCTCATTATGAAAAAAATCCATACCTACAACAATTATATGAGTAACATTATTTGAAATAGCATTTTCTACTATCAAATCTAATTTATCTTCAAACTCTTTCATATTGATATGTGCATGGGTATCTATCATAAAAACACTTCCTTTTCCACTTAGTAAATTATATCATATTAGGAATATTGTTTGGTTTTAAACGAATAAATAGTGGTGTTTTAATATGCTTTATACTTAAATTCTCACACATTTGGATGAATGACTATATATGAATAAAGTGTTATAATATATTTGGAAAAAAATTACGAAGGAAAACCTATTACATGAAACAGTTTAAAAATATTATGACCATTATCATTTTAAGTTTGTTAGCTTTATTTTTATTTCATAGTCTAAATGCTTTATATCCTGGTAACATTATTGAAAAAACGTTTAGCGGCTTATCACTGGTTGTTACACCTGTATTAATTGCTTTAATACTTGTTTATCTACTAAATCCATTAACAGATAAATTTATTACTAAGTTTAAAATTAAAAAAAGTGTTGCAATACTTTTAACAATTACTTTAATTATACTTTTTACAGCAGCTATAGTATTATTTAGTGTATTTTTCTTAATTGATCAAAGTAAATCTTTTATTGAGACAATTTCAAGACCAGAGTTTTTAAATGAAGTGGAATTTTGGTTTGTTGATAATAATTTAGGTGAGGTATATGCCTATATATATGATTTGGTTTCAAATTTTGATTATAGCAGTCTTTTAGGTTCTGCATCTAATTTAATTGGTGTTATCATACAAACTGTTACTGTTATTGTTTTAGTTCCTATATTCTTATGGCACTTTTTAAATTCCAAAGAAACAATGCTCAATAGCATTGATGAAAATATACCAAAGTCATGGCAAAAACATGTTATGCCTATAGCAATTAAATCTAATTATTTAGTTGCATCATATTTTAAATCTAAAATTATTAGTATGATTGTATTATTCTTTATGTTTGTAGTTGTTTATTTAGTATTAGGATTACCTATTGGTTATGTGATATTATTTTCAGTACTTATTGCAGTATTAGATTTAATTCCTTACTTAGGTCCAACCACTGGTTTACTTATTCCAATCATATATATATTTTCAGTCGGTCATGTGAATTTATTTTATATTAATAATCTAGAGTTATCTGCTCTTTGGGGAAATATAATATTAATTGTATTAAATACAGTTATTCAGTTTATTCAAGGTAATATTGTTATTCCAAAACTAGCAGGTGATGAAATGGGTATACATTCTGCACTTATCTTAGTGTTCATGTTATTTTTTGGTTCTATTTTAGGTGTATGGGGTATTATACTTTCAATTCCACTAGGTGGTATTATAATGGTTATTTGGAAACATATACGAACTGAGTTACTTGATAAGGTTAAAGAATAAATAATATATAAATTTATAAACATCTCTAAGATAATTTTCTTAAAGATGTTTTTTTTTATAGGAAATTTACTGATTAAAAAAGGGGTCTTACCTATAATAAGAGTTTGCCATAACTAATACTATAAGGAGAGCCTATGCATGATAATATCATAAAAATATACAACTTAGAATCTATTCATAACAAAATAGAATTTTTTATTGTGTCATTTTTTTTACGATAGATATGTCCATAAAATTTTTTAAGGTTTGAAACTTCTAATTTTTAATTTATCCCCCAAATGAATTGTTTAAAAATAGTATGTCATCCTAAATAGTTATATGCTAAAAAATTATATAAATAAAAAAGGACCTTCCAATAAGGAAGATCCAAATTTTAATAATTAGTCAGCAAGAATTTTAACAACTGTACCTGATGCAACAGTTCTTCCGCCTTCGCGAATAGAGAATTTTGTTCCTTCTTCTAATGCGATTGGGTGAATTAATTCAACTGTAACTTCAGCGTTGTCTCCTGGCATAACCATTTCAGTTCCTTCATTTAAAGTAATAATACCTGTAATGTCAGTTGTTCTGAAATAGAATTGAGGACGGTAGTTTGAGAAGAATGCTGTATGACGTCCACCTTCTTCTTTACTTAACACATAGATTTGTGCTGTAAATTTAGCGTGTGGTTTAACAGTTCCTGGTTTAGATAATACTTGACCACGTTCGATGTTTGAACGATCAACACCTCTTAATAAAGCACCGATGTTGTCTCCAGCTTCAGCTTGGTCTAATAATTTTCTAAACATTTCAACACCTGTAACAGTTGTTTGTTGAGTATCTTTGATACCAACGATTTCAACTGGATCACCAACTTTAACGATTCCACGTTCAACACGTCCTGTAGCAACTGTACCACGACCTGTAATTGTGAATACGTCTTCAACTGGCATCATAAATGGTTTGTCAGTAGCACGTACTGGTGTATCAACATAGCTATCTACAGCAGCCATTAAGTCATTAATTCTAGAAACCCATTCTGGTTTACCTTCTAATGCGCCTAATGCAGAACCTTTGATAACTGGAATATCATCACCTGGGAAGTCATATTCTGATAATAATTCTCTAACTTCCATTTCAACTAAGTCTAATAACTCTTCGTCATCAACTAAGTCAGCTTTGTTTAAGAATACTACTAATTTAGGTACCCCAACTTGGCGTGATAATAAAATATGTTCACGAGTTTGTGGCATTGGGCCATCAGCTGCAGAAACAACTAAGATACCACCATCCATTTGTGCAGCACCTGTAATCATGTTTTTAACATAGTCAGCGTGACCTGGGCAGTCTACGTGTGCGTAGTGTCTTGTATCTGTTTCATATTCTACGTGGGATGCGTTAATTGTTATACCACGAGCTTTTTCTTCTGGTGCTCCATCGATTTGGTTATAATCTCTTTTTGTAGCTAACCCTCTTCCTGCAAGTACTGATGTAATTGCAGCAGTTAAAGTAGTTTTACCATGGTCAACGTGACCGATTGTTCCAACGTTAACGTGTGGTTTTGTTCTTTCGAATTTTTGTTTTGCCATAACGCAAAAGCCTCCTATAATTTTAATTGAATATAATAAGCTATCATATGATATTTTATCATATTACTATTTGTTTGTGAAGTGGTTTAGTTTGAACCACGTTTTTTAATGATTTCTTCTTGAATACTCTTAGGAACTTTATCAAAGTGGTCAAATTGCATAACGAATGTTGCACGACCTTGAGTATTTGATCTTAATGATGTTGCATAACCAAACATTTCAGATAGTGGTACGAATGCACGAATTGAAATTGCATTTCCTCTACCTTCTTGGCTTTCTAAACGACCACGACGGCTAGTTAAGTCTCCAATAACGTTACCTACATAATCATTTGGTGTAACAACTTCAACGTCCATGATTGGTTCTAAAATAACAGCGCCCGCTTTATTTTTAGCATCTTTAAGTGCCATACTTGCAGCGATTTTAAACGCCATTTCTGAAGAGTCAACATCATGGTAAGAACCAAATTTAAGTGTTGCTTTAACATCAACTACAGGGAATCCTGCAATAATACCGCCAGCTAAAGCTTCTTCTAAACCTTTTTGTACGGAAGGAATGTATTCACGAGGAATGACCCCACCAACAATTTTGTCAACGAATTCAAATCCTTTACCAGGGTTTGGTTCAAAGTCGATTACAACGTGTCCATATTGTCCACGTCCACCGGATTGACGAACAAATTTAGATTCAACTTCATTAGATAATGTAAGTGTTTCACGGTAAGATACTTGAGGTTCTGTAACGTTTGCTTCAACTTTGAATTCACGTTTCATACGATCTACTAAGATATCTAAGTGTAATTCACCCATACCTGCGATAATTGTTTGACCAGTTTCATTGTTTGTATAAGTTTTGAATGTTGGATCTTCTTCAGCAAGTTTTGCTAAAGCTTGTCCCATCTTATCTTGGTCATTTTTAGTTTTTGGTTCAACAGCTACTTCAATAACTGGTTCTGGGAAGTTCATTGATTCTAAGATAATATCGTCATCTTGTCCTGCAAGTGTGTTACCTGTTGTAGTTACTTTTAAACCAACTGCAGCAGCAATATCACCTGCATATACTTCATCAATTTCTTGACGAGTATTCGCATGCATTTGTAAGATACGACCAAATCTTTCACGTGTACCTTTTGTTGTATTTTGTACATATGATCCACTCTTAATTGATCCAGAATATACTCTGAAGAATGTTAATTTACCAACAAATGGGTCTGTCATAACCTTAAATGCTAAAGCAGTAAACGGTTCTGAATCATCCGCATGACGATAAACTTCAACTCCATCAACAGTGTGTCCTAATACTGGTGGAATATCAAGTGGTGATGGTAAGTAGTCGATAACAGCATCTAATACTTTACGAACACCTCTGTTTTTGAAACTTGATCCTGACACAACAGGGAAGAATTCTACAGCTAATACACCTTTTCTGATTGCACGTTTTAGTAATTCTACTGAAACTTCTTCACCTTCAAGGTATGTAACCATTAATTCATCATCAAACTCAGCAACAGCTTCAATCAGTTCATTTCTTAAATCGATTGCTTGTTCTTCTAAGTGAGCTGGAATTGGAATGTCTTTTGTTGTCTCATTTGCATCACCTGAATATTCAACAGCTGTCATTGTAACTAAGTCAATGATACCGTTAAAATCAGTTTCTGTTCCAATTGGTAATTGGATTGCATTAGCTTTAACACCTAAACGGGTGTGTAAAGTTTTAATTGCATGTTTAAAATCTGCACCAATTTTGTCCATTTTATTTACATAAACAATTCTTGGTACTTTATATTCGGTTGCTTGACGCCAAACTGTTTCAGTTTGAGGTTCAACACCCGCTTGAGCATCGATAACTGTAACCGCTCCGTCTAATACACGAAGTGATCTGGAAACTTCAACTGTAAAGTCTACGTGTCCTGGAGTATCGATAATATTTACTCTGTGGTCTCTCCACACAGAAGTTGTTGCTGCAGAGGTAATTGTAATACCGCGCTCTTGCTCTTGAGCCATCCAGTCCATTTGAGAAGCACCATCGTGAGTCTCTCCTGTTTTATGGATTTTACCGGTATGATATAAAATACGCTCAGTTGTGGTCGTTTTACCAGCATCAATGTGTGCCATGATGCCGATGTTACGAGTCATTTTTAATGAATATTGACGTGGCATAGTTTTATCTTCCCTTCTTACCAGCGATAGTGTGCGAATGCTTTATTCGCCTCAGCCATCTTGTGTACATCTTCACGCTTCTTAACTGCGGCACCTGTGCCTTGAGAAGCATCTAAAATTTCTTTTGCTAATCTTTCTTCCATTGTTTTTTCATTGCGCTTCTTAGCATATTGAACTAACCATCTTAATGCAAGGGCTTGACGTCTTTCTGGTCTAACTTCAACAGGTACTTGATAGTTTTGACCTCCAATACGGCGTGCTCTAACTTCTAAGATTGGTGAGATATTATTTAAGGCTTCATTGAATACATCAATAGCTTCACGACCAGTTTGGTCTTGGATACGATTTAACGCACCATATAATATACTTTGTGCAGTTCCTTTTTTACCATCTTCCATAATTGTGTTTACGATTCTCGTAATTAATTTGGAATTGTAAATCGGATCTGGTAATACATCACGTTTTACGATATGTCCTTTACGTGGCATATTGTTCACCTTCTTCCTTTACTAGATTTTTCATTTTATTTTTTGTAATTTGTTATGATTACTTTTTAGCTTTTGCGGCTTTTGGACGCTTAGCACCGTATTTGGATCTACCCTGCATGCGGTTTGCAACACCAGTAGCATCTAGTGCACCGCGAACGATATGGTATCTTACCCCTGGTAAGTCCTTAACACGTCCACCACGTACAAGTACAACGGAGTGTTCTTGTAGTGAGTGCCCTACACCTGGGATATACGCTGTTACTTCAGTTCCGTTTGATAATCTAACACGCGCATATTTACGTAATGCAGAGTTAGGTTTTTTAGGAGTCATAGTTGTAACACGTGTACAAACACCACGTTTTTGAGGAGAATTGTAATCAGAATCTTCTTTCTTTAAACTGTTGAATCCATAGTGTAATGCTGGAGATTTAGATTTGTAGTTCTTATCAGAACGGGATTTGTTAATTAATTGTGATATGGTAGGCATTTTCTAACTTCCTTTCTAGAAACACACTTCCAAGTGTTTCAAATTTGATTTTTTGGCCTTATAAAGCCAAGATGTCTGAATGAAATGTCTTATATATTTCATACCTTTTATATTATATATTTTATGGAGTGTTTTGTCAACTAAAAATAATTTATTTGACATATTATTTTCAAATTATGTTAATGTATAAAAATAAAATAAAGTGCGATTATTCTCGCACTTTACTCACTTTTTAAGATTTTTATTACGGTACATCATATTATCAATCATATTAAAGAAGTCTATAGCTTGTAAGTTTGATTCTTTTTCATAAATTTTATAACCGTATGTAAACTCTATTTTTAATTCTTTTTGACTTTCATTAAACTCATTAAAATTTTCATTCAATTTATAAATATAGTTTAGAATCTCTTTTTCATTTGTGATTTCTGTAATGATTAAAAACTCATCACCACCATAGCGTGCAACAAAATCAGACTTCTTTGAATGATCCATAAGTAGTTTTGCTGTTGCTTTAATGACCTCATCCCCAATGCTATGCCCTAATGTATCATTAATTGTTTTTAAATTATCTAAATCAATTAAAATTGCCGAAAATGTTTTACCTTTTTTAGCATCATTTATTTTATCTTCAAGATAATAATCTAGCTGTCTTCTATTAAATAGGCCTGTTAAATAATCAATATTCGCACGATTATTTTGAACAAATAAAAATAATACAAGTGCAGAAAAGGTAAGTGCATTAGGAATTAAGGCATAACTATAATATATCAATTGTAGAAATACAGCTATAACAGGTATAATACCAAAGCTAATGTATGCGATTAAATGATTATTTTCAATTCTATTATGTCTTGAAATAAGTAAAGATGTAACTAATGAAACTAATAAAAATGCTGGTAAATATGCCAATAAATTAATGGGTCCACGGTGATAATAGTTTTGACTATCAATATAATAAAACCAACCAGTAAATTGTGTAATAATAAGTATTATAAAATACATGGTATAGATAACTTTAAATTTATTGGTAAATTTCTTTAGTCTATCCAGGTTTGAGTATATTTTGTAGTGAATATATCTAAACCAAACAAAGCCAATAATTGGACTTAATCCGTAAGTCACAAAATTTCCAATTCTGGTTAATATTGGATAGATTGGATTTTCTATACCTTCAAAGCGAGACAATATATCTCCAATCAATACAAAAAATATCACTAAGACTATGACATTAAACATCTTATCATTAATACGCTTATTACCAAATTTATGATTTGATATAAGAATCGCACTGAGTATAAAAAATGAATAGAAAAATAAAGCTAGATTTATTGACTGCATAGATTTCTCCCTAACCTATGTATGACTTACTTCCGTTATTTTATCATATATTTAAAAAATGTTACTTTTTTCTATAAATATCCTCATATTGTGGGTCTTTTTCAAACAATTTATGAACATATGGGCATATTGGATCGATTTTCTTGTTTTCTAATCGAGCAAGTTTTACAACCTCATCAACTAATTTTTGAGCAATTCCCTGACCTCTTAATATAGGATCTACAAAGGTGTGATCAACTGCAATATAATCACTAATATATTTATATGTAATAAAAGCTATTGTTTTTCCTTCATCACTTGTCAAATAGAACTTTCCCTTTTCGTGATTAAACATCCTAACGCCTCCTTTTTTTAATATACTTCTATTATAATACATCTAGTAATTTTTATTCATTTTCATAGTATTTTAAAATTTAATCATATATAATTAATTATTCTAAAAAAGTGAGGTGTTTCTATGGATAACCTTATAGATGTCTTAATTGTTATATTCGTATCAGGTATAATTAATTATTTTATAAGTCGATTGTTTGTTAAGAAGAATATGTTTTATGTTTTTATAATCCCAGCAATTGTTTTAATTATTTCAGGTTTAATTTTCTTATATGCCTTTTTTGGTACCACAAACTGGGGTAGCCTGATATTTTTAATATTAGCCTTTATAGGTTTATTTATATTCACAGGCACTATTTTAAGTTCATTGATACTCTTTTTCCAATTTAGGAAAAAACTTTAAATATAAAAAAAGCATTCAGGTGAATGCTTTTTTATTACTTAAATCTTGGTTCAGCTAATGTGTAATCAAAGTTTATTGTTAGAACGCCTAATATTATAAGCGTTTGAACATAAAATAGTACGCCATTAAATATTATTTGATGTAATCTAATTATATCTTGTGGTAGATTATTTATTAGTGATGTTACTATAAATGATACAACTAAAGATATAAATGATATTAAAATATATACAATTGTTAAAGTTTTACCGATATTAGTAATTCTTTTATAAAAACTAAGTAAGAAGAGATATAAAAGTATAGGTGCAAAACTAATTGCTTGTACGATTAATACTTTCTCAGCTAAAGTATCTACTTTAAATCCTAAACCAAGCCATGTCGTAAATAGACTACTAAACGGGGATACTAATAGTAAAATACTTGAAATGAGTATAAAGATATTTGATTTGTTATCAATTACTATTAGAAGTATTCCAATTAACATAATAAGTACTGTTATGATGCTTACATACATTCTATACTCAATTGAAAAACTTAAAGAAACATCCATAAATGATTCAACTATTTTGCTAAGCATCTTAATAATATAGGAACTACCTATCAGTAAAAAACCCCATGATTCTTTTTTCATTCATTAACCACCTTTGTTGAGTTATTAGATTTATTTTGCAATAATATTATAGCATATAAAGTAAAAAGATAGCCGTCTATGAATACAAACGACTATCTTTTCATTTAAATTATTATTTATTCAAAATCATCATAAACTGGTTTTTGAGGTTCTGGTTTATCGTAGTTGAAATAGCTTTCTTCTAAAATACCAGTTCCCGCTGGGATTAATCCACCAATAATGACGTTTTCTTTTAATCCGTGAAGCTCATCTTTTTTACCTTTAATTGCAGCATCTGTTAGAATTCTTGTTGTTTCTTGGAATGATGCAGCAGATAAGAATGAATCACTTCTTAAAGATGCTCTGGTAATACCAAGTAGGATTGGACGACCAACTGCTAAACGACCACGTCTTTCGAAAACAGCTTTGTTTTCACGTTTAAATTCATCAATTGATACTTCTGTTCCTGGTAGTATTTCTGTATCACCTTCGATAATTACCATAATACGTCTTAACATTTGACGGATGATAACCTCAACGTGTTTATCTGAAATTTCTACCCCTTGTGCACGGTATACTTTTTGAACTTCTTCTAAAATATAGTTAGAAGTAGTTTTAACATCTGTTACACGTAATAATTCTTTAGGGTTAATTGATCCACTTGATAATCTTTGACCAGCAACAATGTCTTGGCCTTTTTTAACTAGGGATTCAATGTTTGGATCTAGTGTATATTTATACTCGTTATTTGCCTCATCAACAATCGTAATGCTAAATGATCCACCACGACGGTTAATTTCTTTTACTTTACCATTAACTTCTGAAATGGTTGCTTTACCTTTTGGATTACGTGCTTCAAATAATTCTTGAATACGCGGTAACCCTTGAGTAATATCGGCACCAGCAGCAACCCCTCCGGTATGGAAGGTACGCATGGTTAACTGAGTACCAGGTTCACCAATTGATTGAGCAGCAACAACACCAATAGCTTCCCCTACTTCAACGTGTTTATTCGTTGCAAGGTTAATACCATAGTCTTTTGCACAGATACCATGACTTGATGAACATGTCATAATTGATCTAATCTCAACTTTTTCGATTCCTGCTTTAACAATCTTTTCACCAATTTCTTCAGTGATAAGTTCGTTTCTTTCAACAAATACTTCTCCAGTTTTTGGATCAATAATTGTTTTAGATGCAAAGCGACCATAAATTCTATCAAATAAAGGTACAACTTCTTTACCTGATTCATCTTTGATTGCTTCTACAAAGACACCATGGTTTGAACCACAATCATCTTCAACAATAATAACATCTTGTGAAACGTCAACTAAACGACGAGTTAAGTAGCCTGATTCAGCAGTTTTTAATGCGGTATCGGTAGAACCTTTTCTCGCACCGTGGGTAGAGATGAAGAATTCAGAAACTGTTAAGCCTTCTCTAAATGATGATTGAACAGGAACTTCAATAGTTTCCCCTTTAGGGTTATTCATGAGCCCTCTCATCCCAACTAATTGGGTGAAGTTTGAAACGTTACCACGAGCACCTGAATCACTCATCATAAAGATATTATTATCTTGATCGAATTCTTTCATAATACCTGATTGGATATCGTTTTTAACATTTGTCCATTTATCAATAACTAGTTTACGGCGTTCTGAATCTGTTAGTAATCCATCTTCAAACCATTCGTCAATTAATGCGATTTGTTCTTCTGTTTCTTCAAGCATTTCTTTTTTCTTTGAATAGACATTGATGTCTGCATAAGAAATTGTAATACCGGCAACTGTAGAATACTTAAATCCTAAGTCTTTTAATTTATCTAACATTTTTGATGTTTCAGAAATGTGGAATAGTTTAAAGACTTGTGCAATAACCATCGATAAGAAACGTTTTTTAAACGGATCTGGCACTGGCATATTTTTTAGTGCTTCTTTAGGATTTACACCCTTTGGTATAAAGTAAATATCTGGAGTTTTTTCACTTAGGTTCGACATAGTTGGTTCATTAATATATGGGAATGTTGGAGGTAGAATTTCATTAAAAATAATTTTACCTAAAGTCGTTACTAAGTACATATTTTTTTGTTCATCTGTAAAGGTATCTTTTACACTTAAAGGATTTAAGATAACTCTTGTATGTAGAGAAACATCTTTATTTTCATAAGCGATTTTTAACTCATCAATTGATGAGAAGAATTTACCTTCATTACGATGTAAATGTTGATGTTTTTGGGCTCTTTCTACATCGCCTTCAAAGTCTCTATAAATAGATTCTTCAATAGTTAAGTAGTAGTTACCTAAAACCATGTCTTGAGAAGGGGTAACAACCGGTTTACCATCTCTAGGGTTTAAGATGTTGTTACTTGCAAGCATTAATAATCTTGCTTCTGCTTGTGCTTCTGGTGAAAGTGGAACGTGAACAGCCATTTGGTCCCCGTCAAAGTCAGCGTTAAACGCAGGGGTAACAAGTGGGTGTAGACGGATTGCTTTACCATCAATTAATTTTGGTTCGAAAGCTTGAATACCAAGTCTATGTAGTGTAGGGGCACGGTTTAGTAAAACTGGATGTTCTCTAACTACTTTTTCAAGTGCACGCCATGTATCATCATCACGGCGTTCATATTTAGCATTCGCATTTTTTCTTTCAGCACCATGTGTTAATTGTAATTCTCTTAAGATAAATGGTTTAAATAAAGTAATAGCCATTTCACGAGGAATACCACATTGGTACATTTCTAAGTCTGGTCCAACAATAATAACTGAACGACCTGAATAGTCCACACGTTTACCTAATAAGTTTTGACGGAAACGACCTTGTTTACCACGTAATAAGTCAGATAATGATTTTAGGTGACGGTTACGTTCAACAGCAGCCTTTTTACCACGTTTCGCATTATCAAATAATGCATCAACCGCTTCTTGTAACATACGTTTTTCGTTTTTAGTAATTAAGCGTGGAGCCATTTGTTCTTTTTGTTTCTTTAAACGGTTGTTTCTATTTAAGATTCTACGGTATAAGTCGTTTAGGTCAGTTGTTGCAAAACGTCCACCATCTAGTGGTACCATTGGACGTAAATCTGGTGGAATAACAGGAATAACATCCATAACCATCCACTCAGGTTTGTTATCTGATTGGTTAAATGCCTCAACTACTTCTAAACGTTTAATAATACGATCACGTTTTTGTTTAGAACTTGTCTTTAGACGACGACGTAAGCTTTTTACTTCTTTGTCTAAATCTAGTTCTTGAAGTAATTTTTTAACAGCTTCTGCACCTGTTAAGGCTTCAAATCTGTTACCATATTCTTCAACTAACTGTGAGTAATCTTGTTCAGATAATATTTGTTTTTTAGCAAGAGGTGTATTATTACCAGGGTTAATTACGATATAACTTGCATGATAAACAACTTCTTCTAATTGTTTTGCTTTAATACCTAAAAGTATAGCAAGACGTGAAGGAGAGTTTTTTAAGTACCAAGTATGTACAACTGGAGCTTCTAAATTAATGTGTCCCATTCGTTCACGACGTACTTTAGACTCAGTAATTTCAATACCACATTTTGGACAAACTTGCCCTTTGTTTACTGTTTGTTTTTTACCACAAGCACATTGATAATCTCTTGTTGGTCCAAAGATTCTTTCATCAAATAGACCACCTGGTTCAGGTTTAGATGTTCTATAGTTAATCGTTTCATGGTTGATAACTTCACCATAAGACCAGTTTCTAATTTCATCTGGACTTGCTAGTCTAATTTTAAAGTGAGTAAAAGCTTTTGAACCATAAGTTTTTCTAATTGGTTCAATGTGTTTTTGATATCTATCTTCAACATTTGAAGTAACAACAACTTCTTCATCTTTAAATTCAACTTCATACTCTGAATCAGCAAGTAATTGTTCATTATAAAGTTCAAATAAGTCATTAATTTCTTTTAGTAAAAACTCATCATCTTTAAAAACATGATAAAGTGTTTTTTTGTCGAATTTAACTAAGACTTCTAAATCTTTAATACCTACAGTTTCTAAGACATTTACAACTTCATTTGAAAGTGATAAGTCCTCAATACTTCTTGGTAATTTATAATAGATTAATGTTGGAAGTACTTCGTTAAATGAATCTGATAATAAACTTTGAAGTTCTCTTAAGTTGAAT
>NZ_JAFR01000008.1 GCF_000526235.1 Acholeplasma granularum ATCC 19168 | reverse complement strand
GGTGTGTACAAACCCCGAGAACGTATTCACCGCAACATGCTGATTTGCGATTACTAGCGATTCCGACTTCATGGAGTCGAGTTGCAGACTCCAATCCGAACTGAGACTGTTTTTGTGAGTTTCGCTCCAGGTCACCCTATCGCTTCTCTTTGTTCCAGCCATTGTATCACGTTTGTAGCCCAGGTCATAAGGGGCATGATGATTTGACGTCATCCCCACCTTCCTCCAATTTATCACTGGCAGTCTCGCTAGAGTCCCCAACTTAATGATGGTAACTAGCAATAAGGGTTGCGCTCGTTGCGGGACTTAACCCAACATCTCACGACACGAGCTGACGACAACCGTGCACCACCTGTACATCTGTTAGCCTCCGAACTTATTTCTAAGCCTTTGCAGAGTATGTCAAGACCTGGTAAGGTTTTTCGTGTATCTTCGAATTAAACAACATGATCCACCGCTTGTGCGGGGTCCCGTCAATTCCTTTGAGTTTCATACTTGCGTACGTACTACTCAGGCGGAGAACTTAATGCGTTAACTGCAGCACTGACCTTTTGGCCAACACTTAGTTCTCATCGTTTACGGCGTGGACTACCAGGGTATCTAATCCTGTTTGCTCCCCACGCTTTCGTGCATCAGTGTCAGTATAGACCCAGCAAGCCGCCTTCGCCACTGGTGTTCCTCCATATATTTACGCATTTTACCGCTACACATGGAATTCCACTTGCCTCTGTCTCACTCTAGTTAATCAGTTTTCATAGCCTCACAGCGTTGAGCACTGCACTTACACCACAAACTTAATTAACCACCTACGCACCCTTTACGCCCAGTAAATCCGGATAACGCTCGCCCCCTATGTATTACCGCGGCTGCTGGCACATAGTTAGCCGGGGCTTATTCATATGGTACCGTCAATAATTGCTTTTTCTTCCCATATAAAAGAACTTTACATACCGAAGTACTTCGTCGTTCACGCGGCGTTGCTCGGTCAGGGTTCCCCCCATTGCCGAAAATTCCCTACTGCTGCCTCCCGTAGGAGTTTGGGCCGTTCTCAGTCCCAATGTGGCCGGTAGACCTCTCAGTCCGGCTACGCATCATCGTCTTGGTAGGCCTTTACCCCACCAACTAACTAATGCGCCGCAGACCCCTCCTAGACCGATAAATCTTTAAATATAAAGAAATTATCTCTATATCCTATCCAGTATTAGCTCCAGTTTCCCGGAGTTATCCTCGAGTCTAGGGTAGGTTATCTACGTGTTACTCACCCGTTCGCCACTAAGCATCCGAAGATGCTTCGTTCGACTTGCATGTATTAGGCACGCCGCCAGCGTTCATCCTGAGCCAGGATCAAACTCTCCATATAATTTTATGTTTTGTTTTGATTTTAGCTCTTATTTTTGTTTTCTCTTGTTCATCATCATTCAGTTTTCAAAGACTTAATTCTTGCGTCTCTTATTTGAGCGCTTAATCATTCTATCATTATAAAATAACCTTGTCAACATCTTTTTTTGCAAACGCACAAGGCTTTCTATTAATTTGAATAATTAGTGGTGGAGGGGGGCAGATTCGAACTGCCGAACCGTTAGGAACAGATTTACAGTCTGCCGCGTTTAGCCACTTCGCTACCCCTCCGATTTTTGATTGCTTATTTATTCTATCTTAACAACTTATAAAAAGCAACTATTTTTTTAAACTTTATTAGTAAATATAAGTTTTCGCATTTAAAACCATATATATATAATATATATTTTAATTGCTTATTTACTTATAGTTCCTAAAAAGCCAATAACAATGATACGACATTTTAAATCAGATGTCAAATAAAAAAATGTCTTTTTAATAAATTTACCATCTTTTACCTAAATATCACTTTATATATTAAATATATAAGCATAATATGCAAAATATTATTGTTTATAGCTTCTCTATATATTATATAATATTTAACACAAATTACCAAGGTTATATAAATTTGTTTTAAAAAACTCCAACGTCTTTAATAGGACATTGGAGTTAATTATATTTTTTATGGTATTAATCGCTTATTAAGTTCAAATTGTAGCATCATAATTTTACGGCCACAACCCTTACATTCAAGTTTCATATCCACACCCACTCTTAGTACGATCCACTCTTTAGATCCACATACATGGGCTTTTTTAGTTTTTACGATTTGTCCAACTTCATATTTCGTCATAAATATATTCCTTATAATGGTTTTTTCTTTATGATTGCAAATTGTCTAGGATAGCCTGAAACATGTTTTTCTTTCTTTAATAATAGATTTGCTCTAAACCCTGAATCATTAGGTAGTTCAAATTTATCAATTTCAATTAATTTTATATTTAAAACTTTCATTGCATTTAATGCATCATCTAATTCTTCTTGATATTTTGATCCTTTAGGAGCAATGAAGTATCCCCCAACTTTTAACATTGGAACACCAAATTCTAATATTAGTTTCAGTTCTCCTAATGCTCTTGCTGTGACTATATCAAACTTTTCTATAGATTCTAATGCAAAATTTTCAGCTCTTTTATGCTCAATATTAAAGTCTAGTTCTAAAACTTGTTTCAGTTCTTTTAAAAATTGAACTCTTTTAATTTGTGATTCAACAATTGTGACTTTTAAATTTGGATATAAAATGAGCAGTGGTATGGAAGGAAAGCCTGCACCTGCACCCATATCACATAGATTTAGAGGTTTATTAAAATCTAGCAGTCTACCTAAATACATAGAATCTAAGAAGTGTTTAACTTGTGCATCAAATTTAGATGTAATTCTGGTTAAATTGGTATGTTCATTATAAGACACTAATTTTTCATAATATAAATCAAATAACTTAACTTGCTTATCACTTAGTTCTATATCTAAGTAGTTATTAACTAAGTTTTTAAGCATGTTGAGTCTCTAAATATACAAGTAATACCGAAACATCTGTAGGTCCTACACCAAGTATTCTTGTTGCTTGACCAAGTGTTTCTGGTTTAATTTTACTTAGTTTTTCTTTAGCTTCTGATGAGATATTATGAATTTGATTGTAATTTATATCTTTTGGAATATGTCTGTCTTCGTATCTGAGTAATTTATCTGCTTCTCTTTTTGCTTTTTCAATATAACCACGGTATTTGATGTGAATTTCAAGTTGTTCATAAACACTTATATCATATGTGGTTGGTAAAAAATGTTTTAAGGTTTCAATGCCTAATTCAGGACGTTCTAATAATTTAGAGACAAATACACCCTCATATATTGGTGCTGATCCAATACTTTTTAAATATAATAAATTTTCTTCTGTAGGATTAATTTGTGTTGTATTTGCTAAATCAATTAAATGACTTAAGGCTTCTTTTTTGCTTAAAAAACGATTATAGGCTTCATCACTTACAAGCCCTACATTATAACCATAGTCACGTAATCTGATATCTGCATTATCATTTCTTAATAATAATCTATGCTCAGCACGAGATGTTAAAAGTCTATATGGTTCTGATGTACCTTTTGTAATAAGATCATCAATTAAAACCCCAATGTATGCCTCATCTCTTTTTAAGATTAAAGGTTCTTTACCTTGAATTTTTAAACCTGCATTGATACCAGCCATTAAACCTTGGCCAGCAGCTTCTTCATATCCTGATGTACCGTTTATTTGACCGGCACAAAATAGATTCTCAATAACTTTTGTTTCTAATGATTGATAGAGTTGTCTAGGATTGATTGCATCATATTCAATTGCATAAGCATATCGAATGATACGTGCATTTTCCATTCCAGGTAGTGATTTTACCATTTGTTCTTGAACATGGCGTGGCATCGATGTTGATAAACCTTGAATGTACATTTCATTTAATTCTAAAGATTCCGGTTCAATAAAAATTTGATGACGTTCTTTATCTTTAAATCGTACAAATTTATCTTCTATTGACGGACAATATCTTGGTCCAACACCTTCAACCATACCCCCGTACATTGCAGAGTCATCTAAATGATCAAATACAATTGTTCTAGTATCAAGTGATGTATGGATTAAATAACTATTTTCTTGGTGTCCTAATTCTGTAATTTCAGAATCATGAGAAAATGTTTGTAAAACACCATCACCTGGTTGAATAGTTGTTTTAGAATAATCAATTGAATCTTTAGCAATTCTTGGTGGCGTACCTGTTTTTAATCTAAGCATTTCAAAACCAAGATTTTTTAGTTGATTAGATATGCCTCTGGTTGTTTTTTCACCATTTGGACCACTAGATGTTTTTTCATGTCCAATTAAGATTTGTGAGCCTAGGTAAGTTCCCGTTGTAATAATTACTGTTTTACTAAATATTTTTGTACCATCTTCTAGTAATACACCTTTAACTTTGTTATCTTCAATGATTAAAGTATCTACAAAAGATTCAAGTAGTGTTAGATTGTCTTGCTTTTTTAATACATCAAGCATAACTTTTGGGTATTTTAGTTTATCAATTTGAGCTCTTAATGCTCGAACAGCTGGTCCTTTTGAAGGATTTAACATCTTCATTTGGATTTGACTTAGGTCTGCTGATTTTGCCATTTGACCGCCCAAAGCATCAATTTCTCTAACTACAATTCCTTTTGCTGGTCCACCAATGGATGGATTACATGGCAAACTAGCAACCTTTTTAAAGTCGCCAGAAATTAATAGTGTATTCAGTTTCATTTTTGCCATAGCAAGTGCAGCTTCAACACCAGCGTGTCCTGCACCTACAATAATTCCATCATAAATCATATGTAAACCTTCTTTTTATAATATTATTTGATTTGTAAAAATGCTTCAGCAATTTTTTCTTTAGTAAAACCAAAATGGTTAATCACTTTATCTAAACTTGCTGATACACCAAATGTATCAATTCCGTAAACATGAGGGGTAAATTTATACCATGAATAACTTGAACCCATCTCAATAGCAAGTGTTTTTACATTTGCCGGAAGTATTTTACTTCTGTAGTCTTCATTTTGCAATAAAAATGCATGATGTGATGGCATAGAAACAACACGTACATCTAATCCTTTATCTTGAAGGATTTTCTTAGCCTCATATGCAAGGCCAACTTCAGATCCTGCTGCTAATAAAATGCCGTCAAGTTTGTTTTTCTCAGGACTTACAATGTATGCACCTTTTAGTACGCCTTCTTTATTTGTATTGCTTAAATTTAATACAGATTGTCTTGTTGTAATAATTGCTGTTGGTGTATTAGTTGATTCAAAAGCAATTTCAACAGCTGCTTTTGTTTCATTAGCATCTGCTGGTCTAATTACATTTAAATCAGGAATACTTCTTAATCCAATTAATTGTTCAATTGGCTCATGTGTTGGACCATCTTCACCGACTGCAACGCTATCATGTGAAAAGATGAATACGCTTGGTATTTTCATCATTGCTGCTAAACGAATCGGTGGTTTCATATAATCAGAAAAGACAAAGAATGCACCACTAAATGGTTTGAGTCCACCATGAAGCATCATACCATTTACGATTGCACCCATTGCATGTTCTCTCACACCAAAATTAATGTTTCTTGATAATGGTTGGCTACTTAAATAATTACCATCATTACCTTTTGCTTTTGTTGAAGATGTTAGGTCTGCTGAACCACCAATTATATTTAGGTTTTGCTTGCTTGCAAGTTCAAGTGATTTTCCAAATACATTTCTTGTTGCTTCTTTAGAACCTGCTTCATAAGATAGACTTGATAAATCAATAGACACTTTACCTTCTACAAATTGATTAAATAATTCATAATCATTCGGGTATGCATTCTTATAAGATTCTAAAGATTTTTGCCATTTATTAAATGTACGTCTACCACGGTTATACACTTTATTCTTAAAATGTTCATATACTTTTTGGTCTACTTCAAATGGTTGATAGTTATATGAAAGATTTTCTGCAAGAATCTTTCTTTCATTATCACCAATTGCTGCACCGTGTACTTTTGAGGTGCCTTGAATTGATGTACCACGACCGATGATTGTTTTCACTTCAATAATTGTTGGTTTATCAACTACTTTTTGGGCACGGTTAATTGCGCGGTTAATTGATACTAAATCTTCCCCATCATTAACCTTTATGTAATGCCAGTTTTGAGCTTCGAATTTTTTCTTAACATCATCTGATATTGCCATAGATGTTTTTCCATCTAATTGAATATCGTTTGAATCATATAATACGATTAATTTACCTAATTTTAAGTGACCTGCTAATGAGATTGCTTCAAGAGCTACCCCTTCTTGTAGGTCCCCGTCACCTACTAATACATATGTGAAGTGATCTATGATTTTGTAATTTTCTTTATTGAAACGTTGAGCTAAATGATTTTCTGCTAAAGCCATACCAACAGCATTTGAAATACCCTGACCTAAGGGGCCAGAGGTTGTTTCAACACCATCTGTATGTCCATATTCAGGGTGTCCTGGAGTATTTCCTGGATAATTTCTAAAGTTTTTTAAGTCATCAATAGAAATTTTATATCCAGATAAATGATTTAGTGCATAAAGTAACATAGATCCGTGACCTGCAGATAGTATAAATCTGTCTCGGTTGATCCATGTGCTGTTTTTAGGATATACATTTAAATGTTTTGTAAATAATGTATGAGCCATTGGTGCTGCACCAATTACAATACCTGGATGTCCACTATTGGCTTTATTAATTGCATCAACACCTAAAAAACGAACTGTATCAATAGCTAATTTTTCAATATCAATCATAAAATTACTCCTTTGAGTCATCTTTATTTTCTTGTGATTCTTCTTCTTTAGATTCAAGTTGTTCTACATCTTCACTAGTTTCTTCTACATTATCTTCAGTTTCATCAGTTGATTCTGTTTTAAAGTATTCTTGATAGTAAGCTTCTTGAGCATCTAATATTGCTTGAAATTTAGCTGCTCCTAAAGTTTCTTTAATTAAGGCTGTAGCTTTTTGATTTTCTTCGGATACTAATGCTCTTAAAGCTTTTTGTTGGCGACTTGATGAGTAGAATAAACCTACAAATAAGATAACCATAGAAATTAAGAATACATTATTTGCTTGTTCTTCCCAAAAAGTTTGTACTAGAAATGATGCAGCTAACACCACACCTAAAACGATTAATGAAATAAACATATATGAGCGTGACATTTTTTGTTGTGCTGCATAAATACTGTTTGTAAAATCTAACCAAATATCATTAACTTCATTTTTGTATAAATCAGGTACTGCATTGTAATATCCTTTATCTACAAATAATCTATAATCTACACCATCAGATGTCCACACAGAAAAACGTCCGCGTTGAGCAAATTTCCCATAATCGCTTCGATCATCTAAGTAATACATTTCTAATTTTGCTTCTTTATATTTTTCGACTCTAAACGGTGTTCCTACCGCTTTTGCATAATCTTTAGGTAACATTTTCATAATTAATTATTCCTCTCAATTTTTATGTTTTTGTTTAATATTAATTATATCATAAGGATATAATTTTAAAATAAAAACATCCCCATAGGGTATTCTCACCCACACATCAGGTATCTTATGGCTGCTCCAATCAAGGCCTGACCAGGTTCGATCCTTAATGTTGAATGAGAATACCCTATAGGGATGTTAATCTTTTTTTCTTAGTTTTTTGAAAAAACTTTTTAGTAGATTTGATGATTTCAATGAAAGTATATCACCTTCATAATGAATTTGGTGATTAAAGCGTTCATCAAGCAATCGAATAACACTTTCAACTGCACCAGTTTTAGGGTCTTTAGCACCATAATATAAGTTTTTTACTCTAGACTGAATCATTGCTCCAGCACACATAGGACAAGGTTCTAAAGTGACATATACACTAGCATCTTCTAAGCGCCAACTGCCAATTTTTTTTGCAGCCTTTTGAAGTGCTAAAAATTCTGCATGACAACTAAAATCTTGTTTAATTTCACGTAAATTATGTGCGCGTGATACTATTTTACCATCAATTACGACAATTGCACCCACTGGGACCTCATTTTTAAGTAAAGCTTTATTTGCTTCTTTTAAAGCTTCATTCATAAAATAGGTGTGGTTATTTTTTGTCATATTTTCCCGGCACTTCATGTGCATGTCTTGCACGTGGTTCGTATGAATCTGATGCACCAACAACAATTAATGGATCATTAACACCTGCCGGTCTACCATTTATGATACGTTGTGTACGTGTTGCAGGTGTTCCTGTTTTTACACAGATTGCTGATAGTTTTGTTACAAACTCTGCAATAGCTAATAATTCAGGCATTGGACCAAAAGGTTCACCCTTAAAGTCTCTGTCTAACCCACCAATAATTACACGTATACCACTATCCGCTAATTGATCGGCAATTTTTACAATGCCTTTATCAAAAAATTGTGCTTCATCAATAATTACTGCTTCTATTGAATCATTCATATGTTCTAATATTTCACTTGAACTATTTACTAAGATTGCACTTTCAGTTAATAAGCTATGTGATACAATTTCTGCTTTAGTGCTGTATCTATTATCAATTGTAGGCTTAAATACTAAATAATTTTGTTTTGCATATTTTAATCTTTTAGCACGTCTAATGAGTTCTTCTGTTTTACCAGCAAACATCGGTCCGCATACAACTTCTATAAATCCATTACGGAATGCATGATACATATAATTACCCCCTACTGCCTGATATTATTATAACAAAAAGCGAGATAATATCTCGCAATTGTGATTATTCTTTTTTGCTTTTTTCTAAACGTTTGTTGAACTTATCCACTTGACCAGCTTGAGCAACGAAAGTTTGTTCCCCTGTATAGAATGGGTGTGTTTCTGAGGTAACTTCTAAACGTACAACTGGATAGGTTTTACCATCTTTTTCATAAACTTCAGTATCTCTAGTATTTACAGACGATTCAATTAAAAATTGCTTTTTAGTTTGAGCATCTTCAAATATAACTAATCTTGTTTTTGGATGAATATTTGGTTTCATAAGTTTTCTCCTTCCGCCATGAGTTTTATTTGACTCATAGTAAGTTTCGCATGTAACATTATATCACTTGAAATCCTTTAATGCAACACCATAATTTCACAATATATCCTATAAGGATTGTTGGTATTTGGAACTATTAAATGTTTTAAAGAACCTTTGTGAAATAATACCAATTAATATACCCGCAGGTACGCTAATAAGTAGCATAATTGGTAGATATAAAATAAGTAAATCAGTTTCTAATATATATATACCTACAATGACTTGACCGATTGTATGTGAGATTGCACCAATGACTGATACTGTTACTAAATGTAACTTTACCCAATGTCTTAAAATTCCCATTAAGGTAATAGATAATATCGCACCACCTAGTCCCATCCAAAATGTTACGGTAAAAGATCTATATAAAAGCCCTACTAATAATACTCTTAAAATCGTAACTATAGATGCAGATTTAAAGCCGTACATATATAAGACAATGACTGTTACAAGATTTGCAAATCCAATTTTTGCACCAGGTACTGGTATAACATTTATAGACATTTCAATTACATTTAATACAATTGCAATTGCAATCATCATTGACAGTATTGTAATTTTTTTTAAGTCTTTCATACTGCACCATCTAACCCATCATCTAATTTTGTTTCAAAAACAATAAATACTTTGCTAGGTAAAGATATTGCCGGAAGACCTGTACCATCATACCAATTACGGCGTACACCAATTTGCTTTGGAGTTTCATCTTTTTGAATTCTTAAACTATTTTTATCCCAATCTATTTCTATATAAACTTTAGAGCGGCCCTCTAAAGTTTCATAAGAACCTAAAATAATAATTGCAACATCTCCACCTTCACCGGTAACAGGATCTGTTAGTTTAGGATAATCTTCATGGTTTTCTTGTGGAAATAATTTATATACTTTACTTTCAAAGTCTACTTCAATTACAACCTGATTATCTTGATATACTTTAGCTATGCCTCCACCTTTTGGTCCAAAAAAAGTAATCCAAATATAGAATATGGATATTACAAATAATATAGCACCTATAATCAAATAATCTTTTAGTTTCATGATAATACCTCAAATCCACTAGACTGATTATAAGTTTTAAATGTATTGTTAAATAAATATGTATAGGTTTCAACTTTATTTTCGTTTAAAAATATTTCAAGTTCACCTGGAGGCATACTAAACATTGCAGTTGATAAAGCATCCATATACCCAGCATCACTACCAATAACTGTAAGTGTCATGTAATAATTCTCTGGTTTTTTTGTTACTGGTGAAATAATGTGGTGGTACCAAACTTCATCAGATTCAATATATTGAAGGTAACTTCCAGATGTTGTTAAAACACCATTAATACCTTTATAAATTGCATAGTTTTTAGCTTCATAACCAATAATATTACTGTTTAAAACATAATCCATTGGGTTAATTAATCCAAAACTAAACGTACCATCTTTACTTCGATAATTGTCTTGTCCATAGGCAATTGATGATTGTCCACTATTAATTAAATATTGAATATAGCCTTTATCTTTAATATAATCAACAGCCTTTTGAGTAACATAACCCTTTGCAATAGCACCTAAATCAATTTTTGCGCCATATTTAAGTGTGACATAATATTTATTATTATTCGTACTTAGTAATATGGCATCCTCAATAATTTCTATAGCATTTGCTTTTACAATCGTTTGATCAATAGCCGACTGACTAACTACTTCACCCACATCATACTCTTCCATTAAGTCTTTCCATACATCAATGATTTTCCCCATAGACATATTAAAGTATCCATTAGTTAAATTAGTAATCTCTAAACCTAATTGAAGTAGATCATATAATTCTTTTTTAATTTCTACTATTTGATCTTCTTTTGTTGTTTCTACAAGGTTATTTATATAATAAACCCCAACAACATTATCATATCCTTGAAAATTGTCTGTAAGTTCATGATATGTTTGAAACATTTCTTTTAACTCGTTAAATATATTTAACCATTTACTATCTTCTGTAAAAATACGTCCACCAATAAATGTGTGCATTGCTGATATTGCAACATCTTGACGTTTGAGTACTTCATCATTTGGATTTTTATCTACAACATCACATGCTGAAAAAAGAACGCTTAAAAATATTAAGTTGATGATTAAAAATATTTTTTTCATGTTCTTTTTCCTTTTAATTATTTAATTTTTAAAAGATTCCTGCAAGTCCGTTTAAAACAAGTGCAATCAAACCTAATATAATTAATAATATTGGTAAGCCTTTAAATGATTTTAATAATGGGTTAATACGCATACGAGATTGAATCATCGTTAAGAGAACTGAAAGTCCAATAAAGCCGATTAATGAACCTAAAACTTGAATAAATGCTTGGTCAAATGCTAAATTTGCAAGTCCAAAGAATCCAGCAACAATTACAACAGAATGAAGTCCAAAAAAGTTATCTTGAGGTAGTTTGAATTTTACTTTAGATGTTAAAAATAAATAGAGTTCATTCATACCAATCATAAGTAATATTAATACTAAAATGCTTAAAAATTGAAGATTTAATGCACTTAATACAAACTGAACAACAACATAGTATAGTACAAATACTAAAAGTGATATAACACTAATAAGTGATGATTTAATAAGTACTGGTTTAACTCTAATTTCTTTATCTTGAATTGTTTCTAGACCAATACCTTGAAGAATAATGTTTGATAAAATAGCCGCTCCAAGTAAACTGGATAATAAATTAAATAACATCTACATTATCCTCCTTATTAAAAGGTATTGCATAAATAATAGCAAATATAAATCCTGAAAGAATAAAACCACCTGAGTTATCTTTTAAAATTGTAATTGCATATTTTGAATCAAATAACTCCAAACTATCTACTCCAAAGTTTGGCAAACTTAATGCGCCGGTTGCTAACACTTCTCTTAATAATCCAATAACAATTAATGTTATAAAACCAGTAACAACCATGAATAATTGGTTTGTAATAGAAATATCTTTAAATTTATCGCCGGTAAACTTAGGCAGTAATAATAGTGTAATTGAAAGATATATACCGATGAACTGATTAAGTGTAAAGTATGTATTTAAAATAAACATTGTCGATGTAATAATTGCACCAGCTAATATGATGTAACTATAAAGTCTTAATCTACCTTCACTAAATTTATTAATGAGTAAACCAGCTGCAAATAATATTAAGGCTAATAATACATAAACAAGTCCAATGAAAATAGCTATTTCCAATGTATTTGTTAAATAGATTAAAGGTAGGATACTTAATAAAATGTATATTTTTAAATCATTTTTATTCATATTAAGCGACCTCCTTAATATCTAATAGTATTTGTCTAACTACTTCTTGTGATCCACTAGAATTTTCTGTAGGACCTGTTTGAGAATCTGGCAGTTCATTTATTAGTGGATTACCAACTAAGTTTTCTAAATATGCTTTGGTTTCGTTATAGAAATTTCCACCAGAATGCCCATATAAACTCTCAGGTAATAACACATGAGTGATTTCTCCTGCTTGATTAAGAGCTATAAATACTGTAATCTCACCATTATTTGTTTTTTGATAGTCATAATATGTACCTGATTTTTTAGCTTCATAAACATTGTAATTTACAGAGTCCACTGTAACATCATATTTAATCACATCGTTAACAGTTGTTTGACTATTTAAGGTATATTTTTTACCAAATAGGTTTTGAATGTAATCTACTGGTTCACCTACATGATAGACTGCAACTTTGCTAATTATATTTTTAATTGTTGAGCGTGATACAACAATTGTTGTTGCACCTGCTGCACCATCAACAAATTGAACATTTTCATAGTAAATACCATTATAGTTTTTAAGTAAGTATTCACGTACTAATGGAAAATAACTACTTGATGTATCATCTTTTGTTTTTACATGTTTATCTCTAGCATAGATTTTATTATCTTCATCAATAGCTACATATAATTCTAAATAGAAGTAAGTATGATCTACACGTACTGTATAAATATCTGCTAATTTTTCTCCACTTAATGAGGTTACTTCGCCTTTTGAAATGATTTCATTATAGTCGGCATCCACTACGGGAGTTTCGTTTATAACATTCACACTTTGATTAAACATTTTATCAACTGGTGATGTTGGAAAAACAAATTTAAAACCTATACCAACAACACTAATTAATAACATCAGTCCAAACATTAATACGAGTACTAAATTTTCTTTTTTCATGAAGTGTGTACCCCCTTAAGAATTTGCATAATATCTTCAATAAGCATTCTAGAATTGTGGGCAATTTCAGTTGTTGTACCCGCTTGACCATCCAATAATGTTGTTAAATCTTTGTCATTATATGTTTGTAGGAATGCAAGTGCATCGTTATAATAACCGCCTTTAGAATGACCATATAAATCAATTGGCAATTGAGTTCCAATTATTAAACCATTTGGATTAAGAGCAACAACTACAGTAATTTCTTTTTGAGTAATTGAATCAGAGTTATATATTCCAGCTTTTGTAAGTGTATATACATAACCACTTGTTCCAATTGTTTCTTTTACAATCTTAGCACCATCTTCGTTTAAGTTTTCAGTATCTGTTATTGTATAGTCTTCACCAAAGAATTCTTGATATGGTAATTGAACTTCGAATTTGTTAGTAGAATCATGATGTAGCCCAATCATAGAAATCATATGTGATAGGTCATTAATTGAAATAGATGTGACACCTGCTGCACCATCAAAGATATCTTTATTAAGTTTTCTTTGAACATATGTTTGTAGGTTATTTGTTGTTTGAGTAAGATACATTGTTTGATTGAGTTCAATAAACTCAGCTTTTTGTATAATTTCTTTTAAATCAACTACTAAACGTACCTTTATATTACCAAAACTATTATGATAGTTTGCTTCATATAAGTAACCCATCGGTTCTTCATTTTTTAATGCACGAACTGATAGTAAGATTTCAACATCTGAAAGTGTTTCTGTCTCATTTTTTTCAAAATCGGTTACTCCAGAAAAATATTCATCTAAAATAGTTAAAGTTTCTTGTTTGATTTTTTCTTCTTTAATTGGGTTAAACACCATATAACTCGTAATTGATAAGAGAGCTGATAAAACAATTACCACAAGAAAAGTAATTAAACTTTTAATATTTGTTGTCATATACTAAATCCTCCTAAAATCACATATGTTAGTACTAATAGGAGTATAAAAGTTGTGCTATATCCAATATAAAACTTTTTATTAAATAAATTATTTGCCCATAGAGGATAATCTAGTACTGGTACTAATAAGTTACCAATTAGTATTGCAAAAGCAACCCCTTCAGGTAAATTACCAAAAATACGTATAAAGAATATGAGTGAACCTATAATCAGTCCATAAATATATCTACCTGGTCTAGTAACTGGCGATGTCGCTGGATCTGTAATCATAAATGTTAATCCAAATAATAGTCCACCTGATAATAATTGGAATATTACATACTCAAATACTAAATTTGGATGTAATGTGAATCCTGCAACAACTGAAAGACCTGTAAATATTAGTAATGCTGATAAAATCGGACGATAATCTGCACTTTTTCTTACAAGCAAATAAACTAATCCAAATAATATAGCTAAAGCATTAATCTCACCCATTGATCCTGGAATATTACCAACTAGAAGGTCAATTAATGAATAACTATTTAATACATTTGGAAAAGTTGTAGATAATGCTGTAGCTCCTGCTGCAGCATCAATAAATCCATAACTTCCATTAAAAAATGTTGTAAAAGCTAATGCAATAAATACACGTCCAAGTGCTGCCGGGTTAAAAAGGTTAAATCCTAAGCCACCAAAAATCATCTTTCCTATGGCTGCACCAAATAATGCACCCATAAAAACAACATATAAGTTTAGTTGATCAGGAATAATCATTGCATATATGACTGCAGATACTGCAGGTGCACTAAAATGATTAATTGTATATTTTTTTAATTTATTTCTTAGTTTATCTTTAAAATCATAGCCTTCTACACGTGTTGTACTTAAAAAATAGAGTGCTTCAAAACCTACAAAAACGATTAAACTAATTAATATTCTAGAAAGAGCATTTACTCCATATCTATAGATTGAAAAGAAAACCACGGGTGTTAAGGCAATTAACACATCAAACATCATACGTTTAGTGGATGTGTCTTTACGTATATATGGAGATGTTTGGCTCACAAATGATATATTATGCATAATTAACCTCTCAATATGCGTTTACCTTGACGCATATAATCTGTTAAATGTATTTTTGACGGACATACAAATGAACATAATCCACATTCAATACATTTATTTACAGCTAAAGTCTTTAAAAAGTCTTTATCTTTTGCTTTAACAGCATTCATAATTTGAACAGGTTGTAGATCAACCGGACATGAATAAACACAACTTGCACAATGAATACAAGGGTCTTCATCTAATAACATCGTATTTTGTACAATTAGAGATGTTGCTGTGTGCGTTGTAACAATATCATCATTACTAACGTTACTTCCCATCATAGGTCCACCCATAATAAGTGTTTTAGGAATACTATGATCAACATATCCACCAGCAAGTGTAATTAAGTTTTGAATTGGTGTACCAATTCTGACTTTAAATGATTTATTATGAACACCATCACCTGATATAACAAAATATCTTTCAAGTACCGGTAAGTTAAACTTAACGGCATGATATAAAGATTGTAATGTTGAAACGTTAAATGGTATGATTCCATAGTCTGCCGGAAGTTTACCTTGAGGTACTTTAATTTTTGTTGCAGATTCTATAGCCTCTAATTCCCAACCTTGAGGGTAGTGATTACCTACAGGAACTACCTCAATATCATATTCTGAATATGAATTTAAACTAAAACGTAGACGTTCAACTAACTCGTTATAACGTTTTTTAACAGCAATCACACCCTTTGGTGCACCAACTGCTTTCATTGCATAGATTAAGCCCTTAATTAACTCCTCTGGATGTTCCATCATAAGTTCATAGTCTGAGATTAATTTAGGTTCGCACTCAACACCGTTTGCTAAAATAATATCGATTTTGTTTTTAGTATTTAACTTGATGTATGTTGGAAATGCTGATCCACCCAGTCCTACTAAACCTGCTTCTTTAGCAATTTGAACATAGTCTGCTTTTGTTAGTTCTGCAATTGCATCATCTGTTCGTGATTGAATGGATTCATGTAATTCATATTTGAAATCATTTTTTACAATCATACAGTTGACTCTTTGTCCAGATGCGTCATATTTCATTTCATGTCCAACTACTTCACCACTTACTGTTGCGTGAATAGGTTGTTCAAAAAATGCACCCTTTCTAGTACCAATTACTTCTCCTACTTTTACAAATTGTCCAAAAACAACACACGTTTCTCCTTCAGGACAACGTTGATTGGTAATTGGATAATATAAATATGGTGCTTCTAGGTGATGTATTAACGGTAATTTCTTTAAGACATCTTTGCCATCTGGTATATATCTTGTTCTTGTAATCAAAGAAAACCACTCCCTTTTATTTAAATTCTTTCATTAGATTTATAACTTCGTTTTTTACTTTTAATATTATATTTTGATCATCTTTATTTGATAACACTTCATGAATCATTAATGCTATTTGTCTAAATTCTTTTTCTTTAAAACCTTTGGTTGTCATTGCAGGTGAACCTAGTCTAATACCTGAGGTTAACATTGGTTTTTCTTTATCAAAGGGAAGTTGGTTTTTATTAATTGTAATATTAGCTTGATATAACGTATCTTCTGCCATCTTACCAGTAATATTTAGTTTACCCTTTACATCAATTAAAACTAAATGGTTATCTGTACCATCTGAAATGATTTTATATCCTAATTCTTTAAATGTATCTGATAAAACTTTAGCATTTTTGATTACCTGTTCTTGATATGCAATAAAGTTTTTATCTAGTGCTTCTTTAAATGCAACAGCTTTGGCAGCAATAATATGCATTAAAGGACCACCTTGTTCTCCAGGGAAAACCGCTTTATCAATCTTTTTGGCAATTTCTTCATCATTTGTAAGGATAATTCCACCACGTGGACCTCTTAATGTTTTATGTGTTGTAGAACTTACAACATGTGCATAAGGTAGTGGTGATGGATGCAATCCTGCAGCAACCAATCCAGCAATATGTGCCATATCTACAAACAAATATGCTCCAACTTTATCAGCAATTTCTCTAAACTTTTTAAAGTCGATAATTCTAGGATACGCACTTGCACCAGCAATAATAATTTGTGGTTTAACTTCTAATGCAATTTTTAAAACTTGTTCATAATCAATTAACTCATTAATAGGGTCTACACCATATGCATAAGCCTCATAATATCTTCCTGAAAATGATAATTTATATCCATGTGTTAAGTGCCCCCCTGCATCTAGGCTCATACCTAAAATTTTATCACCTGGCTTAATTAGCGCATGATAAACAGCGGCATTAGCTTGAGAACCTGAATGTGGTTGTACGTTTACAAATTTTGCATTAAATAATTTTTTTAGTCTTTTTTGTGCAATTAGTTCAATTTCATCAACAAATTCACATCCACCATAATATCTTTTATGTGGATAGCCTTCTGCATATTTGTTTGTTAATATTGAACCTTGAGCTTCTAAAACTGCATTAGAAACGAAGTTTTCTGATGCGATTAACTCAATATGTTGTTCTTGTCTTAGAGACTCTTTATTAATAAGTTCTAAAATTTCTGGATCGTTTATATGTAATGACATAGTTGCCTCCGCAAATTCATATCTTTTTTAATATTTTACCATGTATAAATATATTTATACATTATAAAGATTTAAAATATATGAACATGCATTAAAAAAGACGTATAGAAAAGTATACGTCTATTCTAATTAAAATCACTATGAATTGCAAATAATTCTATAATTGATAACGTTTACAGAATATGCAATTATGAATTATTGTTCATGTCAAATAATTTATTTGCTATTGCCTCTAGTATGGATAGTATCGCAAACACAACTGCCGTTAAAATAAGTACGATACCAAAATTAGATAATCTACCGGATAATTCTATTTCCATATAAATCCCAAAAAGTAAAAATAAAGTAAATAATATATCAAATCTAGCAACCCATATATCAACTTTAATAAAAAGAGAGGTTGTTATAATTCCTATTCCCAAAATACTTACAATATGGTAAGCTGGATGAAATTTATTGAGCGTAATAGCTGTAATAATAATAAATAATACTAGAAATATAATGCTGATGACTCTATAAAACATTTGTTTTTTCATCATAATTACCTCCTATTATACTTATATTATACACCTAATAAGTTTAAGAGTATTTAATTATAAATTGATCATTGTAATGTTTAATGGTTTTTTTAATGCATGGTGTGCACAATTTATTGCGTATTCACATGCTTTAGTTGTAAGTTCATTGGGTTTATAAAGGTCTTTAAAATCTCTTATATCAACATCTAATAATGCAC
This sequence comes from Acholeplasma granularum ATCC 19168, assembly GCF_000526235.1. Classification (GTDB taxonomy): domain Bacteria; phylum Bacillota_I; class Bacilli_A; order Acholeplasmatales; family Acholeplasmataceae; genus Acholeplasma; species Acholeplasma granularum. The sequence continues at coordinate 146,561 of NZ_JAFR01000008.1, read as the reverse complement.
CTATAAGTGTAAGGGATGCAATATATCTACCTAAGTTTAAACTTAGATGATACCCATCTCTTGTTAATGGTAAAAAAACCTTGTTTGTTCTAGCATTTTCTATTGAAACTGTATTAGGAATAAATCCATTAATATTCTTATTTATTTTTATAACTTTTTGATATGTATCAATAATATTTTCAAACATTTTTCTTCTATCATTGTTATAATTTGTAAAACCAGGATGCTGTGCATCATCTTCATAAGGCCATGTCATGTGAAAATATAATTTATAGTTATTATTTTTTATATTTGATTGAATGTATTTAATTATGTTAGTCAGGTAAGGTTCATAACTTGAAATTACGCCACTATCATAACTTGATTGTTGAACTGTTATAAAATGCCAGCCATCATAATTTATTGCTTGTTTGACTGAATAATTTGATGTTTCCAAATACCCATTATTATCATAAATTTGAAAGATATAGTTATTAAGGTTTAAACTTATTTGTTCATCATGCAGCTTTAAAGATGCACCACCAATATATAAATTTGCAATAATTATATTTTCATAACCAATAGATTTTAATATATCGTATGCATAGCGATGAGCATCTTCTGAAAAACTATTTCCTATGGATAATAATTTAAATTCTTTTTTCATGTTTTTTACCTCTTGTTATATTAAAAAATGCGCATTTTGCGCATTTATTAATTTTCAACGTTATGAAATACTTCCTTAACATCATCTAGTTCGTTTAAGCCTTCAATTAATCTTTCAAATTTAGCTAGTTCATCCGGATTTTCAATTTTGATCATTTGAAGTGGGATAAACATAATTGCTTCTTGTGTTGGTTCTAAATTGTTTTCTTTTAATGCATCAGAAACCTTACCATAATCTGTAGGTTCTGCATAAATTGTTACCATACCGTTTTCTGACTCAAAATCACTAATATCAATATCATTTTCTAATAAAATTTCAAGTAATTTATTTTCAGATGCTTCCACCTCAAATACTGCTTTAAAATCAAATTGATGTAATACAGAACCAGAAACTCCAAGCTTTCCATAAGCTTTATTAAATAATTTTCTAATATCTGATATTGTTCTGTTTGTATTGTCGGTTAAACAATCCATAATAATTAAACTATTTTCTGGACCAAAGCCTTCATATCTAATTTCAGTATAGTTTTCATCACTACCACCCTTAGCCTTGTCGATTGCACGTTTAATAATATCTGCTGTTACTTGTTCTTTTTTTGCACGTTCAATGACACGCTTTAAAACTTGGTTGGTTTCAGGATCTGGTGAACCAGCTTTGGCGGCCATATAAATTTCTCTTCCATATCTTGAATATACTTTAGATTTAGCTGCTGCTGTTTTTGCCATTGATGCTTTTCTTACTTCGAATGCTCTTCCCATTTTACTTTTTTCATTCCTTTTCGTTTTTAAATACTTTGTTATAATTTTCCATAGATTCAGCAATAACTTTAATTGCTTCGTCTCTACTTTCAATATCTAATATGTATGTTTTTTTACCTTCTAAAGATTTATACACTTCAAAAAAGTGAGAAATCTCAGAGAGTAAATGATGTGGTAATCCCTTTAAATCTTTATATTGGGTCATAGATGGGTCGCCATAAGGTATTGCTATAATTTTTTCGTCAACCTCATCGCTATCAATCATTTTAATAACCCCAATTGGATAAACTTCAACTAAAGACATCGGTTCAATATCTTCCTGACATAATACTAAAACATCCAGTGGGTCATTGTCTCCAGCAAATGTTCTTGGTATAAAACCATAATTTGCAGGGTAATGGGCAGATGTGTATAATACTCTATCTAAAATAATCATCCCTGTTTCTTTATCTAGTTCGTATTTTTTCTTACTTCCCTTAGTAATTTCTATACAAACAATAAAACGCTCCGGTGTAATACGGGATGGATTTATATCATGCCATATATTCATTAAATTCACCTTTTTCCTCTATTAGCAAATACATTGTATCACTATTTACTTCTTTTTTCTATTTTATTTATATATTATGCTCTATATTATGTTATTAATTTCTAAATCTTTTTAATATGAACATATATTCATATTGTATCAAAGAATATGTGTTTTAGAAGTTATTTGATTCATTTTCATAAGTTTCATAAGTGTTTTCACCTTCAAAATGTGTTTATCTATCTATAATATAAGTGAAAGGATGTGTAATGATGAGTGAATTAAAACAAATTTATGAAACTGTAATTTCTAACACAAATGGTACAAATGGCAGTGTTGTTGCTGATAATGGACTTAAATTTGAAGTAGCTCCCGTATTAAAAGCAGACCCTGAACATACAAATCCTGAACAGTTAATAGGCGCTTCATGGGCAACATGTTTAAACGCTGCAATTATTTCAGTTATTCGTTCTAAACGTTTAACAAATCGTTCTAGAGTAGATGTTAAGGTCAAACTTTGGCTACACCCAGTTGAAAGATATAGTTTTACTTTAGATGGTTTTGCTTCTATTGAGGGATTGTCTCATGAAGAAGCTAAAGAAATTATTGATTATGCACACAGATTATGCCCGGTATCTAAACTTATTGGTGATAAACCAGGTGTAACACTAACAATTGTTCCGTATTAATTATGAAAAAGAAATAACTTTAATATAGTTATTTCTTTTTTTATTAGTTATTCTTTAATTCTTCAATGACTCTAATTAATATATCAGGTCTGTCAGTAATGATACCGTCTGCACCATTTTTGATTAACAAGCGCATGTCTTCTTCACTATTCACAGTCCAGTATAAAACTGCCATATTTTTTCTATGTGCATCATTAATAATTTCTTTACCCATTAGGTTTGCACGGTAAATGCCGGTTTCATCTTTTATTGCTATATTATCTTTAAAAAATCTAGGTAATAAATCTAAAAGTTTGGCTGTTGAACCAGTTATTGACATAGATGATGGTGTGGGTAAAATAAGAACCTCTGATTTTACATTCCAGAAAAAATCTATGTAAAATGCACTAAATATTGAAAACACAGTGACTTCAGATGTTGCAGCATTTACAAACACATCGGGTGCATTTTCTTTAAAATAAGATGTTACATCATCAGAAAATGATGCTAAGACCACGTGATCTTCTAAATTATATTGATTTACTAAATCAATTAGTGTTTGCGATGCCAATTCAAAATCATGAATATTAGAATCATAACCCTCAGATGTTGGTGAATCTTTAATTTCCAAAATATAGACAACATCTGAACCAATACTGCTAAATATATCTTCTAGTTTTGCAGGTACCAATTTTGATAGTACTTCTATGTCTGTTTCATTTTCAAATGGTTTGATACCCTTAATAGGATCATAATCAAAATCTTCTGGGTATGAAAATCTTCTAGCTAGAAAATAATCATCTTGATGATATTCTGTAATAATTTCATCATAATTATGTGTTCTTATTAAATCACCATTCATTTCTGATTCTGGTGAAAATTCCAAATCAAGATCATGATGCGCAATTAATATATTGTCTTTTGTTAATGCCAAATCGATTTCTAACACATCTGCATTAAAATCATTAATGAGCATGTCATATGCCCAAATTGTATTTTCAGGAGCTAACTCTTTAGCACCACCATGAGGTATAACTAGTGGATAATCACCTGTTTTTCTAAACAAATTATCACCCTTTACTTTAGAAAATGTTACGGGAATAATATTAATTATTGAAAATACAACAACTATACTTAATATTACTATTAGAGTGATTCTTAAAAATCTAAAAAGTTTATTCATTTAATTTTCTCCTGCTCACTATAAAGCTTATATAGGTTGTGGGCGAGTGCACAAATTGTCATCGGTCCTACACCTTTAGGTACCGGTGTAATATAGGATGCAATTGGCTCCACATGTTTAAAATCAACATCACCTATAAGTTTACCATCTACACGGTTAATACCTACATCAATAACAACAGCACCAACTTTAACCATATCTTTTGTTACAAATTTAGGTTTTCCAATTGCTGCAACTAAAATATCTGCTTGATTTGTAATGTATGATAAATTCTTGGTTCTAGAGTGTGTAATTGTAACTGTCGCATTCTTATCTAAAAACATTTTTGCAAGTGGCGCTCCCACAATTTGACTGCGTCCAATTATTACGACATGTTTTCCTTCAATCGGTATATTATAGTGTTCTAATAACATCATAATACCTAATGGTGTTGCCGGTCTTATACCTTCTTTTTTTTGAAATAATAGTCCTTGATTCATTGTATGAAAACCATCAACATCTTTTTTATAATCAATGAGTTCAATTAATTTATCACTATTTAACTTCTTGGGTATAGGTAGTTGTAAAAGTATACCATTTACATCTTTATCATGATTAAATTTATTAATTAAATTTATAACATCAGTTTCTAAAACATCAACTGGTAAATGGTTTATATTCACTAACATACCTAGTTTTGAAGCTGTTTGAAGTTTACCTTTAACATAACTTAAACTAGCAGCATCATCCCCAATTAATATAATTTCTAATCTTGGCTTTTTATCTAGTAAGGATACCTTTAGTTTTAATTTTTCATTTAATAAATCAGCTGTTTGTCTACCGTCTAATAACATTTATATCAACTCCCCATCATCATTTAATTTAAATTCCATAGCACGTGGATATTTATTTAATCCAGGCATTGTATTGATGCCTTTAGTAAGTACAACAAGTAAGCCTGCACCTAATGATACTTTAACATCGCTAATTTCTAATACAAAGTTTTTAGGTCTTCCTTTAAGTTTAGGATCTCCTGATAAAGATAGTGGAGTTTTTGCAATACATATAGGTAAATTTAAATGTTGGTACTGCTTAAACTTATCTTTAGCCTTTTTAGAAAATATAACATCATCTGCACCATACATATTTTTTGCAATACTTAATACTTTATTTTCATGATTATCTTCATAATTATAAAGTGGGGAAAAACTATGATTTTGGTCAGCTACTTTTTTTACAAGTTCTGCAAGTTTTATTGTACCTTCTCCACCTTTACTAAATCCTTCTGAAACACCATAATGTATATCATTTTTTAATGCCCAATTTTGAAGAAAATCCAATTCTTCTTTAGAGTCTGTGTCAAACTTATTTAGCGCAACCACGCTATTTAAACCAAAAAGTTTGATGTTTTCTAAATGTTTTTCAATGTTTTCTAAACCCTTTGAAAGAGCAGGAATATTTACTAAATCTAATTTAGATTCATCCACACCACCATGCAATTTTAAAGCCTTTATTGTAGCAACCACAACAACAACACTTACAGATGTTGATAAATGTGGTTGTTTAATATGAAGGAATTTTTCCATACCTAAATCTGCACCAAACCCAGCTTCAGTTATAACATAATCAGCTAACTTTAATGCAGTATTAGTTGCAATTACACTGTTACATCCATGTGCAATATTTGCAAATGGTCCTGCATGAACAAGTGCCGGTACCATTTCTTTTGCAAACACTAAATTAGGCTTAATTGCATCTTTTAAAAGTAATGCTAAACTATCTGCACATTTTAAGTCAGAAACAAATAAATCTTTCCCATCTTTATTAATACCAATTAATATATTATTTAATCGCATTTTTAAATCTTTAAAGTCTTTAGCTAGTGCAAGTATTGCCATCATCTCACTAGCTGCAGTTATTGTAAATTTATCAGTTCTAAGTTTAGTTTGAACCTCTCTTAGACTACGATCATTAACATCTAATGCTCTTTGCCAGTAAACTTCCTTTATCTTAAGTTCATTGCCAAAATAGATATGATTATCAATGATTGCTGAAAGTAGATTATTTGCTGAAGTTAGTGCATGTATATCTCCTGTAAAATGTAGATCAATATCTTGTGATGGTTCTAAAATAGATTCACCACCTCCTGTTGCACCACCCTTCATACCAAAAACAGGACCCATAGAAGGTTCTCTTAATGCTAACATCACATTATCATTATTCTTCTTAAAACCTTGAGCAAGTCCTATAGAAAGGGTAGTTTTTCCTTCACCACTTGATGTAGGGTTAACTGCAGAAACTAAAATCAATTTACCAGATTTTTCATTTAATAATCTTTTTTGTAAACTCGGTTCTAATTTAAACTTATCTTTACCATAAGATATAACCTCATCTGGTTTAATATCTAGATTATTAATTATATATTCATACTTTCTCAATTGCATCTGCCCCCATAAATTTATTAAGTATTATTAAGCATAGTTCTATTATACAAAATTTATTAAACTAAAACTAAAATATAAAACTAATTACTATAACTTTCATAATTATATTAGTTGACTTTGTAATAAATTATCATATAATTAAATTATCGTTTATCAATAATTTAAAGGCGGAGGCATAAGAATGAAAATTGTATTATCCTACACGTTATTATTACTTCTATCATTAATCTATTTAATACTTACACCTATAAATAAAAATGTTTATGAAACTTTTATATTTGATCAAGAAAGTATTAATTACAGTCATAGCACAGGTATAAATCATGACATTTCAACTTTAAGTAAACAAACAATTTATGATTATCAGCTAAAAAGTTTCATTCAGTCTTATACTTCAAGTTTTTATATTCCTAAAAGCGCTAACTATTATCCTGGATTATTTGAAAGATCCTGGGCTGAATATTTCAAACTAGATTACCAAAAAGATCCTTTAATAGATTTAAATGCCCACCTTTTTAAAGGAGATGATGATCTATATTATTTAATTATAAATTATCAATCAAATAATCACTTTAACGGTATTGAATATTTAATGACTCTTCATCGTGATACACTTCCTCTTGAAGTGATTGTGAATAAATCACTATTAGTTTATAAAAATAAAAGCTATCAAACAAACGATCCATTTATTTATCAATCCAACAATAGCTTTTTATACAAAGAAACACATATTAAAAACAATTTAATTAATCCATCATTAGACGGCATATTATTATTAAAGATTGATGAATCTTCATTAAACTATTTAGAAATAATCATTGATTTTTATGAACTTAATCAAACAAATTATGATGCGAGTCTTGGCTTAAATAAATTTGTTAGCGAAAACCAAATAAAGTATATACCTCAATCACTCAAACTAATTTATAAGGAGAATCAATAAATGATAATATTTCAAATACTACTTACTGTGCTTTCCATAGCCATATTAGGCTTTGCTATCTATATGCTTTATATTATAAGAAGAGAAAATATGAGTTTAATAATTAAATACCTAGATAAAGTAATTTGGGTTTTATTCAGTCTTATTGCACTTATATTTTTAGCACTCATTATTATGAGTTTCTTCTCACTTAGTAATACGCCTGTAGTACTAGTAAATATTTTAAAATATTTATTTGAAACTGTTATTTTCTTTCTTATATTTAATGAAACTAGATTCTTGTTATCACAGTTTAAAAAAGAGATTATATTTGATAAATCAAACGCTTTTAGTATCTCAAAAATCGGTAAAGGTTTTATAACATTAACATCGATTGAAATAATTACTGGGCTTTTATTTGGCGTTGCATCATTTATTGGGTCAACAAATAAAAATTATACACTATCGTTTGATATTACTACATTTATCTATATCTCCATAGGGTTTATTCTATATTTATTATCAATTATTTATGCTAAAGCTGTGGATATATATGAAGAAAATCAGTTAACCATATGATTTATATTAATTTAACTCATATTATTGAAAAACGTAATATGACTTCTAAAGAACTTTGCTCAATTATAGGCATAACTGAAGCTAATTTATCTATCTTAAGATCTGGTAAAGCTAAAGCTATACGTTTTTCAACACTTGATGCCATTTGTAGGGCACTAGATTGTGAGCCTGGAGATATTATAAAATTTAGTTTGGAGGATAATTTATGAGCTGGTCTGACATATTAATTCTTATAAGTTTGCTTCTTTTAATAATTTTAGTGGTTTTAAGTATTATAAGAAAGCGTAAAACATATTTATTAGTCAGTACTTTAATGTTTATGTTATTAGTGGGAATTTTAATTTCTAATCTTATATCTAACAATCATCCGGGGTTTAGTTATTCATCTATTAAAGACTATGATTCAACAGTACCTTTAAAGATTGAAAATAAAAAGCTTATTTCTAATTTTAATAGTGAGGTCATATATTTAGATTCATTTAAAGTTGAAGTATCTTTAAATATATATCCGATTTATCTAAAGGAATTAGATAATTATTATTTAGTCATCTATTCTTATGATATGAATAAAAGTTTAGAATACGAATTATACACACAAAACGATTATGAAATGTATAGAAATAAAGTGGATATACTTGCATTAATAAATAAAGCAGATGGAAAATTAAGTGTCCCTAGAGTTTATAATTTGATTGGATCTACATTTGATTTAAGTCAAATACTTAACAAAGGTGAAACTATTTTATTACCTATATATAAACCTTATAAATCTGACATTAATTATTACTATTTAATTCAAGGTATAAAAAAATCAAATCTTACACACTTTAAAACTAAATTTATATCATTAACATCAAATAAAGTAATTCAAAAGTTTGAATTTTTGGAAAATCGTTTTATTACATTATTTGATAACGGTGAGATTCAATATGAAACTCACACAGAAGGCATCATAAGTGGAAACAATAATAGTACGAATTTTAGTTATTCAACAAATAATTATGAGGTTTTAGATAATAAAACATTTGTTAAAATGGGATATTTTACAACACATCATAACAAGTTTTATATTTTAAATGATGATATGGCTATTTATTTACTTGAAGGTGAAGTACTTACCAAAATAAAAACAATAGAAGATATAAATGACTTTTATGATGAGGTATATGCCATTACTTAAAACAAAAATGATGCAAATTTGCATCATTTTTAATTTTTTTTGATGTAATTAATTTCAAATCCATCAACAATTTTTACATAGTCATTTATTATTTCTGGTAATAAATTAATATCACGGATATTTTGATCTACAATATATCTTAATAATAACCCACGCATTTGTTTATTAAATACACTTATTTTTTTACATTCATTTTCCTTACAATCAATAAATGAAACTTCATATAATGTAAATTCATCTGTGTTAATTAAACCACTAAACTCTTTTGAGGCTAGACTTAATATAACATTACTTTTAAGATGAGTCTTTAAATAATTATTTATTATTGGTTTCCATAATGATTTATACCCTTTTAAAGTAAAATCCATTCTATATGGCTTTATACCATCATATGGCCTAATTAAACCATATAAGGCGTCAATTATGTATACATTTTCATTAAGATAATCTAAGGATTCATGATTAAGTGTTTCATAATTAAACGACTTGAAAGACTCTCCCAAATAGTAGTTAAAAGAAAGATAACTATCGTTATTATTAAAGTTTTTATAGTATTGATATACATCATCAATTAAATGATTACTTAACTTATATTCTTTTTGAAGTTGATCTTTAGGTATTTTCTTTATATTTTCAACTAAACTTGTCGTTTGGTTAGGAAAAAGTGGATTATAATTTGCTTTTTTGGCATTTGGATTAAATAATTTTGTGGGTGCAAATATAATTGTCATTTATGATACTTCCTTTTTAAAGTTATACTTGATTACTAAAATCTTCTAGTCCTTTATAATCACTTATTAATATATGTTGATTATCGATTTGTCTAATTAAATTCTTATCTTCAAGTAAACCTAGTTTTCTGCTTAAAGACTCCGGTGTTGTTCCAAGATAGGATGCCCAATCTTTTTTTGTCATATTCAGATGGACAATTTTTTCGATTTGAGTTGGTGAAACCTGTTCAAGTAAATATAAAGCTATTCTTACCTCTACTTGTTCTGTTGCTATCCAACTAACTTGTTTTTCAACATTTTTTAATCTACTACTTAATTCATTAATAATTTTTAAAGCAATATTCGGATAGACTTCCATTAGCTTTGAAATATCATCTTTTTTTATTGTACATATTTCACAGTCTGTCATTGCCTCAGCATAAGCATTATTTGTTTCATTTAAAAATAAACTAAGTTCACCAATAAATTCACCCGGTGTTAATATTCTTAAAATATGTTCTTTCGAGTTTTCAGATAGGTAATATGTTTTGATTTGACCTTTTCTAATAATATATAGTGTATCTGATTTTTGACCATGGCTAAAAATCAGTTCACCTTTACTATATTTTTTAGAACGAATTAAGTCTGTTATTTGATTCAACTCTTCAAGTTCTAAATGATTAAATATAGGGACTGTAACTAAACATGTATGATCATGATTATGGTTATTATCTTTCATAAAACCACCTATTCTTTCTAAAGTTATTATACCTTATTCGTATGAATTCACCAAATTTTAATGGTGTTATAAAGAATATAAAAATAGAGTACATCCCATATGGGTGTACTCTATATTAAACTTAATATTTATAATTATTGCATGTATTTATAATTATGCTTTAATACATACTCTGCATGTTCAACTTGTTGTTTAGTTGGTTCTGGTGTATCTTTTAGTTCATAATCAACACCCATATTGTCCCACTTCATAATACCTTTTGTATGATAAGGTAATATATCAATGCCAATAAAGTTATCTAATGTATCTATAAAGTCTCTTAATCTATATAAGTATTCATCTTGTGAGTTAATATCTGGAAGTAATATATGTCTTAAAATTGTTGGAATCTTTTTATCACTTAATATTTTTGCAAATTTTAAAATGTTTTTATTGCTTGCACCAGTTAACCATTTATGTCTTTCATCATCAATGTGTTTAATATCTAGTAATACGAGATCAGTATATTGAAGTAATGCTTCAAATTCAGGTATTCTTGTTTCACTAAATGTTCCTGCAGATGTATCTAAACATGTATGTATATTTTTTTCTTTAGCTTTTTTGAATAGTTCAGTTAAGAACTCTATTTGTAGCGTAGCTTCACCACCAGATACGGTGATACCACCTTTTTTATAAAATGCTCTATATTTATCATAGTCATTTAATATATCATCTACACTCATTAACTTGTTATCTTCTGTACCCCAAGTATCTCTGTTGTGGCAGAATTTACAACGTAATGGACAACCTTGTAAGAATAATACATATCTAAGACCTGGTCCATCATATGCACCGAATGTCTCGATTGAATGCACATTACCTAAGATTTCTTTTGGATTAGAAGCCTTCATGGAAAGTACGTTTCATTACTTCTATTTTTTGTTCATTTGTTAGATTTGAGAAGTTTACAGCATAGCCAGATACTCTAATTGTTAGGTTAGGGAATAATTCTGGATTTTCGTATGCTTGTTGTAGCGTTTCTCTGTTAAATACGTTAACGTTTAAGTGGTAACCACCTGAGTTAAAGTATCCATCTAATAATGATACAAGGTTTGTTACTTGAACATCATCAACTAAATGAACAATTGAACCTTCAGCACTAATTGAATTACCTAATGCTTTAGGAATGATTGTAAATGTGTTTGAGATACCGTCTTGTGCATCTTCAAATGGTAATTTAGCAACAGACATTAATGATTTTAATGCACCTGATTTATCACGGCCATGCATTGGGTTTGCACCTGGAGCAAATGGTTCGCCATAACGACGTCCGTCTGGTGTGTTACCTGTATTTTTACCATATACTACGTTTGATGTGATTGTTAGAACACTCATTGTTGGATGTGAGTCTCTATATGTGTGGTTTTGTCTAATGTAGTTCATGAATTTACGTAGAACTTCTACAGCAATCATATCTACTCTATCATCATCATTACCATACATTGGGAAATCGCCTACTGTTTCAAAATCAGTAATTAATCCTGATTTTTCATCATAAATTGGATGTACCTTCGCATATTTGATTGCAGATAATGAGTCAGCAACAACGCTTAAACCTGCAATACCTGTAGCAAATAATCTCTTAACATCACGATCATGTAGAGCCATTTCTAGTTTTTCATAAGCATATTTATCATGCATATAGTGAATAATATTTAATGCATTAACATAAACTTCAGCTAATTCTTCTAATGTTTTATCGTAACGTTTCATGACTGTATCATAATCTAAGACTTTAGCTTGAAGTACTTCGTCTTTAGATTTTTCAAATACTTGTTTACCACTGATTTCATCACGACCACCGTTTAATGCATATAATAATGCTTTAGCGATGTTTGCTCTTGCACCAAAGAATTGCATTTCTTTACCAATTGCCATTGGTGATACACAACAAGCAATACCATAATCATCACCATGAAGTGGTCTTAATGTATCATCATTTTCATATTGAATACTTGAAGTATCAATACTTACTTTAGCAGTAAAGTTTTTAAATCCTTCTGGTAAATCATTACTCCATAATACAGTTAAGTTTGGTTCTGCTGATGTACCTAGGTTGTATAATGTTTGAAGTAATCTAAATGATGTTTTAGTAACAAGTGATTTGCCTGAATTTGCCATACCACCTAATACAGCTGTTACCCATGTTGGGTCCCCTGTAAATAATTGGTTATATTCCGGAGTTCTTGCAAAACGTACCATTCTTAATTTCATTACAAAATGGTCAATGAATTCTTGAATTTCGATTTCATCATATTTTCCACTTTGAAGATCGCGTTCAATATAAATATCTAAGAATGCATCTACTCTACCTAAACTCATTGCAGCACCGTTTTGTTCTTTAACAGCACCTAAATATGCTAAGTATAACCATTGAATAGCTTCTTTGGAATCATTTGCTGGTCTTCTTAAATCAAAACCATACATATCTCCTAATTGAATTAATTCATTTAGTGATTTGATTTGGTCTGAAAGTTCTTCTCTTAGACGGATTTTATGTTCAGTCATAGGGAATGTTAATCCATCTTGTTGTGCATATTTATCTTTAATTAAAGCATCAACTCCATATAATGGAACTCTTCTATAGTCACCGATAATACGTCCTCTACCATAACCATCAGGTAACCCTGTAATGATATGAGAACTTCTAGCACGTCTAATTTCAGCAGTATATGCATCAAATACACCTTGGTTGTGTGTTTTTCTAATGTTTGTATATGTATCGATAGTTTCTTGATCAACTGTATAACCATATGCTTCTACAGATTTAACAGCAACATTTATACCACCTTCAGGAAAAAATCCTCTTTTTAGTGGTGCATCTGTTTGTAGACCTACGATTTTTTCAATATCTTTGTTAATGTAACCTGGAGCATGACTTACAATTGTAGATGCTATTTTAGTATCTAAATCAATAACTCCACCTTTTTCTTTTTCTAATTTAAGCAAGTCTTTAAAAGACTCATTTAAAGATAAAGAACTCTCAACTGCACCTTCTAAAAATGTGCCATCACCTTTATATTCGGCGTAGTTTTGTTGAATAAAATCAGCAACATTTACTTCGCTTTCCCATTTTCCGGATTTAAAACCATCCCATGATTTAGCCATGATATCATTCCTCCATACTTATTTATTAATATCTTCCATGCTTTTTCACCCTTATTTTAATACTAACACAAAAAATATGCATGATAAACTATAAATGAAAACGTTTACGTAAAAATCTATATCGAATATGTGATTCTTACGTTAAATTACATATTTTAATATGGTATCATATATTCATGAATATATCGGGGGTAAACATGAAAAAAGCAATCATATTAGTAGGCGTTCCTGGTTCTGGTAAATCTACTTACGCTAAAACTTTAAACATGCCACATTTCTCTTCTGATATGATCCGCTTAGAGTTATTTGGAACCTTAAGAACACATCATACAGAAAAAGATGATCAAACGGTTTTTAATTTATTGCATGACCGTGTTTTTTCCTTTGGTGAGTCATTAATTTATGATGCTACAAATATTACACGAACTCTAAGAGAAAAACTTTATAAAAAGTTTAAATCATTGGGATATGATGTTGAACTTCATTTTGTGTTAGAACCTTTGTTATTTGCTAAATATCAAAATGAAAAAAGAGCATTTGAAAAGGTTGTCCCTTTTAAAATAATCAACCAAATGTACAAATTTATGGCTGCCCCCAGAATTGGTGTAGACTGTGATGATGTAAAAATTATTAGTCAATCAACTTTTTTAAACGATAATACAAATTATAATGATTTTGTTAAACTAGCTAAAACAGAAGGTATTAAGTCTGCAGTTACTAAATATGTTTCTGCTGCTTATTTACCTGAATTTAAAAACTTAGGTGAAAATCATGATACACCCTATCATTTAGAAGATATTGATGAACATATTAATATGTGTATAAATAATTCATTAGATGATTTAATGTTAATTGTTTCTATACTACATGATTTGGGTAAATCACAAGCCAAAGAAAATGGACATTATAAGGGTCATGATATGATCTCTAGTATGTATGCATTAAGGTTTTTTGATGAAGTCAAAAACATTCCAAAACATATCAAAAAATGGGATGTAATTGAAATTATTTTTCATCATATGAATGCTCATAAGGGTTTATCTAAAAAAGTAATTGAAGATAATGATTTAGAACCTTACTTAGTTGATTTGATATATAAATTTAATGCAATTGATGAAGTGAGTAGGATAACAAATATTCCAAGAGATAAAAAGATTTATAAGTAAACATGGATTATTTGGGTATAATATTTATAATACTAAATTATAGAGGTTAACATGGAAACAATATTTAATAATATTAATTATGTCTTTGCATTATTAGGGGCTATTTTGGTTGCTCATAATTATTTATATTTGTTCGTAGGTGTTTTTTTTAAGTCAAAAAAATATCCAGAAACGGCTTTATTAAAAAATTATGCGATTTTAATTTCTGCAAGAAATGAGTCAAAGGTTATTGGACAATTACTTGAAAGTTTAAATCAATTAGATTATCCAAAAGATTTATATAAAGTATTTGTTGTTGCAGACAATTGTACAGATGATACTGCCAACATTTGTAGAAGTTATGGAGCAATTGTTTATGAAAGATTTGATAAACTAAAAGCTAGAAAAGGATATGCCTTAGAATTTTTAGTGGACCATATCAAAAATGATTATGGTATTGAAAGTTTTGATGGATACTTGGTCTTTGATGCAGATAACTTAGTAGATCCAAATTTTTTAACACAGATGAATAAAGCTTTTGTTTATGAAAATGGCGGCATTATTACAGGTTATAGAAATACAAAAAACTTTGATACAAATATCATATCATCTAGTTATGGTTTTCACTTTTATAGATCTACAATGGTGCTTCATAGACCACGTCATCTTCTTGGGATTGGCACACATCTATCTGGTACTGGCTATTTAATTGATTCAAAACTATTACTTGATGGCTGGCACTTTCATACTTTAACCGAAGATACAGAATTTACCATTGAAAAATCAGCTCAAGGTCAAAAAATTAAATTTTGTGAAGCAGCTATATTTTATGATGAACAACCTACCTCTTTAAAAATATCAATTAGACAACGTGTAAGGTGGACTAGAGGAAGATTAAGTGTCTTTTTAAAAAGTGGTTGGAAGTTGTTTTTAAATGTATTTAAGAAAAAGAGTTTTACCTCTTATGATTTATATTTTTACTTATTTCCATGGAGTATCATAACTTATTTTGGTTTTATTATTGAAACGATTATACTCTTTATATTATCTTTAATCTATAAAGAAAACTTTAATTTTAATGTCCCATTAAAAGTAATTACATCATATTTAGTTAGTGTTTACATCCTTTATAGTTTATACGGCATATTAATTTCAATTAGAGAAAGAAAACATATTAAAGCGCCATATTATAAAATATTTATTTACGCACTTTTCTATCCTATTTTTGAATTCTTACATTTAATTATTACTCCAATTGCTGTTTTATCACCAAAAGTTGAATGGAAACCAATTGAGCATAATGATAATAGAAATATTAACGACTTATTATAAATAAAAAGCTTAAGCAATCGCTTAAGCTTTTATATTTTTATAATTTGTCCATTTTTAATAAGATTTTCTTGAACTTCTTTATAATCAACATCTTTAACATATATTTTATTTTTAACGGCTAAACTAGAAAGTGTTCCTGCCGCTTGACCTAAGGACATTACTGATGCTGTAACCCTTAATGAAGCATTTGCTTCATGGGTTGCGCTTATACACCTTCCTGTTACAACTAAATTTTTTGTTTTAGTTGGTATGAGAGTTCTAAGAGGTATCTCATATGCTTTAATGTTTCTTTGATTAAAAAGATTCATTTCATCACCTTTTGGAGCGTGTATGTCAATTGGAAATGATGCAACACAAATTGAGTCATCAAATGTTTGATTGTTTAGTACATCTTCTTTTGTTAGTGTGTAAATACCTTTTATATGCCTTGTTTCTCTTACACCAATTTTAGATGGCGTTCTAATAATATATGAATTTTCAAATCCTTCAACATATTTTTTTAAAAATTGATGTGCTTTTTGAATTTGCTTTCTTCCTTCTATTTCTGCTTGAGTTAATTCATATGCATCAAGTCCTGATTTGTTTTGAACTCTTGTCATGTTAATAGATACTTGATTAGGTTTTAATTCTTCAAAAAATAACACTCTATCACGAGGCAAATCAAAATCATTTAATTCTTTTGCTTTTTGAACTAAACTGAAAAATCCACTACCAGCTGTGTAGCATTTATTGTATGGACGTTCTATATGAAAGTCACTTGGATTATTTTTTATATAAGTTTTTATCTTTGATATATCAACATTATCTAAATGAAACATCATAGTCATGGGCTGAGAAAGATTATCACCCTTACCTATGATAAAATCATTTTTTGCTAGGTAAGACAAATCACCATCACCGGTGGCATCAATAAAAACATGTGCTTCTAATTCTAGTATGCCTGATTTAGTTGTTACTTTAATCTTTTTAATGATATTATCTTTTACTTCACAATCAAATAAAAATGCATGGAGTAATAGATCAATATCCTCCTCTTCAATGAGTTCAAAGAAAAAAGATTTTACACCTTCAATATCTATTGGGGTAATCGTATCACAAAAACCAATTGGATCATCGATATGGCCTAATGAATATCCTTTTTTAACAAGTCTAGAAACAATTTCTTCAGCAATACCTTTATTAACTTGTTTACCATTATCAGTAAATGTCATCCAAGGTGAGACTAAAGACTGAGTTGTTGAACCCCCAATTAAGCCACTAGATTCCAATAGTAATACTTTCATACCTTGTCTTTTTGCAGCTATGGCAGCAACTAACCCACTTGGACCTGCACCACATACAATAACATCATACATCCGGTTCACCTACATTAATATCTATTTCAAAACTACGTTTCCATGGAAACCACATATTATACTTTTGATAATGCATATGATCATACTTTTTCATTTCCTCTAATAATATGGACTGGACATAATCTATATTGTCTTCAAAATTATATAAATTAATGCCTTCAGATTGTAATCTTTCATTTAACTTTTCTCTAACTACAGTTTGATAGATACAATCATCAATAATTCTTTCATATAAGAAGTTTTTATCTTTATTTTTTTGAACTAGAAAACATACGATATCACATAGTATAGAACCAAGTGAGTTAGACGCTGTATTCCATGCTGAATAGCATGAAAGTTTTTCGTAGTTAACCATTTGAAGTATTTCAAATATTCCACCATTTGATCTAAAAATATCTAAAAATGCCACATTGTTAGTTTCTATGAATTGGTTTAATTCATTTATATATTTTTGATATGAAGGTTGTTGTTCTTTGTTAAAAAATATAGTTTTTCTTTCATCATAACTATATTGTCTTTCGGCTGAAAATATTGAGAGCACCATGTGATTTGAAAGTTCATATGTTCTATTTAATCCAATTACTTCAAACATACTATTTATATTTTCAATAAATGGTCTATCTTCATACACTTGTATATTGTTTAATGCTTCATTGCTGTGTGTATGAATGAAAATATTATTATCTATATTATTAGTTTCTGCAATAATCTTAGCAAGTAATACAGATGCGCCTTCATCGGTGCCATTATATAGTTTTACAGTATCTGTTAAATTATTATCTATTATTAAGTTGTTTAATATTATTTGTTCCTTCATTTGAAGACCATCAACCATGCAGTCTTCTTGTAAAATAGTTAAATAATCTAAGATTTTATCCTTAACGAGTTCAATATAAAACTTATTCATTTCATGTTTTATTTTTCTTGCATCAAGAAATCTATTTAAATCTTGCTTGTTTATTTTATTTGTCAAAATATTTAATTCTTCTTGCAATTTATCGTCGTAGTTAATGTTTAATTTACCAACAAGTTTTGCATAAGCATTTATTTGTTCCCATATATTTGCGCTTTCATACCCATAGGATGTTACACTTGTTCTCATAAGTGTATCGAATGCATAAATTTTTATATTAGGATTTTTATTTTTTATTTTTACAAATACATCTTTTTGTAATATAGAGTCTTTAAAATTGGCAACACCTAATCTACTTTGAACAAGTCCTCCAGATGTTAGTGCATCAAGAGATAACAATAAGTAATCCGCATCTATGGATTCATTTAGTATGAATTCTAACATTTCTTTTTGATTTGAAGGATTTAATAATGTCCCTGTTTTATCAAATGGGTAATGTATTAATTCAATATTTCCTCTTTGACTAAACTTTTTTATCCATGTGGTGTTACACGGTCGCATATCTAATGGTATGTATACAACTTTTTTCATGAAATCCCCTTTATTCTAAAGATAATATAGCTTGTTTAAATAACTTAACTGCTAAAGCAATTTTTTCTATTTCTAAACCTGTAACAACTGCACCAATCATAATACCTTTGATACCTGCATGATGTAAAGATTTTACATCATCTGGTTTTACTAATAATTGTGTCGGAAGTAATGTCGGTAATTGAGATATTTTTGAAATGTGGTTATATCTTAATAAATCTTTTAGTGTCAATCTTCTACCATATTCATTTGATTGCATAATTGACATTTCAATGATATCTGCATATTTAGATGTAGATATTATTTCCTCATCACTATAGTCTGTGCTTAATGCATAAAAAGTTTCAATATTGCGATCAAGACCTAAACTTATTGGCATATCTCTGCCATATAAGGAGATAAAATCAAATCCCATATCAATCACATCTTGCATGTTTTTTTCAGCAAGTAATACTGAGTTTCCGATAACAATACCGACCGGAACAGGTGAATCTTGAATGATTTTTTTAAATACATCTTTATGAAAATCTAACTCTTTAAATTCACTTTTACTTGCATTATGATGCAAATCAATGTGAACTTTAATCGCATCTGCTCCATTTTCCCAGCATGTTTTGGCTATTTCATAATCATTTTTAGGTAAGCTAACGATCAAAGTCATTTTATTTTCATTAAACAAATTCTTAATTTTTCTCATCATTTTTATCCTTTTTAAATAATTTTTGAATTATAAATCCAAATCCATAATATATAATTTGATAAAAAATAATAAATCTAAACGGTTCAATTGGCATGTTAAATATGTTGTTAGAAACCAGTACATAGTCTATACCTCGAATAATCAAAGATATGGTGACTGAAATTAAAATATTTTTAAAAGCTGAGATGATATAGTATTTATTTGTTTTATCTATTGCATCTTTACCGTAAATCATTGTATCTGTGTATCTGCTTGTTATGAATGCGTTAATTATACCTAAAATAAATCCTATGAAAAAATGCTGAAGGTGCATTAAAAAATGCACCACAACAACTACCATTCCTATTACCCAAGATTTAATTAGAAATGTAATTTTCGTTTCTTTCATTATTTATCAGACCCTAAAACTAATCCCTTGACAAAGAATCTTTGAAGGAATGGATATAAAATTAAAATTGGAAGTGTGGCAGTGAAAATAGATGCCGCTCTAATGGAATCTGTTGATAAACTTTCTGCTACTTCAGCAGGTAGTTCGTGTGTTGGTATATAACTCATATTTAGAAGTGTTTGAAGATAGGTTTGTAGAGGCATTTTATGAGGAGATGAAATATAAAGCATCCCATTAAAATATGCATTCCAGTAGCCTACAGCATAAAATAAAGCTACTGTTGCAAGTGTAGGTAATGAAAGTGGAATGATAATTTGAGTGAAAATTCTAAACTCACCTGCACCATCAATTTTTGCAGCCTCATATAAAGATTCAGGTAATCCCTCAAAGTAGTTTTTTACTAATAACATATTATATGTAGATATAAGACCTGGCAATATAAGCGCAGCATGAGTATCTCGTAAGCCAAGTTCTGTAATTAAAATATAGTTTGGAATTAATCCACCATTAAATAACATTGTAATAATGAAAAATATAAGTAAGACTCTTCTTCCATAAAAGTTTTTGTTTGCAAGTGGGTATGCAGCAAGTGTTGTAACAATTAAACTAGCGACTGTACCAATAGCTGTAACTTTTAAAGTTGACTTAAATCCATTCCAAAACTGAGAATTATTCATTACAAATTCATAGGCACTTAATGTAAATCTTACAGGAAAGAAAGTTACTTGGTTATTTGAAACAGCAACTTCGTGTGAAAGCGATGTTGCTAGTAAGTTAACAAACGGAAGAATTATAGTAAATCCAAAGATTGTAAGTATGATGTAAACAGCAATACTAAATATTTTGTCACCTTTTGTTTCTAACATATTACCATAGTCCTTTCTTAAATACTTTTCTTGTAAAATAGTTACCGCCTAAAACCATTATTAAGGCAACAACCGAGTTAAACAGACCTACTGCAGTACCAAAACTATAGTCCCCTGCAGCTAAACCTTCTCGATAAACTAGCGTTGATAGAATGTCTCCAGTTTCAAATACAGAAGAAGTATACATATTAAATATTTGGTCAAATCCAGCATCTAATATCGCACCTATTCTTAGAATGAATAGTAAAACAATAGTTGAGGATATTGAAGGTATTGTAATATAAATAATTTGTTGTATTTTATTGGCACCATCTATTTTTGCAGCCTCATAAAGTTGTGGATTAATTCCTGCGATTGCTGCAATATAAATAATAGCGTTCCATCCTACTTCCTTCCATCCAGCCGAAACAACAATTAAACTTCTAAATAAATCGTTATTTCCAAAAAATTGGATAGAAGATCCGATTAGATCCATACTTTTTAGCCAGTTATTAATAACCCCGTAAGGTCCAAGAATTTGGATAAATAGTGAAGTAACTACAATCCATGATAAAAAGTGAGGTAAATATAATATCGTTTGAATTGTTTTTTTATACCAAAGTGCTTTAATGTCAGTAATCATAATTGCTAGAAAAATTGGTATTGGAAATAAGAAAACAATTTTATACGTAGATATTATTAATGTGTTTCTAAATGCTCTTAAAAAATCGGTATTAGAAAATAATCTTGCAAAATGAGTAAATCCGACATTCTCACTTTTAAATATCGCATCAATAGGTGAATTACCGGCAAATATATTATAGTCTTTAAACGCAATTACTATCCCTAACATAGGTGTATAGTTAAAGACTAATAATAATATGACTGCTGGAAGAATAAACAAATATAGCGGTAATGAGTTTTTAACGAGTTTAGAAACAGGTTTTTTATGTAAATTAATTGCTTTTGCCATGTTCTGATTCATCCTTTATTATATATTTTTCAAAAATCGGAAGATATAACCCCCACATTAAATAGCATAGAAATGAAAATAGTCCAAAAAATATAACTATCCATGTGGAAATAATAATTAAGTATCCAACTGTTAGTAGTACAACAATTAAGATAAATGTACTTATTATATGTCGATGTGTAATAAAGAAAGACATTTTTAATAGATCTTTATTACTTTTAAATTCATAAATACTACTTAACTGAGCAGCCATTATTAAATTAAGTATAATTTCGCCCATAAAGACTAAATATATTACCGTAAGTAATTGTTTAATGGTGACATGATAATTAAGTAATTCAATATTTTCATAGTTAAATAATATAGTGAAAAACAATACATACATAATTATTATTACCAAAAATAATTTCTTGGTTTTTTCAAATGTTTTAAGTATAAATGGTTTTACTATCTCAAAATGTTCATTTGAGTTTCTTCTGATTTTATAAATAAAATTAAAAAGAGCACTTGTTGAAGGTAAGAGTAATAATCCTAAACTTAAGACATTAACTAAAATGTAAGTCATATTTAAAATTATTAGTAATCCTATTTTTACAAGTGCTCTTTGATTCATATAATTTTACCTTTTTCTAACTAGTTCGCTTGATACCATGCATTAACTTCGGTTGTTGCCTCTACTAATTTAGCATCAGTTCTTAGTTTATCAATTAATTGTTGATGAGTTCCACTGTTTCCTCCAGTGATACGTAATTCTAAATAAATTTTAGCTAGGTCAGTAAGTTTAGCAACATTTGATCCATAAATTTGGAATCCTGGAGCTAATCCTAGTTTATCATAAATACCAAAAGTAGTTTTTAATTCTTCTGTATTCATACTTTCCCAAACAAATT
This sequence comes from Acholeplasma granularum ATCC 19168, assembly GCF_000526235.1. GTDB lineage: Bacteria > Bacillota_I > Bacilli_A > Acholeplasmatales > Acholeplasmataceae > Acholeplasma > Acholeplasma granularum. The sequence continues at coordinate 124,005 of NZ_JAFR01000008.1, read as the reverse complement.
GTTGACGTGGATTTTTTCTAGCTCTTGCTTCCCAGTATTGTGCATATTTATCTGCATCTGTACCTGTTAAGAAGTAATCCGCTTTATTCATCATATCAAATGGAATATTATTTGCTGCATCAGGGGTTAAGATAGGGTAGTATTTACCGTCTATAACCTCGTGATGTACACCTTCAGTTCCGATTGTTAATTTCTTAAAGTTATCTTCTTCTAATTTTTTATCCATGAATTTAATAACTTCAACTGCATAATCACTCATATAAGCTGGAATTGCAAAGAAATAAGTTACTGAATAATCCATTTTAGATTGGCCCTTACCTGCTGTAGATAATGGATAGTTTGCATCCCCTTTTAATGAAGGAATAAAGTGTAAGTAAGTTGATCCATTTTCATAAATTTCTTGTTCTGTTTTACCTAGTGATGAAGCAATACCGTTAATAATACCATTTCCACTCCACCAAGCATCAAGTGTTACAGCAACTGTACCATTTTGTAATCCTGGTCTACTTGAAGAACCATAACCTGGAACTGTTAAATAACCTTCTTGCATAACACCAGCATCTACTAACTCTTTAATATATGATGCATAAGCTTCAAATTGTGGAGTTTCAGCCCAGTATTTAACTGAACCATCAGTTTGTGGTACCCAGTCAGTTACAATTCCAAATGCACCTCTGATTGGTTCAATATTATGTGAACTTGCAGAAAACGGTACAAAGTTTGAACCTTCTTTTGTTTTTAACTCAATCATAGCTTCTTTGAACTCTGTTAAAGTTTCTGGTAAATCAATATTATTTTTAACAAATATATCTTTTCTTAAGAATAATGCACTATTAATATTATTTGTTGGGTTTTTTTGTGGTACTGCATAAATTTTACCATCAAATGTTGTTGTTCCCCAAATTTGCTCATCTACAGAAGATAAGATGTTTTTACCATGTTTTTCTAGTAATGGTTTAATATCAAGTAATGCACCAACACCCCTTAGTTGGTTGAATTGTGTTGATGAAAGTTTTAATAAATGATATTGAGCTCTACCTGCAATATCTAAATATAACTTAGCATCAGCTGTTGAATCTTGTGGTAAGAATTCATATTCTACATCGATCCCTGTAACTTCTTTAATTAATGTTGAGACATAGTCTTTTTGTGGATCGAATGTATCAAAGTTACCTAATACTTTGATTGAAGTCAATTCTGCTTCATTATCATTACATGCAACTAATGTTACTGCAAGTATAACAACAAAGAGTAAACCTAAAATTCTTTTCATTTTATAGCCTCCCTATATGGCAATGTTTTTTTGCTTTGTTAGCGTTTACACATGAAATGATATCATAGCTTTCTTGTATAGTCAAGTATAAATATAAACTTATTTTCATAATACTATAAAAAGTGATTCATGTTGTATTTAACTAAAAAAATTAAGCACATGAAAAAATATTTTCTTTGTGTGCTTAATTTTCAAATTTTAAATTTATGTATTTATTGTTTAGTTCTAACTTGTTATAATAGCGGAGAAAAACCTTTGAGTATTGCCTGAAACACTTTATAAAAAATACTTCTTCTTTTGATATTTTCTAAACTAATCAATTCACTTTCCTTAATCGTATATTCAAAATAATTAGTCATTTGCTTGATTGTATCTTCATCATTTAACCATATATTATTTTCTAGGTGCATATATAAACTTCTAAAGTCTAAATTACTTGAACCTATCATTGCAACTTTTTTATCTGTAATGATCATTTTTGAGTGTATAAAACCTGGTATGTATTTATATACTTTTACACCCGATCTAACCAGTTCTTCCGCATATGATTTAGAAACCATATAAACTAGTTTTTTATCTGGGATACTTGGCATAATTATATTCACAGAAACACCACTTTGACTTGCTAGTTTTAGTGCTGTTGCTATTTCATTATCTAATATTAAGTATGGTGCTGTAATATATACAGATTTTTTAGCATCATTAATTAAATGTAGGTATATATTTTTAGCGGTTAAATTTTTATCTGCTGGTATATCTGAGAAAGGTATATATATGTTTTCATTATAAACTGGCTCGTGTTTTAAATTATATTTAGAAAAATCTAAATTAATTTGCTTTGTTGAGTATGTCCAATTTTCTAAAAAAATTAATGTCATCCCCCAAACTGCATTACCTTCAATCATAATAGCAGCATCATTCCAATGACCGAACATATGTTTTTTATTTGTATATTCATCACCAATATTTACACCACCTGTAAATGCAACCTTATTGTCAATAACTACTATTTTTCTATGATCTCTAAAATTCATTCCGTAATTTAGATGAAGTTTTAAAGGATTAAATCTTATGACTTCAAATCCTAGTTTTTGTAATTTTTTATGATAATTAAATGGTAGTTTGGTGGCCGAACCAAAATCATCATAAATGATTTTTATTTCAACACCTTCTTTTTGTTTTTGAATGAGCACTTCTAATATTTCATCCCACATTTTTGAAATAGTAATAATAAAATATTCCATAAAGATAAAGTGTTTTGCTTGTTTTAGGTGCCTTAACATTTCACTTTGTTTTTCTTCTCCGCTACCTAAAAATAATGATTTGGTATTTTTAAAAGAAGGGAAATTTAGAGAAGTTAAATATATTTGGTGTTTTTTATATTCTTGACTATATTGAAAGGAAAGTTTAGCTGTTTCTTGTTCTCTATTTTTTTGGCTTCTAATCATTGCATTTGATGAGGCATATGATATTCTTTCTGTTCTAGAATAAAAATAAAATAACACTCCAAATACCGGGATTGTTAATAAAAAAACAATCCATATTAATTTAAACATTGGATTTTCATCTGTAGTTATCATGTATAAACTAATTATAATACCTAGAATAATGGATGTTAAGTGCATGTAGTACCATGAAGCAGCAAACTTATAGACAAATAACCACAATAAGATTATTTGTAGTAATAAAATTAATCCAATAATAGTTAGCCTATTTGTAACTAAATTTATAAACTTTCTCATAATTCCTCCCTAAGATAAATCTTATAGATTATCAAAGTATGATTTATGTTTGGCTTGCCAGTATGATTTATCTGAATCATTTATTTTTCTAATAACTTTACAGGGATTTCCTGCAGCAATACAGTTACTTGGAATATCTTTTATAACTACACTTCCTGATCCAATGATTGTGTTATCACCAATTGTTATACCAGGATTAATTGTAGCGTCCCCACCTATCCATACATTATTTCCAATTGTTATAGGTAAGCCATATTCTAATCCACTTGATCTAACTTCACTATCTATTGGGTGAGTTGCAGTATATAGTCCCACCCTAGGTCCAAACATGACATTATCTCCAATAGTAATCGTGCTAACATCTAAGAAGATACAGTTAAAGTTAGCATAAAAGTTTTTCCCAACATATGTATTAATACCATAATCAAAAAATACAGGAGCTGTTATTTTTAAATTAGTTTTATGTCCACCAAGTATTTCTTTAATAAGTTTATCTCTAAGCTTATAGTCGTTATAATCTGCATGATTATAAGTGTGTAGTTTAGAGAGCATATTTTTTCTTATTTCTGAAAGTTCTTTATCATTTGCTAAGTATAATTCACCACTTAACATCTTTTCTTTTTCGGTCATATTATTTGCCTTCTACTACATCTTTTATCTGTTTTGCTAGTCCATAAACTTCTTTTGTAGTAATTCCACAAAGTGCCACTCTAAGGCCATTATTCATCGGAATTAAATAAATGTTTTTATTTATTAATTGTTCAAAATGATATTGGGGATTATCACTTTTTACAAGTACAAAAAATCCGCCTTTATATGGGTATATATCCAAGCTATTTTCTTTAGCTTCCTTTATAAAAATATCTCCACGCTCTTTAAGTTGTGATGTTAATTTATTAAGTTCTATTATGTATTCATCTTTTTGAAGAGCTACTTTATTAAAAATGCCTATACCTACATTGGGTGCAGTACTCCATTTACCAAGTACATCTTCATATACGTTTTTCTTAAAATAATCTAATTGCTCTTTTGTATGATGTAACCCAATAAGACCACCAAGTCGTACACCATAAATAGCAAACGATTTGGATGCGCTAAATGCCGTTAATACTTGAACGTGTGGTTTTAAATCTAGGAAGTATTCAAAAGTTTCTCTAGCCTCTTTAAAACCTAATGGATTATAATCAAAATATGCAATATCATAAGCGATAATAATATTATTATTCTCAAATTTATTGACTATATTAATAATTGAGTGCCACTCATTTTTTGATAGTTGATAGCCTGTTGGATTGTGGCACGGATCATTAATAACTACGATTACTGTTTTTTGTTTACTTGCTAAATATGATAGTTGAATTTGAAAGTCTTCTAAGTCAAATTTGGAATCTTTAAATAAGTTATGTTCGTGACCTGATAGTTTTGCTGAATTTAAAAAATATTCATAGCGCCATCTTAATGAAGGTAGTAATACCTTATCACCAATATTACCATATGCATTAAATAGTAATGACAATGCGCCACTACCGCCAGGTGTTGATAGACCTGTAACTTGAAATTTTGATTTTAATATTTTTTGTTTATCATCTAAAACCCAATCAAGAAGATTTTCTTCAAATTCCTTACCACCATCTGTTGATCCATATTGAAAAGTTTCTAAAATATTGAGATCATAAAAAGCTTTTTGAACTCTTGGTATGATAAGATTTTTATGATCATCATAAAACATACCAATTGTTGCATCAATTACATTTGGATTTATTCTTTTCGCTTCTTGAGCTATTTTCGCTATTTTTAATATATCTACTTTTCCCATAAGTTTACTCCTTATAATGTTTTTTTACTATATAAATAAAATAGAAGTTTGTCTTAACTAACTTCTATTTTATCATGTATTTTTATGTTTAATTGTTCTTCTTATGATTAATCGGTTATATTCTTAAAATAGTTCTTAATATATATAACAGGTGTGCCTTTGTCACCACTTCCTGACATTAAGTCACATAGTGAACCGATTAAATCAACATATCTTCTTGGTGTTGTTCCCAATTTTGAATCATCTGTAGGATTATTTGATTTTTTTGATATTTCATCATGTATTGCCTTTTCAAGTGCTTTACCACTTAGATGTTTATACTTATCATCTGACATATATTTTAATTTAATTTCATTAGGAGTGCCTTCTAAACCTTTGGTATATGAAGGACTAACAACCGGATCAGCTAATTCCCATATTTGACCAACCGGGTCTTTAAAAGCTCCATCACCATAAATCATTACTTCAAGCGTTTTACCTGTAATTTCTTTTAGTTTGTTTTGAATGTTATAAACGATCGGATCATTATGATGAGGAAATAATTTAACAACTTCTTTACCAGCAGCATTAGAGCCATATAACCCATATTCACGGTTAAATCCACTATTCATTACTGGAGAAGTTAGTATGTCACTTAAGGTTAATAATGTATGATATGAGTGTTTACTTATTTTTTCTTTAGTTTCTTTTCTAGTATGTATATCACAAACTAGTATATCTTTTGTGTATTTTAATATGTCACAAGGATTATTTGAAAAAACGAATTCTACTTCCTTTTTTTCTGATAGTACTACTTTTCTGTAATACTCTACCATATTAATTTTAGTAAAAGGATGTGTAAAGTTAGAAAACTCTTTATTATAAAGATCTTCTTTTATGATATCACTATATAAATTTATATTTAGTCTTTCTAGGTCCGTTTCATACATAATACTATTTCCCACTTCATCTTTAGGAAAACTTAGTAAGATGGTTACTTTAGATGTTCCTCTACTTATTGCACGTAATATATTTTCAAATCGGTTTCGAGATAATATCGGAAATACTAATCCAATATGTTCTGATTTAAATTTAAGTTTGATATCTTCAGCAATTTGATCAAGTGTTGCATAATTACCTTGGCTAATTCCTACAACAGCTTCGGTAACAGCTACAATATCTTTATCTTCAAAAATAAAGTTTTCATCTTTTTGTGCTTTAAGTAATGAATCAACAACGATTGTTGATAAATCATCACCTTTACGAATAATTGGGGTACGTATACCTCTTGCTATAACTCCTAAATGACTCATGAAATATGCTCTCCTTTAAAATAGGTTTCAAGAAACTCACATGCTAAATATAGCCAGTGTTTTGTTTGGTTAAGTGTTGATAGATTTATTTCTACGTGGCCTCTTAATTGACCAAGAGTTATTCTAGTTGTACTATTTTGTGCTGCTTGTAATAATTTTAGTCCATCCACTTGTTCACTGGCTACTTCTGATAATATCATTTTTACGTAATCTTTTTGTTGCGACACTTTTTCTATTCCCAATTTATTTGATAATTTTTTATATAGTTTTTCATACATATATGTAATCATTTCAATATCTATTGGACCAAACCTATCGGTTAATTCAATTTTTAATTCTTCTAAAGATTGCATTGAATTTAATGATGCAATCTTTTTATGTATTTCAATCCGTACCGGATCGTGATTTATATAACTTTGTGGAATATGTCGACTAGAAAATACTTGATCTACAACTTGTTTATTTGGTTGTTCATCGGTGTCTATACCTTGCATAACTTCATCTAATAGTTTCATATATAGCTCCATTCCAACTGAATCAATAAACCCGGATTGTTCTTCTCCTAATATATCACCCGCTCCACGAATACCTAAATCTCTTAATGCAATTTTAAATCCTGAACCTAAGTCTGTAAAGTCTTCAATAACTGATAATCTTTTTTTGGCTTCGTCATTAACATCTTTTATTCCATCATACATAAGATATGCATATGCAATTCTATCTGATCGTCCAACACGACCACGTAGTTGATAAAGTTGAGCTAACCCAAGTTTATCTGCATCATGTATGATTAATGTATTTGTATTTGGTATATCTACACCTGTTTCAATAATTGTTGTTGAAACTAAAATATCAAATTCTTTATCAATGAAGCGCGATAAAACATCTTCCAATCTGTTTTTAGGCATTTTACCGTGTGCATATGTAATTCTTGCATTAGGTATTAATTGTTGTAGTTTTAATACTTGAGATTCCATTCTATCGGTGTAGTTATATAAGTAAAATACTTGACCCCCTCTTGATAATTCTCTGTCAATTGCTTCTTTAATGAGCGCTTTTTCACGTTCAACTACATATGTTTGTACAGGATATCTATTTAATGGTGGCGTATCAATCATTGATAAGTCTTTGAGTCCGTACATCGCCATTTGAAGCGTTCTTGGGATAGGTGTTGCTGATAAAGTTAAGGTATCTACATTAACTTTAATTTCTTTAATTTTTTCTTTATGTTCAACACCAAATCTTTGTTCCTCATCAATGATAAATAGTCCTAAATCTTTAAACTTAATATCTTGACTTAGTAGTCTATGGGTACCAATTACTACATCAATGTAACCTTTGGATAATCGATCAATAATTTCATTTTGTTTTTTCTTACTAACAAATCTAGATAGTAATTCAACATGACCACCATATTTTTCAAAACGTTCTTTGAATGTTAGATAGTGTTGCCTTGCAAGTACAGTCGTTGGTACTAAGTATGCAACTTGTTTGGCATCGACAACAGCTTTGAAAGCTGCACGTAGGGCAACTTCAGTTTTTCCATAACCAACATCGCCTGCAATTAAACGGTCCATTGGTTTAGAATTTTCCATATCTTTTTTAACATCATCAATAGCTTTTTGTTGATCAATTGTTTCTTCATATAAAAAATCTTTTTCAAAGTCTTTAACTAAATCGTTATCCGGACTAAATTTAAACCCTTGAGCCTTTGTTCTTGATGCATAAAGATTAAGTAGTCTATCTGATAAATCCTTAATACGCTTTTTAACTGCCGCTTTTGTTTTACTCCATTGTTTAGCATTTAGTTTTGATAATTTAGGTGGAGCTTGATCATAATTTTTATATTTTAAAACGAGCTCTATTTGATCTGTTGGTACGTATAATGCTTCATCTTTTTCATAGATGATATGTAAGTAATCCCTTTTTTCACCTGATAATGACATCGTTTTTAGGCCTATATATTGACCAATACCAAAATCATAGTGTACTACATAATCACCATTTTGAAGTTCTGAAGCATCTCTTATTTTTACTGCTTGGTTAATTACAGAGCGGTATCTTACTTTCGTTCTTTTTTTAGTATCAAATATTACATCTTCGGTTAATACAATTAATTTATTGTAATTATCTATAAATGAACCTGGTAAATCTTCATTGATGATAAGTTTATTATGTTTCGAAAAATCGGTTAATGAGTATTCTATTTGGTGATTTAAAAAGAAATCTTTAATTCGTTCAAAAGATACTTTATTTTTTAAACTAATTAGTACGTTATGATCTTTATATTGATTCATGAAAAGTATGATTTGTTCTAGCATTTCTGAAAATGGTTCAATTTCAGAAATCCCTAAATCGATGAGCTTATCGCTTGAAACATTGTATATTTCAAATGATAAATGATATTTATCAAGTATGTAATCAAATGGTAATTTAAAATCTAATCCACTTAAATGATTACCTTCCATTGTTTCTTCATAAGTTAATAGGTCATGACTTTGTGTTTCATCATTGATTTTCATTTTATATGGATCAACAATAATAAGTTCATATCTAAGCGCAAAATCTAGAATGCTCGTCTTATCTTTGTTAAAAAACTGAATATATAGTCCAAGACTATCCATTCTGTTTCTTTCTTCTAGATGCATAAGATCCGTTTCTAATTTTTTACTTTCTTTTTCGGATAGTTCTAAATTCTCAAAATGATTTCTAATTTCTTTAATTGCTGTTTGTTTTTGAAGGTCTGTGTAAAATAATTCATTAAGTGGTGCAAGTTCAATTGACTCTACTTTTTCCATTGATTTTTGTGTGATGACATCAAAGGTTTTAATCGATTCTAGTTCATCACCAAAAAAATCCAATCGATAAGGATTTTTATGATCATGTGTATAAATATCTAGAATTGAACCTCTTAATGAAAACTCACCCGGACGTTCAACTGTATAGTTAAAATGGTATCCATCGTATGTTAGTTTTCTTGTTAAATCTTTAAGATCATAGTTGTTACCAGCTTTTATAGTTTTAACGCTTTGTTCATAATCTTCAGGCTTTAGTTGTCTTTTCAGTAAACCTTCTTGGGTTGTTATTATTATGTAATTTCGTTCATTTAGTAATAATTTTCTTAAAGTAAATAATCTTTCATTTTTAAATTCAGGTGAACCAAGTGCCATCATTGAAGTTAGGACTTGATCCATAGGATAGAATAATACATTTTCTTCTCCTAATGTGTTGCTTAATGTATCGTAATATTTTTGAGCATCATACAGATTTGGTAGAACAATGATTTGATGTTTATTATTTTTTTCAAATCTCAGTGGTAAGATTGTTTGAATGTATGTATGGGATGCACGTCTAAAATCGCCTTTTAAGGCGTTTATAACTTTAGATTCTGAATATATTTTATTGAGTGTTGGATGCATCATTTTTTATCACCTTATAACCCAGAAAGCCCAGACTTAAGTAGTCTGGGGGGTGTTGTATTTTGTCATTACGTTGTTGAAGTTATCTTCTTTGATCCAATCTAAGATTGCATCTTCAACTAAATGAATAGAAGGTATTAATATGTCTAATTCTTTCTGGCTAAACTTTCCTAATACAAAGTCCACTTTATCCATGTGGTCATGGCTACCAATACCTACTCTGATTCTTTTAAAATCTTTGGTTCCTAATTTATTAATTATATCTTTAAGTCCATTTTGTCCACCATGACTACCTGTTTGTCTAATTCTTACTTTAGATAAGGGTAGCGCTGTGTCATCTAATATAACTAATAAATTTGAAATATCTATTTTAAAATAATTCATTAGAGCTACTACTGCCTGTCCTGAAAGATTCATGTAGGTTAATGGTTTAGCAATAATCACATCTTCAGTACCTATTTTGGTTTTTACATATGCAGCATTAAATTTAGAGTCTACTTTTAAATCCAGATTTAAAGAATTTGTAAGTTTATCAATAGCAATAAAACCTATATTGTGTCTACTTTGTATATATTGTTTGCCGGGATTTCCTAATCCGACAATTAACTTCATTATTTTTCCTCTTGTATTCTGTTAAATATTTGAGAGATTGGTTCATCTTGTAAGATGTGTATGATTGCCTCACCTAATAGTGAGCCAATTGATAATTGTTTAATTTTAGGTTGATTTTTTGCAGGGTCTAAGTAGATTGTGTCTGTAATAATAATTTCATTAATTACAGACTCTTGAAGTCTTTGAGTTGCAATGCCTGTAAATACACCGTGAGTTGCAGCTGCATAAACTTCAACAGCGCCTGCTTCTTTTAATGCGTTAGCACCAGCAATTAAAGTACCACCAGTATCAATAATATCATCAATCATAATACATGTTGCACCTTTAACATCCCCAATAATATTCATAACTTCAGCTTTATTTGGTTCTGGTCTACGCTTATCTATAATAGCTAGTGGGGCATTAAAAAATGATGCAAAAACACGTGCACGTGTCACACCACCATGATCAGGAGAAACAACAACTATATTTTTAAACTTCTTTCTTTTAAAATATGATGCCAAACTTGGTGCAGCTGGAAAATTATCAATAGGAATATCAAAGAACCCTTGAATTTGAGCCGCGTGTAAATCAATACTTACTACTCTATCAACACCTGCAACAGTTAGTAGGTTTGCTACAAGTTTTGCAGTAATCGGTTGACGTGATTTAACTTTTCTATCTTGTCTTGAATAGCCAAAATATGGCATTAAGATAGTAATTGAAGATGCAGATGCACGTCTTAATGCGTCTGTTAGAATTAAAACTTCCATTAAATGATCATTTGCAGGTTGACTTGTTGGTTGAATAACAAAGACGTGATTACCACGAACTGATTCTTCAATATTGACAGTAATTTCACCATCTGCAAATCTTATAACTTCTACGTTGGAAAGGGGGATTCCAGCGCTTTTAGCAATTGATTCAGCTAAAGGTTTGTTAGCTGAAAGGGTAAAAAGTTTTACTTTCTTTTCTTCTATAGTCATGTTAATAAAACCTCCATTTGTTCTAAGTTCCATTATATCACTAAATATTATTCTTTACTATTCAATCATGGAGAAAAACACTATTTATGAAAAATAGTGGTTTTTTTAATTAAGCAAAAAAATATTGCTGCAAGCAATACTTTTTTTATTAATTTTTGGCACTAATTACCCTCTTAAAACCCTGTTAATCTTCTAATAATTGGCCAGCTGCACCTTCTGGGTTCTCAGCTACTGTTTTATGATATGCTTCAACGATCGCATCTTCAATTTGCTTACGCATTTCTTGATGAATTGGGTGTGCGATATCTCTAAATCCGCCATTTGGCATTTTTTTACTTGGCATTGCAACAAAAATACCGTTTTCCCCTTCAATCACACGAATATCATGTACTACAAATGCACTTTCAAATGTGATAGTAGCTACAGCCTTTAATCTTGATTCACTATCTACTAATCTTACCCTTACGTCAGTTACTTGCATTTTGCCCCTCCTGGTTGTTTGATACTAAATACATTATAGCATAAAAAAGCAATTTTCAAGCGCTTACATATCATAATTTTAACTTTTTTTACTATTTATATTTTTAATTTATTTCTTAAAATACCAATTTTTATTTATAAATTAGTTAATTATCTTTTTAATATGAGTAGTTAATCTTACAAAATCATTTACACTTAGTAATTCAGCACGAGTATTTTCATTAAAGTCAAGTTCTTTTAGTACATCTAATATATTGTTTTTTTCTAAGTTTAGGCCTGTTGCTAAGTTATTTAATAGTGTTTTTCTTTTATGAGCAAATGCAAGTTTTACTAATTTAATAAATAACGCTTGATCAGTTTTATCAAGTGGTGTATCTTTTTTAGTTAATTGCATAACAACCGAATCAACTTTTGGAACAGGTTTAAACATCTTCTTATTTACATTCATTAATAACTTAACATCTGTAAAATACTGTAAGATTACAGAAAAACCATTATATACCTTATTATTAGCATCAGCCATCATTCTTAATCCAACTTCTTTTTGTACCATCATGGTTGCAGTTTTTAAATTTTTTATATCTAAAAATTTAAAAATAATTGGACTTGTAATATAGTATGGTAGGTTACCTACAAGGTGAACTTCTTCATTAATAAAATATTCGTTTAAAACAGTTTCAACATCTACACTTAAAAAATCTTCAAAAATAAACTTTGTATGTGTATTTTCAAATTTTTTTAAACTATCCTTCAAGGAGTAGTCAATTTCAAAAGCTAAATATTTTTTAGCTTGTGGTACAAGATATTGAGTAAGTGCTCCTAATCCAGGTCCAATTTCAAGTACGTTTTTATCTTTAATTTTTGATTGATCAACGATTTTCATTAATAGATTTTTATCTGTTAAAAAGTTTTGACCAAATCTTTTTTTAGCTTGATGCATAAAGTATCTTCCTTATATCTTCTTCTGTAATACCTAACCAATTTAAGCGTTCTAATAGTGTTTTAGAATTTGTATGCCCTATATGCAGTTTATGGCTTAGAATCTTTCTTTTAGCCTTTGAATCAGCTTTACCGGTCAATCCTAGATTATAAAGTGATGCAAGGGTTAAATGCATTTGGTTTATTGATTTTATTTCATGATTTAGTGTTTCCTTTAAGTCTTTATAACTTAAATGTTCTACACCAATTTTTTTATTGTTTTTACTAATTGCTTTTTCTCTTTGAATAAATATGTGTGTGGGGTTTAATAACTTTTGGCTTATTTTTTTACGTATACGTTCGCCTGCATGATCTGGATCAAACATTAAAACAATTTCAAATTTATCTTGGTGAGTAATTAAAAAATCTAATACATCTTTTTTAATTTCTGAACCACCTACTGATATAGTTTTAATGTTTGCATCAAGTTTTTTTAAAAGGGCTTCATCATGAATACCTTCTACAACATATAACTTATTTTTCATTGGTTCTATAAAATAGTTTAGGATCTGATTTTTGACTTGATGTAATAAGTGAGTGTACGATTGATGAATAATTTGATAATGTAATTAATTCATCTTTATTATCTAAAATAAAAATATGATCACCTAAGTTATTTGTTGTTTCTGAATATGCACCCTGATTGACTGATGTATGTAATGTATAGTATTTTAATTCTTCATCAGTTCTCTTACTTAATATTTCTTTAATATGTTCTTGATTTTCTGGTGTATCATCTATAATGTTCCATATTTTTCTATTCAGAAAATCATGGGCTAATGTATTTAATATTTTATCTTCGGATTTTAGGAAAAAAGCAATAAGTCCATTCATATAAAAATCATCAATTTCTAAATAAGCATTCATATCTTCAGGATTTTCTAATATTTTCTTTAATGAGGATACATCATGATTAAATTTATAGTTTGATTTTAATAAGTCTTTTACGCGAAGATATATTTTTTCTAAAATTACTTCATATGCTCTAGCGGTTGGATGATAATATACTTGCCAGTACATATGGTATCTAGCTACTAAATAGTTTTCAATTGCATGTATGCCTGATGCTTTAAATGCTAATTTTTTATTTCTTACAACAACAACTCTCATTAATCTATCTAAGTCTATCTGACCATAAGCAGCACCTGTAAAGTATGCATCTCTTTCTAAATAGTCTAATCTATCCACATCTAGTTGGGATGAGATAAGTTGTTCAATTAATGGAAAACTACCCTTTTTTAAAATAATGCTTGCAACATCTAAAGCAAACTTGCTATCAACTTTATCAAGGATAGTTCTTATTTCGATATGATCTGTAATGATTTTAGCTCCAATTGATTCATGATTAACTTTAAAGACATACTCGAATGCATGTGAGTATGCTCCATGTCCAATATCATGTAATAATGCAGATACTAAAAATAGTAATTGTTCACGTTCATTTAGATTCTTATATATTTCATCAATTTGTAAGAATCTATAGGCCAGTTCATAAACACCAAGTGCATGTGAAAATCTAGAATGCTCTGCAGCATGAAATACCATATGTACACCACTTAACTGACGTATTCTTCTTAAACGTTGAAAAACAGATGTATCGATTAAGTTAGTTATTAAATCATAGTCTACATGAATGTATCCATAAAGAGGATCTCTAAATACTTGTTGTCTTTTTTTCTTTTCCATACTTTTATCCTAACATTAAATGATAAAAAAGTGGCTGTTGCCACTTTTTATTCATTAATTGTGTATTTTTTTACAAGTGTAACTTGATCGCCGTTTTTTAACATAAATGCAGCACCATCATCTGTATCTAGGTGGCAATCTAATCTGAAGTTTTCATGTACGCGGCATAATACATTTTCTAAAATACCCGCTTTAATACCATCAATTTTTAAAGCAACAATATCTTTATCTTTTACACCAAATTCTTTAGCTTCTTCAGGTGAGAAATGAATATGTCTATCAGCAATAATAACACCTTCTGAAATTTCCACTTCACCTTTAGGTCCTACAAGTTTAGCTGCACCACTACCTTTAACATCTCCACTTGAACGTACTGGAGCTACAAATTTATAGCGAATTGCATCACTTTGTGAGATTTCCACTTGAGATTGTGGACGTACTGGTCCTAATATTCTAACACCTTCTAATACTTTGCCTTGAGGTGAAACAACATCAACTTTTTCTTCAGCTGCATATTGATTTGGTTGACTTAATTCTTTTAACACCGTTAATTGGTAGTCTTTTCCAAATAACGTTTCTAAATGTTCTTTAGATAAATGGACATGACGTCCTGAAATGCCTACTGGGATTTTTTTCATTTTAATTTCCTTCCTTATTAAATAATTCATATAAATTATATCACTTTATGCCACTATCTACAAGAAAAGATTTGTTATAATAGGTTATAAGGAGATGATTTTAATGGAAACTATTTTTACAAAGATTGTGAACAGACAAATACCTGCTCACATTGTGTATGAAGATGATTTAGTTATAGCATTCTTAGATATTACACAAGCGACTAAAGGACATACTTTAGTTGTTAGTAAGGCACCATATAAAGATATTTTTGAAATACCTAGAGATTTATTTAAACACTTATTTGGAGTTGTACATAAATTAAGTGGGGCAATCAATAAATCTTTTAATCCATTAGGTATTAATTTACTTAATAACAATGGCATAGAAGCAGGTCAAACTGTTTTTCATTATCATGTACACATCATACCAAGATATGATTTAAATGAGATAGATATTAAACTTAAGAATAACTCAAGTAATTTAAATGTTGAGGACTATAAAAAAAGAGCTGAAATGATCATTACAGCTCTATTGTAAATAATACACCATTTGCATGGTTAGCAACACTTACCCTTAATCCAAATCTGTCCATTGTCTCTTTTACAATGGCAAGTCCTAGACCGAATTGACCCTTACTACCTTTTTCATATGCTTTAAATATTTTAGGTAATACATTGGTTTCTATAGCCTCACCATCATTAAAGATGGTGAGTTTTTTTGTACTTAACTGAATGACTATTTTAGTTTTTGCATATCTGACTGCATTATCTACAATATTAGATACAGCAATATAGCAACCTTCTTTATCCATTAGATGTATCCAGTCAGTTTCAATGTCTAATATAAATTGTCTATCTGTAATATATTTATAGTGGTTAACAACTTGTGTAACTACTTCTTTAAAGGATACATCTTCAAAGTTTCTGTCATTTTCAATATACCCAATTTTACTATATTCAATAATTTGTTTCACCTTATTATTTAATATATCTGCTTGTTTAATGATTAAATCTGTTGATGTTACATCTTCTATACCATCTTGAATTGCTTCAGCATAAGATCTAATAACAGCAATCGGTGTTTTTAAATCGTGTCCTAGATTTTGAATCATTTCTTTTTTTGTATCTTCATTATTTTTAATTTCAATTCGCATTTTATTAATTGTATATGATAGTGAACTTATTTCTTCAGCGGCATCTTCTATTTTTACTTCGGTTTGGTAATCATCTTCAATCATTTTATTAACTGCATCTTGTAAATCTTTTAGTTTATTTACAGTAGACGAACTCCATAACCAAATAATAATATTTCCTAATACTAATATATTTAAAAATGAAATTGTTGCATAAAAAGGAATATTTCCTGTCATGTTTTCAATAAACTCATCTGAATTAGATACTACAAAAACAGCATATCTTGGTTTTCCAATGGGTTTTATTACACGGCCCATGTATGCGATTTTGCCACTAATTGTATAGGGTACATTAATGAAGTTGCGTTCATTAATTTGCTCAAAATATTCTGAGATTATTTGATTGACAACAATATTAAAGTCTTCTTCTGAAATGTTGTATCTGGTATACTTTGTTCTTACGCCATCTTCTATAATAAAGTAATCATTATAAAGTGTTTGATTATCATACTCAAAAGTTGTTGGATTTGCATCATACCTATCAATTAATTCGCTAAAAAAGTTTTGAAGGTAATTCTTATTTTGATTTTGATAAGCTGTGTTGAAACTTAAATTAAGAATAAATAAAAAAACCATGCCCCCTAATAATGTGACAAAGGAAAAAATGATATTTAATTGGGAGCCTAGTTTTAATCGATTCATAGAAGTCTATAACCGTAACCGTAAATTGTTTCAATTCTTAATAGTGGCATTTTAGCTCTTAAGCGTCTAAGTAAATCATCAACAACTCTATCAGAGCCTACATAATTTTTACCCCATATCGTTTCAAGTAAAAAATGTCTTTCGATTGGTTCTTGCTTGTTTTTTAAGAATACGAGTAGCATTTCAAATTCTTTATTTGTTAAATCTAGAATTTTATCACCGTATTTAATTTCTCTGGAGTCTAGTTGTATTGTGTAATCACTATAAGTAATTAGACCTGGTCTTTTAGTTTTACGTTTTAATATAGCTTTAACTCGAAGCATTAATTCTCTAGGTGAATATGGTTTAGCTAAGTAATCATCTGATCCTAGTTCAAGTCCTCTAATTTTATCTAGTGCTTGGTCTCTAGCAGATGTAAAGATTACAGATGTATCCGGATTATTTTTAGCGATTGCTTCCATTAAATCAAATCCATCAATTTCTCCAGTTAACATGACATCAAGTATCCATAAATCAACTTGATCATTAACATGTTCCATTGCTGTTTCGCCGTCATAAAAGACTGTAACATCATATGATTCTCTTGTTAAATATTTTCTAATGATTTCTGATAAGTTTTTTTCATCTTCAACTAAATATATTTTCATAACTAAACCTCCGTTTTTATTAAAAATAATATATCTTTATTTTATCACATAATTTAAGTTGTGTATGAAATAAGAGAAAAGCCGCCTTAAAAAAGGGCGGCTATTCGAGAGAGAAAAATGAAGTATCTATAGTATAACTTGGAAGTATTTCTTGTTCAATCATTATCGTAAACTATGTAAATTATTGTAAATATTACCATTTTTACATAGGTTTTTCACACTTTTATTTGATAACATCAGTTTTCATATAAGGTAGTAATACTTCAGGAATTGTAATTGTACCATCTGCGTTTTGATAATTTTCAATAATTGCAATCATTGTACGACCAATAGCAAGACCAGAACCGTTTAATGTATGAATATATTCTGTTTTAGAATCCTTTGTTTCTTTATATCGAATGTTAGCACGTCTTGCTTGAAAGTCTTTTGCATTTGAAATAGATCCGATTTCACGGTATGTATTTTGACCCGGTAACCAAACTTCAATATCATAAGTTTTTGTCATACCAAATCCCATATCTCCAGTAGATAAAACAATCACACGGTATGGTAGATTTAAAAGTTGTAATATACGTTCTGAGTTTTCTAACATCTTTTGATGTTCTTCTTCAGAGTTTTCCGGTTTAACAAATTTGATTAGCTCAACTTTGTTAAATTGATGCTGACGTAATATACCTTTGGTATCACGTCCTGCAGAACCTGCTTCAGATCTAAATGCAGTTGTATAAGATACATAGTGAATTGGTAAATTATTACCATCTATAATTTCATCAGAAAAAAGGTTGATTGTAGGTACTTCTGCAGTTGGATTTAAATACCAATCTCTACCCTCTAGTTTAAAAGCATCTTCTTTAAATTTAGGAAATTGCCCTGTACCAAACATACTTTTAGCATTTACTATAAAAGGTGGAATAATTTCTGTATATCCGTGCTCATGTGTATGAACATCCATCATAAAACTCATTAAGCTACGTTCAAGTCTTGCTCCTAATCCTTTATCTACTACAAATCTTGGCCCGGTAATTTTAGTTGCACGTTCAAAATCTAAAATTCCTAGTTTTTCACCAAGTTCTGTATGATCTAAAACTTTAAAATCAAATTTAGGAATTTCGCCCCATTTTCTAATTTCTACATTGGCTGTTTCATCTTTACCAATCGGTACATCTTCTGCTGGAATATTTGGGATTTCAATTAGTATCTTTAATAACTCTTCATCGATTTTAGTAAGTTTTTCTTCAAGTTCTGGAATTTGATTTTTAATTATTTCAACATTATCTAAAAGTGGTGTAACATCCTTTTTTTCTCTTTTAAATTGTCCGATTTGTTTAGATATTTCATTTCTTTTAGCTTTAAGCGTTTCTACTTCAATAATTAATTGTTTTCTTTCTTCTTGAAGTGTAGGAATTTGTCTTAAATAACTAAAATCTCCACCTCTAGTATTTAATTTTTTAATAACCTCTTCGTTATTTTCTGTAATATATTTTAAATCTAACATTTTATAATCTCTCCTTATATATAATAAAAGTCCTTAAACTAAAAATAGTTTAAGGACGAATTTAATATCGCGGTGCCACCTTAATTCTATGTACTAAAAAATACATAGCGCTTTAAATGTTTTTAACGGATACAATCCGGGTGCTGTTAACACCACTCCAGAGTGGAATTTTTAAATGATACTTATCTGTTTTCACCAAACACAGATTCTCTTTTTAAAATATCGTTTAAAATGGCTCTTTCTACGTGTTATATGTATTATACATTATTTTATTCACTTCGTAAAGCAACAACAGGATCTTTTCTAGCAGCAATTTTAGATGGGATTAATCCTGCAATAAATGTAAGTAAGATTGATATGATTACTAGTATGATTGCATGTAGGTAAAACAATTGTGCAACATTAGAAGTACCTGTTGGTCCTTCTAATAATATATTTATAATTGGAACTAGTAAATATGTAATAAATATTCCTAATAACCCTGAAAATAAACCTATTAATATAGCTTCTGCGTTAAAGACTCTTGAAATATCTTTTTTTCTGGCTCCAATTGATCGAAGCACACCAATTTCTTTGGTTCGCTCTAAAACGGATGTATATGTAATAATACCTATCATGACGCTTGATACAAATAATGAAATTGCTGCAAATGCAATTAATACTGCACTAATAGAGTCCATAACAGTTTTAATCATACCAACTGCAGCTGCTACTGAATCTGTATAATTTACTTTATCAGCATCATCTTGATTAACGTTATAAGCATCTAATATATCTAGTATAGCTTCTTTAGAATCAAAGCTATTAGGATAAATTAATACAGAACTAGGTAATTTTATACCTCCAAGTTTTTGAAGAATGTCATCTTTTGTATTATTTAGACTTATTACTTCGCCTTGGATTACTGATTGTGAACTATTTCTTTGTGCAATAACCACATCTGAAACATCGTTTAAGTCAATAACTATTTGAGCTACTTTAGGTGTGTAATAAATGCCTTCTGATACAGATACAAAATCAGAGTTTGATTTGATAATTCCAGATATTTTTACAGTAATAACTTCTGGATTATTTGTATCATTATAAATTGATTTTAAATCAACTTCATCAGTAACTTGGTTTTTTAATATATACTCTGTACCATTAAATTTATAACTTACATTATTTGTAAATATTTTAAATTCTTTTCCAATAATTTCATCAAAACTTATAACTTCGTCTGCATCAAATCCTAAAAATTGAATAATTTGGTTTGGTAATTTATGTTGTTTATTTACTACAAGTAATGCCTCATATTCATCTGGATTAAAATAATTTCCACTGACTTTATCAAAATATTCTTCGATAAAATCCATTGAGAATGCTGTTTCATCTATGTAGTTGGTTGACCCGGTCATTGATAGTTGTTTTGGATTTGAATTAAGAGTATTTCCATCCAGATAATAATATTGTGCATCGAAACCATATTGATAAACAATTGTTCCCTGTGTTTTAATATCACTGTTTTCTAGGTAATCAATATATTCTTGTGTAATTTTATTTGTTTTACGACCAATTTGTACTTCTCTTTCATAACCTTGAATTCCATCTTCAATAGGTTTTTGATTTACTTGATCTTGTCGTGCTTCAATAAATGCTCCAATATCAATATAGGACCTGCTAATTTCTAGTGGTAATCCTGCAAATGTGCCTTTTTCCATTTTATTTAAATAATCTGTAAAGCCATATTGTAAGGACATAACAAGTGCAACACCAATTATTCCAATAGATCCTGCAAGTGCTGTAATAATTGTTCTTACCTTTTTTGTAAGCATGTTTTTAAATGATAATCTAAGTGCTGTAAAAAAGTTCATACTTGATTTAGAAGTATCTACTTTATCTGGTAGAGCTTTTTCCATAGTATATGGATTGGTATCTCCTATAACTTCTCCATCTTTTAATGATACAATCCTATTTGAAAATCTTTTTGCGATGTCTGCATTATGAGTTACCATGATAATAAGTTTGTCTTTAGATATTTCGGTTAAAAGATTCATAATATCTTCAGATGTTTCTGAATCTAGTGCACCTGTAGGTTCATCTGCTAAGATAATAGTTGGATTATTAACAAGTGCACGCGCAATTGATACTCTTTGTTGCTGTCCACCTGATAGTTGATTTGGTTTTTTTCTAATATGATCTTTTAATCCAACACGGGTTAGTACTTCAATCGCTCTTTTTCTTCTAACTTCTCTACTAACACCTGATAATGTTTGAGCTAGTTCTACGTTTGAAAGAATATCTAGATGTGTAATTAAATTATAATTTTGAAAAACAAACCCTACTCTGTGATTTCTGTATGCATCCCAGTCTTTATCTTGATAGTTCTTAGTTGATACACCATCTATAATAATGTCTCCACTATTATAACGGTCTAGTCCACCTATTAAATTTAATAGTGTTGTTTTTCCACTACCTGATTGACCAAGAATTGATACAAACTCGTGTGCTCTAAAACTTAAATTAATTCCATTTAAAGCTGTAAATTTTTGTTCCCCTAATACATAGTGTTTATGTAAATTAATGAGTTTTAACATATATATAATTCCTTTCTACTTTGTTATAAATTGTAAAGTTAATTATTATATAATTATATTTATAGTAGTATGATTATAAACGAATTTGATTGTTTTTGTTTGGAATTATACTTAAATATTTATCATCGTGGGAAATAAAGTAAAGGGAACAACCAAAATTTCTGGTTGTTCCCTTTGTTTATCTTATAATTATAAATCAAGTTTTGTTTGTTCAGTTGTTGTTTCTTCTTTTTCTTCATCATTTGTTTCGACAGAAAGTTCTACAGCTTCAACATGTTTTTTAACATTATTAAGTTGTAGTGATTCTTGTGTAATGATAATATTTTCTACATCTTCTTGTTCTTCAGTCTCTTGGTGTGGAACAACAGCAATTGTTGCAACTTTTTGTTCACCTTTTAGTGTAATAATTCTAACACCTTGGGTTGCACGTTTTGTTTGTGAGATTTGACTCATTGGCATACGTATTGTTATACCTTTATCGGATATTACAATTAAATCTTCATCATCAGATGCTCTACGTAAGGTTGCTAGTTTACCGTTTTTCTCTGTAACGTTTAAGGTTTTCACACCCTTACCACCACGATTTTGTACACGGTATTCTGTAATCGGTGTTCGCTTACCGTAGCCATTTTCTGTAATAACTAAGATATCATCTTCTTTTGCATCTATAACAGCAAATCCAACGATTTCTTCATTATCAGGAATATCCATACCACGTACACCAGTTGCTGTACGTCCAATTTCTCTAATATCTGTTTCTAAGAAATGGATTGCTTTACCATTTGATGCACCTAATAAAATATGTTTATTGCCATCAGTTGATTTAGCAACTAATAACTCATCATCTTCTTTTAAGTTTAATGCGATAATACCATTTGTTCTGATATTTTTGTAGTTACTAATATGTGTACGTTTAACGATACCTTTTTTAGTTACAAAGAATAAGAAATGGTTTGGATCATCAAAATCCCTAATAGATGTGAAACTTGCTAACTTTTCACCAGGTTGGAAGTTTAGATAGTTTACTATTGGAACACCTTTTGATTGACGTGATCCCATTGGTAAGGTATATCCTTTTAATTTAAATACGCGACCTAAGTTTGTGAAGAATAAATGGAAGTCATGGGTTGATGTCATTAGAATATGTTCTACATAATCATCTTCATGAAGTTTAACACCACTCATACCTACTCCACCACGATTTTGAAGTTTGTATTCATCGACATTCATGCGTTTAATATAACCATTATTTGTTACAGTTACAACAATATCTTCTACAGGAATTAAATCTTCATTATCAATATCTAAATCTTCATAAAGGTTAATTTCAGATTGACGAGGATCATCATATTTATCTTTAATTTCTTGAAGTTCTGTTCTTATAATTTCTATTTTAAGATCTTCATTAGATAATATTTCTTTAAGTTCACCTATTTTAATTTCTAAATTGCCTGCTTCTTCATTGATTTTATCAATTTCAAGACCGGTTAATCTTTGTAGTTGCATTGTTAATATTGCACGTGCTTGAGTTTCAGTAAAATCATATGCTTCAATTAAATTAATTCTAGCAACTTCAGGAGTTTTAGCATCTTTAATAATTTTAATTACATTATCTACATCATTTAATGCCTTAACTAAAGCTTCTAGAATATGCATTCTAGCTTCAGCTTTATCAAGGTCAAATTGAGTACGTCTTGTAATAATGTCTATTTGGTGTGCAATATAATGTGTTAGTGCATCTTTTAATGTAAGTAGTTGAGGTTTATTATCAACTAAGGCAATCATATTAATACCAAAAGATGTTTGAAGTTGAGTATGTTTATATAAATTATTTAATGTAACCATTGGATTGGTATCTTTTTTAAGTTCGATTACAATACGCATACCTTTTCTAGATGACTCATCACGTAGATCGGATATACCTTCAATAATTTTATTTTTAACTACATCAGCAATACGTTCAATTAATGTTGTTTTATTTACTTGATATGGAATTTCAGTAATAATTAATTCAGTTCTGTTTTTTGTTTCAACAATTTCATGTTTTGCACGAATTGCAATAATTCCTCTACCTGTTTCATAAGCTTGTCGAAGTCCTGTTATACCTAGGATTTGGCCACCTGTAGGAAAATCTGGTCCTTTAATATATTGCATTAATTCTAATATTGTAATATCAGGATTATCTAAATATGCAAAAATACCATCAATAACCTCACCTAAGTGGTGTGGCGGAATATTTGTTGCCATACCAACAGCAATACCTGTTGATCCGTTAACAAGTAAATTAGGATATCTTGAAGGTAGAACGACTGGTTCTCTTTCAGAAGCATCATAGTTATCTTGAAAATCAACTGTGTTTTTGTCTAAATCTCTAACCATTTCACCGGCAATTTTAGATAATCTAGCTTCAGTGTAACGCATTGCAGCTGCACCATCACCATCAACTGAACCGAAGTTTCCATGTCCATCAACAAGGGGTTTTCTATAACTAAATGGTTGTGCCATACGTACCATTGCATCATAAATTGAAGAATCCCCATGAGGGTGGTATTTCCCCATAACATCCCCAACGATTCTAGCTGATTTTTTATGTGCTGTATTAGCATACATGTTATTTTCATGCATACCATACAATATACGTCTTTGAACTGGTTTTAATCCGTCTTTAGCATTTGGTAATGCACGTGATACAATAACACTCATTGCATAGTTTAAGAAGGATGTTTTCATCTCAGATGTAATATTTATCTCTTTGATTTTATCGTAAAGTTTATCTGTTTTTTCACTCATTTTTTATACATCCTTTCCAATTATGCATCAATTTCTGTAGCATATTGTGCATTTTTTTGAATAAATTCTTTTCTTGGTTCGACTTCTTCACCCATTAACATAGAAAATACTTGATCTGCTTCTATTGCATCTTCTAGTTTAATTTGAAGTAGTGTTCTTTTTGCAGGATCCATTGTGGTATCCCATAATTGTTCTGCATTCATTTCTCCTAAACCTTTATATCTTTGGATAGATGGTTTAGTTTCAATACCTGAAACAATTTCATTTAATTCTTCATCAGTATATGCATACTTTTCATTTCTTCCCCAGCTTACTTTGTAGAGTGGTGGTTGAGCTGCATACACATAACCTGCATCAATTAATGGACGCATATGTCTAAATAAGAATGTCAATAATAAGGTACGAATATGGGCTCCGTCAACGTCAGCATCGGTCATGATTACAATTTTATGATATCTTGCTTTTGTAATATCAAACTCATCTGCAATACCAGTTCCCATTGCTTGAATTAAGTTTACAATTTCTTTGTTGCTTAACATTTTATCTAAGCGTGCTTTTTCAACGTTTAAAACCTTACCACGAAGTGGCATGATTGCTTGGAATTCTGAATCTCTTCCTTGTTTTGCTGAACCACCCGCAGAGTCCCCTTCCACGATATAGATTTCAGATTTTTCTGGATCTTTACTGCGGCAGTCTGCTAATTTAGATGCAAATCCTAGTGCATCAAGTGGTGATTTTCTTCTAGTTAATTCTTTAGCTTTTCTAGCAGCAACACGTGCACGTGTTGCTAGTAATATTTTTTCAACAATCATTTTTGCTTGTTGTGGATTTTCAAGTAGGAAACGTTCAATTGCTTCACTTGTAATTTGAGAAGTGATTGCACGTACTTCTGGGTTTCCTAGTTTTGTTTTTGTTTGTCCCTCAAATTGTGGTTCAGGGTGTTTAACTGAGATAATTGCGGTTAAACCTTCTCTTGTATCTTCACCAGAAATGCTATCATCTTTTTTCATTTTTAGATCATCAGCATATTTTGAAATTACACGTGTTAATGCCATTTTAAAGCCATCTTCGTGCATTCCACCTTCTGTAGTTGAGATGTTATTAGTAAATGAATGTAGGTTAGGTGAATAGCTATCAACAAATTGCAGTGCAAGTTCAACAGTAATACCATCTTGTTCTTTATCTATATAAATAATATCTGGATGTATTTTAGATTTGGATTGATTTAAAAATTTAACATATTCGACAATTCCACCTTCATAGTGAAACGATTCAGCAATAGGCTCATCTGGTCTTGAATCCGTTAAATGAAGTTTCAATCCTTTATTTAAAAAGGCAAGTTGTTGAATTCTATTTTTTAATGTTTCTAAATTATATACAGTTGTTTCTGTAAAGATTTTAGGGTCAGCTAAAAAAGTAATTACAGTACCTGATTTTTCAGTTGTACCTATTGTTTTAAGATCGTATGCAGGAATACCTCTTTCATATCTTTGTTCATAGATAGTACCATCTTTATGAATTTCAACAATAAAGTATTCAGATAATCCGTTAACAACAGATGCACCAACACCATGAAGTCCACCTGAAACTTTATATGAACCTTTATCAAACTTACCACCTGCGTGTAGTGTTGTTAAAATAGTTTCTACTGCTGGACGTCCTGTTTTAGGGTGGATATCCACTGGAATACCACGACCATTATCAGTTACTCTAACAATATTACCTTTTAATATTTCTATATTGATTTCATCAGCATAACCAGCTAAAGCCTCATCTATTGAGTTATCTACGATTTCCCATACTAAATGGTGAAGTCCACGTTCACCGGTTGAACCAATATACATCCCTGGTCTTTTTTTAACAGCTTCTAATCCTTCAAGTATTTGAATATTATCTGCTGTGTAATGTGCGTTATTGTTGTTTGGCATTTATATACATCTCCTTATTGTAATACAATTTTTTGATATTCTAATTCGATTTCAATTGGTACTGCACTTGTTATGAAAACTTGATTATTTTTAGATAGTTGACTTAAAAATAAATTTTGTCTATTTAAGTCTAATTCACTTAATACATCATCTAATAAGAGCACAGCATCTTTACCACTAACTTCTTTTATCCATTCTAAGAGCGCTAATTTCAGTTCTATGACGATTAATCTAGAAGTTCCTTGTGATGCATTGTCTTTAGCATTTAAACCGTTATAAAGTATTTTAAAGTCGTCTTTATGTATACCCGTTGTTGTTGTTTCATAAAAGATGTCTTGCTTTTGTTTTGTTTTTAAATGTTTAAGCCAGTTTTCTTTACTAATGTTTGGATCATAGATGATTTCTATATTGAAGTTTTTATATTTTGATGAGACTTTTTTTAACTTTTCATTTAGCTGATTTATAAATATTTGCCTATCATCAAAAATTTCGGTGCCAACACTATAGAGTTGTTCACCTAAAATGTTTAAGAATGTATAATCAATTAATTCTTTATTTTTCTTTAACAACGTATTTCTTTGTTTGAGTATTTTTTTATATGTGTTTAAGTTTTTTAGATATTTTTTAGATATTTGCATTAATTCCATATCTAAAAAGTATCTTCTTTCTGATGGGCTACCTTTAATGAGCATTAAATCTTCAGGTGCAAACATAACAACGTTTAATCGACCAATATAATCAGATATCTTTCTAAGCTCTTGTTTATTAATCGATGTTCTTTTACCACTACTAGATAAGATGATTTCATTGATTTGGTTTTCTTGAGTTACTTTAACAGCTGCATAAGGTTTATCATATGTAATCATATCTTTTTCATTATTAGTTCTGTGAGACTTTGTTGTTGCTGCAAAATATATTGCTTCTAGAATAGAGGTTTTTCCAACTCCATTTTGTCCTTCGATTATAATTAAAGGTTTCGTAATATTTGTTTGATACTCATTTAAATTTCTAAAGTTTCTGAGTTCAATTTTTTTGATCATTTGATTAAAATATTATTGTTGTTAATCGTAACAACATCACCTTTTTTTATCTTCTTTTTCTTTTCATAAATTTCATTACCATTGAGTAACACTTTGTTTTCAAATAAAAAATACTTCGATTCTCCACCAGAACCGATGTAATCTAAAACCTTTAATAATTGTGTAATTGTAATGTATTCTGATTCTAGTTCAAATTGACTCATTAATTTTACCTCATACCTATTTATATTATAACATAATATAAGGAAAAAGCGCGTTTTTTTAGCGCTTTTGTGTAGATAAATGTTGAAGTTGTCTAAATGATTAAAATCTCTAATTTTGGCAAATTAAGACTGTTTTTGATTTGATGGTTAATTTTGTAGTTAGTTCAAATAAAAAAATCCTTAAACTATTTTTAGTTTTAAGGATTTTTGTTTTTAATCAATTCTAACTGGTAAAATTAGATGTAGAAGGTCTGGATCTTGGTTACCTTTTACAACAAATGGTTTGATTTCTCCTGCGAAATTTAAGGTAACTTCAGATGAGTTAAATGCTTTTAATGCTTCGTTTAGATATTTAGATGAGAATGCGATTGTTATTAAGTCACCGATTACATCTGATGTTGGTATAATTTCTTCTTTTGCATCACCAACTTCACTATTAGTTGATGAAATTTCTATTATTTGATCTGGTCTTAAAGTTAACTTAATGATGTTATAATTTGATTCTCTATCTCTTGGTGATAATAAAGATACACGGTCTACTGCATTTAATAATTCTTCTTTATTAAATGTAATGATTGTAGGAAAATTTGTAGGAATTATTTTAAATGTATCAGGATATGTACCTTCAAGTAATCTTGTTTGGAACCAAATTTTGTTCATTTTGAATAAAACTTTATTTGGATTGATATATACTTCTATATCTTCTTGAACATGATCTAATATTTTTGAAAGTTCATCTAATGATTTATTTGGTATAACAATATTAAATGTTTTAGAATGTGTTCTTAAACTTAAGTTCTTTTGAGATAAGCGGTATGAGTCTGTTGCTACTGCATATAAATGATTATCTTGATATTTAAAATTAACACCTGTTAAAATCGGGCGTTTTTCATTATCTGCTGTTGCGAAGTTTGTTGCTCTAATTACTTCTTTTATCATATCTGATGAAAGAATAACAGGTTCTGTTAAGTCTAAAAAATCTACATCTGGATAATCTTCGATATCCATTAACTTAAGTTTAAATTCAGAACGATCGGCTTTTATTACAAGTAATCTTTCTTCCTGTAGAGCTATTTCTATTCTTTTAGCAGCTACTTTACGAATAATATCGATAAAATAACGACCAGGTAATGCTATTTTTCCTGTTTTATGTACTTTTAGTGAAGGATCATCAACTAGTACTTGAATAGCAATATCAGAGTTAGATGCTGTTAGTTGTATGTAGTCTGAATAAACTTCGAATTTAATTGCATATAAAATAGGTAGTGGTGTTTTATTTGGTAATCCTTTTTGTACATGGATTAAATGATTTAATAAAATATCTCTGTCAATTGTAAAATTCATTTTGTACCCCTTTTATTTATTATTATTTCTATTTTGTTATTATTAGGTGTTGTGGATATGTGGATAACTAGGCTTAATCGCTTTGTATAGTTATTATTTTACCATATTTGTTAACAATTTATGCACATTTTTATTTAAGTAGTGCGGAATCTAATTTCTTGACAATTGAGTCTACAGCAAATTTTAAGTTACCATCCATACGAATATCTTTTTCTACTTTTTCACAAGCTGCAAGTACTGTTGAGTGATCTCTGTCGTTAAATAAAGTTCCAATGGTTTTATAAGGTATGTTGTATTTTAATTTTATTAAATACATTGCAACATGTCTTGGAACAGTAAATTTTGAGTGTCTTTTCTTACCAATTAAATCTGGTAATGAAACTTGGAAGTAATCGGCAACAACACTTTGAATCTTATCATAATTGTTTTCTGTAAGTTCATTGGTTTTCTTTTTAGTTTTTAATACAGCACCTAATGCATCTTCTACAACGTTCATAGTAATTTCTAAGTCGAATGTTTGAGCATAACTTACAAGTCTAATTAAAGCACCTTCCATTTCACGAATGTTTGCAGCAAACTGTGTAGCTATAAAACTTAGTATTTCATCAGAAATCTCGGCATTAGCATCTAAAGTAGCCGTTTTTCTCTTTAAAATGTTTATTCTATGATCTAAATCAGGTACTTGAATATCTACTGATAAACCGGCTTCAAATCTTGTTGTTAATCTTGGCATGATATTTGTTAATTGTGATGCAGGTTTATCAGATGTAATGACAATTTGTTTATTATTTAAATATAAATAGTCAAATAATTTAAAGAATTCCATTTGAGTTTTACTAGCATTTGCCATAATTTGAATATCATCAACTAAAATGACATCAATATCTTTGTATTTTGCATTAAACTCTTCAGTTTTATTTTTATTTCTAGACAATAAGGAGACGAAATCTTCAATAAAGTTGTCTGCTTTGACATAAAGAATACGTTTTTCTACATCATTATCTAATATATAGTTACCGATTGCTTGCATAAGGTGTGTTTTACCTAAACCGACATCACCAAAAATGTAGAATGGATTGGCAACAGCTCCAGGTTGGTCAGCAACCTTCATTGCCATACGAAAAGCAAACATATTTGATTTTCCGACAACAAAAGAGTCAAAGGTATAAGTAGAATTTAAATTACCTTGACGATAGTCTATGGTTAATTGACGATCAGTAACTGGTTCATCATGTTTAACCTCGTCTTCTGAAATAAACTTAAAACGAACCGCTGTTGGTGAATATTTAGATGCGAGTTCATTGATTTTTGCTATATAGAGTTTATTAATTCTGTTTTTTAAAAATTCATTCGCAACGACCATTGTAATTAGACCGTTTGAATCCTTAAATGTAGAAGTTAATGGTAAGAATAACTCATTATAGGTTTCCTCATTATAAAGTTTTTCCAGATCCTTTAATATTGTCTGCCATAGTGTATCATTTGGACTCATTGATGCCTCCCAGAGAAATTATTATATATGTAAAACTATGATAGCATATTAAATTAGTTTATTTCTAAAAAGTTTCCCACAATATTTGTGGATAACTTTTAAACTTTAAAATCATTAAATATTGTAAATGTGGATAAAATTAGGTAATTTGTTGGCTTCTTAAAGCCCTAATTAGTGTTTTATCCACTTTTGAACATTGTGGATAATTTGTGGAAAACTTATCCACAATTTTTATTTAAAAACTGTTGATAAATAATACAATTAAAATAAAATAAAATAAAGCTAATTTTCTGTTTGACATTTGGGCATTCTTTATTTATAATTAATAAGGCTAGGTTTCATAAGAAAGGTGGTTATTGATTATGAAAAGAACATATCAACCAAGTAAAATCAAACATCAAAGAAGACACGGATTTAGAGCTCGTATGGCAACAGCTAACGGACGTAAAGTTCTAGCTAGAAGAAGAGCAAAAGGCCGTCAAACTCTTACTGTTTAATTAAAAATTTGAATAAAGTTAATAAATACCAGGACTACCAGATAATTAACAATTGTTACTTGTTTAAGGTAGTCCTTTATTTTATTTAAGGTGATGTAATGAAAAGAGTGTATTCAATAAAAAGTCAAACCGATATTGATTTAGTTTTTAAAGAAAAAAAATCAGTCGGAAACAAATATTTTGCAATATATATAAAATATCATTTGTTACCACATTTTAAATATGCACTATCTATTGGAAAAAAATATGGCAATGCGGTAGAAAGAAACCAAGCTAAAAGACGCATTAGGTATATTATTTCCCAAAATCAAAAAATGATCAAATCAAATAAGAGTTTTGTCATTGTCGTTAAACCAAGCGTTAACGAACTAAAGTATAAAGAAATAGAGTCGAATTTAATAAAACTACTTATTAAGGCTGACATCTTAAAGAAAGAGGAAACACCAAATGCGTAAAATCTTAGCATTACTTACAGTGTTAGTTTTTGGGTTAGTTCTAGTTGCTTGTGCTCCTGATACAAGTGAAATAGATACATTCTTATCCGCTAACAAAATTGTTTATACACAAGAAGAAATCAATGTTAATGGGCCAATCATTGGAGCCAATGACTTTGAATACTATTCAATTAAAGCAAATAAGACAGCTACAAAAGTTGATGTACCATTAACTGAGATAACTGTAACTCCAAAAGACTTTAACATTTATGAAGTCAAAGTGCGTGGACTTCAATATAATGTATATGTTTACGAAGATAATTTTGAAGATACTGTAAGTGTTCCTACTGCTGTTGCTGTAGCTGCACTAAGCCCAACTTATGGCGTTGAGGATGCACAAACCAAAATTAAAAATGTAACTGACTTATTTTTTACTCCAATTACAAACGAAATTAATTTAACAAATATCAATGTATTATCAGCAACATTTGAAACTACCTCACAAGAAGATGTAGATGTTTCAAATGCTTCAGCGTTCTTAAATAAACCAGAAGGTTATGCTGAAAATGTATTTAAAATGAAATATACGCATAACATGATATTTGATTTAAGAGATGGAAATCAATTAACTGTAAAAAATAATACTTTTAAACCAGCAGATAACCAACTACCAATTCATACAGAAATGGAAAATACATGGTTAGGATATGTCTGGGACTGGATATTTATCATACCAATTTCATTTGTAATGCAATTTTTTGCATCATTATTTGGATTAAGTAGTTTTGGACTAGGTATTTTATTTGCAACAATCATTGTGCGTACAATTGCATGGCCGATTTATGCAAAAGCTAATGATATGTCAATTAAAATGGCACTTGCACAACCTGAGATGACAAAACTTCAAAATAAATATGCACTTAAAAAAGATCCTGCATCACAACAAAAAATGCAAATGGAAATGATGCAAATTTATAAAAAACACAAAATATCAGTACTAGGATGTTTTACTCCAATTCTTCAAATGCCAATCTTCCTTGCGATGTTCCAAACCGTATATCGTATAACTGTTGAAGGTGGTATGTATACAGATAAAGTTGCAACCCGTACAGTATTATTTGGTTTAATAGACCTTACCAAAGGTGGTTATGATGATTTTTGGAGTTATATCTTAGCAATCATTGTTGGTGTAACAATGTGGTTACTTCAAAGATTATCTGCTAAAAAACCAAGTTATGCAAAAAACACTGGTACTCAAGTGAAAACAGAACAAGCTCTTCAACAAGAAAAAACAATGAAAACTGTGTCAACAGTTATGATTGGTATGATGGTATTAACAACACTTACATCAGTTAATGCGTTAGGTTTTTATTGGGTAATTGGTAACTTATATTCAATTGGACAATCATTTATCAACCGTAGATTATCAGAAAAGAAATATGAAAAGTCAAAATCCGCTCAAAGTATAATCTAAAGAAAGGACTAAGACATGTTAAAAAAAGTAGAAATTGAAGCTAAAACACTTCAAGAAGCAACTAAAAAAGCAACCGAATTATTAAGAATATCAGAAGATAAGATTAAATTAGAAGTTGTAAAAGAAAAAAGAGGTTTCCTTGGTGTAGGTAGTTCAGTATTATATGAAGCATCTCCTAATATTGATTTAACAACTGAAGGTAAACTATTTATTGAAGGTATTATTAGTGCACTTGATATTGATGTAAAAATGGAGATACAATCCCCTGATGAATCAACAATATTTTATCGTCTTCAAACAGATGAAAATGCATTATTAATTGGTAAGGATGGTAAAACACTTCTAGCCCTTCAAACATTATTAAGAAATCATTTGTCAAGTTTTACTGATGAGCAATTACTCATCTCACTAGATATTGGTAATTATCATGAGTCTAGAAAAAAACAATTAGAAATACTTGCTACTAAGACTGCAAAAGATGTTGCTAGAAGCCGCATTGCAGTTAAACTAGATCCTATGAATGCATTTGATCGCAGAATCATACACTCTAAATTAAGTGAGTGGCGTGATGTTGAAACCTATTCCGAAGGTGAAGGCGAAAATAGAGCAATTATCATTAAACCTAGAAACAAGTAATAAATCATAAACCACCAAAAAAATGGTGGTTTTTTATATATAAATGAGCTCATTTATAATTTTACAACAGTAAATATAAGAATATAGTAAAAGAAAAGGGATAAAACATGAGTAATTCTTTCCAGTTTTTACGTGGTGAAAATAATTTAGATAGACTACGTCGTTTTAACTTTATTATGGGGTTTTTGCATCTGATTCAAGCAAAGGTAATCCTGCACTAAATCAAGTTCCATGGTTTGTATGGGCTATTGTTGGTACATATTTTGTTGCATTTAATACATTTCCTTTAAACATGACACTTCAATATTTAAAAAGTTGGTAAGTGGAAAGATTATTTATATGGTGAACGCACCTATATTATACTTTCACTTGTTGCTAAATCAATTCTTGCTTGGCTGGTATTATTTGGTGCAATGCAACCATAAGTATAATAATAGATTAATAACTCATCATATTAAAAGGTCTCATTTTTAAAAAGAGACCTTTTAATCATTTTAATATATATAAATCACATAATTTTTATCGTGTTTCTAATCACTTAATATATGAAAAACTAATTACTTAAAAACATCTTTAATACATGTTATAATCTACATATGAAAAAAAGAAAAAAGAGATTAAAAATACTAAAATTAATTGGCTATCTATTTTTATTAATTGTCGCCTACTTTATTGGTGAATCTATTTATGAAAATTATAAGACAGATCAAAAAATAGAAGCATTTAAACAAAGAGCCTATGAAACAGTAGTAGAAGAAAAATATGGTACTACTTATTTTTATCATAAAGTAAAAAGAACCTATGATTACGAAATAGAAGATTCCCGTAATGTTTTTTATGATGAAAATAAAATCGAACCAGGACTTAAAGGTGATATTTTACTTACCTTTCAAGCACCATTTCCTTATATACCTATAATCGATCCAATCATTTCATATTGGTTAGGAGGACATGCAGCACTTGTAAGTGACAATAATAAAATTATTCAATCTACAGGTATGACATCTAATGGCTTACTAGATTTATCAACGATGTTTAGTGTTATATTACACCGTGGATATGATGAAACAAATAAGTTTGGTGTATCTGTTCAAGAGGTAAGAAACTACTGGTTAAAACCTACAAGAAATGAAACACACGCCGAATATCCCTATTATGGAGAATATTATAGAACTGAAATACTTACTACAAGACTAAAATATAAAGATCAATCAAAAAAAGATGAAGAAATAGATATTGCAGTTAACTTTGGAAAGAATCAAGTAGACCGAGGACTTTATAATTATCTATTCATATTCGATACAAAAAACAAATTTTACTGTTCAGATTTAATTACACGTGCATTTAACGATATTAATAGAGTAAATGATACCGATTATAATATTGATGAAGATGGCTTTATTCCATCAATTCATGACATATTATTATCTGATGATATTTATATTACAATCTATAAAGAAACTAAATCAGACGGTATTCATATATATTATTTAGAAGATGTAATTTGAGGTATTTAAATGTTAACGGATAAACAATTAATCATATTAATAGCAGGTTTGATTGTAATTATAGTTATGATAGGTATCTTTATACTATTAATTATTAAAAAGATAAATAAAAAACCTCAAAACGAAGATATATTTAATCAATTAGAAAAATTAAAACAAGAAGTATCACACCAACTAGAATTAATGAATTTAAAATCTAAAAGTGATATTAAAAATGAACTAAATATTTTCAAAGATGCAATTTCATCTAAAGTTACACTCGATGTTACATCTATTAACGAAAAGGTGGAAAATAGACTTAAAGAAGGATTTTCTACAACAGATAAAATATTTAAAGAGATGGCAGAAAGATTATTAATCATCGACACTACTCAAAAAAACATAGAGAAATTATCGATTAATGTCGACGATTTATCAAAATTATTATCAGATAAACAGCTACGTGGTGCGTATGGTGAGGCACAACTTTATCAAATATTAGATAATGTATTAGGTACCAATAATAAAGTAGTTTATGAAAAACAAAAAAAACTATCAACTAATGTTATTGTTGATGCCATAGTTTATGGACCAGAAGGAATTGGGAATATACCTATAGACTCAAAATTTCCACTAGAAAATTATTCACTCATGAATAACGAAAATCTTACAAACGATGAAAGATTAAATGCACGTAAAGAATTTAGAAACAATATAAAAACACACATAGATAATATTTCTAAAAAATATATTATAGACGGAGAAACTTCACTTCAAGCCCTCATGTTTATACCAAGTGAAGCTGTTTTTATAGAAATACAATCAAATTTTAGTGATTTAATTGAGTATGCTCAAAAATCTAAAATATGGATAGTCTCACCAAATACTTTAGTATACATGCTAACTATGATACTCGTTATCGGACAACACGTTGAACGCCAAAATAATGTAGAAAAAATGTTATATGAATTAAAAAATTTAAATGATGATTATAAAAGACTCTTTGATCGTTGGGTTCAACTAAATAAAATTATTAATCATTTAAATGAGCAAGTTAAACTTGTTGACATTCCGATTGAAAAATTAAAAAAGAAAGTTAACCTCATTGAAAAAGCAGAATTTGATTCACTTAATGAAAATAAACACATAAGTGATTGAATTATAAAATAAAATGATACAATAGAATCAATCAAATAAATACAAATCATACAAAGTAAACAAGTAATTTATTATATATTTAAAAAAGAGAGTTAATGATCGGTGAAAATTAACAAATATAAATAAATGAATAACCCTACTTTAGAGACGGAAGAAAGCAAGTAATTGTAAGTAGAACCGCTTCGAGGAACAAAACCTCGTTACCAAATATATTTGAGGGCTAAAAGATTAATTCTTTTAGAACTAAGGTGGTACCGCGATATTTAAATTCGTCCTTAGGCAAAGTTTTTGTCTAAGGACTTTTATTATATATAAATAAAAAGGAGTAAATAAATATGGACTTAACAATTCGCACAATATATCAAGATCCTAAAAAGTATAAGGATCAAGAACTAACTCTTAAAGGTTGGATTAGAAATCACCGTGACCAAAAAGAGTTTGGTTTCATTAATTTAAATGATGGAACATTTTTTGAAAATATCCAAGTGGTTTATGAAAAGGAAAACACAAAAGACTTTGAACAAGTAACCAAACTACATATTGGTTCATCAATAGAGGTTAAGGGTAGACTAGAATTAACACCTGATCGTAGTCAACCATTTGAAATTAAAGCCTCAGAAATCAATTTAATAGGTGATGCAGATGAGACTTTTCCAATACAACCTAAACGTCATACACGTGAGTTTTTACGTGAAGTAGCTCACTTAAGACCAAGAACAAATTTATTTTCAGCTGTATTTAGAGTACGTAGTATTGCATCATTTGCAATACACAAATTCTTCCAAGAACAATCATTTGTTTATGTTCATACACCAATATTAACAGCAAATGATGGTGAAGGTGCTGGAGCTATGTTTAAAGTAACCACACTAGACATGGAAAAACCACCACGTACAGAAGAAGGAAAAGTAGATTATTCTAAAGATTTTTTTGGTAGAGAAGCCAACCTTACAGTTACAGGTCAACTAGAAGGTGAAGCCTATGCAATGGCATTTAGAAATATATATACATTTGGTCCAACATTTAGAGCAGAAAACTCTAATACAACTACACATGCATCAGAGTTTTGGATGATAGAACCTGAAATAGCGTTTGCTGATTTAAACGATAATATGGTTTTAATTGAAGAAATGGTTAAGTATGTAGTTTCATATGTATTAGAACATGCTAAAGAAGAAATGGAATTCTTTAATAAATTTGTTGAAAAAGGTTTACTAGATAAACTAAATAAATTAATATCCGCTAAATTTAATAGAGTATCACATGAAGAAGCAATTAATATCCTATTAAAATCAAATCAAAAATTTGTTAATACACCAACTCATGGTCAAGATTTAGCTAAAGAACATGAAAAATACTTAACAGAAAAAGCATTTAATGGTCCTGTATTTGTAACAGACTGGCCAAAAGATATTAAAGCATTTTACATGAGATTAAATGACGATAATAAAACAGTTGCAGCTGTAGACTTACTTGTACCAGGATCCGGAGAACTTGTGGGTGGTTCGCAAAGAGAAGAAAGATTAGATGTATTATTACAACGTATGGAACAAATGAATATTCCAATTAAAGACCTTGATTGGTATGTTGACCTACGTCGTTATGGCGGCGCTAAACACGCTGGATTTGGACTTGGATTTGAAAGATTATTAATATATCTAACAGGTGTAGAAAATATTAGAGATGTTATACCTTTCCCAAGAACACCTAAAAACATCTTGTTTTAAAAGTTAAAAGAAGAAAAATGAAGAAGATAAATACTAAACCATTTGATATGCAAAAAAAGCCAGTCAAAGAAAAATGGTTTCTAACCCCTATTAAATGGATACTTTCACTACCAACAACTTATTATAGAAAATTAAAAGTGAATAAAGTAAATATGGATGGATTAAAACCACCATATTTACTTTTATGTACACATCATGCATTTATAGATTTTAAAGTTCAAACACGTGCTATATTTCCTCATAAAGCAACATATGTTGTTGCAATTGATGGGTTTATTGGTAAAGAATGGTTACTTAGAAATGTAGGTGGTATCGGAAAAAGAAAATTCACACCACAAGATAAAATGTTATATAGAAACATTAAATATAGTTTAGATCAACTTAAACTAATTACTACAATCTATGCTGAAAGTGCATATTCAATTTCTGGAACAAACTCAGCACTTCCAGATTCACTACATAAAGCTATTAAACTATTTAATCATCCTGTAGTTGTATTAAATATGCACGGAAACTTTTTAACACAACCAAACTATATGATGCCAAAATTAAGAAAAATACCATTAACAGCAGATATGACTCAAATAATTACTAAAATAGATTTAGAAACTATTACATTAGATGAAATTAAAAGTAGAGTAAATAAAGCATTTGAATATGATGAATGGCAATACCAATTTGATAATAAAATAGCAATTAAAGATAAAAATAGAGCACATGGATTAAACCGTATACTCTATCAATGTCCAAATTGCTTAACTGAACACCAAATGGAGGCTAAGGGTGCGACAATCACATGCTTAAAATGTCATACAGCACATGAACTATCAATCTATGGCAAACTTAATAACCTTAATGGAAAAACAATTTATGATCATGTACCAGATTGGTACGAATTTCAAAGACAATTTACAAAAGAACAATTATTAAACGACACATACTACTTTGAAGATGAAGTAATGATCGAATCATTAAGAAATGCTAAAGGATTTATTCCATTAGGTAAAGGTAATTTAATACATACAAAAGAAGGTATTAAATTAACTGGTAACGACATCGAAGGACCTCTTAATTTATTTAGAGAGTCAAGTTCTTTATATACGATACATATAGAATTTGGATATAAAAGAAGTGATAAAAAAAGGGCTGCTGCTGTGGTTTTATCAACCGATAATGATACCTACTATATTTATCCAAATAATAAAAAAGATGTAGTTACAAAAATAAGATTTGCTGTTGAAGAAGCATATAAATTATCCAAACAATCAAAAAATATAACATAAAGAAGAATACTTATGCATAAAGACCGTATAAAAATCATAAATTCAAATCAAGAAGATAATGAAGGTCAATACATACTCTACTGGATGCAACAATCTATGCGTATGTATTATAATCATGCACTAGAATATGCAATTCATATAGCTAATGATAAAAAACTTCCTCTAATTGTTGTATTTAATATCGTTTTAAACTATCCAGATGCTAACTTAAGACATTATCATTTTATGTTAGAAGGATTAAAAAACTTACAATCTGACTTTATAAAAAGAAATATAGAATTTATTATAAAACTAGGTCATGTGGAAGATACATTAAAACCACTGATTCAAAATGCACATACACTCATAACAGATAGAGCTTATTTAAAACCACAACTTCAAATGAGAAACAAAATATATGAACTATGTCAAAGAAACAATCCTAAATTAAACATATATCAAATCGAATCAGATGTATTAATTCCGGTAGAATCACTTTATCCCAAACTAGCCTATGCTGCATATGCTATTAGGCCATCAGTACATAAAAAGTTTTTTGAGTACATTGATTTTAAATATTCAAACAACCTAGAAAACATTCAAAAACTTAACTTCAAAAGTGATGTAGATATACAAAATATAGACTCAATCATACAAAAACTTAACATAGACTTAAATGTAAAACCATATTTCAAATTTAAAGGTGGCTATGTTGAGGCAATTAAACATCTAAATGATTTTTTAGATAATTTATTACCTAAATATAAAGATAGATCCGATGCATCACTTCATATCCAATCATATGTATCGATGTATCTACAATTTGGACAAATTTCAGTTCAAGATATCTTAAAAAAACTATTTAAGCATCCTAATTTTCATACCTATAAAGAAGAATCAGAAGCCTTTATTGAACAATTAATAGTTAGACGTGAGCTTGCATATAACTTTGTAACATACAATCCTAATTATGATGATTTTAATCATATAACAGAAAAATGGGCATATATTACAATGAATGCGCATAAAGAAGATTTAAGAGACTACATCTACACCTTAGAAGAAATTGAATCAGCAAAGACACATGATATTTACTTTAACAGTGCCATGAAAGAAGCTATCATAACTGGTTTTATGGCTAATTATTTAAGAATGTATTGGGCAAAAAAAATCATGGAATGGTCAAGTTCTATGGAAAGTGCCTATGAAATCATCGTATATTTAAATAACAAATACTTCATAGATGGTAGAAATCCAAATTCATATAGTAATATTGCTTGGTGTTTTGGTAGACACGATAGACCATGGCAAGAAAGAAGTATATTTGGTACATTAAGATATATGAATGAAGCAGGATTAAAAAGAAAATTTGATATGGAAACTTATGTAGATTACGTAAATAATTTATAAAACAAATATACCTTAGATTAAAAGATGCTAATAAAATGCATCTTTTTTTGTTTAAGCTAAAGTTTTATGACATTTGATTACTAAAATCTAACATTTGGTTACATCATAAAAAAATAGAAAAATTAATAAAATATAATAATGTTGTAAATAAAAAGGTGATAAATATGAAAAAAAATATAATTACAATACTAATTTCAGCATTAATATTTGCAGTAATCGATGGACTTTGGTTAGGACTTATTGCTAAAAGTCTTTATCAAAATGAATTAGGAAGTTTAATGAAAACAGATTTTCCTATCATACCAATAATTTTATTTTACATGATATTTATAATAGGGCTCTTCATATTTGTAATAAAACCAATGATAGATCAACAAAGTATTTATAAAGTAGTTATATTAAGTGCATTATTTGGCTTAGTAACATACTCAACCTATGATTTAACCAACTATATTACACTGGCTGGTTTTCCACTAACTATTGTAATTATTGACATTATGTGGGGAATGTTACTTACAAGTCTTACATCAACATTAACCTATTTAATCTATCGGAGGTATCTTAAATGACAGATCAAATATTACTAGAAAATGAGCAATTGTATCAAGCAATTATTACTGCAGCAAAATCAGTTATAAAACATAAAGAAACATTAAATGAATTAAATGTGTTTCCTGTAAGAGATAAGGACACAGGAAGTAATTTATCAGCGCTTATGTCATCAATTATTGAACTCACAAAAAAAGGAAATTCAATCAGTGAAACACTAGAATCTGTATCAGAGGCTGCACTATTAGGTTCTAGAGGTAATTCAGGATTAATATTCTCACAATTTCTTTATGGATTTACACTATTAGAAGATGATAAAAAATCAAATGATATTAAATTAATTGAACGAGTAAAATCAGGTGTCTCATATGCATATGAGGCACTAGAAAATCCATTAGAAGGAACAATGATTACTTTAATGCGCCAATGGCTTGAATATCTACTAATCGAAAAAGAGAATCATGACTCAATAAAGGCTTATTTACTAGCAACAAGTCAAAAGCTAAAAATTGCACTAGAAGAAACTAAAAATACATTAGATATCCTAAAAAAACACAACGTTGTTGATGCTGGTGCATTAGGATTTACATTATTTGTAGAAGGATTTATTGAAGGATTAATAGGTGAAAATAAAATAGTTGCCCAAGAATTCAAGGTTGATCTACCTACACTTAGTTTTAAAGAAGAACATATCCATAATGATAACACAAGATATTGTACAGAGGTTTTACTTCAAACAACAATAAGTAAAGATGTACTTACCAAAATCATTTCAAACTTAGGTGATTCAGTCGTAGTAGGTGAATCAAAAAGATTAAAAAGAATTCATATACATACAAATCATCCAGAAAAAGTATTATATGAACTATCAAGTCTAGGTCAAATATTAGAATCTAAAGTTGATGACATGTTAAGGCAACAACAAATACAGTTAAAACCTAAATATAAGATTGCAATCGTTACAGACTCAATTGCAGATATACCTAAAGAAATTATTGATCACTACCAAATCCATGTATATCCTGTAGGTATTAATATTGATGATGTCATATTTTATGACAAACTTACCATACATAATGAACAATTTTTCAAATATATCCTAAATTCAAAAACATACCCAAAATCATTTGCACCAAATCCCAAATCTGTTGAAGTTTTATTAGCTACATTAGCTAAACACTATAAGCACATATTAGTACTTACAGTTTCTGGAAAAATGAGTGGTACATACAATATATTTAATAAAATTGCTAATAGCTTTTTAGATACTCAAATTAAAGTTATAGATACAAAACAAAACAGTGTATCTCAAGGGTTATTAGTCATGAAAATTGCAGAACTAATTGATTCAGGTATGGACTTTAATCAAATAGAAAAAAAAGCAATAGAATTAACAAATAAAACTAAAATATTGGTTCACGTAGAAACACTAGATTTAATGGTAAGAAGCGGTAGAATTAAAAAAAGTTTAGGAAAAATAGGAAAAATACTACACCTTAAACCGATTGTTTCTATAGATAGTGAAGGTAACGGAATTGTTCTATCAAAATCAATAGGTCAAAAGAATAATATAAATAAAATTGTTAAATACATCAAAAAGATTCACCAATCACACGGTATTGAAAAATATGCGCTTGTGCATTTAGATAATTTAAAATTAGCTGAAAAAATAAAAACAAAAGTAATTGATATCACGGGATTTAAACCAGAGTACATGTCTGATATTTCAACAATTATAGCCATGAACTCAGGAAAAGGATCTGTAGGTATTGCTTACATAAGAAAGGATTAATTTATGGAATTTTTATATATTTATTTAATATCATTAGCATTCTTTACACTATGGTATATTGTAGCTCAAGTTAAAAATAATAATGGACTAGTTGATATCGCATGGGGACTAGGTATTGTCATTAGTGCGATATCATCCCTAATTATTGGAGCTCATTACTCTGTTATAGGCATAATTATTACAATATTAACTACAATTTGGGGACTTAGATTAAGTATGTATTTATTTGTAAGAAATTTTAATAAAAAAGAAGATTACAGATATACAAATATGAAAATTAGATGGAAAACAAGTATTAAAGTTAAATCATATTTTTATATATTCTTTATGCAATCTATTATTAATTTTGTTATTGCACTTCCAATTATTTTAACGAACCTAAACCCAGAATCTACTTTAAATATAATTAATATAAGTTTAATAAGTGTTGGGATAGTTGTCTTTTTATTAGGATTCATCTTTGAAGTACTTGCCGACCATTCACTCCAAAGATTTAAAAAAGACCCTAAGAATAAGGGTCAAATAATGCAATCAAATGTTTGGAAGTATTCACGTCATCCTAACTATTTTGGAGAGTCTATGATTTGGTGGGGTATAGGTCTATTAGCGGTATCTACATTAAATCTTATTGGTCTTTTAGGGTTACTAAGCCCAATTATTATTACATTCTTACTTGTAAAAGTATCAGGGATACCACTACTTGAAAAAAGATATAAGGATGATCCAAACTATCAAGTATATAAATCCAAAACCTCAATTTTCTTTCCATTACCACCTAAAAAATAATCAAATTAACTTATTGGGATAAATATTTCTAAATTATAAAAACTGATATTATTTTCCTCAGTAATGAATCTATTTGAAAAACCATCAATGGATGAAAGAATATTATCAATAATTGCTTTACCGAATCCATGTCGAAGTTTATCAGATTTAGATGTTCTTGTTGAATCATCATAAAACTTAATGTTCATACTGTTAATAAAACTTATTTTAATATATCGATCTATTAATTCACTTTCGATTTTCATAATACGCATATTAGCATCATCAACTTTTATTAAAGATTCATAACTATTCTCTAATATATTGTAAAATAGTTTTATAAGGTTAATATCAGAAAACTCCTGATCCAAGTGAATATAAACTTTAGAATCGAATATTGCACCAATTTTGTTAAACCGTTTTTGATAATCATTAAGTAGTGCATCAATAATTAAGTTATTAGAATATTTCTTGTAAGTAAAAGATATAGAATCAAACTCATCATTGGAATCTTTAATAAGTTGTTTGACACCTTCATAATCATTAAGATCAAGCAAAGTTGTAATACCTTTTAGAATTTTTTCATAATCATGTCTAAATTTTAAATATTCTTGAGTTTGCATTTCATAGTTTTTGTAATGTTCTATTTGAAAATTTAATTGTTTTTTAAGAGTTTCCGTATGTGTTTT
The DNA here is from genome assembly GCF_000526235.1 of Acholeplasma granularum ATCC 19168. Classification (GTDB taxonomy): domain Bacteria; phylum Bacillota_I; class Bacilli_A; order Acholeplasmatales; family Acholeplasmataceae; genus Acholeplasma; species Acholeplasma granularum. Next base: position 79,892 of record NZ_JAFR01000008.1, on the reverse strand, counting down.
AAAGACACTAAAATATGTAGAATTAGCTGTGAATAATCTAAGCATTACATAAATTCCGTAAACACTAAAAGCAATTAAAATTAATACTGTGTTATACCAACTAAAAGGTAAGTTTTCTCTTGAAACACTTATCCAAATCATATTAATAATCAATATTGTTTGAATGCCTATGATTAATATTAAGTTTCTTCTAAGTAAGAAAAAATCCTTCAATTTATCAGACAATATAAATTTATCAAAAAAGATAAGTAATAATAAAGAACTTAAGTAAGCGTGAGCTTGCGATAGATGATAATAGTTTGATACATAAATCCATGTGATCGTAAACTGAACTTGATGGATAGAAGCATAAATTGCAGCAAAAAATATAAAAGCAACATAAATTGTAAGAATTGCATTTAATGATAAAAAGACAATATTAAAAATATTTGTACGATAAATCATAGATAAAGCAATTGGATATGTAATAAAAGAAAGTAGAGCAATATATCCAATTGTCATGCCTAAGACACTAATTGTCATAAATTGAATAAAAATTGTAACTAGAAATATTAAAAAACCCAAGTAATAATACTTTCTTAAATCAAAAAACTTGGAGTAAATTCTAATATAAAAATATGAATAAATTGTTGCAGCAATACATGCATATAACAGATGTAAATAAATCATAAATCCCCCTATTAAGACATCATCATAATTTCATCCCATTTAAATATTTGATAAATAAAGATTTTACATCATCATATTTATTTCGTGAAATAGGTAAAACAACTCCGTTTTTTAATACAACTTCTGAACTTGTTAGTTTGGCTATAAATTGCATATTAACTAAAAAAGAACGATGTATTAATACAAAACTTTTATCCTCTAAAGTTTTTGTTACATCACTGATTTTATAGTAGTACTCAATACTTGGTTTTTGATTGATATGACAAATAACTAACCTTTTGAAGCTCTCGAAATATATAATTTCATCTAGTGGTATGATAATTTGTTCTTTAGGTGTTTCTATGGAAAATACGTTTCTAGATTTAAATTTATTTAAAGAGTTTAATGTTTGTTTAAAAACTAAATCAAACTTTGTATCATGTAAGTCTTTAATTAGATAGTTTGTAGCATTTGCATCAAATGCGTGATATACAAAATCCCTAGAACTAGTTAAAAATATTATTTTAGAATCTTGATTAAACTTTCTAATACTTAAAGCAGTTTCTATACCGTTTATTCTACCCATCATAATATCTAAGTAAATGATATCAAATTTATTTGGATGATCTTCTAAGTAAAAAAGAAGTGATTCACCACTATTAAAACGAATGATTTCAACCATTAAGTTTAATTCTTTTGCAGATGATTTAATTTTAGATTCATAATGATTTAAGTATTTATCTTCATTATCGCAAAGAGCAATTGAAATCAATGTCTATACCCCAAATTTCTAGTAATTAAGTATCTTTATTATACTATAAATAAGTCACAAAAAAATAATTTATAAGAAAGGAATTAAAAAATGAGTTTATATCAAATTAGAGTTGAAGATATTGATAGTAATATCGTTGAGTTATCTTCCTATAAGGGAAAAGTACTATTAATTGTCAATACAGCAACCACATGTTTTTTTACACCACAGTATGAGGGTCTACAAGATTTATATAATAAATATAAAGAAAAGGGCTTTGAAATACTAGATTTTCCAAGTAACAATTTTAAAGATGCTAAAGGCACAATTGATGAAATTAATGAATTCTGTGTAAAAAACTATCAAACAGAGTTTAAACGTTTTAAAAAAGTTGAGGTAAATGGGGATGATGAATCTATCTTATTTACTTATTTAAAACGTCATGAAAAAGGATTATTTAATCAAAAAATTAAATGGAACTTTACTAAGTTTTTAGTCGATCAAAATGGAAAAGTTATTAGACGCTATGCACCGATGGTTAAACCAGAAAAAATAGCAAAAGATATTGAAAAATTACTTAATAATAACAAATAAAAAGGAGGATACAACATATGTTTTTAGCAATTAAAGAACTTAAGTATACTAAGGGTAAATTTGCACTTATAATTTCAGTTATTGTATTAATTAGTTACCTAGTATATTTTCTAACATCACTTGCATATGGATTAGCCTCATCATATACCAATGCAGTTAATAAATGGGATTCAAATGAAATTGTCATGACTGTCGATGCAAATGACTCTATAATGATGTCATTTATGACAAATAGTGATTATGATCAAGTTGTTGTTGATGGTACAAAAGCTAGAATTGGACTATTTCCGGCAGTAATTAATAATCCTTTATCAACAAATATATTAGATACGAGAGTGAATGTTTATTTTTTTGGAATAGATGAAGGTAGTTTTCTTATTCCAGAAGAGGTAAAAGATTTAGTTATTGAAGGTAATGATGTTGTTGTAGATGAAGAACTTAAAAAAGAAGGTTATAAGGTTGGTGACATGCTTGGTGTATCAGGTACGGACACACAATTTAAAATTATAGGGTTCACTTCAAAAACAACCTATCAAACGGCACCAGTTATTTATATGGAAATGGCTACATGGCAAAAATATAGATATAACTCAGAAAATGCACCAGATTTATTTAGTGGTGTAATTGTAAGGGGTACTACAGAAAGTGTATCTGATAAATTATTAGTTTACACAACAGATAATTATATTTCTACACTACCAGGTTATACAGCACAAGTACTTACCTTTTCAACAATGATTATATTTTTAATTATTATTGTTGCATTTGTTTTAGGTATCTTTATTTATGTTTTAACCATTCAAAAAACACCAATGTTTGGTGTAATGAAAGCGCAAGGTATTTCAAATTTTTATATTGCAAGTTCTGTAGTTGTACAAACATTCTTATTAGTACTTATAGGTATTGTATTAGGCCTTGGACTTACAATTATTAGTGGTATATTCTTATCAGATATTATACCTTTTGCAACAAATATATTATTTTATGGTGTGATTACATTAGCATTCTTCTTATTTGCATTTTTAGGTGCATTATTCTCAGTGAAGGCTGTACTAAAAATCGATCCACTAAAAGCAATTGGAGGTTAATTATATGAAACCAGTTATTGAAATGATCAACGTATCAAAAGATTTTTTACAAGGTGATAATGTTATTCGTGCATTAAAACAAACTAACTTTACAGCTTATGAAGGTGAACTTATTGCTATTATTGGACCATCTGGTAGTGGTAAATCTACATTTTTAACGATTTTAGGTGGTCTTCAAAAACCCACAACAGGTAAAGTTTTAATTAATGGTAAACCATTTTCTGAATTAGATAACAATCAAAAATCAAAGATTAGATTAAATGAAATAGGTTTTATCTTACAAGCATCAAACCTTATTCCATTTTTAACAGTAAAAGAGCAAATGGTTTTATACAATAATATTACAAAGACAAAACCAAACCAAGCTTGGATGGATGAATTATTTGTAAAACTAGGTGTAGATAAATTAAAGAATAAGTATCCAAATGAACTTTCAGGTGGAGAACGCCAAAGATCAGCAATTGCAAAAGCACTATATCATAACCCAAACGTGATATTTGCAGATGAACCAACAGCAAGCTTAGATACGAATAAAGCATATGAAGTTGTAAAACTTTTAGCTAAAGAAACTAAGGAACAAAAAAAGGCAACCATCATGGTCACCCATGATGAAAGATTACTGGAGTATTGTGATAAGGTTTATGTTATTGTTGATGGTATCTTAACTCAAAGAACGTAAAAAAGGAAAGAAATTATGCACATATTATATTACTTACTTAGTTCATATGCATTCATTGGAATCATTATAGGTATTTCAACAATTCTTCAAAAGAAAAACATATTAGGTGATGAGGCAAGTAGAAAATTTATACATATAGGTGTCTCTAATTGGTATTTTCTAGTACTTATATTTATGCAAGACAAAAATGATATATGGTGGACTTTAATACCACCAATATCATTTGTTGCATTAAATTACTTATCATATAAAATGAACCTAATTAAATCCATGGAACGCAGTGGAAAAGGTAATTTAGGAACTGTATATTTTCCAATATCATTATTAATACTAGTTATTTTTTCAATCGTATTTGTAGAAAATACCATGATTGGGCTAATGGGTATTTTAATTATGGGCTATGGGGATGGTTTAGCTGCTGTAATTGGAAAAAAATATGGTAAGAAAGAAATTGGTAATGGTAAATCACTTATTGGAAGCATTACTATGTTTGTATCATCATTAGTGGTTGCAGCTATAATAATAAATTTTAGTGAAGGATTAAACCATATTTATATGGCACTTGTGATTGCTTTTATATCAACAATAATAGAATATATTACACCTAAGGGATTAGATAATTTAACGCTACCACTTGGTGCATCACTTATTTATTATCTATTAATTCTGGTTATTTAAAAGGAGATTTATAATATGAAAAAAGTAGCAGTTATTGGTGCAGGTACAGCAGGACTAGCATCTGCAATTAGATTAAAAAGTTTAGGTTATGATGTCACCATTTATGAAAAAAATGATAAAATAGGCGGCCGTATGAATCAAATTAAAGAAAATGGATTTACATTTGATGTAGGTCCAACTATTGTGATGATGCCTAAACTTTATCAAGAAATATTTGAAGTAAGTGGTGCTGATTATAAAGACTATATTGAAATGTTAAGAATAGATCCAATGTTTGAAATTCAATATAGAGATCGCACAACACTTACAGCATCCAATGACTTAGTACGTATGACTTTAGAAAACGAACAAGTTAGTGAAGAAGATGCTCAGGGTTATATGGCATACTTAGCAGAAGTATATAAAAGATATTTAGTCGCTAAAAATCATTTTATAGATCGAAGTTTTAGAAAACCAAGTGAATTTTATAATCCTAAAATGTTATATCAAGGACTTAAACTTAAAACATTAAGTTCGGCATATAAATCCATTTCAAAATATGTAAAAAATGAAAAATTAAGACAATCACTAGCGTTTCAAACATTATATATAGGAATATCACCTTATAATGGGCCATCTATTTATACAATCATTCCAATGATTGAACTTTTATATGGCGTTTATTATATTAAAGGTGGGATGTATAGTATGGCCAAAGCTATGGAAAAAAGATTTTTAGAAATGGGTGGGAAAATACTATTAAATCAAAATGTTGAAGAATTTATTATAGAAAATAAAAATATTAAAGCCATTAAAGTTAATGGAAAAATATCTGAAAACTATGATGCAGTATTATCAAATGTAGATTTCCCGTGGGCTATGAATAATTTGATTAAAGATAACAAAAACAAAGGTAAATACACCCCTAAAAAGATTGATAAAATGCTTTATTCATCATCTTCATTTATCCTTTATATTGGAACTAAAAAACGTTATAATCTCAAACCTCATACATTCTTTTTTACAAATGATTTTAATGGAAACATTAATGATATTTTTGATGGTAAAACACCGGATGATCCATCATACTATGTTTATGCACCAAGTCGTATTGATAGTTCAATGGCACCTGAAGGTAAAGAGTCATTATATGTTTTAGTGCCTGTACCAAATAAATCAGATAGCCCTGAAAAATGGGATGAAAAACAAACAAAAGCATATACAGACAAAATTTTAGATATGATGTCTTACCATGAGGTCTTTAAAGATATTAAGGATAATATTGAATACCTAAAAGTTTATACGCCTAATGATTTTGAAACACAGTTTAACCTTCAGTTTGGAGCAACTTTTGGATTACGTCCAACCCTTTTACAAAGTAATTATTATCGTCCTCAAAACAAATTTAAATTCTTAAATAATTTATATTCAGCTGGAAGCAGTAATCATCCGGGAGCAGGAGTACCAATTGTTTTAAATAGTGCAAAACTGGCTGTAAATGAACTTCATAAGGATTTAAAATAATGCAAAAGCTTACTAAAGAACAAATAAAAGAATTTAAACTCTGTGAACAAATCATAAAGGACAACTCAAAGACATTTTATAAAGCATTTAGTACATTAAAAAGTAAGGCAGACCGATATGCAATCTATGCAATTTATGCTTACTGTAGAGTTGTCGATGATTCGATTGATGAATATAAAGACTTAGATTTATTAAAAAGTTATGAAAGAAAACTTAGTGCATTAAAAAACGGAAACATTCCTGATGACTTCATATTTAGAAGTCTAAATGAAGTCATTAAAACCTATTACCCTATAAAATATGATTTTAAACCATATTATGAACTTATCATAGGTCAAGAAATGGATTACCGCTTTACACAGCCAAATACACTAAATGAACTTTTAGATTATTGTTATAAAGTTGCCGGTGTTGTTGGTGAAATGTTGGGCTATATACTTGCAGAAAAAAAAGATGTTGATAAAATAAATAGGGTTGCTATTAATTTAGGTGAGGCGATGCAAATTACTAATATTTTAAGAGATATTGGTGAAGATAAGAAAAGAAATAGAATCTACCTACCTAAGGATGTAATGAATAAGTTTAATTATTCAAAAGATGATTTATATAATGAAGTTGTAAATGAAAACTTTATTAATACGGTGGAATATCTTGCTTTGTATGCACATGATAAATACCAAAGTGCAATAGATCAAATAGACTTATTTAAAGTAGATGCTAGAAAACCACTCCTGCTTGCATCAAAATTTTATGAAGCAATTTTAGATAGTATACGAATGAATAACTATCAAGTGTTTTCCATTAGAAGTATAGTTTCAGATGAAACAAAAAAAGAAATAATCAAAACATTACTATAAGAGGAGGGAAAACCTTTATGTTAGTACTAGGCATCATAGGGTTTGCACTAAGTTTCTTAATTACAATAACAGCATACATTAAAAAATCACTAACATTAAGTGGGTTTTTATCAGCTACAATTATTGGAACATTGTTTTTTATGTTCGGTTCTTATGTTGTTTGGTCTGTACTCATATTCTTCTTTTTTAGTTCTAGCATTATTACCAAATTTAATAAAGATGATAAAGAAAAAAATGGTAGAAATTTTATACAAGTCATCTCAAACTCTGTGGTATCTTTAACCTTTTTAATACTATACTATTATCTAGATGAACTTCCGTATTTGATTGTCTCAGTTGTAGCAATTGCAGCATCAACAGCAGATACATGGGCATCGGAAATAGGAGCTATGAGTAAGGGAAAAACATTTTCTATTTTAACATTTAAAAAAATGGAAAAAGGTTTATCTGGAGCGGTTAGTTTAACTGGTACAATTTCTTCATTATTTGGAGCAATTGCAGTCGCCTTATTATTTAACTTGCTTTATTTTATAGAAAATAGTTTTAATATATTTCTATTTTCTGAATTCTTAATTATTATATCAATAGCTGGTTTTTTAGGAAGTTTATTAGATAGTTATTTAGGTATATTCTTACAAGCCAAATATAAGGATTTAAAAAGTGGAAAAATTATTGAATTTATATCTAACAAAGGACAGCATATTCTAATCTCTGGTAACAAATTTGTAAATAATAACACAGTCAACTTCATAATGGTTCTTACAATATCTATTGTAACCTACATAATATTGATAATTTAGTATCAAAAAACATAGATCATATGGTTAATTTTCATACCATATGATCTTTTATCTTTTTTAAGGCCTCTAAGCAACATTTAATGTTAAAAAGGAGGCATTAAATGATAAAATATTAAGCGTAATAGATGTATATATCGTTTTAAAAATTAAAATATATATACAAAAATAAAAAAAATTATCAAAAATGTAAACGTTTTACTTTCGTATGCTATAATATACAGTCATGCCGAATTTTACATTTACAAAAAGGAGATTACAATGCATAAAAAAATAACAATATTAGCACTATTATTTACAACACTAATATTAGTAGCATGTGGGCCCAAAGTATCTAATAAAGAATACTACAGCGATATTGTCATTTCAAAATACTATGAAGCACTTACTATGAACAATAGTGTCATAGAATTATATAACAACGGAAATGATGAAATCAAACTTAATAATCTGACATTAGATATCTATGCTAATGGAGCAGCAACTAGAGACTACAGCATCAAATTAGAAGGAAAGATTGAACCTAAAGGTTATTATCTAATTGCTAGACCAGATGCAAAAGCTGAGATTCTAGAAATAGCTGATATGACCACTAATGATTTACTATTTAATGGTAATGATATGGTTGCATTAGTAACGGATGATGAAATACTAGATGTTGTTGGACATTATTTATCAAGTGCTGATTTTGGAAAAGACGCTACATTAATTAGAATGCCAGATCGTATGGAACAAAACAGTGTTTATGATGAAGGAGATTTTATTGTTTATCAACCAGAAGTGTTTGAATATTTAAAAAATGATAACTTCCCAGTTCAAACAATGGAACAACTACTTGATGGTCCACAGTTTAATGAATCTTTATTCGATAAACCATTCTTAAGTGCAACTGATCCAACAATTGGTGGTGGTGGGTTATTAAAGGTAACTTTAGTAAGTATTGCTGATGGAGATACAGCAAGTTTCCAAAGATCTGATAATAACGAAACTATTAGAGTTAGATACCTTTATGTAGATACACCAGAAGTAAATGGCACACACACAACAGTTCAACCATGGGGTATGCAAGCAAGTAACTTTAATAAACAATACTTACTGGCTAATACATCAGAAAAAGAAATTTATCTACAAACAATAGAAGGACTATCCACAGTAGATACATTTGGTAGATTCTTAGCACTTGTTTGGGTTGATGGCATCTTATCTAATCACGTCATCGTACGTAACGGATTATCACAAGTAAGTAAAGATTTCTCAATCCATAGTATGTCTGCTGCATATAATCAAGTACCGTACATTTCTTATCTCTTAGCAGCTCAAGCAAATGCTGCTGATAAGAATTTAGGCGTTATGGGCGGAGTTGATTCATGTTGGGATTATGGTAGAGGCGAGCTAATATCCGGGGGATGTAGCCACTATCCTAATGATCAAGACTGGAAAAACTAATAAAATAATCAATTGTATATTTTATGTAAAATTTTTAAGGAAGACCTTCAAAAATTGATTTTTATATGAGAATATACTATAATTGACGTGTATTTAATTCACTATTATTTAAAATATGTATTTTAAAGAGTTCACACTATAAAATATGTAAAATAATAAACTTAATAAAAAGTAATTTACTTAAAAAAATTGGAGGATTTACAGTGAATACAAGCAAAACTACAGAAAGTAATGCAGATGCAGTTGCAAAAGAATCAGTTAACCATGCTGGTGTTGCAATTACATTAAAAAACCTTACTAAAGTATTTACAGATGTGAAAACTAAAAGTGAGACAAGGGCGGTAGATAACTTCGATGTTGTTATACCTGCTGGCCAATTGGTAGGTCTTTTAGGTCCGTCTGGTTGTGGAAAGTCTACAACATTATTTATGATCGCGGGACTTTTAGACCCAACTGAAGGTAGAATTTTATTTGGTGATGAAGATGTTACTGAATTAGCACCTGAAAAACGCGGAATTGGATTAGTTTTCCAAAACTATGCTTTATATCCACATATGACTATTCGTCAAAACATCGCTTTTCCTTTAGAAAATTTAAGAGTTGACAAGAATATCATAGAAACTGAAGTTATTAAAATAGCTAAACTTGTTGGTATTGAAGACCAATTAGACAAAAAACCTGGTCAATTATCAGGTGGGCAACAACAAAGAGTTGCTATTGCAAGAGCATTAGTTAAAAAACCTAAAGTTTTATTACTTGATGAACCACTTTCAAACTTAGATGCTAGATTAAGACTTCAAACAAGAGAAGAAATCAAACGTATTCAAAAAGAAACAGGAATTACAACAATCTTTGTTACACACGACCAAGAAGAAGCTATGAGTATAAGTGACAAGATTTTTGTTATGAACTTTGGTAAGAATCAACAAGATGATGTACCACAGGCTGTATACGATAATCCTGCAAATCAATTTGTTGCACAATTCTTAGGTACGCCACCTATTAACCTTTATAATGGCCGTGTAAATAAAAATCAAGTATTTATTGGTAATACACTGTTATTTACTAATTCAAAACTTAAAGATATCAATCAAGAAGTTGTTGTTGGTATTAGACCAGAAGGTTATATACCAAATAAAGAAGGAAAATTAACAATACCTTACACCTTTGTTGAAAGTATTGGTAGAGACTTAGCAATTGTTGCTAACCATAAAGATTCTATTCTACCAACATTTAGAATCATACTAAATGATCCATCAAAAATCACACCTGAAACAATAAACTTTGACGTGGTGAAGGAGAAAGTGTTTCTATTCAATAAAGAAACAGGTGAGAGGATACTGTAATGCTTGAACGTAAAAAAGATTATCATGCATGGCTATACATGGCCATTCCACTGATACTACTAATTATATTTACATTTTATCCTATCATTAAAACAGTCCTTATATCATTTGATAAATCTTATGATGCAAGTATTGATAGAATGTATTTTGACCTAAGTTTATATAACTTCCAAAGATTATTCCAACATCCATCATTTATGAATGTTTTAGGTAATACATTATTAATTGTTTTTATAACAGTGCCAGCATCAACTGTTATTGCACTTTTAATTGCTGTTGCACTCAACTCAATTAAACCTTTACAAAAATTATTTCAAACGATATTCTTCATGCCATATGTAACCAATACAATCGCTATTGGTATGGTATTTGCGGTCTTATTCTCATTTAACAGTGGACCGGGTGGAGATGTCATAAGTAATGGTATTATTAACCACATCTTTGGTTTAAGTAAAGATTGGGTAGGAATTGGCGCAGACCCATGGTCTAAACGATTTGTATTACATACCTACATTATATGGAACGCATTACCATTTAAGATTTTAATCTTTATTGGTGGTTTACAAAATATTGGAAAACAATATTATGATGCTGCTCGTATTGATGCAACGCCTAAATGGCGTGTTCTAACTCGCATTACAATACCTTTATTATCACCAATTATTTCATATGTTGTAATTACATCATTTATTGGATCATTTAAAACATATGAATCAGTTATTGGGGTATTTGGTGGAACATGGGCAGATAACCGTGATATGCAAACAGTCGTTGGGTTTATTTACCGAATGATTGAAGATTCTACAACATATCAAATTGGTGCAGCTGCTGCGTTTATATTATTCGTGATCATACTAATATTTACAGTATTTAACTTATATGTTAGTAAACGTCGCGTTCACTACTAGGAGGGTATGAACATGAATACAGAAAATATAATTACAAAATCTCCAAAAACTGAATTAGACAAAACATTATCAAGACAAAAAGTATTATCAATTTTATGGAAAGTTCTTATTTATACATTCTTAACAGTTATGGCGTTTGTTATGATCTTACCGTTCTATTGGATGTTTATAACAGCACTTAAAACATCAGCAGAAATTAATGAAAGCTTAACGCCAACAATTTTTCCTAAAGTCGTTGTATGGAAAAACTTTGTAGATGCATTTAACTCAGGGTCTAATAACCTAACAATGATTAGCTACTTAAAAAACACAGTGGTTGTTGCAATTGTTTCCACATTATTTGGAACATTATCATCTATTTTGGTTGCCTATGCACTTGCTAGACTACAATTTAAAGGTCAAAATGCAATATTTACAATATTATTAGCAACCATGATGATTCCTGGTGAAATGATGGTTATTACAAACTTCATTACAGTATCACAATTTGGATGGTATGGTAGTGCGGGCATTGAAAACTATTATTCAATGATTTTCCCATTCTTAGTCAGTATTTTCCATATTTATTTACTCAGACAAACATTTAAGCAAGTACCAAATGAATTATATTATGCAGCTAAAGTTGATGGTACGAGTGATTGGAAGTATTTATGGAAAGTAATGATTCCAATGGCAAAATCAAGTATTATTACAATCGTAATATTAAAAGTAATGGGTTCATGGAACGCTTATGTATGGCCAAACTTAGTTGCTCATGAAGATTATAAAATGATCACAAGCTGGTTAAGAGGAAGCTTTATCGATCCAATTACAGGTCGTTCAGCTGTAAACTATCAAATGGCTGCAACAATCATGGTTACAATACCGCTACTTCTCGTATTTATATTCTTTAGAAAGTATATTATGAGGGGTGTGTCAAGAAGTGGTATTAAAGGTTAATATACATATAAATTTTTTAAAAGTTTAAATGAACAATCTGATGTGTAGTTAAAAAAAATAAAATAAGAAACTACATAAATAAAAGGAGAAAAGAACATGAAAAAAATACTTGGTGCTATCTTCGTATTATTTCTAGCTACTGTACTTGTTGCATGTAGTGGTAATGAAACAGGAGATGGTGGTCTAGGATCTGATGTCAACTTAGAATTAGATACAAGTAAAAATGTGACCATTACATTTTGGCACAGAATGGGTGGACGTAACGAAACATTACTAGGAGAATTTATTAATGAATTTAAAGTAATGTATCCACATATTACTGTAGATGCTGTCAAGAAAGTTGATGGTAGTTACAATGAATTAAACACTGCAGTCTCAACTGCTATTCCAGCAAGACAAGAGCCACACATGGTAGAAAGCTATGGTGACCACGTTGCAGGATATATGCGTTCAGGTCGTGCACTATCATTAAATAACTTTATCGACAACAGAAAATCTGATGGTAAAGGTGGAGTTATTGGTTTAACTGAAGAGGAAGTTTCTGACTTTGTTCCTGGATATTGGGAAGAAGGTAAAATGTATGATGATAAAGGATCAGTATATAGTATTGCATTCTCTAAATCTACAGAAGCAATGTTCTACAACAAAACATTCTTTGATGCAAACGGTTTAACAGTTCCAAAAACTTGGGAAGAAGTAGAAACTGTTTCTCAAACTATTAAAAACATGCCAGCATATAAAGATAATGCAGCTGTTGTACCTTTTGGTTATGACTCAACAGATAACTTATTCATTACTGCATCAATTCAACAAGGTATTCCTTACACAAGTACTGAAAATGGTGGGTCAATATTATTTAACAACCAACAAGCAAAAGATATGGTTCTATACTTTAAAGATTTATATGAAAGAGGTCTATTTACAACAAGAGCTCAATTAGGAAACACATATACTTCAACTAAGTTTGTTAGACAAGAATTATTTATGGCAGTTGGTTCAACAGGTGGTACAACATATAACATTCCTGAAGGTAGTGAAGCATCTACATTTGAAGTTGGTGTTGCACCGGTTCCTCAATTTGACTTAGAAAATCCTCGTCAAGCACAACAAGGACCAAATATTAACCTATTTAGAAAATCTAATCCACAAGAAGAATTAGCTTCTTGGTTATTCTTGAAATATTTAACTTCTCCAGAAGTATCTGCAAGATTCGCAGTACAATCTGGTTATTCACCAGTTAGACAATCTTCATATGATACTGATGTATATAAAGAGTTTATTGCTACAAAACCAGAAAATCCAGCTAATAAAGCACAAGCTGAACAAAAAGCAATTATTGCAGTATTAGAAATGGGTAACTTAGTAAGTGATTCATTCTTTACAACACCAGTATTTAGTAAATCAGCTAAAGTTAGACAAGAAGTAGGCGCAATCTTTGGATATGTATTTGCGGGTCAAAACATTAATACAGTATTCCAAAATGCATATGAAGAATCATCATTCTAATAGTTTTTTAAAAAAAAGGAGAGTAACAAATAAATGAAAAGAAAAATAGTATCTATTTTCATGGTATTATTATTCGCTCTAGTATTAGTAGCGTGTGATAATGGTGAAAAATTCGACTTAGAACAAGAGCAAGCTACATTTGATGAAATGCTATTATTAGTAGACATCAGTGTACCAACTGCTAATCGTAGTCAAGTTGTTAACAGTTTTTCAGTACCGGTAGAAATAGCTGGTGGTGGTACTGTTACATGGACATCTGATAAAGATGCATTTGCAAAATTTGAAGTGGTTGCAAACCAAAATTTAATTGTAGTTAACCGCCCTGCTGAAGGTGCTGAAAACGAAACAGTTAAATTAACTGCAACACTTACATGGACAGGACCATCTGGTGAAGTATATTCTGAATCAGTTGATTTTACAATCAGAGTTATCGCAATTCCTGTATCTGAAGTAGTTTCAATTGCTGATGTACGTAATGGTGAATATGATTTAGGTTCATCAATTAAACTATCAGACGTTATAATTGTTCACGTTGCAAGCAATGGTGTTTCAGTATTTGATCCAACATCTAAACACGCAATCTTTGTATATGGTTCAGACTTAGCTAAAATTGTTGCTGTCGGAGACCGCGGAGAAATCGTTGGTGAATACGGTGTAAACTTTGATTCACCACAACTTTCAAAAGCTACATTTACTAAAAAATCAACAGTTGCAATGCCTGAATTACTAGCTATGGCAGTTGACTTTGAAGTATCTAACTACTGGTTAGAACCAGGAACTCCAACTTCAATTGTAGAAGCTGAAAAAGCAGCTAAAATTGATCCAGCTAAAAATACATTTGTTAAATTCACAGCAAACGTAAAAGACCATCCAGAATGGGCAAATGGTTCAACAACAAACTATACAACTGTTTTACATGATCCACTTGATGAAACTAAATATGTAAGAAGTTATTATGGTGGTGCAAAACATGCTGATATGGTAACTTTAAGTGGTACAGATAACGTTACAATTTATGCAGTAGCATATACAATACGTAATGATAGAGTTAAACCTTCAACAATTGAAGGTACATTACCATCATTTGAAATATTTGTAATTCACTATGAAGCAACATTAACAGATGAACAAAAAGTTACAATTGATAAAAACAATTTAACATTATCAAATCTATTCTTAGAATCTACAACAGTTACATTACCTGCAACTGGTGCAAATGGTTCAGCAATTACTTGGACTACAACTGATGCAGCAGTATTTAATGTTGAAACAGGTGCGGTAACAGTAACAGCAGGACAATCTAAGAACGTTACAGTAACAGCAACTCTTACAGTTGGTGCAGTAACTCAGACTAAAGTATTCAATATCGTTGTTGGTGAAATGCCAATTACAAATATTGCTGACTTAGATGATATGGCTGCTGATGCAGAAGTAAAAATCAAGGGTAGAATCGTTACATTCATGACAAGTGATAAATTTTCTAACTCTGCTGTATACATTCAAGATGCAACAGGTATAGCTCTTTTACACCAAGTTTCAAGCGCTCAAACTTCACTATTATCAGTGGGTAGCGAATATGAAGTTGAAGGTAAAGTAGCATTCTATCAAAATAAAGTTCAATTAACAGGTGCAGTATTAACTAAAACTTCAGCAGAAGCTGTAGCGCCTACTGCTACAGTACTAACTAGAGCACTTAATTCTGATGATGTATATAGCTTTGTTACAATCGAAGGATTTGTAAAAGTTGATGCAACAGGTAGAACAATTAAACTATATAATGGTGAAATTGAATATACATTATACTCATCATCATCTGATGACTTAACAGCAGTAGTATTTAATGAACTTCTAGCACAATTTAAAGCGGGAAGTAAAGTTAGAGTAACTGGTATCGTAGGTCACTACAACTTATCACCTCAAGTCTTATTATTTAATAAAGCTCAAGTAACAGTATTAGAAGCAGATCCAGTTGGACTAGCTGCACTTATTAAATCAGAAATGATTTCAGGTAATGCAGAAGTGGTTTCCAATATTACTTTACCAACTACAATCTTTGGTGCTACAATTACTTGGTCATCAAGCAATACAGATGTAATTGCGAACGATGGTACAGTAACAAGACCAGCAGTTGGACAAAATGATGAAGTAGTTACATTAACTTATACAGCTAAATTAGGTACAACAGATATCGTAATTGAAAACAATACAGTTGAATTTACAGTACTTGCACAAACAGGTGAACCTGCTCCAGTTATTGAATTATTGGCTACATATGATTTTACACAATTTAGTGGTAAAAAAGGTGTAGAATTCCCAAACGCAACAGATCTTGTTACTGCATTTAATTCAGTATCTACTGACAATACATTACTGTTATCAGCATCTAATGTTGCCAAAATTTACCAAGGTAATGGTTCAGGTGGTGGTGCTGATGAGAATAACGAAAACCTAATTAAAACTGGAACCAGTAGTGCTAATGGAACGATGACATTAACATTTGCAGAAAATGTTTCAAAAATTGAAATAACTATTCGTGGGTGGGGCACTACAGATACATTTAGCGTTAACGGCGTTAAACAAGCTGCAATTGGTCAAACTTATGCAACATTAACAATTGATTTAGCAACTGCTTCATCAACATTAGATTTACTATTTGAGAAACGTACACTTATTACTAGCTTGAAGGTATTTGGTTAATAATTAACATAAAAATATAGTTAAAATGAGATTACACACAATGTAATCTCATTTTTTTGTATTTAATGGCAATTTAAATATAAAAGTATATTCAATAATCAATAAACAAATACTTAGAATTTTGTAAATAAGTCAATAAATTATATAATAGAACTACATAAAATAATTATTTAATATTTTTAAATAATTTGAAGGAGTTTGTTTAATGAAAAAAATAATATTAATTATATCTACTCTCATACTCAGTTTCATAATTGTATCTTGTGATACACAAAAAGTAGATTCTATGGAAATACTAGAGACTCTCTATGAACTTGTAGAAATAGAAATAAATCCTACAAACACATATGAAACAATAACTAAAAACATCACTTTAAAAACTGAATACGAAGGTTTTGAAGATGTTGAAGTCATATGGGTATCTAACGGTGAAACGATTGTAATTAACGGGAATTTAGGGGTTGTAACAAGACCTTTATCTGATACACTTGTTAGATTAAGTGCAACCCTTAAATTAAATGATAAACAAATAACAAAACACTTTTCATTAGTTGTTTTAAAAGAAGAAGAAATCATTCCTGATACAACTAAACCCATCATTAAAGGTTATAAAGACTATAATCTTACAGTGGGAGATAGTGAACCTAATTGGTTAGAAGGAATTACAGTAGAAGATAATGTTGATGAAACCTTAGATGTTACAATTATTTATAACAACGTAAACATGGAGCTACCAGGTACCTATCAAATAATATATAGTGCAACTGACTTATCTGGTAATGAAGCAACTGTCACAATTACAGTTATTGTAAAACCATTAGGTGAATATCGAGAAGGTGTAACCTATATTGAAGATTTTGAAACAAATACAGCCCCAACTACTACTCGCTATGGAGGTGGTTCGTTTGTAAGCCAAGGTATTACTTGGGAGTTTGATCAAGCAATTAATGCTGGAATAGCAGAAACTGGTAAATATAAAATTAACGATAATGGTATATTACTTCGCAGAGCAAGTGATTCATTCTTAAAAGCAAACTTTACTGGTGGTCTTCAGTCTTTTTCATTTGATTGGAGAAAAGCATTTACAGGTGGAAGTTTTAGGGAAGTAGAAGTTTTATTAACTGATCTTTCAACCAATCAAACATTTACCTATGAAGATTCCATGACAGGTGCTGGAGAAGATCAAACAATCTTTAAATTCCTCCAAAAAGATTTAAAAATCTTAGGCGACTGGTCAATAACAATTAAAATTAAAGGAACTTCAACAGTAAATGCCCACATTACAATAGATAACTTTAGTTGGACTACTAATCCAGGAGAACTTATTCCTCAAAATGAATTAGATGCTACATCAGACAAGGACCAGTTAACATTGACAAATCATATTATTGCACCTACAAATCTTGATTTAGTTTCAAAGGGTAATAAAAACAGTGATATTACATGGTCATATAAAGATACAAATAATACGAATAATAACTTAATTAACCTAGTAACAGGTGATACTACATTACCATTAACAGATCAAGTACATATTATACTTGTAGCAACTATTACAAATGGAGATTATACAACAACTAAAGAATTTGATATTTTAGTTGGTGAAGATAATGTAGATATAAAAAGTGTACGTAATACATCAAATAACAGTTATGTTTATACTAAAGGTATAATTACTAGTTTCTATGAAACAACAACAGAAATAAAATTCTTTATAGAAGATAATAATTCAGGTATTTATGTTGTAGCACCATTAAGTTATAAATCAAACGTTTTAGTTGGTAATGAAATTACGATTAAAGGTACTAAAAATACAGTAAATAACCAAGTTGAAATAAATGATATTCGCTCAATTAATCTATTAACACAAACTACAATAACACCACTAAATATTGATTCTGATGAACTTAATTTAAACCCTTCAAAATATGTTCAACTATTTGGACTCATTCATGAATCATATGATAACAATAGCTTAAGTTATATACTTGAAACAGATAAAGGTCCATTTGAAGTGGTTATACCAAATGACCTTAAAGCTGAAATAAAACTATCTATTCAAAATAAACTATCAAACCTTACACCTGGTCTTGGTATAACTATAAAAGCACCTGTATATCAAAATCAAAACAATTACTATTTACTCATAACAAATACAGAAGATATCACATTAGATGATGAAATAGATTTAAATACAGTCACATCAATCATATTAAATAATATAGAACTACCAATATTTAATAGTCCTATAACAAACAAACTAGTATTATTAGATTCAAACAAACTATTATTTGATGCTACAATTATATGGTCATCATCAAATACAAATGTATTATTAAATGATGGTACTATTATTAGACAAGATGATGATACACCTGTAAATTTCACCTATGAAATTAAATATAATAAAGAAGTTATAAAAACAGATACATATCAATTAATTATAAAATCTAAAATACCTTTATTTGAAGGATATTACCAGTCATTAACCGGTCTAGAAGGCCAATATCTAGTAGATGAACTATATAGTATTTTAAACAATACAGGACAGTATCAAACAACAACCTATGGTGATGCAAGAGACCTACTAGAAAAAACAGATGCATGGATAGATTACAACACAGATTATGTATACTTAATTTATACAGATACATTAAAAGGTTCAGTAAGTAATGGATATCCTGATGAAGGTCCTGCACTTGCTAAATGGGATGGTGGTGCCACTTGGAATAGAGAACACGTTTGGGCTAAATCTTTATTTGGTACAGGTAATTATGATCCATCAAACTCAACAAGAGGTATAGATGCAGACCTACATAACTTACGTGCAGCAGATACTACAGTAAACTCAACTAGAAGTAATAACATCTTCATTAATCAAGTATATAATGCTGGAGGATTTGGAAATTACGGATCACAGTGGTATCCAGGTGATAATCACCGTGGTGATGTTGCAAGAATATTATTTTACATGGATATACGTTGGGGCGCATTAACTGATTTAAGTAAAATAGGAGACTTAAATACTTTACTTCAGTGGCATGAACTAGACCCTGTAGATGCATTTGAAATCAATAGAAACAATATTATTTTCTCACATCAAAATAACAGAAATCCATTTATAGATCATCCTGAACTAGCAAATATGATTTATGTAAATTAATTAAAAGTAAATTGATAAAAGATATCTTATCTTAGATATCTTTTATCATGTAAAATTATAAGATAAATAAATTCTTTTATTAAAAATAAACGATTTGTGTTATACTAATATATTCTAATGAAATAAATAGGTGTAAATATGGAAATTAATATAATCGAACAAATAAGAAAACATGAAACAATCATCATTCACAGACATAAGTTTCCAGACTTAGATGCTTATGGTTCACAACTCGGTTTAAAAGAATTAATTAAAGAAAACTTCAAAGAAAAGTTAGTATATGTTGTTGGTGATACACATAACTATCCATTTGATAATACAATGGATGAAATTAGTGATGAAACATATAATGGTGCTCTAGTTTTTGTCTTA
Source organism: Acholeplasma granularum ATCC 19168 (assembly GCF_000526235.1). Lineage (GTDB taxonomy): Bacteria > Bacillota_I > Bacilli_A > Acholeplasmatales > Acholeplasmataceae > Acholeplasma > Acholeplasma granularum. Next base: position 59,920 of record NZ_JAFR01000008.1, on the reverse strand, counting down.
GATACAGCGGATGAAAGATTAATATCAGATAAAAGATATCAATTAGGTAAAACGCTTATCAACATTGATCACCATCAAAATCTAACAAACATTAAACCTTTAATCTTTTATCATAAACCAAACTTAATATCTTGTAGTCAAATGATTGCAGATATAGCGATGATTGGCAATCTAAAACTAAATGATTTAGCAGCCTCACATATTTATGCCGGTATTGTTGGAGATAGTGGAAGATTTCAATATATTACAAATGATAATGCTAAAGAAACATTTAAGGCAGTATCATTTTTAATGGAATATCAAGTAGATATTAAAAAAATCTATGATTTCCAAAATCTAGAAACATTAGATAGACGCATTGCTAGAGACCAATTTAGAGAGTTTAATATTACAAAAAATAATGTAGCGTACCGCTTTAATGATTTAAAGACTATTAAAGACTCTAAATTAAGTTTTTTTGACATTTCAAGAGGTACAGTAAACTTAATGTCTGGTATTGAAGAAGTTCAAATCTGGGCTAATTTTAGCGAAAAAGAAACTGGCGAAATTATTGGAGAATTTAGAGCTCGTGATTTATCAATTGTTGATATTGCTAAAAAATTTGGTGGCGGTGGACATAACCAAGCATGCGGTGCAACACTTACTAGTTGGGAAGAATGTTTAGAAGTTGTAAAATGTTTTGACGAAAGGATGAAAGAACAAAATGATCAAAGAAATATTTAAAAAAATTAAGAAGTATCAAAGAATAATAATTTATGGACATGTTAGACCAGATGGTGATTGTTACGGTGCACAATTTGGTTTACAAAATATTATCAAAAATGCATTTCCTACAAAAGATGTATTCGTTACAGGTGAAACATCAGATTTTGTAAGTTTTGTTGGTACACCTGATATTATTGTTGGTGAATCAAATTTAGAAGATAGTTTTTATGAAGGTAGCTTATCAATTGTTGTAGACACTGCAAATAAACAAAGAATCTCAAATCAAAAATATGTATTAGGTAAAGAAATTATTAAAATTGACCATCATATTCCAGTTGATAACTTTGGTGATATACAGTGGGTAGATACAAACTTCCCATCTTGTGCACAAATGATTGCATATATGTCAACCCAAGTTAAAGAATTTGAAATTACAAAAGCTGGTGCTGTTGCAATGTATACAGGTATATTAACTGATACAGGTCGCTTTAAATATAGAGGTGTATCTGAACTTACCCACCAAATGGCAGGTATGTTATTAACTAAAGGTGCTGATGTTGAAGAAATTGATCAAGCAATGTCAAATGAAACTTTAGAAATGATACGTTTTAAAGGTTTTGTATACCAAAACTTTAAAACAACAGACAAAGGATTCATTTATATTACAATTACAGATGATATTAGAAATGAATTTAAACTATCATATGAAGAAGCAAGTTCTGTTGTAAATTTATTATCAGGAATTCAAGGTTTTAGAGTATGGGCTTTATTTATCGAAGATGGTGATTTAGTAAGAGTCAGATTAAGATCAAATGGACCAGATATTGATAAAGTAGCAAACCAATTTAATGGTGGGGGCCATGCTAAAGCTAGTGGTGCTGTAATTAATAATTGGGATGAATTAGACCAATTTATAGAAGCAGTACACCAAGTATTATAGTAAAATAATAGGGGGATTTACGAATGAACATTTTATTTGAAATGCCCGAAGGATATAAAATGATTGAATCATTTCTATCGCTAGAACAGTGGTTATTCATGATTATTATCCCAGCACTTGTAGTCATAACAATTACATTTTTAATCGGGTTAGAAAGACAAAACGTAGGTAAAGCTGCAGGAATTTCAAGTCACGTACTTGTTGGTTTATCAGCACTCATGATTTCAATTATGCAACGCTTAATCTATTTACAAGAAATTACAAATAACATTAGTGCACCACAAGGACAACGTATCATTGCACAAGTCATTGCAGGTATCGGGTTTATTGGTGCAGGCGTTATTATGAAAGATTCAAATAACATCATACATGGAATTACAACCGCATCCACAATCTGGTTTAGTGCGCTATTAGGTATTGTACTAGGTATGGGTTATTTATATGAGGGTATTGTATTTGGTGTTTTTGTTGCAGGATTTATCATTTTAAGAGATATTAGACGTGGAGTTAATCCATTTGTACCAACAATAGAAGAAATTAAGCACGAACCTACAATTATAAAAAGTAAAAAATAAGGAAGACTTATGAAAAGTAGAACAATTGCAGCAATCGCAACGCCACTAGGCACTGCAGGTATATCCGTTATTCGTGTATCTGGTGATGATGCAATTTACAAAGTAAATCAAATTTTTAAAGGTAAGAATTTAAATAAGGCAAAAAGTCATACCATACATTATGGGCACATCTTAAACGAAGATGGGTCCATTTTAGACGAGGTAATGATTTCAGTTTTTATTGCACCTAAATCATTTACAAAAGAAGATGTGGTCGAAATATCAACACATGGTGGTATTTTAATTACTCAAAAAGTATTAGAACGTGTACTTGAAACAGATATTGATTTAGCTGAACCAGGTGAATTTTCAAAACGTGCATTTTTAAATGGACGTATTGACCTTGTTCAAGCAGAAGCTATTATGGATATTATTCATGCAACCAATGAAAATGCAATTAAAGTAGCTAATAAAGCTTTAAATAAAGAAACATCATCAATGATAGAAAATTTAAAGAGCCAAGTATTGACTTTAATTGCACAAATTGAAGTCAATATTGATTACCCAGAATATGATGATGCAATCATTATGAGTAAAGAAATCATTTATCCAAGAATCACCTCATTACTTCAAGAAATTGATGACATATTAAGACACTCTAAACGTACTCAGTATATTAGAGAAGGTGTTAAAACAGCAATTGTGGGGCGCCCTAATGTTGGAAAATCAAGTTTACTTAATGCACTATTAAATGAAGACCGTGCAATTGTATCTGACATTGCAGGAACAACTAGAGATACAATCGATGCATTTGTAAATCTAGATGGTGTGACCTTACAATTAATTGATACTGCAGGTATTAGAGATACCAAAGATTTAATTGAAAAAATCGGTGTTGATCGAAGTAAAAAAGCACTAAAAGATGCAGAACTTGTATTACTCGTACTAGATTTATCTGAAAAACTTACCACAGAAGATGAAGAGTTACTTGATCTAACTAAAGATAAAAACAGAATTATTATTGGTAATAAAAAAGATTTAAAACGTAATCTAGAAATATCAACGATTATTGAAATATCAACATTAGAAAAAGATGGATTAAGAAATCTAGAAAAAGAAATATTAAAAACATTAAAACTAGATAATTTAATGGATAAAGACTTTAATTATTTATCAAATGTGCGCCATATTCAAAAACTTAAAGAAGCAAAATCTGCCCTTGAAAGTGTAGTTAATGCCATCAATTTAGATATGCCGGTTGATATTTATGCAGTGGACTTAACCTATGCTTGGAACTTATTAGGAGAGATATTAGGCAATCATCAATATGGTGAATTATTAACCGAGTTATTTTCGAAATTCTGTCTTGGAAAATAGTTAAAAACATCCATTATATATGATATAATGATGAAACAAGACAAGGGAGGGAACGTTTTTGAGTTACGTAGCACTTTATAGAACATATAGACCGAAAACTTTTAGTGATGTATATGGTCAAAGTATCATTGTTAAAACCCTTCAAAATGCACTTTTATATGAAAAGTTTGCGCATGCCTACCTTTTTAGTGGTCCTCGTGGTACAGGTAAAACATCTGTTGCAAAAATAGTAGCTAAAACATTAAATTGTCGTACAGCACCTACAAAAGAGCCTTGTGGTAAATGTGATATATGTCTTGGTATTGATAAAGGTGATGTTCCAGATATTATAGAAATAGATGCTGCATCAAATAACGGTGTTGATGAAATTAGAGATTTAAGAGATAAAGTTAAATATGCACCAAGTGTTGGTAAGTATAAAGTTTATATTATTGACGAGGTCCATATGTTAACCCAAGCAGCTTTTAATGCTTTATTAAAAACGCTTGAAGAGCCACCCAAAAATGTTGTCTTTATCTTAGCGACTACAGAAGCACATAAAGTACCTGCAACAATTTTATCTAGATGTCAAAGATTTGATTTTAAAAATATAGAAATTAAAGATATTGAAGAAAATTTAAAAGTCATTGTAAATAAAGAAAATCTTAAGATAAGTGATGAAGCATTATATGCAATCGCAAATACCGCTGAAGGTGGTATGCGTGATGCACTAAGCTTACTAGATCAAGTTATTTCATTTACAAATGATGAAATCACCGAAGAAGATGTTTATAAAGTTTCAGGTGGATTATCCAGAAGATTTATAAATGAACTCCTTGTGGTTATTTATAAAAAACAACCTCAAAAGGCACTAGATTTTATCAATCAAGTTATTGCAGATGGTAAAGATATTAACCGAATGGTATCAGATATTATTCTTGCCTTAAGAGATGTGTTATTAGATAAAATAAGAAAAAAAGTAATTTATCCGGATTTAAAAGAATTACAATCTAACCTAATTTATGCATATTTAGATATATTAAATGACTTACAACAAGAATTAAAATATACAACATCAAAACGTGCATACTTAGAACTTGCTATCATAAAAATGATTAATCATGAAACAGTAGCTTTAGTGGAATTTGAAGAAAAACTTATCTCTTTAGAAAAAGAACTTAGTAATCTTCAAGAACAAATTAAAAATAAAGAGTTTCCTCAAGCAAACACCAAAGTTCAACAACCAACAATAGAAAATACAACACAACAATCCAATCTTAAACCTTTAGTGACAATTACTGAAATAGAAGACATTTTAAATAACGGAGATAAAGATAAAAAAGATTTAATTGCAAGTGGTTGGTCAAGATTAAGTGATTATGATAATCCAAGTTTAAAAACAACAGCTCAATTACTTTTTGAAGGTAGTTTAGAAGCAGTTGGAAATGATCAAATGTTACTTGTATATGATGATTTAATAACAGCTAAAACGATGTTTAAGCCTGAGGTAAAAAAACAAGTATTAAAAATCATTAACAGTAAACAAAAACTTATTAAAGATTATACAGTATTAATTAAACCCGACTGGTTAGTTATTCGCCTAGATTATGCAAACCAGTACCGTTCAGGTATCGAAAAACCGGTACTTAAACCTATGGACCTACATTTATATGACACAACAGTTAAAGAAACAAAACAAAATAAAAAAAGATCTGAAATTGTAGATTTTGCAATCGAGTATTTCGGAGAAGAATTAGTGAAAGTAGAGGAATAAATATGAATCCAAATATGTTAAACAAATTAAAGAAAATGCAAAAACAAATTCAAGATGCTCAAGAACAAATCGAGTCATCAGAATTTATTGGAAAAGCTTCAGGTGTAGAAGTAATTATGCAAGGTACACGTCAAGTAATCGATATTAAAATTGATGAAGCAATGCTTGATGAAGTAGAAATGTTACAAGATGCAATTTTAATTGCCGTAAATGATGCTTTAAATCAAATAGATAAAACACAAGAAGAAACCATGGGACAATTTTCAGGTGGCATGGGTGGATTTGGATTTTAATGTATCCAAAAATCATTTTAGACCTCATTGAGGATTTAAAAAGGCTACCAGGTATTGGAGAAAAAACAGCTGAACGTTTAGCACTTCACCTAATTACTTGGGACAATCAAGATTTAAATCACTTTGGAAACAATCTAATAAATCTAAAAGATAAAATAAAATATTGCCAAACATGTGGATTATTAACAGACCATGATATATGTCAAATCTGCCAAGATGAGACAAGAACAAACGATCAAATCATGGTTGTTTCTGATTCTAAAGATGTTTTTTCAATAGAAAAGACAAATACTTTTCATGGTAAATATCACATACTTGGTGGACTTATTGATTTTTCAAAAGGTATTGAACCAAAAGATTTAAACTTTGATCAATTAAAATTAAGAATTAAAGATAATATTGAAATAATTATAGCAACAAACTCTACTGTTGAAGGAGAGTTAACTGCACAATACATAAAATCGCTTTATAAAGACGATAACATAATAGTATCCAGACTTGGTTATGGACTACCTGTTGGTGCAGATTTAAAGTATGCCGATGAATTAACACTGATAAAAGCGGTTGAAAACCGTCAAAAGTATTAAATCAACCTTATTTTTAAAAAAGTTGTTGCAATATTTTAAACTTTAATATACAATATAGACGGTTTTTAGGAGGACGCAAAATGGCTGACAAAAAAATTAATGAGTTATCATTGTTAGATACCATCGAATATATACTCAAAGAAAACAAAGAAGCAATGAATATTTATGAGTTAATCGAAAAAGTAGCTACAGCAAGAAACTTAGATATCAAAGATGTAGACTTAATGACTCAACTATATATGGACATTACTTTATCAGGTAAGTTTGTTTTTGTAGGGGAAGACAAATGGACATTAAAAGATGGCAACTTAGAATTTTGGGATAAAGATGGGTATGCCTTCATTCAACCGGAAGAAATTGAAGAAATTGAAGACGAAGACATTGATTTTTCTGAATTTAATTTAGCGGATATCGAAGATCTAGAAGTAGATTTAATCGATGAAACTGATGAAGATTTAGATGATGAAGAAGATGAAGAATTAGACGAAGAAATCATTGAAGAAAAAGCATATGTAGATGTTGGATTAGATTTAGTCTCAACTGATGAAGATGATGGTGTAGATGATATTGATTTAGACTTAGATGATGATTATGATGAAGATGATTATAACGATATCATGGATGACTATGAAGATATGTACGACAACTAAGAGGGCAACCTCTTTTTTGTTTTAATAATAATTATTCACATAATTAAAAAAAATTAAAAAATTCTCTATTAAGTGTTGAAACTTAAAGTATGGTTTGATACAATTAAGAAGGGCACACCATATTTTTAAAATGCAAAGTCTCCTATTTTTAGGAGATTTTTATTTTTTATATAAAGGAAACATAAGGAAGGTATTTATATGGCAACAAAATATATTTTCGTCACAGGTGGCGTTGTATCATCTTTAGGCAAAGGGATTGCTGCATCAGCAATTGGTCAAATATTAAAGTCAAGAGGACTTAAAGTCTTCACACAAAAATTTGACCCATATATCAATGTGGATCCAGGAACAATGAGCCCTTATCAGCATGGTGAAGTATTTGTTACAGACGATGGTGCTGAAACAGATTTAGACTTGGGTCACTATGAAAGATTTATTGATATTAATTTATCTAAAGAATCTTCAATTACAACAGGTAAGATATATCAAAATGTAATTAATAAAGAAAGACGTGGGGATTATAATGGTGCAACCGTTCAAGTGATTCCACACGTCACAGATGAAATAAAATTAAAACTAAAAGAAGCAGCAAAATCATCTAAAGCTGATGTGATTATTACAGAAATCGGTGGAACTGTAGGTGATATAGAATCACTGCCATATTTAGAAGCTATCCGTCAAGCAAGACGTGATTTTGGCTATAAGAACACATTATACGTTCATAATACATTGGTACCGTTTTTAAAAGCATCCAATGAAATAAAAACAAAACCTACCCAACACTCGGTTAAAGAACTAAGATCTCTTGGTATACAACCTGATATTATTATCCTAAGAAGTGAGGTAAATATTGTTAAATCAGTTAAAGAAAAAATAGCACTGTTTTGTGATGTTAATTATGAGGCTGTATTTGAATCACTTGATGTTAATGTCATCTATGAATCCATCTTAAATTTTAGAAGACAAAAAATAGATGACTATATACTAAATCATTTTGGAATTGAAAATAATGTCATACCAAATATGCAACCTTGGGAAGATTTAATTGAACGTATCAAATCACCTAAAGAATCTATTACAATCGGTTTAGTTGGTAAATATGTATCACTTCAAGATGCCTATCTTTCAGTTTCTGAATCTTTAAAACATGCAGGATTTTATCATCAAACAGAAATTAAAATCAAATGGCTAAATGCTGAAAAACTAAACGAAGAAAATATAGAATCAAGCCTAAAGAAATGTGATGGTATTATTGTTCCTGGTGGATTTGGTAAACGTGCAACTGAAGGTAAATTACTAGCAATTAAATTTGCTAGAGAAAATAAAGTTCCATTCTTTGGAATTTGTTATGGTATGCAACTAGCAACCATAGAATATGCTCGTAATGTATTAGGTTATAAAGATGCAAATACTACAGAAATAGACCCTAATACATCTATGCCTTTAATTCATACCAAAGAATTAGATGGTACGAATATAGGAGGCACCCTACGCTTAGGATTATATGAATGTGAATTAAATAAAGAATCTAAATCCTATCAACTATACCAAACAAAAATGATTAAAGAACGTCACAGACATCGTTATGAATTTAACAATGATTATTTAAACATATTTAACGATAATAATTTTTTAATTGCAGGTATTAATCCTGATAAAAAATTAGTAGAAATTATTGAATTAAAAGATCATCCATGGTTTGTTGCAGTTCAATATCACCCAGAATTTTTATCCAGACCTTTAAGACCTCATCCACTATTTAAAGATTTTGTGAAAATGTCACTAAAAAATCACAAAAATAAATAAATTATACCTAATTGTTTGTAATAACAGACAAATAGATATATAATATCTATTGGCAAAACGATAAGGAGGAATTATAAAATGTTAGTTTCCGCTAAAGAAATGTTACAAAAAGCAAAAGCAGAAGGTTATGCTGTTGCACAAATCAACATCAATAACTTAGAATGGATCAAAGCAGTTTTATCAACTGTTCAAGAATTAAAATCTCCAGTAATTTTAGGTGTATCAGAAGGTGCAGCTAAATATATGGGAGGATACGAAAACGTTATGGCTATGGTATCTACATTAGACAAAGCAATGAACATTACTGTTCCAGTTGCAGTACACTTAGACCATGGTACATATGAGGGTGCTTTTAAAGCAATCCGCGCTGGTTTTACTTCAGTTATGTTTGATGGATCACACTATCCATTTGAAGAAAACTTAACAAAAACTAAAGAAGTTGTTGCAGTTGCACACGCTGTTGGTGTATCTGTAGAAGCTGAAGTTGGTTCAATTGGTGGAGAAGAAGACGGTGTTGTAGGTACTGGTGAATTAGCAGATCCAGAAGAATGCCGTATTATCGCTGCTACAGGTGTTGACCTATTTGCAGCAGGTATTGGTAATATTCATGGTAAATACCCAGCAAACTGGAAAGGTTTAGATTTTGGTGTATTAAAAACTGTTAGCGAAGTTACAAATGGCGTGCCACTTGTATTACATGGTGGTACAGGTATCCCATCTGACCAAATCAAAAAAGCAATTTCATTAGGTATTGCAAAAATTAACGTAAACACTGAATTACAATTAGCATTCGCTGCTGCAACTAGAAAATATATTGAAGAAGGTAAAGACTTAGAATCTAAAGGCTTTGACCCAAGAAAATTATTAAACCCTGGTTATTTAGCAATGAAAGAAGTTGTTAAAGATAAATTAACTATGTTTGGATCTGTCGGCAAAGCTTAATTTATCAAAAATAGATTAAGAATAGAGGCAAATCATGGAAAATGAATTAATTTATAATGAATATGCAGGTTGGAAACTAGATAATCATGAACTATTAATGAATCTTAAAAACTTAGATTCACTCATCATTTTTAGATTCGAAAATGTTTTAAATGTCATAGATTTCTTATATGATAAACTCATTGATGATCCGACATATAATGAAGATGATCATGATAACTTTACATTTGGATTTAACTATGTACACGGACAAGTAGAAGAAATAAAAAAGATCTTAAACGATTATTATGGTGGAGATTATTTAGCACTAAATTTAGATGCTAAAAAGGTAAACTTGCTACTAAATACAATTGATTTTCAACATGAACTGCTTGATTTAGATAACTTTGATCCTAAAAGTATGGAATTACTTCTTAATTTTGAGGCTGAAATTATTGATAAATTATCAAAAAAAGAACCTTTAGAAGAAAAAATGTATTCTAAACTAGATGAATTAAGTTTAAAAATATTTAAAAACTTAAATATAGATTATTATCCAATTGATAGTATATATTTAGAAATAGCAGATGAATTAGGATTATTAAAGGAATGATTATTCATTCCTTTTTTCTTTGATTTAAAGTTAAGAATTTAAAAAAATATCTAAAATAGTATAAAATAGAAATATGAAAAAATATAAAATAGGAATTATAGGCATCGGAAGAATTGCCCATGTCCATATAGAAGCATTAAGAAAATTAGAGAATGTCCAAGTTGTTGCAATTAGTAGTCGATCAAATATAGTGAAGAAGGCTAATAAATTAGGTATAGAAAAATACTACATAAACTACAAAGAAATGATTGATAACGAAAACTTAGATAGTGTTCATATTACCTCATCTAATGATGTTCATTTTGAAATGGCAAGTTATGCACTAAATCACGGTGTAAATGTAATTTTAGAAAAACCTATGACACTAAATTTTGATGAAGCATATAAACTTTATGAACTCTCCACACAAAAACCTAATATTTCTAAAATACATTTCCATAATAGATTTTATGCAATCAATCAATATATCAAAAATAATATTGATAAAATAGGTGATATTATTTCTATTCATGGTGAATATACACAAGGTTGGGCTGCAAGTCCAGATATATATAATTGGAGAGATAATAAATTATATGGTGGAAACACAAGAGTCATAGCAGATGTAGGCACACATTATTTTGATCTAATAGAGTTTTTAACAGGACATTTAATTACACAAGTATCTGCGGTATTTAAGACAGTATTTGATAAAAGAGCAGGTGTAGTGGTTGATACTGAAGATATTGGAGCAGTTATCTATAAAACAAATTTTGGTGCAATAGGTAGTTGTCTTATCAGTCAGTCTATAATTGGTCTTGATAATAAACTAACCTTTACAATTTCAGGAACAAAGGCTACATTTATATCTTTAGGTATGGATACTAAAAATGCTATTTATGCAGATATTATGGAAGGTAATAAAGAATTAAGTGTTACTCAATTAAACACCTTAAAAGATGGTAAATTACATGATGCCACAACCTTTGTAGAATCATTTAGGGAAGCTTTTAGGCAGTTCTACCATGAATTAGGAAACCATGAATTTAAATCAGATTATGCTAACTTTAAAGATGGCCTACATTCAATGAAATTAATTGATGCAATCTATCAGTCTAGTATTACAAAAAAATGGGTTAAAGTATAAAAAAGGAAAAATAAAAATGATAATTAAAGAACTATTAAAAATTAAACTAAATTCAAAAAGACGTTATGCATTCTTTATAGTATTAGCAGCACTTGTTGTATTAGGATATGCTATATATGATTTAATATTTGTAAATAACGATCAAACAATGATTATCTTTAATTGGGTAATTGTCGCATTATCTGCCAGTTTAGGAACGTTTGGTACATATATCACAATTGGTGCATCACTAGATCTAAAAGACCTAAAAAAGGATGTTTTACCAATGATAGAAGCTAAAATGGTTAGGTATAATAAAAAAGGATATTCACCAAAAAATCCATCAGAAATCATTTATACAGGACAAGTATTTATAGATTTAAATACGAATGAAGAAAAGATGCTTATTGTAAGTAATGTCGAACCTAATAAGCGTTATAAAATCATTTATGGTAAACGTACAAACATAGGAATTATTGTTGATAAACTTTAAAGAAAGGAATAAAGTAATGAACGAATTCTTGAAATTATTAGAAACAAGGTTTAAAAAAAATATGCATCGCCATGAGCACATCAAATGGCATGATATTGAAGAAAAGTTAACTCAAAATAAAAAGATATTAGAGACACTTTATAAAATGGAATTAACAGGTGGAGAACCTGATTTGATGAGTTATGATAATAACTTATATTATGTGGATTTTAGTAAAGAAACACCACTTAAAAGAAGAAGTTACTGTTATGATGAAAAAGCATTAAAGGATCGTAAGAAGTTTAAACCGGAGTCCAGTGTTGAAACTGAAATTAAAAAATTAGGTATTAATTTAGTTGATGAAAACATGTATTTTTATATTCAAACATTAGAAGATTTAGATTTAAAAACTTCATCTTGGATTCATACACCTGAAAGTATAAGAAAATTAGGTGGTGCACTAAATGCTGAAAAAAGATATGATCGCACCTTTATCTTTCATAATGGAGCAGATAGTTATTATGCATCTAGAGGATTTAGAGGATATATTAAATTATAAAAAAAGGAAGCTTAAGGCTTCCTTTTATAATGGTTTTAATGATTATTTTGTTTTTTGTCTTGCGTGTGGGAATAACAATACGTCTCTAATATTTGGAGTATTTGTAAGTAGCATAATAAATCTATCAATACCAATACCAATACCACCTGTTGGAGGCATACCGTATTCTAGTGCTTCAATGAAGTCAGTATCCATTTCGGTTGCTTCATCATCGCCTTTTTCCTTTTGTTCGAGTTGTGCAAGGAATCTATTTTTTTGATCTACTGGATCATTTAATTCTGAGAATGCATTTGCATATTCAGATCCCATAATGAATAATTCAAAGCGATCTGTAAATCGAGGGTCTTTTTCATTCATTTTAGCAAGTGGTGAAATTTCTACAGGGTGTCCATATACAATGGTTGGTTGTATAATTGTTTTTTCAACATATTGATCAAAGAATGCTTCAATAATATGACCTACTGTAAAGTGTTTTTCAATATCCACTTTATGTTCTTTAGCAATTTTAATTGCTTCATCAAGTGTATAGTGATTAAAGAAGTCAACACCTGTTTGTTCTTTAATAAGTTCTACCATATGTGCACGTTTAAAGTTTTTTAAATAAATTGTTTGGTCATTAAATGTAACTTCATATGTGCCTAATACTTCTTTAGCAACAAATCCCATACACTCTTCAACAAGATTCATCATATCAGTGACATCACCATAAGCCATATATGCTTCAACTGTTGTAAATTCGGGGTTATGTTTTGCACTAATTCCTTCGTTTCTAAATAATCTACCAATTTCATAGACTCGTTCCATTCCACCAACGATTAAACGTTTAAGAGGTAGTTCGGTAGCGATTCTTAAGTAGAAGTCCATATCTAGTGTATTATGGTGAGTAACAAAAGGTCTTGCGGCAGCACCACCTAAGATTGGGTGAAGTACTGGTGTTTCAACTTCAATGTAACCATTAGAGTCAAAATAATGTTGAAAAGCACGAATGATTCTTGGACGTGTTCTTGCAACACGCATAGATTCTTCATTCACAATTAAGTCAACATATCTACGACGTCTAGCTTCTTCCTTATCTTGAAGACCGTGGAATTTATCTGGTAGTGGTGTGATTGCTTTAGTAAGATGGATGAATTCATTTGCTTTAACAGTTAATTCGTTAGTCTTAGTTCTAAATAATACACCCTTTATACCAACAATATCACCTAAGTCAGAGTGTTTAAAGAGTTCAAATTGAAATTCACCCACATGATCAAGACGGATATATACTTGAATACGTCCTTCTTTATCTTGAAGTTGGATGAATCCTGCTTTACCTTGTGTACGTCTTAAAACAATACGTCCAGCAATAATTACTTCTTTATTAAGTGCTTCTAAAGCATCATGGTCTAAACTACCAAATTCGTTATGAATTTGATTAGAAAGGTGCGTTCTATCAAAGCGATGTCCAAAAGGGTCAACACCTAATTTTCTTAATTCTTCAACTTTTTGAAGTCTTATTTTTTGTTGTTCATTTAAATCATCAGGAAACATAGTTAGATTTCCTCCTTATAATTATAATTATTATATAACATTTTCCAATAAAAAACGATCATAAGGATCGTTTTTCTTCGCTTATTAGCTCATACATATCTTGATCTTTTAATTGGGTTAGAGATACTACTTTGATTGTAATAACTTTTAAACCTAGATGAAGTTCTATTAAATCACCAATCTTAACTTCTTTACTAGGTTTTGCTAGAAGTCCATTAATGAAGATTCTTTGTGCATCTGCTACATTTTTTGCAACAGTGCGTCTTTTAATCATACGTGAAACTTTTAAGAATTTATCAATTCTCACTTGGAGTTCTCGTGTGCATCAGAGTTTACTTCACGGTTATCCCACCAAAGAAGTTTTCCGGTTGATGCAATTTCATCAATATCAGATTTAGTAAGTGTTTCAACTAAGATTAAATATTTAGCAATATTATCAAGTAAATCTCTATGTTCATTAATTACATTTCTTGCATTTGTGTAGCATTCTGTAATAATTGAACGAACCTCTTTATCAATTTCAAGTGCAACAGCATCTGAGAAGTTTTTATCTTTTAAATAATCTCTACCTAAGAAGACATTACCACTATCTGATTCATATTGGATAGGTCCTAAATCAGACATACCATATTCAGTGACCATACTACGGGCTAGTTTAGTTGCACGTTTAAAGTCATCATATGCACCAGTTGTTACATCATCAAAGACTATTTCTTCAGCTACACGTCCACCTAATGCAGAAGTAATCATTGCAATCAGTTCAGATTTTGAGTAGTTGAATTTTTCTTCAACTGGTGTATAAAGCGCATAACCACCAGCACGTCCACGAGGTACGATTGTTACTTTTTGTACAACACTTGCTGAATTTACTTTTAAACCAATAACAGCATGTCCTGCTTCATGGTATGCAACCATTTTCTTTTCATTTGGAGTATATTTTCTTGATTTTTTAGCAGGTCCCATTGTGACACGGTCTGCAGCTTCATCAATATCTTGTAGGGAAATAACTGTTCTATTTTCTCTAGCAGCAAGTAGTGCAGCTTCATTTAGTAAGTTTTCAATATCAGCACCAGTAAAACCTGGAATGCGCATTGCAATTTCACTAAATTTAATTGAAGGATCTAACTTTTTACTACGTGCATGTACTTTAAGAATTTCTTCTCTAGATTTTTGATCAGGGACTTGCATGGTTATTTGACGGTCAAATCTACCTGGTCTTAATAATGCTGGGTCAAGTACGTCTGGACGGTTTGTTGCAGCCATGATAATGATTCCTAAGTTTCCAGAAAAACCATCCATTTCTACAAGTAATTGGTTTAATGTTTGCTCACGCTCATCATTACCTCCACCCATACCAGCACCACGCTGACGACCTACTGCATCAATTTCATCAATAAAGATAATACATGGTGCATTTTGTTTTGCGACTTTAAATAAGTCTCTCACACGGCTTGCACCAACACCTACATATAACTCCACAAAATCTGATCCAGAAATTGAGAAGAATGGAACATCAGCCTCACCAGCTACAGCTTTTGCAAGTAAAGTTTTACCAGTACCTGGTTGACCAACTAATAATACACCTTTAGGTACACGTGCACCCATATCGGTATATTTTTTAGGATTTTTAAGAAAATCAATTAATTCAACCATTTCAGCTTTTTCTTCATCAGCACCAGCTACATCAGCAAACTTAACTTGTTTACCACGTGAAACTTTTGCTCTATTTTTAGTGAAGTCTTGAGCTCTGTTTGATTGTGAACTCATTGATCTAAACATAATAATTACTAAAACAATTGGTGCAGCAACTAAAAGTATAGTTGTAATAATATTCCAAAAATCAACGGTAACGTGTGGTACAAAGTTTAATTTAACAGGAGTAGAAGGGTTTGCTTCATTATATAAGCTAATCACATCATATAAATTATCTAATCGATCACCAAATAAAATTATAGTAAAACTTCCATAACCTTCAGGTTTGTTACCTTCTGTAAATGTACCTGTAATTTCCCATAGGTTGTAGTTATCGCCACCAACATATTCACTTCTAATTGTTGCAATCTTTCCATCATTGATTGCCTCAATTAATCCTGGTTCGTCATAATTTACTACACCTGGTTGCATCATCTGTGTAAAGAAGAAGTACATACCAACGGCAAGTAAAATAATAATTAATATAACAAGATAGTCCGGACGAATCGGAGATCTTTTTGGTCCTTGTTGTTTGTTCATAAAGTTTCCTTCCTATTTTGTATATACATCAGGTTTTAAAACACCGATGTAAGGTAAATTTCTATAAAATTCATTGTAGTCTAAACCATATCCAACAACAAACTTTGGTGGAATAGTGACTCCAATATAATCTGGTATAAAATCGACAACTCTACCAGATGGTTTATCAAGTAAAGTAACGACTTTAATTGATTTAGCACCACGGTGCAATAAAAGCTTTGTAATAGTAGATAGGGTTGAACCGGTATCTACAATATCTTCTACAATCACTACATCTCTATCTTGAACAGATGTATTTAGGTCGTATTTAATATTCACATCACCACTGGATTTTATACCTCCATGATAACTAGATACAGCCATAAACTGTATTTCTAAAGGAATATCAACTTTTAAAACTAATTCGGACATAAAAGGTATACAACCATTTAATAATCCTACAAATAAAGGCCTTTTACCTTCATAATCTACCGATAATTGGCGACCTAATCTTTGAGTTATTTCTTTAATTTCTTTTTCGGATACTAAAATCTCTTGAATGTCTTGATGCATAGTATTACTCCTTTATCCATAAATATATGATATTGTTAGAACCTAATGTTTCATTTTTGTAAATTCCAGGAATCCATAATACAGTTTGATTGCTATCTACAATTATGTCTAGATCATCTCTAGATTTTTTTGGAATTTTTTTGTCAATTAAGAAATCTTTTAACTTTTTTGTACCAAACTTAAATTGTAGCTTATCACCTGGTAATCTTTTCCTAATTTGAATAGGAAAATTTAGTTTATTATAACATAATTCGATGTATTTTTTTGGTAAACCTACCTTATTGTGGGAAATCATGAGATGATTAGGTTTATCCTTATAAAATTCATCACTTATATTAATAATATAAACACGATCATAGGACTTAATCATATGATGGTTATTGGATAAAGTTATATCGATATTAGGTTTTGTTGAATTAAGTTGTTTGAGTATCATTTCAATTTTCGTATTAGAACGTTTAGCATCTACTTTTTCAAGAATTAATGAAATAACATCGTATTGAATAGATAAATGTAATTCTAAAAACTTTTGAAGACTAAAATTTAAGTTTGTAGGTAAAAACTTTAATGATTCTGATCTAATAAAATCAGAGGCTAAATATGCTTGATTAGAAAAATTTTTAAAGTGAGATAAAATGTTGTTTTCTTCTTTTAAAATAGGTATGATGTGATGTCTAATTCTATTTCTTAAATAATCATCTTCAAGGTTAGAAGAATCTTCTAAAAATGATATATTAAAAGTGTTTTTATAAGTTTCTAAGTCATTTTTAGAATAATCGAGTAACGGCTTTAAATAAACAAATTCATCAATTTTTGTTAACTTTTGCATACCTGAATAACCTAATAAATTTGATCCTCTTATAAGCTTCATTATAATCGTTTCTGCTAAGTCATCTAAGTGGTGTGCTGTTACAATATAAGGGGTTCGGTATAAAGTAGCAATATCTTCTAAAAATTGATATCTAAGTTGTCTTGCACTATCTTGAAAATTACCTTTTTTTATATTTAATTTGATATAATGATAAGGAACATTATGATTTTTACACAGTTTTTCAATTAATTCATTATCATATACCGATTCACTTCGTTTTTGATGGTTAAAATGAACTACTACAATTTTATGTTTATACTTTAAAAATAAGTCAAAAAGGACCATCGAATCAAGGCCACCTGAGACTGCTAAAACATATGTATTTGAAGTATCCAAATTTAATTTTATTTTCATGATTTTTACCAAATTATTATATAAAAATATACTAGATATATTATATCATGTATTTTAGGAGAGTATTTATGTTAATTTTAGGGTCTGCCTCACCAAGAAGAAAAGAACTTTTAGAAAGTGCGGGAATTGATTTTAGATTGATTCCATCTGACTTTGATGAATCAAGTATTGAAGTAACAAAAGATGTAGAAGGTTATGTAAAAGTAGTTGCTCAAGCAAAAGCTTATAGTCTATTAAAATTGTATCCTAATCATACAATACTTACTGCTGATACTATTGTTACAATTGATAATATCGTTTTAGGTAAACCAAAAGATTTTGATGAGGCAGTTTCTATGTTAGAACGCTTAAGTGGAAAAACACATAAAGTATATACAGCAGTATGTATTATAAATGATGAAAAAGAAGAGTTATTTGTAGAATCTGCAAGCGTCACCTTTAAAAAGTTAAGTTTGTTTGATATTAAAATGTATTGTCAGACTAATGAACCTATGGATAAAGCAGGTGCATATGCTATACAAGGTGAAGGGTCAAAGTTTATTGATAAGTATGAAGGAGATTTTCATACAATCATGGGTCTACCCCTAAAGGAAGTTATAAATAAACTAAATAAGTTCTAGATAAAAAATTAACCAATAATAATTGGTTATTTTTTTTGTTTAGATATATTTAACTATATTACTTGACACATAATACTATGCGCCGTATAATATAGTTAAAGAAATGAGGTAACTATGTCAGTTGATCTAAAAAAGTATATGATTGAATTATTTGTTTTAGCCTTACTAACAAAGGGCCCATCTTATGGGTATAAGCTTGTTAGTGATCTAAATAATTATATTCAGATGAGTGAGTCTACACTTTATCCTGTACTAAGGAGATTAGAAAAAGATAATAGGCTTTCAACATATAATGAAATTTATGGTGGACGTAATAGAAAATACTATAAAATTACTGAAAGTGGAAGAAAGTATATTGATAGTTATATAGAAGAATGGAAAGATATTAAAAAAATATACGATATCATTTTGGAAGGTAAATAGGATAAATAATTATGGAAAAATTATTAGCCCAATTAGAACAAGAATTAAAAAAGAAAAATTTATATAAAGAAGAGATTGATGAAATACTTGCATATTATGAAGAAATTATTTCTGATAGATATGAAAATGGTGAGGCTATGAACCGTATCATAGAAAGTTATGATATTAAACTCATATCTAGATTAGCATTTCCTCAAGCACTCCAAAAAAGAGAAGTTAAAACAAGTAAAGAAGTAAGTAAAAATGTTAAAGGTTTAATATTTTTCTTATTTTCAATTCCAATACTAATACCTTTAGGTGTTTTATATATTGCTTTTATTATTACCGTTGGCGCATTATTTATTGCAGGATTAGCACTAGCTTTATCTGGAGTATTGGGATTAATTGTATTGGTTTTCCAACTAATAAATTCAGGCACTGATTTTGCTTCAATGGCGGTAATAACGGGTGCATATTTATTTGTAATTACTATTGCAGCAATCGTTTTATACTATTTAACGATTGGATTTACATATGTCGTTAAAAAATCAGTTGTAGTAATTAGTAAAGTTGTATCAGGGGGAAATAAAAATGAAAATATTCGTTAAAGTTTGTTATGGTGTGCTTATTTTAAGCGTATTATTAATCATAGTAGGTTTTTTATCAGGAGCAACAATTGATAGTGTAAAAAGTGCTATAACAAGTAAAGATAACTATATATCATATGATGAGACAATTGAAGAAGCATTTGATACATTAACTATTCATTCAGATAATAAAAATATTGAGATTGTTATGACTGATGACTTAGTTTATCCACGTATAAAGTATAGATTAAAATCAGATGAAACATTAAAAACTGAGCTAATTAATAATAATCTAACGATTACAATAAGTGTAGAATTTAAATTTTTAATAGGATTTCCAATTAGTTTTCCAACCATTGAAGATCAAACAGTTTATATTGAATTACCTGAAATTTACAGAGGAAGTTTAATAGTAAATTCTAAAGCTGGAAATGTTAAATTAGAAACCACATTAGCTGATGCAAAAGTAGGATCAGAGTTTGGAAATATAATAATTAAGGGAAGTTATCATAATTTAAATATCGATTCATCTGCTGGTAATGTAGAAGTTAGTCAAGCAAGCATCAATTCTAATTTAATTGTAAAAAGTGCTGTTGGTAATATTAATATTGAAAACACATCAGTTTCTGGAAATATAAATGCATCATTAAGTACAGGAAACATATATATAAACAATACGTATTCAAGTGAGTATAAATTATTTTCTAGTGTGGGAAATATTACAGTTAAGCTGCCTTTAATTATTAATGATTATGCCTTAAAATTAGAAAGTAATATCGGAGATGTTATGCTTAATAATACATTGGTAACTAAGAGTTATCAGTCAGGAAACGGAAGACTTGTTGAAGTTAAAACAAGTACTGGAAATATTAAAGTTACAACAAATTAACGAGTATAGAATATATATAAAAAAACGGCTTTAATTAGCCGTTTTAATTATTTTTTCTTATCAATCATTAATTGTAAATCTTCTGCGGTGAACAAATATTTTTTATTACAATACTGACAAACCACTTCAGCTTGTTTGTCTTCATGTAATATTTCTTCAAGTGCTTCTTTATTTAATCTAGATAAAGCATTAAAATATTTTTTTCTTGTACAGCCACAGTGATATTTAATATCATGTTTTTCTAATATTTCTGCAGTATTATCAGAAAGCATATTTAACATATCCTCAGCTGTATGATGATCCTTTAATAGGTCGGTAATTGAAGTTACATTTTTTATAATTTCTTCAAGTCGATTAAGTGTTTTTTCACTGGCATGTGGAAGTACTTGAATAATAAAACCGCCCGCTTGGATTACTTTTTTACCATTTAAAACCAATACGCCTAAACCGACAGCAGAAGGTGTTTGTTCACTTGCTGCATAATAATATGTAAAATCATCGCCAATTTCTCCTGTTTGAAGTGGAGATGAGGATGTAAAATAGTTATCCTTCCAATCTTTTGTAACAAATAAGTTACCTTGACCAACAGCATTTCCGACATTTAATTTACCTTTTTTAGGTCCATCTTCATAAACCATATAAACATTTGGATTTTGTATGGTTGAGCGCACCACACCTGATTTAGCCTCAACAGTCATTTGACCAATTGGACCATCACCTTCTATTTTAAGCGTGAGTCTTTCACCATCTTTATACATTAAAGACATCATGGCAGAAGCAGTTAAAAAACGCCCCATTGCAGCAGATGCGGTTGGTAATGTTTGATGTAGTTTTCTTGATTTTTCAACTAATTTTGTTGATATAGAAGTATAGATTCTTACTTCCTTATTATAAGCTAAAGCTATTAATGTGTAATCTTTCATATTTCAAACCTCAAAACCCATTATAACTTAAAACTATGATAAAATAGCATTCGGTGATTATATGAGTTTTAAAATAGGAAATTATGTAGTAAATAACAAATTAATATTAGCTCCAATGGCGGGTGTTTCAAACCACCCTTTTAGATTAATGGCACGCCAGTTAGGTGCTGGTGTGGTTTTTGCTGAAATGGTATCTGATAAAGCAATCTTTTTTCAAAATCCTAAGACATTGGAAATGCTTTTTATGACAACAGAAGAAAAACCTGCAGCACAACAAATATTTGGTAGTGATTTAAAAACTATGGTAGAAGCAGCCATTTTTATTGATAAAAATTCGAATTGTGATTTTATAGATATTAATATGGGTTGCCCTGTACCTAAGGTAGCAATTGGTGCACAAGCAGGTGCATCTTTAATGAAAGATCCTCAAAAGATATATGATATTGTTAAAGCAATAAGAGAAAATGTATCTAAACCGGTTACAGTAAAGATTAGAAGTGGTTGGGATAGTGATTCGGTCAATGCTGTTGAGGTTGCTAAAATGATTGAAAAAGCAGGTGCATCTTTAATTACTGTACACGCTAGAACGCGTGCACAAGGTTATAGTGGTGAACCGGATTTAGATGTCATTAAAGCAGTTAAAGATGCTGTAAGTATTCCTGTTGTAGGTAATGGCAATGTTGTTGATGGTAAAAGTGCTAAACATATGCTAGATTATACCGGATGTGATGCAGTGATGATTGGTCGTGCATCATTAGGTAATCCTTGGATATTTAGAGAAATCAATGCATATTTAAATAATGAAGAAGCACCTGTTAGAACTTATGAAGAAGTTAAAACGTTAATGATTAGACATTTTGATGATCTAGCGAGATTAAAGGGTGAACATACAGCATGTTTAGAAATGAGATCACATGGGCCGTGGTATTTAAAGGGTCTTCCTAAAGCAAGTCAAGTTCGAGCTAAATTAGCTAGAACTGAAAACAGAAAAGAATACATGGAAAACTTAGAAAATTATTTTAATGAAATAAAAAATGAACCAATAGATGTTTTGTAATAGATTATTTTTTGTATTAAAAATATGATATAAATCTAACTAAAATTGTTTCGTAAAAAAAGTTTTATTTTTTTGATAAAAAGACTTGCAATCACTTTGTATGTTTGGTATACTTGGATGAAATGTAAGTCCTAAAGAAAACACTTTATGGTCTCAAAATGGAAACACACCTTCTTATTAGGACACGTAATAGTGTCTTTTTTTTAGGAAAAAATTACATTTTAAAAAAAGGAGAAGATACATATGAAAGAAAAAGACATTGTCGGATATTTACCTGATGATCGACCATCAATCGGTAAATCAATCGTATTTGCACTACAACAATTTCTGGTTATGTTACCAGCAACAGTTCTAGCAGCAATCATTATGAATGGTTTTGGATTAGAAATATATTCCATACCAGCAGCAATACTTGCAAGTGGGATAGCAACGATTACATTTTTAGTTGTTACTGGTTTTAAAATCCCATTATATTATGGTTCATCATTTTCATACATTGGTGCAGTTGCTATTGTCGTTACTTATGGTATTGACAATCTTCAATCATCATCTACAGTCTTAGGGTCTGTTTTAATTGCTTCCGTATTAAGCGGATTAATGTCAATTGGAGCGGGCCTTTTAATTAGGTATTTTGGTAAAGATAAGATAGATAAAGTCTTACCAGGTCATATTACTGGTATGATTGCTATGATCATTGGTCTTGTCTTATCAGGAAATGTAATGAATGGTATATTAAATGTAGGCCCAGCAGGTGGTGTGGACTGGTTAAGTGTATTGGTTGCATTTGTTACATTCCTTACAATATCAATACTAACAATCATACTTAAAAAAGGGTTTGTATCTCAAATACCAATTTTAATTGGTGTAGCAGTTGGAGTTGTATTATCATACTTACTATGGGTACCTGTAAGCAATGGTGTTTGGAGTTTTGATAATATGGCTAATTATTTTGATGGTATTATGAGTACTCAAACAGTTAAGTTATTAGATGTGATGCCATGGGTTACAATTCCTGCAGCATTTAATTCACCTGAATTAATTGGTGTAGCAATTATAGCAATCTTTCCAATTGCTTTTGCAACAATTCCAGAATCAGCAGCTCACGTTAACCAAATTGATCTTTATGTAAATAACTTATCTAAAGAAAAAAATGGTAAAGACTATGAAATTAGAAACATGCTAGATACAAACTTAATTGGTGATGGTATTGGTGACATCGTTGCAGTATTAAGTGGTGGACCTGCAGGGACTAATTATGGAGAAAATGTGAGTGCTTCTGCAGTAACAAAGAACTTTTCAAGTTATGTATTCTTAATAACAGGTATACTTGCAATTGTTGTTGGGTTATTACTTGAAATATTAAACTTAGGTAATTTAAGTTTAATTATTACAAATCCGGTTATACAAGGTGTATCACTATACTTATTTGGTGCAATTGCTGTACAAGGTATTGCACTAATGATTGAAAAGAAAGTAGACATATTTGATCCTAAAATTATTGCTGTCATGGCGTTTATTGGAATTGTTGGTTTAGGTGTGGACTCAATTCCTGTAACAAGTACGTTTGTACTTCCAGGACTCGGTGTTGCTGCTTTAGGTGGCATCATATTAAATATATTATTTAACTTCTTAGATAAAAATAAAAAATAATAAAAAATTAAGGGTATTTGCTTTCAGCTTAAGCAAATACCCTATTTTATTTATATAAAGTTTTTTGTATTAGAAATTATGCAACAAGGTTGGCCATTAATGCAAAATATACAATAAATAATATACCTGAACCATATATGATTGGATGAACATCTTTAATTTCACCACGAACAAGCTTGATTAAAGTATAAATAATAAACCCAAATGCAATCCCATCAGCAATACTTGATGTAAATAACATACCTGCAATAACAACAAATGATGTAATTGCAGAAGTCATATCTGACCAATCAATTTCTTTTAATTGTTGAGACATTAATACCCCAACTAATACAAGAGCACCAAGCGTTACAGATGAGTGTGTAAAGACATTAAACACTGGGAATAGTGCAAGTGATACTAAGAATAATAAAGCAACAATAACAGATGAAAATCCTGTTTTAGCACCAGCTTCTACACCAGTTGTAGATTCAACATAAGAAGTAATTTCAGGTGTACCTAATGTTGATGATACTAAAGTACCAATTGAGTCAGCTAATAAAGCTTTATCAAGATTAGGAATATTTCCATCTTTATCTTCTAAACCAGCACCCTTTCCAACTGCAACAAGTGTACCTGCTGTATCAAATATATCAACAAATAATAATGCGAATACTAAGAATAGAGTATTAAATAATGGTTGACTAAATACAGTTTTAAATCCTTCAAAAACACCAACAAATGCAACATTTGGAATATCAGCAAAGGCATCATAATTAAATGAACCAAATGAAGGCATATTTGCCACACCAAATTCACCTAATAATAAACCGACTAAAGCTGTGACAACAATAGATATAATAAATGAGAATTTAGATATACCATGTTTTAATGTATGAACTACAAAAATTACAACCACACTAAATAAACCAAGTAAAACGGATGGATTTGTTAGATCACCTAAAGAAAGTTGATCGTTCCAAACAAACACACCTGAAAGTCTTAAACCTACAAATGCGATGAAAAATCCAATACCCACACCAATTGCAGCTTTTAAATCCTTAGGAATTGCATCAATTAAGGTTCTTCTTAATGGTGTTAATGAAATAATTAGAAATAATACACCACCAATAAAACTTAATGCTAAAGCTTCTTGCCATGTGTAACCATATTGACCAATAATTACACCTACAAAGAATGCATTCACACCCATACCAGGTGCTAAACCAATTGGTAAGTTTGCAAGAAGTCCCATAACTAAGGTTGCAATAAATGCACCAACAACAGTAGCAAAGAATACACCACCATAAGGAATACCTGCTTGACCTGACCATAAACCGGATGCAATACCTGGGTTTACTACCAAGATATAGCTCATTGCTAAGAATGTAACGATTCCTCCGATAATTTCAGCACGGAATGTTGCACCACGTTCTTCAAATTTGAAGAATTTTTTAATTTGATTCATTGACTTTCTCCTTTTTCTTTTTGTTTGAAAGAGTGTCAGAAAAAATAAAAAAACCATTTGATCTTGCTGAAGGATACAAAGGGTTTCTATCTACATGACAACTTAAAAAGAAAAGTTGCTCATCGTAGTCACTTCATTTTACGGTGAAGTGGTAGAAACTCTGGCTACCATATTTAGCCAATTATACGACAAAACTATCAAACATGAAAAAAGTATATCATGCAATTTTTATTAAATCAATCAAAATCAAATAAAATACATAATTTTATGATTAGTTTAAAAGTTTATGATAAATATTTTTTTGTTCAGGTGTTAAAACAACTCTTATAATAATGCCATCATCATAATAATTCGTATCTAAAATTGTACATTCATTTTTAATTTTTTGATAAATTGATGATTGATCATATGGTAATTTTAATACATAAATTCTAGAGTCATTATATATATGTGCATCAATAGATTGGTAAAGATCGTTTATACCTTCACCTGTTTTATTTGAAATTAATAAATAGTCTTCATGAATATTAGGTATATGATCTAACTTATCTTTTTTTGTTACAACAAGTAATCTGGGCGTATTTTCAACGCCTAAGTTTTTTAATATTTGTCTAGTAAAATCTATTTGAAGTTCTGAATAATTTATGCCATCAACAATATGTAGAATTAAGTCAGCAGTAGTAATATCAGATAAAGTAGATTCAAAGGATTGAATTAACTCTGGAGGTAATTTAGAGATAAACCCCACAGTATCTATTAATATAAAGGGTGGATGATTATCTTTTTGAATTCTTTTAGCTTTTGTATCAAGGGTTGCAAATAGCATATCTTTTTCAAATACTTCATTTTTATTTGTACCATAATTAGTCGCTAAATAATTCATTAAAGATGATTTACCAGCATTCGTATATCCAACAAGTGCAACAACAGGTATATTGTTTTTTAAACGTTTAGCATTTGCAACTTTTCGTTCCTTTTTAATGTTTTCTAAAGCATTTTTTAGTTTACTAATATCTGAATAAAGTCTACGTCTATCTGTTTCTAATTTGGTTTCACCAGGCCCTTTTGCATTAAAAGATCCACCACCTTGACGTGATAGTGATTTACCCATACCTACAAGTCTTGGTAACATATATAATTTTTGAGCTAAATCAACTTCTAGCATTGCTTGTCTAGTATTTGCTCTTTGGGCAAATATTTGTAATATTAAAAATGATCGGTCATATATTTGAACCTCTAAGGCTTTTTCTAAATTTCTAATTTGAGCAGGAGATAATGTATCATCAAATATAACCATATCAATTTCATATAAATCAACCATCTGTTTGATTTCTAAAACCTTACCACTACCAATAAAATATTTAGGTTCTATTTGATTTAGTGTTTGAATTACTTTTTCTACAGTTTCTATATTACATGCTTTAGCTAGTTCTTCTAGTTCATTAATAGACTGTTTTGTAAAATTTAGTGTGCCTTGATAGTTTAATGCAACAAGAATTGCTTTATCAAACTTCTGCATACTTTTCACCCCAAGCTCTAAGTGCATCAATAACAGGTTTTAAACTATAACCTAATGGGGTAAGTTCGTATTCTACTTTTGGAGGAACAACTGGATAAACGGTTCTTTCAAGTAGACCATTAGATTCTAAACTTCTTAAATTTTGAGTAAGTACTTTTTGTGAAATAGAACCTATAGAACGTTTAAGTTCAGAAAATCTTTTTTTGCCGTCCATTAAATCTCTTAAAATTAAAAATTTCCATTTTTCTCCAAATAATACAACTGCACGTTCAACCGAACAACTTTGCATCATAATCACTCCTTAGTTTAGTTAAGTACCTTGGTAACTAAATGATACCACATAGATTATAACATATTCATAACATATTAATACGCCGTAATTATGCAAACAATAACGATTATTCACACTATACTATGATATAATCATAAATAAGGAAGACATGAGTAAAGAGGGTGATTTTATGCCGGTTTGGGCAAGTAATTTAACATGGTGGACATTATTAGATTTCTATTTAATATATATATTAGTGCTATTTATTTTGAAATTTGTTTTTCATAATAAACGTATATTATCGATGTTTTCATTTTATATTGCGATGATTATACTGTTTGGTGTTGCAAGCCATTTTGGTCTTAAAATAGCAAAACTAATTAATGAGGAACTACCAGTTATTTTATTAATATTTATTATAGTAGTAGGTGCGCCAGACTTTAGATTAACGTTAGAATCATTATGGAAAGAAACGTTAAGACAAGGTAATATTATCATGGGTAGTGAGCGCACAAAAACAGAAATTATTAAAGCTGCTCAAAGTTTATCAAAAAGACAGATTGGTGGTCTAATTACAATTGAAAAACATAATAATTTAGATCAGTATGCCTCCCGTGCGATTACCTTAAATTCTGATGTTTCAAGCGAATTACTAATAAATATATTTGAACCAAATACACCTCTACATGATGGAGCAGTTATCGTTAGAGGCGATAAAATAGTGTGTGCTGGAGCTTACTTTATTTTATCAAGTAATGAAAACTTTGAAAAAACCACAGGCTCAAGACATCGTGCAGCGCTTGGTATATCTGAGATTACAGATTCTTTAACAGTGGTGGTTTCAGAAGAAACAGGATCTATTTCTATATCAATTAATGGTGTGATGACAAAAATGAAAGATGAAAGTACGTTAAATGAATACTTAACGTTATTTATGAAATAAGGAGTTTATAGTCTAATGAAAAATATACTTAAATTTATAATTGAACCAATTAGATTCATTGGCTCTAGAGGATTTGCCGAATCAGTCATTAAATTTTTTGACCGTCATGAATGGTTGATTTATTTGGTAGCATTTTTTATTGCCCTATTAGCGGTATTCTTTATATATATTCAGCCGGTTTTATAGGTAGTAATTATGATAGCTTATACACAACATCCTATATTTGGACTAATTTTATCCTTTTTTATCATTATTTTTGTAATTACACAATCTATATTAAGAGAAAATATATTAAAAAATAGATTAACATTCTCATTTATTAATTTAGCTTTGTTCATAGTAGCAATGTTTATATACGATTCTCATATCATTATTAATGAAAATTACTTATTAGTATATATAATCTATTTATATTTTAATTACTTCATATTTTTAATTTCTTTATATAATACATTTAGAAACGCAATCACAAATGCAAGTCAATACCAATTATTTATTAAGGGTGTAAAAAACACTAAATGGAATGTTTATTACGTAGTTGATCATAAAGAACGTATCAAAGATATTTCAGTTTCACTTTTAAGAGAACTTAACTTAGATAAATCAGATGTTATTGGTAAAAAGTTATTTCAAGTATTTAACTCTAAGGTTCGTTTTACACATATGAATGGTGAAGAAATAAATAATAGAACATTAGAAAAATACTATAATGACTATAAAAAAATAGTTAGACCTAATGATTCTGAAGATATCGAACTACACTTATTAAATTATAATGGGGAATCAATCGTGCTACATTTAAATACGCAACCTTTATTTACAATCGGTAAATATAGAGGACGTATGGCAGTAGGTGAAAAAAAGACTGATGAAACATTAATGGAAGTTGAACGTGAATTAAAGAAAACAGATTATGAATTAGAATCTATACGTCATAAGTTTATAGCGACAATAGAACTATCAGAAGATGGTTTATTCTATATTAATCTAGACGATAAAGATATCTGGATTAATGATGTCTTAAAAAATCAATTAAAACTACCTACAAACACACTTGATGTTAATGAATATAGAACATTAATCGAACCCAATGATTTAAAAAAGTATCTTCAAATTATTAGTGATTTAACTCCAAATAAACCAAGTTACTCAGTAAGTTATAGACTACATACAGATAATCAAATTATATGGATTAAAGAAAAAGGTAAGAGATTATTTGAAGATAAACAAAGTGCTGTTATTATGGGGATTATGACACCAATACATTCACAACACTTTAGAAAAACAGGAATTGAAGTTTTAGATTCTCTTAAAGACGAAAACTATATCCTACCAGATTTAAAAGCTTTAATTCAAAGTGGTAGACCATTTCAACTAGCTATCATTAATTTAAAAAACATACCTAAAATTAATGAAACGCATGGAAGAGAAATAGGAAATATGATTATGGGGCAATATATTGCCACATTAAAACAAACATTTATTACAGAAAGTTCAGATATATACCGATTAAGTGGGTTAGAATTTGTAATAACAATTACTGACCAAAGAAAGATGGCATCTTTATATAAAGGTATCAAGGCAGAAGAAAATCATTTAAATATGACCGTAGATTATGGTTCAATTACAGCAGAACTTGAAGTGTTTATTGGGATTGCCACAATGTATGATGATGCAGTGAATGCACAAGACTTATACCAAAATGCGTATCAAGCATTAAAAACTGCTCAATTACCACAATATAAGGGGCAAGGATGTTACTTTAAGGACATCAAGTAAAATAAATGAAAAAATCAGAACTCAGAAAACAAATTATAGAAAATAGAAAAAAGTTTGATCAAGCTAAGATTATTTCAAGTTCAAAAAATATTATTCACAAACTTAGTGAAGATGAACACTTTTTAAAAGCGGATTTTGTAGGTATTTATCATCCTACAAAAAACGAAATGGATTTAACGAGTTTAATTAATATGTATCCACAGAAGGGATTTGCATATCCAAAAATTATTAATGATAAAATAATGTATCTTCAAATTGATAAAAATACTGTATTAAAAAAATCAAACTTTGGTGTTAATGAACCGGTTTATGGATTTGATATCACTTCAAAACTTGAAGTGATACTAGTTCCAGCACTTGGTATGACTAAAGATAATTACAGATTAGGTTATGGCAAAGGATATTATGATAAATTTTTCAAAGTTTATTCAAATCCATATAAAATTGGTATAATTTATGAGGAAGAAGAAATTTCATTTGAAATTATGCAATATGATGTTAAATTAGACACATATTTTAAGGGTTAGGAAAATAAAATGATTATTGAAACAGAATTTGGTAACTTTGAATTAATAAAAAATTATAGAGATGCATTTGATTTGGTAAAATTTACTGAACGTTATGTGGATGTTGCTTTTGATAGATACACATTTTTAGTGGGCGATATGGCAAGCGATATACTAAGAATCAAAGGATTTAGCCAGGATCCTAAAGGTGTAAATGGATATAAGAAAATTCCTGACTATATTAATGAGTCTTGTAACCACAATTGTCCATTTTATGTGCTAAAACGTATTAAAGATAAAGAAACTAAAGTATAATTTAATATATCTTATATAATAGATATAGTTTAAGGAGTGTTGTAGAATGAGTTTAGAAGTAATGACAGAACAAGTTAGTCAAATAATTAAAAGAGTAAGACCTTACATACAAAGAGACGGTGGAGATATTGAACTAGTCAATATTGAAGATGGTATCGTTTATGTTAAAATGGGCGGCGCATGTGATGGTTGTGCTGCAATCGATATTACATTAAAACAAGGAATAGAAACAATGATGCTGGAAAATGTTCCAGGAATTATTGCGGTGGTGACGATATAATATGTTTACAGTACCTGAAGCAGTTTTAATTACATCAATCGCATC
Organism: Acholeplasma granularum ATCC 19168; assembly: GCF_000526235.1. Classification (GTDB taxonomy): domain Bacteria; phylum Bacillota_I; class Bacilli_A; order Acholeplasmatales; family Acholeplasmataceae; genus Acholeplasma; species Acholeplasma granularum. The sequence continues at coordinate 28,813 of NZ_JAFR01000008.1, read as the reverse complement.
AATGATAATTGCCCAGGTAATTAAGTTTTTTGTTGATGGAATCACTAATAAAAAACTAGATGAAAGTATTTTAATTTCAACAGGTGGCATGCCTTCTAGTCATAGTGCACTTGTTACATCACTTGTTGTATCTATTGGTATGTTTGACTTTTATGAAAGACAAACAATGAGTATTGGTCTTGCAATAGCAATTGTAGTAGCACTTGTAGTTGTTCATGATTCAATGGGTATTCGCTTAGAAGCAAGTAAACATGCGATGGAATTAAATGTAATTAAATATAGATTAAATTTAATAGAAAATATTGATATTGAAGAAAAGAAATTAAAAGAAAAATTAGGTCATAAACCTAAAGAAGTTTTAATGGGTATCCTTTTGGGTGCAGCGTGTGGAGTTATTGGATTTTTCATATTTAAATAGTAATGAGAGACTTTGGTATAATTACAGATTCTACAATTGAAAATAAACTATTAATAAACATTTTTAAAGATGCGTCTAACGTGTCTTTATTATTTATGTATGAAGGTAGATTTGTAGATGAAAAAACCATTATTCAAAATAATTTAAATGAATCTAATATATTTATAGATTCAAAAATCAACCCTAAAGGATTTATGGATGCGATTATTCATCAAAAACAATTAGGTTATAAACGCATCTTAATATTAACATCTAGTAATATTTTAACTACTAGTTATAAAGAAGCTATGCTAGCTAAATCAATACTTGATGATGATTCAATAGATATTATAGATACTAAAACATTTGGACCGGGTATTTTATATTTACTAGAAACATTAGATAACTTAATTAAAAAGGGATTAAGTTATTCGAAAATCATCGATAAATTAAATGACTTAATTGATCAATCAAAAACACTTATCATAACTAATGATTATAAACGTCTAAGAAATCATAAGGGGTTCATTAAATGTATAAAACCCTTTATCAAATACTATATAATGAGTAAAGATAAGGATTATAATTTAGAAAAAATATTTTTTAAAGAAAGCCAATTATTAAATTATATTAATTTGTTAATAACCAATTATAAAGGTTTTTCTAAAGAAATTAAAACTTATATATTTAGCGGATTAAATGTAGCTTCAGCTAAATTTATTCAACATCATTTATATAATTTTAATAATCAATTCAGTGCAAACTTATATGAAAATATATCTTATAGTATTTTATATAAGTGTGGCATGAATTGTTATGGCATATTTTTGGGAAAAGAGGTAGATGATTTATGACACTTACAAAAAGACAATGGATTTTATTTACATTATTTATTATTGAATTTGCTTACACACTGCTTAATGTATCACTTTCAGGAGATTTAAGAATATTATCAAGTAACTTATCAACATTATTATTTTTAGGTGCGCTTTATTTAGAACATAGTTTTCATAGTAAAAGAGTATTACTTTTATCTGGTGTATGGTTAATTGTAAACGGCATATTTTTACTCTTTCAACTTGTACCTTCAGTTTTATTAAGCCTTCATTATTTATCTATTATATTATTAATTTCACTAATTATGTCTTATATAGCCATTTATTTCTTTTCTATGAAATACTATAGATCAGAGTTTTTTGATAAAAAAGATAATATTAAAGTAACTATATTTGCACTACCTTTAATACTTTTTAATATATATTCTATTTATATGTTCTTTTCTATGTTAAATACTTCTAATATTTTACTTATATTATATGGGCTTGTTGGTTATTTTTCTTCAATGATCATACCTGTTGCAATCATTTTATATACCTGGTTAAATTATAAAAACATCAATTAAATCAAATATGACAAAAATATCATACATAATGTATAATTTACTTGACATAATGTAAAATATATTATACAATTAAATCGGATTACAAAAAGTAGTCAATAAGGAGATTAAAAAATGTCGTACTTTGAAAGAAGATCATTATTTGGTGTAATACACACTATAGTAGCAACAATATTATTTTACATCCTTTATTTGAGTCCAAAACTTATTGGACAAACAGAAGTTGATCTTAAAAGTTGGGGACTTGCCTTTATTACATATTTAGGGATCTTAATTGCAACAAGAATCTTAGTTATCATTATTCATACAATTATAGAAGGTATTATTGTTTATGGTAAAGATAAAGAAAGTTATGCTTCATTTTATAAAGAAGATGAAAGATATAAGAAAATTGATATTAAAGCAAGTAATGCAATAGGTTCATCCATATCTATAGGATTTTTAACTGCAATGATTATGTTAGCATTCGGTTCACCAATACTTCATTTATTTTATGTAATGTTTGCAGCAATAATTATTGCAGGTATTCTAACGGATTTATTAATTATCTATTATCATCAACGAGGTATTAAATGAAATATCAAATAACAAATAAAATCAAATTGTTTCGCTTACAAAACGATGATATGAGTCAAGACAAATTAGCAAATCTTACAGGTGTTTCGCGTCAAACAATTAATGCTATTGAAAAAGATAAATACTCACCATCTTTAGAATTAGCATTTAAGATTGCTTTAGTTTTTAATGTAACTGTTAATGATGTCTTTTTCTACGAAGAAGAAAAAAAGTAAAAATTAATAAAACCGTATTAAAACTTATCCTTTACTAAGAGTAAAAAAACTAATGAAGGATAAGTTTTTTATATAAATTTATATATTTTTACAAAATTTATATACTTTAAAAAGCTTTCCTTTATATGAGTCATTAAAAATGTTATAATTAGATGAAAATATAGAAGGTTTAGATATGAAAAAAGATGAACGTATATTATGCAAGGTCACTGGTATCCAACCTTATGGTGTATTTGTTGAATATGAAAATTATCAAGGATTAATTCATATATCTGAGATATCAGATAGATTTGTTGCAGACATAACTAAATTATTTAATGTAGGCGATGAAATATACGCTGTTGTTTTAGAATGTGATCAAAAAAATCTAAAAATGCAATTATCTTATAAAAAGGGTCTATTAGTGGATCCTAAAGTTTTAAAAAAAGTTGATATAAAAATAGGATTCCGTTCACTTGAAGAAAAGTTAGATGAATGGGTAAAAAATAAAAAAGAGGATCTAGGAAATGATTAAATTAAATATTAAAGAGGCAACTTCGTTTCTAAAAGATGATGTTTATAAACTCCAAGATAAAGTGAATTTAATACATCAAAGTATACATCAAAAAACAGGTAAAGGTAATGATTTTTTAGGGTGGCTGGATTTACCTTTTTCTTATGATAAAGAAGAACTTGATAGAATACATAAACTAAAAGAAACATATAGTAAAATAGATTGTTTAGTAGTTATTGGTATTGGTGGGTCTTATCTAGGGTCAAAAGCAGGCCTTGAATTTTTAAAGACACCTTTTAAAAAAGAAAAACCTGAAATCATTTTTGCAGGACATCATTTATCATCTAATTATTTAAAACATTTACTTAAATATTTAAACAAGAAAAACTATGTAATTAATGTAATTTCAAAATCAGGTACTACAACCGAACCTGCTGTTGCATTTCGCTTATTAAAAGCACATATTGAAGAAAAATATGGCTTAGAAGAAGCTAGAAAAAGAATATTTGCAACTACAGATAAAAAACGTGGCTCTTTATATCAACTAGCTACAAATGAAGGATATGAAAAGTTTGTTATTGAAGATGCTGTAGGTGGACGCTTTTCCGTATTATCTGCAGTAGGATTACTACCATTTGTTTTTGCAGGTATAGATGTTAAAAAAATGTTACAAGGTGCTCAAGATGCAATGGTTAATGCATCTAACCCATCCTTAAAGAAAAATGATGCATACCTTTATGCAACTACTAGATTTTTATTACATGAATCGGGTAAGGATGTTGAGTATTTAGTAAATTATGAACCAAGGCTAGCTTTTTTTGCTGAGTGGTGGAAACAATTATTTGGTGAATCTGAAGGTAAAGAAGGTAAGGGCTTATTAGTGAACTCTGCATCATTTACAACAGACCTACATTCACTTGGACAACAAATACAAGATGGTAAAAGAACGATTTTTGAAACAGTTTTAACAGTTAAGAAATTAGATAAATTAACAATCCCGTTTGATGAAAATAATTTAGACCAACTAAATTATATTGCAGGTAAAGAAATTTCATATGTCAATGAACAAGCATTTTTAGGTACGAAAGAAGCACATATTGATGGTGGTGTACCAAATATTGTTATTTCAATTGATAGATTAGATGCATACCACTTTGGCTATTTAGTATACTTTTTTGAAATAGCTTGTGCGATGAGTGCATATTTACTTGATGTTAATCCATTTGATCAACCAGGGGTTGAAGCATACAAAAAGAATATGTTTAGATTATTAGGAAAAAAATGAGACAATTTACAACAAAATCAAGTCAAGAGACTATTGAATTAGGAAAAAAATTAATAGAAGTTTTGCCAAAACATTTAAATGTTATCTTACTAAATGGTGATCTATCCAGTGGAAAGACAACATTTACTAAGGGTATAGCATTAGGTTTAGGTATTAAAAGTGTTGTTAATTCACCAACATTTACAATCTTAAAATCATATGAAGGTAAAAAGAAATTAAACCATCTAGATCTTTATAGACTAGATGGTTTAGGCATGGACTTTGATTTAGAAGAATATATTGAAGATGAAGATTCAATATCAGTTATTGAATGGCCAAGCCAAGTCAAAGAACTTATACCAAATCTTTATGTAAATGTAGATTTAAAATGGATTGATGATAACACACGAATTATAACAATTTCAACAAATGATAAATCAGATGAATGGATGAACCAAATATGAAATATTTACTAATAGATAGTTCCACAAATACATTAATAATTATGTTACATGATAATAATCATTTAATTGAAGAACAAATTAGGGTTGGTAAATCTGATCATCAAGCACATATCATACCAATGATTGAACAACTTTTATTAAATAATAATCTTAAAGTTAAAGATTTAGATGGAATTATTGTTGGTGTAGGACCTGGTTCATATACAGGATTACGTGTAGGTGTAATGACAGCTAAAATGTTAGCATATAGTGCAAATATTAATTTATATAAAATTAGCAGTCTAATCTTTCTAACATCAGGATATGAAAAAAATATATTAGCATGGCATGATGCAAGAAATAACCAAGGTTTTTCAGCACATATTAAATTAGGAAAAATAACAAGTGAAGAAAAGGTTCGTCACATGACGGAATTATCTAATAGTGATTTAGATGAATTATTAATACTTGATGCAAATACAATTAAAGTTGATGGAAAAGTTATTCTTCAAGAAAAAGTTGTGGTTGATAATATATATGAACTTATACCTAATTACTTAAGAAAGACTGAGGCTGAGAAAAATCTTGATAAGAACAGCAACCATTCATGATATTGAGTCCATTGTTCATTTGGAAAATAAAGTCTTTGGACATTCTTTAGGTTATTCATTTTTAAGACAAGAACTTCTTGAAAATGAATTTTCAAAAATATATGTCTATACTAAAAATAACCAAATTATTGCATATATTAGTTTTCGTCAGATTGATTCAAACGCCGATATCATGAATTTTTTAGTTGATATTCCTTATCAAAATCAAGGTATTGGTAGTAAATTATTTGAATATGCGTTACTAGAAATGAAAGAAACAAATGTCACTTCACTCGTATTAGAAGTTAGACATAGTAATTTAAATGCCATTAAATTTTATGAAAAATATGGCGCAACAATCATTAGTACCATCCCAAACTATTATGATACAGAAGATGGCTATATGATGTTAATGGAGGTTAAATAATGATTATATTAAGCGTTGAAACATCTTGTGATGAAACCAGTGTTGCAATAACTAAAGATGGTAAAGAAGTATTATCAAATGCTGTTTTATCACAAATAAATATACATAAACCATATGGCGGAGTTGTTCCAGAAATTGCATCACGAGCGCATATAGAGTCTATGCTATATATATTTGATGAAGCGATTAAACAAGCAAATATTAATATAACTGATATTGATTTAGTTGCTGTAACAAAAGGACCAGGACTGATTGGTTCTTTGCTTGTAGGTATTAATGCAGCAACAACTTTTGCTTATGCAAATAATATCCCACTTATTGGAGTAAACCATTTATTAGGACATATATATGCAGCACAAATTGAAGGTGAAATGACCTTTCCTTTGTTGACCTTATTAGTTAGTGGTGGTCATACTGAATTATTACTTGTAAAAGATCACTTAGATATCGAACTATTGGGTACAACTTTAGATGATGCAGTAGGTGAGGCTTATGATAAAGTAGCTAGAATGTTAAACCTAGGTTATCCTGGTGGACCTGTAGTTGATAAATTAGCACATATAGGTGAACCGATTTATAATCTGCCTAAACCATTTTTAAAAAATGAACCATATAATTTCTCATTTTCAGGATTAAAAAGTTCAGTATTAAATTTAGTACATAATATGAAACAAAGAAATGAAACTTTTAAAGTAGAAGATGTTTGTGCATCATTTCAAGAATCAGTAACTGAAGTATTAGTTGAAAAAACTAAAAATGCAGCCAATATACTGGGTGTTAAACAAATTGTTGTTGCTGGTGGGGTTGCTGCAAATAAGGGACTAAGAACTAAAATGAAGGAAAGAATCACAGATATTCCAATACTTACACCTAGTATTAAATATTGTACAGATCAAGCTGCAATGATTGGAATTGCAGCATATTATCAATATCAAAAACAAGGTGCATTAAAGGATTATTATCTAAAAGGAACATCAACTCTAAATTTTGAAGCGAAGTAAAGTAAAATTTAATATAAATTTAAAAAATAAGCATATAATATAAACATCAAAAGGAGGGATTTTGATGTTTAAATGGATAAAAAGAATTATCAAATTAGTTATACTAATTATCATTCTAACGCCGATTATTATGCTTATTTTAATGTATAAGGGCTACAGTGCACCAGTAGATGATTTCGAAGTACACGAAAACTTATCATTTAATGATATAGCTAGTAATAAATTAGATACATTTTTAGCAGATAATACGGCTGAATCTTTTGATTTTATAGTAACTGAAGCTGAAGCTAATGCTGCATTAAAGTCGGTTTATGCAAAAGATAATCCTAATTTTGGGAAAACTGAATCAACGATTCCTGAAAGTGAAAGAAAATATGCAATAGAATTTGGTAATAATGGTGGGTTTAAAGGTGCAAGTATTAAGTTTGATGATAGTGGACTTTCACTTGAGGCAGGTATAGATGCAGGGGTTTCTGGTATTTATTATCAAACAACACTTTATTTAGATCTAGACATCATTATTGAACAAGTTACAGTAAATAATGTTGTAGAAAATCAGTACAAACTAGTAATTAAAGACATTAAGATAGGTAATTTACCAATTCTTTGGATGTATGATTTAGCTGATTGGGTTACTGCTAAATTTATAGACAATGGAATCAATGGTTTAATTTCTGATGCGGTATCAGGTTTTGGTAATTATGATTTAGAAACTAAATCTATATGGGTAACATCAACAGACATTATTAATTTAATTTCTGATATAGGAGATCCAAACAGAGTCATGCTTGAAGCACTTTTAGGTTTTATTGATGAAGAAGAATTATTAGCATCTGGTTTCACTGAAGATGCTGGTGGTATTTCACTAAATTTAGGTAAAATGCGCTCATCTAAAGTAGCTTATCAAACACAAACTCAAATCACTAGTCAAGCACAGTTAGATAATATGTTTCAAAATCAATTAACATCACTACTTTTATCATCAATTGGTGGTGGAACGAATCTAAACTATGATATGCATGAAGAATCATTTAACCAACTTATTGAATATTATGTTGGAACAAGTATGGATGTTGCACAAAACTTTGAATTAGGAAGCAGTACCTATATTTTAAAAACCTTACCTTTATATGCCGAATTTATAGATAATAAGGTTCATTTCACAATTATTATGCATCTTTATAATGATGCTGAACCAACTAAAATATATCAAACAGATTTTACTTTAGTATCAACACCTTCTATTTCAGCAGATAAACAAGATCTTATATTTACAATAGAAATGATTCATATTGGTGAAGATACTATAGTTACAAACGATAAAGTAGCAAAAGTCTTAGAACTTGTAGGCGATGTAGAAATGATTCAAGGTAATCAAATTATATTAGAAGACTTTATGGGGAATTTCGCAAATTCAAGTGTTACTGTTGACAGTGTATTAGTTAATGGAAAATACTTAAGATTTGTTATTACACCAAGTATTTCTCAGCAACAAGCATTAACAGATTTACAAAATCAAATAGATAATGCATTAACAACAATACTAAGTAACCCACAATATTCTGATCTACAAGATGCTTATTCAAATGATCCAAGTGATGTTGAAGGATTATTAGATGCATTAAATGGGTTAGATCCTGTAACTCAAAATGCATTTTATAATCAACTCTACTTAACTTTGGGTACTAATGTAGATATTGATTTATTGTTACCTTAATTACTTAATAATAAGTGGTATACCTATGTGTTAGGTATACCATTTTTATATGAATATAGGTATTAAAATGATAAAATTATAATAAATAAAATTTATGTAAAGGTGTAGTATTATGTTAGAATATAAATCTGTTTTAATTAATAAAGTTTTAAAGAAAAGTATTGAATCAGCAATTGATTCAACAATTAATGATATGGTAAAAAGTGGTTGGACATTTGTCCAGATGACTGGTACACAGTCATATGCAGTAATTCTTTTATTTTCTAGAGATAAATTTGGATATTAATCCACTTAAAATATTGTGTAAACCACTAAATACATCAAAGAAATACTAGCCTTATTATGGTATAATAAATAGGAAAAGATTGGGTGATTTAATGACTATAGTATTTGTTATTGATAATTACTTGCATCAAACAAATGGCACAGTTATTACTGCGAGACGTTTTATTGAAAAATTAAGAAAACGCGGACATACTGTGCGCATTTTATCATGTGGATTACCTGATACTGACTATTTTCCTTTAAAAGAAAGAAAAATTCCTATTGTATCAAGAGTTGCAAAAAAGCAAGATGTCATATTTTCTAAACCTGATACAAAAATTATTTTAAGTGCAATTAAAGATGCTGATATTGTACACTTGGTTACACCATGGAAAACATCAAGAATAACGTATAAACTATGTAAGAATTTAGGTATACCTGTAACAGCAAGTTTCCACATACAACCTGAAAATATTACATATGGCATAGGCTTATCTAATGCATATTTATTAAATAAACTTATATATAATAAATTTAAAAAGTTATATGGGAAGTTAGATTTTGTACATGCTCCATCTAACTTTATTGCAAATGAGCTTAAGAAAAATAACTATACAACAAGTATAAAAGTAATTTCTAATGGTGTGTCTGATATATTCTTTAATCAAGAACCTAACTTTTCAGATGATATATTTCATATTGTTTCAACAGGTCGGTATGCAAAAGAAAAAAATCAAATTACTCTTTTAAAAGCAATAAATAAGTCTAAATATAAAGATAAAATTAAGCTAACTCTACCTGGGCAAGGACCAAAAGAAAAAACACTTAAAAGTTATGCAAAAAAGAATAGTCTTAATGTAGAATTTGGGTTTTTAAGTCAAGAAGACTTAATAAATACACTAACATCAGCATCACTTTATGTACATCCTGCTCATATCGAAATTGAAGCAATTGCATGTATTGAAGCGATTGCGGTGGGTATTGTACCATTAATTGCTAATTCTAAAAAATCAGCAACACCACAATTTGCATTAGATGATAAAAGCCTATTTAAACCAAATGATGTTGATGATTTAGTTTCTAAGATTGAGTATTGGATTGAAAATAAAGATATTAGATTAGAGTATATTAAAAAATATAAAAACTTTAGTAATAAATATAGACTTGATTATTCTATTGACTTGTTTGAAGAGATGTTATTAAATGGTATACAGGCTAATAAAAATAGGAAGTTATCAGAAACATTAAAGGGCAAAGCATTTTCAAGGCAATTTAATAAAAAGCCAGTTGCTAAAACAGTTTCTGCACTCGCTTATTATTTAATAGCTCTGCCTTTACTAAGTATCTATTTAAGATTATTTTTAAATGTAAAGTTTAAAAACAGAAAACACTTTAGGAACATTAATGGTGGTGCAGTTATTATTTCAAATCATGTCCACTTATTAGATGGTGTAATGAATTCACTAGCAAGTTTTCCTAAACGTCCAATAATGACTGCCCAACAAGATAACTTTAAAAAACCAGTTGCTGGATTTTTTGTAAACTTATTAGGTGCTGTTCCTATTCCAGAAACAATTATGGAGACAAGATTATTTTTTGATCAACTTGGAAGAAGAACAAAACAAGGTAGATTTGTTCATGTTTATCCTGAAGGTGAATTGAAAATACAAGATGATGAAATTAGAACATTTAAAAATGGTGCATTTAAACTAGCAGTTGATAGTGGTGTACCAATAATTCCTGTAAGAATTCATTTTACTAAAGGAAAATATAGAAAACAAATTGTAGTAAATGTAGGAAAAGCTGTTTACCCAGATTTAATGACAACAAACAAAGATGCTCAAATTAAATTAAAAAATGAAACAATAGAAATGATGTCAACATTATAATTAAGAAGGTGAATTTATGAAGAATCAATCAAACTTTATTAAAACAATTATGGAAAATGATTTAGAAAGTGGAAAACACAACAAAATCATTACAAGATTCCCACCAGAACCAAATGGTTTTTTACATATTGGACATGCACGTGCAATTATTACAAACTTTGAACTTGCTAAAACATTTGATGGGTACACAAACCTACGCTATGATGATACAAATCCTTCAAAGGAAGAAGAGGCATATGTTCGTGGAATTGAGCGAGATGTAAGATGGCTTGGTTATGATCCTAAAGCTATATATTTTGCAAGTGACTATTTTGGTGAAATGTTTGAGCGTGCTAAACTACTTATTAAAAAAGGTTTAGCGTATGTAGATGATCAAACAGCTGAAGAAATATCAAAAACCAGAGGAGATGTCGTAACTCCAGGTACCGAATCACCTTATAGAAATCGTAGTGTTGAAGAAAACTTAAAACTATTTGAGGAAATGCAAGAAGGTAAATACGAAGAAGGTTCTAAAGTATTAAGAGCTAAAATAGATATGGCAAGTTCTAATATGAATATGCGTGATCCTGTTCTTTATCGAATTAATTTTGAACCACATCATAACACTAAAGATAAGTGGAAAGTATATCCTATGTATGATTATGCACATCCACTTGAAGATGCTATTGAAGGTATTACACATAGTTTATGTTCATTAGAGTTTGAAGATCATAGACCTTTATATGATTGGGTTATAAAAGAAACAGAAATGCCACACGTACCACGTCAAATAGAATTTGGACGTTTGGGTATTGAAAACACAGTCATGTCGAAAAGATATTTAAAACATCTTGTTGATCAAGGTTATGTAAATGGCTGGGATGATCCTAGAATGCCGACAATCTCAGGCTTACGTAAAAAAGGATATACAAAAGAAGCAATTAGAGAATTTATATTAGCAACCGGTTTATCTAAGGTAAATAGCGAAGTTGAAATTGACATGTTAGAATCGTTTGTAAGAGATGATTTAAATAAACGTGCAAGACGTGCATTTGCCGTTACTGAGCCATTAAAGGTTACTATTACAAATTATCCTGAAGGGAAAGTAGAATATTTTGATGTGCCATTTCACAATGAAGATGACTCATTAGGTACAAGAAAAATAGCATTCTCAAAACATTTATATATTGAACAAGAAGACTTTAGTGAAGTAAAGCCGGATAAAAAATATAAACGCTTATCTTTAAATGGAGAAGTAAGATTATTTCATACATACTTTATTAAAGCAAATGAAGTTATTAAAGATGAATTTGGCAAAGTCATTGAAGTACTTGCAACTTATGATGTAAATACATTGTCTGGTTCTGGTTTTAATGAAAGAAAACCAGATGGAACAATCCATTTTGTTGAAGCATCAACTGCAATTCCTGCAAAATTTAATTTTTATGGACCATTACTTTTAAATGATCCAAACCTTTCATTAGATGAAAGATTTAATCATGACTCACACACAATCAAAAAAGGTTTTGTTGAACAAGGTATTCATGATGCGAAGCACGAAGAAAAATTTCAGTTCATTCGTGATGGATTCTTTAACTGCTTTTATGAAGGTGAAGATAAGTTTGTCTTCAACGAAATTGTAGCATTAAAGAAAAGCTATAAATAAGGATATATAATGAATAATTGGTTAAGTAAATTAAATAAAGAACAACATCAAGCGGCGACCCATGTTAATGGACCGCTTTTTGTCGTTGCTGGTGCTGGTACTGGAAAAACTAGAACCTTAACCACACGGATTGCTTATTTAATTGAATCCATTGGTATACCTCCTGAAAATATATTAGCCGTCACATTTACAAACAAAGCAGCTAAAGAGATGAAAGATAGAATCGTTGAAATGTCCGGCCCATATGCAGTGGGTACATGGGTATATACATTTCACTCATTTGGTGTTCAACTTCTTAGAAGAGATATTGAAGCATTAAATTTAGGATATACTAGAAACTTCAATATCATTGACGAAGATGATGCGAAAGCGATTGTTCGTAAAGTAATTAAAGATTTAAATCTAGATAGTAAAGAATTTAAAACAAATCTAATTAGACATAAAATTAGTGCTCTAAAACATTTAAATATAGATTATTTTGATAATACAACAGAGCGTTTAATAAATGAAAAATATACAACTGAGTTAAGAAATAATAATTTACTAGATTTTGATGACCTACAAGTATTAGCCTATAAACTTTTAAAAGAACATCAAAGTATTTTAGAACACTACCAAAGAAAATTTCAATATATTTTAGTAGACGAGTTTCAAGATACAGACCACATACAATATCAGATGATGAAATTACTAGCTGATAAACATAAAAATTTATTTGTTGTTGGAGATCCTGATCAATCTATTTATGCATTTCGTGGTGCAAACTATGAAAATGCTAATTTATTTACCAAAGATTTTGGTGGAAGTCAAATTCTAGATCTTAATTACAGGTCCACAAAACAAATTCTTAATTATGCAAATAAATTAATTACCCATAATAAAAATCGTCCAATCAAAAAAACTTTAGAATCTGCACATGGTGAGGGTATTAGTCCGTTTATGTGGACTGCAAGTAGTGATTTTAATGAATCAACAATGATTGCTAATGAAATTCAAAGTTTAGTTAATGAATCTAATTATAACTATAAAGATATAGCCATACTTTATAGAAATAATGCACTAAGTAGAACATTTGAAGATACTTTAATGAAATATAATATACCTTATGTAATGTATGGTGGTATCTCATATTATCAGCGCCGTGAAATTAAAGATATTCTTGCATATATTAGATTAGTATTAGATACAAGTTTGGACTTTTATTTAATTAGAGTCATAAATGTACCTAAACGTGCAATTGGACCAACAACATTAAACAAGTTAGAACTGCATGCAAAATCGCATAACTTATCGATGTTTGATGCAATAGATACACTAGATGTTACAGGTAAAACAAAAAATTCCCTTCTAGAATTTAAAGCACTCATACTAGAAATGAAACAACACCTTGAAACAATGACAAATCTTGATCAAGTTGTTGGATACATTGCTCAAAAATCAGGATATATTGCAATGCTTGAAGAAGATAAAGACGAAGCATCAACTGATCGTATTGAAAATATTAAAGAATTAAAATCTCCTTTTGTTCAAGCAGAAAACTATTATGAAGGTACATTCAAAGAAAAATTAATGCAATTACTTGATCAAATAGCACTTTATTCAGATTTAGACAAAGCATCTAATGAGGATGCTGTGGTATTATCAACATTCCATCAAGTTAAGGGATTAGAATTTAGAGTTATATTTATGACGGTCATGGAAGAGCAAATATTTCCATCAGCACAATCATTTATGGATTTTAATGAACTAGAAGAAGAAAGAAGAATCGCTTATGTAGGTGTTACAAGAGCTAAAGAAAGACTTTATTTAACCAGAAGCGAACAACGCCTATTATATGGAGCAATGATCTATTCTAGACCATCTAGATTCTTAAAAGAAATGATGCCTGATAATGAAATACTTGTTGGAAGAAGTCAGACAAACATATCAAATCAACCAAAAGATTCAAACTACTTAAAAGCTGGAGATAAGATTATACATCAAGTTTTTGGCAAAGGTATTGTAGTTAATGTTGAAAAAGGAATAGCAACTATCGCATTTTCAATGCCACATGGTATAAAACAGCTCATGGAAAGTCATCCAAGTATTAAAAAAGAAATATAAAAGTTAAACTTATTTAACACCTCTACTATAAGAATAGTGGAGGTGTTTTTTTATGATTTTGAATGATGAACAAAAACTAGCAGTTTATAATAATGATAAATTTATCTTTTTAATGGCTGGTGCTGGTAGTGGCAAAACTAGAGTAATCATAGAAAAAATTAAATATTTAATAAATAAAGGTATTAGTGAAGATAAGATCTTATGTATTACATTTACTAATAAATCTACAAATGAAATGAAGAAAAGATTAGGAAATTTAAATATAGATACATACACATTTCATAGTTATTGTTATGACATTTTAATTAAAGAAAAGACCTTTAAAATATTTGAATACAACAACGAATTTACACAAAATGAAATACTAAAAATATCAAATTATAAAAACAGTTTATATAAGGCTAAAAAACCTAAAATATATGATACTTATAAAAATTATTTAGATAAAAGAAACTTAATTGATTTTGATGATTTAATGATTGAAGCAATAAACTATGTTAGTAAACATTCATATGAATATATATTTATTGATGAGTTTCAAGATACTAATTTACTTCAATTTGAATTACTTAGAAAAATGATTAATGAAAAAACAAATGTATTTGCAGTAGGAGATCCAGATCAATCAATTTATGCATTTCGTGGAGCAAGAGGTATTTTAATAAAAAAATATTTAGATTACTTTAATGCAACACTTCTAAAACTTGAAAAGAATTATAGATCAGATGCTTATATACTTGATGCTTCTAATAACTTAATAAAAAAGAATATAAACCGCTTTAATAAAAGGTTAAACGGTATACATAATCATGAAAATAAACCTAAAATATATATAGGTAGTCATGAGAAAATAGAAAATAAAATTATTAGTAAGATTAAAGAAAATAAAGATTTTGATGCCGTAGTTTTATTTAGAAATCATTATCAAGTATCTAAACTAAAACAACTAATGATTAGAAACTATTTGTTTAATGTAAATTTTTTTAGTTTCCACGAAGCTAAAGGTTTAGAATTTAAAAGTGTATATATCATTGGATTAGAAGAACTACCTTATGATAAAGAAAATATTTATAAAAACAAAGAAGAAGAAAGGAGGTTGTTGTTTGTTGCTATGACAAGAGCAATGAAAAACTTATATATCTTTTCAACTAAAAAAACAGGCTTCATTAAAGAGATGAAAATAGACATAATTAATATGTAAAAATTTAATAAATTAGTTTTATAAACTCATGAGACATCGGGCCTCGTGGTATAATAAAGGATAGGTGGTATTTATGAGTATAGAGACTAAAATTAAAAACTTAAGAAATCAAATTAATGAAGCAAACTATGATTATCATACTAAAGATAATCCTAAAATATCTGACTTTCAATATGATGCACTTTTAAAAGAGCTTATTGAATTAGAACAATTATACCCAGAGTTTGATGACCCATCATCTCCAACTAAAAAAATAGGTGGTATAGTTTTAGATAAATTTATAAAGCACACACATAAAGTACCGATGATGAGTCTGGGAAATATTTTTAACGAATCTGAATTAGATTCGTTTTATGAGCGTATTGATAAGGTTATATCAAACCCTACATTTGCTGCAGAACTAAAAATTGATGGACTAGCAGTATCATTAATTTATGAGTCTGGTAAGTTTGTTAAAGCCGCCACTAGAGGTAATGGTACGATTGGTGAAGATGTTACCGAAAATGTTAGAACAATAAAAAGTTTACCGCTTGTACTTAATGAACCTATTGATATTGAAGTACGTGGTGAGATTTACATGTCTCATGAAGCTTTCAAAAAGGTAAATTTAGAGCGTGCCAATGAAGGCTTGGATTTATTTGTTAATCCAAGAAATGCTGCAGCAGGATCGATTAGACAATTAGATTCAAAAATTGTTGCCAAAAGATCTTTAAGTCTATTTACTTATGCTGTTGTTGAACCTATGTTATACCAAAAAACCCAAATTGATATTTTAAAATATTTAGATAAATTAGGTTTTCCTGTTAATCCTCATTATAAGTATGTTGAATCTTTAGAGGCATTAAAAGAATCAATCAATTATTTTGATGAACTAAGAAAAAAATTAAAATATGACACAGATGGTGTTGTAATTAAAGTAAACGATTTATCTACATATGATATGTTAGGCTTTACCGCTAAACATCCAAAATATGCTGCAGCATATAAGTTTCAAGCAGAAAAACAAATAACAGAAGTTAAAGATATTATTTTCCAAGTTGGCAGAACTGGTGTAATAACACCTGTTGCAGAATTAAAGCCTGTATTTATTTCTGGATCTTTAGTATCTCGTGCTACATTACATAATGAAGACTACATATTAAATAAAGATATTCGAATTAATGATTATGTTTATGTACACAAAGCAGGTGAGATTATACCTGAGGTAATAGAGGTTATTTTTGATAAACGAAATGATCAAGAGCCATTTAAAATGATTGATCACTGCCCTGCTTGTGGTGGTGTTTTAGAACGTAAGTTAGGTGAGGCAGATTATTACTGTACGAATCCAAATTGTTCGGGTAAAAATATATTTGGTTTAATTCATTTTGCAAGTAGGGTTGCTATGGATATAGATACCTTAGGTGAAAAAGTTGTTGAATTACTTCATGATCAAACCTATCTTCAAACAATTCCAGATATTTATAAATTAAATCAATATTCAAATGAACTACAAGAATTGCCTGGGTTTGGTAAGAAAAAGGTAGAAAAACTACTTGATGCAATTGAAAATTCTAAAAATATGAGTTTTGATAAACTAATATTTGGATTAGGTATTAAAAATGTTGGAGCTAAAGTTGCTAAAACATTAGTTAATGTATATCCTTCAATAGAATTACTAATTGATGCTAAATATGAAGATTTAATCACAATACCTGAAATAGGACCAGAGATTGCTTTATCTGTGGTATCTTATTTTAAAGATAATAACAATATAAATATGCTTTTAGAACTTAAATCATTTGGATTAAACATGACACATGAAAAAGAAGAAATATTAGAACATGAATTTAATAATAAAACATTTGTTGTTACAGGTACCCTAGATAGTTTTTCTAGAACTGAAGCGAGTTCAATCATAGAAAAACTAGGTGGTAAGGTTTCTGGCTCTGTTTCTAAAAAAACAGATTATGTATTAGCTGGACGTGATGCTGGATCTAAATTAGATAAAGCATTAGAACTAGGTATTAATGTGATGGATGAAGAAACATTTAAGGTGAAAATCAATGAATAATGACTGGCTGCGCATTAAAGGTGCTAGAGAAAATAATTTAAAAAATATCGATTTAGATATACCTAAAAATAAATTGGTTGTAATGACCGGTGTTTCTGGTAGTGGTAAATCAAGTTTAGCATTTGATACAATCTACCAAGAAGGTCAAAGACGCTATATGGAGTCATTATCAAGTTATGCAAGACAATTTCTTGGTAACTATGAAAAACCAGATGTTGACTCAATTGAAGGGTTATCCCCAAGCATTTCAATTGATCAAAGAACAACTTCTAATAACCCCAGATCAACTGTTGGTACCGTTACTGAAATATATGATTATTACAGATTATTATATGCAAGAGTTGGTACACCATATTGTCCGGGATCAGATACACCTGTAACCAAACAAACCATTGAAGAAATGACTTTAAGAGTTCTAAAATTACCAGAAAACTCTAAAGTTGTTATTGTTGCACCAACTGTTTCTAGACAAAAAGGAACACATAAAGAAAAGTTTGCACAATGGTTAAAAGAAGGGTTTACCCGTGTTTGGGTAGATGGTGAAGTTCATTTAATTGAAGAAATTGGTGAGTTAGATAAAAATAAATACCATGATATAGCTGTTGTTATTGATAGATTGGTTATTAAAGAAGGTATACGTTCTAGAGTTTATGATGCAATGGAACTTGCATCTAAATTTGGTGATGGTAAAACAAGAGTTATTGTAAATGAAAAAGAAGTTATTAACTTTAGTGAAAAATACTTTTGTGAAGGTATAGATTTTACGATACCTGAATTAGAACCTAGATTATTTTCATTTAACACACCAATTGGTGCGTGTCCACACTGTAATGGTTTAGGACTTAAAATGGAAGTAACCAAACAGTTAGTTCTAAATCCTGAAAAAGGTTTACTTGATGGTGGTATTATTCCTTATAAAAATGCAGATGAAAATAATCTAAACGTTCAAGAAATAGAAATTGTTTGTCAGCACTATGGTATTGATCCTTATCAACCAATTAGAGAAATACCAGACGATAAACTTGATGTTATTTTATATGGAACAAAAGAAAAAATAGATTTTAATTTAGTATCTAATAGTGGAAGAAAACACGAGAAAACTGTTAAATTTGAAGGTATCATTGAAAATTTAAATAGACGATATGTTGAAACTACATCAGAATGGATACGTAAATGGATTGAATCATTCATGTCAGAAACAACATGTCCTGTATGTAAGGGTCAAAGATTAAATGAAGCTGCATTATCTGTTCGTGTAGACGGTTTAAATATAAGCCAAATGATGAACAAACCAGTAGAAGAATTAAAAGACTCAATCCACAATTTAAATTTAAATGATGAACAAAAACAAATCGCTAAGTTACTAGTGGAAGAAATCGGGCACCGCTTAGATTTTTTAGATGATGTAGGGCTAGGCTATTTAAATTTAGCACGTAGTGCAGGTACCCTTTCAGGTGGAGAAGCACAACGCATTAGACTAGCAACTCAAATCGGATCTAAATTATCAGGTGTATTATATGTTCTTGATGAACCAAGTATAGGTCTACATCAAAAAGATAATGAAAGATTAATTACATCATTAAAGAAAATGCGTGATTTAGGTAACACTTTAATTGTTGTTGAACATGATCATGATACGATGCTGGCATCAGATTATTTAATTGATATTGGTCCACAAGCAGGTGAACATGGTGGACTGATTATGGCTTATGGTACACCCGAAGAGGTCATGAAAAATAAAAATAGTTTAACAGGTAAATATTTAACAGGTGAACTTAAAGTGGAAGTACCTACTAAACGTCGTCAAGGTATTAATAAAGATATTATGATTATTGGTGCACGTGAAAATAATCTTAAAAATATTACGGTTGCTATACCACTTGCTAAATTAACACTTGTAACAGGTGTTTCAGGTAGTGGTAAGTCAACACTTATAAATGATATTTTACTTAAAGGATTACGTCAAAAAATATATCGTTCAAAAGAATTAGCTGGTACACATGATATGATTCAAGACTATGGTTATATAGATAAAATCATAGAAATATCACAATCACCAATCGGATATAGTCCAAGAAGTAACCCGGCTACTTATACAGGTGTATTTGATGATATTAGAGATGTATTTGCACTTACAAATGAGGCTAAACTAAGAGGTTATAAAAAGGGAAGATTTTCATTTAATGTACGCGGTGGACGATGTGAACATTGTAATGGTGATGGTGTAATTAAAATTAGTATGCACTTTTTACCTGATGTATATGTACCATGTGAGGTTTGTGGCGGTACAAGGTATAATCATGAAACACTTCAAATTAAATACCGTGGTAAGTCTGTTGCAGATGTACTTGATATGACAATTGATGAGTCAGTTGATTTTTTTGAGAACCATCCAAAGATTCATTCTAAACTAAAGACAATTCAAGATGTAGGATTAGGTTATATTAAACTGGGGCAATCCGCACCAAGTTTATCTGGTGGTGAGGCACAAAGAGTTAAACTAGCATCTGAATTATATAAACGTATTACGCCTAAAACACTTTTTATATTAGATGAACCGACAACAGGATTACATACTGATGATGTCAACCGTTTAGTTAAGGTCTTACACAAGATTGTTGATCAAGGTGCTACAATGATAGTAATAGAACATAATCTGGATGTTATAAAGAATGCCGATTATATTATTGATTTAGGACCTGAAGGTGGCGATAAAGGTGGATATATTGTAGGCACTGGCACACCAGAAGAATTAGCTAAGAATACAAAGAGTTATACAGGTAGATATTTAAAAGGTTTATTATAAGGATTGAAAACGAATGAATAATTTTAATAATTCAAATAAAGATAATGATAAAAACTCTGTTATTCGGTTTAAACTAGGACTAACCTTACATAAAAATTTCTATATACATCTAATGATCTTATTACTAACAAACCTAATAGTTGGTGCGATTGTTATAGGTCTAAGTTCCAGATTATATCCGTTATTAAGTATCGTTAGTATCAAGTCTTTTATAATAGTTATTTCACTATTTACAATATTTGAAGTTGTATCAAAGCTAATTATGGTAAGATTCTTATACAAATTAATTTTTATAACATTCGGTTTATTATTCTTTATATTTAATGCATTATCTTTTCATTTAGTCTCACTTATGATTACGGACTTTTCGTTTTTATATGATGGTAACAACGTCTTTATATTTACAATCAGTTTCATGTTAATAAGATTACTTTTTACAACCTATATTAGAAAATCCAAATGGATACAAGGAGGCATATAATATGTCATTTATAAAATCTGTTCGCTTAAAAAAAATAGCAAAAGATTTAAACTTAAAAATCGTTGCAGGCTTTGAAGGTGAATCACGTCAAGTACATGTAGAAATGTTATCAAGACCTGGAGTAGAATTTGCAGGATTCTTAGATTTTTTCGATCCACAACGTATTTTACTTATAGGATCTAAAGAAGCTCACTTTTTAATGTTACTTGATGAAAATACTCAAAAAAAGCGTGTTGAAGCGGTTTTAAAGTTGTTGCCTCCAGCAGTAATATTTAGTGTCAATGTTGAAATCCCTCAATACTTTATAGACCTAGGTAATAAATATGGTGTACCTTTATATCATTCAGATGAAAGAACAACTCCAATTAATTCTAAACTTTATGCGTATTTAAGAAGTGCACTTGCACCACGTGAAACACTTCATGGAACACTCCTTGATATTTATGGTATGGGTACATTAATTATTGGTAAATCTGGTGTAGGTAAATCAGAAACAGCACTTGAACTGATTAAAAGAAATCATATATTAGTTGCTGATGATAGAGTAGATGTATATGAGGCAGCTCCTGGTATTATTATTGGTCAGGCACCAAAAATATTAGAACGTTACATTGAAATACGTGGCATTGGTATTGTTGATGTTGTTCAAATGTTAGGAGCAGGCGCATTTAGAGAAAACAAAAAAATTAGACTTGTTATAGAATTAGAGCCTTGGGATAAAAATAGAACATATGACCGTTTAGGTATTGAAACAGAAAATTATGTTATATTCGGAACCAATATTCCTAAAATTACAATACCTGTATTACCTGGTAGGAATAATGCAACATTAGTAGAATCAGCAGCTATGAACCAAAAGTTAAAATATCTGGGCTATAATGCCGCAGAAACACTTATACAAAATGTAGCCAAAAAGGCAGCAAACAAAGGAATGGATGAAGATGATGATGAATAAAATCAAAGAAAATAAAAACTTAGTTGCATATATTTCTATGGCAATCGGATTTTTATTACTTATACTAATAGCAACAAGGGGTAGTGCACCCTATGAATCGGTAGCATTTGAATTTGGAGATTTTAGTGTTCAGTGGTATGCAGTATTTATCCTATTTGGAATCGTATTTGCTGCGATTTTAGGGTTTTTAGAACTTGAACGTTATGGTCAAGATCCAAATATTATATGGGATGGGTTACTAATTTTTGTACCACTTTCTATTTTAGGTGCTAGACTTTGGTATGTATTATTTAACTTAGATAAATATAATGGAAATATCGGCAGAATGCTTAATGTTGGTGAAGGCGGATTAGCAATTCACGGAGCGATTGCTGTTGTATTTGTTGGACTTATTTGGTTTACTAAGTTTAAAAAAGTTGATTATTTCTTTGTTCTTGACATCGTTGGACCTGGATTTTTAATAGGACAAGCCATGGGACGCTGGGGTAACTTTATGAACCGCGAGCTATATGGTCCAGTACTTGAAAATCCAAATTGGTTACCACCATTTATTAAAGAAAATTTATTTTTTAGTGGAAAATATCATCACCCAACGTTTCTTTATGAAAGTAGTTGGAATATTTTAGGGCTTATATTAATTTTAGTATTTAGAAGAAAAAAGTTCGTAAAATTAGGCGATATATTAGCATTTTACTTAGTATGGTATGGTGTAGGAAGAATTCCTAATGAAATACTTAGAATGGCTAGTGGCGTAAAAGAACCATTAATGTTATTTAATATTCCTGTAAGTATTGCAACATCTGTAGCACTAATTCTTGCAGGTATACTCGTATTTATAATTAGAAGACTTACTAATAAAAACATCATATCTTATGATGATTATGGTAAAAAGGCGGTATTATTTGATTTAGACGGTACCTTACTTGATACCATTGACTTAATTTATAAAAATATTAAAGAAACATTTAAAATACATTTTCCTAATAAAAAATTAAGTGATGAAGAATTAAGAAGTTTTGTGGGACCAACACTAGATGTATCTTTTGGCTGGTATGAAAAAGATCCAGAAAAGATTACTAAAATGATAGATACCTATAGAAATATTAATGAAAAGAACCACCATGATGGTGTAGATAGCTATAATAATGCTGAACTCGTATTAAAAACACTTAAAGAAAGAAACTATAAAATCGGTGTAGTTTCAAGTAAAATAAACAAGTTTGTAAGACTTGGACTTGAACAAAATGGACTGATATCCTATATAGATATAATTATAGGTAGTGATGATTCACCCGTACATAAACCAGATCCATTACCACTTCAAATGGCACTAGAAAAACTTTCTGTAAAGGCTTCAAATGCAGCTTATGTAGGAGATCATCCAAATGATATATTTGCAGCACAAAATGCAAATATGATGTCAATTGGTGTAAGTTATTCAATACACTATAAAGAGTTACTAGGTGCAAAACCAGATCAAGTCATTGATGATCTTGAAAAACTTTTATACATATTTAATTAGGAGATATATAATGCTTGATTTAATTATTATTGGTTCAGGACCGGCAGGTATGACTGCAGCGATTTATGCAAAACGTGCAAATTTAAAAGTTATGATGTTAGAAAAAAGTGCACCTGGTGGTCAAATGGTTGATACCGCAGAAATTGAAAACTATCCAGGATATCAGTCATTAAAAGGATATGAACTTGCAACACACATGTTTGAACATGTTCTTAGTTTAGGTTGTGAAGTTAATTTTCAAGAAGTTATTACGATTAAAGATTTTAAAACATATAAAGAAGTACATACAGAAAACCAAGTATTTCAAACAAAAGCAGTACTAATTGCAACCGGGGTAGTTCCAAGAAAATTAGAAATACCAGGTGAATTTGAATATAGTTCTCAAGGTATTTCTTGGTGCGCTATTTGTGATGGACCACTTTATAAAGATAAAAAAGTAGTTGTCATTGGTGGGGGAAACTCAGCAGTTGAAGAAGCACTTTTCTTATCAAATATCGCATCGCACGTTACTTTAGTTCAAAACCTAAAACATTTAACAGCAGATAAAAAAGCGCAAGATTTACTTAAAAAAGCCAAAAATGTAGACTTTATATATGAGGCTAAAGTATTAGAGTTTTTAGGTGATGATAAATTAACAGGTGTAAGAGTTGAAACTAAAGAAGGTATTAAAGATATTCAAACAGATGGTGTTTTTGAATATGTAGGACTTATTCCTGCAACTTCATTTTTAAGAGAACTAAATTTATTAGATGAAATAGGTTATGTGATTACCAATGATGAATTTGAAACAAACATTACAGGAATCTTTTCCGCAGGAGATTGTAATGTTAAAAAAATAAGACAAATAGTAACCGCTGTAAGTGATGGTGCATTGGCTACACAACATATTATTAAATATTTAGAAAATTTATAATTAAAGGGTGTTTATATTGAGTTTTGCTAAAGAAGTTAAAGAAGAATTAAATCAACTAACAAATACGGATGAGGAACAACTTGCAGAACTTTCTGCGATGATTGATTTAGCAACTGAATTATCTATTTCAGAAGGCAAACAAACCTTATGGTTTAAATCAAACAATCCAACTGTAAGTAGACGTTTTTTAACTTTACTTAAAAAACAATATAAAATAGACTCCACATTACTAACCAAAAAACAAGGTAATTTCAATAAGGGATATCAAATTAGATTAGGTATCCAAGAGGCTTTAGAAGAAATTAAATTAGAACACGGTATATTTGGTGATAAAGATGCAAGTGAGTTTCTTACTCAAACATTTGAAACAAAACTAGCATATTTACGAGGTGCTTTTTTAACATCAGGTTCAGTAAATGATCCTAAGACATCAGAATATCATTTAGAAATATATTCAGATAATGCAAACTCGATTTTAAAAATTCAAAGTCTAATGAATTTACTAGATATGAATGCTAAAGTTACTAAAAGAAGAAATGGTTATATTGTATATTTGAAAGATGTTAATAAAATAGAAGACTTCTTAAGATTTATCGGTGCGAGTCAAACAGTTTTCGAGTTTGAAGATATTCGTATTAAAAGAGATTTTAATAACTCTATTAACCGTATATTAAATTGTGAACTTGCTAATGAAAAGAAAACAATTGTTGCAGCTAATAAGCAATTAGAAGATATAGAAACAATTGAAAAATATAATATTAAATTAAACGATAAATTAATGCAAGCACTTCATATAAGAAAAGAAAACCCGGATGCATCTTTAAATGAACTACTTGAAGTATTTGAAGATACATTTAAAGAAAAAATAACGAAATCAGGATTAAATCACAGATATAAAAAAATATCTGAAATAGCTAGTGAACTTAAACTAGAAAGAGGTCTAAAATGATTTATGCAATTGGTACAGATTTAGTTGAATTAAACCGTATTAAAACAATGGGAATTGAACGGTTTAAAAGTAAAATTTTAAATGATGATGAACTTAGAGAATATGAACAAATTAATCATGAAAATAGAAAACTTACCTATTTAGCAGGTAGGTTTGCTGTTAAAGAATCTTTATTCAAATGCTTTAAATCAGGCGATAAAACAGCAAATTATAAAGACTTTAGTATCTTAAATGATTCAAATGGAGCACCCTATGTTATTTCTAAATATACAGATGATTATTTATGTCATATTACAATAAGTCACACAAATGAACTAGCGATTGCATTTGTTGTTTTAGAAACTAAAGTTTAGGTTGTAAAATATGTGTTTTTTAAGTATAATATATTTGCGTAAAAATTTAAGGATGTGGAAAACATGGCACGAGTAAACAAAAAAGAAGTTAAAAAAGTAGAAAAACCAAAAGTAGTAAAAAACCCTTCAGGTATTAAAGAAGAATCTGAAAAAGGCGAATTATTCTTTAAAATAGTTTTATTAATTATGGCAGTAGCCCTTGTATCTGTAGTACTATATTTTGTTGTTGATGCTTTGATTGGTAAAGACAATAATGCAGCACAAAAAAGATATGAAACAAACAACTATGTTTTATTAGATGATGTAAAAAAAGTATCAAATCGTGAGAACTTTGAAAACCTTACACATGAAGGTTTAAAACAAACTCTAGATTCATATGAATTTGTTTATATATTCTTTTATTCAGAATCTAATCCTACAACATGGCAAGAAGCAGCAGCATCTGTTGCAGATAACTTATTTGATTTAGAATCAGTTGAAGAAAAAGAATCTAAAGGCTTTAAATATTATGTATTATCACCAGAACATGCAATGTTCTTTGTTGATATTGATGTTGAAGCAAATACAGGTTGGCAAGATGTAATTGAAACAGGTATTGGTCAAGCTGCAAGAAATGAAGTGCCTGCTTTATTAGAAGTTGTTAATGGTGAAGACCTAAATTGGTTTGGACCTTTCTATGCAGCAGATAAAAACGTTTCAGCAGAAACTAAATTAACAGAATTATTAAACAGTTTTAACTAATAACTTAAAGGGAAAAACAATTTTTCCCTTTATTTATATATAAAGAAGGAGGACTATATATGAATGAAATATTAGTACAAGAAGTATCAAAAGAATTAAAATTACCAAGTGCTAAAGTTAAAGTAGTTTTAGAACTACTATCTGATGGCGCAACCATTCCTTTCATCGCACGTTATCGTAAAGAGATGACAGGTGGTATGGATGAGGAACAAATTTTTCAAATCAATCAATTATTTGAATATGCTAATAACTTACATAAACGTAAAGAAGATGTGATTCGTTTAATTGCTGAAAAGGAAATGTTAACACCTGAACTTGAAAAAGAAATTTTAGCAGCAACAAAATTAGTTGAAGTAGAAGACCTTTATCGTCCATTTAAAGAAAAGAAAAAAACAAAAGCAACAGAAGCAATTGCAAAAGGTTTAGAACCACTTGCAAACTTTTTACTATCTTTCCCAAATAAAGATATTTTAGAAGAGGCTAGTAAGTATTTAAATGATGATGTAAAAACTATAGAAGAAGCCATAGAAGGTGCTAAATACATTGTTGCTGAAAGTGTCAGTGATGATGCAAATATTCGTAAATACTTAAGAGATTACTTATTTAAACACGGACTCATTATTACAACAGTAAAGAAAAATGGTAAGGAACTTGATTTAAAAAATGTTTATGAAATTTACTATGATTATAGTCAACCAATTTCTAGAATAAAACCACATCAAATACTAGCAATCAACCGTGCAGAAGCAGAAAAAGTAATAACAGTAAAGCTTGATGGCACAAAAGATGCTATGGAAAACTACATCATTAAAGAAGTAATTAAAAAATCATCAAGTGCAGATGAGTATTTGAAAGATGCAATTAAAGATGCATTAAAGCGTTTAATATTCCCATCTATTGAAAGAGAAATTCGTTCAGAACTATCTGAAAAAGGTGAAGATCAAGCTATTGAAGTGTTTGCAGATAACTTAAGTAAATTACTACTTCAACCACCACTTAAAGGTAAAGTAATACTTGGTATTGACCCAGCCTTTAGAACCGGCTGTAAATGGACTGTAGTTGATCCTACAGGACAAGTACTTGAAAAAGGTGTTATGTATCCACATGAACAATCTAAAGATGGTAAACCAGATCCTAAAAAAGTATTTGAATCTGAATTACAAATTAAAGTATTATACAAAAAATATAAGTTTGAACTTATAGCTATTGGTAATGGCACAGCATCAAGAGAAACTGAAAAGTTTATTGTTCATGTTATTAAAGAACAAAACCTAAATGCTAAATACGTAATAGTTAATGAAGCTGGAGCATCCGTATATTCTGCAAGTGAAGTTGCAAGAGAAGAATTCCCTAACTTTTCAGTTGAAGAACGTAGTGCTGCATCTATTGCAAGAAGACTACAAGACCCATTATCAGAACTTGTTAAAATTGATCCAAAATCTATTGGAGTTGGTCAGTATCAACATGATGTTGCACCTAAAAAATTAGATAATACATTGAACTTTGTGGTTACAAATGTTGTAAACCAAGTGGGTGTAAATGCCAATACTGCAAGTAAATCACTTTTAACTTATGTATCAGGTTTAAGTAAGACTGTTGCTGAAAACTTTGTTACATATAGAAACGAAGTGGGTGGATTTAAATCTAGAGAAGATATATTAAAGGTTCCTAAACTAGGACCAAAAGCTTATGAACAAGCAGTAGGATTCTTAAGAATTCCAGAATCAGATGAAATACTTGACCAAACATCTATTCACCCTGAAAGTTACGAACTTGCTAAAGAAGTTATGAAAAAACTTTCAATTAATCCTGAAGACATTGGTAAACCAAGTGTTAGATTATGGACTGATAACGTTAATTTAGACCAAACAGCTAAAGAACTAAATACAGATAAATATACATTAGAGTTAATCTTAGATGCATTTGTTCAACCAATGAGAGATCCTCGTGATGATTATGAGCAACCAATCTTAAAATCTGATGTACTATCTATTGAAGATCTTCAAATTGGTATGGAACTTGAAGGAACAGTAAGAAATGTTACAGATTTTGGTGCATTTGTTGATATCGGATTAAAAAATGATGGACTAGTACATATATCTAAACTATCAAATAAATTCGTTAAACATCCAAAAGATGTTGTATCAGTTGGTGAGATTGTTACTGTATGGGTACTAAACATCGATAAAGACAAATCCAAAGTCGGTCTTACAATGATAAATACTTTAAATTAATGATTGACTTATTATAAAAAATAAGTTAATATAATAAGGCATGATTTTATATCATGCCTATGATGGAGCGATACTCAAGAGGCCGAAGAGGGCGCACTGCTAACGCGTTAGACGGTTAACCCCGTGCGAGGGTTCAAATCCCTCTCGCTCCGCCATTGGCCCGTTGGAGAAACGGTTAACTC
>NZ_JAFR01000007.1 GCF_000526235.1 Acholeplasma granularum ATCC 19168 | reverse complement strand
TAATATTAGAAAATCAATTAAAAATTATAAATAAAAAGTTAAAGTAAGTAATAAAGGCTTGCTTTAATATCCCCGTGTGGCGAAATGGTAGACGCGCTTGACTCAAAATCAAGTAGTTCACACTGTGCTGGTTCGAGTCCGGTCACGGGGACCATATTTGCACAACAGTATTGATACAATAGTATCAACTATGAAGAATATGAAAATAGGGAGATAATCCCTTTTTTCTTTCAATAACACTAGTTTTTGAATCACTTTATGTATGTTAGTTCAGAACTTTTTAATTTTCATAGTCAATAAAAACACGAAAGGTCAATAAAAACACAAAAGGTTAAATCATTATCTGATATAATAAGAACAATTGATGAGTATATCTATTGGTATAATCACGAAAGAATAAAATTAACTCTAGGTGGTTATTCACCTATTCAATATGGGTTAATGAATCAACAAATGATATAATAACTACAAAGAACATAAAGTACAAGAAAATGGTATCAATTCAAGGGTGCTAAAATTGTACAAAACCCCTATGCCTTAGATAATTTTAAACTAGAAGCCTTGCTTCAAGAAGTGGAGAAGAAATGATGATTAATAATGATATGTTAAAAATTGAAGACGTTAATAACTCAATACTCACAAGAATAAAACTTGTTGCTAATATGTTGTGTTTGAACTTTGCTAAAGAAGATTTTACAAGTTCACTTCATATTCAGTGTTTCTATCGAATTCATAAAAATAACCAGGTACTTGTCACATCACAAGATTATCATACTTTTGACTACGATAATGGAGATGAAGATGGAACAAACAATGATCTCTGGAAGAATATAAAAAAAATCTCAAATAAAATCGAAGGCAATCAAGTTACTCAAGTATTAATGAATGATTTAAAAGATATTAGACTTTTTTTAAGTAATGATTTTCAAATTGACATTCTTATATCAAATAGCAAAAGCAACTTTGAAGAAATGATCGAACAATATCGTTTTTTGCCTAGTGTAGCAGATAATGATCATATAGTAGTTTATAATTAGCTTGCTGAAACTCAATAAACTAAGATAAAATGATAGTAAAATAATCTCTTTTGGAATATAGTGCTTCCATTAAAACAATATAAAATAAAATGCCTTAGTTGAGCCACATTTTAGGGGTGCTAAAAATCAGTTAAGGGTGCTAAAAAAAATGATGGGGTGCTAATTTGTATTAAAATAGGTAGCCTAACACAAAATAAATTTAAAATAGTTTCCGAATCTTAAAATAAAGATGTATAATTACGATCTTTAATCCAAAGATAAGGAGACTTTTTTATTTTTATGATGAGTTTTATTTTTTTGCATAGGAAAAGTTTAGTATTAGTTAAATTTATCCAATAAATATTAACATAAAGAAAAAAGATTTGAAGCACAAGGTGAAAAAAAGTAATGTTTTTTAAAAGTTACTAGTACTATAAAATAAACATTTTACCAACTTTTGAAACAAATATGGTTTTATGTTTTTTAGAAGTCCTTTTTTAGTGTTTTTCATGCATTATTCTTGTAAAAATGCTATATTAGTATAGTCAAACAAATTTCAGAAAGAAAGAAGAGAAAACACATGAGTAAAGTTAGTAACATGGGTGTGGATTCGGCATCATCTACACCGCAATTCTGGAGTAAAGTCAAAGCATTTTTAACAACAACATTAAATGCGATGACATTTGGTATATTTGGCACAATTGTTGTAGGAGCCATTATACAAACTATTGGTATTATCACCGGTATAGATGTATTAAATATGAGAGTAGCACCTGTTCTAACTTCCTTATTAGGTATGGGAATAGGTTTAAGTATTGGTTTATCATTAAAATTAGATGGTCTTAAGTTAATTATGCTCGCTGTTGCAGGTGGTATAGCAACACTCGTAAAAGTTGATTTTTCAATGCATGGATGGTTTGATCCAACGGCAGTTTCTAATAACCCGATAACAGCTTACTTGGTTGTAATTGGAGTATATTTCATCATGAAGTCTATCTTTAAGAAAAAGACTTCATATGATTTATTTTTTATACCAATCATGACAATTTTATCAGCTGTTTTAGTAATATATTTAGTATCTTGGCCAATTGATCGATTAATGGAAGCAATTTATGCAACGATAAGATTCTTTATGAATCTAGAGCCATTTACAACATCTGCATTTATTGGACTTATATTTGGAGTTTTACTTACATTACCATTTATAAGTAGTGCTGGTGTAGCAATTGCAGTATTTTCAATTCCATTTGGCGTTGGTAATACAATGGCTATTCCTGATTCTGTTGCAATTGCTGCGATGTGTGCGGCTGCAATTGGAAGTAGTGCTCAAATGGTTGGTTTTTCTGTTCAATCAATTCGTAAGAATAATGTTGGCACAATATTTACAGTTGGACTTGCAAGTTCGATGTTTCAATTTAAAAACATTATGAAAAAACCTCAAACATGGATACCATCACTAATTGCAAGTTTTGTACTTGCACCTCTAGGGTATTTTATATTTGACGGTTATCAATGGTTTATTAATTTAATACCTGTTGGTCATCAATTCAGTGCTGTTTGGGCAGGTATGGGGACCTCAGGCTTAGTAGGGTTATTACAGCCACTTACCATAGCTAACTTTTCTTTAAATGGATGGTTATATATTGCATATATGGTTATATTTCCATTAGTTTTAGTTTTTTGGTTAGATATGTTGTTTATAAAGATGAATTGGTATACTGAAAACGATCTAATTTTAGACGCATCAATATAAAAATAATCCCTTAATTGGGATTCATTTTTAATAGTTATAGAATTATAAAAAATAAGTGTTAAAATAACTTAAGGAGTGATTTTTATGAATAGAAATTTAGCGTTATTAACAGACTTTTATGAACTAACAATGTCCAATGCATATTTTAATGATAATCGCCATAATCAAATCGCAGTGTTTGATGTTTTCTTTAGAAGTATACCTGATGAAGGTGGATATGCAATCTTCGCAGGACTAGAATCAATTATCGATTATATTGAAAATTTAAAGTTTGATAAGGAAACAATCAAATTTTTAAAAGAAAAAAAGATATTTAATGAAGGTTTTTTAAATTATTT
This sequence comes from Acholeplasma granularum ATCC 19168, assembly GCF_000526235.1. Lineage (GTDB taxonomy): Bacteria > Bacillota_I > Bacilli_A > Acholeplasmatales > Acholeplasmataceae > Acholeplasma > Acholeplasma granularum. Next base: position 207,979 of record NZ_JAFR01000007.1, on the reverse strand, counting down.
AGAAAATTTTAAGTTTACATCAGATGTCTATGCGATGAAGGAAGGTACACCGATTTTTCCTAATGAGCCACTACTTACAATTAAAGGACCAATAATTGAATGTCAATTAATTGAAACAATGATACTACTTTCTATAAATCATCAATCGTTAATTGCAACAAAAACCTCAAGAATAGTAAGAGAAGCTAAAGGTAGACCTGTTTTTGAATTTGGTGCGCGACGTGCGCATTCTTATGATGCTGCAAATCTTGGTGCAAGAAGTGCTTATATTGGTGGTGTTACAGGAACATCAAATACTTTAGCAGATTTTATGTTTGGTATTCCATCATCAGGAACAATGGCACACTCTTATGTACAAAGTTTTAAATCAGAGTATGATGCATTTAAGAGCTATGCACTAAATTATCCTGATAATTGTTTACTCTTAGTTGATACATATGATACTTTAAATGAAGGCATTCCAAATGCAATTAGAGTGCATAACGAAGTATTAAAACCAATGGGTAAATATTTAAAAGGTGTAAGAATTGATTCAGGGGACCTAGCATATTTATCTAAAAAGGTTAGAGTTATGCTTGATGAGGCTGGATTAACAGATACTAAAATTACAGTATCAAATGCATTAGATGAGTTTTTAATTAGAGATCTAATTGTGCATCAAGATGCTCAAATTGATGCATTTGGTGTAGGTGAAAGATTAATTACAGCTCGAAGTGAGGCAGTATTTGGCGGTGTTTTTAAACTTGTAGCAATAGAAGATAATGGTAAACTTGTACCTAAAATTAAGATTTCTGATAATGTTGCAAAAACTACAATACCGGGATTTAAACAAGTATACCGTTTTTATGATGAAAACGATATGTCAATAGCTGATGTAATTACTTTATTTGATGAAGAAATTGATGCATCAAAACCATATACTTTATTTGATCCACTACATCCATGGAAGCAAAAGATAGTTGAAAATTATAGAGTTGAAAAATTATTAATTCCTATATTTATTGAAGGTGAATTAGTTTATAATAAACCAACAATCAATGAAATTAGAAAACATAAAGAAGTCATGTTTGAAAAATTATGGAAAGAAGTTATTAGACTTAAGTTCCCACATGAATACTATGTTGACTTATCTCAAAAACTATGGGATATTAAACAAGAATTAGTCACACAACATAAACATTAAAGGATAGCATACAAAAAATGGAAAAGGGCATGTCAAAAAATACATATAGAATGTTAACTGGTAAACGCATTTGGCTTTATATGTTACTTCTATCATTACCGATTTTAATTAACAACCTTATTAAATCTTTTAATAGTATGGTTGATATATACTTTATTGCAAGAATGGATAATGCTACGACAGCTCAAATCGATTCAGCAATTGCAGCACTAAATATACATGAGTCGTTTAATAATTTAATTTTAGCAATTGGAGTAGGTTTATCTATTGCAGCAATGGCAATAGTATCCCAGTTTCTAGGTGCAAAGAAAGAAAACAAAGCAAGATCATATTCCGGACAATTACTAATGATAGCTATTATTGTTGGTATATTATTAACTCTGATAATAGTTAGTTTTTCTTGGTTGTTTATAGATCTTCTTGGTGCTAAAGAGCAAACATTTGACAATGCCTTAGTATATTTTAATATTAGAAGTTTTGAACTTGTAGGTGTCATATTTTTCTTAGTTTATCAAGCAATCAGACAAGCTCAAGGTTCCACAATTATACCAACCTTATTAAATATATCGGGTATTATCCTAAATATTATACTGACTTGGTATTTTGTATCAATACTTAATTTAGGAGTAGAAGGTGCAGCATGGTCTACTGTTATAGGTAACCTTGTTTTTGTACCATTAATGATTATAGATCTATTAACTAGTAAAAAATATATCAAAATTAATCCAAAATCTTTAATACCGAAACTAGACACACTAAAAGAAATATGGCCATTTGCATATCCTGCAACTGTATCTCATTCAGTAACATTTTTTGGTTTTTTAATCATTAATGGATTCGTATTAACACAGTTTGGAGATGTAGTTTCTGCAAGTTTTTCAACAGGTAATAAGTTATCAAACCTACTTATGAACCCAATATATGCTATCACTACAATTAGTGCAGTATTTATTGGTACAAACATTGGAAATAAACAACCCGAAAGAGCCCTACAAGCCTATAAAGAGTCAGGACTCCTAACATTTACTATTACAGTTGTTGCTATATCTATTGCAATCTTATTTAGAAGAGATTTTGTTATTATGTTGGTAGGAAACTCTAATCCTAAATTAATTGAAATATCCATTCAATACACATTCTGGCTTTTATTGACACAACCATTTATGTCAATATTCCAAAATCATATGGCAATATTTAATGGAAGTGGGCAATCAAAAATTGGATTGAAAGCACAATCCATAAGGTTATGGTTATTAAGAATACCAATTCTTTTTATCTTGTGGTGGATTTTCCCTCAAATGAGTTACTCTGTAGTATGGACAGCAATGAATATTTCAAACGTATTAGCAGTATTCTATGTATTCTATTTAAGGAAAAATATAACTCTTGATATTAGAGTAAATTTAGAAGATGAGATAAGTGAGCAATTAACATGATTCATGTAGTTTTATGTCAACCAGAAATTCCACAAAATACTGGTAATATAATGCGTACTTGTGTTGGTACTGGGGTTAAACTTCATTTAATTGAACCTTTAGGTTTTAAAATAGATGATAAAAAATTAAGACGTAGCGCAGTAGATTACTATGATTTCCTTAATTTTGAAATACATCCTAATTTTGATAGTTTCAAAAAAAATCACCATGGAACATATTTTTACCTTTCAAGATATGGTAAAAAAAGTCATTCAGACCCTAAGTACAATGAGATCAATCATGATATATATTTAGTATTTGGATCTGAATCATATGGTATAGATAGAAAACTTTTGAGTGAGAATGAGTCTAATACATTTAGAATACCTACAAATGATAAAATTAGAAGTCTTAATTTATCAAATGCAGTAGCTATTACAGTTTTTGAAGTATTAAGACAATTAGGCTATCCGGATTTATATGAGTTTGAACCCGATACACTCAAAGGTAAAGATTACTTAAAAAACTTTAAGGAGTAAAATAGTGAGTAAAGAAAAAAAAATAAAAAGAGCACAGACAATTGGCGAGGAAATAGCAAATAGTATCTCTCATGGTGTGATGGCTTTATTTGCAATATTTGCACTTATAATGATGATTATAAAGTCACAAAATGGGTGGCAACTGGCAGCATCAATTGTTTTTGGATTATCAATGTTTTTACTATATATAAGTTCCACATTGTATCATGCACTTAGTTTTACTAAAGCTAAGGGTTTATTTAAAAGATTTGATCATATATCAATTTATATGTTAATAGGTGGAACGTTTGCACCAATATTTTTGTTACTTCCGAGTTTTCAAGAACCACTATTTGGAATAGAAAATTTTATTAGTATAGGATTGTCTTTATTTATTGGTCAATGGTTATTAATTTTATTGGGTATCATATTGAAATCTATTTGGGTTTATAAGTTTCAAACTATGCACGTAATTATATTCTTACTTATCGGATGGAGTGGATTATATTTTATGTATGATTTATACCATTTTAGTATGGCTTCAATGTGGTTAATCTTACTTGGTGGTTTAAGTTATTCATTAGGTGTTATATTCTATAAAAAATCAAATAAAGAATATTTTCACTTTATTTGGCATATTTTCGTAGGAATGGGTACAATTTTGCAATTTCTTGCAATATACAATTATTTTATCGTTTAAAATACAAAATTAATTTAACACTTGAATAATCATTCATGTTAAGTTAAAATCTTTATAGATAGGAAGGTAATGATTATGAAAATTTTATCAGTAAATGCAGGTAGTTCCAGTTTAAAATTCCAATTATTACAAATGCCTGAAGAATTCGAAATAGCTTCAGGATTAGTTGAAAGAATTGGAAATAAAAATGCAGAGTTCAAAATAAATTTTAATGGTAGTTCAAGCAAACAATCTGATTTAGTTGTTTTAGATCACTCTGTTGCAGTTGATTTAGTTATTAAAGGTTTATTAGAACATAAGATTATTTCATCACTAGATGAAATTCAAGGGGTTGGACACCGAGTAGTTCAAGGTGGTGAAACATTTAAAGAGTCTGTTGTAATTGACGATGATGTTGTTTTAAAGATTGCAGCTTTAAATGACTTAGCACCATTACATAATCCGGCAAATATCATTGGTATTAACGCATTTAGAAAAGCAATACCAAATGTACTACATGTTGCTGTATTTGATACAACTTTCCACCAAACAATGCCAGAAGTTAACTTTTTATATGGTACACCTTATGAATGGTATGAAAAACATGGTGTTAGAAAATATGGATTCCATGGTACATCACACCAATATGTATCTGAGGAAGCACAAAAACGATTAGGTAAAGAAGAATCAAAAATTATTGTTGCACATATTGGTAATGGAGCATCTGTTACAGCAGTATTAAATGGAAAGAGTATTGATACATCTATGGGACTTACACCACTTGAAGGTTTCCCAATGGGAACTAGAAGCGGTAATGTTGATCCATCAATTTTCCAATTAATGCAACAAAAAGAAGGATATTCTTTAGAAAAAACATTAAATGAACTCAATAAAAAGAGTGGTTATTTAGGTATTTCTGGTGTATCACATGACTCTAGAGATATAGTATCGGCAGCAAACGAAGGAAATCATAGAGCTAAATTAGCACTTGATATTCAAGCGAAACGTATTGTTGACTATATTGCATCATATTATGTATTATTAGGTGGACTTGATGCTTTAGTATTCACCGCAGGTATTGGTGAAAATGCTAAAGAAGTACGTAGCTTAGTATGTAAACGTCTTGAGGTTTTAGGAATCATTATTGATGATGAAAAGAATAACTCAAGAGGCGATAAAGAAATACAACATAAAGATTCTAAAGTTAAAATCTGGGTTATACCTACAAACGAAGAAGTAATGATTGCACGTGATGTCTTACGTCTTCAAAATAGTAATTAAGACAAAATAAAACTGAAAGTATGAACTTTCAGTTTTTATTTTTTAAGAGGCATATTGAACATACCGTTTTGTAAGAAATACATCACATTATTAATAATTAGATCAATTTCTTCATCTGTGATTTTTTCTTTAAAAACAACTTGTAGCCCAACAAAATTTGATATACCCATAAGTGCGAAAGATAAAGTTTCTAAATCGATATTTTTATCCACTTCACCAGATTCGACTGCAATTTGAAGTTGTTTTGAGTAGACTTCAGCAAAGTTAGAATAATATTCTATAAAAAGTGTTCTATCTACAAACATTGATTCCCAAATAATTCTATAACTTAATCGGTCTTGAAGCGAGAAATTAATAAAAGCGCGTAAACCTTCACGTTCCTTTTCATAGCGTGTTGGAAGATCTTTAACCTTTGTTTGAATTTCTTTACGAATTCTTTTAGAGTAATCGTTTAATAAATAGTCATAAACTGCACGTTTATCATCAAAGTAAATATAAAAAGTACCGATAGCAACTTTTGCCTCAGAAATAATTTGATTAGTAGATGTTGCCAAAAATCCTTTTTCTGCAAAAAGTTTTCTTGATACATCAATTATTCTATGGAATGATTTATATCCAGTAGCTGTTTTTGGTAAGCGAATTGAGTTAATTTTCATGATTGTATTCTCCTGATAACCATTTTATATGAATATACTTTAAATTACAAGTAATAAAGTGCACAGTTATAATTTGTAATGTAAACGATTACATATTTTTTGATTAAAGTATTGACTTTATAAATTAAAACATGTTAAGATGTAACTGAATAAATATTCATGTTACAATAGTTTTTTTAACGTTAATGTTAACATCGCAAGTAGTAGATGCAAATATAAGGTTAACATGTGAAAGGATAGAAATGATACCGATTTTGAATATGATTACAAATGCGCTTATAACTTTCTCATTCTTGTCTTTAGCGACTTTTGGGATTGTTTTAATTTTTAAGACAAGTACAACAACAAATTTTGCTCAAGGTATGTTGGGTATTTTAGGTGCTTATACAACAAGTTATTTAATTGATCAACAAGGTGTAAGTGATTTAACTGGACTACCTAGTGTTTCAATTAATAATCCATTAACTCTAATACTACCTATTTTAGGAGGTATGCTCGTATCTTTTATTGCAGGGTACTTAATTGATGTTGTTATATTTAGAAATGCTAAATATACTAATGCTGCTACAAAACAAATCATTACTATGGGACTAGTAATAGTCTTAACGGGAGTAATTCCACTTGTTTTTGGACCTACAACAACAAGAGCAAGTTTTAAGTTTACTGAAAGTACAGTTGAACTTTTCAATTCAGGAATATTTATACCCGCTCACCGTTTAATTACTTTAGCGATTTCATCTGTTATTATTATTGGGTTATTCTTAACGCTTAAATATACTAAGTGGGGACTCGCTGTTAGAAGTGTTGCATCTAATGAGCGTGTTGCCGGATTAATGGGTGTAAATACAAATAGAATTAATGCTTTAAGTTGGGGTATTGCTGGTGCATTAGGTGCATTATCAGCGATAACTTATACAGCTGCGATATCCTCACTTACAATAGCAGCAATGACACCTATGCAAATTGATGCATTTTATGCTTCAATCTTAGGAGGTTTTTCAACATTCTATGGTCCGTTAATTGGAGCATTCTTATTAAACTTTGGCCAAGTTGGAATCCCGATGATCTTAGTCAAATATGGATTGGCACAGTGGGGTAATGTAATTATCTATCTAGCAATCATGCTAATTGTATTACTTAAACCAAATGGTATATTTGGTAAAAAAACTATGAAGAAGGTTTGACATGAAAAGATTACTTAATGAGAAAATAATGCCAATTATTAAAAAACCTCAATTTGCTTTTGTTATGGTGGGAATTGTTTTGGTGATATTTAGTTTAGCATCTAGCCTATTTACACCAAGCCTACATTCTGCAATAGTAATGACTTCATATTATGCACTTGCTGGTTTAGGATTTGCACTTTTACTAGGATATGGTGGGTTGGCATCTTTAGGAACAGGAGCTTTTGTTGGGATAGGTTCATTTGGTTTACACTATGTTTATAGATATTTAGATCAACCATTGCTAATTGCAATTGTTGTTGTAATAATTATTTCTATTTTTGTGTCCATACTCTTTGGATTTGTCAGTTTAAGAATTTCAGGAATGTATCTAGCAATTGTTACAATGGGTTTATCACAAATTGTAGTAGAAGTTATTCGCAATATTCCTAATTATGCATCAGGAACAACAGGTGGCTTTTTAAGTGGTGAAAATCCAAAGCCTTTAGAAATTTTTGGATATCGTTTATTGGCAAACGATGCAATCATATTTACTGCTATTTTCTTAGTGATTGGTATGATAGTCATTTATAACTTAATTAAATCTCCAACTGGTCGTGCGCTATTATCTATTAAAAATAGTGATACAGCCGCACAAACTATGGGTATTAAATTATTAAAATATCGTTTATTTTCATTTGTTATTTCAGGTATATATGGAACACTAGCAGGTGTATTAAGTATGCTTTATTTAAGAAATGCAAACGTTAACTCTGTTGGATTAACATTTGCTTTAAATATACTTGCAGCGGTAATTATTGGGGGTACAAAATCAATTTGGGGTATTATTTTAGGAACGTTTGTTATATTTGGATTAGATCTAGCGGTATTCCAAAGATTTAATCTGGGAACCTATTCCATTATTTTAAATGGTGTCTTAATTATTGTTGTAGTAATGTTTTATCCTGGTGGGTTGGTACAACTATTTAGTGATATCAAAAAAGGTATTAAAAAGTTAATTAAGAAAGTGAAGGTGTCATATTATGGCAATGATGAATAAGGATACTGTTAAAAGACGCCGCACTCAACTAAAATTAAATTATTTAATTGGTCTTGAGTATGAATACAAGAAAAAACTAGAAGAATATAAGAGTAAAAAACTAATAGAAATTGATAGATATTTTACTGAGGATACAAATGTTGCCAATAAGAGATTAGAAGGTATTCATCATAACAGTGAAATAATTACTAAGAAATTAGAACAATATGACAAAAAAGCATATTGGAAACGCCGAAGATTTAAAAACAAAAACAAATCTATGGAAAATCTAGATTCTTTATTAAGTGTTTATGATGGTAAAGCATTAGAAGATAGAAATGAGTATTCAAGATTATTAGGAATAAAATATTCAAATCTAACATATACTGAAGATGAAAAATCAAAATTCAGTAAAATTATAGAAAAACAAACGAACTTAAGAAAAGCTCGTATTGAAAAAATGAATGTAAAATTTGAAAAGTTAAATATTAAGACAATTAATTTGATCGATAAAATAAATAAAAAACAAGAAAAGTTCGAATTATTAATAAAAGAATTAAACGATAAAATTAATGAAAGAAATTTAACTACCCTAAAAGAAGAAAAACAGTTGCTTGTTGAAATAGATAATCAATTAGTTCAAAAAAACTTAAGTGAAAAACAAAAAATAGAATTAACACATAAAAAAGAATCTTTAGAAAATAAAATAGCAATTTATAGTGATGGGAACATTCAATTATCAGTGCGTGGTCTTAAAATGTATTTTGGTGGTATCAAGGCTGTAAATGATTTGAGTTTTGAAGTTAGAAAAGGTGAAATATTTGGTTTGATTGGACCAAATGGTGCAGGTAAAACAACTGTATTTAACTGTATAACTCAGTTTTATAAATCTACTGGCGGAAGTATTTATTTTAGAAATAAGGAAAATGATATTGTTGATTTAAATAAACTTCAAACACATGATATTATTCATGAAGGTATTGCAAGATCATTTCAAAACGTTGAACTTATTTGGGAATTAACTGTATTAGATAACTTATTAGTTGCCGGTCACTCATTGTTATTAACTGATTACTTAGAACATATGGTCAACTCTAATCGAACAAAACGTGAAGAAATGGTACTAAGAACTAAGGGTTATAAAATACTAAAGGACTTAAAAATTGAAGAATACGCGTTTAGATCACCTTATGGTCTACCATATGGTGTACTAAAAAAAGTGGAACTTGCAAGAACTTTAATGACTGATCCAAGTTTAATTATTCTTGATGAGCCTGCAGCTGGGCTTAATGATCATGAAACAATCGATCTGGCCAATGTCATTAAAGAAATTAATGAAAAATATAAAGTTACAATTTTCCTTGTAGAGCATGATATGGGATTAGTTATGAGTATTTGCGAACGTGTATGTGCGATCTCATTTGGTAAAAAACTTGCACTTGATGTGCCACGTGAAATACAATTGAACCATGATGTGAGAGTAGCTTATTTAGGAGAAGAAGATGATGAATAATATACTACTAGAAATCAAGGATTTAGAAATTGATTATGGCATTGTTAAAGCTGTTAAAGGTGTAAGTATGGTTGTACCTAAAGGTTCAATTGTTGCACTACTAGGAGCAAATGGTGCTGGTAAAACATCTACAATTAGGTCTATTTCTGGATTAACAAAGGTTAAATCAGGAAAAATTATTTACAACGGGGTAGAAATACAAAACTTACCATCATATGAGATAGTAAAAAAAGGTATTATGCAATCACCTGAAGGTCGTATGATTTTAAATGGTCTAACAGTTGAAGAAAATTTGATGGTTGGAGCTTACTCAATTAAATCTGTTAAAGAAGATGGTATTAAGAAGAAAAGAAAGTTTCTTCTACAAAATAATTTAGAAGAAGTATACTCATACTTTCCAATCCTAAAAGAACGTCGCAAACAACAAGCATCTACACTTTCAGGTGGAGAGCAACAAATGTTAGCCATTGGACGTGCACTTATGGGTTCTCCAGAGTTCTTATTACTTGATGAACCATCACTAGGGCTTGCACCACTTATTATTAAAGATATATTTAATATAATTAAAAAGATTAAAGAAGATGGTAGAACAATACTCATCGTTGAACAAAATGCTAAGCAAACACTTAAAATTGCTGACTATGTTTATTTATTAGAGGTTGGAAAAGTTAAATCTCATGGTAAGGCAAAAGACATTTTAAATGATGAATCACTTATTAGTACTTATCTTGGAAGTAACAATTAATTTTCTTTCAAGAAAAATATGAATAAAGGTTCACAGTAAGCGTTTTCATGTTATAATATAAATAAAGAAAGAAAAACGCAATATTTTGCGTAAAAAAAGGAGAAAAAATGAAAAAACTATTATTAGTAATGATGGTTGCACTAAGTGCAGTCGTATTACTTGGTTGTGATACAACCAAAAATACAGCTCAAGGTATTACAGCTGATAAAATTATAATCGGTAATACTGCGGCTACAGAAGGTGCATTCGCAGGGGTAGGTGTACCATTTAACTTAGCTATGCAAGTTGTGTTTGATGAATATAATGCATCAAACGATGGTAGAGATATTGAATTTATTCACTATAATGACAATTTTGATGGTGAACAAGGACTTGCTCATACTAAAACACTTGTTGAAGAAGATAAAGTATTTGCATTAGTGGGACACTTTGGTACAAATACAGTTAATGCAACTATGGACTATTTATTAGAATCTGGAATTCCAATGGTTTATGGTGTTACAGGTGTTAACTCACTTTATTATAACGGTTCAAGTGGTGTTGGATCAAACATCTTATCAGTTCAACCTATTTATAGAACTGAAGGTAGAATGTTAGTTGCTCGTGCATTACATGAAAGTTTATTTGGACCAAATGGAGATCAAAAACTTGGTGCAGATAGTAAAATTTTAGTTTTATATTCTGATGATGATGCAGGACAGTCTATTAAAGTAGGTATCGATGAAGAACTTGCTGCACAAGGTGTTGCTGCAAATAGAGTAGTTAAATTACCTTTTGCTGCTTTAAATGCTGCTGCAACAGTTACTACTGGTTTAGCACAAAATCCAGATGTAATCATCTTATCATCTAACCAAGCGCCTGCAACTGCAGCTGCAACAGCTTTAAGAGAACAAAACTCTACAGTACCAGTTATTACTTCTTATGTAAATGCTGCTACAGTATTTACTCCAGCACAAGCTAAAGTAGATGATGTTGCTCAACCACTTCCATATAATGTATATGCTAATGCTTGGGTTGACATCGTTGATGTAACAGCTCCAGCTCCAACAGAAGCACAAGTTGGTGGAGACGGTACTCTTGATGGATTTGCATTACCATTATCATATCTACCAGGATTTACAGCTGAATATTGGGAATTTGTTAAATTATTAAACGATTCTACACGTGAAAGTGGTACTACAAAAGCTAAATCATTATGGGCTAACCCATATGCAATGGCTGGTTATGTTGCAGCTAAAACTTTTGTTGCATTACTTGAAAGAGTAGAAGATTTTGATACATTAACATGGGAATCATTCATTGAACTTGCAGAATCTGCTCCAATCAAATTACCTTTAGCTGGTACAGTTAACTGGGCTGATGGAAACCGCTTTGGATTAGACTCATTAGCATTTACTAAATTTGTTTATTCACCACAAGTAACTTTTGCAAAAGTACGTGAAGTTGAATCAATCAGCGACGTATTAAAAAAATAATATAACACGGTGATAAAAAGCGTTGATTAGAGTTAAAAATCAACGCTTTTTTAATCAAAAAATATAAAAGTATAATAAAACTTGTAAAGCGTTTTCATTTTATATTGACAATGATCTGAAATGATGATAAAATAAATATGAACAAATATTCATATTATATAATTCATTAAAAGAAAAAGAGGTAAAACTATGAGTAAAGTATATGTAGTTGCAGCGAAAAGAAGTGCGATTGGTTCTTACTTAGGAACTCTGGCTCAAATTTCTCCAGCTGATTTTGGTTCACAAGTTTTAAAACAAACTCTAGAAGTAAATAACATCAAATCAGAATGGATTGATGAAGTTATTATCGGTAATGTTCTTCCTGCAGGACAAAAACAAGGGTTACCTAGACAAATTTCTATTAAAGCAGGAATTGCACCAGACGTACCAGCTTATGGTGTAAACATGATTTGTGGATCTGGAATGAAATCTGTAATTACAGGTTTTGCTTCGATTAAAGCAGGATTAGCAAATATGGTTGTAGCTGGTGGTGTTGAATCAATGTCTCAGGCTCCTTATTTGGTACCTGGTACGGTACGTAATGGTGTTAAAATGGGGGACCTATCACTAATTGACTACATGGTAACTGAAGGTCTAACAGATGCTTTTGAAGGTTATCATATGGGTATTACTGCTGAAAACATTGTTGATAAACATGGGTTTACTAGAGAAATGCAAGATGATTTTGCATATCACTCACAAGTTAAAGCAAAAGCAGCTCAAGAAGCAGGTCTTTTTGTTGAAGAAATTATTCCAGTTACAATTAAAACTAGAAAAGCTGATATTGTATTTGATAAAGATGAATACATTAACTATACAACTACAAGAGAAAAGATTGCTGCATTACGTCCAGCATTTAAAAAAGATGGTACTGTTACAGCAGCAAGTTCATCAGGAATTAATGATGGTGCAAGTTTTATGGTATTAGCAAGCGAAGAAATGGTAAAAAAACACAATCTTAAACCACTAGTTGAGATTATTGGAGTTGGACAAGCTGGTGTAGAACCAAGTGTAATGGGCTTAGGACCTGTCCAAGCTATTATTAATTCACTTAAAATTGCTAATTTAAAAATAACAGATATTGATACTTTTGAATTAAATGAAGCGTTCGCAGCACAGGCTTTAGGTGTTGTTCGTGAATTGTCACAAGAATTAAACATTAAAGAAAGCATGATATTAGACAAGACTAATCCAAATGGTGGTGCAATTGCATTGGGTCATCCAGTTGGAGCATCAGGAAATAGAATTATGGTTACATTAATTCATAACTTATTAAGAAATAAAGATCATAAAGTTGGTCTAGCTAGTCTATGTATTGGTGGCGGTATGGGTACATCTGTCATCTTAAAAAAAATCTAAGAGGAGTCTAAAATGAAAAAATTAGAAGGTAAAGTAGCGGTTATTACAGGTGGTGCAAAAGGTTTAGGACAAGCAATTGCTTTAGCATATGCTGAAGCGGGTGCAAAAGTTATTGCTGGAGATTTAGGTGAACTTTCATATTCACATCCAAATGTTGAAGGTATGTACTTAAACGTTACAGATGTAACAGGTGTTGAAAAATTTTACCAAGCTGTAATTGACAAATATGGTCAAATTGATATTTTAGTAAATAACGCTGGTATTACTAAAGATGCTATGACAAGAAAAATGACTGAGCAACAATGGGATGCTGTTATTGATGTCAACTTAAAAGGTGTATGGAACTTAACACGTCTAGTTGGACCTCAAATGCAAACTAAAGGTTCAGGATCAATTATTAATATTTCATCAGTAGTTGGTGTTTTTGGTAATATTGGACAAGCAAACTATGCAGCAACTAAAGCTGGTGTAATTGGGTTAACTATGACTTGGGCAAAAGAATTTGCTCTTAAAGGTGCAAATGTACGTGTGAATGCAATTGCTCCAGGATATATTATGACTGATATTTTAAAAACAGTTCCACAAGATTTACTCGATAAATTTGCAGCACTTACAATGTTAAATCGTTTAGGTCAACCAGAAGAAATCGCAAAAGTTGCACTATTCTTAGCAAGTGATGACTCTTCATATATTACTGGCCAAACAATTAATGTTAATGGCGGCATGAGATTATAATTAAAAATTTAAGATGAGGAGAATGACATGAAAGAACATGTAGGTATTGTCGGCACAGGTATTTATTTACCAAAAGGCCGTATGACTGCTAAAGAAATTGCTGAAGCTACTAAAGGTATTTGGTCAGAAGAGGCTGTCATAGATAAATTAGGTATTAAATCAAAAGTTATTCCTTCATCAAGTGAAAGTGATGGCACTCAGGAAATGGGTGCCTTAGCTGCACTTGATGCATTAAAAAATACAGGTATGAATCCATTAGATATAGATATTATTTTAAGTGTATCTGAAGAATGGAAAGAATATCCACTAACAACATCTGCACTTTATGTACAAGATAGAATTGGTGCTACAAATGCATGGGGTATTGACGTGCAAAATAGATGTTGTACAACCGTATCGGCTCTAAAAATGGCTAAGGATATGTTAATCGCTGACCCAGAGGTTAATGTTGTAATGGTTGTTGGAGGTTATAGAAATGGTGATTTTGTAGACTATACAGACAAGAATATGTCAATGATGTATAACTTAGGTGCTGGTGGTGGCGCAATTATTTTAAAGAAAAATTATGGTAAAAACCTACTTTTAGGTAGCCATATGATTGCTGATGGTTCATTATCACGTACTGCTGGAGTCGAAATAGGTGGTATAATAAATCCAATAACAAAAGAAAATCTAAGCGAGGCTAAACATTCACTTAGATTAATGGATCCGGTTAAAATGAAAAATCGTCTCAATGAGGTATCTATGCCTAATTGGTACAAATGTATAGATGAATCTCTAAGAAAATCTAATTTAGAGAGAAAAGACATAGACTTTTTAAATATTTTACATATTAAACGCAGTGGACATATGTCAATGTTAAGTGATTTAGGATTAAAGGAAGACCAAACAATTTATTTAGAAGACTATGGTCATATTGGTCAAATTGACCAAATCTTGTCACTTCATTTAGCTTTAGAACAAGGTAAAGTTAAAGATGGTACAGTAATGGCTATGTTAGCTGCAGGTATCGGTTATGTATGGGCAGCAAACATTATAAAATGGGGACCAATGAAATCCTAAATTAAGGAGTGTTAAAAAGAATGTATAAAGATAAATTAATTACAGCACATGAAGCTGTTAAATTAGTAAAATCAAATGATCATGTTGTTGTTGGTATGACAGCAGCAGAACCACAAGCTTTTATGAATGCTTTACATGAAGTTGCTAATGATGTTAAAAACGTCACTGTTTCTTCATGTTTACCAATATTAGAAGCAGAATTTTTCATGAATCCCAAATACAAAGAATCTTTCAACGTTGGTGGATGGTTTTATACGAATACGCTAAGAAAAATTCATAAAAACGGTAATATTTCATATATTCCAAATCATTTACATTTAGCTGGTAAAAAAAGATTTCAACATAAAAAACCAAACGTATTTGCAATGTCTACATCTATGCCAGATAAACATGGATTTGTATCTTTATCTGTGCAAAATGTTTATGAAATGGATGCTATTGAGATTGCTGATATTGTAATTTTTGAAGTTAATCCAAATTTTCCAAGAACATTTGGAGATAATCAAGTTCATATTTCAAGAGCAAATTATATTATTGAATCAAATTATCCTGTACCATCGATTCAAAATGCTGAACCAAATGAAAAGGACCTAATTATTGGTAGACTGGTTGCAGAACAAATTCCTGATGGTGCAACACTTCAACTTGGTATAGGTGGTATTCCTAATGCTGTAGCTGCATCGTTAAAAGATAAAAAAGATTTAGGAATCCATACTGAAATGTTCACAAACGGAATGATGGATTTAATTAAATCAGGCAACGTTACTGGCAATAAGAAAAACTTTTTTAAAGGTCGTCATGTTACAGCCTTTGCCTATGGTTCAAAGGAATTATATGATTTTTTAGATAATAATCCAAGTATTTATTTTATGCGTGGCGTTGAAGGTAATGATCCTGCAATTATCGGTAAAAACGATAATCAAATAAGTATTAATACGACAATAGAAGTAGATTTAACAGGTCAATGTGCATCAGAATCAATTGGACATGTTCAATTTTCAGGAACTGGTGGACAAGCAGATACTGCAATTGGAGCTCAGAATTCAAAAGGTGGTAAATCATTTATAACACTATATTCAACTGCAATGGTAAAAAATCCAGAAACTGGAGAACGTGAAGAAGTATCAAAAATTGTATCAACTTTAAAACCTGGTGCAGGTATATCATTATCTAGAAATGATGTCGATTATGTTGTTACTGAATATGGTATTGTTTCTTTAAGAGGTACAACAATTGCTGAAAGAGCCAAACTACTTATTTCTATTGCACATCCTAAATTTAGAGACCAATTAACAAAAGAAGCAAAAGAATTAATGTATATAGGGCAAGATTCATGAGTTACTTTAAATATTTAGATAAAAATGTGTACTATGATATCAAAGGTGAAGGTAATCCAGTACTAATTTTAAATGGCATAATGATGTCTACAAAAAGTTGGGAACCATTTGTGCATACCATTAGTAATAACTTCATGCTTATTCGCTTAGATTTTTTAGACCAAGGGCAAAGTGACTCTTATGAAACAGATTATACTCAAACTGTTCAAGTTGACTTAGTCAAAGCATTACTAGATCACCTTAATATTGATAAAGTGCATTTAGTCGGCATTAGTTATGGTGGTGAAGTTGCACTGCAATTTGCTTTAAAATATCCTAATAAACTTGATCGTCTAATTATTTATAACTCTGTTGCATATACTACTAAAACACTAGCTCTTACTGGACACAAATGGAATGAGTACGCAGAATCAAGAGATACTCTTAACTACTATGAGGCTACAATTCCAGTTATTTATTCTAAAGAGTTTAATAATAAAAAAGCTGAATGGATGGCTAATAGAAAACAAATATTAACAAATGGTGCCTTCAAAGATACGAACTTTTTAGATCGTATGATCAGACTAACTAATTCTGCAGAAAACTATGATATAAGAAACAATATTAAAGATATCACAACACCTGTAATGATAGTCGGTGCAGAAGATGATTATTTAACACCACTTGTTCATCAACGCATCTTAAATAATAATCTACCAAATTCTAGACTTGTTATATTGCCAAATGTTGGACATGCATCCATGTATGAAGTACCAGAAATTTTTACAACAATACTTATAGGATTTTTAAAGACAGAATTAGAATTTAAAATTTAAAGGGGATGTTTATATGAAGAATAAAGAAGTGTTACTTCCAAATAATGAAACAATTCATTACTTTGAGCAAGGCGATTCAAAAGACACATTATTACTAATTCATGGTAATACCTCGTCGGCAATATTTTTCGAACCACTATTTGAAAAATTACCAAATGGCCTTCGTGTTATTGCACCAGACTTAAGAGGATTTGGCAATTCAACATACAATAATAACATTGAAACATTAACAGATTTTTCTGATGACTTAAAAATGTTTTTGGATGTACTAGGAATAAATCATGTACATATAGTTGGTTGGTCTTTAGGTGGAAATATTGCGATGGAATTTTCAAGCAATTATCCAAATATGGTCAACAGCTTAGTGTTACTTTCATCAGGTTCACCCAAAGGTTATCCTGTATTTGTAAAAAATGAAAAAGGACAACCTGACTTTCCAAATATATACAAATCAAAAAGTGAAATGGCATTAGATCCTGTTCAGGTACTACCATTACTAAATATATACAAAGAAAAAAATGCTCAAATGCTTGCATACATTTATGATGTAACTATTTATACGGGTAAGAAACCTAATAAGGATAAAAACTTATTATGGATGCAAGAGGCAATCAAACAAAGAAACTTAGTTGATGTGGATTGGGCTTTAGCTAACTTTAATATTACTAACCAAAACAGTTTATATAGTATGGGTAATAATAAAATAAGCAAATTAAAAGCTAAAACACTAATTATCTGGGGCAATAAAGATTTAACTGTACCAAAAATTATGTTTGATGAAACAGTTTCATTATTCCCCGAGGCTGAGGTAATTATATATGAAAACTGTGGTCATTCAATCGTTGTAGATGATCCAGAACGTCTTGCTATTGATATACTCCACTTCATTTAAAACCAGTTATTAAACTGGTTTTTTAATGGCTTTATAAGTATTATGTTATAATTATTTTAGAAGGTGAAATTATGCAGCAAAATGTAAAATTAGATGATATTATCGAAGTAGATATCAAAAGAATGGGTATCAATGGTGAAGGCATTGGCTATCATGAAAGACTAGCTATTTTTATTGATCAAGCATTACCAGGTGAAACTGTAAAGGTACAAATTAAAGAAGTATTTCCAAATAGAGCAACAGCAAAAGTTGTTGAGACATTAAAAAAATCAAAACAAAGAATTATACCTTTTTGTCCTGTTTATGATTTATGCGGTGGCTGTCAAGTTCAGCATTTTAATTATGTGGCAATGCTGGGACAAAAAAAGGATATTTTAAGTAAAGCACTTGACAGGTACATGAAAAAATACGATAAGTCTTTAATTAAAGAAACAATAGGTATGGATAACCCGATGCATTATCGTAATAAAGCTTCTTTGCCTTTAAGAAAAATTAATGGTAAGAATCGTTTTGGTATGTACGCTAGAAATTCTAATCAGTTTATTCCAATTGAAGACTGTGGTATTCAACATAAAAAGATTAATGAAATTTTTACAACAATTACATTACTAATGGATAAACTAGGAATTGATGCTTACGATCCTAAAACAAAAAAAGGTGATATATCACACGCAGTTGTACGAATTACAGAAAACTTAGAGGAAGTTCAAGTTTCATTTATCATACCTAAAAAAGTTAATAAAATGATTGAATTTGTCAATGAACTGGTTGTACATCATCCTGAAATACTTTCAGTTTATGATGTGATTAATTCAGAAGTTAAACAAAGTTTTTTTACCAATAAAACTAAACTAATATATGGTAAAGAGACAGTAGATGAATCACTATCTGGATTTAAGTTTAGTTTAAAACCTGATGCTTTTTTCCAACTTAATACAACTCAAGCAGATAAGTTTTACAAAAAAATGGTTGAATTATCTGAAGTTTCTGAAAATGATATTGTGATTGATGCTTATGCTGGTAGTGCACCAATATCTCACTATATTGCTGATAAAGCCAAAAAAGTATATGCTATAGAAATTAATAAAGATGCAGCAACCTCTGCAAAAATTTCTTTAAATAATAATAATATTAGAAATGTTGAGGTCATACAATCAGATTTTGAAGAAGCCTTAAATAAACTAAAAAACCAAACAATCGATATCATGTTATTTGATCCACCAAGATCAGGTTTAGGTGAATCAACTATAGATACAATACTTAAGTTTAAACCTAAACGTTTAGTTTATGGATCTTGTAACCCATCAACTTTAGCTAAAGATTTAAGTCAATTAAGTAAATCTTATATTGTAAAAGAAATTATCCCAATTGATATGTTTCCTTATACATCATTAGTTGAAAGTGTTTCTTTACTTATACTAAAATAATGAAAAAATTAGGATATCTTATAGCCAAGTTAATATTAACTAGACATGCTAAAATCAGGTATGATGAAGACTTACTTTATATGGTGAAGTTCAAGTAACAATAAAACTTAAAATCCTATTTTGAATGGTGCTGATATCATTATTTCCACCATATAGTGCTTCAAACAGGAGTTATTATTTCATGTATTACAGGCATTAAACTAACAGTTGAAAATAATTTACAGGAATGGTTACCTGGTACTTGACAAAAGTATCCAACAGATGATTTTGAAGAATTATTTGATTTTATTTGGAGTAAAGTAATTGAATAATAATTAATAATTATAAATAAAAAGGTGTGTTTACAAAAGTAAACGCACCTTTTGGTTAGAAGATACCACTTGATTTATTGCCAGTTACCTTTTCATATAATACTTCGCTAAATAATATAAACAAAGAAGGAAGGTAATGAACCGGTAATTTAAATTGATAAAATTCATCGTTATAATATATTTGAATGTTTCTACCTAAATCACCAGGTAGAGCAGCTACATCTTCAATAGGTATTTGAATGTTTACATCCTGATTTCTAAAACTACCTTGATAATTATAACCATGTTTTGAAAGTGTGATGATTCCTTTACCTAAAGGTTTAATTAAATCGTTATCATAACTTTCAAGTATTGTTGAACTTTCAATTTTAAAGTTAGAGTTTTCTTTAAGTGAATCGATAAAATATAATTTTTGTTTTTCATACACTTCATAAATTGTTTTATTATCAAGTAGACCAAATAAATCATAAATTCTTCTAGAATTACAACTTGGACAAATTATTTCATTTTTATGTGTATTTAAACCAACATGTTTGCATTTATCACATTGATAAATAACGTTTTCTAAACCTTTAATATTTTTACCTTTAAACTTAAGTTTTTTAGATAAGTTAATAACTGATGAATCAACAGCTAACTTATCTACAATACGATTGTAGATTTCATTTTCAGACAGGAATTCAATTTCGTTTTTAGATAATATTGGCAATATAGAAGTATATATTTTGCCTTTAAAGCTTTTTTTAGACCATGCTGGATTGACCAAGGATGCATTTTCGTGAGTAATTGCGTAGACATCAACTCTTGCTCTTTTAACTAGTTTTGCAATAGCAAAACTAATTGGTATAGGGCGACCAGTCGTAGATATTTGACCTTCAGGAAATATTGATACAATTTCATTTTGTTTTAA
Organism: Acholeplasma granularum ATCC 19168; assembly: GCF_000526235.1. Lineage (GTDB taxonomy): Bacteria > Bacillota_I > Bacilli_A > Acholeplasmatales > Acholeplasmataceae > Acholeplasma > Acholeplasma granularum. Next base: position 187,425 of record NZ_JAFR01000007.1, on the reverse strand, counting down.
TAGTTTAAATGTAGAATGGACGGCTTTTGGATCTGCTCTAAATAGTTTTTTTGGTATAGCCTTTGCTAACTTTAACCAAAACCCCATTCGTCGATCATAAAACATTTTTTCTGCTGCTAAAAATGTAGTCCCTTTTGGATAAATTGCTGCAAATGTATATGCAAAATCATACCATGATGTGTGATTGCTTAAAGTGATTGCTGGCCCAGTAATCTTAACTTTCTTTAAGATTTTTTGTCCCTTAAAAATTGCCACAAGTTTAAGTAAAAAACCAACCATTAAGTAAACAAATTTATTAGTTTTTTTCATTAACATATTAAAGAGCCTTAACTAATTCATCGATATTTGTGCTATCCTTAATTGCAAGTCTAATTTCTTTTTGCATTTGAGCATCTATTTTATAGCGATGAGAAACAATTATGCCAATTGTCATTAGTAGAAGTGGTGCCAGTGACATAATTAGTTTAATCGCTAATAATGCATTTTCTGGTTGTGAAGGATTAAGTGGTGGATTTGTTAGATCGCTTTCAACAAAACCAGCAAGACCTAAGATAAACATCGATAAGGCTAGTCCGATAGCTTGAGATATTTGATTAACAAAGTTTGTAAAACCACCCATCTGACCATCTAATCTCTCTTCAAATACTAATTGACCTGCATCAACAACATCACCAAACATAGTATGTGGAATGAGTCCGGGTCCTGAAATACCAAAACCCATAAGTGCAGCAAGTAAGTAGATAATCCATACTTGATTCAAATCTTGAGGAACTAAGAGTAATATTAGTGCAACAATTATCCAAATAAATGCCCCTAAGCGGTAGGTAAACGTTTTTCCAAATTTTTCTATTGTCTTTAAGTAGAAAGGTAATGCAACAATTTGCATACCAAACATCAGTGCAGCTGAGATTAAACCAACTGATGTGGTAGAACCATTAAATGTTGCTGTTTTAGTAATATAAAAATCAATATAAAAGAAAAATAAACCACTCATAATTGCCATACACATTTGAACAACTAAAAATAAATATAAGTATTGTCGATAACTTTTTAGTTTTAATGGTTTTAATAAGTCTTTAAAGTTGAATTTAGCTTTAGTTGGTTCAGTTATAATTTCTTCTTTTGCAAAAATACCAGTAATCATCGTAGATACAGCAAATATAACACCGAAAGTTAAACTCATAACTTGGTAACCTATTGACTGGTCTTCAAAACTTGAAATTATCAAACCGGGAACAGCAACACAAATAATAGATGCAAAGATTGAAAAACCTAAACGAACACTATTATATGAGGCACGTTCGTGATAATCACTGCTTATTTCAGAACCAAGTGAATAGTAGGGCACCATGATTGCTGATTGTACGGTTGTAAAGAGTAAATAACTTGCTAAGCATGCTATAACCTTAAGTATTTCTTGTTCAAAATTATAAGGATAAAAAAGTAAATAAAGTGAAATAACTAAAAGAGGAGATACGAATATTAGATAAACTCGTCGTTTTCCCCATCTTGATTTTGTTTTATCACTGATATAGCCCATTATTGGATCAATTACTGCATCCCAAATTCTTGCTAATAAAATAATCAAACCTGCATAATATGGGCTTAAACCAACTGCTAATACTAGAAATCCAGTATATAAAAAATTAATAATATTAAAAGAGCCACCACCTAAAATATCGGCAGCAGCAAATGCTATTTTCTTTCCAAATGTTTTTTCTTTCATAATTATGATATCCTTTTATCTATATTGTATATTATGTTTATTATATCATGCATAAAAATTAAGTTAAACGATTCCATGAAATTATTAAAGTATTTGATATATATCATCAGTTATTTTCTCTACATAATAAAACATATAATAGAAATAATAGTTTTAATTATGGTATACTTTTATAGGTTATTGATTTATAAACATTTTATATATAAAGAAGGTGTTTGGTTACAATCAAACACCTTTTTAAAATCACAATATATAAAGGAAAAAAATATGACATTTAATGATTTAAATATAATTGAACGTATTACAAAATCTTTATCTTTATCAGGATATAGTGAGCCTACACCTATACAAGTAAATGCAATACCTGCACTACTTGATGGTAAAGATTTACTAGCAAGTGCACAAACAGGTACCGGTAAAACAGCAGCATTTGCTATACCAATTTTACAAAAAATATATGAAAGTAAAAATCATAAGGCAGATAGAAAAATTGAAGCATTAGTATTAACCCCAACGCGAGAACTTGCACTACAAGTAGCTGAAAATTTTACAAATTACTCAAAATACTTGAACATAAAAAATACTACAATATATGGTGGGGTCTCTCAAAAACGCCAAGAAGAATCTATTAAACGTGGTGTAGATGTAGTTATTGCAACACCAGGAAGATTACTCGATCTACTAAATCAAAAAATATTACACTTAAATGATATAAAATACTTGGTGTTAGATGAAGCTGATCAGATGTTAGATATGGGATTTATTAAAGATGTACTAAAAATAGTTAATCAAATACCAAAAGATAGACAAACAATGCTATTTTCTGCAACCATGCCAAAACAAATTGAGCAATTATCAAAACAAATACTCATAAATCCAGTAAGAATTGCTGTTGCTCCAGTCACACAAACCCTTGACTTAATCAATCAATCTGTTTATTTAGTCTCAAAATCATATAAAACAGCTTTACTTGTTGATTTAATTAAAAAAATGAATATGAAATCTGTATTAGTATTTACGCGAACAAAAAATGGTGCAAATAGATTAGTTAAAAATCTAATGATGGTAAATATTGAATCAGAACCCATTCATGGTAACAAATCTCAAGCATCGCGTGAGCGATCACTAAATAACTTTAAGTCGGGAAAAACAAAAATACTAGTAGCAACAGATATAGCAGCAAGAGGCATTGATATTGAGGCTCTAGATTTTGTAGTTAACTATGATTTACCAGAAGTACCAGAAACATATATACACCGTATCGGTAGAACGGGTAGAGCAGGATTAAGTGGTATTGCTATATCTTTTTCTGACCCAGCTGAACCTAAATTACTTAATCAAATTGAAAAACATATCGGTAAATCAATCAATGTTATTGAACATCAATTTCAGGTGTTAAAACCTATCAAAGAATCTATAAAACCAATAACTAAAAGTCCAAAACATGAAATAAATAGAAGACAAGATCAAAATAAATTACCGGATTACTTAAAATTTAAAGGTCACAAACCAAAATCTAAAGAAAATAAAAATTCTAAAACCTCTATAAAGAAAAAAAGTAAGTCTTTTGTAGAGTATCAAAAAAAGACGAATCCACACTATCAAGTTAAAAAAAGTAAATCCAATAAATAAAAATAAACCCAGAAATTAAATTAATTTCTGGGTTTAGTCATATGAGTCACTTGAATTTTATAAATAAGATTGAAAAAATTGTTAAAACAGATATTATTAATATTGGTATCAAAATAATACTTAAGTCAAGCATTTTATCAATCATGACACCTGTATACAAATTACCTATAATTGCTGCTAGACCATAACTTAGATACATTTTTCCATATGTTTTGCTAAAACTATTTAATCCAAAGATTTCTTTGGTAATCAAAGGCATTAAAGCTAACCATCCACCGACAGTTGCCCAGCTAAGAATAAATGTGGTTATGAATAAAAAGCTGTGTTTACTATCAAAGAAAATATATATGGTTGACACAATAATGGTTAATAATGATAAAAGTATTACTGAAAATTTTAATCTATATTTATCATAAATATATCCAAATATTGGTCTTGCAAGACCATTTGATAGGGCAAATACAATCATTAAAAGACTAATAGTATTTGTATTTAGCCCATAATACTCCATGCCTATAAACACAGTTAAACCGATCATCGCTAAACCAAACATAATTCCGAACATAAATATAATAAAAAAATATACAAAAACTGATTTTGTTGCATAAGGTGTTTCTTCAGATTTAATGGAATATAGTAAACTTATGTCTACTCTTTTAATTAGTAAATGACTAAATAAAGAAAGAAGTAAAACTGAGACTAAACCAAATAGCAAGAATGTAGATTTAAATCCTAAAAAATCAAATAATATTTGTAATATTGGAGCTGTAATTACTGTCGATAAACCAAATCCTGCAATTGTAAATCCAACCGCAATTCCTTGCCTTTTCTGAAAAACTTTTTGAATGATTGTTATAGGAATACCGTATAGTATACCAACACCTATACCAACTAAAACCCCATAACCCACAGTGAAAATAAGATAATTAGATGCTAATCCAGAAATTATATAACCAAAACCAACAAGTAGCACACCATAAATGAGCCATTTTATAAAATTATCTTTGTTTATATATCTACCACTAATCATAACAAACAATGAAAAAAATGCTAAAGATGTTAGATATGGAAACGAACTTTGGGTGTGGTTTAGATTAAATTCATTTTCTAAATATAATCTTACAATACTGTATGCATATACTGTGCCTAATATTAATTCAATAAGGATACCACTAATTAGTGTGATTATTTGATGTTTTTTTGTCATTTCTTGCATTTATTTCACCTACATCTTAGTTATATTGATCCATATAAAAAAACGATATTGTTAGAATAACAAAAATACAATAATAAAATCAACTAATAAGACTTATTAAATAAATACCTAGATAGTCTTTATAATTGTTATGTATTTGAGATTAGTTGTAAAAAACGTTACCATATTGTATAATTTAACTATAATAAATTGCATATAAGAGGGGTCTAAGTATGAAAATTTTATTTTGTAGTTCAGAGTGTTTTCCTTTTAGTAAAACGGGTGGTTTAGCAGATATGGCATATTTTTTGCCAAAATCAATTAATAAACTCGGACATGAAATTAAAATTATTACACCGTATTATGAGCAAATAAAAAGATACCACGATAAAATGAGATTTTTAGGTAGTAAAACAATATATATGTCCCATTTTGAGACGATTGTAAATTACTATGAGATGATTTATGAAAACACCACATATATATTTGTTCAAAATATGCATTATTTTGAAAGAGATTCATTATATGGATATCATGATGATGCTGAAAGATTTACCTGTTTTAATTATGCAATTTTAGAAGGGTTAGAACTAATTAATTTTTACCCGGATATCATACACCTTAATGACTGGCAAACTGCAATCTTACCATATTTACTGGATAAACATTATAGACATCAAAGTTATAATTATTTTAAAATTCATATTTTATTAACCATACATAATTTACAATATCAAGGTAATTTTGATAAGTCTGTAGCTCAACTATTTAATACAGATTTTGATTATTCTTACATACATTTTGATCGTGTAAACTTTTTAAAGGCAGGCATAGAAAGAGCAACCAAAATTAATACAGTTTCACCAACCTACAGTAAAGAGGTAATGACTAATGAATTTGGATTTTCTCTAGATGGTGCCTTAAAGAATAGACAAAATGATTTTAGTGGTATTTTAAATGGTATTGACGATGTAGTATTTAATCCTAAAACTGATAAAATGATTGAAAAAAATTATGGATTAAAAGATGCATTATTTGGTAAAGCAGAAAATAAAGCATTTATACTTGAACATTTTGGTCTTGATTTATCAACTAAAGAACCACTTATTGCCTACGTTGGAAGACTTGCTGATCAAAAAGGTATTTCATTAATGGAGTTTTGTATAGAAGAGGTACTAGAATATTCTAATGCCAAATTTATACTAATGGGCTCAGGTGATCAAAATTATGAAAACTTTTTTAGATACTTAACTGGAAAATATCCGAATAGAGTAGCCAATTATATAGGTTTTAACGAAAAAATTGCACATTTAATTTATGCTGGAAGTGATATGTTTATGATGCCAAGTAGATTTGAACCATGTGGCCTTGGTCAAATGATTGCAATGCGTTATGGATCTTTACCCATTGTAAGAGAAACAGGCGGTCTAAAAGATACAGTTATTCCATACAATAAATATACAAATGAAGGTACAGGATTTACTTTTGCAAATTATGATTCATATGATTTAAAAGAAAAATTATTTGAAAGCATTCATGTATATAACAATCAAGCAAGTGTTTGGAAAAAATTGGTTAATCAAGCGATGAAAACTGATTATGGACTTAATAAAATGGCGATATCATATGAAAAAATATACAAAGAAATGTTAGGGGAAAAATAGTTATGGAGACATTAGCAATAATTTTAGCAGGTGGTAAAGGTACAAGACTAGATTTATTATCTGAAAAGCGTAGTAAACCAGCCATGCCTTTTGCTGGTAAATTTAGAATTATAGACTTTACTTTATCAAATTGTGCACAGTCTGGAATATATGATATTGGCATACTTACTCAATACCTGCCGCTTTCATTGAATAAACATATTGGTAGTGGCAAACCCTGGGATTTAGATAGAAGGGATTCATCAGTAACTTTACTACAACCACATACAAATTGGTATTTAGGTACTGCAGATGCTGTCTATAAAAATCTTGAATACTTAAACCGCAAAAATCCAAAATATGTTTTAATTTTGTCAGGTGATCATATTTATAAAATGGATTATCGCAAAATGATTTCATTCCACAAAGAAAATAATGCATTATTAACAATAGCAACTCAAAGAGTTAGACCTGAGGATATTTCTAGATTTGGTATTATGTCAGTTAATTCAAATAATGAGATCATAGAATTCCAAGAAAAACCAGAACATTCAGATTCCAACTTAGCAAGTATGGGAATTTACTTATTTGATTTTAAACTTTTAAAGAAAGTCCTAACGGAACTTGAACAAGAAAATTTAGATTTTGGTAAACACATCATCCCACATCTAATCAATACAACTTCAAAAGCTGTATTTTCTTATGAATTTAATGATTACTGGATGGATGTTGGTACATTAGATTCTTATTTAGAAACTAACTTAGCAATGACTAAAAACTATACAAAATTAGATTTATATGATCCAACCTGGAAAGTATTTACAAAAAGTGAAGACCTACCTCCTGTTAAAGTAGGAAACGATGCTAAAATTGTAGATAGTTTAGTTTCTAATGGGTGTATTATTGAAGGTACTGTAATTAATTCAGTCCTAAGTCCAGGAGTTAGAGTTGGTAAAGGAACTGTTGTTAAAGATAGTGTTATACTAAATGATACAATAATAGGTAATTACACTGAAATTACAAAGTCAATCATTGATAAAGAAGTAACAATTGGAAGTTATACACAAATTGGTTATGGTAATGACTTAACACCAAATAAAGAAAAACCCAAAAATCTTTATAGTGGTATTACTTTAGTTGAAAAACAAAGTGTTATTCCAGGTCATATAAGAATTGGTAAAAATTGTAGAATATATAGATCAGGAACAATTAACGAAAAAGATGTACCATCAGGATCAACGATTCGATAAAAAAATAGAGCTACTTTTAATTAAAAGTAGCTCTATTTTTATTTTTGCATAAACAATTATCTATTTTTCAAATTGTAAAACACTATAAATAACAGATGATACAGCTCCTAATATAGCAGATACATAACCGAATACAGCTCCAATTGCCAAATTATATGCTTTATAAGTTCCATTATATTCGACATTAATAATAGTTCTTGTAAAAGTAGTGTTACTTGGTAGTTGGAACAACAATATAATTGATATTACAAATACTGTAGTAGTTATAAGTCCCATAATTAACTTAATATATGATGTTTTTTTATGGTTGATGACACCAATAACTAAAAGTATACTCATAAAACCAGGCAAGATAAATGCTAGTAAATTTAAAATACTAAAATTAACATTATGATCAATAAATGTGCCAAATCTATAAGTATTACCACCAAAAATAGCAGTTAATCCATTCATAATAGCCTGATCATCATTTGTTTTTAAGACATCCAAAAACATTGTAACTGAAATTAAAAGTCCAAACAATAAAATAACTAAAGGTAAAAGATTTTCTAATTTTTTCGTCATTATTACTTCCTCCTAAAGTTATTATACAATAAAATAAAATTTGATTAAAGTAAAAGACTATCTCATTATATACACAATTATATATGTTACAATAAGTATAGGAAGGGTATATATGATGTCTGCTAAAAATGAACTATTAGAGTTACTTTACAATTTAAGAAATATTATTCGGGAAGATCATTTTTTTCAAACAGGTGAAAAAATAGATGTATGTACTGATAAAGCACTTGTTGAAATGTCGAATTCTAAACCAAACAAAGTAGAAGATTTTAATGCATATTCAGGTTTAGGACCTGAGTTTTTAAGGATGCATGCACAGCGTTTTTTAAATGTTATTGTGAATTACACAAATTTAAATTCTAAACAAGTAAAAGTATCAAAATCTGCTACAAAAGTCTTACATCATTATAAAGATAGATTAACTGATATGTCAAAATCAAATGTTAATTTATATTTAGGTAAGATTAATCAAAATCACAGTTTTGATTTAACCCATTTAACGAATCAAAATGAACTTGTAGATTATTTAACAAATAACCGAGTTAAAAACCTTAGATTAGTATATAATGAACAAAGTTTTGAAAGTCATATAACTAAACTCTACAGAGAGGTAAATAAAACCTTCAAAGACACTGGATCATATAACTTATATATTGCCTATCCATTTATTGAAGGTGTGTTTTCCAAAGACAAATTTCCAATCAAAGCACCACTTTTATATTTTCCAGTAAAATTAGAAAGAACACTTAGAACATTTACAATAAAAAAAGATCAAGATAAAGATATCATACTCAACCGTGATCTATTATTGCTTACATCAAAAATGGAAAAATCATCAATTGATGCAACTATGCCTCAAATTACTGAATTTAGTTTGAATGTTTTAACAGAAGTAATTATTCCTTTTTATGAAAAACATGGACTAAACATAAATAAGCAATTTGAAAATAAATTTATTCCATTTTTAAACGAATTAAAAGATGATTTTCTTAAACGTAAACACTTAGGATTTATTATAAAGCCTTATATTACATTATCTAGATTTCAAGTATTTTCTTCAAGTATTCAAAAGGATATGGAAAAAATCCTACAATCAAAAACATATAATGAACTTTTAGAAGGACTCATTGATGAAACAAACCTTTTTAAATCTGCTAAAACTGAATTAATAGAAGTTACAAAATCACCGATTGATGAAGAAAATATCTCATATATTAACGATCTAAACTATTCCCAAGAAAAAGTTATAGATCTACTCAATACGGAAAAGAAAATAGTTATTTGGGGACCTCCTGGAACAGGAAAAAGTCAAACTATTACATCACTTATATCAACCTCAATTTTAAAAGGCGAAAATGTATTAGTTGTTTCGGAAAAAAAGGTTGCACTTGATGTCATATATTCTAGACTTAAAACCGCAAATAGATATGCTATGTTTATTGATGATGCTGAAAATAAACAAGATTTTTATGATAAATTAAATAAATTTTTAGATCCTGTTGCTCCAGTTAGAACAATGAATAATGACATTTATTCTAATGAACTAGAAATTAAGCGATTATTAAATGACATGGATCAATCATTAAAATTGCTATATGATGAAACTATTGAAGGTATTCCGGTTTTTCAGTTATATAAAAGATATATAAAAGATAAAGACATATTAAATCATCTTACACCATCTGATATACATAAAATATTTAATGAAAATTATAAAAAAATTAATTTTCAAATTGTAGATGCACTAGAAAAGACATTTGATACTGATTTACACTTAAAGCGTATGTTAGATTTTGATTACTACTTTAGAAATTATAAAATAATGCATATGCTAGAAACTAAAATCACAAGAAGTCAAAAAATAATATTTGAACAATTACATAATGACTATTTAAATATAATAGACATCTATGAAAAGAAAACATATTTCAAACAAAGAAAAATAAGAAATAAATTTGTTAATGAATATATAGATAGTATGAGTTTCTTAAGTCAAAAGAAAAAAATACGTAAAAATTATTTAAACCTAATGTTTAAAAATAAAGATTTACATCATTATATTTATGACAACATCACTTCATTAAATAAATATAAAACAATATATCAAAATTTAAGACCAGCTCATAAAACATTTTTGAAAATGTTAAATACTAATAATCAACTAAAAGATATTACTGATATATATAAATACAGAAAATACATATTTGATGGTTTCTATTCAGGATACTTAGAAGAATTTAAAGCAAGTCATCAAAAATATTTGTATATATTTGATAATTATCAAACTAAATTAGAATCTATTAAAGATTTAATGAATATTAAAATGAACATTACAATTGAATCTTTTGAAATGGCATTATATAAACATGCACTAAATTTGAATAATACAAAACGTATTATGGATATTAAACGTATATTTGAACAAGATAGTAAGCCAAGTATTAAGTCATTTATTGAAACATTTAATGTTGAAATGAGTAAACATATTAGGTTATGGATGATGACACCTGAGGTAGTATCAACCATATTACCTTTAGAATCAGGCATGTTTGACTTGGTTATATTTGATGAGGCAAGTCAAATGTATGTTGAAAAAGGAATTCCTTCTATTTATAGAGCTAAAAAGGTAGTTATTGCAGGAGATCCTAAACAATTAAGACCTTCTAGCTTAGGTAGTGGTAGACTTGATGATTCAAATGAGTTTTATGAAGATGAAATATTAAAGGATGTATCTTTGGATGCTAAGAGTTTACTTGATTTAGCTAGATATCGATATAAAGAGACACTATTAAACTATCACTATAGATCAAAATATGAAGAGTTGATTGCTTTTTCAAATCATGCATTTTATGATGGAAAACTAATTATATCTCCAAACCAAGAAAAGTCGGTTACGCCACCAATTGAATATGTATATGTAAAAAATGCATCCTTTGAAAATAGATCAAATAAAGAAGAAGCTAAAGCAGTTGTTGAATTACTAAAGAAAATATTTAAAACTAGAGAAAATAATGAATCAATAGGTGTAATTACATTTAATAGTGCACATCGAGATATGATTGAAAATCAAGTCGATCAGGTATTATTTAAAAAAGGTATTTATCAAAAGCATTTTGAAAAAGAAATGTTTAGAAAAGATGATGGTGAAGATAAATCATTATTTATAAAAAATATTGAAAACGTACAAGGTGATGAAAGAGATATTATAATATTTTCTATGGGATATGCTAAAAACGAACAAGGACAGGTCATGCGCCGATTTGGATGGCTAAACCAAGAAGGTGGACAAAACCGCTTAAATGTTGCGATTACACGTGCAAAAAAGAAGATTTACTTCGTATCAAGTTTATACCCAGAGGAATTTAAGGTAGAGGACTTACAGTCAAAAGGGCCTAAACTATTAAAAGATTTTATGAGATATTGTTACTATGTTTCTACAAATAATGATGTACTAACTAAAGCAGTATTATCTAACCTTCATCAAAATGACGATAATCTACAAGTCAAGTCAAATAACGAAATGATTTTAGATTTGCAAAAAAGAATTGAAAAATTAGGTTATCTTGTAGACTTAAATATAGGTATTGGTAATGATAAAATTAATCTTGCTATCAAGAATAAAAATACTGATGATTATCTTCTTGGAATACTATGTGAGTTTAGTAAAGAACATTTATATGCTAGAAGAGATTTACTTCATTATGAAAAATATCTTCAATCAAGAAATTGGAATACCTATAGACTTTTAGAATCTAATTGGTATACTGATCCAAATAAAGAGCTGAAAAATATAAAAGAATTATTAAAAAATAAATTAGAAAAGAGTATATTATGAACCCGTTATACCTATATATCTATGTAATTGTTTGGATTTTTATTTCCTTAATTACATATGTAATATATTTATATGATAAGGATGCTGCAAAAAAGAATAAATGGCGTATTAAAGAAAAAGATTTACTTTTATTGTCTGTTTTTTTAGGTTCAATAGGTGGATTAATGGGACTTTATATAGCTAGACATAAAACAAAACATTGGTATTTTGTCTTGGTAAATTGGATTACCTTTATTGGACATCTTTTATTATTATATTTTTTCTATACTCAAATATAGATTATATAAAAAAATAATCAATAATATGGATAAAAACTATCAATTTATACATATTATTGATAAAAAATGTAATAAGTAGTACAATATAGTTAATAAACAAATAACAAAGGGGGATGGATTTATGCCATTTAAAGACGGATTTGACATAAACAGTTGGGGCTTATTAGAATATGTAACTGCTATAATCATCTTGTTGTTAATCTTTATACTTATTTTGATACTGGTTCCAAAGAAAAAGAAACAAAATGTTAGTTATAAAGAGGTTAAAGTTGATAAGAAGTCAATTGATGAAGATGATACAAAGCCAACATCGAAACCTGTTGTTCAAAGTAATGAAGAAGCAACAGTTATTGAACAAGTAAAAGACCCTGAAGTAACAGTAGAAAAAAATTCAAATACAGTTACTAATAAAGATAATACTAAAAATATTGATGATAATCTAAGTACAAAAGAAGATTCTAAAATAGATAAACCTAAACCAGCTAAAGTACTAAAATATCATGTATCTTTAAACAAAGATGAAAATTCTGAATTCAGTGGTCAATGGCGAGTCAGAAAAGAAGGTTCTAAAAAAACGATTAAGTACTTTAAAACACAAGTTGAAGCAATAAAGTATGCTCAAGATTTAGCAGATTCAAATAATACATCTGTTGTCATACATAAAAAAGATGGTTCAATTAGAAAACAAGATTACAGCAACAAGTCCTCTAAATAGAGGATTTTTTGTTTATTTGTTAAAATATTTATGAGGTGATTTTATATGTGTGGACGATTTACAATAACACTTAATAATGATCAATTGAATCAATTTTTAAGTCAGAGATATGATATTTTAAACTCAAAATCATTTAATATACCTAGATTTAATGTTGCACCATCCAATAACGTTATTTCAGTTATTAGTGATGGCATAAATTACCGAGTTGGTGAACTTAAATGGGGATTTATACCACCATATTCAAAAAATCATAAAAAGATAGAAATTATTAATGCAAAAGCCGAAACTATTTTTGATAATAACGCCTTTAAAGTGAGTGTGATTAATCAAAGATGCGTGGTTTTGGCAGATAGTTTTTATGAATGGCAAAAACAAAACAATCAAAAACAACCGTATAGAATCTTAACGGATCAATTACTTTTTCCAATGGCAGCAATCTGGAGTACATATAAATTAGAAGACGGAAAAAAGCTACATACAGTTGCTATTATTACTACTCATAGTAATAATTTAATGGAAAATATACATGATAGAATGCCGGTTATCTTAAATAAAGAAACTGAAAAAATATGGTTAAATACAAACATCAAAGACAGAAAAATATTAGAAAAAATACTTATACCTTATGAACCGGATAAAATGCATTATCATAAGGTTTCTAACCGTGTTAATGCTACAATAAATGATGATAGAAGTTTAATAGAAAAAATTAGTGAATAAAGGATATTTAATATGAATAAATTACATAGACTAGGTGATATTTTATACACATTTGATACAAATGAGTTATTCAGTCACTATAAATTATCAGGAACATCGGCATTACAGTTTTTAATTTTTGACATAGGTTTTATAACAAACACATTGTATTTTGATTTAGATAGTGATGCACCAATAGAAGCAATTAATGAATATAGACGCTCAGTAAATAAAGAACTACCTTTATTACTACAGAAAAAAAACTTTACACTTGATACTAAAAAAACAGAGTTAAAAGGATATTTAGATACTTATGCTTTTATAGATAATCATACTAAAGAACATTTTTATATAAAGTTTGATTATTTAAACAGAGTGCATATTTTAAAACCGGAATATTTCGCACGTAAAGATAAAGATTTTGAAGACCTTCATATTTATAGTCTGTCAACTTTAGAAAACTATGCACGTTATTTTGTAGAATATAATGAAGGTATGAGTGATGAAACAATTTTAAATTACTTAATGATTAATAAAAAAATATTACCTCAACAATATCCATTTTTAAAAAAAATAACAATGTTTTATTTGGGTATGAGTACTTCAAAATCTAATTTAGAACGTATTTATACAAACACGTATCTAAAAGATATTCTAAATTTTAATGATGATGAATTAAAGTATTTAAGACAGATTGAAGAAAATATTTTTGAACCACACCTTATCTTGCCTCAAACTATGGCCAATAAAGTCATCAAGCATCCTAAAATAAAATTTCTAATGAGGGAAAAATAATATGAAACCATATACATTTGGGCTTACTACCTTTTTAGAAACTGGTGTTGATAAAGAAAGTGGCATGATAAGCCATGATATCAGAATAAACCAGGCAATTGAAGAAATTATTTTAGCAGATGAAGTTGGACTGGATTATTATGGCATTGGGGAACATCACCGTTATGATTATGCAGCATCATCTCCACAGATGATACTTTCTGCTGCTGCAAAACTTACAAAAAATATTCATTTAGGAAGTGCCGTAACTGTTTTATCAAGTGCTGATCCTGTAAGAATATATGAAGAATTTGCAACTTTAGATATATTAAGTGGTGGTCGTGCTGAAATCATGGCAGGACGTGGATCTTTTATCGAGTCTTTTCCACTTTTTGGTTATAACTTAGAAGATTATGATGAATTATTTACTGAAAAATTAGAAATGCTATTGCATATTAGAAGTCATGAAAAAGCAAATTGGCAAGGCACTAAACATACACCAAAATTAAATAATTTAGGAATTTATCCTAGAAGTGTACAAGATAAGTTAAAGATAAGTATTGCCGTAGGTGGTACACAATCAAGTATTGTAAGAGCTGCGAAGCTAGGATTACCACTTATGCTTGCTATTATTGGAGGTAATCCACTAAGATTTAAACCACTTATTGATTTATATAAGTATTATTATTTTGCAGCAGGTAACAAAGAAGAAGATATGGAAATTGGTATCCATATGCATGGTTTAATTACAGATAAAGACGATAAAGATTTAATAGAAAGATATTATCTACCTCATCATTCTAGCTATAAGAAAATAGGTGAAGAACGTGGTTGGCAAACAACCTATAAAAAAGATTATTTAGAGAAAATTAAAAACGGACCATTATTGGTAGGACATGTAGATAATATTGAAAAAAGAATTTATGAAATCATTAAAGGTTTGGGAATCAATAGATTTTTATTACATACACCAGGCTCTTTAATGCCTCATGAAGATGTGATAAAAACGATTGAATTATTTGGTAAAGTAATAGTGCCGAGTATAAAAGAAAAACTTAAATCTTCTTAATTTAATATTTATATTTAAAAAAGATGTGAAACCTTGTGTGATTTATCAATGTAAACGGTTGCACATCTTTTATCTTTACCAACTATGTTAAAATAAAAGTGTAAAATCTGTTACAAGAAAGGATATAACATGGACAACGTATTTTTAAACAAGGATATTTTTAAGGGTGCATATATTTTAATGTTAAAAAACCTTTTTAATAAGAAGGTAGAATCTGCTACAACTTATGAAAAATATGCAGCTTTAGCTTCACTTTTGAATAAGCAACTGGATGATAACTATGAAAAAACAACAAAATATGTAGAAGAAAACAATCTAAAGAAAACAATTTACTTTTCAATGGAATTTTTAATGGGGCGTTTAATTACTTCTAATTTAATGAATTCTGGTTATATTGATGTTGTAAAAGAAGCGTTTGATGATTGGGGAATTGACCTAAATGAAGTAGAGCAAGCTGAAACTGATGCAGGTTTAGGTAATGGTGGGCTTGGTCGACTTGCTGCCTGTTTTCTTGATTCTGCTGCATCACTTTCATTACCTTTGTATGGTAATTCACTTAGATATAAAAAAGGATTCTTTGTGCAACGATTTGAAAATGATCAGCAAAAAGAATATCCGGATCCTTGGTTAGAAAAACCATTTTATTGGGAAGAAAGAAAAGAAGATGAAGCAATTCAAATTCCATATTTTGGCTATGTAAAAGACACTAAATTAATTGATCCTGTATGGATAAAAGCTGTTCCTTATGATGTTAAAGTCGTAGGTGCAAACAATGGTATAGTTACAACACTTAGATTGTGGTCAGCCGAAAAAAGTCAGTGGCATAAATATCACGATGATGAATATCTAAAAATGGTAGATAAAATTACAGAATCATTATATCCAGATGATTCAACAGAAGCCGGTAAAACATTAAGATTACAACAACAATACTTATTTTCGGCAGCTGGAATTAAAAATGTAATTTTAAATCATAAGAAACTTGGTAGAGATGTAAGAGACTTACCAAAATACTATGTGTTTCAAGTCAATGATACACACCCAACTTTAATAATTCCTGAGTTAATGCGTATATTAATGGATGAGGAAAATTTAGGTTATGATGAATCTTGGGATATAGTAACCAAAACAGTTGCTTATACAAATCATACAATTTTATCAGAAGCTTTAGAAAAGTGGAATATTAAAATATTTAGAAATCTATTACCTAGAACATTTGAAATCATTCAAGAAATGAATCGTCGTTTTAAAATTGTTCTTGAAGAAGCTAAAGTGCCAGCAGAAAAAGTATATACGATGCAACTAATTGGAGCTAACAATGTTCGTATGGCTAATATATGTATATATGGATCATTTTCTGTAAATGGTGTGGCAGCACTTCACACCGATATATTAAAAAATATAGAATTAAATGACTTTTATAATTTATATCCCGAAAAATTTAATAATAAAACTAATGGTATAACACATCGTCGTTGGTTACTTCATATCAACCATGAACTAACAGATATTCTAAATAATTTATTGGGTACAAAATGGCAAACAGATTTACCACAAATTAAAGGTTTAGAAAAATATAAAGATGATAAAAAAGTTCAAAACCAAATTAAAGAGATGAAATTAGCAAAAAAACGCGCACTTATTAAAAAAATAAAAGCAGATACAGGTGTTACTTTAAACGAAAATGCTATTTTTGATATTCAAATTAAACGTCTTCATGAATATAAAAGACAACTACTGAATATTTTAAATGTGATTCATACGTATTTAAGATTAAAATCAGATAATGAATTTAAGAAAAATTTCTACCCACAAAACTTTATTTTTGGAGCTAAAGCAGCGCCATCATATGTTATGGCAAAAGGTATTATTGAGTTAATTAATAAAGTTTCACACGTTATAAATAATGACGTAGAAACTAATGACTTATTAAAGGTTGTTTTTGTAGAAAATTATAATGTAACATATGCAGAATTCCTATTTCCAGCTGCTGATTTATCAGAGCAAATTTCAACTGCATCTAAAGAAGCTAGTGGAACTGGTAATATGAAATTTATGCTAAATGGAGCGATTACTATTGGTACAATGGATGGTGCAAACGTTGAAATTGTACAAGAAGCTGGTAAAGAAAATAATATTATCTTTGGTTTATCTGCCGAAGAAGTTAATAATATTTATAAGAATAATGGATATGTCCCAAGAAAAATATATGATCAAGATCAGAGATTACAACGAGTATTTGAATTCATTAGAAAACTGACACCAAATCCAACACATTTTGATTTCATACTACAAAATCTATTAACATCAGATTATTTCTTAGTATTAAAAGATTTTGATAGTTATGTAAGTGCTCAAGAAAAAGCGAATTATTTATATAAAAATCAAGATTTATGGTGGAAAATGGTCATTATGAATATTGCGAATGCAGGTTTCTTTACTTCAGATAGAACAATAAGTGAGTATAATCAAGATATATGGAAACTAGATACAATTAAAATATAATTAAATCTTTAAAAATGAGCCTTATTTAATAAATAAGGCCGTTTTTCTATCAAATGAGTGTAAAATATAATTAACTTACAATTATCAAATTATGGGGGAGGAAATTAAATTGCCATTTACTAATGAACATGCTGATTTATATTTACTTGGGAAAAACTATCTATCTTATGATTTTTTGGGATCTACATTAAATAAAAATAAAAATAACGAGATTGTTTCTACCACATTTAGTGTTTATGCTCCAAATGCCAAAGAAGTACGATTGATTGCTGATTTTAATAATTATGAGGGTTGGAAACACGTATTAACTAAAATACATCCACAAGGATTTTGGTCAATAACAATACCTAAAAATTATGAATGGTCTACTTATAAATATGAAATTCATCTTTTTAATGGCCAAATTCTATACAAGGCTGACCCATTTGCATATTATGCAGAACTTAGACCTGCAAATGGTTCAAAGGTTTATGATATTGATGGCTATAAGTGGAATGATGAAAAATGGTTTAAAAATAAAAAACATGTCTATAAGGAACCAATGTTAATCTATGAAGTACATCTAGGTTCTTGGAAACGTGATCACGGACAATTTAGAAAGTATAATGAAGTGGTTGATGATTTAATAAAACATGTTAAATCAAATGGATTTACACATATTGAACTGATGCCTGTTTATGAGCACCCACTTGATGATTCTTGGGGGTATCAAGGGACTGGTTTTTTTGCAGCCACATCAAGGTATGGTACACCAAAAGATTTAATGTATTTTATTGATAAATGTCATCAAAATGGTATAGGAATTATACTAGATTGGGTCTTGGGACACATAAATAAAGATGATTTTGGATTATTTAAGTTTGATGGTACAAACCTCTATGAATATGAAGATGAAAAAAGAAGAGAAAATATTAACTGGGGAACAGCAAATCTTGATTTTAATAAAGGAATTACTAGAAGTTTTATGATGTCAGCATTAAACTTTTGGATTGATTATTTTCATGTTGATGGCTTTAGAATAGATGCAGTTTCAAACTTGATTTATTACTTAGGAGATTCTAATCTAGGTGAAAATAAAGAAGCTATTGATTTTCTTAAAGAAATATCTAAACATGTTTTCAGTAAAGATGACCGTTTCATATTTTCAGCAGAAGATTCAACAGCATATCCTTTAGTAACAAAACCAACCAATATGGGTGGTATTGGGTTTAATTATAAGTGGAATATGGGGTTTATGAATGATACTTTATATTATTTTAAACAAGATCCAATATACAGAAAATTTCATCATGATAAGTTAACATTTGGTTTAATGTATGCTTATAATGAGCAATTTATATTACCTTTTAGTCACGATGAAGTTGTCCATCTAAAAGGTTCATTACTTTCAAAAATGCCAGGAAGTTACTATGAAAAGTTTTCACATTATAAGACTTTATTAACGTATTTTATGACCCAACCAGGAAAAAAACTATTATTTATGGGTCAAGAGTTTGGACAAATCAGTGAATGGAATTTCAAAAAATCACTTGATTGGAATTTGTTTGAATTTCCAATACATGATAGCCTGAACAGATATTTTAAAGATTTAGCTCAAGTTTATAGACATCATAGTGCAATGTATGAAAAAGATCATGATCCAAGTGGCTTTAAGTGGTTAATTGTAGACCATAAAGATAACTCAGTTTTTGCTTATACCAGAGAATCAGAAAATGAGGTTTTAGTAATTGTTCATAATTTGACGCCTAATTTTTACCATGCATATGAAATAGGTGTACCTTTTGATGGCAGTTATCATGAAATACTAAATTCAAACAAAGATATATATCATGGGTCAAATCTCTATAACGGGGCATTACTTGATGCATTTAATGATGGTAGAAATAATCAACCATACCATATTAAACTTCAACTTGCTGGACTAACAAGTATTATATTAAAATATGAAAAAAAGAACCCCTAAGGATTCTTATCTTGTAGATTCTCTTTCAATTAATTCTACATCCATCACCTCGTGAAGAGTAGGAAGATCGATTCCACGAATTAATCGTGTTAAATTGATAAATGCTTGTTTACCTAAGAGATTAATTGGCTGAGCAATTGTTGTAAGTGAAGGTCTAATCCATTCAACAAAAGGTGTATTGTCATAACCAATAATTTGGACATCCTCTGGTATCCTTTTACCAAGTTTTTGTAAGAGAGAGGAAATAACAAGAGCCATTGTATCAGAATAGGCGAAAATGCCATCGATATGAGGATTAGCTCTTAAAACTTGTTCGATTAATTTTGCATCTGGATTGACTAGGTCAAAGTCAAATACATCAGCGTGCATTTTATGCTTTTTAAGTACTTTATTAAAACCTAATGTACGTTCAATTGTTGTCATTAAAAAACTTGGACCTCTAAATACAGCTAAGTTTTTAGAACCACCTGAAATAAGTCTTTTGGCTGCTAATTCACCAGCCTTAACAGAGTCTGCTGTTATAGATGGAATTGTTTCATCCATAATATGATCAATTGAAATAATTGGTACTTTAATCTCATCAAGCTTCGATGTGTTTTGGAAATTAGATGCAACAATAATGCCTTCAATATTGTATTGTTCAAAGAATTTGATGTATTCTAACTCTCTATCAGGGTCATCTTGAACGTTAAAGAACATTATTTTATAGCCATTGGCTTGAGCTTGAGATTCAATAGATTCTAAAAGTTCACCGTAAAAGTATGGCCCGATATGTGGCACAATTACTGCAATAATCTTACTGGATCTATTAGTTAAACTTCTAGCTAATTGATTTGGAACAAATCCTAGTTCAGCAATTGATTTTTCAATAAGTATTTTAGTATCTTCATGGACATAACCTTTTTTATTGATTACTCTAGATACAGTCGAAATACTAACATTTGCTTTTTTGGCAACATCTTTAATGGTTGGTTTCATTTTAACACCCCTTATATTAATAATATTTTAACACATAAAAAGAAAATAAACGAAAGTGCAGGCAATCAAATATATATGAAAGCATTTATTGATGATTTACAACTCATAAGAATTGAATCTATAGAATATATATATGATATTCGTATTAATGGATATGAAATATCATGGTATAAAAATCAAGAACAAAATCAGTATTTTAAATCGAATAAAGAAATAGATTTGCATATAGCAGATACTATATATATTAATCATCACGCGTATCCATTAAATATAGGTCTTGTGACTCTAAAAAATTCATTTGAAAAAAAATATAGATATGATGGACCATTAGGAGCGGTCTATACCAAAGAATCAACAAAGTTTTATGTGTATAGTCCTGTTGCTAAAGAAGTATTTGTACTTGTAGATGATAAAGCATATCCTATGACATATTTAGAAGGTGGTACCTGGTTTAGGGAAGTTTTAGGTAATTTAGAGGATAAAACATACATTTATAATGTTCGTTTAGTCGATCAATTCGTACTTGCTAAAGACCCTTATACCCTTGCAAGTGATTTAAACAATTCTGTGATTATTAATCCAGAAAAATTGTATAAACAAAAAACAGAACATATAAAATTAAATAAGTATACCGATGCTGTAATTTATGAAGGTATGATTAGAGATTTAACAATTGATTTAGATGTTGAAGATAAAGGAACATTTTTAGGTGTGACACAACATTCTAACAAGTTAGGTCAAAGTGTTTTATCATATATTAAAAACTTAGGCATGACACACTTTCAAGTTTTACCTGTTTATGATTTTTATGGTGTTGATGATATAAATAAAGATTTGTATTATAATTGGGGATACAATCCAATGCAATACTTTGCTTTAGAAGGATGGTTATCTAAAGATCCAAATAACCCTTATACTCGTATAAACGAATTTAGATATTTAGTTGACACTGCACATGATCTTGGACTTGGAGTGAATATGGATGTGGTTTATAATCACGTTTATGAACGTTCATTGTTTCCATATGACCTGTTTGTTCCAGGATATTTCTATAGACACGATAAACATTATAAACAAACACATTCAGCTTTTTTAGAAAACGATATTGAAACTACAAATTACATGGTAAGACGATTAATAATCGATTCACTCATCCACTTTGTCAAAAATTATAAAATCGATGGCTTTAGATTTGATTTAATGGGATTAATGGATGTTGATACGATGAATGAAATTGAAAGGGTATTAAGAAAAATTAATCCAAATATTATGCTTTATGGTGAAGGCTGGAATATGGATAATGCATTACCAAAAATAAAAAGAAGTAATATGAGTAATCAAGCTCTAATGAAAAACATTGGTCATTTTAATGATTTTTATAGAAATCTTTTTAAAGGTGAACTTCATACTAAAAATCTAGGTTTTGCAACAGGAAGTAAAAAACATTTAAAAGATGTATTACAAGCCTTGCTGGGCTCTCCACACATCTTTGATACACCTAATAAATCATTAAACTATGTTGAATGTCATGATAACTTAACATTATTTGATACATTAGCATTCAACTATGATGATATAAAAGTTAAACAAATTTATCAAGATTTTGCAAATCATGTAATAGCAATCTCACAAGGTGTGCCATTTTATCATGCAGGTCAAGAATTATATAGAAGTAAAAAAGGTGTTGAAAACTCCTATAAAAGCCCTGATGATATTAATCAGATAAAATGGGACATTCCTAAAAGTGTAGAAAAATTCAACCAAATCTTGAAACTACGTAAGTCATATAAAGTTTATAGATATGATTTTTACAATAATGAAAATATTGATGTTTTTTTAGGACATGAATACATCACATATGTGTTAAAATCAAAAACGTATGAATTAACTCATTATCTAAAAAATGATTTTAAAGAAATTTCTATACCAAATAATGGTAAAATGATATTTAGTTCACAACTGGTATCAAAAAAATCAGATCAATATATTTTAAGTAAACCAGGTGTATATATAATTAAAAGGAAAGTATGATAACATGAATGACTATTATGTTGGTATTGACTGTGGTGGCACAAATATTCGTATTGGATTAGTTGATCAAAATTTAAATATACTATTTGAATCAAAATATAAATCCGATGAAGTTGGCCGTAACTTAGACAAATTAATAGAAAACTTTGTTAATAAATATAAAAATCAATACAAAATTAAATTAATTTCAATTGGGTTTCCAGGTCTGGTAGACCAAAACACATTAAATGTATTAAATATCCCAAATCAAAAATCATTTGAAGGTACCTATTTAAATGAGTTACAAGAAAAGTTAAATATACCTATTGTTATTGGAAATGATGTGAATGTTTTAATGTTGTATGATGCAAAATTATTTGGAATAAATGAAAATAAATCGATATTAGGCTTTTATTTAGGAACTGGTTTTGGTAGTGCAATTAGAATTAATAACATGATGTATCAAGGAGACTTTGGTGCTGCAGGGGAAATAGGGCATGTACCGATATATTTAAGAAGTATTTTATATAATCATAAACAAAAGGATTTAGAATCAGTAGTTTCAGGATTCAATTTAAAAAACATCCATAATGAATACTTTAGTGATACACCGTTTGAAGAAATATTCATACACCACTTAGAAAGTGAACCAATACAAGATTATCTTCACCTTTTAGCAATCTATATTACAACGATGATCACTTTTTTAGATATATCCACCATCATTTTAGGTGGAGGTGTTATCATGAGTGATCAATTTCCAAAAAGTTATTTGGAAAAATTAATACAAGACAACCTATATGCTGATAATACAAAAGCAAACTTCAAAGTATATTATGCTCAAAAAAGTATTAATTCAGGTGTACTAGGTGCAGTAATTAATGGTAGAAACT
Organism: Acholeplasma granularum ATCC 19168; assembly: GCF_000526235.1. GTDB lineage: Bacteria > Bacillota_I > Bacilli_A > Acholeplasmatales > Acholeplasmataceae > Acholeplasma > Acholeplasma granularum. The sequence continues at coordinate 163,693 of NZ_JAFR01000007.1, read as the reverse complement.
ATTTAAATATTTAATAATAAAAAGAAATGAAACGGGGTTTTTTCAAAATGAAAGTACTTTTATACTCACAAAAACAAGGAATGTTAAAAAAATCAGGGATAGGACGTGCATTTTATCATCAAAAGCGTGCACTTGAATCAGCTGGTGTTCAATATACAACAGATCCTAATGACAACTATGATTTAGTACATGTCAATATCGCGCAAGTTGGTAAAATTAAAAAATTTAGGAAAAAACACCCGGTTATTGTTCATGGTCATTCAACTGTTCAAGATTTTAGAAGAAGTTTTGCATACTGGAGATTTATTGCACCATTTTTCTATAAACATTTACAAAATATATACGGTCATGCAGACTTAATTATCACGCCAACTAGATATTCTAAATTTCTAATAGAGTCAATGCATGTGGTAAAAGCTCCAGTAAGAGCTATATCCAATGGAATTGATTTAGAACAGTATTTATATAAACAAGATAATGTAGATGCTTTTAGAAAATATTTTAATTTAGATAAATTAGATAGAGTTGTTATTGGTGTAGGACTATTATTTGAAAGAAAAGGGCTTCACGATTTTATTGAAGTTGCAAAATCAATGCCAGATGTCAAATTTATATGGTTTGGACATCTATCTAGGATAATGACAACACACTTTATTAAAAAAGCAATTAAAAATAAACCTAAAAACGTATATATGGCTGGATATGTAGATGGAAGTGTCATTAAAGGAGCATTTAGTGGTGCAAATTGTGTATTCTTCCCAAGTTATGAAGAAACAGAAGGTATTGTTGTTTTAGAGGCATTAGCAAGTAAAACACCGATAGTTATTAGAGATATACCTGTTTACTATGACTGGTTACAACATAAAACACATGTTTTAAAAGGACACAACAATTTTGAATTTCAGCAGTTAATTGAACAAACTATGAGTGAAAATCAATTTAAAATGATTGAAAATGGATATAAAATTGTTGAAGCAAGATCTATAGATAAAATTGGTATTGAATTAAAAAAAGTTTATGAAGAAGTTATTAGACTAAAAAAATAAAGGAGAGATTCATATGGAATATTTCACTTTAAGTAATGGATTAATGATTCCTAAAATAGGAATAGGAACCAATACGTTTGGAAAACTTAATAACGAGTATTCAGGTGAAATTACAATGGATACCAAAGAACTTTTAACTGCATATGAAAATGGTTATCAGCTTGTTGATACTGCAGTCGCTTATAGAAATGAGGCAGTTATTGGTAAATCAATTATAGATGCAAATTTAATTAGACAAGAAGTTATAATTACCTCTAAGTTTCCATCCAAAAATTTAGCAGATATTAGTGATGAGGAGATAATTAGAATCATTAATGAATCTATTAGAAATATAGGCTCATATATTGATATATATTTAATTCATCATCCAACTCAAAGCAATGAGCTAAACTTAAAAATATGGCGTCAACTAGAAAATTATTATAAAAACGATCATATTAAAGCAATTGGTGTATCTAATTTTAATGAAGAGCAATTAACATATCTTATGAATCATGCCGAAATTAAACCAATGATAAATCAAATCGAATCAAATCCTGGTAACTGGCAAAATGAGTTAATTAAATTTTGTCAAAATAACAATATTTTAGTTACAGCTTGGGGACCACTTGATCCTGTACCAAATAAGGAAGTATTTGAAAAAATTGGTTATAAGTATCAAAAAACATGGGCACAAGTATTGCTTAAATATCAAATAAGTAGAGGGGTTTTAGTGATACCCAAATCACACAATAAAATTAGACAATTTGAGAACATAAATATCTTTGATTTCACATTATCTGACGATGATATTAAAGAAATTGAATCTTAATCTATATTTTATGTCTATTTTCTTTTAAAATATATTTAAAATGTTATAATATAAAAGTTGAAACAATTATGGAGGAAATTATGAAATTTGAACATATAAATAAGAATCAAGTAAAATTTACTTTTACAGTTACACCACATGAATTTGAACATGCTTTAGAACATGCATTTGCACATATTAAAGATGATGTTGAAATTAAAGGTTTTAGAAAAGGTAAAGTAACTCAAAAAGTATACGAACAAAAATTTGGAGAAACTGCTTTATATCCTGAAGCATTAAACCATGCAATCGGTCATAAATATAATGATGCTTTACTAGTTAAGGATTTTACAATTGTATCAGATCCAATGAACATCGATTTAGATTTTGATAAAATTTCAAGAACAGAAGACTTTGAGATCAGTTTTGAAGTTGCTATTAAACCTGAAGTAGAATTAGGTTTATATAAAGGGGTAGAAGTTGCTAAAGTTGATAGTGAAGTAACTGATGCAGAAGTAGATCAAAATATCGAAGGATTACTTGCTCAAAATGCAGTTTTAGAACCTAAAGAAGGTGCTCTAGAAAATGGAGACACTGCTATATTTGACTTTGAAGGTTTCCAAGATGGAGTTGCCTTTGAAGGTGGAAAAGCTGAAAACTTTACATTAGAAATTGGTAGTGGTCAATTCATTCCAGGGTTTGAAGAAGGTATGTTAGGCCTAAAAGCTGGTGAGTCAAGAGATGTTAATGTGACATTCCCAGAACAATATCAAGCTGAAAATCTAGCTGGTAAACCTGCAGTATTTAAAGTTCTATTACATGAAATAAAATCAAAAAAATTAGCAGAACTTAATGATGAATGGGTTCAGTCTTTAAATCGTGAAGGTGTTTCTACTGTTGCTGAGTTAAAAGAATCAATTAAAGCTGATTTAACTTTAAATAAAGAACAACAAGCAAAAAGACAATTAACAGACTTAGTTATTGCTGAAGTTGTAAAAAATGCTAAGGTAGATGTACCTCAGGTAATGTTTGATACTGAAATTGAAAACTTTACTAAAAATGTAGAGGCTCAAGCAAAACAATATCAATTAGATCTAGATACATTTATTCAACTTTCAGGTTTAACAAAAGAAGCATTTAATATTCAAGCTAAAGAGCAATCAGAAAAACGTGTACTCCAATCATTAGTTATTGAAGCTATCGCTAAAAAAGAAAACTTTGAAACAACTCCTGAGGAATTAAATGCACGTTATGAAGAACTAGCGAATCATTATAAGATGGATGTAGCTGAAATCAAAAAATATATTAATGATGAATTAGTAGTTAATGATATTTCATTTGAAAAGGCTGTAAACTTCTTAGTAGAAAACGCAATCCAAAAATAAATCAAATTAAAGCCTCTGTAAATATCAGAGGCTTTATTATATCAATTGTGAAAAAACATGTGAAAAATAATTGGCACTCATGCTTATTGATTGCTAATTGACAATTTTGTATTATAATATATAATATAAATATACCTCGAGAAAGGGGCTTAAACTTTATGGAATTACAAACAAGTTTACCGGCGGTAGTCGTACGTGGTATCGTACCTATCCCACATAATGATTTTAGAATTGAAGTAGGCAGAAAAGCCTCTATTAAAGCCATTGAAGAGTCAGAAAAGGGATTCTCATCACACGTTTTAATCTTAGTTCAAAAAAATCCATTAATTGAAAATCCAACAACTGCAGATTTACATGAATATGGTGTAATTGCAAAAGTAGCGATGAAAATCCAATTACCTAATAATAATTTTAAGGTTAAGTTTAATATTATTAATAGAATAAAAGTTAAAGAGTATTTTTTAACAGATCCATATTTTGTTGCTGATTATGAAGAGGTTGAACAGGTTAATGGCAGCCTTGAAGAAGAAACCACTTTACTTAAATTAATATTAAGTGAGGCAATTGCTGGTGGCAATCAATTATTTAATAATGGTCAACAAATGTCTGATCAATTACAATCTGGCCTACCTGCTGATAAGATATCTGATATTTTAGCTTCTAACTTGCGTATTAATGATACCGATAAGTATAAATATTTAGCAGAACTCAACATTAATAATAGATTAAAACTAATTTTAGAAGATTTAAATCGTCTAAAAATGATTGCAGACTTAGAACAACGCATTAATGAAGACGTTAAAAAAGCGATCGATGAAAATCAAAAAGAATATTATTTAAGAGAAAAAATGCGCGCAATTCAAAATGAATTGGGCGATAAAGCAAAAAAAGAAGATGAGATTGATAAGCTTAGAGAAGATATTAAAAAGGCAAAAATGCCACTTCATATCGAAGAAAAAGCATTACAAGAACTATCGAGATATCAATCAACCCCTTCTGCAATGGCAGAATCACAAATTATCAAAACTTACTTAGATTTTCTAGTTGCACTTCCTTGGAATGAATCTAGTAAAGATTTAAATGATTTAGCAAAAGTACAAGATAGTTTAGATAAAAATCATTATGGTCTTGAAAATGTAAAAGAACGTATAATTGAATATTTAGCTGTTAAAATTATGACTGGTAGAAATCCACAGACAATTCTTTGTTTGGCAGGACCTCCAGGGGTTGGTAAAACATCATTAGCAACATCAATTGCTGAAGCTTTAGGACGCAAATTTGTAAAACAGTCTTTAGGTGGAGTAAAAGATGAATCAGAAATTAGAGGACACAGAAGAACCTATGTTGGTGCTATGCCTGGTCGTATCTTAAAAGGTATGAAAGATGCAGGGACAGTTAATCCAGTGTTCCTACTTGATGAAATCGATAAAATGGCCTCAGATTATAGGGGAGATCCAGCTTCAGCTATGCTAGAAGTACTAGATCCTGAACAAAATGAAAAATTTAGCGATCATTATTTAGAAGAATCGTATGATTTAAGTCAAGTTTTATTCATTACAACTGCAAACTATTTAGAAAATGTTCCAGCACCATTGCGTGATAGAATGGAAATTGTTGAATTATTTAGTTATACAGAATATGAAAAAATCCAAATTGCTCAAAAACACTTAATTCAAAAGCAATTAAAAGCTCATGGCTTAGAAGAAGATAAATTCCAAATAGATGAAGAAACAATTTACTTTATTGTAAGACACTATACAAGAGAAGCAGGCGTTCGTGAATTAAATAGATATATTGGTTCTTTAGTACGTAAAGCAATAAAAGAAATTTTAATGAATAAAAAAACAAATGTCCATATAACTAATAATAATGTTGAAAGTTATATTGGTAAACCTAAATTTGTTCATAATCTAATGGATGAAAAAGAACAAATAGGAGTTGTTACTGGTCTTGCTTATACTGCTTTTGGTGGTGACACATTACCAGTAGAAGTTACATATTACAAAGGTAAAGGTCAACTCGTATTAACAGGTAAACTTGGTGATGTTATGAAAGAATCTGCAATAACTGCTCTTTCATACGTTAAATCACATGCTGCTGAATTTAAAATTGATCCGTTAATATTTGAGCAAAATGACTTCCACGTACACGTACCTGAAGGAGCTGTGCCTAAAGATGGTCCATCTGCAGGTATAACTATGGCTACTGCAATAATGTCTGCTGCTACCCAACAATACATAAGAAAAGATCTTGGTATGACAGGTGAAATTACATTAAGAGGCTATGTACTACCTATTGGTGGTTTAAAAGAAAAAGCTATTGCTGCACTACGAAGTGGATTAACTACAATTTTAATTCCAAAACAAAACACAAAAGACATTGATGATATCCCTCAAGAAGTTAGAGAGAAATTAACAATTATTCCAGTTGAAACAGTAGCTGATGTATTTACTCAAGCAATTGTAAAATAATACACATAATAGAGTGCTTGTAACTAAGCACTCTTATTTTTTTAGTGAATTAATATAAATAAATAGTTAAATAAACTTTATAAGAAATTCAAGTCATAAAATATGATACAATAAGTTAAGAGGTATTATTATGATTAAACAAGCAGAATTTGTTACATCGGTCGTTTCAGTTGCCGATTTACCTAATGATAATTTTGACCATTTCTTACTCTTAGGAAGATCAAATGTAGGAAAATCGTCATTGATTAACGCAGTTACTAACAGAAAAGGTTTAGCAAGGGTGTCACAAACACCTGGTAAAACTATTACTTTAAACTTATATTTATTAAATGAATCACTTTATCTTGTTGACGCACCCGGATACGGTTATGCAAAAAGATCAAAAACACAAAGTTTATCTTTTTTAAAAATGATTAAAGAGTATATTAAATATAATGGTCATTTAAAAAAGATAATTCTTCTTATAGACTTTAATGTTGGCCCTACAATAGATGATTTAAACTTATATATAGAACTTCAAAAAATAGATATTGAACTTATTATAGTTGCAACAAAGTATGATAAAGTCAAATCATCGTATCGTATGAAACAGCAAAAAATAATCGAATCAAAATTTTTTGATGGTCAAAAAATGTATATAACATCCAGTGCAACTAAATATGGAATTGAAAAACTTATTAATGAGGTATTTATGAATGAATAAAGTATTAATTACAACGGATTCAACATCAGATTTGAGTAAAGAAATACTTGATGCAAGAAATATTAAAAGTATTCCTTTATATGTAAGATTTGGCGATGATTCTTATCAAGATGGTGTAAATATCACAACATCTGAACTATATGATAAAGTAGAAGAATTAGGATTTCTTCCTCAAACTCAAGCTGTATCACCGGGGGACTTTGAAGCCTTTTTTAAAAAATATTTAGATGAAGGTTATGAAATTGTACATGTCTCAATTGGTTCAAAAATTTCTGCAACACATCAAGCTGCAACAATTGCTATTGAACTATTAGAAACAAATAAAGTACATTTAATTGATTCACTTAATTTATCATCAGGTATTGGATTACTGGTTTTAAAAGCGAGTGACTATGCAATATCTGGTATGGATGCTAAGTCAATTCATGAAAAAATAATAGAATTGGTACCTAAAGTATCAAGTCAATTTGCAATAAAAACATTAGATTATCTTCATAAAGGTGGCCGTGCAAGTGGTTTAGCTGCTTTAATTGGTTCAATGTTAAGAATTAAACCGATAATTAAAGTCACCAATGGAAAGTTAGATGTCTATAAAAAAACTGTTGGAAAAATGAGCAAAGCACTTGATGTAATGATAGAAGATTTATTAGCACTTAAAGATAATATAGATAATAGTTATGTATTTATCACACATTCGCTTGCTGATGATTCATTTGAATACATTAAAAGTCAACTTGAAGGTAAAATTAATGTAGAAAATATATTAGAAGGACATGCAGGTTGCGTCATTTCAAGTCACTGCGGAAAAGGTACAATTGGTATATTATACATTCAAAGGTAGGTAAATAGATTATGAAAATAGCAGTAATTGGTGCATCGGGTTTTGTAGGTGAAAATATTGTAAATGTTGCATTAAGTAGAGGTCATGAAGTTATAGGGATTTTTAGAAGAAACAAAATTAAAGATCAAAATAACCTTAAACTTCACAAACTAACAATTTTTGATGAGGAAATATTCGAAAATACAATTAAAGATGCAGATGTTATAATATCTGCTTATAATCCTGGCTATTATCATGTTGCACAAGCACAAAGATTCGTTGATGGATATGATGTAATGTTTAAAATAGCAAAAAAATTAAATAAACATATTATAGCTGTAATAGGATCAACTACACTTATTCAATATGATGGTGAGTTAGTTAAAAACGGATTAGTATATCCAAAACCTTGGATAGCTGCCTTAGCAGGTACTGACATGGTTTATGATAAATATAAAAATGAGCATTCCATTAAAATATCCTTTATATCTCCTGCAGCTGAAGTCTTTGATGGTGATCTAACAAAAGAATTTAGCTATGGAAAAGATCATTTATTGTATGATAAATTGGAGCGTTCTAGAATATCTGTGCAAGATTTAGCTTATGCAATTGTACTAGAGGCAGAAAATCCAAAGTATATTAATTCTCGTTTTACAATTGCATATCAAAAATAATTAGTATATAATATTATAAAGCTATGAAGTGAAAGAGTAGTTATCTTATAGTTTAAAGAGACAAGTTGGTTGGTGCAAAACTTGATTATAAATAACGAATGTCATCATGGAGCTGGTTTAATGAACAATAAAGTAGTTAAACTCGTAAAAATTATCTTCACGTTACGAAGAAATCAAGTGTACATGTTTTTTACATGTAAACTAAGGTGGTACCGCGATTATTTCGTCCTTAGACCGTTTATTGGTCTAAGGATTTTTATTTATTAGGGGGATAAATATGCTACCTACACTTAAAATGGATAATATTATATTGAGGATGCCTAAAGATAGTGACTTAGTATCATTTTTCTATTTTGCATCGAAAAGTGAAATTGGTCCAAATGCGGGTTGGTTTCCTCATCGAAATCTAGATGAAACAAAAGCAATCTTAGCACTACATATTATAGAAAATAATGTTTGGGCGATTACTTTAGAAAATGATGATTTGATGATTGGTACAATCAGTTTACATAATAAAGTAAGTGATAAATTTTTTGGACTTGGAGCTGAAATAGGGTTTGTACTAGATAATAATTATTGGAATCAAGGAATTGTAACCAAAGCTGTAAGTTTAGTTTTAAACTATGTTTTTAGTACATTAAAATTTGATTATGTTCGAGCAGCACATGCGGATTTTAATATTGCAAGTCAAAAGGTGATTGAAAAATCAGGGTTTAAATTTATGTTTAAAAAACATAAAAAATATATTGAAAATCCTAAGATACATTATGTTTTATATTATGAAATTACGAAAAAGGAGTTTTATGCACATGAAAATAAATTTAGAGACGAAATATAATTTTAAAAGTGTTGAAGAAGGAAGATATGATTATTGGTTATCTAAAGGTTTTTTTGAATCTGGTAAAGATTTTAAAAAAGAACCATTTACAATAGTTATTCCACCTCCAAACGTTACAGGAAAACTTCATTTGGGCCATGCATGGGATACAGCAATCCAAGATATTATTATTCGTCGTAAACGTATGCAAGGCTATGATGCTTTATACCTTCCTGGTATGGACCATGCAGGAATTGCAACACAAGCAAAAATTGATGAAAGACTAAAAAATCAAGGAATTTCTAGATATGATTTAGGCAGAGAAAAATATTTAGAAAAAGCATGGGAATGGAAAGAAGAATACGCAGGACATATTAAAGAACAATGGAAAGCTTTAGGACTTTCTTTAGATTACACAAAAGAACGCTTTACACTAGATGATAAATTAAACGATGCTGTAAATCATGTATTTATTTCTTTATATAAAAAAGGATGGATATATCGAGGTTATAGAATTATTAACTGGGATTGTGAAGCAAAAACTGCACTATCTAATATTGAAGTAGAATATGAGGAAACTCAAGGTCATTTATATCATTTTAACTATCCTTTTGTAGGTGAAGAAGGCTATTTAACAATTGCTACAACAAGACCTGAAACAATGTTTGCTGATCAAGCACTTATGGTTCATCCTAAAGATGAAAGATATCAAAAGCATATTGGAAAATTTGTATATATTCCAGGAACATCCACTAAAATTCCAGTGATTGCTGATGACTATGTTGACATGACATTTGGAACAGGTGTTGTTAAAGTAACACCTGCACATGACCCAAATGACTATGAAGTAGCAAAACGTCATGGCTTATCCATGCCGCTATGTATGAATGAAGATGGAAAAATGAATGAAATGGCACTTAAATATGAAGGTCTAGATAGATTTGAATGTCGTAAATTAGTTACAAAAGACTTAGAATTACTAGGGCTTTGTCCTAAGATAGAAAATTATACACACCAGGTTGGTTACTCAGAAAGAACAGGTGTTATGGTTGAACCTAGACTATCACTTCAATGGTTTGTTGATATGAAGGGATTGACTGAACAAACTTTAAAAAACAATAAGGTTCAATTTGTACCAGAAAGATTTAAAAACACATTTGAAAATTGGTTAAATAATATTCAAGATTGGACAATTTCACGTCAACTTTGGTGGGGACATAGAATACCTGCCTGGTTTAAAGGGGATGAAGTTAAGGTTCAAATAGACTCTCCTGGTGATGATTGGAAGCAAGATGAGGACGTCCTGGATACATGGTTTTCAAGTGCTTTATGGCCGTTTTCAACTCTTGGTTGGCCAGATATAGAAAGCGATGATTATAAGCGTTATTATCCAACTAATGTTTTAGTAACAGGTTATGATATTATATTCTTTTGGGTAGCTAGAATGATGTTCCAAGGTTTAGAATTTACAGGTAAAGATCCATTCAAAACAGTATTATTACATGGTTTAATTAGAGATGAAAATGGTCAAAAGATGTCAAAATCTTTAGGTAATGGTGTTGATCCGATGGATGTTATAGATACATATGGTGTTGATGCTCTTAGATTTTTTATTGTATCAAATTCAGCACCTGGTCAAGATACACGTTATGATGTGACTAAAATAGAGTCAAGTTGGAATTTCATTAATAAACTATGGAATATAACTAGATTTGTTACACTTAATATTACAGATTCAAAGCTTACTATTAATGAAAATGAACTAAATTTATTCGATAAATGGATACTTAGTCGTTTATCTGAAACAATTAATCTTGCTGATACTTTTTATGAAAAGTATGAATTTAATGAAGCATCAAAAGTTTTAACTCATTTTATTTGGGAAGAGTTTGCAAACTGGTATTTAGAACTTTCTAAGGTATCTTTAAATGATGAAAATGCAAATAAAAACACTCAAGCAGTATTAGTTTATGTACTTAAAGATATATTAAAATTACTTCATCCATTCCTACCATTTGTTACAGAAAAATTATTTATTGATATTTTTGATGAAGAATCAATCATGATAAGTGATTGGCCAGTAGCTAAATTTGATTATACTAATGAAATAGATTTAGTTAAAGAAATACAAGAAATCATTATAAAAGTTAGAACATTAAGAAATGATTATAATGTAAAACCTTCTAAACCAATAAATATAAAATTAGAAATTAAGGATACGTTTATTCTAGATTCACTTAAGTTATATGATGGTTATTTAGTTAAGTTTTTAAACACTAGTCAATTAGCTTATCAAGAAGAAGTGATACCAACAGATATGATTTTTATAGCTGGTGCTAATATAAACATTTATATAGAAAAATCTGATTTAATAGATTTAGAACAAGAAAAAGCCTCATTATTAAAGCAAAAAGATACGCTAGAAAAAGAACTAGAACGATCAAAAGGCTTACTTACTAATGAGAAATTCATGTCTAAAGCACCAGAAGAAAAAAAGAATAATGAACAAAGAAAGTATGATGATTATCTCAAGCAATATAATGATGTCATCGAGATGCTGAAAAAATATGTTTAATCAACTAGATGATGCAATATCATGGATAGAAAAACAAATTAAATTTAGACCAAAAACAAGTCTTGATCATATGAAGGATGCATTAAGCATCCTTCATTTAGACTTATCAAAAATTAAAAAAATTCATGTTACAGGAACAAACGGTAAGGGTTCTGTATGTATGATGACAACATCTATATTAGTTAAATCGGGAAAAAATGTTGGTACTTTCATTTCGCCTTATTTAGAAAACTTTAATGAAAGAATTAAATATAATGGACAAGATATTTCTAATGAAGATTTACTTAAAATTATTAATGAAATATATCAATTAAATAAAAATTATTCTCAAATAAGTGGTCAAACTTTATCGTTTTTTGAATTGATGACATTGATGGCAATTAAGTTTTTTCATGATAAAAAAGTCGATGTGATGATAATGGAAGTTGGTATAGGTGGGTTGTTAGACTCCACAAACATACTTAATTATGATGTTTCTGTCATCACAAATATTGGTATGGACCATATGAAACAATTAGGTGATACAGAAGAGCAGATTGCACTAAATAAATTAGGTATCTTAAAGAAAAATGGTGTATTATATACAACTGTAGACAGCAAATTTGAAAAGTTATTTACTGATTATGCAACTAATAAAAATGCAATAGTAAATTTTATTGATAAAAATAATATAAAAGTAATCTCTGAATTTCCTCATATTATTGAATATAAATATGAAACATATAAACTATCACTGTTAGGAGATTTTCAAAATTTAAATGCTTGTCTAGCTATAGAGATAGTAAAACACTTATATAAGGATATTGAAGTTAGCAAAATTAAACAAGGATTAATTGATACTAAACATTCAGGACGCTTAGAAATGGTCTTAGATGGGGTGTTTATTGATGGTGCTCACAATGTTCATGCAATTAAGAGAGTCATTTATTCTTTACAATCAATAAATAAAGTGTATAATATAAATGTACTTTTTAGTGCATTATCTGATAAAGAGCCAGAAAAAATGTTGAATTTAATTCAACCATTTGTTAAATCAATTACTCTGACTGCTTTTCCGGATCCTCGTTATAAAACTTTAGAAAATCTTCCATTTAAATTTGAAAATAATCCTAAAATAGCATTAGAAAATTTAATACAAAACAGAAGAGAAAATGACGTTATTTTAATAACGGGTAGTTTGCACTTTATTGGGTACGTAAAAAAGGAAGTAATTCCGTACTTTAAATAGGGTGATATTATGTTAATTAATCAAGTTTTAATATATTCAGAAAATCATTTTGTAAAGAATCCAAAAGGGATAGTAATTGTTACACATGGTATAGCATTACATTCACTATATTATAGAAGAATTGCAGAACTACTAAATCAAGCAGATTATTCTGTTGTTTTATATGATGTAAGAGGTCATGGTAAGTCACAAGGTAAACGCGGTGACATTAAAAATGTATTTCAATTTACTTCTGATTTATATGAGTTAGTTGAGCAAACAAAAAAACACAATAACTTACCAATATATTTATTGGGGCACTCTATGGGTGGCATTATTACTAAACTATATGCAACCTTGTATGATAATTTTGATGGTTCTATAATTGTTTCAAGCCCACATCAAACACCAAAATTAGGTATATTTGGTATGCTTCCTGCATTTATATTTGGTGGTCTCAGAATAAAAACGGATTTTAGTGATACACGACTCTCACATTTTCCACCAACTGATAATGTTGATCCTTATGCATTAAAATCATTTACATATAGACTAATTATTCAAACACTAAAAAGAGGCATTAAAAATATTCAAAAACAGATTTCAAATTATAAAAAACCTGTCTTGGCAATTCACGGAAGCGATGATCAAATAGTGAATATTAAAGAATCTATTGATTTTATAGAAAGCTTAAAGACGAACTCTAAAAAATTTATTGAGATTTCAGGAGGGTATCATAATTTAAATGATGATACTGTTACTGAAGAGGCATTAAATCAAATTATTTTATGGTTAAATGAACAAGTAAGTTAATAAAGAACATTATAAAGGCATCACTTTAGTGACTGCCTTTTTTTGTATAAAAAAGTTCACTTTCGTGAACTTTATTTATAAGATTCTGTTGTTTTAAACTGATTTGAGATATAACTTTTTTTTCTAAATAAGCCACTAACTAACAATAATACTACTGAAAGTAAGAAGAATATGATTGAAGTATCAAACAATGTCAATGGATTATAATCATAAACGAAAGCACCGAATATTGGACCAACTATAGTTCCTATAGAGTAAAATGACTGTCTAATCCCCATTGTAGTAGCGATATTATTTTCATTAGAGAAACTTGCTACATGCTCTTGTTCTAATGGAGCATAGATTGCTTTAATACCAATATAAATCATAAATATGGAATAGATATAGATAATAAACTGTGTTTCTTTTGATCTGAATACAATGAATATTAAAATTGAACTAAGTATTTGAAATATTGCAATCAGTGATAGTTTCTTTTTAATCTTCATAAATAATGGTACAAGTAGAATTGCTGCAAATAGTGAAACCAATCCAACAATCATCTTAAAATTACCTAACTGATCAGCCTCATAACCTAATTCAACAAAGTAAATATCTAAATATTTATCAACATTTGTGGCTGCAACTGTAATAAATGTTAGTGATAATAAAAAGAATAATAATTCTGGTCCTATATTTTTAATTTCCTTAAATCCTTCCCAAAATTGAGCACGTTTTTTATTACTGCTATTTTTGACAGGTTCTGGTTTAAAGAAGAAAAATACGAATATAGCTAATGCTATATTTAATAAACATTGGAATAATAATGCGTTAAAGAATAAATCTGTTCTAAATAATTGTATAAAAAATGAATTTGTATGGATAAATCCACCGAAAAATTGTCCAAATGAACCACCTAAAGCAAGTGCAGCTGCACCGTAGGCTATATTTCTTGCACGTTTTCCTTGGTCAGATACAACTATGATTTCTCCAGAAATTACTGTGATTGCAGCTGCAATCCCAAAACCACTGACTAAACGAAATATACTTAGAATCCATTGATCAAAAATATGTCCCATACCAAATAATGCTTGGTTTACACCATATATGATAAAGCCTAAAATGACTACCATCTTCTTTTTACCTGCATCACCAAGATTACCCCAGAAAGGACCACCGATCATTGTACCTAAGTTCATAAAAGCAAAGAAGAATCCAAACATGTAATTTGGTACACCGATATGCTTAACATAAGATGGCATTAAAGGGTGATGCATATTTGTTGATATTCCTTGTATAAGGAAAATAAATATTAATATAAATAGTTTTTTTCTCATAATTTCACACTCACAAAAACAATTATAGCATAGGTAGCATTTAGATTATAATGTATGGCTTTAATCCCAAAATTGGATTATTGTTTCGCACGCGTGATTATTTGACTGAACATATATATAACTATATAAAACAAGCTCTTTTAATCATTAAAACAGGTTATAAATCTATAAAACTATTAGTTACTTACTTCTTAAAGTGTTTTTTAAGTATTTAAACCATTTAGCAAAATAGGATATAAAACTTGCTATTAATATAATTGAAACAAAACTGTATGTTATTATATTTGAGATATTTAATACAGTTTCAATATCAACTGATAAAAAAGATGCAATAGATTCATAATTTTCAAATAAGACTAAATTTGGGAGTAGCAGTATTATAGCCATAAAAATTGATCCGAAAAACTCAGAGATTGTTTGTAAAATTAGACTAGTAAAGTTTTCTTTTCCAACATAAAATTTATAAATGTAACTAATTAAATTTAATACAATTATACCTATAATATAAATAGTAAATACAGGTTTATATATTGGATTAAGTACTTGAGTTTTAACACCGTTAAGCACAAGTATAAAAATCGAATCATAATATACTAAGAAAACTATACCTAGTGTAATCATAACAATCGTTGAAATTATCATACCGAATAATGTTGGAATTCTTGATTTAAACTCAATGTTAGGAATTTCCTTAGGTACATTACTTAAATCACTTATTTTCCAATTTTTTAGTCTTTCATCTACTTTGGTTTTAATTTTAGGTATATTATAAGATGCAAAAATGAGTGTAATAAATGCAAAAATAAAGATTGAATATGAAGCAATGTTTGAAATGATACTACTTAGTAGTAATCCAATTATTTCATATGGCTCATTAGCATTTAATGTTATTACACTTTCAATAATACCAGTGATTACTGCAATAATTGTTGATGTTATTATGCCAAATTTAATGATTGTGATGTAATCTTGATAAAATTTTGGGTTTATCAAGTAAACGGGCTCATCTTGATAACTATATGCAACATCAATAGGATTTCCTAATTGATGTAGTACATCATCAATATCTTTATCTGTATAATTGGGTTTATCTTGAAGCATATCTAAAATATTTGACTCTAATTCTTTCTTTATTTCATCTCTTGCTTCAGGTTTACATCTTCGAGTAACAGAATATATATACTTTTCAATCATTTTGTTCATATACTTTCTCCCTTTGTTATTAGTTTCATACGTTTTTCGATAACTGACCATTCGTTAATTAGTTTTTCTAAAATGAGTAATCCATTTTCATTAATTTTATAATACTTTCGTGGGCGAGATTCTGTTGTATCCCAAGTAGAATTAATTAAACCTTGTTCGTCTAACCTTCTTAGTAATGGATAAAGCGTACCTGCTTCAATTTCAACACCGATATTTTGTAATTTTTCTAGTAGTGAGTATCCATATTGACTAGATTTTAAGGCACTTAGAACAAATAGAATTTGAGTTCCACGTTTGAGTTCAATGATTAAATTATTTAATATTGTTTCCATGATAGGCCCCTTTCTAAATTTATTATACTGTATGACATACACTATTGTCAATTATATAATATAGAAAATAAAAAAAGCACTTCAATTGAAGTGCTATTAAACGATCTATTTATTAATTTTCTTTTGACCTATTTTGTTTTCTGTGCCATTAAATAGTCTGGTAAAATTCTTTTTATGCATATATATGATTAACAGAACTACTAAAGATATACCTATTAAATTAACAATTTGAGATTCATATGTTAATGTTAAATTGTTTGTAGGTATCCATATTTGGGGAATTAATATACCTACCCACATCATAACGCCTACTAAAAATGTTGCTATAACAGAGCCGATTGAAACATATTTGGTTGAAAATGCTACAATAAAGAATATTATAATACCTAAAATACCTATAACTGGGTTGATAGCTATTACAGCTCCTACACCAGTAGCGACTGCTTTACCACCTTTAAATCCGATATAAATAGATTTTATATGTCCAATTGCTGCTGCAGCACCATATAATATAGAAATATCATAGATACCATTTATTAAGTTAAGTTCTGGCGTTCCTAAAACATAACGAATAATGATAATTGGTAAAGCACCTTTAAAACTATCTAATAAAAAGGTTGGTACACCATATTTAGCACCTAATACTCTTGTAACGTTTGTAGAACCAACGTTTTTACTGCCGTGCTCTCTAATATCTATATTTTTAAATATTTTTGGAATGATATATCCAAAAGGAATTGAACCTATTAAATATGAAATTATTAAAGCGATTGATATCCATAAAATTTGCATGATTATATACCTCGGATAAAATTATATCATAAAGAAATAAAATGTCTAGACTTATAAAAAATGTAAAAGTGGCATACAAACCTTGACAGTGCTATTTTTTTATTATACAATGATACTGGCACTATGACAATTAGAGTGCTAAAAGGGTGGTTACATGTTATCTTCAAGACAAAAACTTATCTTAAAGGCTATTATAGATGTATATTCAGAAACAGCTGAACCGGTAGGTTCTAAAGCACTTATGGCATTACCTTATTTAAACTATTCATCTGCAACCTTGCGTTATGATATGGCAATACTTGAAGAACTTGGTTATTTAGAAAAAATGCATACATCATCAGGACGTATACCTTCTGAAATGGGTTATCGTTATTATGTAGAACATTTAGTTACTAGAGATTCGAATATTACTAAAGTATTTCCACTAATAGATGAGGTTTTCAATAAAAAAAACTTAGGTAGAGAGCATACAATTAAAGAAGCATTAAAGTTATTGACCGATCTTACAAATTATACTGCAGTTGCAGTTGGTCCAGATATATTACAGTCTGAAATTAAAAGAATTGAAATGATTCCACTTGGTTTAAAAGATGCTGTAATGTTAATTGTGACTAATAGAGGTCATGTTCAACATCAACATATACATATATCTGAAGATATGAATATGAACGATATTAAAGAGGTAATTCATACACTCGATGATTTATTAAAAAATAAAACCTTAGAAACTGCAATTAAAATATTGAAAGAAGAATATGCAGTATCCGAACTAAATCAATTTATGAGCTATCAAAGTCAAATAATAGATTCATTTATTGAAGCTTTTAGTAAATTTGCAGCAGACTCGTTTTATCTATCTGGTATAACAAATGTATTTGATCAACCAGAATTTACAAACGTTAACCACATGAAAAAATTTATCGATATGATGGAAAGACGTGAAATTATTAAGTTAATCGGTAAGGATGAAGGTATTAGTATACGTTTTGGATCTGATATGGAACTTACCGCATTAAATCAGATGACTGTAATTTCGATACCTTATCAAATAACTAGTGAAGAAAAAGGGTCAATCGCACTTGTTGGACCATCAAGGATGAGTTATCAAAAAGTAATTCCATTATTAGAGTATATCGCAGCAAATTTAGCAAAACTATATAAAGACAATAAGGAGTAGATATAAATGACAGAAGAATTAAAAGATCAAATAACAGAAGAAATAGTTGAAACTAAAGAAACAAAAAAAGAAAAGAAAACTAAACAACAATTAAAAATTGAAAGTTTAGAACAAGAAGTTAAAGAACTCAATGACAAATACTTAAGAACTTTGGCTGAAACTGAAAACTATAAAAAAAGAATTACTCAAGAACGTATAAATGATCGTAAATATGCAGCAACTAATTTTGCATTAGAACTTTTAACACCGTATGAACAATTTTCAAAGATTGTTGAGTTTCCATCAGATAATGAATTGTTAAATAACTTTTTGATAGGGTTTAAAATGATTAGAGATCAATTTAAAGATGCCCTTGAAAAAGAAGGTGTTGTTAAAATTAAGTCGTTAGGTGAAGTATTTGACGCAAAAGTACATCATGCTGTAGAAAAAGATAGTGACAAAACAAAAGATAATGGAATCATATTAGAAGTATTACAAGATGGTTATTATTTTAAAGATAGAATATTAAGACCTGCCATGGTAAAAATTAATGAATGGAGTGAAGAAAATGGCGAAGACAAATAAAATTATAGGAATTGACTTAGGAACAACAAACTCAGTAGTATCAGTTATGGATGGTAATGAAGCAAAAGTAATCCCAAATGCAGAAGGTGGTAGAACAACACCAAGTATTGTTGCATTTAAAGGTGATGAAATTTTAGTTGGTGAAGTAGCAAAACGCCAATTAATTACAAATCCAGATACAATTTATAGTATTAAGCGTCACATGGGTGATTTACAATATAAAGTAAAAGCTGCAGGTAAGGAATATACACCTCAACAAATTTCTGCATTTATCTTACAAAACTTAAAGAAAACAGCAGAAGATTATTTAGGTGCTACTGTAACTGAGGCTGTTATTACAGTACCTGCATATTTTAACGATGCACAACGTCAAGCGACTAAAGACGCTGGTACAATTGCTGGATTAAACGTTAGACGTATTATCAATGAGCCAACTGCATCAGCACTAGCATACGGAATTGATAAAACAGAAAAAGAACAAACTATTTTAGTCTTTGACTTAGGTGGTGGTACATTTGACGTATCTATTCTACACTTAGCTGATGGAACATTTGAAGTTGTATCTACAGCAGGAGATAATAAACTAGGTGGAGATGACTTTGACCATAAAGTTTATGAATTCTTAGCAAGCGAATTTAAAAAAGAACATGGTGTTGACTTATTAAAAGATAAAATGGCACTACAAAGATTACGTGATGCTGCTGAAAAAGCTAAAAAAGAATTATCAGGTGTAACAACAACATCTATTTCATTACCATTTATTACAATGGGAAATGCAGGACCATTACACTTTGAATATAATTTAACACGTGCAAAATTCAATGAGCTTACAAAAGAATTAGTAGATCGTACATTAATTTCTGTACGTCGTGCACTATCAGATGCTAAGTTAACAACTAAAGATATCGATCAAATTCTATTAGTTGGTGGTTCAACAAGAATCCCTGCTGTTCAAGAATTAATTACAAAAGAATTTAATAAAGAAGCAAACAAATCTGTAAACCCAGATGAGGTTGTTGCAATGGGAGCTGCAATCCAAGGTGCAGTTTTAGCCGGTGATGTAAAAGATGTACTCTTACTAGACGTTACACCATTATCACTTGGTATTGAAACTCTTGGTGGTGTTTCAACTAAATTAATTGAAAGAAACACAACAATTCCAACATCTAAATCTCAAGTATTTAGTACAGCGGCAGATAACCAACCAGCGGTTGATATCCACGTATTACAAGGTGAAAGACCAATGGCTGCTGATAATAAGACTTTAGGACGCTTCCAATTAACAGATATTCCACCTGCTCCTCGTGGTATTCCACAAATTGAAGTAACATTTGATATAGATGCAAATGGTATTGTATCTGTTAAAGCAAAAGACTTAGGTACAAACAAAGAACAAAAAATAACAATCACTGGTAATGGTGGATTGTCTAAAGAAGAAATTGATGCAATGATTAAACAAGCTGAAGAAAATGCTGAAGCTGACAATAAACGTAAAGAAGAAGCTGATACAAGAAACGAAGCAGATAACATGATCTTCCAAGCTAAAAAAGCAGTAGAAGATTTAGGTGAAGAAGCGACTGATGAAGAAAAACAAGCAGTTAATACAGCTGTTGCAGAATTAGAAGAAGCATTAAAAGGCGATGATTTAGAATTAATTAAATCAAAAAATGAAGCACTCATGAAAGCTTCACAATCTATTGCAGTTAAAGCATACGAAAAAGCAAATAAAGCAAACACTAAATCAGATGATTCACAATCTGAAGATTCAAATGAAGCGGTAGATGCTGAATTTACAGAAAAATAATATATAATCATATAAACAAATAGGAAAGTGAAAAAACTTTCCTATTTGACTAACAAAAAGGAATTGATACAATGGCAAAAAGAGATTATTATGATGTACTTGGCATACCCAAGACTGCATCAGCAGATGAAATAAAGAAAGCTTACCGTTCATTAGCTAAGAAATATCATCCAGACGTTTCTAAGGAAAAAGATGCTGAAGCAAAGTTTAAAGAGGTTCAAGAAGCCTATGATGTATTAAACGATCAAAACAAAAAAGCTCAGTACGATAGATATGGACACGCTGGTACACAAGGTGATCCTTTTGGTGGATTCGGTGGCGGTGGATTTGGTGGAGGATTTGGTGGTTTTGATGACATTATCAGCCAATTTTTTGGTGGTGGATCTCGCCAGCAAAAACGTACATCAAATGTTGGAGAAGATATTCAAATTCGTATGACAATTGACTTTATGGAAGCTGTATTAGGAACTACTAAACAAGTAAGTGTTGATATTACTGAAGATTGTCATCATTGCCATGGTTCAGGTGCAGAAAGTTCTAAAGATGTTCACACATGTACAAGATGTCATGGTACAGGTTACGTTAATGTTGATCAGCGTACTATGTTTGGTACAATGCGCAGCCAACAAGTATGTCCAACCTGTCAAGGTAATGGTCAAACAATCGATAATAAATGTCACGTATGTAGCGGCAATGGGCGTACTCAATCTAAAAAATCAGTTGATGTTAAAATACCTGCAGGTGTCGATAATGAAATGACACTTAGAGTACCAGGTTATGGTCATGGTGGTAGAAAAGGTGGCGAATCTGGTGACTTGTATATTACATTTAGAGTCAAACCACATAAGATATTTAAACGTCGTGGATCAGATATAATACTTGATGTTCCAATAACATTTACACAAGCAGCATTAGGTGATAAAATTGATATTCCAACAATTCATGGAGATGTCGAATTAAATATACCAGCTGGAATTCAAACTGGCACACAGTTAAGATTGAAAAATAAAGGTACGAATGATGCTCGAACAGGTAAAACTGGAGATCAACACGTTATAATTAATGTTGAAACTCCAAAAAATCTATCATCTGAAGAGAAGAAATTATTCGAACAATTATCAAAACTAGATTCTAAGAGAAAGAAATCTGGTTGGGATAAATTTAAATCGTTTTTTTCAGCATAAGAGGATTATTCCTCTTTTTGCTCTATACCAATAAAGGAAATTGATAATATGATATTAGTAAAACATAATAATGAAGGAAATTTAGAACCATACTTTTACTTTGCATTAGAAAAATATGTACTAGAACACCTATTAAAAGATGATGAAACCTACTTTTTTACTTGGAGAATTAAAGGAATTGTTTCCGGAAAAAATCAAGTAATTGAAAATGAAATCAATTTTCCATATGTCAAAGAAAATAAAATAAAATTCTTTAGACGTCCAACAGGTGGTGGTTCTGTTTATGCAGATGAAAACAACACCATGTTTACAATTATTACAAAACGTGGAAATCAAAATTTTTCATTTAAAAAGTACTTAGAAAAAATTACGGAAGCATTCAAAAAAATAGGTGTCAATTTAGAATTTAGTGGTCGAAATGACATATTATTAGATGGTAAAAAAGTATCAGGCAATGCATTCTTACAAAACAAGTATGGCATGTTAATGCATGGTACATTAATGTATGATTTAGATATTGAAACAATGGTTAGAGCCTTAAATCCGCCTGATGAAAAACTAATTTCTAAAGGTATTGATTCTGTTAGAAGTCGTGTAAACAATTTAAAACCTTATCTAAATGGCATGAGTCATGACGCTTTAGTTGATTATCTTGAAAATGAACTAACAAACCAAATATACATTTTAAGTGATTCTGAAATTAACCAATTAATGGAGGATGCTAAACTTTATAGTAGTGAAGAATGGTTATATCGTAGCCAACCTGAGTATACTCAAAAACTTTCTAAAAGATTTGATTGGGGAGTTTTAGATATGCGTTTTAACATTAAACAAGGGATTATTAAAGATATTAGTATTTCAGGTGATTTTTTTGAAATAACTGAAAATCTTGATGAATTAAAAAAACTTTTTATTAATCAAGAATGGAGTTATGAATCCATTAAAAATATACTTTCAAAAATAGATTTAAAAGATATAATCCTAAACTCTAAAAATGAGGATTTATTAGTCTTATTTGAGAATGCATTTATTAATAACTAAATCTCAAATACATGTGATATAATATTTAAACTATAGTTAAAATAAGTTATTTATAAGTCAATCATTTGAAAACTATAAGATATATCAAAAAAATGACAAAATTAATTAAAATAATGTCAAAAATTCTAAAAATAGATTGACTTAAAAGTACTTATTTAATATAATTAACAAGGTTGAGGTGAATCATATGAAATTAGAAACAAAACTACTAGAACCCATAACCTCACTTAATGTAAAACTAGATTTTCATGACATCATTGAAAACGCAGTTGATTTAATATCAATTGATGATTGCAATGTAAATGGAAAAATCTATAAACATTATGATGAAGTGACATTAGATTTACATGTTACTGCAAACATCGTTCAAAAATGTGCGCTTACATTAAAACCAGTGGTCTATAAACTAGACTTCGACACCCAAATAATTTTCTCAAATGACTTGGAAACCTATGACTATGTACCTACAGAGATTATAGATTTAACTGAAGTAATATTTTCTGAAATATTACTTGAAAAAGAAGTGGTAGTTTACCATGAAACAGCTAATCATGAAGCATTTGAAGAAGATTTTAGTACCCACCCAGCTTTTAAGGATTTAAAAGAAACATATAAAAAATAAAAGGAGGTGAATACACATGGCAGTTCCATTTAGAAGACAGAGTAAAGGAAGAAAACGCCGTCGTCGTTCACATTACAAGTTAAAGACTCCAACAATTGTAGTTGATCCACAAACAGGAGAATTTACCTTACCACACAGAGTCACTCCAAATAGTGGCTATTATAAAGGTCAATTAGTTTTACAAAAGAAACAAAAAGAAGACAAATAACCTTTATTAAAGAAAAAGCACGAAAAGTGCTTTTTTCTTTGATATAATATGAAAGAGGTCATAATTATGAAACATATTAGTGTCTTATTAAATGAATCTATTGAAGCATTAAACATTGTTCCTGAAGGTATATATGTTGATGCAACTCTTGGTGGTGGAGGTCATTCACTAGAGATTCTTAAAAAACTGAATAATGGTCATTTATATGCATTTGATCAAGATAAATTTGCGCATGAAAAAGCATCTGAACGCTTAAAAAATTATCACAATAAAACACTTATTCATTCTAACTTTTCATCAATGGAAGCTAAACTTAATCAACTAAATATTACACAGGTTGATGGTATATTATTTGATTTAGGATTATCGTCATTTCAAATTGATGATGCAAGTCGTGGTTTTTCATATTTAAAAGATAATGAACTTGATATGCGTATGAACAAAGAAGAACCATTAACAGCTAAAGATATCATTAACACATATGATAGACAAGCACTTACAGACATCTTTAGAAACTATGGTGATGAAAAAAATGCATGGGTAATGGCAGGTCGAATTATAGAAAAAAGACCAATAAATACAACACTTGAACTGGTTTCTATTACAGATAGTATAAATAAAAACCAAAAGGGACACTCTGCAAAAAGAGTGTTTCAAGCGCTAAGAATAGAAGTCAATAGGGAACTGGAAGTACTTAAAAGTGCACTAGAACAAAGTATAAGAATATTAAAACCCGGTGGAAGACTAGTAATTATTACATTTCAATCATTAGAAGATCGTATAGTAAAACAGTTTTTTAAACAAAATAGTGAGCTTAATTTACCTAAACATGTTGATGTAAGATTTGTTCAACAACCCCCTTTAAAAATTATACAAAAAAAGGCTATTAAGCCTTCTTTAGAAGAATTAAATGAAAACAAACGTAGTCATAGCGCACAATTAAGAATTGCAGAAAAACAATAATTACTTCTTATTTTTAGTGGCTGACACTAATATTCTAATATAATCAATGTCATAATGTTTAAAAACAGGATGGGATTTAATTGCATCATATATTTCTGGATAATCGACTTCTTTAATAACTGGACTAGATTCATTATGATTCTTTAATACAATATGAAGATGTGAGTCATGATCATGAAAAGGATTATCTGTACCTAAATCATAATATTTCGTACCATCTAAATTAATTTCAATAATTAGATTATTATTCAAGAAAAACTGTAAATTATTATAAAGGGTTGACATATTTTTATACCCTTTTTTTGATAATTCTTCATAAATCTCTTTAAAAGTTAAATGTCTATTTTTTAAGACTTCCAAAAGTGCCCTACGTGCCTTCGTAAAGCGTTTGTTATCTTCAATTAGTTTTTGGGGTTTCACTTTTTATTTACTCCTTAATATCAGAATGTTCATTAAAATAATCACTCATTACTTGATGTACTTTATCTTTGGTTAATTGTAGTGTCTCATGTTTATTTTGACCTAAAACGACATCTATAGGTTCTAAGACATGCAAATGTATTCTTGGTTTTCTAATGTATAATTTTTGAATAAAATTGGGTTTTTTATATACGTATACAAAAGGTAATATTTTAGCATCAGAATCAGCAGCAAATCTAAATGCACCACTTAAAAATTTACGTATACCAACATGATATGGTTTAATCGAAGCCTCAGGCATAACAAGTACTGGTGTTTTTTTAGATAATTCAGTCTTTAATTCATCTAAAAAGTGTACCATATGTTCTTTAGTTTCAGGAATTGGGATACCACCTGCAAGCCTTAAAATTTTACCAACATAAGGTAGTCCTAAATTGGATTTTAACATTGTCACATATATTTTTCTTGGAAAAATTAAGGTACCTATCCATATAGCATCTAATATATGTACATGGTTTGAAACTAAGATAAAACGATTGTTTTTTAAGTGTTTTAAGTTCTTTTTTCCTTTAATGCGAAGTCCCCTAAATACTATGCCATAAACATAAAAAGCTAAAATTTTAATTAAAATTATAAGTATGAATGAAGCAAATTTAAAAAACGGATTATGATTAAAAAAAGTATATCCATCTTTTAATTCTACCTTCTTAACATTTTTAATAATGTCGTATTCATGTTTTACTTTGTTTTTATTGTCAGACATATTTACTATCCCTCTTAATTATAAAAAATTATACCATTATTTATATAATAAATCACATAATATAATTAATTAAAATTATTTCAGTACCCGCCACCCAATTTTTGACTTCAAAACATGATATAATAATTATTAGAAACGGGGTTTGTTTTATATGGTTTTAGTATATGGGGGAAGTTTTAACCCACCAACAATTGCACATGAAAAAATTATCAATGATTTGTATGCTAAATTTAAACCAGAAAAAATCATAATCATTCCAGTAGGTGATCCTTATGATTGGAAAACAAATTTAGTAAAATTTAATCACCGTTTTAATATGACTAAAATAATGACTAGAAACCTTAATTATGTTGAAGTTTCTGATATAGAAAATACAAACCAATTTAGTGGTAGTTTTGAAACTTTAAAAAAATTAAGTCAAACATATAATGATTTATATTTTGTTGTTGGAACTGATCATATAAAAACACTAGATAAATGGATTAATTATCAAAAACTAATTGAGGAATTTAAATTTATTATAATTACAAGAAATAATTACTCACTAGATTTAGAGTTTTTGGATAAATTAAAAATTAAATATGAAACATTAACATTTAAGAGTAATATAAGCAGTACTAAGATTAGAACAAATATTAATCTATACAAAAATGATTTAAACCCTAATGTTTATAATTACATAATAGAAAATAAATTATATAAAGTTGGTGAATAAATGACTAAACATGGCATCTTAAAAGTAACTTTAGCAAGTCCAGAAATTAAAATAGGTAATCCATTATTAAATGTTGAACCCATTTTAAATATATTAAACAAAACTCAATCTGGATTAACTTTATTTCCTGAATTAACACTTACTGGTTACACAGCAGGGGATTTATTTTTTCAAGATATATTTTTAAAACAAACATTAGAGGCTCTTGAAAAAATAATTCATGAAACTAAATATCAAGGTATCTATGTTTTGGGTTTACCATTAAAAATAAAAGATTCATTATTTAATGTGGCTGTAATTATCCAAAATCAAAAAATATTAGGTGTAGTACCCAAATATCATTTACCAAACTCAAAAGAATTTCAAGAAAAAAGATGGTTTCAATCCGGTTATCAAAGTGCATTTGACAATGTTAGCATCTTAAATCAAATTGTACCGTTTGGTGATATGATTTTTAAAGATAAGAATTTAGATATAGCTTTTGGAGTTGAAATCTGTCAAGATATGTGGGCTATACAATCTCCTGGTAACAATTTAGCATTAAGTGGTGCACACGTTATTTTAAATCTTTCAGCATCGCCTGAAATTATAGGTAAATCAAATACTCGAAAAACAACAGTAATTGATGCATCAAGACGCCAATTAAGTACGTATTTATATACATCATCGACATTTAGTGAATCAACTACTGATTTAGTCTTTGCCCCCCATAAGATTGTGGCTTCGCTTGGTAAACTCATTTATGAGGATAATTTACTACAAGCTACTGAATTTGTTACAATTGACATTGATATTGAGGCTATAAGATTCCAAAGAAGAATTGACTCAACATTTAGAGAAGAACAATCTTTAGTAGATGATTTAAAAGAAATTGAAGTTAGTTTTACAAAAACAGATGATTATGAATTTGATTATAAATTTAATAAAACCCCATTACTTCCAGAAAAGGAAGATAAAGAGGCATTTAAAATAGCAAATGAAATTCAAGTTCAAGGTTTAATACAAAAATTAAAACATCTAAAAACATCTAAAATTATTATAGGTATTTCCGGAGGATTAGATTCTACATTAGCATTATTAGTAGCACATCAAGCAATAAAAAGACTTAATAGAAATACATTAGATATTATTGGTGTAACTATGCCTTCGAAAGTCACATCAGATCATTCAAAATCTGATGCATTAAAGCTTATGCAAGAACTTGGAATTACATATTTTGAAATTCCTATTTCCGATCAAGTAAATCTACATTTACAAAGTATAAATCATAGTGATAAAACAGATATAACATATGAAAATGCACAAGCAAGAATTCGAACATTAATTTTAATGGATCTTGCTAACAAGTATGAAGGTTTTGTTCTTGGTACAGGTGATTTAAGCGAAATTGCATTGGGCTGGATGACATTTAACGGTGATCACATGAGTATGTATAATGTAAATTCTGGTTTAACTAAGACATGGGTTCAAGAGTTAACCTTATATCATTCTAAAAATGATTATAAATTTATTAAAAATATACTTGAAAGTATATTAAATAGGCCAATTAGTCCAGAATTAAAAGCAGATCAAAAAACGGAAGATTCAGTAGGTAAATATGAAATTAATGATTTCATGATTTATCATTTACTTGAGTGTGGCGCAAGTGAAGAAAAACTATCTTTTCTTGTAGAAAAAACCTTTGATTTATCAAAAGAAGAAGCAAATCTATATGCTAATAGATTCTTAAATAGGTTTTATAATTCTCAATTTAAACGCCAAGTAATGCCTGAAGGACCAAAAGTTTTAAGTATTAGTCTATCACCTCGTGGTGATTTACGAATACCATCCGATATTAAAAGAAAGTAGTTGTTGATTTGAAGAAAAAAGTATTAGTAGGTTTATCAGGAGGCGTTGATTCCTCAGTTGCAGCATTATTGCTATTACAACAGGGTTATGATGTAGAAGGTGTTTTTATGCGTAACTGGGATTCTGCCACAAACATGGATTTTAAAGGTAATCCAACGCTTTATGATGAAACATGTGAGCAAGAAAAAGATTACCAAGATGCACTAAAAGTTGCAAATAAATTAGGTATTAAGTTACATAGAGTAGATTTTATACATGAGTATTGGGATCGTGTTTTCTCATATTTTATTGAAGAATATGAAAAAAACAGAACACCAAATCCAGATGTTTTATGTAATAATGAAATAAAATTTAAAGCATTTGTTGATTATAGCATTAAATTTAAACCAGACTATATTGCTATGGGGCATTATGCAAGAATTGATCATTCAGGTAAGGAACCTAGATTATTACGTGCTTTTGATGAGAATAAAGATCAAACTTATTTCTTGTCACAATTAAAAACAGAACAGTTATCAAAAGTTTTATTTCCAATTGGCGATTTACCTAAAAAAGAAGTTAGAAGATTAGCAAAAGAAGCTGGACTGGCAACTGCAGAGAAAAAAGATTCAACGGGTATTTGTTTTATTGGGGAACGTCATTTTAATGAGTTTTTATCTAATTATTTGCCTGCTAAAGAAGGTCGTATGACACGCTTAGATGGTACTTACATAAAAGAACATTTCGGGTTGATGAATTATACAATAGGTCAAAGAAAAGGTTTAGGTATTGGTGGTACAACAGAAACTACCGATGCTTGGTTTGTTGTGGGTAAAGACTTATCTACAAATACATTATTAGTTGAACCGGGATTTCATCACCCTTATTTATATTCAGATGAAGCATTAATTACTGAAGTTAAATGGAGAGGTGAGAAAAAAGATGGTAAGTTCACTGCAAAATTTAGATACCGTCAACCAGATCAAGATGTAGAAATCAAATGGATTGATGATGAAACATTTATAGTCAAATATCCACAAAAAATTAGAGCTGTAACACCTGGTCAAGTTTGTGCTATTTACCAAGGTGAGGAATGTGTTGGCTCAGGTTTTATATCAGTTGTTTATAATGAAGGTGAAAAAAGGCTATATAGTTAATGACAGAAAATATAACAGGATTTATAAAATCATATGTCTATAAAAATGAAGATAACGGTTATACAATAGCGAAAATTGAAACCAAGGATGGTCAAAATATGACCATTGTTGGTTATTTTCCTTTGCTAAGTGAAGAAATAGAGTATGGTTTTGAAGGTGAATTTATCACACATCCACGTTATGGTAAACAATTAAAAGTTATAAATTACAAACGCTTAGAAAATGCAACTAAAACAGGTTTAATTCGTTATTTATCCAGTGACACTTTTTCAGGTATAGGACCTAAAACTGCTGAAAAGATAGTTGATTTACTTGGACTTGATGCAATAGATCAAATACTAAAAGATGATAGTGTATTAAAACCAATATTAAATCCAATCAAGCGTATGAGATTAAAATCTGAATTGATTGCTCATCAAACAGAGCAAACCATTTTTATTAAATTATTAGATTTAGGTCTAACTTCTAAAATAGCCGCTAAACTATTTAAAACCTATGGTGATCAAACACTTGATAAATTAGAGGCTGACCCCTACCGTTTAATGTATGAAATTGATGGTTTTGGATTTATAAAATCAAGAGATATTGCAGAAAAATTTAATATTGAAAAAACTGATATAAGATCATTAAAAGCTGCCGCTTTATATACATTACAAGTTGCATCAATGAATGATGGTGACTTATATTTAAATTACGATGAATTAATGTTTAAAATAAGAAAAATTTTAGATGTTGATGTAAGTTTTGATCATGCATTAAAAGAATTGATAGATGAAAGAAGAATTATTGAAGAAAATGGTAACTACTTTACGAAACCAATTTATGATTATGAAATCGATATTGCCAAACGTATTTTAGAGTTAAAAGATTATCCAAGTGAATCAATCGATACGGATTTACTAAAATTAATGTTATCTCAAATATCGATACAAAAATCAATTGACTATACAGAAAAACAAATTGATGCGATTATTACTGCGATGCAAAATCCAATAACCATCATTACAGGTGGACCTGGTACAGGTAAAACCACTTTAATTGATGGACTTTTAAATCTTTATGCTAATTACTATAAAATTAACTTAAAATCGATAGAAGCTAAGGCTGAAATAGCTTTAATGGCTCCAACAGGACGAGCTTCAAAAAGAATGCAAGAACTATTAAACTTTAATGCAAGAACAATTCACTCTCATTTAGGATTTGATTTTGAATCAAGTAATAAAGATAACTATTATGAACCACTTGTTCAAAATTTAATCATCATAGATGAGGCATCAATGATAGACATATTTTTAATGAGAAGATTGTTAATGAGTATTGAAGTGGGAACTAAAATAGTTATCGTTGGTGATGAAGACCAACTACCTAGTGTTGGTCCAGGCTATGTTTTAGGAGATTTGATCGCTTCAAATACCTTACCCGTTATTAGATTAAATGAAATTCACAGACAAGCTAAAGATTCTCATATTGTAAAATTAGCATCAAGTATAAATAACCAAAATTTACAAAATGATGATTTGATTAGTTACAATGATGTTACATTTTATTCGGGTGATGGGGCAGATATCAAAAGGGTTATCTTAAATCAAATTGCTGGAGCACTAAAAAAAGGATATGACTTAATTGAAGATATACAAGTATTAATTCCTCAATATAAAGGTGAATTAGGTATTGATATAATGAATAAAGAAATTCAGTCAAGATTTAATCCATTTTACAAGAAAAGTCACTCTATGAAGTATTTAGACAAAGAATATTTTCAAAATGATAAAGTTATTCAGCTTCAAAATGATAAAGATAAAGGTGTTATGAATGGTGATATTGGTATCATTAAAAATATTACCAAAAATGATAAAAATCAATCTATTATGGAAGTTAGTTTTGACGGTGTACTTGTTACATATGAACAAAGTGAACTTGAAAACTTAAATCTAGCTTATGTAATATCTATTCATAAATCCCAAGGATCTGAATACAAAGTAGTATTCTTACCTATTATTAAAAGTTATATGCACATGTTAAAAAAAGAACTTATCTATACGGCAATTACAAGAGCAAAACAACACCTATTAATTTTAGGTGATATGAGACTTTTACAATATGCATCTAATCAATTAGTTGAGAAAAGACATACAAAACTAAAACAACGTTTAAATGAAACTAAATCTAATAGTAATTTACTTAATAAAGACAATAGTGAAGTTGATAATGATGATTTAGATAATATTAGTCCATGGGACTTTATGTAGAAAAAAATGCCGATTAAAATCTCGGCATTATTTTTTTCTTTGAAAATATCCAATCAATTAAACCAGGCTCTTCATATGCTTTATCCCACACAGCATGTCCTGTATTTTTAAACTCGGTATAATTTATGTCTGCACCAAGTTCGGTGAGTAACTCATATCCTTTTTTAAACGGTAAATGGTTGACCACAGGATCATCAGATGAGTGGAATAACCAAAGAGGCGTTCTTCTAAGGAGTTTAATTTGATTTAGGTCAAGTGTTCCACAAATTGATATAGCAGCAGCAAATTTAGATGGGAATCGACTTATAAAGTCTATAGTTGCTGCACCGCCCATTGAAATTCCGCCTATATAAATAAATTGAGGATCTATTTTAAATTTTTTGGTTAATTCTTTATCTAAAAACTCATTAAATAATAATTGTTGAGGATTTGAATAATTGCTTTTAAAATCATAAGTCCCATTTTTAAGTGCATCTAAATCAACCCAGGACTGTTCACTAGGAAGTTGAGGTGCTATGATTATAGTCTCTTTACCGTAGATAGGATGTTCAATAATGTAATTAAGTATTTTAGCATTACTTTGTATATGACTAATACCGTCATCCCCTCTTTGTCCACTACCATGTAAAAAGATAAAAGCTTTATACTTACGTCTTTTAACTTTAGGGATAAATACACGGTATGTTAAAACCTCATCATTTATTAGACTATTTTCATAAGTTTCAAGAGTCATATAACTTGTCAAATTGATTTCCATTTAATACACTCCTTAATAATTTATTCGTACTTAATAGTCTTATAATCTAAAAATTTATAGGATAATAATTGATTAATTTAACTAAATTTATAAATATCAATTTATTAATTAAGATAAAAACATTTAAAAAAGTACTGAATTCTTTATTATTATACCACAATTTACCAAAAAAAGCATATTCATGGAAATTATTTCGGATTCGAAATATAATGTAACCATATCAATAAGGAGATTAGATAATATGAAAGTAACAGGAATTCATCATATATCAACTATCGTATGGCATGCACAAGAAAATATAGATTTTTATGCAGGTGTACTTGGACTAAAATTAATTAAAAAAACTTTAAATTTTGATGATCATCAAGTCTATCATCTATACTTTGGTAATGATGATGCACAAACAGGAAGTGCAATTACTTTTTTTCCATGGCCAAACACATATAAAGAAGGTATGGTTGGAGATGGTCAGGTAGGAGTTACAAGTTATATGATTCCAGTAGGATCCATGGATTTTTGGAAAGATAGATTTAATAATTTCGGTATTAAATATAATGAAATTACACGCTTTAATGATAAGTTTTTACAGTTTGTTGATCCCCATGGAATAAAAAATGAATTAGTTGAAACTGATTTTGGACCAATGAATAACTTTGAATTTAATGGTGTTACAAAAGATGTAGCAATTAAAGGTTTTTTTGGAGCTGTATTATATAGTAGTAATGTATTAGGTACAAAATCATTCCTATTAGATGATTTAAAACTAAAATTAGTTGAAGAAAATGACTTATATATACGTTTTGAAAGTGATCAAGAGCTTGGAAGATATGTAGATTTATATAAAAAAAGTATGGGACAGTCTAAAATGGGTGCTGGATCTGTTCATCATATTGCTTTTGGTGTAAATGAAACAGAAATTGAATCATGGAAGACATACTTTGAAGAAAAAGGATATCATATAACAGGTGTTAAAGATAGAAAATTCTTCAAATCTATCTACTTTAGAGAACCAGGTGGTACAATTATCGAACTTGCTACAAATACACCAGGATTTGAACAAGATAGCCCATATTTAGAAGAACCAAAACTATTTATGCCACCACATTTTGAAAACCTAAGAAGTGAAGTGGAAACTAAATTGATGCCATTATTTATTCGTCCAATTAAAGAACTAAGAGACTATCCATACCAAAACAAAGAAGAATATTTAATTTGGAAGGCACACCAAGAGTTACTTGAAAAAATAAATTATTATGCAAGAGAATCTAAGGTAAGAAAGTTGAGTAAAGAAGAATTAAGTGACAGAGAAATACTACGAAAAAAATATTTAAAGAATATAAGAGGTACACTAGAAAATAATTTAAATAGTTTATCTGTAGAAGATGAAAACGGAAATTACGTTAATCTAAAGAAAAAAGAGGGTATAAAAAATGACTGATTTACTAGGTATTCACCATATTACAGCAATTACATCTAGTGCACCAAAAATATATGATTTTTATACAAATATATTAGGGTTACGCTTAGTTAAAAAGACTGTGAATCAAGATGATATTAATACATATCACCTATTCTTTGCCGATGATTTAGGTAGTCCAGGAACTGATATTACTTTCTTTGATTTTCAAGGAATACCTCAAGCAAAACATGGTACAAATGAAATATCTCGAAGTGGATTTAGAGTACCTAGTGATGAAGCACTAAATTATTGGATTAAAAGATTTGATAAATATCAAGTAAAACACCAAGGTATTAGAGAAGTCTTTGGTAAAAAAGTAATATACTTTTATGACTTTGACGAACAACCTTACGCACTATTTTCAGATGAACATGATAAAGGTGTAAAGCCAGGTACACCTTGGCTTAAAGGACCCGTCCCAAATGAGTTTGGTATATACGGGCTTGGACCAGTTTACTTAACTGTTAACCGCTATGAATCTATGAAAAACATTTTAACTCAAGTATTTAATTTTAGATTTGTAAAAAAAGAAGGATCACTTCATTTATTTGAAACCGGTGAAGGTGGTAATGGTGCATCCGTAATTGTTGAAGAAAGTGCCCTACTTCCTCAAGGTACTCAAGGATATGGTGGTGTACACCATCTAGCATTTAGAGCGAAAAATAGAAAATCCTTAGATGAATGGGCAGACCACCTATCAAAATTAGGTGCTCCACACTCAGGTTATGTTGACCGTTACTACTTTGAATCTGTATACACTAGATTATATCCAGGAATTTTATTTGAACTTGCAACAGATGAACCAGGATTTATTGATCATGAGGAAACTTATGAAATATTAGGTGAAAAACTTGCATTACCACCAAGGTTTATCAATCAACGTGCTTATGTTGAAAGTGTTGTTAAACATTTTGATACAGTAAGAAGTACAAAAGTATTCGAAAAAGAATACTTGTAGAAGGTGATAATATGAAACAAAAACCTAATCTTAAAACAATGACAATTCTTTTTAGAACACATCAAGCTATTGAGAGTTTAGTCAAAAAAGATGTTAGAAATTATCAACTTACAGTTAATGAGTTTGCTGCGCTTGAAGTTTTATATCACAAAGGTAAAATGCCTGTTCAAAGCATGTGTCAAGCCGTTTTAATTCCAAATTCTTCAATGACTTATGTACTAGATAAACTAGAAGAAAAAGGTTACATTAACCGTATTCAAGATGCAGATGATAAACGAACATTTTATGTAGATTTATCAGAAAAAGGGCATATAAAGGCTGATGAAATTTTTCCAAATCACTATAAGGTAATGGAAAATGTATTTGAAATTTTAACCAACGAAGAAAAACAAACACTTAATGCATTACTTAAAAAGTTAGGATATCACGCAATAGATATGGAGGATTTATAATTGAAACATATATATATAGATAAAAATGCTAATTATACTTTTTTAACACTTCACGGTACTGGTGCAGATGAAAATGATCTCATACCATTAGTAAACTACTTAAATCCTAATTATAATATCTTATCACCTCGTGGTAATGTAAATGAAAATGGACTAAATAGATTCTTTAAAAGACATGGTATGGGCAATTACGATATACCAAATCTTATAGAAGAAACAAATAACTTAAAAGAGTTTATTGTAACGTCAAAAGAATCATATAAGCTAAATATTGATAATATAATCGGTCTTGGATTTTCAAATGGAGCTAATATATTAGAATCCCTCCTACAACTTGATGGTCCCTTAATTAAAACAGCAGTACTTTTAAGCCCTGTCTTATTACAACCTAATGTTGATTTTAAAGATTTAAAAGGTGTTAATATATTTATTGCAACATCAGATAATGATCCTTATGTTAAAAACAAAGAAAATGACATATTAATAGAAAAACTTAAAAATGCAAATGCAAACGTTTATGTTCATAAACATCACCTAGGACATCAAATTAATGAAACAGTACTTAATGATTTAAGAACATGGCTTTCAAAACTTACTAAAAAAGAGTCTTTTTGACTCTTTTTGCTTTATAATGGATATGAGGTAAAAAACAATGAAAATTTTTATGCCAACAAAACAACTCTACAAATTCATATCTTGGTTTATACCATTTTTTGTTCTATCAGGAATCGGAATATATATTGCATATAATGAAAAAAATGAACTCTTATTAAATATTCTTACACTTTTTGTGTTAGCATTAATATTGGTTTATAGTATTGGAAGTAGAATTATTCGTAAAGATAATATAATTATCACAAATGATAGTATCTCTTATGGATTAAAAGAATTAAATAATGAGTGGTTAAAAATAGTTTTTATGAATTTTGAAAAAAACACGATACTATTTATTAACATCAAATCATACTATTATGATGAAACCAAAAATCAATTAAGAATTCAATGGTTTGGTGATGATGAAGATGTCATCAATTTAAAGTATTTTACTAAAAGAACTAAACATAACATTTTAAAAATATTAAATGAAAGGATAAAATAAATGGTTAAAGAAGTTTCAGCTGGCGCAGTCGTCTATACAAAAGTGGAAGATAAATTTCTTTATTTATTAATCCAAAATAAAAATGGAAAACATTTCTCATTTCCTAAAGGACACATTGAAAAAAATGAATCAATAATGGATACAGCAAAAAGAGAAGTATATGAAGAAACAGGCATCCATTTTGAATTTAAATCAGATAAACTAGAGGTTACTACATATTTAATGCCAAACGGCATCTATAAAGATGTATATTATTTTATTGGAGAAGCAAGTAATCAAATTATCAAATTTCAAGAATCTGAGATTTTACATGCAGGGTGGTACACATATGATCAAGTATTAAAATACTTAACATATGATAATGACAAAATGTCATTTATAAAACTTACTAAAAGGTTAGATATTAAATGACAATACATATCATTGGTGATTCTACAGCTGCAAATAAACTGGATACAAAAAGACCAGAACATGGTTGGGGTGAATTTCTAAAAGATTTTCTTACTGATGATGTCAAAGTATTAAATCATGCAAAAAATGGTGAATCAAGTAAATCATTTAAAGACCGACAACTATTTTTAAATGCAAGCAAACACTTTAATAAAGGTGATTATTTGATCATACAATTTGGTCATAATGATTCAAAAATAATTGATCCGGAAAAATATACATTACCATACAAAACATACCAAGAATACATTAACTATTATGTTTTTCAAGCCCATTTACATGGAGTAACACCCATTATTTTTAGTAGTATCTCTAGAAGATTTTTTATTAGTGAAAAAAAGATGCAAAAAAACACAATAAATGAATATCCAAAGGCCGCACTAAGTTTAGCAAAAAATCTTAAAGTTAAACATATAGATATCTATAAAAAAACTGTTGATCTATATAATTATTTAGGTGATAGTTTATCAAAACGTATGTTTATGCACCTAAATAAGAATGAATTTGAAAATTACCCTAATGGATTAGTCGATAATACCCACCTAAAAGCAAATGGTGCAAAAATTATTGCTTCAATTGTTGCATTAAGTTTATATAAGAGTAAACAAACAAAAGAAATTAAACACATCTTCTTAAAGGAAAAATTCTTAAGAAAAATAGATATAAAAAGGATGCTTAAATGAGTAGAGATTATAACGACCAACATATATTTGAAAATCATGAAACAACTAAATATGATCAAATGCCTTATCAACAACAACTAAAAAGTAAACAAGATTTTATAGAAACTTTATTTAAGAAAAAAGCCGATCCGATTATTAAAAACGATCGTCCTAGAGGCTATAGACATAAAGCAGTTTTATCAGCAACAAATATCAATGTTAACAATAACCAACAAATTAGATTAGGTTTATTCTTAGAAGGTACAAAACATATCAAACCTAAATTAGGACACTTTTTACATGATAAAGATATAGATAATATCTTTATTTCGATAGAAAAATTATTAATAAAGTATAAGTTTAAAGCATATGCAAGAAATTATCGTAATGGTATTATTAAACATGTAATGATTAGGAAATCATTTGCTTTTAATACTTTTCAAGTTGTAATTGTTACTCAAAATTCAACATTTCCAAATCATAAACTCTTCATAAGAGAATTATTAGAATTACATCCAGAAATTGAAAGCATTGTTCAAAATATACATCGTAAAGACACGAAGTTTGTATTACTAGATGAAGAACGAATACTATATAAAAATGGATTCATATTTGATAAAATAGGTGATTTAACATTCAAAATCTCTGCTAATGCATTTTATCAAATAAACCCCGTACAAATGTTTAATTTGTATGAAAAAGTTTTTGAATTTGCAGATATTAAAAAAGAAGACATTGTACTGGATTGTTATTCAGGTATTGGTACAATGAGTTTAATTGCTTCTAGTTATGCAAAAACAGTGTACGGATTAGAAATTAATCCGTCATCTCATAAAGATGCAATTGATAATAAAAATCTAAATAAGATTACTAATGTTAACTTTATTTTAGGTGATGTTGAAAAATCAATCACAGACTTTAAAGAAGATGTAGATGTACTTATTATGGATCCAACAAGAGACGGTGCAAGCTTATCATTTATTCAATCTATAATTAAAATTAAACCTAAAAAAATTGTTTATGTGTCATGTGATCCTATGACACAAGAAAGAGATTATAAACAACTTAGAAATCATTATACTTTAAGGAAAATTCAACCGGTTGATATGTTTAGTTACACACCACATGTAGAAAACATTATTATGTTAGAATTAAAATAGATTACTAATACATTATCAAACTAAAAGCTATATCATAAAATGATATGGCTTTTTTAATTTAATATTGACTTAGATTCATTTTTCCCATTTATGAGTGATATACATAAAATTTAACTAAGCTAATATAAATAATTCCTTTAAAAAATCATTATTTCTTTCGAAAACAAATATAATTTGCTATCATATAGATAAATAGTTTATTGCAACCAGGGAGATATGATGAAAAAAGCTACAAAAGAAACTAAATTTAGACATAAAGCTGTTAGGGTATTATTATCACCTTTGCTTAGTTTTTTTATTCGATTAAAATATAAATTAAAATTTAAACATTATAAAGCACTTAAAAATAAGGGGCCATTTCTTATATTAGGAAACCATACAATTAATTTAGATCCAATTATTATGGGTCTACATTTTCCTTTTCCTGTATATTTTATAGCAACTGAGCAAATATTTAACTTAGTTTTTTTATCAAGAGTACTAAAATATTTAGTTAATCCCATTAAAAAATCTAAATCTGTATCTGATATTGAAACAATTAGAAAGGTACGTAGAATTGTTAATGAAGGCGGTTCTATCGGTATTTTTCCTGAAGGAAACACAACCTACACAGGAGAGACCTCAACCATTCAAAAATCAACAGTAAAACTTATCAAAATGCTTAAAATTCCTGTTATCATTCTTAATTTAAAAGGTTTATATTTATCATTTCCAAGGTGGAGCATCTATAAAAAAAGGGGACCTAGTTCATCTTATATTAGTAAAATTATATTACCTGATGAATATTTAAATGATACGGATGATGAACTTTATGAGAAGATTAAAGAATTATTATATGTAAATGCCTATGATGATCAAGAAACTAGTGGTAATTTATATCGTGGAAAAAAACTTGCTCATGGACTTGAAAAACTAATATTTATGGATTTGAAGGTCAATCAACCTTTTGTGGTATACTCAAAAAATAATAAGTTATTATCTAAGATAAGTGATTTCTCACTTACTTATACTAAAAATGGATTATTAGTATCAGATACTGGAGTTACTAAAAATTTGATTGAACTTGAAGATGAATTGAAGAAATCATATTATAAATACTATCTAGATTTAAAGACTAACCTAATTTATCAAGAAAAAGTTAAACTTAGTGAATCTTTTCCAACAAGACGATCAAAAAAAGAGAATTATTTGCTCAATTTAAATAAAGATTCTTTAGTGTTAGAAAAAGAAGATGATCGTATAATATTTTCATTTGATAGTATACAGTCGATTGCTATGCAAGGTAAATTCAAAATTATTATTTATTTATTAGATAAGACTTATCTGATAAAAC
The DNA here is from genome assembly GCF_000526235.1 of Acholeplasma granularum ATCC 19168. Lineage (GTDB taxonomy): Bacteria > Bacillota_I > Bacilli_A > Acholeplasmatales > Acholeplasmataceae > Acholeplasma > Acholeplasma granularum. Next base: position 123,725 of record NZ_JAFR01000007.1, on the reverse strand, counting down.
TGGATAAATATTCAAGTATATATAAATATGTGTTAACTTATCAATTTTATCAACATATTAAAACAAAAGGGGATATAACAGATGACAAGTTTAGACAATTCGGCATTTAGTACGTGGTCATTAATTATTTGGTTTGCATTATTAGCACTAGCTATGCTATTTGGTAATATTATTAGAAGAAAAGTTGGTTTTTTAAAAAAGTTATTATTTCCAACAGCAATTATCGCTGGGTTCCTTGGTTTGGCTTTTAAATATCTAGCCTATTATTTACCGGAAATTATTGACTTTTTCTTCAATGGATACTCAAACTCATTTATATCATCAATCAAGCTAAATGTAATTGATTTTAATATATTCTTACAACAAATAACATATCACTCCCTAGCTTTAGGTTTTATTGCGATGGGATTAAAAACCGCTAAAGATTCTAAAACTAATAAGTTTAAAGGTAAACCAATTAAATCTGGGTTACTGATTGTAAACTCATACTTATTGCAAGGCATTTTAGGTCTGATTTTTACAATTGGGTTAGGTTATATATTTAAAAGCGTTGCACCATATAGTGGATTACTCTTACCAATGGGATTTGGACAAGGTCCTGGTCAAGCAAATAATATTGGTTCAATATTTGAAAATAATGGCTTTATTGGAGGTCAAGCATTTGGTCTGGCTATTTCAACTATTGGATTTATTTGGGCTTCAGTTGCTGGTGTATATTATATTAATAAACGTGCCAAAGAAGGTCTATTAAAACGAATTGATGTGGACAATAAGGAAGTTATAAACTCTGTAGAAATAGAAACATCAGAAGAAATACCAGTATCAGAAGCTATTGATAAGATGAGTATTCAAATTATATTTATTTTTGTTATTTATGCTGTTGCTTATCTATTTATGAAATTTATTACATCATTAATTGGTACATCATCAAACTTTACTACAAGCATGGTAAGTTTAATATGGGGATTTAACTTTATATTTGCTATGTTATTTGCTATTTTATTTAAATTAGGTATTAAGTTTATTAGAAAAAAAGGTTGGATGAAAAGAAAATACACCAATGAATATATGTTAAATAGAATATCAGGTGTATTATTTGATTTTATGGTTGTTGCCTCATTAATGTCAATTAATATTGAAGCACTTGCAGAAACAGGTCTTTTAGTTACACTTATCTTAATGACAACTGCTGCTGGATTTATAACATACTATTACCTTTCTTATACAACAAAAATCATTTATCCAGAATATCCTCATGAAGCATTTGCAACCATGTATGGTAATTTAACTGGAACTGCTCCAAACGGAATTGCTTTGCTTCGTGAAATTGATCCAAATTTTGAAACACCAGCTGCAGATAATCTAGTAACTGGATCATCATCTGCAGTCATGTTTGGTGCACCGATTTTACTCATTACAGGAATTATATATCTACCAGGATGGTATTATTTATGGGGTTCATTCTTTCTATTAATAATTTTCTTTGTAATATTTAATTATTTCATGTTAAAACCAAGTAGGAAATAATCATTATTAATTACCTAAATCGTTGATGATTTAGGTTTTTTTATGTAAAAATTAATTTAATTGTAAATTGATTGATAAAAGTAATATAATTATAGTATATAGTATAAACTATTTATATGGAGGTCATTAATGCAGAAGATTAAAAATGATTTTTTTGAAATATTACTTATATTTTCAAAAATGGAATTACTTCAAAACTTAAGTTCGTTTATTCAAGGAGAAGATGCTTTTTTACTTAAACTGTATTTGAATGAAAAACTAAATCCTAAAAAATTATCTGAAGATTTAAATATAACTAAAGGACGTGTTACAGCCATTATAAATAGTCTAATTAATAAAAATTATGTTGAAAAATTGATAAAACAAACAGATAAACGTTCTTTTGATTGTTTACTAACTGAAAATGGTTACAGTTATATACACAATAAGTTGATGGATTTAGATCATTACTTTGAAGCATTATTTAACCACATTGGATATGATGATTCTAAACAATTAGTTGAAGTACTAAGTAAAGTTCTTCAAAAAGTTCATACATTTGAGGTGAAATAAAATGGTAAAACTACTGAATGTAAGTAAAAAATATAGTATAGGCGAACAAGAAATACTAGCTAATGATGATATAAACTTTGAAATTAAGCAAGGTGAATTTTGTGTTATTTTAGGTCCAAGTGGAGCTGGTAAAACAACTATTTTAAACATATTAGGTGGTATGGATAAACCTAGTAGTGGTGAAGTTATTATTGATGATATGAATGTATCAAAATTTAATTTAAAAGAACTTACCAACTATCGTCGTCATGATGTAGGTTTTGTTTTTCAATTTTATAACCTAATGCCACAACTAACAGCACTTGATAATGTTGAAATTGCATCTGAAATCGGAAAGAATCCATTAGATGCAAAATTAGTTCTTGAACAAGTGGGACTAAAAAATAGAATGAATAATTTCCCATCTCAATTATCAGGCGGTGAACAACAAAGAGTATCAATAGCAAGAGCAATAGCTAAAAACCCTAAAATATTGTTATGCGATGAACCTACTGGTGCACTTGATATTGAAACTGGTAAACAAATTCTACAATTACTTTATGATACATGTAAGATACATAACAAAACAGTCATTATTGTGACACACAATCAAGCAATAGCAAGTATTGCAGATAGAGTTATAAGTGTCAAAAATGGTAAAGTATCATCAGTTAAAATAAATAATAAACCAAAACTGATAGAAGAGGTTACATGGTAATGAAAGCTTACCCTAAATTGGTGATTAAAGATTTAAGACGCTTATTAACAAAATTATTAGCTATCGTATTTATAGTCACTTTAGGTGTTGCATTCTTAGTAGGGCTATTAACCACAGCTCCAAATATGCGTTATACAATAGATAAGTTCTACAAAGAATCAAACACGGCTGATATTATCATTCAAAAATCTACACCTTTTAGTGAAGATGAAATACAAATTCTTGAAAACGATAATAATATTGAAGAAATCATGCCTTATTTTATGATTGATGAAAATATTACTTATGATGGTAGCATGCATATGTCTAGAATTATGTTATTAGATTTTGAATCAGGAATTAATATTAATCAATTAAGAGTTGTAGAAGGTAGATTACCAGAAGTTAATGATAATTATATAGAGGTAGTGGTTGAGGAATCTCAACAGTTTTTATATGAAATTCCTATAGGTTATGAAGTATTCATTAATGATGATATCTTTAAAGTTGTAGGTATAGTAAATCATCCATGGTATTTTGCATATGTACAAGAAATATCATATTTAACTGGAAAACCTATTGAATCAATGATTTATGTAGACAAAACATTTTTACCAACAGAGGTTTATACACAAATAGCAGTAACAATCAAAGATGCAGATAAATATAATACATTTTCTAGAGAGTATGAGGAACTAATTGATAATAAATTAGATAACTTAAAGTTTAAATACCCAAATTTCATATTTACAAATCGTTACATGAATCAAAGTTTTGTTAAATTTAGTTCAGATGTGAAGATAGTTGAAGTCATAGCTATTATTTTTCCATTATTTTTCTTTTTAATTACTATATTAGTATCCATGTCATCAATGACTAGAATTATACATGATCAACGTATACAAATAGGGACTTTAAAATCTTTAGGTTATTCCAATTTTAAAATAATATCAAAATATTTATTATATGTCCTATTAGCCTCTGGTATTGGCGTATTACTTGGTATTGGACTGGGGATTTATTCAATTCCACTAATAGTTTATAATGCCTATATTGTTACCTACAATCTACCTGTACTCGCAATCGAATATCATGTTTTATATATTACTTTAATTTCCCTTACTATGATTTTATCTGTTTTACTTGTAACATTTTTTAGTATTAAAATTGTATTAAAAGAAAGAACGAGTGAACTTTTAAAGCAAAAATCACCAAAACCAGGAAAGAAAATATTATTAGAATATATTCCATTTATATGGAATAAACTTAAATTTAAATATAAATCAACATTTAGAAATATTTTTAGACAAAAAAGGAATCTGTTTTTAATGTTAATTGGTATATCAGGATCAACTGCGTTATTACTTGCCGGATTTGGTATTAAAAATTCTGTAGACTTTTCAGGAGATTATCAATTTAATAAAATGTATCAATATGATATAGAAATTACCACAAGTAGCTCATTAGATATAGAACTACTTAATAATTTTAATCAGTTAAAAGTAGCAGATTTAACTGCCAATTATAATGAACTTGATTATATTAATGTTATTATTCCTAGTGATGAGAACTTAACAAATACCATGATCAATTTTAAAGATACAAATAACGATAAAATAACCTTTGATAATCAGAGTGTGTTTATTACAGAAAGCTTTGCAAGGCTACACAATATTCATAAAGGTGATTTAATTTTACTGACGATTTTAGATGAAAAAATAAGTGTTACAGTCACCGATATTATAGAATTTTATTTTGGTGATTATATATATATTGCCAAAGATTTAATCAATAATCACTCGCAACTAATATATAATAAAATTTATGTTAAAACTAATATTTCTAATCCTAATATTTATGATGAATTATTAATCTCATTAGATAACGTAGATACGATATCACTTGTTCAAAGTAAGCAAAATATGATGTCAACATTTGAGCAGACATCATCCAGTATGAATAGTGTTATTATTTTATTAGTAATTTTTGCAAGTATTTTAGCGATTATAATTAATTATAATCTAACATTAATTACAATCGGTACTAGACAAAAAGAAATGGCAACCTTAAAAGTATTAGGTTATCATGAAAAAGAAGTGGCCGGTTATGTATTTAGAGAAACTATAATCATTTCAAGTGTTGCAATCATCTTAGGATTATTGTTAGGACGTTTGTTACACTACTTTATTATTTCTCAAATCATAATGGATGGTATGATGCTAAAAAATGAAATTCACTACATAAGTTATATTATTACTGCTTTTATGTCTTATTTATACTTACTTATTGTATATTTATTATCTATTCCTAAAATCAATAAGGTTGATATGCTTGAAGCATTAAAATCTTTTGAATAAATTATGTACATTCAAGGTGATATAATTACATTTATTGGTTATAATAACTATATAAGGGTTAGGGGTATTATAAGTTGAAGTCATTTGATGAACAAATAGATAAAGAATTACGTTTAACTGGAAAGTTTATAAGGTTTTTTACACCTAATTTTAAGGTAGGAACTTTAAAGATGGCTAAAAAACTAATGAGTACAATTAAAGGAAGAACCTTTCAAAATTTATATTATGAAGAAGTATATATAAAAAGAGAAGATAACACACAATTAAGACTTACTATTTATGCACCTTTAAAAAGAAAGTTTAATGCACCAGGACTTCTTTGGATGCATGGTGGTGGTTATGGTCTTGGAATTCCTGAAATGGATGAAAGATTATATAAAAAGTTAATAGATGAGACAGATTGTGTCATAATTGCACCTGATTATACTTTATCAGTTGAAAAACCCTATCCACAAGCTATCAATGATTGTTATCTTGCACTAATGTGGATGAAAAAACACCATATGAATTATATGATTAATATAAATCAGCTGATGATTGGTGGCGAGTCAGCTGGTGGTGGATTAACTGCAGCACTTGCTTTAATGGCTCGTGATAAAAATGAGGTAAACGTCTGTTTTCAAATGCCTTTATATCCAATGATTGATGATCGAATGATTACACCTTCATCTCAAAACAATGATGATCCTGTGTGGAGTTCAAAATCTAATAAACTTGCTTGGGAGCTATATTTAGGTGAACTTTATGGCAGAGATGATGTACCATATTATGCAGCACCTGCTAGAGCATTAAATTTAAAAAATCTACCACCATGTCTTACTTATGTAGGTAGTATCGAACCTTTTAGAGATGAAACAGTTGAATATGTAAATAGATTACAACTTCAAGGTAATCTTGTTACGTTTAAGATATTTGATGGTGGATTCCATGCTTTTGATATATTAGGCGAAAAGACTAAAATCGGTTCATCAGCTTTAACATTTCTTCTTGAAAATTTCAAATTTGCAACAAAAAATTATTTTAAGGAAAACAAAATTCATGTCAAAAATGATCACATTTAAAATAGATAAAAAATATATTGGAGAAAGCATTCGTTATTTTCTCCAAAATTACCATGTAGGCAAAGCTACAATTTATAAATATTCGTCAAGTCATTTACTTAGTATAAACGGCATTACTGTAAACAGTGAATACCGATTTAAAGCAAATGATATATTAACAATTGAACTTATGAAAAACGAGGTAGAAGCGAACTTTGATAATTTCTTACCTAAAATAGATATCATTTATGAGGATGAAGATATTTTAATTGTAAATAAACCAGTAAACCTAATTATCCATGATGATGGAAAAACTACTGATACACTAACCGATCGTGTTAACCGATATTATGAAGAAAGTGGTTATCATCATCAAGTATTGCCGGCACATAGAATTGATAAGGACACATCAGGTATTGTTGTCTTTGCAAAACACTTTATCTCGTTAGCTTATTTATCTAATTTATTCGAGACACGTAATGTTGTAAAAAAGTATATATGTGTTGTAGAAAATCAAGTGAAAAATAAAACAGGTATAATTGAAACAAAACTAATTAAGGATAATCAATTAGGTAAAATGATTGAAAGTAGTAAAGGTAAACTTGCAATTACTAAGTACAAAGTTCTTAAATATGAATCTACTAAAACAAGATTAGAAGTAGAAATTGAAACAGGAAGAACACATCAAATTAGATCACAATTAGCAAGTATCAATCATCCTGTTGTAGGTGATGTTATTTATGGTGTTAAAAGTTCAAGACTACTTTTACATTTTAGTGAAATTACATTTCCTATGTTTAGAACAAATAAAATCGAAACATTTAAATCAAATGCCCCATTTTAATTAATAAAAAAGATACCATTTAGTATTTGGTATCTTTTTTGCTTAATTTGATATTTTATCATTTAAAGTTAACAGTTCATTTTCAGTTAAATAACGCCAATATCCTTCAGGTAAATTATCTAGTAAAATATGCATAATTCGAATTCTTTTAAGTTCAATCACTTTGTACCCTAGACTATCAGCCATTCTTCTAATTTGACGGTTTAAACCTTGTTTAATCGTTAATTTAAAACTATATTCATCAACAACTTCTAATTTTGAAGGTAATGTTTTTTGATTTTTATGTAAAACTGGATTATAAATTGTTACACCAGACTCTAAAGCCTTGGTGAAATACTCATCGTAAGGCTTATTTAATGTAACTAAATATTCTTTATCATGACCATTTTCAACACGTAATATTTTATTTACAATACTACCATCATTTGTAAGAAGAATTAAACCTGTAGAGTCTTTGTCTAAACGTCCAATAGGAAATATTTTTTCAGGGTAGTTCATGTATGTAATCATGTTACCTGAGATTGCAGTATCTGTAGTAGAAACTATACCTTTTGGTTTGTTTAGTAAAATATATACTTTTTCTTTAAGTGGACGAATTTCTTTGTTATCAAGTGTGACAATGTCTGTTTTATTTATTTGCATACCTACGGTTGCAACTTTCCCATTAACTTTAATACGACCATGTTCTATTAAAGTGTCAGCTCCACGTCTAGATGATACCCCCGTTTTAGAAATATAAAGATTAAGTCGTAATGTTTCTTTGAATTCTTGATCAATTAGATCGTTACTTGGCTTATGATATTTTTTATATTGTTTTGCAAACATATGATTACCTACTTATTATAAGATAATACCATTGTACCAAATTAAACATAAAAAATTTAAATTATGGTGTCTTTATTCACATATATGAATAAATATTCAACAATTGTTTTTTTATGTCTTTTATTTACCAATGAAATAAGATACAATATATCTAAATGTAAAAAATAAAGGAGATTAACATGACAAAAAAGATGAATCCTGGTCCATTAGGTTTACTAGGTTTTGGTATGACAACAATATTATTAAACTTGCATAATGCAGGTATTACTGAGCTTACATTAGTAATTATTGCTATGGGTATTGCTTTAGGTGGGTTAGCACAAATTGTTGCAGGTATTTTAGAATTTAAAAACAATAATAACTTTGGTGGAACAGCATTTACAGCTTATGGTTTCTTTTGGTTATCACTAGTAATTATTTGGTTATACCCGTCTGAATATCCAGCACTAACTGCTGATCTAACATCTATGGGTTTTTACTTATTATTATGGGCTATATTTACAACTTTCATGGCAGTAGGTACAATCACTCATAATACTATTACTAAATTAGTATTTGGGTCATTAGCATTGTTATTTTACCTTCTAGCACTTGGTGATTTCACAGGTATTTCATTTATTACGATGGTTGCTGGTTACGTTGGTATTATTACAGGTTTATTTGCTATGTATAGTGCTGTTGGCCAAATTGTTAATGAAGAACTTGGCAAAAAAGTTTTCCCATTATAACAGGTAAATAAATAAAATATAATTTTGGTATTGCATTTTATTATAACTTGCATTATAATGTTTGACAAGCGATGAAAAAGAGTAGTAATTTATGTTTCTTTTTAAAGAGAGCTGATGGTTGGTGTAAATCAGTAAAAGTAGTAAATGAACGTGCTTTGGAGCTTTTAAATCGAAACTAGATGAGGTTTAAACGTAGTTCGGCGTTAACGATACAAGTGCTAGATTTATTCTAGAACTAAGGTGGTACCGCGATTAATTCGTCCTTAGACATTTTATTGTCTAGGGATTTTATTTTATAAGGTACAATTACTCTCATTAAGTTAGGTTTAAACGTAAATAACGGCGTTAACGTTTTTAAGTGCTAATTTTTTTGATTTTAAGAAAAGTTAGAATTTAGGTGGTACCACGGTTTATTTAATCGTCCTATAGTGTTTTATCTATGGGACGTTTTTATTTTATTTGTCATTTAAAAAAAGGAGAAGAAAGAAAATGATCAAAAAAAGTATAGTTTTAACGGTATTATTAAGTTTGGTAGCTTTATTAATTGGATGTGATATGGGCAGTTCAAACACATTTACATTCGTAATTGATGAATCATATGATTCTTATATTACAATGGGAACATCAGCAGATTATGCACCATATGAATGGTTAATCAATGATGGTAACAATAATCAAACAGTTGTAGGTATAGATATTGAGATTGCTAAAGAAATCGCTAAAGCTCTTGGTAAAAACTTAAAGGTTATTAATAAGGGTTTTGACTTTTTATTAGAAGATCTTAAAAATGGTAAAGTTGATTTTGTCATTTCTGCTATGACACCAACAGAAGAACGTGCAAAGATAGTTGATTTTTCTGATGTATATTATATGGCAACCCAAGTTATGTTAATCAAAGAAGCTGACTTAGCAACATATACCTCTATTGAATCACTAGATAAATCTAATATTAGAATTGGTGCACAATTAGGCTCAATTCAACAAGATTATGTAGAAGATTTATTTCTTAAAGCACAAAAACAATTCATTCAAGCTGTTCCTAATCTAGTAATGGGGCTGACAGAAAATCAATTATCTGGTGTTGTTTTGGAAAAACCAGTAGCACAAGGTTATGTAAATAATGTAAGTGGTCTTGCTATAGCAGAATTTTTAATTGGGAATCCTGAAGACGGTTCTGCAGTTGCAGTTAAAAAAGGTGATGTAGTATTATTAAATTTAATCAATGATGTAATTGATGAACTTATATCATCTGGAAAAATGGACCAATTTGTAGCTGATAATGTTTTATTAAATAGTTAATCATGGACTTTTCATTTATATTTGATTTATTTTATTTAAAAACACTTTTACAAGGATTAATGGTTACAATTATATTTGCCTTAATAGCCGTCATTTTTGGTACATTAATTGCTATTATTCCTACATATTTTAGATTATCTAAATATAAAGTACTAAACATTATTGGTTCATCATATGTTGAAGTTATTCGTGGTACACCTCTACTGGTTCAAGTGATGTTAATATATGCAATGGTTCAATTACCAGTTATGACTGTGCTTGGAATGGATTTTGGGGCATTTTTACTAGGTATGTTTGCACTATTAATTAATAGTAGTGCATATGTATCAGAAACATTAAGAGCTGGTATTTTATCTGTTGATCGTGGTCAAAAAGAAGCAGGACTTAGTTTAGGTATGACAACAAATCAAACAATGATCTATGTAATACTTCCTCAAGCAATTAAAAATATTATGCCTGCACTTGGTAATGAATTTGTAACATTAATAAAAGAAACATCGATATTTATGTATTTGGGTATTGCAGAACTAATGTATAGCGCTCAAATTGTAAAAACTGCTACTTACCAAACAAAAGAAGTATATATAATTACTGCTCTACTTTATTTTGTACTAACATTTACAACATCTAAGTTGATGACTAAATTAGAAAAAAGGATGAGACTTCAAGATGCAAAATAAATTATTTGAAATTAAAGATTTGTATAAGAAATTTGATGATGGCACAGTCGCTTTAAATAACATTAGTCTAGATATATATGAAGGTATTACTGTGATTATTGGTCCATCAGGAAGTGGCAAATCTACATTACTAAGAACTCTAAATCTAATGGAACAACCAACTACTGGTGAAATTATATATAATAATAAAAATATTAATTCTAAGGAAATAAACATCAATCATCATCGTAAAGATGTAGGTATGGTTTTCCAAAGTTTTAATTTATTTCCTCACCTTAGTGTATTAGAAAACTTAAATTTAGCACAAATAAAGGTTTTACATCTTGATAAATTAACTGCTACAAATCGATCATTATTTTATTTAGAAAAAGTTGGATTATTAGATAAAAAAGATCAATTTCCAAATAAACTTAGTGGTGGACAAAAACAAAGAATTGCAATCGCCCGTGCTTTATGTATGGAACCTAAAGTCATTTTATTTGATGAACCCACATCAGCACTTGATCCTGAAATGATTGGAGAAGTGTTGTCTGTTATGAAAGAATTAGTTGGTTTAGGTATGCATATGGTTGTAGTAACACATGAAATGGATTTTGCAAAAAACTTTGGTAACCGTATAGTTTTTATGGATAAAGGCGAAGTTGTTGAGATTGGTACACCTCAGGTTATCTTTGAAAATCCGACTAAAAAACGTACAAGTGATTTCCTAGAGTCAATTGAACATAAATTGTCTTAAAATATCTTTATAAAACACATAAACTTCTAGTTTATTATAGTTATACTTGAATATAATTGTATTCCTCGTATAATTATATTGCGAGGTTTAATTTACTATGAAAAAACACATACAAACTATTTTAAGCGCTGTAATGGCGGGCTCTTTAATTGCAATAGCTGGAACTATTTATTTATTCTTAAAATCTGATGGAAAGGGCATACTTGGAGCATTCTTATTCGGATTTGGATTATTAACGGTAGTATCATTAAATTTTAAATTATATACTGGGAGAGTTGGTTATCTCATCGATAATGATAAAAAGTATATGATTGAAATTTTATTGATTATATTAGGTAATATGATTGGTGGATTACTTATTGCGAGTATTTTATACTTATCTAATTATCAAGTAATTATTGATCAAGCAAAAGCAGTTGTTGATATAAAATTATCTAGAAACATTTTAGAAATTTTTGGATTATCAATACTTTGTGGAATGATGATGTACTTAGGTGTTGATGGTTATAAAAGAGCAAAAAATGACACAGCAAAAGTTGTTATAAATATATTTGCTGTAGCTATTTTTGTTATACTAGGTTTTGAACATTCTATTGCAAATATATTTTACTTTTATCTAGCAAATCAGTGGTCTTGGTATATGGTTATTGCATATATTATTATGATATTAGGTAATGGTCTGGGTGCAATTTTATTAAATGGTATTGAAAAACTAGGGAAAACAAAATTTGAATAATTCATAAATACCTCTATAATTTAGATTATGGAGGTTTTTTTATATCAAAACAAGGTTAAAAGTCTAAGAAAGATTATTTGAATGGCTATTGTTTTACAATTACAATCGCAAGAAAATAAAAAGTAGACTTTTTTTAAATTCACTACAATTTAAAGTCTTAAAATCATTATGTGTTGGTATTTTGATAAAATAAACTTAAGAGGTGATTTATAATGAAAGCAGAAGTTGTTGTTATAACTGGGGCAAGCTCTGGAATAGGTAGAGCAAGTGCGATTTATCTTAAACAAAAAGGATATATTGTGTATGCATTAGCTAGAAGATTAGATAAATTAAAATATTTAGAATCAAAAGGTATTCATACAATGTATTTAGATGTAACAGATAATGAACTAGTTTATAAAGTGATAAATGATATTTATGAAAAAGAAGGACGAATTGACGTGTTATTTAATAATGCTGGATATGGACTATACGGTCCTATTGAAGATCTTTCTTTAGAGGATGCAAGAAATCAATTCGAAGTTAATTTATTTGGTGTAGCAAATATGATAAAACATGTCTTACCAATTATGAGAAAACAGCATTTTGGAAAAATTATCAGTACTTCTAGTATTGGAGGTAAAGTTGCATCACTACTAGGTGGCTGGTATCATGCATCAAAGTTTGCTCTTGAAGGATTAAGCGATAGTTTAAGATTAGAAGTCAAACAGTTTAACATTAAAGTTGTACTTTTAGAACCAGGCTTAATAAAAACTGAATTTATGCAAAACACATTTGAACATGCAAAAAATTTAAATGAAAATACAGCATATAAAGAAACGATTGAATATGTAATGAAGCAAGCTGAAAAAGACTATATTAAAGGAAGTGTGGGCTCTAGTCCAATTGTTGTAGCAAAAAGTCTTCATAAAGCAATTAAATCAAGACATCCTAAGACACGCTATAGAATGGGTCGATTAAGTTTTATTGCATTATTTAGCAAAAGAATTTTACCTGATAAAGTACTTGATTGGTTTTTATTAAAAAGATAAGGAACTTATAAAATGAAAGATCTAACAGAACTTCAATACAAAGTAACCAAAGAAAATGCCACAGAGCCACCTTTTAAAAATGAATACTGGAATAATTTTAAACCAGGTATTTATGTTGATATTACTGATGGTACACCATTGTTTACATCTTTAGATAAATATGATGCTGGATGTGGATGGCCATCGTTTGTTAAGCCTATTAATTTAGGTAACATAGTAAATGAAATCGACCGATCACATTTTTTGACTCGAATTGAGGTAAGAACAAAGGCCTCAGATATACATCTAGGTCATGTCTTTCCTGATGGACCTAAAGATAAAGGTGGACTTAGATACTGTATGAATTCAGCCAGTTTAAAGTTTATAGCTTATGAAGATTTAGATGAAGCTGGTTATGGTGAATATAAAAGTATGTTTACATAATGAAAATAAGGTAACCAATATGATTTTGGTTACCTTATTTTATATAATTATTTATTTGAACGACCATATAAATGAGTAAATGACTTGATTTTATTTTTTAACTTAAGATCAAGTTGACCTTTTTGTAATCTCCAAACCCAATTACCACCTAAAGTTGATGGAATATTAAACCTTGCTTCTTTACCTAAATTTAGATAATCCTGCATTGGTATAATTGCATCTTTGGCAACAGTTGCTAGTGTTGCTTTTATAAGTGAGTCAGTTTTTGATCCTTTTTGATGATTAATATAATTGAGTGCATATTTTAAATCTTTTGAATTTAAATTACTAAACCATTGTGCAGTTGTTTCATTATCATGCGTACCAGTATAAGCAACTACATTTTCATGATATAAGTGTGGAATATAGTCTGATTCTTCACGAGAATCAAATGCAAACTGTAATAACTTCATTCCTGGGTAACCAGTTTTTTTAAGAAGCTCTCGTACCTCATCAGTAATCATTCCAAGGTCTTCAGCAATAATTCGTTTTTCACCTAAATTATGTTTTATTGCTTCAAAAAACTTATAACCTGGACCATTATACCATTTACCATTTTCAGCAGTTAAGTCTTTATATGGTATACCATAAAAGTGAACAAATCCAATAAAATGATCAATTCTTAAAATATCAAACATTGAAGTATTAGCACGCACACGGTCCATCCACCAAGCATAATTTTCACGTTCTAATAATTCCCAATTATATAAAGGATTTCCCCAGAGTTGACCAGTAGGACTAAAATTATCTCCTGGAACACCTGCAACTAATATAGGTAATTTGTTTTCGTCTAATTGAAAGTATTGAGGTTTAGTCCAAACATCGGATGAATCATATGCGACATAAATAGGCATGTCTCCAATAAACTCTATTCCATTTTTATTGGCATAAGTTTTTAAATTATACCATTGTTTATATGCTTGATATTGTAAAAATGAATGGAAGTTAACCGCTTCTTTAAAATCCATTTTTGCTTTTTCAATCGCATGATATTCACGTTTTCTTAAAGCATCTGGCCATGTTTCCCAGGAGTTGTTTTCCTGATTTTCTTTGATTGCCATAAAGAGTGCATAGTCATTTAACCAGTAGCCTTCATTACGTAAAAACTCATTAAAATATGTGTCATTTAAATTGAATCTTTCAAATGCAATTTTTAAAACCTTGAATCTTTCATTGTAAAGACGTGAAAAGTCTACATTATCAATAGAGGTAGTTGAATCTATTATTTCAGATTTTTTAAGTAGTTTTTCTTTAATTAGAAAATCTAAATCAATAAAATAAGGATTCATAGCAAACGCACTAAAAGTTTGATATGGTGAATCTCCGTATGATGTTGGTCCAAGTGGCAGAATTTGCCAATATGATTGATTAGTTGACTTTAAAAAATCAACAAATTTGTATGCTTCAGCGCCAAAGGTACCTATACCATAATTAGATGGTAGTGAAGATATATGTAATAAAATACCGGCTTTTCTCATTTTTGCTCCTTTACCTTATATGAGATTGATTCATAAGGTCTTAAATTTATAATTTGATTTTCTATTGAAATATCATCATAATTTTGAATAATAACTTCTAAAATAGGGTAATTACTTGTGTCAAATGATTGATTTTGTGAACTAAATGAACCCATTACTAATATTTTTTCATTATCAGATTTTCTCAGATATATGAATAAATTAGGGTCATCTTTATGAATCATTTCATATGTTCCATATATTAGTGTATTTGAATATTTAGAAAATCTTCTTAGACTAAATAATTTTTGATAATAACTCCAAATGGAAGAAGAATCATTCATTTGATCTTTTACATTGATTATTTTATAGTTTGGATTTACATGAAACCAAGGTTTTACTTCTGAGAAACCTGCAAATTTAGTATCATCCCATTGCATCATTGTGCGTGGATGGTCTCTAGTTGTCATTAAAGCTTTATCTATAATTGCTTGTGAGTTATCAGGATTTTTACTAATTTGATTTTTTACACTATTTAGTGTAGATATATCATCTATTTGTGACAGATCGTTAAATGGGAAATTTGTCATACCAATTTCTTCACCTTGATAAATAAAAGGTGTTCCTCTAGATAAATACATAATAGTTGCAAGCATTTTTGCAGACTCATTATGATAGTTTTGGTTACCATAGTGTGAAACCAAACGAGGCTGATCATGATTTAACCAGTTCAGTGGCAACCATCCAATCTTTTTAAAGGTTTCTTGCCACTTATTAAGCGTTTCTTTAAGTGCTAAAACATTTACCTTTAAATCTTTTAAATCAAGAATATCGTGAATATTGTTATGCCAATTATGATCAAAATTAAATACCATAGATAATTCATTTGATTTGAATGCTGAATATTTTATGGCCTCATCTATACTAGCTTGACCACCTACTTCACCGATTGTAAAGACATCATAAGGTTTAAAAAGTCCTTCATACATTTTATTAAGATACGTATGATTATTGGGAAGATTAGAAAACTTAAACCAGTCTAGTACAATATCATTAGAAAATTTAGAATCTTCAAATGGTGCTTTTGAAAGATGTGATACTGCATCAAGTCTAAATCCATCAATACCTAAATCAAGCCACCACTTACCAATATCAATCATTGATTCTATGACTTTATCATTTTTCCAATTTAGATCGGGCATTTTATCGGAAAATATTTTCATATAATATTCATTAGTAATCTCATCATATTTCCATGCAGAACCACCAAAGAAAGAACCCCAATTAGTAGGTGGGTGGTTCATACCATCGATAACTTTTGGTTTTTGCCAAATATAATAATCTCTATAAGGATTATTTTTAGATTTTCTAGATTCTAAAAACCAATTGTGTTCATCTGAGGTATGATTCAAGACAAAATCAAGTATAACTTTAATATTTAATTTTTTTGCTTTACTCAAAAGTATTTTAAAATCATCAATAGAACCATAACAATCAGCGACTTTGAAGTAGTCTCTAACATCATAACCATTATCATCCATTGGTGAATCGTAAAATGGAGTAATCCAAATTAAGTTAACTCCAAGTAGATGTAGATAGTCTAATTTATCTGTAATACCTTTAAGGTCACCAATACCATCATTATTTCCATCTTTGAAGCTTTTTATATATATTTGGTAGCCTATGGCTTCCATCCACCATTTTTTCATTTCTTAATAGTCCTTTACAATTATATTTTACCAAAATTAATAATACCGATAAAGATGACAGCGTTTACATATTTAATTATCTATCAGTGAAGTGCTATAATGAAAATATGGAGTTGATAGACAATGAATATACACGCATTATTTCATCAAGCTAAATCTGAATATAGTTATGCCTATGATGAAAAAAAATTACATATTTTATTTAGAACAGCAAAAAATGATGTTGAAAGTGTAAAACTTTCCTTTGGAGATCCATTTGATTGGACTTTTTCAAATAATAAAGCAAGTTGGAATAGCAAATTAGTATCTATGACTAAACGTTATCAAACTGATTTATTTGATTATTACTTTATTGAAGTTGAACCTAAGGATTATCGCTGTAAATACGCATTTTTAATTGAAAATAATAATGAACATTATTTTTTTGGTTCCAAGAGGTTAGAAAAATTGAATAAATTACCTAGCAATAAGTTTGAAGAAGGAAGTTTTTATGATTTATCAAACTACTTTAATTATCCATATTTGAATAAAGAAGATTTAGCAGATACTCCAAGTTGGGTTAAAGATACTTATTGGTACCAAATATTTATGGATAGATTTTATTCATATAATAAAAAGTCTAATTTACCTTGGGGAAAACTACCTGTAAATAATCATGAACTATATGGTGGAGATATATTAGGTGTGATTGATAAACTACCTTATTTAAAAGATCTTGGTGTTTCAGGTATTTATTTTACACCTATTTTTGAATCCAAGACGGCACATAAATATGACATTAAAAATTATTTTAAAATCGATCCACAATTTGGTACAAATGATGATTTTAAACTTTTGGTAGAAAAAGCTCATCAGTTAGATATAAAAGTTGTTTTAGACGCAGTATTAAATCATTGTGGTTGGGATCATCCATATTTTCAAGATGTTGTTAAAAATGGACGAAATTCAATTTATGCTGATTGTTTTTTTCTTGATAAGGATCCTATAATTAATTTTGATATAGATAAAAATGGAAATCCAAAATATCACGGGAATTTAAGACCAAATTTTCGGACTTTTGCCTATACACCTCATATGCCAAAATGGAATACAGGAAATCCATTAACCCAAAAGCATTTACTGGATTCAATTGAATATTGGATAAAAGAGTATGATATTGATGGGTGGAGATTAGATGTTTCAAATGAAGTGAGCCACCAATTTCTTAGAAAAGTCAAAGAAGTCTCTAAAAATGCGAAGAAAGATACTTTTATCTTTGGAGAAAATTGGGATTCTTCAATGCCTTGGTTGCGTGGTGATCAAATGGATAGTGTTATGAATTATGATTTATCTATACCAATTTGGCAATATTTTGATAATAAAATTGATCTTCATGAATTCAAAAATGAACTAATTAGCTATACAGCATTGACACCTAAGAATGTTATGCAAAATATGTTTAATCAGCTGGATACGCATGATACGGTAAGAATGAAACGCCGACTTAAAGACAATGATGATAGATTAAAAATAGCATATATTTTAATGTTTATTAGTGCTGGCGCACCAAATATATATTATGGTAGTGAAGTTGGTCTATCTGGTGAACATGACCCTGATAATAGAAGATGTTTTAATTGGGATGAAAGCACTTGGAATCACAACTTAAGAAACTTAATTAAAAGTTTAATCAAATTAAGAAAAAGTCATAAATCATTAATGTCAAGCGACTATCATTTTATAGATGCTAATTCCTTATCTTTAATTAAAAAAGATGAAAACGAAAGTATTTTAATTCTAATAAATGATTCAAATAAATCATTAGTCGTGAATATTCCTACTGATTTTCAAGGTAAATGTCATGATTTACTAAATGATGTAACTTTAGTTATTGAAGAAACAATTAAATTACCAAAGTTTGGATATAAACTGCTTAAAAGATTGTAATTAATATAGAAATAAGTCCTTAAAATTTAAGTTTTAAGGACTTATTTTATTTATTGAATATGAATGATGATAGGCTCATCAGATAATTCAATCATACCATCCTTAACTTCATATAGTTGATTACTTAGTACATTCAAATATTTACCATTTGGCAAATCAATTGATGTATGAGTCTGATTTTCTAGATTAAATATTCCAATAAGTAACTCATTTCCAAATTTATATTGCAAGTGTGCAATATTTTTTGTATTTATAAAGTCGTATATACCCTTAGACATTATATCTAGTTTTTTTATTTTTGATAATTTTCTAATTAGATTTTCAATAGATAACTTTTCATTCCAAGGAACCAAATCATTTTCGAATAATGAAGGTCTTACACTAACCTGGTGTTCTTGGCCAGCGTATATCATAGGTGTACCTTTTAAGAAAAATTGTAATGCAGTCATTTGTATCAACTTTGTTGGGTTATTTACTTTATTAGCAATACGTTCTTGATCATGATTTTCAAATGCACGCAATTTTACGTAGTTTTTTGGATATGTAACTTCTTGACGCCATAATTCATATAGATAACGTTCTAATGAATTCTTACCTGATAAATAACCATCCATGAAGCTGAAAATATCATAATCATAGCATATATCAAAAGTTTCATACATTTGTGAGTCTGTTGATGCATCATAACCCATATCACGTAGATATTTTATGAAACCATACTCAACTGATTCTGTTAACCAAATTAGATCTGGACGATATTTATCAAGCTCTTGACGTGCTTGTTTCCAAAATTCAAGTGGTAGAAGAGGTGCAACATCACATCTATATCCATCAACATATTGTGCCCAGTATTTTAGTACATCAATCAAATATGTCCAGATTTCTGGATGAGCAGTTAAGTTAAAATCAGTTATATCTGACCAGTCTCCAATTCTATTAGCAAATGTGCCATCACTTTTCTTATAAAACCATTCAGGATGGATTTGAGTTAAGATCGAGTCTCTAGAGGTGTGGTTAAAGACTATATCTATCATTAATTTCATTCCACGGCTATGAACTTCAGTGACTAAACGTTTAAAGTCATCAAGTGTTCCATGTAGTGGATCAATTGCATAATAATCATAAATAGCATATGGAGAGCCTATTTCACCTTTTCTATCTTTTTTCCCTATTGGATGAAAAGGCAGGAGGTAGATTATGTCTACCCCCATAGATTTGATTCGGTTTAGATCATCAATGATACCTTGGAAATCTTGACTTTTAGAGTGTTGTCTAGTAAATACTTGATAAATAAATTTATTTTTTAATGTGTGTGAGGTGTTTTTAGCCATAAAATTATCCTTTCGTTGCTCCAGCCATAATACCTTCGATTAGGTATTTTTGGAAAACCATATATATAACAGCGATTGGTACACCCACTATTAAAGATGCAGCTGCAAAAGCTGGGTAGTTTAAATCATATTGACCATTAATGAAGGAGAAGATACCCACTGCAAGTGTCCATTGTTCTTGGACTTGAGAAAGTGAGTTACCTGTTGCAGGTACATTAAGTAAGTAACCAGGTAACATGTAATCCATCCATGGAGACATAAACATTGATACTGCTACGAAAGTTAAGATAGGAACAGATAACGGTAAAATAATGTGGATGAATATTTTTAATTTTGATGCACCATCAATCATAGCTGACTCATCTAAGTCTTTAGGAATTTGACTTAAGAAACCTTTAATTAACCATAAATTTCCAGGAATTGCTCCACCAATGTATAAAATAGTTAAATATACTGGGCGACCAAGTAGTCCGAATTTCCAAAATAATACATACATAGCGATTAATCCCATGAATGATGGGAATGCTTGAAGAACTAAAATAGCAAGTAATCCGGATTTTTTACCTTTAAATGAATAACGGGCAAATACATAGGAGGCGCCAGTTATAATAACTGTCCCAATAACCATGTTAATTACTGCAATTATTAAGGTGTTACTATACCATTTACCGAATTTTGAATCTGGTGAATTGAATAAATAATCAAACCCATTCCAAGATGGATTTGCAGGCCAAATAGTATTGGGAATAGAATTGGTACCCTGTGAAAACGCCATCCCAAATATGTATATAACAGGTACAAGTACTACTATTACTAGTAATGTTAGTTCTGCATTTATAAGGGTTTTGATTAAGATATTTTTAATTGTAAACGTTGCTCTAATGGAAAGACTTGAAGTGTTTCTACGTTTTTCGCATTGTTTGTAATAAATAAAGCCATAAATAGGGATTAGTCCAATAAGTCCTGGTTTAATACCTTCATACCCCTTTTTAGATGCATACTCAACAACTAATCCTTGATGAACTAGAAGTATTAATACAATTAAAAAAGTAAAGAGTAGTGATCTACTAAAATTGTTTTTATATGCTACATATAAGAATAATGCAATTGGAATGAAAATTAGGAATCCAATAAGTAGTATTACAAATACTAAGCCTATTTTTTGTAAGATAATTTCTTTTGATAATAAATAATCAAACTCTTCTTTTGTAACATTAGGTTTTAAATTAACTAGTTTATCAACATATTTTTTACCATATATTGGTATAAAAGAGATTAGTTGAACTTTTTTATTTAATTCATAGCCTTTTTTCTTAGCAATATCATGAACTACTAAGTAATTTGTAATTAAAGCCCATAAAATTGTGAATATAATTAGTAAAATTAATAGTTCCATATCTTAGTCCTCCTGGAAAGCCTTGGTTCTTGATAAGTTCCAAGCTGTTATGCTTCCAACAAATATAAAGATTAAAACTGAGAATACGGAAGCTAAGTTATATATTTGATGTTCTGTAGTTAACCTATACATCCAAGAAATTAAAATGTCTGTTTGACCGGCAAATCCATTATTAACATTATTTAGATCACCTGGTCCCCCACCTGTAATAAAGTAGATTACACCAAAATTATTGAAATTTCCTGAGAAAGTCATAATCAAAATTGGTGCTGTAGAATAAAGAACAAGTGGCATTGTAATTTGTCTAAGTTTTTGGAATCCAGTAGCACCATCAATATCAGCAGCTTCATAAAGCGATTTATCTATTGCAGTCATAATACCAGTCATTAAAGCCATAAAATATGGGAATCCTAACCAAATATTTAATACAATAATTACACCTTTAACAAAGTTTGGATTATTTTCATTAGTAAACCACATGATATTGTCATGTCCCAACCAAAAATACTTGGCAAAACCTTCGACTTGATTATATGCCTTTCCTAATATACCCCAATCTTTAAATATATCATATATACCCATTTGCATAAGAAGTTGGTTTATGTAACCAGTTTCCTTAAACATAACTGAAAATACCATTTGAGAAAGTAATGCTGGAATTGCCCAAGGTAATATTAATAAGGTACGCCATAGTTTTCTAAAAACAACAGACTCTGCATTTAGAATAAGTGCTTGGAAAAAACCACCAAAGAAGACTGTAACGGTAGACAAGATTGCCCAAATTAAAGTCCATCCTAGTACTCTCCAAAAAGCTGTACCAAAACCTTGACCTAAGACTGAGTTTGGATCAAATACAACTAAAAAATTTCTAAAACCAACCCAATCAAATAATCCCCTCATGGATAGTGTTCCACCAATAGATGTAAATGCTAAAATAAATCCAAATACAATTGGCATTATAGAAATAAAGGCTAAAACAAACATTGCAGGTGAAAGAATAATATATTCAAAACCATTATCCCATACAGATTTAAAGTATTCTTTAGTATTCATAGTTTTCTTAGAAAGTCGTTTTTCTTCAGAAACTTTCCAAGTATCAATCATGGACCAAATTCCAAATATAAAGAAGAATAAGGATAATATTACCATTATAAGTCCATCAAGTAATAGTAATGTAGAAACGTGACCACCTACAGTTACTTCACCTTCATAAGTTATATTTGGACCCATATTTGATACGGCAGGTTCGCCTTTTCTACCAACCATAGCATCAGCTAGTGCCAAGTGATTGTTTAAATTAATTCCTTTGGCTTGACCTAGAGTAATTACTTCCCAATATCCCTTTAAAAACATACCTGCATGGTCATAGAAGAAGTTATCAAAATCTTTAAAATATTGAGCTTTAAATTCTGGATTCAGTTCCATGTAAACTCTAACCATTAATTTAACATAATCATCATCATTTATTGGATTGATTTCATTACCTTGTACCATCGCTCTTCTAAAAAGATTAGAAAAGGGTGTTTGTTTATATTGTGCTCTAACACCATTATGAATTAAACCTGGTTCATAATATTCATATAAAACGCCGTTTAATTCAAATACTTGTCCTAAAATGTTAGTGACTTCAATCGGTACAAAAGTAGGAGATGGCTCTACTAAATTAAAAGTAGTTGAATTTAATTCTAAAAACATTCTATTTTCAGTATTTACAAACACTTCAACATAATAAGTAGTACCTTCTTTAAATAATTTACCAGTTTTTCTAAATCTTGATAAACCTTCTATATTATTAATAGTGTTAGGATTATCAATTCGTGTTAAAGGATTAGTTTCAAAATATTCTGTTATTTCTTGACCAGGAATATTTTGATTAGTTAGTGGTAAGTAAAACTTATTGTTTATTTCATCCCAGAGAATCTCTGTATTTTCTAAAGTGATTAAACGCTTTGCATCATTACGATTAAAGTCTTCAGCTCTGATTACATTTGTAGTTCCAAATTCTGTATATCTTAAAAAAGAAGCCTCTTTCAAGTCTTTTGCAAAAAATTCAATAAATCTATCTTCAGTAAATAATTTTGCAGTTGGATTATCTCTACCAGTAGGACCAGCATAGTAACCAAAAGGATCTTTTTCTTCAACACCAATTTCTTCTAAAAAATTATCAAATGATTCAATCCGATTATTATTTAGTATTTGTACATCATATTGTTGAAAAAGCGCTTTATGATACCATTCCCCTAAAGAATTCCCCTTAATTTTACTTAAAGGTATTTCATTTTCATATTTTTCTTCATAAAAATAATTAGAGGAAACTAACTCTAATGTAACAAAAACAGCAAAGAAAATAAAGAAAAATAAAGCTTTAATATATTGTTTATTAAAGACTTGTCCAATACCCCATATAAAACCTGAAAGTATTGTTTTAATAACACTCCATGCCTTCATTGTAACACCTCTTTACTTGTTGTGTCTTTAATTAAATGTAGGCGACAGGTCAAGACCTATCGCCCTCATTTAATATAATATCTGTAATTAATTTTGTGAACCTAATCCAGCTTGTGCACGATATGCATCTTCAGCAGCAGCTGCTGCAGTAGCAATTACAGTTGCTGGGTTATCCCATACTGCTTTAATCATTGATTCGCCTGGACCCCAGTAGTATTGAACTGCAGGAATAGTAGGCATTGGAATAGCGCTTTCTAATTGTTGAGAAATTGCAGGTAAATAAGGATCAGTACTAAATCCTTCAATATTAGGTAGTAAATCTACCTTTAATGCAGGTAATTTATTCTTCATTGATAATTGTAATTCCATCGCAACATCACTCATTAAGAATTCTAAGAATTTAGTTGCAGCTTGTTTATTATTTGAGTATTTATAGATTGCTGCCATTTGAGCACCAGCAAAAGGAGCACCATTTTTACCATTAACTGATGGTAGTGGAGCGATACCAAAGTTTAAACCTTCTGCAGCAGCATAAGATTCTATATTCCATGGACCAGCAATAATATAAGGAATGTTACCTTCTTCGAAGTTAGCACCAGCACCAACAGAATCATAAGTACCATTACCAGTTGTAGCAGGTTTTAATGAATTTCTAAACCAAGTTAGAGCATTTACTGCTTTAGAAAAACCTACAGCACTTGCATCATTTAAGTTTTCACCAAAAGGTTGGAAACCAAATGCAGAGTAGAATGTTTGCATGAAGTATGAATCTGCCCAGTGAGAAGATGTTCCTAAGTAATACCAACCTTTATCAGCATTAGTTAAACCAGATCCATCATTTGCAAGGGCTTTATTCCAAGTATCTGCAGCAGCTAATAATTCTTCCATTGTTGCAGCAGGAGTAGTGACTAAATCTTTATTATAGTATAGACCTACAGATTCTAGTGACATAGGAACAGCATATAAGTTTTCTGTTGCATTTGCACCAGGACCAAATTGTTTTGTTGTTTCATCATATAAGAGTGTAGCAATTTCCATACCAAGTGGATGTGCACGTTGTGCAACACGTTCAGCTACTGTTGAAGGTAATGCATAAACTAAATCTTCTAAGATAGCTGCAGCTAAATGGTCATGTGGAAATTGGAAAATATCCGCACCATTACCAGTTAAACCGAAAGTTTTTAGTCTTTCACGTGCATCTACAGTACCCATATGTTGATGTTCAACAATGATATCCTTACCTTCGGGTGTGTTATTAAATGCAGCAATAACAGCTTGCATATATTCACCATTTTGGTCATCAATCCATACACGAATTGTTTCTTTTTCTTTATAAATTTGAGAGAAATCGTATTGTTGACCATTATTTACTGGATCCGGATCTGGGTCTGGATCTTTATCATCTTCTTTAGGTGTACATGCCACCACAAATAAGATTAACATTAATAGCATTAATGAACTGAATAATTTTTTCATGTCAAACCTCCTTAGGCAGTAAGTTTAATGACTCTAAAGGTGAATGTTTCTTCAGTAACATTACCCCAGTCATCACTTACTTGTAACTTAATGACATAGTCGCCAACTGTACGAGTATCTAAGATTGCGTTTGGACCAGCAGGCACGAATACCGCTCTAGTTAAATCGCCATCTCTATTGTCAGTAGCATTATAAATTGGGAAGTCAGCCAAGTTAAATGGTTTACCCCATTCAACTTCAATAATTTTTGAAGCTGGTAATAATGGGAATGTAATTACTGGCCCTTCTGTATCCATATCTACATCTATTTCATAAGTGTCTAAACCATTATCAAAGAATAGAACATATTCTTTAGTAATATCTAACTTAGATCCATCTTTTAATACGATAACGAAGTCTGCAAATGTATCATTACCGATTGCATAGTCAACACGTTCAATTTCTAATGCTGTACCATAAACAGCAGGAACAGTTTCAGTAGCTGCAGTAACCACAGGTTTAATAGCAAACCAACCTTCAACTAATGCTTTAGCTTCAGCTTCAGTATATAATGGTTGATCAGGAGCTTCAACATATGTTGAATCTTGATCTTTCCACCCTTCGACTGTGTACTCCACTGTATTTGATGCAAGTAGAGTAGAAATTGAGTATTTGATATTTGCAACACCTGAACCATCAAATTGAACTTGCTCAAAGTCCCAAGAACCTCTAGTAAATTTAAATTCAAGGTTTGTTGTTGCAGTAAGTTCTGTAAAGTTAATTGTAATTGAAGCATTTGTAGCATCAACTCTTGTTAATTTACCAGCAGGAGCATCTGGTGTCCAACTAGGAATTACAGAATTAGGAAAACTACCTACGATATATAAGTCATCTGTCATTGGTGTAGTTTCCGGAACCTTTACATTAACAGTTAAGCTAAATGTATTAGAGGCAACTGCAGAAGAAGCTGGAACAACAACATTAAACTCTTTAGAGACATTTTCTTGTCCAATAGCAATTGTAGCTGTAAGTTTAACGTTTGTTTGAGTAGCTTGTCTAGTAACAACTCCAGTAGTTGGGTTAATTACTGTTTCATTATCTGATGCCCAAGTAATTGTAGTATCATGTAAACCTTCAGACGGTAATGCATAATTTTTACTTGCTTCTAAATCAATTGATAAATCATTTTTCGCTAATAATAAATTAAGCTCATTATTTGGAGCGATTAATTTATGTGGATTTTGCAATTGAGAAGAAGCTTTAACGATAATTTGATTGTCTCTTACAGCAAACGTACCTGATGCAGCACCAGATATTGGATCAACGGTACGAGCTAATAATCTAAATGAGAATGCATTCAATGCATAATCTTCATAGTTAGCATTTCCGTAATAAACGTTATCACCAGTTGTTACACCATTACCTGCTGAATAAACATAGGCAAATCCAACATCACCTAAAACAGGATTTTCACCTAATGATGATAATAATTTAACATCACCTGTTTTCTTAGATCCATCTCCTTGACCGAAATAGATTAAGAATCCAGCATCTGGTGCATTACCAGTTGGTACATCATCAACTACTGTTTGGTCAGCAGATAACATAGCAACTTTTACTGGTGAACCTGAAGCTGTATTACCTCCAGTTGTAAATACATCAACTGGTACATTCCATTCAGAACCTGGTAGATCCCAACCACTCCAGTGGTGAATACCTAAGTTCTCTTCATATGAACCTGATGCATCAAAGTAAACAAGGAACATATTAAATTTACTATTATCCGCTACAAAGTATCTAGGATCATCTTTTGATGAGTTCGCATTACCTTGCACGACATAAATATGTACAGTTTCACCAGCTTTAACAACTGTTTTATCAATTCTAATATCTGCAGTCAATTTACCATTATTCCAGTCAGGATCCCCGCCCCCAGGTCTTTTAACAGCGATAAAGCCGAATTGAGCAGTACTTTCAGCATCAACTACAGGTATGTTATTGTAATTGAAAACTGCACCAAAATCATCAATAGAGTCATAGATAGTTTTACCATCTAAGCCTTCAAATCCGTAACTACCTAGTTCAGTATAATTTTCATCCCATGCTTTGAAATGAATTACTAAATTTCCTGTTGCGTCTTCAGCAGCAAATAATTGCGGCAAAGCAACAAGGACGGTAGCTAAAAACAATAAAGATAAGATAATCTTTTTCATTTTACCCTCCTAAAAAGTATTGTTTGAATCATCTTACAAGTCAAGTATATCATAAAGTATTATTTAAATGTAAAGCGTTTACATAACGAGAGTTTGTGCAAACGGTTTCTTATTTGCAAACGCTATCATTATAATATGATTAAAACTAAATAAAAAAAAACCTTCAAAAAATATGAAGGTCTAAATCTTATTAAATTAAGAAAAGTTTTTCCTCGAGAATATTAGTAAGATAAGCATTACAGTAATTCCTAGACTTAAATTATAAACAACAGGTGCAAACCCAGGTAATATTAATCCGAATATTAATGATAATACACTTGGTAAAGTAGAGGATAATATAATGAAAATTAGTCCTTCTTTAAAACTTAGGAAGTTTTGGAAACCAAATCTAAATAGTTGTATAATAATTGACAATATTACTATATATATAAAGAACGCTACAAACTGAATCGTTTGGTTTCTTAAGGTTGTATATAATATTATTTGTGTTGAAAAGGATTTTTCAATTGATCGAGCAAATAAATTATAAATTTCAGTTCTTTCAAGACCATCAGAATAGTTTAACTGACTAAGTAATATTTGATCTTTAAATCCACTATAACCATCAGAGATAAGTTTTGCTCCATCAGTATGCAAATATTCGATATGATCTGTATGAAAAATTATGATATTTTTATCTATTAATTCATTTATCTGTTCATTATAGCCAAAGTAATATATAAAATCACCATTCGTATAACTAGAGCCATTAAGGATAGATTCATTAATACCGCCCGAACTTATCATTCCTGGGGGAAGATTTGTCCAATTAGGGATGTTTGAATTAATGTTTTCTTCAATAAAATTGATTCTTGAACCTTGTTCTTCAAAGGTTAGCCAAGTTAAAGGAAAGTTAGCTATAAAAGTTAATAGAATAAAGTATATAAAAACCTTAATAAATGAAACTTTTCTACTATTTTCTAATAGTTTAGGAAATTGAAATCCCATTTTAAAATAACTTACTAAAAACATTATTCTAATCTCGTATTCTTCATTGTATCAGTTCTTATTGCGTCTGTATATTGTCTATTTTTAGGTGAAGTATCTAAATCAATTACTTTTGTTTTAAATATATAATCATGAATTGTTCTTGAAACTTGTTTTTCTGTAAGTGCAAAGTATGCAATAACTAAATAAAGACCAAAAGTTAGAGTTGATGCACTGTATTTAAATAATTCTCTAAGGATTAGTTTAAATTTTGTAGCTTCTGTACCATCTAAATTAACAACTTTTATTTTTTGAATTCTCTTACCAAAGGTTTGTTTTGATTTGATTAAATGTGGAAAAATTATTAAGAAAAAGAATGTTAGTATAAGTGCAGTTACTTGTATAATTGCACGAATACTTGAGTCGAAATCAGCCAAACCGAATGCAGCCAATATAAAAACTATAACTAATCCAGAGATATCGGCTGCAAATGCTCGTACTCTTTTTTCAAATCTTGGAACCATATGTGAACGCCTCTTTTCGCTTTGATGTCATTTTATTATAACACGTCTAGTTTTTTTGGTTGTAAAAATTTTAATAGTCTAGATATTATATTATATACTGTAAGCGATTACATTATGCAAACGATTCCACACCGAAATATAAATATCATTATGGTATACTTCATTTATAAATACCATAAATTTATAATAACTATAACTGCTAAGAAAGAAAAGATGAATATTATGCAAACGTTACCTTATTGGAAACGCTATCATAGCTAAAAAAATAGATGATTTGTTATGTTATATTTAAAATATAGGAGGGAAAATTAATTTGAAAAAATTATTATTATTTATGTTCACACTTTTATTTGCAGGTGTGATTGGTTTATCCATAACTTATGCAAATACCCAACCGCATACTTTAGTTATTCATTATTATAGATATAATGAGGATTATGCAAACAAATGGTTTCATTTTTGGGAATTTGAACCCAAAGATTCTGCGGGAACTGACTTTAATTTTGACATATCGACTTTAGATAATCAAGGTGTAAAATATACAATAGATCTTGCTAAAGACTATCCTACCGCAACAGTTTTTGGCATTATTATTAAACATGCAACAGGTCCTGGACTATGGGATGGTGAAAGAGAACCTGGTGGTAATAGATATATTACATTAAATGAACTAGAAGTTATTAATGGGGTGGCACACGTGTATTTTGTTCAAGGGCAAGTCATTTATGGAAAATCAAATGCAGATTTAGAAAACAATATACCTGATTACAGACCAAGTATTTTATTTACTGCATTTGCAGCTAATAAAGATATTACTTTAAATTTATCAAATCCTGCAACAAATTATACAGTTTATGAAAATGGAGTATCTATTAAAACTGGTCAATTTGCAGATGCCAAATTAAATCAAACAATTAAAGGTATAACTGTAGATATATCAAAAATATATGAAGTAGAAGTTGATTTTGAAGATTCTAAATCAAGAAAAAATGTATCTTTACAAAATTTATATGACACACCAGAATTTGAAGAAAATTACACTTATAATGGTGAACTTGGAGCAATATATACATCTAATGAAACAACATTTAGATTGTGGGCACCACTTTCTAAATCAGTAAGTTTAAATATTTATGAACAAGGACATCCTTTATACAATAGAAAAGGTGAAGATTCATTAGAAAAAGATCCAAAATCAACACACCCTATGACGAAAATAGAATATGGTGCATGGGAAGTTAAATTAAGTGGTGATTACGCTTCTAAATATTATACTTTTAGTGTGAATAATAACGATATAATTAGTGAAGTTACAGACCCATATAGCTACTCTACTGGTGCAAATGGGCTCCGTAGTATGGTTGTTGATTTTAAATCAACAGATCCAGCATATTGGGAGTTTAGCACAAGACCAAATACTATTAAAACATTTACAGATTATATTATTTGGGAATTACATGTTAGAGATTTAACGAGTCATTCATCATGGACAGGAAATGAAACAAACCGTGGTAAATTCTTAGGTTTAGCTGAAAGTGGTACAACTTATACAAAAAATGATGTAACGGTTACAACAGGTTTAGATCATATAGAAGAATTGGGCGTCAATGCTGTACATTTATTACCAATATTTGACTTTGGATACCTTGATGAAGTAGAAATATTTAAAAACCCTAATACAAAAAATGTTTTTAACTGGGGATATATGCCTTATCATTTCAATACTTTAGAAGGTTCTTATTCTACAAATCCATTTGATGGAAACGTTAGAATTAATGAGTTTAAGAAAACAGTTCAAGCATTCCATGAAAAAGATATTCGCGTGATTATGGACGTTGTATATAATCATACAGGAGAATCTGAAGGTTCAAACTTCCATAAGATTGTTCCCGGATATTATCACCGTTTAAATGAGTCAGGTGGTTTCCAAAATGGTTCTGGAACTGGTAATGAAACAGCTTCAGAGCGCAGCATGGTACGTAAATTTATGGTAGATTCTACAGTGTTTTTAGCTAAAGAATACAAATTATCAGGATTTAGATTTGACCTAATGTCGTTACATGATATAGAAACAATGAATGCAATTAGAGAAGCGCTAAATGAAATTGATCCAACAATTATTATATATGGTGAACCATGGGCAGCTGCTGCTACTTTAATTAAAGGTGAAGATGCTGCTGGTATGACTGATACTAATAATTGGGATCGAACACAAATTAGAAAATTAGATAGTGGTGTCGGTGCATTTAATGATCTATATAGAAATGCACTAAAAGGTGTCCCTGATGGTAAAGAAGGTGGATTTGTTCAAGGTGTTGTTGATCAAGGTAGACTTGATGACTTAAAAAAAGGTATTATGGGTGCAACAGATCAGTTTACCAACTCCCCTCTTCAAAACATAGTTTATGGAGAAGCCCACGATAACCTAACGCTACATGATAAATTAAGAACCTCAGGTGTATCGATTAATGAAGTTAAACATGTTCAAGTTCAATCAAATGCGATTGTCTTAACATCAATGGGTATTCCATTTTTACATGCAGGAACAGAATTTTTACGTTCTAAACCTTTAGATGGTGGACTATATGATCATAACTCTTATGAATCTCCAGATAGTGTAAACCAGTTAAGATGGGATAGAAAAATTGAGTTTAATGACGTCTTTGAATATCATAAATCTCTTATTCACATTAGAAAAAATTATTCTGGACTAAGAATGGATAATATGACTGAGATAAATGCCAGATTTAAGTTTGTACCAACAACCCAAGATGCATCTCTTAGAGCATTAGCATATACAATCGAAGGAACTACAGATGATCCTAAATTGTTAATCATTCATGCAGGTATTACAAATGGAATGACATCAGTTACGTTAAATGATGGAAAAACATATATGCAATTAACTTCGCGTGCTGGAGCACTTGGTTTACATAATGTCTCCAAAGGTTTAGTAACTAGAAGTGAAAAATTTGATATTCCTACTCGTTCTACATCTGCAATTTTTGTAGAAGTAAAATCGTCTGATCAACCTACTATAAAAGAGTCTTTAGTAGAAGTTCAATTAAATTCTAACTTTAATCCTCTAAGTAATGTTAATGTGCCAAGCGGTGCTAAAGTTAATGTAACTCAAATTGATACAACAATTCCAGGATTTAAAGTTATTACTGTACAAGTTACTGATTATTTAGGTAACACAACAAATCTTTATTATAATGTAGTCGTTAAAGGTGGCTCATTTACACACATATTAGGAGGAAAATCCTAATGAAAAAAATATTAATCGCATTTATCATGCTTTTAAGTTTAACATTAGTTGCATGTGATACCAAACATACAGGAGATACAGCATTAATCTCAAATGTTGAAATATCTTCAAAACGTTTTGAAGCAGACCTTACAATTCTAGCATCATATAAATCAGAACTAGAAATGTACGAATTAATACATTCTGCAATCAATTTAGTTTATGACGATTATAAAGATGATTTCGGTACCCAAACATATACATTATATTTCACAGTTTATAAAAAGGGTGAGAGTGAAGCCTTAGGTGTAATAACTTATAAGGTAAATGACTCTAATGATAATCCCGGATTAACTTACATCGGAAATAATTTAAGTTAAATCAAAATGAAAAAACCACCATCCGGTGGTTTTTTTAATCAATGATTAATGAAAGTGTTTACTCATTTATATAATTAGCTATCAAATTTGAATCTAGTTCTAATATTAATGTTCCATATGGTTTGATTTCTAAATCACCATATAAAACAGTTTCATCCGCTAAATCAACAATTCTTTGAGAATCGGTCATATTATGAATTACTAAAATAGTTTGATTAATATCTTCAAATTCATAATGTCTTACATATCCTTGAAGGAAAGAAGTATTATCTTTCCAAGCCTTAAAATAGTTTCCATACATTAAAGCAGGGTTATTTTTTCTTATGTCTATGAGCGCTTTATAATGATTTAATAAAGAATTTTCATCCGAGCTTTGTTCTAATACTGATTTGGTAGAATGACTTTCTGCATACGGATTTAACCATGTAGTCATTTTTGATTGCTCACCCCATAAAAATGGTGAACGACGATATTGATCATAAACAGTACCTTGATCTGTTTGAAGTCCTTCATAACGTATGCCTTTCATACCTAATTCCTCCCCATAGTAAATATGAGTAGAACCAGGTAATGTTAACGTAACACTTGCTGCTAATTTTAATTTATTTAAAGCATTTAAACCACCAAATTCAGACATGGAAGCTACTCTATCTAAGTCATGATTGCTAATAAAAATAGATGGTGCATAATCTCGATTATATGGTCTATAAGTGGCATAAGCTCTTTCTAAATTTGATACAAAAAGTCTTTTATCATTACCACTACCAACACGCTGCCATATTTCTCTTGCAGTATAAAAATCAAATAAGGAATCTAAGCCAATGTAATAATCTTTATAGAAGTTATAATCATATTCAAAAACCTCACCTAAAAAATATACATCTTCATTAATTGAACGAGCATGCAATTGAAGTTCCCTTATAAATTGATGGGTTTTCACTGTCATTACTGCAGGATTTGAGTTAGGATCACCTATAAAAAAATGTTTAGCGGCATCATATCTAAATCCTGTAATACCTTTATTTATCCAATATTCAATGATATTTTTTATTTCTTCTACAACTTTTTCGTTATTTAGATTTAAATCTTTCATACCACCTGAAAACGATTCAAAAGCATTATTTTCTGATGTCCAAATATAGTAATCTCTAAATTCTGAATTGGTGTTGTTTTTAGCATCTATATACCAAGGATGGGTATCTGATGTATGGTTGATAACTAAATCCATCATTACTCGTATATTTCTTTTATTAGCCTCTGAAATAAGGTTTTCAAGATCTTCCATAGTACCATATTCTGAATTTACATTATAATAATCTTTAATTCTATATCCATGATGGGAACCAAAATCATTGTCAGTATCATTAAAAGGTAACATCCATATAGCTGTAATACCAAGATCTTCTAAATAATCAAGGTTATTCGTTACACCATTAAAATCCCCAATGCCATCACCATTACTATCAGCAAAAGAACGAATAAAAATTTGATAATATATATCATTTCGTGGATTTTCTAATCTTAAATCTGTTGTTTCAATCGGAGGGTTAATGTCAACCTTTGGTTCACAGGCAATTAATATGACAGCGGAAAGCAAAATTGTGATTATGAATAATATTTTTTTCATTTTTACACCTTTTCTTCACTTAGTATTGTGAAATATGTTCTAATTACATTTTAACATTAAATAATAAATGTAAACGGTTTACTTTTTAATTTATCAGGTGTAAATCCTATAAAATATTATACAAATTTGAATCAATTACTTTTAAACTATATTAATAATTCACATAATTTAGGATTGTAAAAACACTAAAAAGTTGAAAACGTTTGCATTGAGTACTGGTTTTATGATACAATTACTTTGATAGAAATCTTGCATCTATCCAAAATAAATCAAAATATAATTCCTAGGGGGAAATATGGCAACTTTAGAATTAAAAGACATCAATAAAGTCTATCCCAACGGTGTTCAAGCAGTCTTTGACTTTAACTTGAAAATCGAAGATAAAGAGTTTATTGTATTTGTCGGACCAAGTGGATGCGGAAAATCCACAACCCTCCGTATGATCGCGGGCCTTGAGGACATTAGTTCAGGCGAGTTATACATTGATGAAGAATACAAGAACGATACTGCTCCAAAAGACAGAGATATCGCAATGGTTTTCCAAAGTTATGCACTTTATCCACACATGACTGTGTATGATAATATTGCATTTGGATTAAAATTACGTAAAGTTCCTAAAGCTATCATCAAAGAAAAAGTACATGCGGCAGCGGAAATTTTAGGTTTAGTTCCATACTTGGATCGTAAACCAAAGGCATTGTCCGGTGGACAAAGACAACGTGTGGCATTAGGACGTTCAATCGTACGTGATGCAAAAGTATTCTTAATGGATGAGCCTCTATCTAACTTAGATGCGAAATTACGTGTTCAAATGCGTGGTGAGTTAATCAAACTTCACAAGCAATTAGATACAACTACAATTTATGTTACCCATGACCAAATCGAAGCGATGACCATGGCTACTCGTATTGTTGTTATGAATAAAGGTTACATCATGCAAGTTGGTTCACCTAAAGAAATTTATGATAGACCATCAAGCATTTTCGTAGCAGGATTTATTGGTACACCTCCGATGAACTTTATTAATGGTGTAGTAAATCAAAAAGGTATTTTCGAAGCTGGTAAATACAAAATTAAATTACCAAATGATAAATTAGAAGTTGTTGTTCAAAATAAATTTATTGATAAACCGATCGTATTAGGTATTCGTGCAGAAGATATTCATGATGATGAATTAGTTATGCAAGCTCACCCAGACGGTGTATTAGATGTTGAAGTTGATGTTGCTGAGTTACTTGGTGCTGAAACTAACATTTATATGGACATCAATGGTTCAAATGTTATTGCTAAGGTTGATGCTCGTACAAATATCAATATTGGTGATAAAATCAAACTAGCATTTGACTTAAATAAATTACATTTCTTCGATCCTGAAACAGAATTAAGATTAGAAATTGATCCAAATATTAAGACAAGAGCTCATCTTGCTGTTGAAGCTGCTAAAGCTGCAGGTTTAGAAAATCCAGCAACTAAAGTAGAAGAAAAACCTGCAAAAAAATAATATAAATGTCACAAAAGAATCAGAGAATTGTCATTAAACGCTCTGAAATTAAAGTAAGAGATAAAGATTTTATTGATAAAAAATTAAAATACAAGATGACAATTAAAGAATCAAAAAAGAATTATAATCGTAAAAAATTAAAACAAACAAAACATGAAGTAGAAGAAATCTAGCAAGAAGATTTCTTCTCTTTTATTAAGGAGAGAAAATGAGTATATATAATATTGAAGTAACTAAAGCAAATGGTGAAGTCACTAATTTAGAAGAATTTAAAGGGAAAGTATTATTAATTGTTAATACCGCAACTAAGTGTGGATACACACCTCAATATGAGTCCTTACAAGAAATATATGAAAAATATCAAAGTAATGGCTTTGAGATACTTGATTTTCCAAGTAATCAATTTTTAGGTCAAGCTCCTGGTTCAATTGAAAATATAAATGAGTTTTGCCAACTAAACTTTGGAACTCAATTTACTTTATATGACAAAATTAAAGTAAATACTAAAAATGCACACCCTTTATACCAGTTTTTAAAAGAAAATGGTCCTGATGAAGTCATTTTAAAAAATAATCAATTAGTACCTACTGGCAAACCTAAGAATAAAATAAGTTGGAATTTCACTAAGTTCTTAATTGATCGTAATGGTAATATCTTATATAGGTTTGCACCTAAAGTTGAACCAAATCAAATAATCACATATTTAGAAGAATTACTATAAAAATCAACTGCGTTCTTATGGTATTTCTTGACTTTTTGATGGTTTTTATGATAATATTATACTGTTATTTAAAAATAGAAATAACACGGAGGAAAGAAAGTTAATATGGAAGATTCGAGTAGCGGGCATAGGAATTTAAGTGATGAACCTTATGAGGGGGTAACCTTATAATGGGCATTCAAATATTTTTAATTATATTCCTAATTGTCTTAAATGGAATATTTGCAGCAAGTGAAATTGCACTAGTTTCTGCAAATAGAAGAGAGGTTCAGGAAGATGCTGAATCTAGTGGTAAAAAAGGTAAAAAAGCAAAAGTTGTATTAAAGCTTATTGAAAATCCAACAAAATTTCTATCGACAATTCAAATTGGAATTACGATGTTTGGATTTATTAATGGTGTTATAGCTGCTGATGCATTCTCCAGCATAATTTCAAATTCAATTGCAAACTGGACATCAATAAATATCCAATTTATTACACCAGTTGTTACCATTTTTATTACATTAATCTTAACGTACTTTCAAGTCATATTCGGTGAACTCGTACCAAAAAGAATAGCTATGAAAGCACCTGTTAAAGTTGCTTATTTATTTGTAGGTTTTCTACAAGTAATCGCCTTATTTATGAGGCCATTTGTATTATTACTAACCTCATCAGCAAACCTTGTTATGAAGTTATTAGGCATTAATCCAAGCGATGATGATGATACATTATCAGAAGAAGAATTAATCTTAGAATTAAATGCTTCTGAGTCAAGAGGATTTATTGATTCATCAGAAAATGAGATGATACAAAATATTTTTGAGTTTGATTCAACTACAGTTGAAGAAGTTATGACCCATAGAACTGAAGTATCGGCCATTAATGTAAATTCTTTACGTGATGAACTCATAGAGTATGTTACAAATGAGAAATACACTAGATTTCCAGTTTATGAGGAAACTTTAGATAAAATTGTTGGTACACTTCATGTTAAGGATCTTTTAAAATACTTAAGAGAAAATCCAGATCCAAATATATTTAATATACACGAGATATTAAGAGACCCTCTATTTGTACCTCAATCTAAAAATACTAGAGAACTCTTTAAAGAAATGAAATTAACCAAAACACATATTGCTATTGTAATAGATGAATATGGTGGCACTGCTGGTATTATCACATTAGAAGACTTAATTGAAGAAATTCTAGGTAATATTTCAGATGAATATGACGAAGATGATATAGAAATTCAAGTATTAAATGAAAATCAGTATGAGATTGATGGTTTAATAGATTTAGACGATGTTGAAGATCTGTTATCTGCAGGATTACCAGTTGATGATTATGATACATTATCAGGATTCATTTTAGGTCAATTAGGACGTTTTCCAGATGAAGATGAGGCAATAATTGTCGTCTTTAATAACTATAGATTTGAGGTTCTAAAATACTTAGACAAAATTATTGAACGTGTATTAGTTACACGTATTGAAAATAGTGAAAATAACACTGACACTTTAAACTTAGAGGAAACAGATGCGTAGTAAGCATCTGTTTTTTCTTTATAAACTTATATCTCTATCATTAAGCAAACAAATTAAAAAAATATATAAAAAAGGTATTCCATGATTAATAGAATACCTTTTTATTATAATTATTTAGTTGGTACTAACTTCCATAAATCAAAGAAATCAGTTGCAGTAATTGATACACCCGCTACACCATCAAAATCTCCATCTTGATTAGTTTCAGGGAATGATTGATTAGCAATTAAATATTGACCAGCTGCAGCAGCTTGTTCGAAATATTCTTTACCGATTCCAATTTTACTTGATGTTCCTAACATACCATAAGATGTACCTAAATGATTTTTAGTTTTTAATAGTTTAGGTGTTTCAGTAGTATAATCAGCCATTATTGAGATTGCTGGAGTTTCTGGGTTTGAGTCATGGTCTACTTTTTTAACTGCACCATTTTCTACAACAGCTTTGTATCCGTAGAATACATTATTGAAGTAACTTAATACAATGCGACCATTTACAACAACAATTGAACCAAATGAATAAGCATCCCAAGCACCTGTTGATACTACAGCTTCAGTTTTAGGATTCCAATATAATACTTCAGCATGAGGTTCAGCATTATCTTTTAATGTAACAAAATGATAACCATCTTTATATTCACCTTTTTCAACAGGATCACTTGCTAGTGCAAGCTCAGCTAAAGTATAGAAATCTGATGTGGTAATTGAAACGCCTGCTGGAGCTGGTATTTGATCATTATAATCACCATTGTTCTTGATGAATTTATCAATAACTAAATCAGCTTGTTCATGCCACCATAAAGTTGAATTCATATTATAAATTTCTTGCTCAGATGCAGATACCTTATCTAAACCTTTATATAATGTGTTAGCATCACCTTCGATATTGAATGCATTCCATTCAGCATCAACCACTTTGTCACCCTTCTTTTCGATAACTACCCAGTAAACCCAACTAGATGTATCTGTAGGTGTTTGACTTGCAAAATAAAACTCTGATTCTGCAGGTCCACATGCAGTTAATATAACTGCAGCAAATAAAATAAGCACAACGAAAAATCCTTTTTTCATAATTTCCTCCATTTAATTTTTATGAGATATCGTTATTTCATTAACATTATAGTTCAATAAAAAAAATAAGTCAAAGAAAGTTATAAAAGAAATTTTATTTTATGTGAAAATTCTTACATTGCTTACATTACATAAAGTATGATAAAATATTAAGAGCATGAAAGGTATGAATAATTTGAAAAACAATACATTAAATGAAAGACAAAAGAAAATAAGAAACTTTTCTATTATTGCCCATATCGACCATGGCAAATCGACCTTGGCCGATAGAATATTAGAAATGACATCCAGTGTAGAAAAAAGAAAGATGAAAGAACAACTTTTAGATAGTATGGATCTTGAACGTGAACGTGGTATCACAATCAAGTTAAATGCTGTTCAATTAACGTACAAAGCCAAAGATGGTAACGAGTATATCTTGCATCTAATCGATACACCAGGACACGTAGACTTTACTTATGAAGTTTCAAGATCACTTGCTGCTTGTGAAGGCGCTATTTTAGTTGTAGATGCAGCGCAAGGAATACAAGCACAAACCTTAGCTAATGTCTACTTAGCAATTGATAATGAATTAGAAATTATCCCGGTTTTAAATAAAATCGATTTACCAAGTGCTGACCCTGAAAAAGTTCGTCATGAAATTGAAGAAATCATTGGTATTGATGCTAGCCAAGCTGTTATGGCAAGTGGTAAATCAGGGATTGGTGTCATCGATATTTTAGAAAGAATTATTACTGATGTTAAAGCACCTGAAGGTGATGAAAATGAACCACTTCAAGCTTTAATATTTGACTCTTATTTTGATGCTTATCGTGGGGTAATTCCAACAATTAGAATAATCAATGGTTCAGTTAAAAAAGGTGATACCGTCCAATTTATGGCCACAGGCTCAACTTTTGAAGTAGTTGAGGTAGGAGTTTATACTCCATCACAAAAAGTTGTTGATATTTTAGGACCTGGTGATGTAGGATACTTAACTGCAAGTATTAAAACTATCGATGATGTTAAGGTTGGGGATACAATTACAAATGCTAAAAATAAAGCTTTAAAACCACTACCAGGTTATAGAACATTAAATCCTGTAGTTTTTTGTGGGTTCTTCCCAATTGATCCTAGTCAATATATGGATTTAAAAGAAGCTTTAGAAAAACTAAGATTAAATGATGCATCTTTAGTTTATGAACCAGAAACATCACAAGCTCTAGGTTTTGGATTTAGAACAGGATTCTTAGGTTTACTTCATATGGATATTATCCAGGAAAGAATATCTAGAGAATTTAATATTGAATTAATTGCAACAGCCCCATCAGTAATCTATGATGTCTATCTAACTGATGGTCAAAAAATTAGAGTTGATAACCCAAGTTTCTTACCTGAGGTTCAAAAAATAGAGCGGATTGAAGAACCTGTTGTTAAAGCTACCGTAATGTGTCCTAAAGACTATGTTGGAACAGTTATGGAAATATGCCAAAACAAACGTGGAACATTCTTAGATATGACCTATTTAGATCAAACAAGAGTAATGTTAACATACCGTTTACCACTTGCAGAAATTGTTTATGATTTCTTTGATAAGTTAAAATCTGGAACAAAAGGCTATGCATCATTTGATTATGTGCTTGACGGCTATATCGAATCTAAGTTACGTAAAATGGATATTTTACTTAATGGAGAAGTTGTAGACGCTTTATCAGTTATTGTTCATAAAGACTTTGCATATAGTCGTGGAAAGATAATTGTTGAAAAGTTGAAGAAACTTATACCAAGACAAATGTTTGAAATTCCTGTACAAGCTGCATTAGGTGGGAAAATCATAGCTAGAGAAACCATTAAAGCGATGCGTAAAGACGTTCTAGCTAAATGTTACGGTGGAGATATTTCTCGTAAAAAGAAATTATTAGAAAAACAAAAAGAAGGTAAAAAGAGAATGAAGACCTTTGGTAGGGTAGAAATACCTCAAAGTGCATTCATGGCTATTTTATCAAACTCAGATGATTAAGATAAGAACCTAAATATACATGAGTATTTTAATAGATACTAATGTATATTTTTTTATCATTATTACTATAAATTATAATAAATACTACTTGACTTGTATGCGCTTACATGATATCATATATGTGTGGCAGATTTGAACATGCGAGGGAATTAAATGACTAAAAGAATTGTCTACAATATTCATATTAGTTCAATTGTTAAGGGTAAGGTTTTACAATATTTTTTATATAACTTAAATTCAAGGTAGGATATTATATATTCGTACCTTTTTTTATGCCAAGGAGGAGAAAAAATATGAGTTTAGCAAATTATAACATCAAGGTTTTAACAGATGTAAAATACGCAACAAAAGATCCTGATACTGGTAACATACGTTATCAATTTGAAGTTAGAGATCATCATAGAGATGAAATCTTAGACCGTCTTCCTGTCACACCTAAGAAAAACAAAAAAAAGAAATAAATAATGTGCCTTAAATAGGCGAATAAATCATCTCTTCTTATGGGAGTGTCTATGTTGGGTAGATACTCCCTTTCTCTTTTGTAAGATAAATAGAAAGTGGTATAATTAATTTAAGGTAGGTAAAGCATCTATGAAAGGTTTATATATACATATACCGTTTTGCGAATATATTTGTCATTATTGTGACTTTGTAAAACGTGTACCTAAAAATCAAGATATGATTGATACATATTTAATTAAACTTAGAGAAGAAATTAATTCTTATCAATCCCACTTTGATTCGGTAGAAACGATTTTTATTGGTGGAGGTACACCATCGATGTTAACTGTTGATCAGTTAACTTATTTATTTGATTCACTTATACGTATAAAACCTATTGAGTATACAATTGAACTGAATCCTGAAAGTTATACCCATGAAAAAGGAAAACTATTCAAAAAATATGGTTTAAATAGAATATCTATGGGTGTACAAAGTTTTAATAATGATACTTTAAGATACTTAAATAGAGGTCATAAAAAAGAAGATATTGCTTGGATTATTAGTGATTTAAAAACATTAGGTATAAATAATATCTCAATAGATCTTATTTTTGCAATACCAGGACAAACTTTAGATCATATCAAATATGATCTTGATGAGTTTATTAAACTAGATATTAATCATATATCATATTATTCTTTAATATTAGAGGATAAAACATATTTTTATCACCAGTATTTAAAAGGTAATTTCACACCAATGGACGAAGACAATGAAGCTATAATGTATGAATATGTTATGAACTATTTATCATCTTATGGATATGAACAATATGAGATAAGTAATTATGCTAGAAAGAATCAATATTCTTTGCATAACAATATTTATTGGACTCTTGGAGAATATATTGGTGTTGGTCTAGGAGCACACGGATTTATTGATAATTATAGAACTTATAATGAACGAGGAATGAGTCAATATATGGATCATTTCTTAAAGGAAAAGACATTTCAAACCGATGATTTAAAACTACAAGATGAACTAATATTTGGCTTAAGATTAACACGAGGTGTAAACATTAAACAGTTAGAGAAAAAATACAAGATTAATTTTTATGATAAGTATCCTCAAATTCATGAAAAAGTTGATTTAGGACTAGTAGAAATAAATAATGACTATATTAGGTTAACTAAGAAAGGTACAATGCTTGGTAATCAAGTGTTTATGTTATTTATATGATTTTTTTATTAAATGATTTTATATATTATCTTAATCATGAAAAAGGGTTATCAAAAAATACACAGAGTGCATATAGACGTGATATAGAAAGTTATATAGACTTTCTAACTAAATATCATCATGTAAAAAATGTAGATAAAATAACTCAAAAACAAGTTGAAGGATTTTTAAAAAGTCAAAAAAACAAAGGTTTATCTGCAAAATCATTATCCAGAAAATTAACATCTATTAAATCGTTTCATCAATTTTTAATCTTAGAAAATGAAGTTGATGTTGATGTTACAAAAGAAATTGAAAGTCCTAAAATAGAAAAAAATCTACCAACTATATTAAGTATTGATGAGGTTGTAAACCTTTTAGAAAACATTGATAAATCAACGTCATTAGGCTTAAGAAATACAGCGCTAATAGAATTGATATATGGATCAGGACTAAGAGTTTCAGAACTATTAAATATAAAGCTCACCGATATCCATATGAGTCAAGCATATGTTATCGTAGTAGGTAAAGGTAGTAAAGAAAGAATGGTTCCACTTTCTGATATGGCAGTTATTGCAATTAGAAACTATCTTATTAATGGTAGGGAAGAATTATTAAAGTCAAAAAATGATTTATTGTTTTTAAACAGTAGTGGTAAACCATTATCACGAGTAGGGTTTTTTAAGGTCTTAAAGAAGTTAGCTAAAGATAGTGGACTCGATGAAACTAAGGTATCGCCACATACCTTACGACATTCATTTGCAACACACTTATTAGAAAATGGAATGGATTTAAGAAGTTTACAAAATCTTCTAGGACATGAAGATATTTCTACAACACAAATTTATACACATATTTCACAACACAGATTAAAAGAAGTTTACAATAAAACTCATCCAAGAGCTAAGGAGGAATAATATGAAATTTAAAAGAGTTTTCTTAATCGTAATGGACTCATTAGGAGTCGGAGCAGCACCAGATGCAAACTTATATTTCAATGAAGGTCAAAGTGATATAGGGGCTAATACCTTTGGACACATCGCTGAAAAAATGGACTTAACAATACCTAATTTAGAAAAACTAGGTATTGGAAATATTGTATCCCTAAAAGGTATTAATTCAGTAGATTTAAACCAAACTTATGTAACTAAAATAAGTGAGGCTTCACTAGGAAAAGACACGATGACAGGTCACTGGGAGATGATGGGAATGTATATTACAAAACCATTTCAAACCTTTACAGATCATGGTTTTCCCCAAGAATTAATCCGTGAACTTGAAGAAAAAACAGGTAGAAAAGTTGTAGGAAATAAAGCTGCATCAGGTACTGAAATATTAGTTGAACTTGGTGAACATCACATGAAAACAGGTGATCTGAT
Organism: Acholeplasma granularum ATCC 19168; assembly: GCF_000526235.1. Lineage (GTDB taxonomy): Bacteria > Bacillota_I > Bacilli_A > Acholeplasmatales > Acholeplasmataceae > Acholeplasma > Acholeplasma granularum. Next base: position 79,695 of record NZ_JAFR01000007.1, on the reverse strand, counting down.
TGTTTATACATCAGCAGATAGTGTTCTACAAATTGCTATGCATGAACAGATTATTCCTATAGAAGAACAATACAGAATTTCAGAGATTGCAAGAGAGATTACCATGCGACCTGAATGGAAGGTTGGACGTGTTATAACAAGACCATTTTTAGGGTCAAATAAAGACACATTTAAGCGTACTTCAAACCGCCATGATTATGCATTAAAACCACATGAAAAAACAACTTTAAACTACCTAGACGAATCAGGATTTGACGTCATAGCATTAGGTAAAATTAATGATATATTTGATGGTTATGGTATAAATAAGTTTTCTAAAACAGTATCAAATTATGATGGAATGAATCAAATAATTCAAACAGCTAAAACTGATTTTACCGGATTATGTTTCTTGAACTTAGTTGACTTTGATGCACTTTATGGACATCGAAGAGATCCAATCGGATATGGAAAAGCAATAGAGGAATTTGATTCTCAATTACCAGAATTATTAGAAAATTTAAATCCAGATGATTTATTAATTTTAACTGCAGATCATGGTAATGACCCAACCTATGTAGGTACTGACCATACTAGAGAATTTGTACCAATGATTGCATATTCTAAGTCATTTAAATCATCAGGTGAACTTCCAATATTAAATACATTTTCTGATATAGGATACACTATAAATGAAAACTTTGGAACTCATAAACCCAATTATGGTAAGAGTTTTTTAAATAAAATTAAATAAATGTATGTTTAGTATTTTTAAACTAAGTGCAGTATTACTGCACTTTTTTTATACATAAAATTAAATATAGATGAAACATATATTCATCTTTTTAATTAAATGTAGGACTATAATTTATACCTAATTATATATACAAACTAACACATATAAAATAATGGCTGAATTTATTTAATCATATTTTTTTATATATGAATACTTAGTAGTGAAAAATGTATATTCATAATTAAATCAATAATAGGATTTAATGTCATATTATAAGGATTCAAACGAGGGATTAATAATATAACATCAATCTCAATCGCTCAAAACGCGCCTCACATTTACGTAATTATTCTTAAAATAGCAGTACGTATTGTTATAGTTAAAAATATATGTATGTTTAGTATATAATTACACTGATTATTATTAGTAAACTTAGATATTAATCAATTTTTGTATATATGAAATGGAATTTAATTTAATAATGCATATGAAAAAGAAAATGTACATTAGTAAAATAAAAAACGAAGTGCATAATCACTTTAGATATTTTCATGAATTATTGAAATTTTATTTTTAGTATTCTTTTTAACTTTTTTTGGTAATCAGAATAAACTATGCTACATAGTAACAAAGAACCTAGCAAGTAATTGATCATTTTTTTAAGTATAAAAAAATATATAAACTAAAAAAATGTAAAATTTTTAAAAAGTTATGTTTACCAAATATAAACAATGTCAAATCAATTTAAACAATTAACTTATTATTTGTTTTACTATATATCTAATTATCTAAATGAAGATTAATAAAATTCATCGTATTATGGCAGATAAAAGATATAGGAAATAGAGAGAATCTAAAGCTTTCATAAGCTGTAAAAAACATTATAATCTATTAAGTTTTTCTATCTTAAAGACTATTTTACATAAAATTAGTGCATCAGATGTTTCATATTAAGCACTAATCAAATACCAATCACTATTTAATCGTTTTCTAACAACACACATGCAACACAATCCAAGAATGCCGAAAATCAAAGTAATTTTAAATACAACTTTTCCACACTATTTCAATTGACGGCTCAGTAAGGCTCACATTACTTGGTTAACATAATATACATTATAGGAACCAATTGTTAAATATAATTTGATGAGACTACTATTTAAATGTATGTATCAATAGTTAAATGATTATGATTAATGACTTATTTTGTGGCTATTAATTATAATAATATATATCATTTTTATCAAATGACTATAATAAAGTATTTTGAGATATGTAAAATACACATCGAGACATCTTCAATCATATAAATGTATGTCTCAGCCGCTAATTGATCCATATGACGTTAATTCAATAATAAAGGCCTGTTTTATAATAAGCCTATTCTTCTACTACTTTACTATTACCTATGTATTTTCTATTATTTTTTGTACTCAAATTATTCTGAACATAAAGTCTTTTAATTAAGTATTATTTTAAAACTTAACCAGTTAAAAATGTTTTTATTATTTATTTCAATTATGATCTTCATAATATTATGTTTATCATATATAAACTTAGTAATAATTGTATGTTTAATATTAATATACAGTGTTTAATATAGGTAAACATACATTATAAATAAAAAAGTGCCGGTAGGCACTTTATTAATTACTTTTGACCTTGTTTCATTGATGATAAAACTTGACGAACTTGTTTTTCAGATGGAGTTCTTCCCATTTGTCTAAACATTTCTCTAATAGATCTTTCATCAATTGGTGGGTTCTTTTCAAGATATTTTTTGAACCATGCTCTTGCTATAAAGAATCCTAATACGCCACCTAGTATTAATGCTCCCAATCCAATTGTTAATACCCAATACCATTCCATTATATGTCTCAACTCCTTTTCTATACAATCTTATTTTACTTTATTTTTTATAATAATACAATGTTATAACTTTCTTAACATTATTATCTTTTTGATGCCATATAGTTTTTCTCTTGTGATTTCATATTTTTCTAAATTTAAGTTAACTGAGTTTTCCTTATGCATCTCTAATATACATAAACAATCATCATTTAAATTTTCATAAATACTGTCTAAAATTTCAGCATATATATTCATTTCATAAGGTGGATCCAAAAATACTAAATCAAGTTTTAATTCATTTAATTTAATTCTATTTATAGCTTCTTTATAATCATATTTCCAAACGGTTGCATGCGTATGTTCATTTAATAACTTTATATTTTCAATAATTGTTTCAATGGCTTTTGGTTTAACATCATTAAACCAGACATGTGATGCACCTCTTGATATTGACTCTAATCCGTATGCGCCAGATCCTGCAAATAAATCTAGAACATTTGCATTTACAACACTCGTACTTAAGGAGTTAAATATTGCACCTCTGACTTTATCAGATGTTTCTCTTGTATCATTACTAGGAACCATCTTTAGTGTTCTACTTCGATGTCTTCCTGCTATAATTCGCATTACACTATCATCTCTTCAACAAGTTTTAAATGACGTTTATTTGGTCCAATAATGTATGAAGATTCGATTAATTCAATTGCATCAACTAGTCCTTTTTCATCATGATATAATGTGCAAATCAAGTCGCCTTTTTTAATCTTGTCACCAATCTTAATATGTAGATCTATACCAACGAATAAATTAATTTTATCTTCTTTTGTTGCACGACCAGCACCAAGTTTCATTCCAGCTAATCCAACTTTTAAAGCATCAACTTTTTCTAAGTATCCATCTGCTTTTGCATAGAGTTTATGTTGCTTTGTTTTGGTTAATATTTCATCTTTGTTTTTTAGGAAATTTACATCCCCATTTTGAGCTTTTACGAACTCATAAAACTTAGGTAAAGCTGCCCCTGATTTTAATGTCTCATAAGCTAATTTATAGCCTGCTTCATAATCTTTTACAACGCCAGAATCCTTTAATAAATGACCTGTAATTACACATACAATTTCCGTTAAATCTTCCGGACCATGTCCTTCGAGTGTTTCAATAGATTCATAAATTTCTAATGCATTACCTATTTTATAACCTAGTGGTTCTTCCATACTGGTTAAAATTGCAGATACTTTCTTACCTGCTTTCTTTCCGATTTCAACCATTAGTTTTGAAAGTTTTCTTGCATCTTCTAGAGTCTTCATAAAAGCACCAGAACCAACCTTCACATCAAGCACAATTGCATCAGCACCAGATGCTAATTTTTTACTCATAATTGATGAGGCAATTAGTGGTATTGAATCAACTGTAGCAGTTACATCTCTAAGTGCATATATAAGTTTATCTGCTGGGGCTATGTCACCACTTTGGCCTACAATTGCACAACCAATTTCATTTACCTGATCTTTAAATTTTCCGAGTGGAAGTTCTACTTGGAATCCAGGAATCGATTCTAATTTATCTATTGTACCACCGGTATGACCCAGGCCTCTACCACTCATTTTTGCAAGTTTTGCACCAAGGTAGGCAACTAGTGGTGCAAGTACGATACTTACCTTATCACCAACTCCACCGGTTGAATGTTTATCTACTTTAGTACCAGTAATATCAGATAAATCTAAAACATCACCGCTATCTCTCATTGCTAAAGCTAGAGCTGTTGATTCATCTGTTGTCATTCCATTAAAGTAAACGCTCATTAAAAAAGCTGACATTTGATAGTCAGGAATTAAACCTTTTGTATACCCATCAATAATGAATTTGATTTCATCATGAGATAATTCATCACCATATTTTTTCTTATTTATTAAATCAACCATTTGCATTTTTCATATCCTCCCAAGATTATAATAGACGAAAATTAATTCGTCTATCCGTTTAACACCATAAATATTAATACAATTACACCAATGACTACCACTAATTTTAATGATTTTTTTATTAGTGAAAATACGCCCATTATTAGAAGTAAACCTAAAAATCCGACAAATATTAATTGAAGCATTACTGGAAAACTATCAAAGTAATTAAATCCTGCTTGCCACCAACCATCTGTTGTAGGTTTTAGTAAAGGATCTAACCAACCTGTAGCTGATTCAAACCAAGAAACAATTGTTTCCCAAGTTTTTAACAATACTTCTTGCCAGTTACTTTCGCTGTTCATTTTCATCACCATTTCTTTCTATTGATATTATACCTAATTTTTAAGTTGTTTTAAAGTGTTTATTTTGTTATAATACCAAAGGTGATAAAAATGATATTAGCAATGGTAAGACACGGTGAAACCGATTACAATAAAAAACGCTTAGTACAAGGAAATATGGATAATCCATTAAATGAAACAGGCATTGAACAAGCACATAAATTAGGACGTTATTTAAAGGAGAAAAATGAGCGTTTTAACTACTTGATTAGTTCTCCTTTGATTCGAGCTCAAAAGACTGCTCAAATCGTCGGTAAATACATTGATTTAGATATCTCAGAAATAAACTCTGATTATCTAGAAAGAAATTTTGGCCCTTTTGAAGGTGGCGTAGTAAAAGATGTATTGCCTATAATTACTAAACATAACTTTAGACAAGCGGGTTATGAAGATAATGAACAATTAATCAAACGAATTAGTGATGCTGTAAATAAAACTTACTCTAATCATCATGATAAAAAAGTTATGGTAGTTGCTCACGCTCATGTTATCAAGTCACTTTTGATATTAGCTGACTTCGATAAATATGATTATTTCAATCATTTTGTAGGAAATCTAAGTATAGTATACTTCGATATTGAACCTAATAAAATAAAAGTATTAAAACAAATCGATTTATAAATATATGACACTAGAAATTTTAATTTTTCTAGTGTTTTTATTTTCCGTCAAAATTTGTTCCAATTACCGTAATAAAGCCACTTTTACTGTTGAATATGCATTATTTAATATTGATTTATTATATATTTGACTTATAAAAAATATAGCGTAAAATTATATCTAGAGTTAAATTTTGAACGGAGGAATAGCATGGATTTAGGATTATTGTTAACTAAGGTTGCAGTAATTTTATTAGTTGGTTTTATCGGTAGTTTAATTGCTAGAAAATTTAAGTTACCGAATGTCTCGGGTTACTTAGTATTAGGATTATTATTAGGGCCATCTTTAGGTTTAATTTTTCCTGGTTATAAAGGTTTTATTACCTTAAGTGATCAAAATGTTTTTAAATTCATTAGTGAAATTGCATTAGCTTTTATTGCATTTTCAATAGGTAGTGAATTTGCAATAAAAAGAATCAAAAAAATGGGTAAGGAAATTATCACATTAACAACTTTTGAGGTTATTGGAGCAGTGGTTGTAGTATTTGTTGCTATGTTACTCATTCCTAAACCAGATGCTATAGTTGCAGGATTTGCACCATTTGAAAAGCCAAGTATTGCTTTTGCATTAATCTTAGCTTCAATGTCTGCTGCAACTGCACCAGCTGCTACATTAATGGTAATTAGACAATATCGTGCAAATGGACCAGTTACTAAAGCAATTGTCCCAATTACCGCACTTGATGATATTTTTGGAATTGTAGTATTTGGATTTTTCTTATCTTTTGCACAACTTCTATTACCTCAAGGTGACCCAATTCCTACATGGTTAATGTTTTCTAAACCATTTATTGAAGTATTTGGATCACTAGGAATTGGAATAATTATAGGTTTTGCACTTTCATATGCGGCCAAAAGATTTGATAAAATACCCGATGATATTCAGGTGCTTGCATTAATTTCAATTGTAATTACAGTTGGTGGCTTAACGCTAATAAATCAGTACACAGAATCTTTAGGCATTTCACTTTCACCATTACTAGCAAATATTATGATTGGTTCTGTTATTGCTAACGTCGTAAAACAACCGAATAGAACATTCTCATCAATTAACGATTTAGCTACACCATTTTATATTATATTCTTTACATTAGCAGGTGCATCACTTGATTTAGCAATCTTAAAACAAGATTATATTATATTAATTGTCGCTGGAGTCTATATTATTGCACGTGGTAGTGGTAAAATATTAGGTATCATGGTTGGTTCCATGATTTCCAAATCCCATCCAAATATAAAGAAATATCTTGGTTGGGCATTACTTCCACAAGGTGGAGTATCCATTGGCTTACTTACTATTGTAGCTGTACAAATGACCGAGCTTTATCCAGTAATTGCAGCCGTAATTATGTTATCGATTTTAGTTTATGAAACAATGGGTCCAATTTTTGCGAAATTTGCATTAACAAAATCTAATGAACTTTATAGTCTTGATAATTTAAATGAAACAATGTTTGCTGAAGATACAGAAAATTAAAGGAGATTAAAATATGGAAGCTTTAGTAATCGTATTAAACGATTTGAGTTTTATGGATGATATTTTAGACAAATTCTTAGAACTCAATGTAAGAGGTGCTACAATTGTTGATACACAAGGTATGGCATCAGCAATTATGGAAAAAGAAGGCTCTGGACACGCATTATTCTCAGGTCCATTCTATAAATCTTTAGTTGGAGATCAAAATTATTCAAAAACTATCTTTACTGTAATTCCTGAATCTTTCGATAAGAAAAATCTAATTGAAGAAGTTAGAAAGATTCTAGAACAATCAGAAAGAAAAGTAATAGGTTTTATGTTTACATTACCAGTTTCAGGTATTTATCCAATTCATTCTAAAAATTAAATTAAAAGCTCATATCATGATTTGATATGAGCTTTTTACTTAAGGTATATAACATATTTGGAGGTTTAAGATATCCAATAATTTATTTGGGGTCTATCTCCACATTTTTTATAGAAGTTTATTTTTTAAGTAAGGTTTGTAATGCAGCAGTATTAAGTAAATTCCATGGTTTACTAAAGTGTGGTTGGAAGAAAAAGTCTGCAAAAGCAAGTTGTTGAATAGTCATTTTATTTTGAATTGCTAAACTTAGTATATTCATTTGCGCTGTTAGGTCATATTTAGAAAGAATTTGACCACCTAATAAACGATTTGTTTCCTTTTCATAGACTAATTTTAAAAGTACATCTTCATATTCTGGCATAAACTCTGGTCTGTTATGATCATTTATAATTATTGTACTGTAATTTAATTTATACAATTTAGCAACTTCTTCTGTAAGACCTGTAGAAGATATATTTAAATCATAAATTTTGATTCCTGATGTGCCTTGTGTGCCAACATAAGGTATTTTTTGATATGCGATGTTTAATCCCACTAATGTTCCCATACGTACAGCATTGGTTGCTAAAGGAATATATCTTACTTCTTCAGTGGGATTATATATTATGTTTGCACAGTCACCACATGCAAAAACATCAGGATTTGATGTTTGCATAAATTCATTAGTTATGAGTGCACCGTTTGGTGTTGTTTCTAAAATACCTTTATATAGTGTATCATTTGGTCTAAAACCTATACACATAATTACTAAATCAGTTTCATATGTCATTTTATCAGTTTTTATATGCGTTACAACATTTCCACTTGTAACAAAACTTTCAACCTTTTGCCCAAGTGCTAACTTCACGCCGTGATCTTTAAATGTATTTTCAGCAATATTTGTGAATTCTTCATCTAAATATTTTGGCATAATTCGAGATTCTCCATCAATTAGGATAACTTCTTTGCCCATAAGTTCAAAAGCTTCTGCAAGTTCAACACCTATATATCCGGCACCAACAACAACGATTTTTTGTGCATCTTTAGATTTTTCTATAATCTCATTAGCTTGATTAAAATTTTTAGACAATAAAACATTTTCTGAATTTATGCCAGGTATTCTTGGAATTATTGGCCATGAACCTGTTGATATAACAAGTTTATCAAATGTATCAATGGTAATTTCATTATTTAATAGATTTTTAACTGTTACTGTTTTATTTTCATAGTCAACAGCTTCTACATTATATTCCATAAATACATTTGCCCCTAGGCTTTTTAATTCTTCAGGACTTGAATAGAATAATCCATTCACATCTTTAACGATACCCCCAACATATAAAGCAATACCACATGATAAGAATGAAACATTATCATTTCTTTCATAGACATTAACTTCTAAATTATTATTTGTTTGCAACATAGTTTTAACCGCTGATGTACCAGCATGGGTACATCCGATTACGATGACTTTCATATTTTGACCTCTAATTTTCTTTCTATTTATTTAAGCAGTTTGATTAGCCACACAAATTATAAATCTTATAAAATAAGTTTGTTATTATATGCTTTTGAAAACGTTTTACGCAATAAAAATTTCAGAATATTCCCATAAATAAAAAAATCCAGAAGCTACTTTATATACTTTATATGTATACATTAAATAACTTCTAGATTATTTATTTTTTTAAAATAGTTACACCACTATTAACTACAAATTTTCTTAATTGTAATAACTCATCATAATCAAACTTAGCTGAATTTATAGGATCATTTAAATCAGGCCCAGATATACAAATCGAGATTTGTCCTTTTTTTACTCTTGATCGTCCTATGTTTCTTACTTCATTTAGTTTCTTATATGAATTAGTAGATGAACCATATCCATGAATAATAACTAGTATATTTTTCCCTATTGTGTCAATTGCTTGTCTTACATTTTTCAAAGCTATAGAGGTTTCATCATCATGAATATCAATAATTTTAATCATTATACTTCATTCCTGAATTTATAATTTCAACAACTTGATTAGCTATTTCTGTTGTTGATAAATCTTTATAATTTTCATATGGTATTGCAGGATGAATAATGACTTTAATGTTTGTTCTTCTAAAAGGTGCACGATTCTGAATTTCTGAATTACCAATAATTGTCATTGGTAAAATATCAGCTTTAGGTTTCACTGCTATTTGAAATGCGCCAGCTCGTGTTTGTAATACAGTGTCTTGATCTCTGTTTTTTCTTCCACCTTCTGGAAAAACTGCCATAGTAAAGCCTTGTTCGATATTTTTAATAGTTTGTATGAGTGCTTTTGCTGTTTTCCTATTGTCATCACGATAAACTGGCATCGCATTCATTGCCTTCATTGCAGACTTTAATATCGGTATTTTAAATAAGGTGGACTTAGGCGTAAATGACATTGGTCTATTGATTGCCTGGATTGCTATTACTGGGTCTAAATACGATTTGTGGTTAGTATATACTACTAATTTACCATCTTTTGGTACATTTTCCATACCTACTATCTTTATTTTCAGGTTAAAGATATATACTGATAGGAAATATGCTGTACTTTGAAATACATAATATTTATACTTATTCATTAATGATGTAAATTTAAATGAATAAATATGTATTATTAAAACTAAAATAAGTGTTGTGATACCCACAAAATATCCTAAGAATATCCAAAGAATTATCCAGTAATTACTTAGTACATAAATTGACATCAAACTACTAAATAAAATCCAAGATATAAAAAATAATGATGTAAACATATAATAACCTACTTTTTCTTATAAGTTGCGAAAATAAGATTTTCTTCTAATTTTTTATCAACAAGTTCATATTTTGATAATTCAAATTTTGTAAAGAATACATTTCCTTGATGGAAATTTAGTATATGTGTAATGAGTAAATAATCCACATATGGTAATGTAAGATTATAAATAACTTTCCCACCAATAATCCATAAGTCATCAGAAAAACTCTTCACAAACTCTACAACATCTGTGATACAAGTTGCATCTTCGTATTCGGTATTAATTAGATTTGCAACATACATTTTACCAAATGGTAGGGGTTTATTTTTATAGTAACCTTTTAAAGAACGATAGGTAGCATCACCCATCAATACAGTTTTACCTGTTGTTTTTTCTTTAAAATATGCCAAATCCAATTTATAATGCCATGGTAATTTATTATCAATCCCAATTAACCAATTTACATCCATTGCCCATATAGAGTAAATCATACAGCAACTTTCCCTTTAATTGGAGGATATGGATCATAATTTTCTAATATAAAGTCTTCAAAAACAAAATCCTCAAGGTTTTTTACATTTTTATTCATAACTAAATTTGGCAATTTTCTAGGTGTTCGTGATAATTGAAGTTCAATTTGCTCGTAATGATTTGAGTATATATGTGCATCACCAATTGTATGAATGAATTCTCCAACCTCTAAATTAGTAACCTGTGCAACCATCATTAAAAATAATGCATATGATGCGATGTTAAAAGGTATTCCTAAAAATACATCGCCACTTCTTTGATAAAGTTGTAGTGAAACTTTATTGTTTACAACATAAAACTGAATAAGTGTATGGCATGGTGGCAACATCATTTTACTAATTTCTGCAGGATTCCACGCAGATAAAACCATCCTTCTAGAATCAGGATTATTTTTTAACTGATCAATTATATACGCAATTTGATCTACACCATTAAAATTACGCCACTGAGAGCCATAAACTGGCCCTAAGTCACCCCATTTTTGTGCAAATTCACTACTATTTTTAATTTTTTCTGCAAACTCTTTTATTGTTTCACCTTGATATTCAGGTGACTTTTGATAATTTTGATATGGCCAATCCGTCCAGATACCAACATTGTTATCAACTAAATACTTGATATTGGTATCTCCTTTTATAAACCACAGTAATTCATGAATAATACCCTTTAAAAACGTTTTTTTAGTTGTTACTAGTGGAAAACCTTCACTCAAGTCAAAACGCATTTGATAACCAAATACTGACTTTGTTCCTGTACCTGTACGGTCTGACTTTTCTATACCATTTGACATGATATGCCTTGCTAAATCTAAATACTGCTTCATAAAGTACCTCTTAAATCATTATTTTGCTAATTCGTATAGACTTTCTGTGTAAATCGCTAGTGCTTTCATCAAATCATCAATATCAATAAATTCGTCTTTTTGATGTATATAGGTTGGTTTATCAATAAAGTGAGGGCCAAATGCAACAACATTATCAGTAGCTCTTGCAAATGTTCCTCCACCAATAGAAATTGGAGGTGTCATATCTCCAGTATGTTTTTGATATACCTTCATCAATGTTTGAATTAAATCTGATTTTGGATCTTTATAAAGTAATTTTTGGTGATGATCAACATCTAATGAGTAATTATCTGGTAATAATTTTTGGATATGATTAAATACATCTTCTACATAATTCACACCATTTGGATAACGTAGATTTAATACGATTTCAAAATGATTAGCGGCTGTTGTAGCTAAACCAAAATTGATAGTTAAATCGCCCATTTCTTTATCTTTATATGCAACGCCTAGTTTATGTCCAAAATTATCAAAGGTTAGATATTTATTAACAAATGATACAAACTCATTATTAACACCACTTTCTTTTAGGCCTTCAAATAATATAGAAAGTGCATTTAACCCATCCTGTGGAAGGGAACCGTGTGCTGATTTACCAAAAGCCTCTAATATTAATAAATCATTTTCAATTGTTGCTTTACCTTCGTATTTATTTTTAGTTAGATATTCTAGAAATTTGTGTTTTAATACTAAATCAGGTTTTAAAGTTGCTTTTGCACTTTCTGGAACCATATTTGCACGTAATCCACCTTCAACTGAAATTAATTGTGAATTATCAAATGAACCCCTGATAATTGTCATTGTTATTCCTTTTTCTGCATAAATTAAAGGAAAATCCGCATCAGGAATAAATCCAGCCACTGGTACTTCAGGATGTTTTTTAAAATAATAATCCACACATTTCCAACCAGACTCTTCATCAAGACCTAATATTAATTTAATACGAGTTTTTAGTGGAACACCAAGTTCTTTTAATATCTTCATACCATAATACACTGCCATCGTTGGTGCCTTATCATCCTCAGCACCGCGAGCATATATTTTATTGTCATGAATTTCCGCTCCATATGGTGGATAAGTCCATCCAGTTCCAGCAGGTACGACATCTAAATGACCTATAGAGCCAATGTATTCTTTGGAATCACCAAATTCAATGTGACCCGCATAACCGTCTACATTTTCAAATTTAAATCCATCTCTTTTAGCCAAATCAAGCATAAACTCTAGAGCTTTTCTATTACCTTCACCAAATGGAGCACCTATTCTATTTTGATCAAATGTTGTAAGTTCTGAATTAATCTTTAGTAATTCCTGTGTATCCTTAATAAATTGGTCTTTATACTTTAAGACCAATGCTTTAAAATCTATTGACATATAATCACCTTTCCTTATTAATAACAATTCTATCATTTATATGAAAAAAACTCTATCAAATAGAGCTTTTTTTCTCAATATATTCATTATAAGCCACTTCTAACATATGATAACTTTCAGCATAATCTTTTAAGTGATTAAATAATTCAGAATCATATGGAATAAATCCTGAATTGCTTAAGTCTAAATCTTGATTAATATAATATAAGTATTTTATCTGATTAAATTCTTGATAAATGCCTCTAGGATATAATTCATTTAACCCAATTATTTTATTAACCAAAACTCTAGATTTTGTAGTTGATAAGACAAATACTTTTCTAACATTGGTGCCTAGAATCAAAATATAGGAAAACTTCTTTTTATATCCTAAACTTATTATACCTATAAATATTATAACTGCAAACACACCTGTTACAGAAATACTCCATATGTTTTCAGGATCAAAACTAGTTAAGAATCCATCCATAATGGCTAGTCCAATGCCTAATATAAGTACAAAAAATACACTCCAAAGACCTATTAACACACGATTATAGATAGCTATAAAATATTTAGACATATGTTTATCATCTGTTACTACATAATTTTTAATAATACTTACAACAAAAAAATGTATTGGGATTACAAACATGTTTGGAATTATAAATGCAATTAAATCTAGAGTATATAGACCAGAAAAATTGGTTTTAATAATTATTATGGTTATAACAGCTAATACTAAATAACTAATTAAAGTAGCCCATATTTTTTTAGGACCCCATAAAACATATAATATACTCATTACAAATAGTGCAGAGAGCAATAAAGTCCAAAATACCATGAATGTTCCCTCCTTTTTTACTTGAATATATTATATCATATTGTATCATTTTTTTTAGGCTTACTTAAGATTATTTAATATATATTAAGCATCAGTTGCCTCATTTTGATAATTTTCTATCTCCCTTGGTAAAAATACAATTTGTTCGGCAATAATATTAATATTGCTTCTTTTTGAATCATTATCATCAATCCATTTGCTTACTTCAAGACGCCCCTTTAAAGCTATCCCCATACCTTTTTTAAAATGATCTTGTGCCTTCTTGTGATTGTTCTCAAAAAGGAATATTTTAAAGTAATCAGTTTCATAATTTCCTTCATAATTTTTGTATGGTCTCATCACAGATACCCTTAAGTCTGTGTATTTAGTTCCTGAATCACTTTCCTTTGAATCAAAACTTACAATTCTTCCTATCATATTTATAAATGTCATATTATTTCTTACCTTTCTTTTTAAACATATAATAACTATTTATGTAATGAATGTAAAACTACCAAATTAAAACTACAATGACAATATTTAAATAAATATAATAAAAATAGTGATAGCAGGTGCTATCACTATTTACTAAAACTTATTATTGATTAAAATAACCTTATTTTGGTAAAACATGTACAAAACTCATCATTGATTCATTTAAACTATCATAAAGAGCTAAGAGATCACCAAAATGTATTTCTTTAATAATTTCTAATGCTTCTTTCAAACTTAAACCAAGTAGGTTATATTTACCATAGATATAAATTCTATTTTCGATATCATCTAACGCCATAATAAAGTGTCCTAAGTATGCTTTTTTTAGTAGTTTAAAAGTTTCTTCATTAAAATCTGCGATATCTTTATTTTTCAGATGTACTAATATACTATTCTTCAATTCATCGGTGTCATATGTCTCAGAATCCATCATAAAAACTAATAAATCATCTTCAATTGTAATATGAAAATTAAAGCCATCAATAATTTGATGATTATCTAGTAAATATTGATGAAAATTAGATTGATTACCAAATAATAAACGACCAATGAATAACATGATAATTTCATATTTGTAAATTATCTTTTCATCTTGTGTATCTAGGATAATTTTTAAACCAAATGCGAAAATTGGAGTAGTTACATCTAAATTGTATCTACCTTCCTTAATTTTGACAGTTTTTATTTCTTTATTTGATATAATTATCGGATTAATTGTCTTAGTAATTTTTGATTCATAATTTTCTAAAACGTCTATATATGCTTTTATGTCGATTGGACCATAGATAATAATTTGTCTATTATTTGAACAATAAAAATGATTAAATAACGTAAATAAATCATCAGAATCAATATCCGATAATTCTTTTTTAGTACCTGTAATTTCATTTTTTAATGGGTGTGTATGTATTAATTGGTGATACATTTTTTGAAATAATTGCGTTTCGATTTCATCATCATACATTTGAATCTCTTCATAGATGATTTGTTTTTCCATTTCAACTTTATGCGGATCAAAGTATGGTGATTCAAGCATTTTAATCAGATAAAGCGTTGCATCTATCATATCTTTATGACCAATTAAACTATAGCTCGTCTGCCTATAGGTAGTCATTGCATTTGCCACCACACCCATTTTATGAAAATATTCGAATGCATCTTTATCTTCCATCATGAAAATCATATGTTCTAATAAGTGGTGTGTCCCAGGTTTAATTTCATAAATATTTTTACCGATTTTATATTTTGTATTAAATGATCCAACCGGTATATCATATTGTACATATGTTTGAAGTGATTCAGATTTTATTAAGTGCACATTAAGTCCGTTTTTCATTTTAATGAATACCGGATTTAAGTCAAAGGCATTACTCTTCATAACTTGAGCCTCCACTTAGTATATAGGTTGTAGTAAGCTGCATTAATGATAAAACATACTTTATGTCATCAATACTCACTTTATTAATTTGATCGACTAAATTATCAATCGACTCATCTAATCCAAATAAATCAAGTACAAAACGCCTTGGAATAAGACTATCTTGAAAATCCATACTTGAATATATTTCATTTTTTAAATAATCTTTTGCTTCATTTAGCTGATCGATGGTAGTTCCATCAAATATAAAGTTGTTAACAGTATCAATTAGCAAATTATATGCTGCGTCTTGAGTTTCTAAATTGACACCAGCATAGACAAAAATGTAGTTTTTATCGTGTTCATAGTGCGCTTCCACATCATAAGCTAATGCATGTTTTTCTCTAATTGTTTTAAATAGTTTGGATTCAGGATATCCACCTAAAAGGATTGTTGCTAATTGGACACTCATGTATTTTTCATGTGATCTATTAATTGGTATGTAATATGATAAATAGATATAAGCTTGACCAATTTGAAGTATTTCTTTGTGATTTGTCATTCTTTTTGGTGTTATTTGAGTTTCATATACGTTTAATTTATTATTATTTTCATAGTCGCTTAATACGTTAAACTCATTAATTAATGATTCATTTAAGTCACCTGAAACATAAATTTTTATTATATTTTTTAAAAAATAGTTTTTATAATAGTTATATAGTTCAACAAGACTTACATTAAATGCATCTTCATATGTACCTGTAATTGGTACACTATAAGCAGAATTTGAAAATGTATAATTAAATAATTGTTCCTTACCATATTCAAATTTTCTGTCTTTTCTTGTAAGAATTTGATTGATTGTATATCTTTTAGCCTCATTAAATATGTTTTCTTGAAAAATCTGTCTATCAAAAAACATCGATTTAATAATATCAATAATTTCTGTAATTATTGCTTGGTCATCTAAGACATTAGGATTAGGAAAAACGACATTAAAACGCATGATATGGTATGAACCAATAACAAAAAGATGACTTGTTACAAAGGTACCATATAAGCTATATAGTTTTTTTGCAAGTAATTGTTTAGTCACATATTTGTCTGTTTGTGAAGTTAGAATTCTACTCAATAAAAAACGATACAAAAATGCATCGACTTCTATCTTATCGATAAAATAAAGCGATAAATGTATCGTTTGATATTGTTTTGTTGGTAAAAAAATCATAATTTAGTGTTTAATGCAATCTCCATCATTTTTGTAAATGCTTCTTGTCTTTCAATTGCTGATGTAGCTTCTTTAGTGACAAGTGAATCAGAAATAGTTAATATACAAGCAGCATTTTTACCTGTTGCAATTGCGTTTGCAAATAATGCAAAACTTTCCATTTCAACGCATAATGCACCATGTTTTTCATAAATTTCTTTATATTCATCTGGATTCATTCTATAAAATACATCAGATGAGTGGATTGTACCCTCAGTTATCTTAATGTTTAATTTTTGAGCACTACGTTTAATTTTAGTATTTAGTGCTTTAGTTGCAGGTAGTTTTTTACGGCCAGATACGCCCATTGTTTTAGCATATGTAGATTCACTAAAGCAGTTTTTAACTAAAACTACATCATATAAGTTTAATTCATCAGTATATGCACCAGCAGAACCGATACGAATAATATTATCTACATCATAGAATTCAAATAATTCATATGAGTAGATTCCAATACTTGGCATTCCCATTCCAGAACCCATTACTGTGATTTTTCTTCCTTTATATGTTCCTGTATAACCTAACATATTACGTACACCATTGATTTGTACAACATCTTTTAAATATGTATCTGCAATAAACTTAGCACGTAGTGGATCACCCGGCATTAATACCGTTTTAGCGATTAGTGATTTATCATTTAACTCAATATGAGCTGTTGCCATTTGTATTTTCTCCTTTAATTAGTTTGATGCCACTAGATGTTCCTAATCTGTTAGCACCTTTTTCTATCATTTTAAATGCATCTTCTTGGCTTCTTATACCGCCACTTGCTTTTATTAATGCATCTTCTTTAACTGCTTTTTTAATTGTTACAATATCATCAAAACTTGCACCACGTGTTGCATAACCCGTAGATGTTTTAACAAATGTTGCTCCTGCTTTAACTGCAATTTTAGAAACAAATGTAATTTCTTTTGTTGATAGATATGCAGTTTCTATAATTACTTTGACTACTTTACCATTAGCTGCTTTAACAACTGATTTGATATCTTTAAGGACACGTTTTCTATCTTGAGCTTTAACTGCATCAATATCAATTACCATATCAATTTCTTCAGCGCCTAGCTTAATTGCTTCTTTAGTTTCAAAGGCTTTTACTTTTGGTAGGTGTGTGCCAAATGGAAATCCAATAACAGTACATACTAACACATTAGATCCTTCTAATAATTCTTTTGCTAGACTAATCCAAATAGGTGATACACATACACTCTTGAAGTTGAATTCACGTGCTTCTTGACATAGTTTTTCAATATCAGCTCTTGTGACTAAAGGTCCAAGCTTTGTGTGATCAATATATTGATTTAATTTCATATTTGAAATCCTTTCTATTTTTAAATATCCATTAATACATGTAGATTTTGTTTAGTAAAGTTTTTTGATACAGGTTCCCATTTATATTTTTTAACTTTACGATTTAATTTTTTGCTTAGTTTTGGTGGAATTACTTTTGTATCTTGTAAGAAACCTGGCACATCAAGTAAATATTTACCAAACTTGTTTAAAAAAAGTTTATAATCTATTACTTTAACAATGCCTTGTTCTCCATGAAACAAAATATAATCTAAATGCGGTGGGAATACAATTGTATCATGTTCTTTCCATTCTGTAGCAATATATGAGATATTTTGTTCATCTTTTAAGAAGTAATATTTAGGTACCAAAGTATTTAAATCATCATAATATCTTTGTAAACCATCTTTTTCATCAATGTATCTTAAAATATCAGATAGTTTATCTTCTTTTATGAATTGATAGTCATTTTCTTTTTCTGGATATTTTTCTAGGTAAGCTTTTTTGACCATTCTATAAACTCTAAATATTCTTTCAGCATTGAAAACTAATACATCTTCAAACATCTCAGATAGAACATAGAAATTAAATCGATCACATATTTTCTTTACTAATTGAATGATTGATTTAACAAAATAGTTTGGACTAAGTATTGGTAATTCTAGATGAAAATTAACCTCCAGATATTGCGGGCTTAAACGTTGTATATTTGGTACTTTAGATTTTGGCGTAATATAGAAAGCACATGGGTATCCAAGTTTAGGATGTGTATAGATAAATCTAACTGACTTTTCATCCATTTCTATTTCAAATCCTTCTAGGCTTTCAAAAAAATCTATTACCTCAACCATGTCTAAACTTCTGTTTTTTTCTTTAAAAAAATGTATATAGAAATTGCTCAACTTAAATCCCCCTATCTGGATTTATTATTTACTCTTTAAAAAGTTTTGTTATTTTTGATTCATCTGTACGATTAAATCTAAGTGGTGTGATACTAACATATCCCGAATTATGTGCATTCATATCACTATCTTCATTTTCTTGAAAGATGATATTTGAACCTATAATTCGGTAGATATTAGGTTTATCCGTTTTAATATATTCAGAATGTTGAATTCTATTTCCCATCGTTGTAATTCGTGTGCCAATAACCTTTTTAAATGATTGATGGGGAAAATTAATATTTAAAATATCTGTATCATTGTAAACTTCGTTTTCAATGATTTCATCAAGTAATTTTGCTGTTTCATCATATATATACGGTAAATTGATATTTGATGCAGAAAAAGCGATTGCATGATATCCCATGATTGATGCTTCAAACGCTGCAGCAACAGTTCCGGAATATTGTATGTCAGTTGCTAAATTAACTCCATGGTTAATTCCTGATAATACCAAATCAAATTCCGTTTCAAATACTTTGACGCCAGCTCTGACACAATCAACCGGTGATCCATCGACTACAATTGTTCGAATGCTGCCAAATAATGGTTCTATTTCTTCAATTTCGATGGTTCCATAGTATGTAATTGCTGCTGATTTAGCACTTTGTTGCACTTTTGGTGCACTTACAAATACATTTCCAAAATGACTTGCAGCTTTGGTAAGTATATGAAGACCATTTGCATCAATGCCATCATCATTCACAATTAATATATTCATTTAAGACCCTCCAGAACTTTTTGACAACGACTACATACATCGTTTGAGTTTACTTCTTTTACAATATTCCAACATCTTGCACAAACATGACCATCTGCTTTAGTTACATTTACTTCATTTTTATCTGATAATGTTACATGAACACTTGATACAATTAATACTTTATCAAGTTTATCTAATATATCTAGATATTCTAATGCATCAAAAGTTACTTGGTCAACTTTAATTTCTAGATGCGCTTCTAATGATTTACCTATTAACTTGGCATCACGAGCAAGTTCAAGATGTTTTAATACATTCGTACGTAATTTATCGAAATGATCAAAATTAGATTGTAGTTTAGGTTCTTTTAGTTTACCACCTAAAGGCATTTTTTCCAAATATACATCATCATAATTTTTATATTGTAAACTTTGGTATGCTTCTGATGTAGTATGAGGAATTATAGGTGTTAAAAGTTTTAGTAATCCCAATAAGATATCATAAATTGTTGATTGAATTGCACGTCTTTCAAAATCATTATCCGAATCACAATATAGACTATCTTTTGTATAATCTAAGTAAAATGCTGATAAGTCATTAACTACAAAAGGTATGATTTCACGAGTTACTTCTAAAAATTTATAATTTTCATAACTTTTATTAACTTTAGTTGCTAATTCGTAATATTTATCTGTCATAACACGATTTAATTGACCACGCATTGACCATCCAATATAGTCATTTGATGGATTAAATCCATCTAAAACACCAAGCATAAATCTAAAGGTATTTCTAATTTTTCTGTAACTTTCCGAAACTTGTTTCATCATTTCATTGGAAATACGTACATCGGATTCATAGTCAACTGAAGCTACCCATAATCTTAAAACATCTGCACCTTGTTCCTTCATTAGTACAAGTGGATCAATAACATTACCAAGTGATTTGGACATTTTTCTTCCCTTACCATCTAATACGAAGCCATGTGAAACTATTTCTTTATATGGCGATATATTATCTACAGCTACTGATGTTGTAAGGCTTGAGTTAAACCAACCTCTATATTGATCTGAACCTTCTAAATAAAGGTCAGCAGGGAAACTAAGACCACGACGTTTTAATATTGAATAAGATGTTCCTGAGTCAAACCAAACATCCATAGTATCTACTTCTTTACTCATTTTTTCATCATAAGGATAGTCATTTGGTAATAAATCTTTTACATCCCATTCATACCAAGCATCAGAGCCATGTTCTTCAAAAATATTAGCAACATGATCAATTAATTTTTTATCTAAAATTGGATTTCCATCAGCATCATAAAATATAGGAATTGGTACCCCCCATACACGTTGACGAGAAATGACCCAGTCATCTCTATCTTTTAACATATTAGTTAATCTAAGTTCACCCCATGATGTATGCCATTTAACACCTTTTACAGCATCAAGTAGATTATCTTTAATCATTGAGATACTTGCAAACCATTGAGGTGTAGACCTAAATATTACAGGTTTTTTAGTACGCCAGTCATGTGGGTATGAATGCGTAATTGTTTCTTCAAAAAGTAAGTGACCACTTGTTTTTAAATCCTCAACAATTTGAAGATTTGCTTTTTCATAAAATAGTCCTTCATATTGAAAAGCTTCACTTGTCATATGACCTTTTTCATCAACTGGTGATAATAGTTCTAAATTATATTTTTTACCTACAAAATAGTCATCTTCACCATGTCCTGGTGCAGTATGTACAAGTCCTGTACCATCTTCATCAGTTACATGTTCACCTAAAATAATTGGTCCCTTACGATCAAAAAACGGATGTTGGTATATCATATTTTCAAGTGTTTCACCTTTGAAGGTATCAAGTATTTCAACATTTCCAAAATTTAGTTTTGTAGTTACTTTTTCAAGTAATGATTTTACTACGATATAATTTTTTTCACCAACCTTAAACCATACGTAGTCAAATCTAGGGTGAACGGATACAGCTAAGTTAGCAGGTAATGTCCATGGGGTTGTAGTCCATATTATGAGTCGTGTATTTGGATATTTATTATCTAATAAATCAAAACCTACAAAGACTGACTTTGATTGTTTATCCATATACTCAATTTCAGCCTCAGCAAATGCTGATTCTGAAGATGGAGACCAATAAATTGGTTTTAATCCCTTATAGATAATACCTTTTTCAACCATACCAGCAAAGACTTTAACTTGGTCTGCAATATAAGATTTATCCAAAGTTAAATAAGGATTATCCCAATCACCTAAAATACCAATACGTTTAAATTGGTTTTTTTGTACTTCAACTTGTTTAAGTGCGTATTCACGGCATATTTTTCTAAATTCAGCACGTGTTAGTGCTTTTCTATCAACCCCTGATTTAGTAACTTCATTCTCAATTGGTAGTCCGTGTGTATCCCAACCTGGTACATAAGGGGTGTATTTTCCCATCATTGTTTGATATCTTAAAACAAAATCTTTTAATGTCTTTTGGAATGCATGGCCAATATGTATATTATTGTTTGCATAAGGTGGGCCATCATGTAATACAAAAGGTTCATTATCCTTATTTTTATTTAATACTTGTTCGTATAATTTAATTTCTTCCCATCTTTTTTGAATAAGTGGTTCTCTTTCTCCGAGTTTACCTCTCATTTCAAAGTCAGTTTTAGGCATGAGTAATGTGTCTTTATAATCCATATATATTTCCTTCCTGTCAGGTTTTTAATAAAAAAACGTCCTTAAAAATTAATCTAAGGACGAATGTTAAATATTCGCGGTACCACCTTAGTTCGTAAATTTAAAAAAATTACGCACTTATAGTTTTTTATATTTTGCTCATAGTTGATCATAACATTTGTGTTTGTTAATAAGGCTTACACCATCCCTTACTCGCTTTTAACCTTTACAAAGTTACTATGTTCTAATCATAGCAATATTTAGTTTAGATTTGCTTTTAACCAGGTTTCTACTGTGCCATCATCATAGAGTTTTTGATTACCAAACAAATAAGTTGTTTCATTAATCTCAACAATGTGTCCATCAATTGCATAAACAACACCTGAAATAAATGCAATCGCCTTATTTGCTCTATCAATATGTAATGCCTCAAAATTTAATATAAGCGGCGCACCATTGATCATCTGTTTAGCAAGTGCCGTAATATATTCATCATCATCATTTTTTAATTGTTCCATAATAATGCGGTCTGCAGTATTAATTTCAACTAAATCTTTATCTTTTTTCTTTTTTCTAAAAAAGGCCATCTATATTACTCCTTTAAATAATGATCCAATTCTTAGGAAATCACTATTATATTTTAAAGCAATTTGATAATCACCGCTCATACCCATTGATGTTACTTGAAGATGATAATTATTTTTTAATTCATTTAAGGTCTTAAAAATAATATCTGTTTTTTTATCGTCATCAATTGCACCAATTGTCATAAACCCGATTAAATTAATTTTATCATATTTTTTTATAGTTCGTACAAATTCAGGCAAATCTTTCAAAAATATGCCTTCTTTTTGTGGGTTTTCTTCTAAATTAACTTGAATTAGACAATCAAGTGGTGTATTTCTATATTTTTGGATGAAAATAGCTAGTTTTTCTCTATCAAGTGTATGTAGATAATCAATTTCATTTATTATGTTTTTTACTTTATTGGTTTGAAGATGTCCAATTAAATGCCATTTTATATCTTTATGATCTTTTAATTTTTCTTTTTTTGTTAATAAACCTGTAACGTAATTTTCACCAAAATGTCTGGCTCCTAAATTATATATTTTTTCCATCTCATCTGTAGAAAAATATTTGGAAGCCACCACTGTTTTATCTAGATAATCTAGAAAACTCATACATTAAATCTAAATAGAATAATGTCGCCATCTTCAACAACATATTCCTTACCTTCTAATCGAACTTTACCTTTTTCTTTAGCTAAAAGTGGTGTGCCACTATCAATTAAATCATTATAAGATAAAACTTCTGCTTTAATAAATCCTCGTTCAAAGTCAGTATGTATAATTCCTGCAGCCTCAGGAGCTTTTGTACCATTTTTAAAGGTCCATGCACGTGCTTCCATTGGTCCACAAGTAAAGTAGGTTTTTAATCCAAGTAGTCTATACCCACTTTGTATTACAGTATCTAAGCCAGATTGTGTTAAACCATAGCTTTCCATAAAAATATCTTGTTCTTCCTTATCAAGTGTAGATATTTCATATTCTACTTGTGCAGAAATTGGAATGATTTCAATACCTTCTTTTTCTGCTTTTTCTTTTAGTGTTATATAATGGGGATTATCTAAAGGATTATGCAAATCATTTTCTGAAAGGTTTGCAATATAAAGATTTGGTTTTAAACTTAAGAGATTAAAACTTTTTATTACTTTTTCTTCTTCATCAGTAAAAATCAAATCTTTTGCATTACCATCAGTTTCAATCATTTCTTTTACCTTTAGTAGTGCTGATTGTTCAACAATTGCTTCTTTGATTTTTACCTTTACTTGTTTTTCAAGCCTAGATAGTCTTTTTTCTATCGATTCTAAATCTGATAGTCTTAATTCCATTTCAATAATTTCTAAATCACGTAACGGATTTACTTTTCCTTCAACGTGTGTAATATTATCATCTTCAAAACAGCGAATTACATGAGCAACAGCATCAACTTGGCGAATATGACTTAAAAATTGATTTCCTAATCCCTCACCAGCTGAAGCACCTTTAACTAATCCTGCAATATCAATAAATTCAATTGTTGTAGGTATAATTTTACCAGATTTATAAATTGAGGCTAATTTGTCTAACCTATCATCTTTTACATGCACTACACCAATATTTGGATCAATTGTAGCAAATGGATAGTTTGCTGCAACAACTTGAGATTTTGTAATTGCATTAAATAACGTTGATTTACCAACATTTGGTAAACCTACAATTCCAATACTTAACATTTTAATTCCTTCTTTCGATAAAAAAGGCGTAATCGCCTTTTTATATAATTATTTACGAGTTAGCCAATCAGGTATATTGTGTTTCTTTTTTTCTGATTTGACAGGTTCTTCTGATTCTTCATTTTTATCTTTAAGTGTTTCTAAACCTGTTTTAGTAATTCTTACTTGCTCAGATCCAGTTTTTTTAAATATTTGCGTTGCTAAATGCTCAACTTCAGTTTCTTTTGCACGTAATTCATAGCCAGTTGCTACAATTGTAACAATCATTTCATCACCTAAATCATCATTTACAGTATGGCCATATATGACATTTAAGTCTGATTCTGTTGCATTTCTAATTTCTGTTAATGCAGCTTCTATTTCAAATAAAGTCACTTCTGACCCACTTGATATATTTACAATTGCATCTGTTGCACCATCAATTGATACTTCTAAAAGTTTTGAATGAATTGCTTTTCTTGAAGCTTCAATTGCTCTGTTTTCACCAGATGCCATACCAATACCCATGAGTGCCGTACCTTTGTTTTCCATTACAGTTCTCACATCAGCAAAGTCAACATTAATCATTCCTGGTACAGCAATGATTTCAGCAATACCTTGTACACCTTGACGTAGAATTTTATCTGACTCTCTAAAAGCATCTAAAAGTTGCATTTTATGATCAGCAATCGAAAATAACCTCTCATTTGGAATGACAATTAAAGTATCTACATTTGGTTTTAGAGCCTCTAATCCTTCAATTGCATAACTCATACGAAGTTTTCCTTCAAAAACAAAAGGTTTTGTAACTATACCAATTGTTAAAACTCCCATTTCTTTTGCAATTTTAGCAACTATTGGTGCAGCTCCTGTTCCTGTGCCACCACCCATACCTGCTGTAATAAAAACCATATCAGCATTAGATAATACTTCTCTAATTTCTTCTTCTGATTCAAGTGCTGCCTGTCTTCCGACTTCTGGCTTAGCTCCTGCACCCAGGCCACGTGTTAATCTTTTCCCAAGTTGAATACGCTCATCAGCTTTTGAAACCTTTAATACCTGAGCATCTGTATTCATTGCAACATAGGAAACCCCTTTAACATCATTTTGGATCATACGGTTAATAGCTGAGTTTCCGCCTCCACCGACGCCAATGACTTTGATAACGGGCTTTTGATTAAATTCTTCTGAAAATCCAAAAACCATGATATCACTCCTATTCATACTAATTGTAATCTATTTTCACTAAAAAATAAAGCCTTTAATAATCTACTTTCGGATAATTCGTTTTTTCGTAAAATTCTTTTTTAAAATCAAGTAGTCTATCTTCTTTAATAGCTTGTCTAATATCCTTCATTAAATCTTTTAAATAGGCTAGATTTTGGATAGTTACAAGTCTTTGACCGAGTTGTTCTTCTGCTTTAAATAAATGTCTAATATAACTTTTTGTATATTTTGATACATTTGTATTTAAATTAGGATCAAGCGGTGTCATATCTTTTTCATATTTCTTGTTTTTAATTGTGATTTTTCCGTTTGTTGTTAGTGCAGTTGCATGTCTTGCATTTCTTGTAGGTAATACGCAGTCAAACATATCAATTCCGTTTATAACATTTTCAAGTAAATCTTCCGGTGCGCCAACGCCCATTAAATATCTAGGTTTATCAAAAGGTAATATTGGATTTAAATGTTTTGTCATGGTATACATTTCTGCTTTAGTTTCACCGACAGATAAGCCTCCAATTGAATACCCTGGAAAATCTAGGTCAATTAAAGCTTTTGCACAATAAGTTCTTAATTCCTTATTTAGTCCGCCTTGGACAATTCCAAAAAGTGCTTGGTCAGTTTTAAGTGCCTCTTTACCTCTTTTTGCCCATCTAATTGTACGTTCTACTGAACTTTTCATATATTCATAACTTTCATATGGTGGTGGACATTCATCAAAAGACATAATAATATCAGCGCCTAAGTCTTCTTGTATTCTTATAGCATCTTCAGGACTTAAAAATAGTGGTGCACCTGATTTATGATGTTTAAAATAAACACCCTCTTCTTTAATATCTCGAAGTTTAGCTAGAGAAAAGACTTGAAATCCACCTGAATCAGTTAATAGTGCTCCATCCCAATTCATAAATCCACGAATACCACCATGATCTTTTACAATATCTTCACCTGGTTGTTGCCATAAGTGATATGTATTAGCCAGAATTAATCCTTCAGAAACTTCTTTAATTTCTTCAACTGATAGTGTTTTTACGGTAGCAAGTGTACCTACAGGCATAAAAATCGGTGTTTCAAAGACACCATGTGGTGTGGTTAATTTACCTAATCTTGCACCACTTTGCTTACAAACATGTAAGACTTCATATCTAATCAATATAAAACCACCTTCCGTGGTTGAAATTATACCATAAAATGGTAAAATTAGAAACGTAAAACAAGCGGTAGCCTAGGAAAATACCCGCTTTAACAAAACAAGGAGTTTAAAAATGAAAAATAGTTTAACGTTACGTGATTTAGTCATACAAGTGACTATTGCAGCTATTTATGTTGTATTAGTCTTTGTATTTTATTTTATGAGTTTTGAAGCCATTCAATTTAGAGTTGCTGAAATATTATTGGTCTTGGTTTTCTTTAATAAAAAACATACCATTGGAATTGTTTTCGGTACGTTCTTAGCCAATTATTTTGGTGCCTTTGGATTAATTGATGCCCTTTATGGTTCACTTGCTACATTAATTACATGTATATTGTTATATACATTTAGAAAACAATGGTTATTAGCACTACTTCTAATACCTGGAATTATCAATGGGTTTGTTATTTCATTTGAAATATCTTATCATTTTGATACATTTAATGTTTATTGGTTTAATTTCTTAACAATTCTACTAGGTGAACTAGTTGTTGTAGCATTATTTGGTATACCATTTAAATTATCTCTTGATAAGACAAGTGTTTTACACCCATATATTACTTAATTTGAACAATTTGTTTCTTAACAACCGTAGACACTGGTACCGTTTTAAAATCGGATACACGTTCAAATAAATCTGTTTTATTAGTTAAAAAAGCTCTATAAAGTTTTATATGCCACACAAGATGAGTAAAGATATGTTTAACTGGATTTAATTCTTCTTCGATTTGAATGTCTAGGCCAATATCATACAGTTGATTTAAAGCACCATTTAAACTATCTGCCTCTACTTGTATAAATTCATAGAATCCGTGTAAAAGATCTTCTGTTCTTTTTCTCATTAGAAATCCGTCTTTTGATTTAATGATAAATGCAAAATAATGGATTTCTTTTTTTTCTTTAAGTTTACTCATTTTAGGATAGTCTTTCCAAACATTGTTTAGATTTGCTAAACATACATTTCCAAATGGACATGTTTTACATAGTGGGTTTTGAGGTTTACAAACCATTGCACCTAGTTCCATCATGCTTTGTGTATATGTGTAAGGATCATTAGATTGCTCAATTAATGATTGGTTAAACTTGTCTAGTTTAATCTTGTTTTTATTTACTCTAAAGTCATCATCTATTTGATATTTTCTGGATAGTACTCTAATCACATTGCCATCTGTTGCAGCGAATGGTTTATTAAAAGCAATACTTAAAATTGCTCCGGCTGTATATGGTCCAATTCCTGGAATTTTAATAATTGCTTGATACTCATCTGGAAGTTTGCCATAATGATTATTAATAACATATTGAGCACCCTTATGAAGCATTCTAAAGCGTTTATAATAGCCAATACCTTGAACAACTCTTAAAACTTCTTCTATATTTGCATGAGCAAGTGATTCTATAGTTGGAAAAATTCTTAAAAACCTTTCATAGAAAGGTAACATTGTATCCACTTGTGTTTGTTGAAGCATTATTTCTGATACCCATATATGATAGGGGTCGTTTGTTTTTCTAAAGGGCAAATCCCTTTTATTATCATAATACCAATTAAAAAGTCGTAAATATTCCATAATTAATCACCTAAAGTCTATTTTATCAAATTAATTTTTATTGATGCTACAATATGATTTGTATGAAAGGATAACTTATATAAAATGAAAGATACTATTTTAGGTAGACGCTCAATTAGACGTTACACTGATTATAAAATATCTAGAAATCAATTAGATGAAATATTAAATGACGCTTTACGTGCACCTTCTAGTCGTAATCTACAACCTGTAAGACTTTTTGTTATTGAAAGCCAATCAGCAAAAGAAAAATTAAGACCAACTCTATTTGGCAATCAACTTCAGTTAGATACAGCATCTCAGTTAATTTTAGTGACAGCAGATACAAAAAAATATGAGGAAGCACACATAATTTTTGATCGTTCAGTAGAACTTGGAAAAATGCCACATGAAGTCAGAACTAGAAACTTAGAGAGTTTTAAAAATGTTAATGCTGATCCTAATGATACTGCATTTTTAAATTCACTTAATCTAGATGCGGGATTATTTTCTATGAATTTAATGCTTGTTGCTAGAATGTATGGTTATGATACATGTGCAATTGGTGGATTTGATAAAAAAAGTATCAATGATGCCTTAAATATTGATAAACGTTATGTTCCAGTACTTATAATTTCTATTGGTAAGGCTGATGAAAGTGGTTATGACTCCATTAGATTACGTGCTGATGAAGTCACAAAGTTTATTGATTAACTAAATAATTTATATAAAATAAAAACACTCAAAATACATTTTCATGTATGAATGAGTGTTTTTTTATTATATGTCGTAAGAACTAATAATTTGAGCCGGTGTTTTTCTAAGTAATAATCCCATTGGTAGTAAACCAATAACTAGATTTGAGGCAAATAAGAATAAGGTGCCTAGTATAATGACTATAAAATCAATTTGATACTTTAAAAATGAACCTAAAGGTGAATTAGAAATAGATCCTAAAATGATAGTCATAAAAATAAATCCAACAAATGAAGAAACAAAAGTTAATAATACTATTTCTACACTAAAGGAACTATATATTTCATATTTTCTAACACCTAGTGCCCTATAAACAGAAATCTCATAGATCCTAGATATCATACTTGAACGCATCACGAAGAAAAATGCTAATAATCCACCACCTATTAAGAAAATAGACATAAACATATTAGAGGCAAGATCTTGAGCAATGAGCATATTATTCGTATCAATTGCATTTTGAGAAGTTAATACTACATCATAGCCGGTTGTTTTTAGACTATTAAACAATTTATGATTATTTATTGTAAATATAAATACGGATTGTGTATTAGAATTTATTATGTAAGGTTCAATCTGTTCTTCTGTTAAACTAATGTTTCTATCAATTAAGTCTAGAGCTTCATTATAACTATTCGTATAAATACTTAAATAATTTACTTTAGAAATACCTACAATTTTATAGTTTTTTAGGATAGCTAATGAATCATTCATATAGCTAATCTTTTCACCTATAAAATCTTTTGCACTCCATATTCCGATTTCTTGATAATTCATATCTTGAAATGAATTTTGACTATAAATGCCATAACTTATAACAATTTCATCATCATTTACAGGTAAAGTTCCATAGTATAAGTCATTGAGTGTTAATTGTTCTGCATATTCAATTCTAATTGAAGAAGGTAATTCTTTATAGTAGCCATTACCTAAATAAATACCAACAGCATTATTAAGATTTCTGTTTGAGGCTATTTTATATGGTTCATTAAAGTTATCTAGTTGTGCTAATATACCATTTGTTGACCCATTTGTTGAATAAAATTCGTCTTTTTTAACCTCAATATATCTTTCATCGATAACTAGCATGTCATGGTAATCACGTCTTAAAATAGAGTATATATTTATTGTAGAAAATGCAACAAGCATACCACTTAATGCAAATATAACCATCATTAACTTACCTTTTCTACCAAAGTTAAGTAGTCTTTTAAAAGCTATCCAAAAACTGTTTTTAATACTAATTGTTAATCGCTTTTTCTTATTTACATTATTATGATCAAGTACGGTATCATCAAATGTAGTTTCAAGCATTTCTTTTCTTGTTTTTTTAGTAAAATGTTCATCTAGAACTTTTAAATGTGAGTCATTATTAATAAGTTGTATCTTGTCAATATCAGAGTTGATATCAAGATAGAGTGTTCTATTTTTAATTATTAAGCGTACTTCTGTTTTTGTTTCTTCATTTGAATCTGAGTATAGTGATGTACTAAGTTGATTATCTTTATAATTTGAAATGTTTTTTAAATCTTTTAAGTAAATAATGTTATCATTTGTAAAATCGTGATCATTATTACTTTGATTTGTGGTATCGTTTATGATTTTTCCATCTTTTAATTCAATGATTCTATCACCATAGAATTGAGCAATTTCTTTTTCATGTGTAACGAGTACAACCAGTTTATTTAATGAAATCGATTTAATAATATTCATGATTTCTAAAGTATTTTTACTATCAAGGTTTCCTGTTGGTTCATCAGCAATAATTACTTTAGGATTTTTAACTAACGCTCTTGCAATTGCTACTCTTTGTTGTTGTCCACCTGATAATTGTGTACTCAATTTCTTTCTAAATCTGTACATACCTACTTGCTTTAATATGTAATCAACACGTTTTTTAATTTCTTCTTTATCATAAATACCAAGCATTTTTAAAACAAATGCAATATTATCAAAAACATTTAAATTGGGTTGTAGATAATAGTTTTGAAAAATATAACCAATTTCTTCTGTTCTAATTTTATCCCAAAATTGTGAGTTGTAATGTTTGATATGATGATTAAAGACTTCCATCTCACCTTTTTGGACTTTATCTAGTCCACCAATTACATTTAGTAGTGTAGTTTTACCTGATCCTGAAGGTCCAAGTAAAACAACTAGTCCTTTTTCCGGAAAAGTTAAGGAAACATCATTTAGAACATGAATGCTATTTTTCTTTCCGCGATTAAAATGTTTATCTAAATTTCTTACCTTTATCATATAGTTTCTTCTCTACTTTCAGTAAGATTTTCAATAATTGATATTCTAAATGTCTTTTTATTAAATCTTCTTGCTAACCAGAATGAAAGGTATGTAAAAGTAAGTAATAAGACAATATAATCAATAATTGTTATTTGTTCTAGGATAACATTCATAGAATAATCATAATAACTTATAATATTTAAAGTGATCATTGCTATTATAAATGCAATTAATACCATATATAGTTGTTCGAATATGACAAGCAGCCCTAATTTACCTTCATTTGTCCCAATTGATCTAAATATTGCAAAGTCTTTTTTTCTTGAATTCATTACATTTTTCATGACAGAATATAATATAAAGTATAAGAATAATGCAAATAAATAAATGAATGAATAAAACAATAATGAGAATAAAAAGTATAATGGTGCAAGTATCTTTTTGACTATATCAGCTTCTTCATTTGGAAAAATCACTCTATACTCTGATTTATCAATTGAATTAAATAGTCTTTTAGCTGTCACATTGTTACTTGCAGAAAGGGAGAATGTATTTGAACTACTTGTTGTAGGTATTAAGTCATCATGAGAAAAATAAATAACATTCCTATTTGCATCATTATAAATGCCAACTACTTCATAAAGTCTATCTTCACCTTTCCATTCAGTGGTGGTGATTTTAACATAGTCAATCATTGGTAATTTATCAGTTGCTATAAAATTTGTAAGATCAATTGTACCATCGAAGTAGTTTGGAATAGTAAAGACACTTTCATCTAAAAAATATACATCATAAGTATAAGAATCAAAATATTCTTTATTGTTTCCCGTTATAGTATATATATAATTTCCTTCATGAATTGAATCAAAAACCATTGTTACATAAGCTTGATGGTACATACTTACATGCTCTCCAACTTGAATATCAAAAGCATTAGAAACAATAACTTGATTCATATTTTCTATGTTAAATGATCCATCAATTAAAAATTGTGGATTATGTTCTATATGATATGAGGTATCAAATTTTATGCCTGAGGGATAATAATATCTTCCATTTGACTCATAGCTTATATTATATACAATTTCACTATCAATAGAGATAACATCTTTGTATATGTAATGGTCACCACCATTTAGATTAGATAAATATTCATAATCAGCAGTGGTAAAGTCTTTACCATCTTTTCTTAAGATGTTCATTCGATTATCTGACATATAATTTTTATTAAAATCATAATATGGTTGTGAGAATGATAAACCCAAATCAAAACCTATATTGATATTTCTTGCAGAGTGCATGACATTACTATAAGTAATTGTGAATACTAAGATAATCATAACTTGTAAGGCTGTAAAAAAGATGAGTAATTTAGGTTTTGATAATAGATTTCTTAATGCAAACTTCATGACTGTAGGAAGTGTCATTGGCTCTATTTTGGGTTCTATTTTTTTATCTACTAACCTTGTTTCTTTAATTAATTTATCTTCAACAATTTGACCATCATGCATCTTAATTTTTCTTGTTGCAATGTCTTTTACTTGATCATAATCATGTGTTACGATGATCACTAGTTTATCTTTAGATATTTCACGCAATAAATTAATTACTTGTTTACTTGATTCACTATCTAAATTACCTGTAGGTTCATCAGCAACAATAATCGGGCAATCCTTAGCAAGTGCTCTTGCAATGACTGTTCTTTGTTTTTGACCACCACTTAATTTAGAAGCTTTATGGTTTTTATGGCTAAGTAATCCAACTTTTTCTATAAGTTCTAATGCACGTTTTTTTCTTAATTTTCTTGGGTAGTTTTGAACTTCTAAAGCAAGCATTACATTTTCATAAACAGTATATGAATCAATAATATTGTATGATTGAAATATAAAACCTATATACTTAGAACGATAATTTTCCCAATCCTTAACAATAAAATGCGATGTTTCTTCATCGTTAATATAAAGTTCACCATCTTCATAAGTATCTAATCCTGATATGACGTTTAAAAGTGTTGACTTACCACTTCCTGATTCACCAGTAATTGCAATAAACTCTCCATAATTAAACTCCAGAGATACTTTTTGCATACCAACTGAAACACCTTCACCTGATTTATAAAATTTACTAATATTATCTAGTTTAATTAGTGGCATATTATTCCCCCAAGATTTCAAGTATTTTAAGTGGATCATCTATTAAATACTTCGGATTATAATTCATTAATACATTCTTATCTCTAAATCCCCAAGTAACACCAATAACGTCCATTTTAGCGTTATTTGCAGTTTGCAAGTCAACTTCTGAGTCCCCAATAAAAATTGATTTTTCAATTGTTGATTCTAGTTTTTCAACAGCATATAAAAGTGGTTTGGGATCTGGTTTTTTTGGCAAGTTATCTCTTTCACCAATTACTAAATCAAATATGTTTGGAAAATAGTGATTAATCACTTTATCTACACCATTTTGATGTTTATTTGATACAACTGCTAAATTATATTTTTCTTTTAATTTGTTTAATATATTAAGTATATTTGGATATGGTTTTGTAAGTATCATACTATTTTTTTCCAAATAAGGTAGGTATATATCTAGTGCTTCAACAATTAGGTGCGCATTTTTTTTGAGTGATTTTTGTATTAAAACTTTAGCCCCATTACCTAGGAAGCCTCTTACTTCAAGCGTATCAACAGGTTTTAAATTAAGCTTATTTAGTGTGTAGTTAACACAATTAGTAATATCATCTAACGTATTTAGTAACGTACCATCTAAGTCAAAAATTATTGTTTTTTTCATTTAGCATCCTCTATTTTATCATTCATTTCAAATTGATTATAACATAGAGTGATTTATATCTTTGATTTTTAAATAATATAGGGGTTTATAATAAAAAAAAGCGTATTTTATTAATTAAAATACGCATAAAATGATTATTAAATTATATGTCACAGCCTTCAGGACCACATGAATCATCATTATTTCCAAAGGTTTTAAATGGTTGATGCTCTTTAAAACTTTGAGTGAGTGCTTGTTTAAATACTTCTTTAGGCTGTGCACCAGATACCGCATATTTTCTATCTAAAACAAAAAACGGTACACCAGTAACTCCAATTGATCTTGCTTCATCAATTTCGTTATTAACTTCATCTTCAAATAAATTAGATTCTAATACATTTAATGCAATCTCTTCATTTAATTGAAGTGATTTTACTATGTTAAGTAATACATCATTATCATTTAAATTTTTACCCTTTGTAAAGTATGCATCAAACAATAATTTGCTTATTTCGCCTTCTTTATTAAAAGTTCTTGCCCATTTTGCAAGTCTATGTGATTTAAATGTATTAGTCATTTTCATATCATCATAGTTATATGTTAGTCCAATAGTTTTTGCACGCTCAACTGTTTGCATAAATATTTGTTTTGTTTGGTTTAGACTTATACCCTTTAATTGTGAAAAAATTGTATAACTATCGAGATTTGTATTTATTGGAGCATCAGGATTTAATTGATAAGATTTATAAACTACTTCTATTTTATCCTTATTTGGAAATTCATTTAAAACTTCTTCAAAAGTTTCTTTACCAATATAACAAAACGGACAAGAAAAATCACTCCATATTTCTATTTTCATCTTATATACCTTCTTTCATTAATATATTTCATTTTAACATGTCCAATAAAATAAAAAGTTACCCAGGCTTGGGTAACTTCTGATTATGTGAAATTATTTACCTTCTAGTGCAATCAAACTTACAATGAGTAGTAATAGTGGTTGATAAACAGTATTCCATATTACATTAACAACCGCTTGAACCTGCGTCCATAAATCCGAACTAGATTCCCATGCATTAATATAGGCATCAAAAGATCCTAAGAATAGTGATGCAAAAACGACTCCTGAAACTACTAAACCAACAAGTCCAATTAATCTTCTCATTATAAAACCTCCATATTTTATTATATTTTACTATAAAAATAATAAATGTATATTAATAATGTTTTAATAATTTATAATTTCATCTACTGTTTGACCGATAAATTCTATCGCTTCTTTTAGTGGTTTATCAGTAGATAAATCTACACCAACCATTAATGCTAGTTCTAACGGTTTTTTAGTACCACCAGCTTTTAAAACATCAATCCAGTCGTTTGCTTTAATTTTACCTTCAAATATTTGTTTAGATACGACAGTTCCTAAAGTTAATCCTGCTGAATATGTGTAGGGATATAGTCCCATGAAATAATGAGGTTGTCTCATCCATGTTAATCCTGCATAATCAGGTATGATTACTGCATCTCCCCAGAATTTTTTTAATACATCGAGTTTGAGTTTGTTTAATACATTTGCAGATATTGGTTCATGATTATCGATTTTTTTATAGACTTCTCTTTGGAAGGCAGCCTCTAATAAATGTGTAACAAAATTATGATAATATGTTCTAGAAATCATTACCGACTTAATCCATCGTTTTGTACGTTCATCCTTAGCTTTACTAATTAAATGACGACTCATGATAAGTTCATTGGTTGTTGATGGTGCCTCAATAAAATATAAAGATGGTCTTGTATTAAAAATATTTTGGAACTGATTTGCATATTGGAAGTGACCCGCATGACCAATTTCATGTGCAAGTACCATAACCTCATCCATTTGACCATTCCAGTTTATTAATATAAATGAATTTTCCCCATATGGAGATGAGCAAAATCCGCCTGTTGATTTACCAACACTTTGAGGAAAATCTATCCAGCGTTCTTCAAATGAACGTTTAACTAGGTTAACATAATCATCTCCTAATATTGATAGTCCATCCATTAGCAATTCTTTTGAACTTTCAATATCTACCTTCGGTTCAAATTCACTGTCAACAGCAATCTTTAAATCTGCAAAAGTCATTTCTTCTAAATTATGTACTTTTTGAAGATACTTTGCATAACGTCTCATAATCGGAGATAATTCTTCCATAATAACATCTATTTGTCTATCCATAAATGATTTAGGTACTTTTTGATTATAAAGTAAATAATCAAAAACAGAATCAAAACCTCTTGCATCAGCTAAAGCCTTTTCTTTTTGTAATTGTGCATAGTATTGACTTGCGAATCCATTTTGGTACTGGCTTAATTGATTATAAAATGACTCATAAGATTTTCTTCTTACAACTACATTTTCTTCATATTCATATTCATTTTCAAATAATGTAAATGAATTTGGATATAACTTATCATTTGCTTCAAATGATGGAAATTTCATATCTACTAATTTAAATCTATTATAACTTTGGTAAGGTGCATTTAGTACAGGGGATAAATTTGTTAAAAGTTTTTCTGCTTCAGGATGTAAGCTATGTAATTTATTGTCAATGATATCTTCTATATATACTTTATATGATTCATCTATTGATATTACACTTCTTAATATATCATCACTTGTATTTTTTAACTCGTTAGTAAAAAAATCAAGTTTTTTATATATTTTTTGAAGTGCAATTGATGTTTTTCCACTTCGTATTTGGTTTATCTCATCACTACCATCAGCACTTGATTGTAATGATGCAAATGCACTTATTTTGACAATTTGAGCCTGTATTATTGCATACATATTAAGTGCTTGAACAATTATTTTAGAAGTAGTTAACTTATTTTCAAAAGCTTTTACAAATACTTCAACATTATTAGATAAGTTTTTTAATGCATTTTCAAAAGTTTGTTCATCTTCAAAAATAGAATTTACATTCCATGTATGTAGTTTATTGACTTCACTTCTTTTTGGTAATTGTTTTTTCATTTGATACTCCTTATTTTATCTTTTTAGGTTTATATATAATATATAGTAAAAATAGTACAAACAGATATACTGGTAAAAATATAATATAAATCCAATAATTTGCTGGATCGTTAATCATTAAAGTAACTGAAAATGCAAGAGACCAAATAAATATTGTAAAAATAATGACTACATATTTAATTTGTCTCCAAAAAAAGAAAAAGAATAATAAAACTAGTGTAGATGCAGGAATAGCATAAATAAGTAAATGCCAAGATGTATAATTAGTATTTAAAATAGACATAATTCCAAAACTGGTTCCTGCAATTAACCAAACAATTGAAGCATAAAAATATGCTAGCATATATCTATACTTAAATAGCGAAAATCTTTTTGTTCGTTTAGATATTAAACTATCAACCGATACACCAAAAAAATCAGATAATTCTTTAATTACAAAAATATCTGGAACACCTTCTGCCCTTTCCCATTTCGATACTGATTTATCAGAATAATTTAACTTCGTTGCAAGTTCTAATTGGGTAAGATTCATTTTTTTACGATAATATGAGATATTATCAGCTAATTGCTTAGATATTAGTTCTTTTTTATTTTCCATATTAATATATTATCATAAATTAATGATTCTACTACGGGTAGAATCATCAATTTTTACTCTATTGTGTGATTTAAAACAATAGTTAGGAAAATTATGCTAATCATTTTATAATAAAATTAGAAAAAGTTAGGAGTATATACAAAATGATAAAATTAATTATAGATTCAACTTGTGATCTAGATGACCTTAAAATTAAACAAAATAATATTGATATGATACCACTTCAAGTTATAATAAATAATATAAACTATAAAGACAGAATAGAAATGGATATTGAAACACTTTATGACCATATTAGAAAAGATTCTGATATAAAAACATCGCTACCAGCATACGATGATATACAACCCATCTTTGAAAAGTATGCAAAAGATAATCAACCATTTATATTCTTCTCATTTTCTAAGTCACTTTCTGGTACAAACAATTTTGCTAATATATTAGTTAAAGAATTAAAAGAAAATTACAATACGCAAATGGCTGTTGTTGATCTTAAAAATGGCGGTCTTGCTAATGCTATGATTTTAGAAAAAGTCATTGAATTTACAAAATTAAATCAAAATTTTGATGAGATTATTGCATATGCAGAAAAACTTGCAAACAACATGCATCATGTAGTGATGTTAGAAGATTTAACTCAACTTAGAAAAGGTGGTAGAATTGGTACTGTAAAATCAATCATATCTTCTGCTTTATCAATTAAACCTCTATTAAAAATTACTGAAGATGGCATAAAATCAGTAAAGACCGCAATTGGAACTAAACGCGCATTAAATGAATTAGTTCTATATTTAGAAAAAAATGCACCTAATAAAAATACTGAAGTAGGTATTAACTACTCTGCAAATGAGAACTTACTTAATAGTATGATTAAATTACTAAATAATAAAGGTTATAATAATTTAAGAATTGGTCGTATTGCAAGTGTTATGACCGCACATATTGGTTTAGATGCTGTATCCCTTTGTTTTTTTCATAAATAATTTTTACAAAACTCGTTACTAAAAGTATCGAGTTTTTTATTATATTAAATGTATAACTTAGATATTTATATAAGTTAGATAGCCATGTTAGTTTTTTTATATATTTAAATCATTTGACATTAACGGCTTTTGGTGTAAACTTAAATTAATAATTACTATATTTAAACTATATTTATATAAAGTAGGTACAATTTATGGCACAATCAATTGACCAAGATCAAATAATGATTAATCACCCTCTAGATGAATATAAAAACATCTATAAATCACTTCATGAAAAGCATGTAAGTGAAAAACTAGATTCCTTAATACTTAAGTCTGGTGTAAATGTTGATGCAAACAGGTTAACTGTTAAAGATATAAAAGCTAAGGAAAAAGTAAAAGAAAATTTATCTAGATCCATAAGTAAAAAACAAGGATTAAAGTCATTTTTAATATTTTTAATGATTTTATTAGTTGTAGCAATGATTATTTCTATATATCAGTTAACAATTGATACACAGTCAATTATTTATTGGTCCATAATTCCTGCATCAGTTATACTCTTTGTAGTATTTATATTTATTATTAAATCTAAACTCAATCCTGTTATTAAATCTTTAAAGGCAGATAAACAAATTATTGTTGATAAAATAAAACTATTATATGATGAGGCTTGGGCACAAATGGCTCCATTAAATAATTCCTTTTATGAAGGTATTAGTCAAGAACTTTTTCAGCAAACTATACCACTCATTAAGATGGATGCTATGTTTGATTCAAAAAGGCTTGACTATTTAGTTACTAAATTTGGATTAGACGAATTAGAAGACTATAATAGATCTACACTCTATGTTCAATCTGGTGATTTAAAAGGAAATCCATATTATATTGCTGAGGATCTAGTTCATAAATTAGGCACCAAAACATATACTGGATCAATTACAATACATTGGACGACTACTTCTACTGTTAATGGTAGAACCGTTACTAATCATCATTCTCAAGTATTAAGCGCTTCGATTACGAAACCTTATCCATATTATACTGAACAGTCCTATTTGGTTTATGGTAATGATGCGGCACCTGATTTAATTTTTTCTAGACAAGATTCAGATGCTGAAAATATGAGTGAAAAGCAAATTGATAAGCATGTTAATAAAAGTATCAAAAAATTAGAGAAAAAATCCAGAAAAAGTTTAAGTCAAGGTACAAATTATACAGTATTTGGTAATTCTGAATTTGAAGTTTTATTTAATGCAATCGACAGAAACCATGAAGTTCAGTTCAGACTATTATTCACTCCACTTGCTCAAACCGAGTTACTTGAATTAATGAAAGATAAAAATATTGGTTTTGGTGATGATTTTAACTTTATCAAGCATAAAAAAATAAACATCGTTATACCTGAACAATTATCAACAATTAAGCTTAATATGCCAACATCTTATTATTCTAGTTACGATATTGATGATATTATTCAAAAATTCAAAAACTATCAAAACGCTTATTTTAAACATATCTACTTTGCATTTGCTCCATTATTAGCTATACCTTTATATCAACAAACAGTCACACAAGAATATATATATAAAGATTTATATGATAGTTATGTTTCATTTTTCGAACATGAACGTATTGTTAATAATATGGATATTAATCAGTTTAAACATAGTGAGTCTGTCACAAGAAACATATTAAAAACTTCAGTTTCAGAAAGTAAAAATGCTGAAGACATTATAAAAGTTACTGCTTATGGTTATAAATCAATTCCTAGAATAAGTTATGAAACTAGACTAGGTCGAGATGGTAGAATGCATACTATACCTATTCCATGGGATGAATATATTCCTGTAGAAAAATCTTCTGAGGTCAATGTGAAAGTTAATATTGAAAACAAACCTCTAACACATGCAGAAAGAGTAAAACAAATCATAACAGACCTTAAAGATAAAAAAATAGATACAAAAGATCTATTTATAATGAAAAATTTTGTTGCAACCATATTAAATGATAAAAAAAATGATAAAATAAAAGAAACGAAAGGAATAAAGTAAATGGGAAATGAATTAGATGAGTTACAAGGTCCAGTCAATCCAGACGGACGTGATATCAATGTTATTGAAAAACAACTTCCTGTAAAGGTTGGGGTTGGTTCATTAATTTTTGAAATCGTATTATGGGTATTGGGGATTATTCCAGGTTTAATTTTCTTATTTATGAAAATTAATGCTAAAAAATATTTCAACCAATTACAACAACGTCTTCAACACAATGCATCACAAATCGATAACTACCTAGAACAAAGAGTACAAGTTCTACAAAACGTTGTAGGTATTGTTCAAAAGTCTATTGATTTAGATAAAGATGTTATGAAGTCTGTAGCAGCTCTTCGTAGTGGTGTACATCCAAATGAAGAAAATAGAAATGAAATTCAAGGTAATGTCGATAGTGCAATGCGTTCAATCAATGTAGCATTTGAAGCTTATCCTGATTTAAAAGCTCATCGTGCGCTTGCTGATGCAATGCAACAAAATAATTATTTACAAAAAGAAATTACCGCTGCACGAGAACTTTATAATGATACAGTATTAAGATGGAATGCAGATATATTTGCATGGCCAACTAAAATGATTGTAGCTGCTAGATCAAATTATACAACTAGAATTCCATTTTCAGCTTCTAAAGAAGTTAAAGAACAAGCACGTTCTGTATTCTTCTAATATAATATTTAATAAAAAAGCTCATAACTAATATGAGTTTTTTTTATAAAAAAATCCTCAAATTAAGATTATACATCAAATATAAAATGTATATATTTTTTGAGGATTATTATTAATGTAATTTATCTTGATTTATAAGGATTTACATGAACCATACAATGAATTACATCGAAATTACTTTCTATATGATCATGCACATTCTCTGCAATATTATGTGCTTCTTTTAAGCTTAAATTCTTATCCACTGCAATTTCAACATCTACATACAATTCACTCATATGTTTCCTAACCTTTAAATCATCAATTTTAATAACACCATTACATTTTATTATATGTTCATAAATTGATTCTACAATATTTTCTTTAGGTGCTTCATCTACTAAAAATGAAATTGCTTCTTTGATCATTTTAATACCTGAATATAGTATAAACATCGCAATTATCATAGTAGCGATAGATTCAAAATAAATAAAACCTGAAACAGCAAAAATAATACTAGTTAAACTAATTAAAGTTGAAAAAATATCAAAAAGGTGATTTTTACTATCTCCATATAATGCAACAGATTGATATTTCTTTGCAGTTTTATAGTTGATAGTAAATAAAAATAATTTAATTATAAGTGAAACACTAGCTGCTAATATTGAAAAGTATTTAGGAATTATAAATAAAGATGGATCTTTAATATAATCTATCAAATTGATTAATCCACTATAACCTAAGAAAAAACCTACAATTATAATGATTATACTCAAAAGTAAATAAATAATTCCCTCATATTTTTGATGACCATATGGATGGTTATCATCTGCATCTTTATGGGCAACCTTTAATATTACAAGTAGCATTAAACTAATAAATATATCTACAAATGAGTTTACTCCATCACTAATTAAACTTTCCGAATTGCCTAAATACCCAAATATTAATTTAATTAATGTTAGTATGATATTTCCTATCAAACTTATTATGACTACATGTCGAATAGCATTTTTTTTCATAAATCCTCTTATCAAAAGAAACTGTAAGCACTAAGTACTTACAGTCATTTTTATTTAATAGTAGCTATGTTACTAATACATCTCATATTCTATCATATTAAATTAATAATTACTTTACCAAAACAAACTTATTTAAATTATGTGCATTTTAACTATAATGGAAAATTAGAGTACATGTAAGCTATCTTTATACTTATCTACTTCTAAAAACATATCATCTAAGACTTCTTTAACAGTTCTTATTTCTTTTACTAAACCAGAAATTTGACCAGCCATAAAAGAACCATTTTCAATATTACCTTCATAAACTGCCTTTTTAAGAGAACCTAATGTTAAATTTTCTAACTCCTCAAAACTAGCTCCAGATTTAATAAGGTTAACATAACTTACAGCCATTTGATTTTTAATGACACGAACTGGTGCTTTTTCCGGACCAGTAATAATCGTATCTGTATCTGTTGCATCAACAACTAATTTTTTATAATTCTCATGTATTGGACATTCTTTAGTTGCCAGTAAAACAGTACCAATTTGAACGCCTTTAGCACCTAATGCAAAACTTGCGAGTACACCTCTTTTATCTGCAATACCACCTGCAGCAATTACTGGTATATTTACAGCATCAGCTATTTGAGGAATCATAGCCATAGTTGTAAGTTTTCCAATATGCCCGCCCGCTTCCATTCCTTCAG
Organism: Acholeplasma granularum ATCC 19168; assembly: GCF_000526235.1. Lineage (GTDB taxonomy): Bacteria > Bacillota_I > Bacilli_A > Acholeplasmatales > Acholeplasmataceae > Acholeplasma > Acholeplasma granularum. Next base: position 36,313 of record NZ_JAFR01000007.1, on the reverse strand, counting down.
CAATGATTGCATCAGCACCTGCTTTTTCAACTCTCATCGCAAGTTTAACAGATGGAATTACTGGAATAACAATCATATTAGCTTTTTTCCATGCTTCCATGTATGGTACAGGATTTCCTGCACCTGTTGTAACTACTTTTACGTTTTCTTCTATTAACATTTGTGCAATATCACTTGCGTGTGGACTCATTAACATGATATTTACTCCAAATGGTTTATCCGTTAACTTTCGAATTTTATGTATTTGGTCTCGTACCCAGTTCACATCATTGCCACCAGCACCAATAAGTCCTAGTCCCCCAGCATTAGAAACACTTGAAGCAAGTTCTGCTGTTGCGATATTAGCCATTCCACCTTGTATAACCGGATATTTAATACCTAATAGTTTATTTATATTATTCATTACTTTCTTCCTTTCTAGGTGGCATCACAACAGCTTCACCTATGATTACTTTTTCATTATGTTGATTAGTAGCTATTGTAGAAAGCGTTGCTCTGTTTTTTATAGGATCTAAACTAGTTACTTCAACTTTAATATGTACTGTATCATCTATAAAAACTGGTCTTACAAATTTAGATTCTTGTTTTAAGTAAATAGTTCCTATTCCCGGTAGAACTGTTCCTAAAACTGTCGAAAATAAACCTGAAACTAAACCTCCATGAGCTATTCTTTGTTGAAAAATAGAACAACTCGCATATAAGTCATCTAAGTGTACTGGGTTCATATCACCAGTAACTCCAGCAAATATATATACATCGGCATCTGTAATCTTTTTTTCTAATAAAGCAAATTGACCAACATACATTTCATCAATTGTTTTTCCATGCATTTTTATCATTCCTCTTCTATTAATTTTTATGTTTGAATTGTATTTACACATCTATCTTAAGACTTAATAATGTGTTTGTCAAGCAAAGTTATAGTAATTATGAATAAATGTTCATATAAAGTTATTTTAGATAAAAAAAGACATCTTTTTGATGTCCTTTTTTAAAATATATTTTGGTTGATTATTAATAATTTACCTTTAACCTAAAGCTACGTCAAGTATCATCATAATGATGAAACCTACCATAAATCCAAAAACTGCATAATGTGTACCTGAATTTGCATTTTCCTGAGCTTCAGGTATAAGCTCTTCGACTACAACATAAATCATCGCACCTGCAGCAAATGCTAGTGCATATGGTAAAATCACTGTCATTTGTGTTACTAAAATTGCTCCTAAAACAGCAAATAATGGTTCCACTAATGCAGAAGCTTGCCCCCACATAAATGCCTTAAATCGTCCCATTTTTTCATGTGATAAAGGAATAGATACCGCAGCCCCTTCAGGAAAGTTTTGAATACCAATACCTAAAGCTAAGACCATTGCTGCAATAGTTGCTGACTCTACTGATCCTGTTGTTAAACCAATTGCTCCAAATGCAACACCAATAGCCAGTCCTTCAGGAATATTATGCAAAGTAATTGAAAAAACTAATAAAATAGTCCTTTTCATTTTGGTTGTTAAGCCTTCTCTAACATTATCTTTACCAAAATGCATATGTGGAATTATTTTATCTGCACCAAACAAAAACAAGCCTCCAAGTCCAAAACCTATTGCTGCAACCAACCATGCAATTTTTCCTTGTGATTCAGCAATTTCAATACCAGGAGATAGTAATGACCAAAAACTTGCAGCAACCATAACTCCTGACGCTACACCATACATCATTCCTAATATATTTTTACTAATATTTTTAAAAAAGAATACTAAGCTTGCACCTAAAGCTGTTACAAACCAGGTAAATAATCCACCCAAGAGTGCTTGAATCCATAAATCTAAAGACATAAACCAGTTCATAGTAAATACCTCGTTTCATTGTATATAACTATATTACCATATTATAATTAATTTGTTAAGTCTAAACTTAAAATATTTTTTAATTCGTACTTAAATAAAAATAACCAGTGACTTACTGGTTATAATTAAACTTATCATTTAGTTATATATTACAGTTTTTGGTACATATCCATTATATTCAACTGTAATATTTTCGATAATAACTTTATTAAGTGGAGAATCTGATGAATTTGTTGCTAAATTAGCTATTTTATCAAGTACATCAAAACCATAAATTAAACCACCAAATGATGCATATCGACCATCTAAAAAATCAGTTTCCTTATGTACTATAAAAAATTGTGAAGTTGCACTATTGACTTCTCCAGTTCTTGCCATCGATAGTACCCCTCTTGTATGTTTTAAATCATTTTCAAATCCATTTAGTGAAAATTCTCCCCTAATTGGATTTTTTACATATTCTATCATACCACCTTGAATCATAAAATCTTTAATCACACGATGAAAACTACTGTTTTCGTATGAGTTATCTGCAATATAATCAATCATATTATTCACAGTGTTTTCAGCAACTTCATAAAAAAGTTGAGCCTTCATAACACCGTAATCCTTAACAGTTATAGTAATCACAGGATTTGTATCCTTTAAATAGTTATAATATTCTAAATTACTTAAATCATCAGGGTTTTCGATTTCTTTATTATCACAACCGATAAGTATGAGTGATACTCCTAAAATAAATAATAAAATTAATGTCTTTTTCATGCGCTTTTTCCTCTATAAATATTGTCTTTCTAAATTATAACATTAAAGTTCATATTTTAAAAAAAACAGATCAATTAATCTAATCTGTTTTATCAATTATAATTTCATAATTATTTTTTGTTGTAGTTTTTACTTTATATAAAGACTCATCTGCAATATTAAATATTTCATCAAATACATATTTTTTAGGGTTTCTTGTAAAAAAAGATCCAATACTAATTGAAATTTTGACATCATTATTAAACGAAAACAATCTTGTTCTATCAACAATTTCTTGCAAGAGTTCTTTAGCCTTTTTTTCAGGATAATTTAGACCAAATAAAATAAACTCGTCGCCACCGATTCTAGATACAAAAATTTGATTTTCATCAGAAAAATTACGTAGTCTTAAAGAATACTCTTTAATAATATAATCTCCAAATGTATGCCCATATTTATCATTAATATTTTTAAAATTATCTAAATCTAATATAGCAAACAATAAGGTGTTATCATTAAAATTATTTAGTGAAGTTTGAATTTTAGCTAAAAATGCTCTTCTATTCGGTAAATCACTTAAAGTATCCTGATAAGCTTGTAAATAATATAATTTTTTAATATATGCATCTTCCATTTTTATTCTATAGAATAATAAATTATATGGTAAACCTATAACAATGCTTCCTATAGCTATATATGAATCATCAATGAAGGCATCTTGCCTAAATAAATATGATAATAATAAAAATACACATGAAGTAACAAGATTAATGGATATAATTTCTTTTCTACTTAAAATAAACATTGAAGGCGTTAATACATTTATCAACAAAAAAAATGTAGGTCTTGTAGTAATTGGTGCAATAAAAATTGCAATAATTATTATTGATGCAAGTAAAGTTAAAATGATGGTGTAATTGATAATTACATTTAGAAACTCTATATTTATATTATGCTTAATTAATTTTATAATTAATATATATATACTTAAATAAAATATAAAAACAGTCAAAAATATAATTAATAAACGATTAACTCTAAACTGATTTTCTAATAGATGAAATGAAGCAAATGAAAACATTGAAATAAAAATCATTAAAAAAAATAACATTCCTCTGATAATCTTTAGATTGGAAAAATATAAACTCTTTTTATTATCAGTAAAAAATAAATCTAACATCTCTTGACTGATTTTCATAATTAGTCTCCCCTAATTACGATAAACTATTTAATTATAATTTATTGTGAATAAATAAATTATAGCATATGTAAAAAATAACTTCATTTATAATGAATCGACATCGTATGATAATTTATTTAATGTTATATGATGCGTGTTATCAATTATTAATGCACCCAGTGGGGCAGTAATTAATATAGATAACACAGCTGTTGTAAGTACTAAAGCACCTATTTGAAGTCCACTAGCTAAAGCAAGTCCACCAATGGATGCTTGGACTGTAGCTTTTGGAATATATGAAACCATAATAAACATTTTTTCTTTAAAATTAAAATCAGTAAAAAGTAATGAAACATATACACCAATCATTCTAAATGTTAAACCTATAAGTATAATTAAAATTGGTGTGAACCCTTGACTAAGTGCATAGTTGATATCCACTGATATTCCAACTAAGACAAACAATAATATTTCAAAAAATTTCCACATTCCTTGATAGTTTATCTCTAATTTTACTGCAAGTTTTTCATGTTTTATAAATAGAGTCATAGCTAAACTAATAATAGCTAAGAGTGCAGAGATACTTAAATAATCCACCAACAATATTTCTACCCCAATCATTATAAAAGACGTACTTAAAACGATTAAAGTTATAAATATAATATCAAATTTAAATTTAGTAAATAATGTACTTAGAATAAAACCAATTATAATACCCAAAAGTATACCTAAAATAATGGAAATTGGTATGTTAATGATATTCATTAAACTTAAATTACCACCTTTTAATAAATTTAATACAGCATAAAAAAGTGCAATGACAAAAATGTCATCAGCAGATGCACCGGCCATGATAAGTTCTGGAATATTTTTACTTACTCCATATCCCTTATTTTTTAAATCAATCATTCTAGGTATAACAATTGCAGGAGAGACAGCAGCAAGTACAGATCCAAGCAAAATAGATTCAAAGATATTAATATTTAGTAGTAAAGTAGCAAATATTACAACACCAATAATCTCAAATATTGCAGGAACAAAGCACATTAAAATTGCTGGTCTACCAATTTGTTTAAACTTTTTAATATCCAATGATAACCCAGATCTGGTAAGAATGATTATTAAAGCAATCATCCTTAAGTGAGTGGATATGTTTAAAATAGAGTCATCAATTATATTCAAAAAAGATGGACCAATAAATATGCCTACAACAATCATTCCTATTATTTTAGGCAGTTTAATTTTATCAAAAATTATACCCGCTAAAAAACCTAATATTAAAATAACTCCTATACTTAACAATTCCATAATTATCAACTTTCTATAAAAATGATGTACTAATTAATTACATTTCTAGACATCATTTTTATATTAATTTATTAAGTTATACTTATATATATTTATCAGTTCAAATAAAACCAGTCAAAATAGTTAGTTGGTTATTTACTAATAATTTCAGGTCCATCAGGAGTCATTATCCACTGATTTTTAGTATAAACATTTGTAGATTTTTGAACCTCAAAACTATATGATTCGTCCTCAATAAATATATTTCCATTTTCATATAAATAAAATGCCGAATTATTAATTAAAACATTCTTGGGGACCACAATATTTTTAATATTTGAAAAATTAAATGCATGTGACCTAATCTCCTTTAAATTTCCATTTATAAGATTTAATGTATGAATACCTTTATTGTTCATAAATGAATTAGATTCAATGGTTGTCACATTACTATCTATTAAATATAATAGTGATTCCTTATTAATAGGATAAAACATAAGTTTAAGTTCATCATAAAATCTAGTATATAATATACCATCTTGACTATAAAAAGATGTATTTGATTCATCAACAACAATTTCTTTTAAGCTATCAGCAGATGAAAAGAACTTATTTTCAATTGAAATTACATGTTTGTGTATAAAAATCGATTCAATACCACTTCCACCACTACTTGAGATGAGATCATTTATATAATGCCCTTGGTAAATATTAGGTATAATAAGTTTTTTAGGCCCATCATCGACTAATTGTGCGAAATAATAATTACCAAAATCAGTAGAAATCATGCTATATTTTAAACCAGTATTGAATTCTTGTTCCCATAATGGATTTAACACATAGTTATTGTTAATTTCCTTATCAAAATCAAAAATAGCATTGGTTTTATCATATACCCACCCTATAAATTTATAGTTAAGTATTTCAACATTACCTGGATTAACTGCCGTTTTTCCTTCAATAATTTCTTGTGTCATAAAATTTGATTGATTAAAGGTCACAGTATAGATATTTAGTTTCCTATAAATGGCTTTTAGTTTTGTATCTTCGTTGATTTGGTTTGGAAAATCAAATCTTTTTAAAGTTTTGGTGTTTTCCCAATATAAAAATATGTAACCATCTTTAGTTGGTATAACAGGATCCGTAAGAATTGATTGAACATCTGTATATAAAACTTTATTTGAAGAATTATTATCTAAGTCTAATTCTAATTTATATTGTTTTAGATTATTTTCTTTGTCCATACAAGAAACTAATATTGCAGTAAACAGTATTGTTATTATTAGTATTAATATTTTTTTCATTGCTGTTATCCCCTAAATTTTGTTGTACCATATAAATTATATCATGACTACATAAAACAGAAATATGAACTTTTAAGTTTTATTTTTTTTTATTGATCATAACCTCTTGGATATGTTTATTCTTAACTTCATCTGTCATATTGGAACGCAAAATTAATAATTGTGAAAATTGTTTAATTTCCTCATTTGTAAAAACTTCTAAGTTATTTTTTATATGCATTTTTATATATTTATTTACGTTTTTTAATTGTACCTAATTGAATGAATCATCTTTGTTTACTTTTATTTTTGAATAATTTGAAAAAAAATTATTTGAACTAATTTATTCAAACTAATATTTAAATAGTTTTCAAGGGGATTTTAGATGAGCATAATTTTGTCTAAATGGATTATATAATTTATGCTTTAAAAATCGATTTAATACTTGAGTCCAGTATTGATCATTTTTTGAACCATATATATAACCTGAATAGTTTTTCATTTCAAAAACATAAATATCATGTTTAGAAATTACTACAACATCAACTTCTGTATGCTCAGTATTAATATTATCTAAATATAGATTCGTAAAAAAATAGTTGGTACCAAATGTTTTTATGATTTTTTTATATAGTTTGAATTCACCATAATTACCTTTATTAAAGTAAGTTTTAAAAAACCATTGCCTGATTTTTGTTTTATATTTTGTACTTTTTCATCATATTTCATGATATTTTATTCAATTTTTACAACAGTAAAATAAAACTCCTTTCAGCACTACCTTAACCGACTAGAAGCTACATATATATTTCGATTTGAGTCAAAATTTTTTTTGGAAGTAAAACTTCGATGTCTTGGCTGCATCTGCCTTAAAATTTTGTTCTATTAAATTAAAATCCGATATAAAATTAAATATATCAATCATATCAACAGCCCTTATAAATAAAGTATTTGAACATTCACTATTAATAATAAATCAAAACTTATAATTAATTTGTAGTAATAAATAACAAGCTGCTTAATCATCAGTAAAATGAATTCAAATATAAACCCAATTATCAATACTCTATATGTTCTTCTTAATTTTCTATAATTAACCTCATTGCTGTTATTTAAACAGGATATTATATAATATTATAGCATGTACTCTTATTATGTCTTTTTATATAATATTTATGTATGATATAAAGGCATTAATCGATTTTAATAAACAAATATAATGTATCATTAAATTAATACTTGGAGGTATAAAATGAAAAAAATAATAACTTTTAGTTATGTTTTGCTAATTATATATACGATTTATCATCTAGTATTTAAATACTCTAGTCTAAACTTATTATCTGATATTTTTTCAATGAATGTAGATCCACTTATACTTGCAGTATTTAATTTATTAGGTATGTTCCCACTTACCTTTTTACTATTTGCTATAACTACAAATAAACTCAATAAAGTTGATTTTATATTTTTATTTTTAGGATTTGTTTTAGGTGGATTTGCTGTTGCACCTTATTTTATTTATAAAAAAAACCCAAAATATAGAAATATTAGAGTGTTTAAATACACTTCATTCATTTTAATGTTTACTACTATAATAATCATTATATTTGGTCTTATATTGGGTAATTTTCAAGTCTACTTAAATGCATTTTTAAATGATTCGTTTATACATATTATGACCATTGATTTCATATTTATGATATTTATTAGTCCTTTAATATTAAAACCTGTTAGTAGATATTATTTATTAGGCTTTATGCCTATAGTTGGTATATATTTAAATTTAGCATTAAAAGATTATGATTTAAAAAAGGATAAAATGGAGGTTTAATAATTGAAAGATAATATAATAAAAGTCGTTTTACATGTAAGTAACATTGATCAAATAAATAGGATGCAAAATAATATTAACAATTTACTTAAAGAAGATGATAGTAATGTTATAAATATAGTTATTAATGGTGAAGCAGTTAGAAATTTTACTGTTGATAATAGTAACATTAAAATTAACACGAACGCTACATACTATTTATGTAATAACAGTTTAAATTCATATGGTATCGATATTAATAAAGTAATATCTGGTACTAAAATTACAGCAAGTGGTGTCTTTAAATTGGCATTACTACAAAATGAAGGATTTTTATATATTAAAGTATAGATTTAAAAAGCCACACACCTTTAGAATATAGGTATATGGCTATCTAATTTAATATTATTTACCGTGTCTACTTGACAAGGGGCTGTTCAAAATTGATGGTTTTATTTTTTATATACTTTTAATTAACAGATTTAAAGCTTCATCAATGCCCTTTAAATCTACTTGATTTTCAAGTTCTATTTTTTGAACAAGATTTGATGTAGTAATTAAACCGATGATTCTATCAACACTTGATCTAATTGCTTTAAGTTGCATAACAATTTCTTCACATGTTGCTTCATTTTCTATTAACTTTAATACACCATTCATCTGTCCTTGACTTCTTTTTAATCGATTAACGATACTGATATCACACTTCATAAACTAAATCTCCATTATAGGCACTCATGCCACCTAATACATTTGTTATTTTATAACCTTGCTGAGCTAAAAAATTAGATACCATCTGGCTTCTTGAACCACTTAAACATACTACATAATAGTGGTCATTTTTGTTTATTTTATGTAGATGTTTTCCAAATTCTGATATTGGCATATGAATCATATTTTTAATATGACCCATTGATAATTCATATGTTTCTCTAACATCTATTACTTTAACGTTTTCTTTTCTAACAAGTTGTTCTAATTCATGAGCAATAATTGATTGATACATTTATTTAACCTCCTTATACACTTTACTATATATACTATATGAGCCATCTAGGTTATAACAATTATAACCTAGTGGTCTTAAAGTTTGTTCTGCATTGTAACTTCTAGTTCCACTTTGACAATATAAGATTATCTTTTTATCTAAAGGTATTTCATTTATTCTTGATTTCAATTCATCAATAGCTATATTTATTGATCCAGGTATTTTTCCAAGTGCTAAAACCTCTTCTTTACTTCTTAGATCAACAAATAATGCTCCTTCGCTTTTAAGTCTTTCAACATCATACCATTGGTAAGTTTTAGAATGTCCTAAAATAATGTTTTGGCTAACATATCCTGCTAAATTAACTATGTCCTTAGCACTACCAAATGGTGGGGCATAAGTAAGTTCTAACTCTTGTAGATCACTTACCTTTAATCCTGATTTTATAGCGGTTGCTATAATATCGATTCTTTTATCAACACCCTTTTTGCCAACTGCTTGTGCACCAAGTATTTCTTCAGTATGAGGATCAAATATAACTTTTAAATTAATCGAGGTCGCACCTGGATAATATCCTGCATGATCATTTGCTAGAAGATGTATAACTTTATAGTTTCTATTTTCAAGTTGTTTTTCATTTAAACCAGTAGTTGCAAAGGTTTGATCAAATATTCTTACAATTGATGTTCCTAGTGTACCCTTATAAGTTACTTCTAAACCATTTAAAATATCAGCAAGTTGTCTACCTTGACGATTTGCAGGGCTTGCTAAAGGTATTAATGTATCTTCATTTGTTATATAGTTTTTTACAACAATTGCATCACCAACAGCATATATATCTTCTATTGAGGTTTCAAATTTATCATTTACTTCAATACCATTTTTATAACCTAGTTTTATACCTGCATCAAGTGCAAGATTTGATTCAGGCATAACTCCAATTGAACTAATTAGAAAATCTACATTTAACTCTAAGTCGTCTAAAATAAGTCTATTTTCTTTAACTTCAAGTAGCTCTTTAGAAGTATAAACACTGATACCATTTTTTTCCAACTCATCTTTTGCAAATTGACTCATTTCATAATCAAGTGGTGTTAATACCTGACTCGCTTTTTCAATAATTATGACATCAAGTCCAAGTTTTTTTAAATTTTCTGCTACTTCAAGTCCGATAAATCCAGCTCCGATGATAGCAACTTTTTTAGGGTTGTTTGTTTCAATAAAATTCATAATATAATCTAGATCCGGTATGTTTCTTAGTGTAAAATAAGGTATTTTATCTAAGCCTTTTACTTGAGGTATGATTGGTTTAGCTCCCGTTGAAATAATTAATTTATCGTATTTAAATTTATGTAATATACCATCATTTAAAACTTCTACTATTTTATTATCACTGTCAATTTTTACGACTTCATGATTTTGTTTAATGACCAAGTTAAATCTATTTATTAACATGGTATCTTTAGCGACTAATAATTTATCTTTACTATCTATTTCACCAGAAATATAATATGGTAACCCACAATTAGCAAATGAAACAAATGGTCCTTTCTCAAAAACAATCATCTCATCATTTTGGTTCAATCTACGATATCTAGTAGCAAAGCTCATGCCACCTGCTACGCCACCAATTACTATTATTTTTTTCAATTTAAAAACTCCTTTATCTTGTATAATATTTCATCATGCCGCCTTTAATATTTACAGCATCAACACCATTTTTCTTTAATATACCAACAGCTATTCTACTTCTCATTCCTGATTGACATGTCACAAAGACCTTCTTATCTGTTTTGTACTTTGATATTTGAGATAATGGTATGTTTTTTGATCCCTTATGATTGTATACATGATATTCATGAGGCTCTCTAACATCTATAACTAAGTCTGTATATTTAATATCTTTCCACTGAACTGATTTTGTAAAAAACATTATTTTCTCCTATTTAACTTCTTCTATCTTATTCAATGCTTGATTATAACACATACCCTTAGGGGTATGGTTGATTTATGCAACAATTAAAAGAAATTTAACAAATTAAAAAATACCTCCAAGTATTAACAGTAATAATATATATTTCTTTATATTATTTCCTGTGTCTACTTTAGAGGTATCATATCAATCAGTCTATTTAGTAACACATTTAAGTACATTAAATTATAGATATATAAATTATTGTGTGGTAACAATATACCTATCCATTATAGTGTGGTATACCACATAATTTTTTAAAGGGCCGTTTATTATAAGACTTAAAAAAATATTATAGTACATCATCATTTTTAAATATACTATTAAGAGTAGTAAATTATCCTCTTTAGAATATATAATTAGATTAATAATCGTCTAATTTCTTCTGCTGATTTATTAATTAAGTATCCTGGTGCAATATCTGCTATAGTTTTTGCACCCACTACACCCTCACTATTTAATCTGTAAGCAGCTCTTGCATATGCTAGTAACACACTTGCAGTAAAATCTGGATTTGAATCTAATTTTAATTTATACTCTATTATTTGATTATTTTCCTTATTTATACCTGTTTTACCATGTCTAATAACTAATCCACCATGTGGTAATCCACTATGATTAAGTTTCAATTCTTCTTCAGTTATAAAATTTACTTCGGTTTCATAAGGTTCAAAGTAATTTGGCATTTTCTTAATTTCATCTTCAATACGTAATAAATCTTCATTTTCATCAGCAACCACAAAACAAATTCTTTTATGCTTATCTTTAGTAGTTAATTGAGGCATTTTTCCGCTTTTAACAGCATCAACTGCACTAGTTTTAGGCACTGTATATTGAACTGCATTCTTAACACCTTTAACTCTTCTAATAGCATCTGAATGCCCTTGACTTACTCCATTACCCCAAAATGTGTATGTTTCACCAATAGGTAGTATTGCTTCTACAAGTATACGATTAATTGAAAACATTCCAGGATCCCAGCCACTAGCAACTATACTTACTTTATTTGAATTTAATGATGCAATATTCATACTATTAAAGTAATCATTGATTAATGCATGGTTATCATATCCATCTACTGTATTTACTAAGTTAGCAATAAATGGTCCTTGATGTGGTAGATCAGACATACTTCCTCCACATAAAATAGCTACATCAATTTGATCTTTAAATTTTTCAACATCATCTAGGTGATAAACTCGTGCAGTTTTTGTCAGTGGTACTAAAGATTTAGGATCTCTTCTTGTAAAAATTCCAAAAAGCTCCATATCTGAATTTTGTAAAATAGATGACTCTACACTTTTACCTAAATTACCATATCCTATAATTGCTATTTTTATTCTATTTTGCATATTTATATACCTTACTTTCTTAATACGTTTAATATACTGATAAATTCTTTATATTTTAAAGATATTCTTATTATACAAAAAAAAACACTACACTACATTTATAACACTTTAAAAGTATAATTCTAACATTGTTAGTATATATCAATTAAACTTTGTTTAATCTATTTATTGATATAATATTTATAGAGGTGTAATTATGATACGTTTAGGAACTTTTAATGATTTAAATCAAATAATGGGTGTAATTAAGCAAGCGCAATTAAGAATGAAAAATAGTGGTATGACTCAGTGGCAAAACAATTATCCAAACATTGACATAATCAAAGAAGATATCACACATAATCATTTATATGTGTACATTATGGATCAACAAGTCGTGGGTACTATGAGCGTTTTTTCGATAGATAGCGTTTATGATGATATTATTGGAAAGTGGCTAAATGACAACCCTTATAAAGCGATACATAGAATTGCCCTATCTAATGATTATGTCGGGTTAAACTTAACAAGTAAAATGATAGATTACGTTTTCCAATATTTTAATATTAGAGATATTCGAATAGATACACACCCCAAAAATTTACCAATGATTAAATCTTTAGAGCGTCAAGGTTTTATTAAATGTGGTGTGGTTCATGTTAAAACAGATATAGATTCATTAAGATATGCTTATCATAAACATATATAAAAAGACCATTGGATGTGTTATTAAATTAACACTAACCAATGGCCTTTTTATTTATCTTTTAGGAGAGTAAATATTAATATTATTTGAAACATCAATAACTTTATTTGTTAGATTAATTATTCCATAATCTGCAGCGAAATTAAACGAAATATATTCAAAGTCTTGCCAAATATCACTTGTTATAAGGATATCTTTATCTCTAATAAATTCAGATTGTTTGCCACTACCTGATTTGGACCATAAATTAATTTTAAGTTTATATTCGTCATTAAAACTTATAATTGATCCTTCAGGTAACATATCTTTAGTAAGTCTAGTACTCATAGTTACATAATATTTTCCAAAACGATCATCTGAAGTTATCTTTGGTTCTAGGCTTAAAGGATTCCAATAACCTAATTGATAATCTAGCTGAATTTTTTCATATTTTGTAGTATCAGGAATTCTTGATGTATAAGTTGAATTTAAAACTTTGAAAGGATTTTTAACAGCATTATAAGCAGCTTCAGCAAATACTTCTTTTTCTAGAATCGTGACACCTTTAGGTCGATAGCTAATATTATCAAGTGAAAAACCTGTTAATTTGTGAAACCATGTTAATGCAGCAGCATATCTACCTAAATCATAGGTTAAATGATATCCATCTCTAGTTAAATTATCGCCTAAGAAACTAGTTCTAGCATTTTGAATAGCAGTACCTGCGGGAATAATTCCATAGATTTCTTCATTTGGAATAATATGCGTATCAACTGCATTTACAATATCGTTATACATTTTCAATTGATTTCTATCATACCAAGAAAAGGCAGCTGCACTATATGTTGATTGATAAGCCCATGTAAGATGCCAATAGATTCTTATATTTTGATTATTAGTTGTAGTTCTTATATATTCAATTAACTTACTTAAATCTGGTTGATATGAATTTGATAAGCCACTATAGCCACTTGATTGTTGTATTGTAACTATATCCCAGTCTTCATCTAGTAAGGCATATTCAATTGATGTATCATTTTTATTTACCCAACCACCATTTACTTCTTTTCTATATATATAGGCATTTGGATTACTTTGAATGTTTTCAATATGATGACTTAACCTAGCACCTGCCATGTAAGCAATCCCTACAACAACCTCATTAATTCCATAGTCATTAGCGATTTCCCAAAAATACTCTAATGCATCATCACTAAAGCTATTTCCTATTGCTAGAACTTTTAATGATCTAGTATGATCTAATGGTATCTCAGTTCCTGTAGTTTTAGGGTTTATAGCATTTGGTGTAACTGCGTTTAAAATTATTTTACTATCTTCAAATTGAACAATATTGTAATTTACATTATTTATTTTCATAGTCAGGATAAATGAAGCTAATACTAAAGTTACTATAATTATTATTTTTTTCATAATTTCTCCAAGTTCTAGGTATTTTTTAATAACTCAAGATCTATTTGTCTAATATCAATATCCTTTTTAGAAGCATTAGATCCACCTGATACATAAGCACTTTCAAAAGTGTTTTTCATTAAGAAAGTTCTAGAAGTATTTGAAGTGGTTGCCGGTGCAAATATAATATAACCATCATCTGGAATAATTTCATCTAATACATTTCCAAGAAGACCTGCAAATAATCCACCACCTGTGGTGGCATTTTGAGTTGCATTAGTCCATTTTAAACCTGAAGTTTTAACGGTATTATTACCATCAACCTCTACAGCTGATCCCACACCCATGCGTAAATGTTTAACATTAAAACTTTTATCTACAATTAGTAAAACACCATTAGGGAAGAATACTTCTGATCCGTTTGAAAGATACCCTGTAGCTGTTTTGGCTTCTGTGTATTCTGTAATAAAATGTGTTTTACTCATTACTTGTATAACTTCTTTAGATCTAAATGATGCGCCAGAGGGTGTATGATTTAAAATTCCAGTTGCATTAAAACTAATAAGTACTTGATTTTGCCCTATTTTTAAAGTATCAAATGTTTCTTTATGAGGTTCTTCCGGATCAATCGGATCTGGGTTGTTTGAATATTTTTCATATTCTACTTTATTTGAAATATCTGATATAGCCCACTCAAATTGATTAACTGGCACTGCACTTAAATAGATACTATATGGTCCACTACCTTCTGCTTTACCAGTTAAATTAAGATTTTCTAATGTAATAAATTCACCTTCTGCATACATATAAAAGACTTCATCAACAAATATCATGTAATTTTTTACTCTAGTGTCTAATTGCCAGGAGATTTGCTCTTCATTTATAGTAATAACAGGTGCAGGTAGTTTTTCTGCATTAATTTCAAACCTTTCAATTATTTCAAAGTTTACATTGATTGGGTCTAAATATGTACTTAATTCACCACGCCATGCTTCTAATGTAAAATCATTATTTAGATTTTTCTTAATGTAGAAGTGTGCTAGAAAATCTCTTGCGCCTATATCAGTTAACAATGTTTTTTCTGGAGTTGCAACATTTACTTTGTTGCCATTTTTCCCAATTAACAACATATCTCCTTCATATAATGAGGACATAAAACTTGGAATTTGCTGAGTGTTTGTATTATATTCTTTATTTTCATACCATCCATCAAGTAGATTCCATGTTTTAAGTGGCGAGATAGAGTTAATCATTTTTGTATTTCCATTTGATTCAAGTAGAATGATTGTACTAAATAATTCTGTTACTTCAAGTTCAAATTCCGGATCAAGTAATGAAACTGCATCTGTTATTAAAAATAAGTAGGGTGAAGCAGCAAATCCTTTTTTGCTTGATGTATAATTTTCTCCTCTTCTAGCAAAATAATTCCATGCAGAGGTTCTAATTATATCAACCATATATCCATCGATTTCAAATGTTTCAACTTCACCAAGAAAAACCTCAATTGTATTTGATGATAAAGAATCCCTATAAAAATCATTTCCGATCGCTTTAATATATATATCAGAAGTCCCATAATAAAATGAACCAAATAAATTTAAATCAAGTTCTGTAGATGTTGTATGATGTATTACTTTTTCATTTCCAAGTACATTTAAAATAACTTCATAAGATGTTGCATTTTCTATGCTATTCCATTTTAATATATTCTCATTTACAGATATAACTGGTTTTTCTAAATCTAAAATATTTATTTTTTTATAATTTAAACTGTTAGATTTTAAAGAAGATGCCCATTTATATATATCATTTGATACTGCAATAACTTCAATTGAATAACCTGCATCTTCAGATGGTGTTAATTCTAAATCTAATTTATCAAGTTCAACAGATGTTTGAGATGTTCTTAAAACCTCTTTTTGATCAACTAAAATAATATATTCTTTGGCGTTTATAACAGGTTTAAAGCTTAATATATGTCTTTCTATATTAATTTGTGGTGCCGTTAATCTTTCCGGTAAAGGTAAATAGTTTTTTGTGATCTCTACATTAATTTTTATATCTCTAATATCAACGTTTCTTTTTTCATATTCAATTGCTCCAGTAATATAAGTACTGTCAAAAATAGTATTCGTTAGTAGTCTTCTTCCTAACTCTTGTCCGACAGTTCCAACAAATATAATAAAACCATCATCTGGTATAAACTCGTCTAATCTTGGAACAAAGTCTTTGAACATACCACCGCCATTTACACCATCCAGTGCTACCTTCCAAGATAGATCATCACCTGTTCTCATTTCATTTAAACTATTAATTTCAGCAGTTTTACCAATAGCTAATCTAACATGTTTAATATTGGATGCCATATCAACTACTATAATGACGCCATTAGGAAAATAAGGAATACTGTTATTATTTATATGATTTGATTTATGTCTATTAAACTCTTCGATAAAAAAGGATTTTGACATAACTTGAATCATATCTTTACTTCTAAATTTAGTACCAGATGCTTGGTATGATAAAGCATCAACTTCATTAAAACTATGGGCTGTAACTTTATTATTTAAATATAGTTTCGCTTCATCTATACTAAAACTTTCAGCGACTATCACTTTTCTTTTTATTAAAGAAGTATTTAATGATTCATCTGTTGCAGAAATAGTAATTGTATATTGTCCAGAAATATCTTTATTGTAACCACCAAAATCAGATACTATTAACTTTATATCCTCACTTTTACTATAATTATCTGTTACAATAATATCTTTAAGTAGATCTTCATAAACATGTTGCAGGTGTTCAATTGGAATTAAAAAACCATCTACTGCATCAACAAATATTGGAGCATTATTATCAACAATATTCGGTTCTTTATCATCTGGATTGAGATCGGTAGGTGGTTTTTGACTATCATCTTTTGGTGTACAAGCTACTAATATAAGTGAAAATATTGTTATCAAAAATAATGATACGATTAATTTCTTCATTGAAAGCCCCTTTATATATGTTAAATTTTAATAATTATTTCATATTCATTATATTTATATTTACTTATATAGTCAAGTGAAAACCCTTACTTGTCTATACTTTATTAAATGAATTAAATTCTATATTATTTTCGAATCAATTAATCATGTACTCACATATATTATAGGGAAAATATAAAGAGTAGATTAAATGAACATAATTAATAAATATTATACGCTCATTAACGCTATAAAAATACTTAAACTAAGCTTTGGAACATAGCAAATCAAAGATGGTGATGAATCACTTAAAATATACAATATCTTTATTGAAGTTTATTCTCCACATGGAACAGCATGTCTACTTGACAATCCAACAATAAATGAGAAATAAATAAAGTATTTCAACTTCTTAAAATATGTGTTTGTTACTGTTTAGAAAAAGGTAGTGCTCTATTACAAAAATAAACATATAAGAATAGAATCATGATGAATAAGGAAGTTGATTTTAATCTATCTAGCGAAGATATATTGATTCTAGACAATAATAAAATAAAATTTAAATATTCTTTATTAAAAAAACTGTAGAAAATAATATCTACAGTTTATTAATTATCTTTAAATTGAACGGATGAAATAATAATCATCCCCGTCCATATATTCAGTTTTAATAAATTTGTGCTTTAAATAAAATTTTTCAGCTTCAATATTATCTTTGTGTACACCTAATACTACAGGACGTTCACCAAATTCATTATAGACTCTTGAAATTACTTCTTCTAATACATAAGAACCTATGCCATAACCTCTATAATTTTTATTAATAATAAAATCCATTATTCGGTAAAACGGTATATTATATAATTGTTTTGGATCAGTTTCCCAGTGGATACCTTCTACAATTAATAAAACACCTACAAGATCGCTTTTATACTTGATAATGAATGTGTGTCCTTTTAAATTATTTTCCAAACTGTAATCTGTAAATTCTTTAATTGAGTCCAAGGAGTCTACAAAATTTTCACTGACGTCTGATCTTTCTAACATCTTTATTTGTTCGGAGTTAAGCACATTAATATAATCTATAATAATATTGTTAAAATTCATTATAATCTCCATTAATATTATTTTAATTTGGTTTATACTCATTATAGCAAAACTTTTATAAATACTATCAATATGTATCTAAGTATGAACTGATGCACATGATACAAAGGCAAAGTGATTTTTGTATTGATATCCTAATGTCTTTTATCATATTAAAAGAAAAAATCCTTAATTCATTGCAGTTGCGCAAGGAATCAAGGATTTATCATATAATCTTATTCTTCTGTCGACAAAATCTTAAGTAATTTTCTTGTAATATTACTGTAACGATTCCAGATAAAGTACTGTGTCATCACATCATGCTCATCATATTCAACAACTAGAAAATTACATGTATAACCATCATTTTCTCCATATTTATAATCATCGATCATTTTGGATTCTTCACTGTCAAAGATAAAAATATCATAGCGATTTATAAGTTCTTTCCATGTGTTATAAATCGTACCTTCTGTGACATCAATTAAGTCCATATGCTCATGATTATATGCGCTATGTTGCTTAAATCTATCTCCACGAATTTCATTAAGGTCTAAGATACTTGCAAGCCTCGAATTAAATCTTTCTTTTAACTGTTTTCTTATTTCTTTTTTAGTAGGCATGAATATTTATCAAACTCAATACTGTAATCATAGCTTGAGTATGCTCCTTTTCAAATAGATGATAATGTTGAAATTGATACCACTAGTTTTAATTTAGGTTTTTAAAGAAAGTAAGGTAATTGTTTCCATATGCGTTGAAAAAACCATATTGCTTGCAAAATCAACCCTGTGTGTATTGAAGTAACATCAAAAACGACTAAAATATGTTTCCCCTTACATGGTTAGACAGGTGGTTAAAATACCAAAGCAACATATTTTTTGGATTTTACTTTGAAATTATCTTGTCGGAAACACCATCATTGATCTTTTAACCCCAAGAATATTCAATTGGGTTTAAATCCCCTTTACTCGACTGTCTAAGGTACAGAGGTTTAATACAATTTTAGCACCCCTACTTTATAATCGTGTATATATTATAGCACCCTAGTGTCATATCGTGTAGATTTTTAGTACCCCTAATTAATGGCTTAATGAAGCTGTTTTTATTAGAGACTTGTTAAAAAACATAACCGTAAATTGAATAAACACTAATAAGTTAGTATAATTTAAGTTAATTATTTATTTTATAGTTATATTTGAGTACCCTCATTGCATTTAGTACTGCTAATAATGATACTCCTACATCAGCAATCACGGCTTCCCACATAGTTGCAATTCCGATAGCTCCTAAGGCTAAAAACAGGAATTTAACTCCTAATGCGAAGTATATATTTTGCCAAACAATCTTTCTGGTTCTCTTTGCCACAAAGACCGCAGTACCTATCTTAGAAGGTTCATCATTCATAATCACAACATCAGCTACATCGATGGCTGCATCGGCACCGAGTCCACCCATAGCAATTCCAATATCAGCTCTCGCTAATACTGGTGTATCGTTGATACCATCACCTGCAAAGAACAGCTTCCCTCTGCTCGATTTTTGGAGTAATAACTTCTCTACAATATTGAGCTTATCTTCAGGCAACAATTCGCTATGAATTTCATCGATATCTAACTCTTGTCCAACTGTATCAGCAACTAATTTCTTGTCACCAGTTAGCATGACAGTTTTTTTAATGCCTAATGATTTCAACATTTTGATAGCTGCTTTTGAGTCTTTCTTTATCTGATCTGAGACAACAATATTTCCAACATATTTTCCATTGATAGCGATGTATATAATTGAACCCAACGAAACAGATTCCTTGAATTCAACACCTTCTCTTTTCATCAATCTAGCATTCCCGATTGCAATGATATCATTTTGATAAGTTGCTTTTACACCGTGTCCAGATATTTCTTCAACATCAGTTATTAAACTTTGATCTATTTCTTTATTGTATTTATTGACGACTGAGACAGCGATAGGATGATTAGAAAAACTTTCCACATAAGCTGCTTTTTCGAGCAACTCTACTTGTGTTGCACCATTAGCTGTATTGATTTCAGTCACTGTAAACGTTCCCTCAGTCAATGTGCCAGTCTTATCAAAAACTGCAATCTCAATGTTATTTAATGCTTCTAGGTAGTTTCCACCTTTAACTAAGATACCATTTCTTGATGCAGCTCCAATACCACCAAAGAAACCAAGCGGAATCGATACAACGAGTGCACATGGACACGAAATAACTAAGAATATAAGTGCTCTGTAGATCCATTCCTCAAAAGTTGCACCTTGTATAACGAGTGGTGGTATTACCGCAATCAAAACAGCCAACGAAGTGACAATTGGAGTATATACTCGTGCAAATTTAGTGATAAAATTCTCGGTTGGTGCTTTTTTGCTGGTTGCATTTTCAACCATTTCAAGTACCTTAGAAACAGTTGATTCGCTTGCGAGTTTGGTAACTTTAACGGTCAATAAACCATTGATATTAATACAACCAGAGAGTACCATCTCACCTTTTGTAACATTTACAGGCACAGATTCTCCTGTTAGAATTTTTGTGTCAATTGTGGAAGCTCCTGACAACACTTCACCATCAAGCGGAATTCTTTCGCCTGGTTTAATGATCATTATCTCTCCAGTTTGAACGTCTTCAACACGCATTTCCACAGAAGTGTTGCCTTTTTTAATCGTTGCGACATCAGGTCTGATTGACATCAATTTTTTTATGGATCTTCTGGATCGATTGACTGCTACGTCTTGGAAAAATTCACCGACCTGATAAAAAATCATAACTGCAACTGCTTCAGGATGCTCTCCAATAGCAAATGCACCCATAGTTGCTATCGTCATTAAGAAGTTTTCATCGAACACCTTACCTCGATATATGTTATTGACTGCCTTCAGTACAACTTCTCCACCGATGATGAAATAACTTAGTATAAGTAATACATAACGAAAAACCGTTCCTTCAGCAATCAATAATCCTCCAATAAATAGTAAGATACCTATACCGAAGATGATTAAATCTTTCGTCATTGATGATTCTTCATCCACGTGATCTTCATTCTTCACATTTGATTGTGCTATCGTTACGCCAGGTTCAATTTTATCAATAATTTTTTGAACCTTTTCTTCTATACGTTTTTGATCTAGCGAATTTTTGAATTGAAGTGTCAGTTTTTTTGCTATAAAATCAACGTTGGCACCTAAAATTCCTTCGGTTTTGTTTAATTTTTCTTCAATCTTAGCCGCACAATTTGCACAGTCTAAACCATCTATTGCATAAATGACATTTGGGGTTAGTTCACATACCTCGACATCACCCTCTTCATCTTTCACAATTTTTTTAATCGTGTCAAATAGTCTTGCAGTATCAGTTGAATCCGCAACTTGTACCTTGATTTCTTTTGTAACAAAGTTTAAATAACCTTCCTCAACTCCGTTTAACTTCTTTATCTTTTGTTCAATCTTATCTGCACAACTCGCACAGCTAATTTCTGATAAACTATATTTAATCTCTTTCATGTTTTTTCTCCATTCTACTTATGTTTTAGATGATTCATTGCTTGAGTTATTAACACGTGGACGTGGTCATCGTCAAGCGAGTAATAAACAACATTCCCCTCTTTTCGGTATTTAACCAAACGATTCTCTCTTAAGGTTTTCAATTGATGTGAGACAGCGGATTGACTGACATTGATCACAGCAGACAGATCGCACACACACAACTCGGTTTCTTTTAATGCCAATATGATTTTCATTCTTGTGGGATCGCTAAATGTTTTGAAGAACAAAGTTAGCAGTGAAATAGATTCATTATCTAGTAAGTTTTTATGGGCTATTTCTATTTTTTCAGGGTGAAGAACATTACATTCACAAAACTCTATTATATCTTTTTGATCCATACTAATCTCCTATCTATATGAGCGCTCATTCATATAGATATATTGTATCACAATAAACTACGGAGTCAATATGAACAACTTCTTTAGATGTTTCCACATTGATTTCGATATGTTTCCACATTGGGCAAAAAGTAAAAAAGAAGTATTTAACCCTGATTTAAGAGGTTAGATACTTCTTCTATTATTATATGAATGGTTTTGTTAAGCCGTTTTTAAAGAAAGCAATACGATGTTTTCAACGTGAATTGTTGATGGAAACATTCTCACTGGAATTACTTTTTTAATATCATATAAATCTTTTAATCCATTGATGTCTCTAGATAAAGACTTTAAATCACAAGATATATAGATGATATCTTTGACCTTATGTAGTTTAACCAAATGTATTATATCTTCTGTTAAGCCACTTCTAGGAGGATCAAAGATAATTGTATCTGCTAAGTTAATATATAATCCTAATTTTTCCTCAACATTACCATGAATAAGTTCAAGATGTTTTATTTGATTATTTATAAGCATCTTATTTGCTTGTGTGACTGAATCTAAATTAGATTCAATTGAATATACTTTTTTTGATGTAATATATTGACCAATGCTTGCCATGCCAGCATATGCATCAATTACTATTTGATTTTGGGTTAGTTTTTTTATTTCCTCATACATTAAAATCGCAACTTCTTTATTTACCTGAAAAAAACTTTCAGGTCCAAGTTCAAACTCCAAATGATTAAATGGCATTTTTAAAGTTTCTTTTCCATAAAGGTGGATAGATTCATCAGATAGATTATCAAACTTATTTTTTTCTAGATTTATATAGATCGATTGAAATTCATTTTTTAATTGATAAATTATATCATCAAGTTCATCAAATGATGATTTAACACCTATAATTAACATAACTTCTTTACCATTGGTTCTAAGTGTAAAGTTTTTTATTATACTATTATTTATATGAGTGGTTTTAATCCAATTATTTAAAAAATTTATCTTATCATTTATGATAGGTAAAGCAAGTTTATGACTTGTAATTGGTTGAAGAAAGTTAGACTTTTCTTCAAAGGTACCTATCTTTAATGAATCACCTATTCTTTTAACATGTAATGTTATTTTATTTCTATAATTTAATTTATTTCCATCTGTGATTGTTTTATGAACATGTACATCAAGATCTGTGATTTTTTTAATGGTTTCTTTTGTAATCTTTTCTTGCCATAAGCATTCAGCAGCTAGAGACAAACCATATAGCGGGGCATAATCAAAATATAAATCTGAAGTTCTATCTTTATTTTTTTTTATGAGTTGAGTAAGTTTTGCTTCTTGGAAATGTTTTTTTGATTTTAGTATTTCAATTAAACCAACTTCATCATGAAACATACCCTTAATAAAGGTAACTTTATCGTCTATTCTAGTTACACCTTGACCTTGATAGTCAAGGTCACTTGTTATTACTTTTATATTCATATGTTATTTAACTAAATATGCATAAATTAATTTTAATGTATTTTCAACACCTTTAATATGTGTTCTTTCCATACCATGAGATGCACTAACTCCACTACCAATTAAAGCGCCTTTAAAATCAATGCCTGCTCTTCTTGCAGCGCCCACATCACTTCCATAGAAAGGAAATATATCAACTGTAAATGATAGATTATTTTCTTTAGCCATCTGAATTAGTTTTGTTGTAAGTTCATAATCATATGGACCACCAGAATCTTTAGCACAAATAGATACTGCATATTCATTACCTGCTAAATCAAGACCAATCGTACCCATATCAAGTGTTACAAACTCTGAAATATTTTTATCAATTATAGATGCTCCATGACCTACTTCTTCATAAACTATGAAATATATTTTCGTATCATGCTTGAATTTAATATTATGATCTGATGTGTATTTTAAAAGCATCAATAATATGACAACTGAAGCTTTATCATCAACAAATCTTGATTTTAAAAATCCTGTGTCTGTGATTATAAACTTCGTATCGTAACTTACGATATCACCATTTTGAATGCCTAATTTTTCTACATCTTCTTTAGAAAACACTTCTTCATCTAATCTAATTTCTAATTCATCAATTTCTCTAGATTTTGTATTCGCATCTTTAAATACATGTACAGCAGGTGATGTTGATAATATTGTACCAGTATATTTTTTCCCCTCTCTTGTATGAATTGTGCAATACTCGCCATCTAGTGTTGGTGTGCTTGGTCCACCTAATGGTGTAAGTGCTAATTTTCCATTAGATTTAATAGATCTAACCATTAATCCTAAAGTATCACAATGTGCAGATGTTGCAACAAGTTTAGAAGAATCTTCTCCCTTTATTGAAACCTCTAAAGCACCACTGTTTAATATTTTTGATTCATAACCATAAGAATCAATATATCTTTTAACTAGATTAATAACATTTGTTGTATATCCTGTTGGGGAATCTGTTTTAAAAACTTCTTCTGAAATTTTCTTAAAGTAATCTTTATCAAATAAAATCATATGTTTAAATCTCCTTATTAATATAACAATTATACCAAGAAAATAAATTAATTTATTAATCTCATAAAAGTAATATCATGTAAATAACATAAATTCTTATATTATCTTGAAACCATAAGTTTTTATATACTTTTTATACTTAGTTTGCTACAATTGAATTTGAGGTTTTTATTATGAGTAAATTTAAAAAGTATTTCAGCGATAAAGCATTTTATAAAATGGCACTGGCAATCATTATACCTGTCATTATTCAACAAATGATTTTAAATATCGCAGGTCTTATTGATACTTTCATGATCAATCGATTTTCACAAACAGCTTATACGGGTGTATCAACAGCTAACCGTTTTATGTTTATCATAAACTTTTTTTGGATTGGTTTAACTGCTGGGATAAGTGTCTTTGTCTCACAATATTTTGGTGCCAAAAATAAAAAAGGTATTTTAGGAACATTTCAACTAGGTTTAATTTTATCTATCATGTTTGGAATTTTATCTAGTGTTATAATTACAACATTAGGCCCTGTAGTCATAAAAATGTTTTTACCAACAAATGATCCAGAACAATTAGAAGCTGTCACCTTTGGAATTCAATATATTAAAATTATCGGTTTTGGTGCAACTATCTTTTTAACTTCTTTTATGATTTCAACCTACTTTAGATCAATTGGTAGAGCTAAAGTACCTTTACTAGCTGGTGTTATTGGAATTATTATAAATATGAGTTTAAATATGATATTAATTTATGGTTTTTTAGGTTTTCCTGCAATGGGGGCAATCGGTGCTGCCTGGGCAACTGTCATATCTAAAGTTGCTGAACTAATCGTTTTACTTATAGTTGCTATATTTTATAGTGAAGAAAATTATGCTAGTGATATATTAAAAGATTTTTTAATAACTAAACGTTTAGTCAAGATGTATATTTTAAAGGGTGGACCAATTATAATTAATGAAGTTTTATGGTCTGTTGCAATGGTTTTATATGCAATGTTTATTACAAGTGGTGTTTATGAATGGGTAACAGCTTATGGATATTCTCAAAATGCTACTGACATATTCTTTGTTTATTATTCTGGTATGGCTACTGCATCAGGTGTCATACTTGGACAAGCACTCGGAGAAAATTCATTTGAAAAAGCTAAAGACTATTTAATAAAACTACGTGGAATTATGATGCTCACCAATGTTATAATTATGGTATTAATTGTTGGTTTATCACCCGTTATACTTTTAATATTTACACCTGTTAATTCTATGTATTGGTTAGCTTATAAACTGATTTTAATCAATGTTATATTCATTGCTATTTATGGATATAATGCAATGAGTTATTATGCACTAAGAGCGGGTGGTGACTCTGTAAGAACATTCTTATTAGATCAATTACCAACATACTTGGTAGGTCTACCAGTTGTAATTATTTTAAGTGCTTACAGAAATTTTTTAGGTATAGATATTCTTACAATATTCTTAGCAAGTAAATCAACCGATATTGTAAAATTAATTGTTGCTAACCATATTATGAAAAAAGGCACATGGTTAAACAATCTAACATTAGAAGATAATCAATTAAAAGTCTCATGAAATAAAAGATGTTAGTCTAATTTAAATAGACTAACATCTTTATTTAATATGAAATTTATTTAAATGATTTAAACATGATTTACTATATTTCATGTCATCATAACTATAATCGTCAATATGACATACTCTTAAATTTAGTGTTTTATTACCATCACCTTTAAGTAAATTGTATTTATCACTATTTTTTTACTTCTCTAAAAGAAAATGTAATTGCCTTTTCATAAGGACTTATTGTCATAAAATCATTTTATATCTATAGACAGGTACACCATAGTATTTTTCTGTTCCTTTTCGCACATCTTCTTTAAGAAATGGAAACTATGTTTCTATAAGATTTCTATAAAAGTGAAATTGCATATTGATCTCCAAACAATTTATATAATCTGTTTCAAATTTATTTTCTTTTGTATTTTTTTAAGATTTCCTTATTAGTTGAAGAGATTCTATAACTTTCTATAGCCTTTTGTATAGTTTTATTATGTGTCCAATGATCAAGTAGATTCTCTTCTATCACTTTCATTGCATGATTGGATTGTTTAACTAATGCAGTTGCAAAATACCAAGAAATCATCATTTTAACGTAGTAATCATCTGATTTTATTGAAATGACTTTATCAAAAAATTCAACATTAAAATCATCATCCAAATAATGTTCCATCAACATTTTTATACCAAAGCGTTGAGTATAATTATGTTTGGAATTTAGCCACTTGTCTAGATGATGAATTAGTTTATCACGATGTTTTATCATAATTTTAGGTGAAAGTGTATCACATACAGCCCAATTATCAACAAATGGAAGAAACCTATCTATATTGTATATTACTTTTTCAAACTCATTCATTGAAGAAATAATAATTGCGTGTAGCATGTTTTCTTCAAAATAGACATGAGGCAAAGATGAAATAAATAGATTAAAATCTTCATTTAACTGATTATTTTTTGCATATTTTCTTAAAACTGGAACTCTATTTCCGATAATTGTTTCTTTTTTAATCGTTGGGATTAATCTAGCATTAAAAGCTTTATATTCTAAATCTTGTAATGTAAAAAGATCTTTTTGAATTGGTGACATTTTTACCTCCTTATATTCTATTGATATTAAGTATTCATCCCACTAATGTGTGATCAGATATTCATTATTGTATATATACTTATCATTTATACTAATATTCTAATAACTGCCTTTGGAGCCTGAAATGTTGATGTTTGCACTTATTTTAATAGTTCAAATAATCTATTAATTATCATTATAAATCAATCAAATATTGATTAGTTAATTTTATTTGTTACAATAAAGTCGACAAGGAGTTGTTTATTATGCTTAAAAAAAATGGTGCATTATATGGCGATAGATATAGAATTTGAACTGATACCAAAAACCTGTACTTTGATACAATATAAGTGTATGCAGGAGGGATCGCATGAAACTAATGTCATATTTGCATCTCCAAATATTCCCAACCCTGATGAGTATTTAAAGCTGTTGACGCAGGAAAAAAACAAAAAAGGTAATTCCCTTACAACATCATCTTTTTTTATATAGATTCTCAATCGGCTTCACTTTTGTTTATACCGAATAAATTAATCTCACTGTAAATATAAAAGCGAAACATTTATTATAAAGTATTATAGAATTAAATCTAAAATCCTTTGTTTAGGTTCATCGTCACTCATTTCAATCAATCTTAAAACAGCCATTGCTTTGATTGCTTGGGTTAATGAAATTAGTTCGATATCCAACTCTTTTGAAATCATTTTTAAGTACTTATCTGATAATCTAAATGCATACTGTCTCAAAACCACATACGTTCTTGCGATATCTAAGATAGGATTTCCTAGTTTCGCATTTGCCCAATCAATAATAAAATAATTGTAGCGATCATACATTATATTCGAAAAATGTAAATCAAAATGACAAAGATTATTCTTTATATCGACTTCATTAAGTGCATCAATCCCTATTTTTTTTATCGATTCGTCTAGATTTGATTTATTTAAGGTTTCAAAAAACACATCATGTGCTTGTAAAAGATTAAGATTTTGATATTCATAGACTTGTTTTTGCAATCCTATCAAATCTTCTAGTCCTGTTTTATACTTTTCTACTCGAATTCGGTAAGTTAAATCAACACCTTTGATGTAAGGCATTTTTATCTCACGCGAATTATTCACATAATCATAACTCAATATAGGTAGTTTAGTTTTTGAAACGATTTCATTTTGTATAGTCACTTCATGCTTAATCCAACTTAGGGGATAAGATGTTGGAAAATACTTATATGCAGCACCTTCGATTAAATATACTTTAGATACTTTGCCCTGTCCTATTAGGACTTTTTGATTATTGTTCATGGATACTCCTTAAATCGCAACGAATTCAATCAATTTCAAATTAAATCCTGCAGTTTACAAGTCATATTATAACACTTATCAACAAAGATTTATTGAACTAATCGTAAAACAATCTGAAATAACATTAACGTGTCCTTGTTTTTAGTCTCTTATTGATTTCTAAAAAACGCGCAACTAGTTAATGAATATTTTTACTTTTTTAAAGTCAAATATTCTTAGTTTGTACCTATATATATCTACATACTATATAGTTTTTTAACAAAAAAGACAATTTCGATATCCTAAACGGACCCAAATCGTCATATTTTTGCTTTTATTTGAATTGATACCATTTTCTTATACTTTTATAAAATAAGTATGTGCTTCTTTTATGAGTGCATCACTAGCAGTATTCACAAACTGAACAATATTGCAAAAGACATAAGTTAATCCATTATCAAAAGTGATTACACCTTCGCTCATAGCTCCTTTTCCATGACTTAATGCATTCTCAACTGTTAACTCCAATATTTGTGGTTTAGTCATTAAAGTTTGAGATAACTGATCTAATTTTACAATATGATTCTCACCCACAATTCGCCATGTGAAATCTTCTCGTACATGAGTCTTAACCGCATCTATGTCTTTCTTAGATAGTGCGATAGTTAAGTTTATAACGCGTTCCATTTTTGGCGCATTCCCACAATGAAACATAACTTCAATCTTCATATTAAATCTCCTCTTCTTAATAAAATTTTAATCATCACTAATATGAGTCGAACTTCTAATTTTTATATTACTCTAGGTAGTCTATCTTTAGAATCTACAACTTGTAAAGGTACGTCTGTTGCAACTTTTTAATAACTTAACAATAGGCATTTTATTCAAGTTAATGACATTCTGATCTTATTTTTTCAATCTTTTCATATTGTCTTTCATCTGATACCTCTTGTATATATTAGTTTACACTAAGTACAGGTTTTCGTCATTCAAATGACACTATATAACTTGAAAACAAGCGATTTCATCCTTTCTGCATGAAAAAAGGCTCGATACTTTTGTATCAAACCTATGCATTCAATATCTGTTATGGCGACTATTTTGATACAAATTAGAACCTCATCAAGATTTTTAGCACCCTACAATTTATTTTGTACCCCTGTAAAAACGGCTTAACAAGGCTATAAATAATGATTATTTGTGCTCAATGATTGATTCAATGATTAAATCTATAGTAACTATTATATATGTCACTATAAGAATGTTTCTTGTTTAACAGTTTATACGATAGATAGATTGGCATTAAACAGGTATTTTTTGTTATGACCATTTGGCAAAGAGGTTTAATACAGGTTCATCTTCATTATAAACCACTATATCATTTGTAAAATCCCAAGGGATTAAACCCTCTTTATCTTTATACCAACCGATAAACGTTTTATCGCTAATTTTAGGATCATCAGGGATAAACTCAATGTGTTGATTCTCATAATAATCGATTAAATATATGTCCTCACTTGGATCCTCAAAGAGATTGTAAAAAAACTGAACATTAGCTCGATTTATAAAATCTAAATCTGGTTTAACGTAGCTAGGAAAAAATATATCAATATATTTACCATCATATCCTGTATCGTAAGTTGAGTGAGGTAAATAAAAATTACTAAATATGTAGTCAATGTTTTCTAAAGACAAGGAATATCTAAAAATATAGATGTTACCAAGTATATATATTCGCTTAACTGTTTTGCTACTTAATCTTCCTCCTCCAGTTGACATAAATGATGGTTCCTTACCTATGCTAGTTACCATATAACCATCTATCTCAATGGGTATGATGAGTGTCTCTAATGATTGTCCAGCCTCTGTTAACCCCATAATTGTAACTTCCTCGGCATATAGAGTATAAAAAAACAATTCGGACTCCAATAAATTTTCTTTAGGACTGCAACCTGAAAGAACAATAATTAATACCGAAAAACAACAAATCATGATTTTCTTCATTTCAAATCCCCTCTTATAATTTATCTTATAATAACTTAGGTGATGCGTTACTTAAAATCTTATCTATTATTCGTAATTCCTAGGAAAATCTACTTGGACTAGAATTTGATAATTTGATGTTTAGGTTAATTACTTAATTATAGCATATCTTTATGATTTGATTAAATCTCTTCAAAAAGAACCGAGTAAATTTAAATAAAAAAGGTCTGACACTTAGAGCGAATTGTAATTCGCTTTTGTATCAAACCTATAATTTCTAAATGTCTAAGGTTGTGAGGTTTAATACAATTTTAGCACCCCTACCTTCAAATCGTGTAAATATTTTAGCACCCTAGTGTCATATCGTGTAATTTTTTAGCACCCTTACGTTAAATCGTGTAGAAATTTAGCACCCCTAAATTATGGCTTAACAAAGGGAAGCATTTGAAATGTCAATTGAATTTAAACTAAACTGTCCAAATAACTTCGAGAATAAGAGATTCATAAAATCCACCAACAGAATCTTGATATTTATGAGTTATTTTCAAATTGTTGAATGACCATCGATGAATATAAAACGGCTTATTGAGTATCGAAAACAATTTAGAGAAGAATTTTGGTTGCCCAAACCTATCTTTTAAATATTCTTTTAAAGTATTATTATTGCTTTCATCAATGTAGATTAATTTTGAATCCTGTAGTCTTTCAACCTTTGTTTGAGAAACGATTACTTCGAGTTTGAATCCTTTTTCATTAAATGTAACGACGTTAAATACATCAATATTTTCAGGAGAAAGTTTTGCCTCAAAGGTGTACGCATGTGACTCATTCTCCGCACACTTTAAAAACCTAACTAATTCTGCTTCTTTGAGTTCCCAATTAATTTTTATGCTGGGCTCTTTATAATCTAAACCAGATATGCTAGTATTCATTTTCATTTTTAATTTCTCCGTTTA
Source organism: Acholeplasma granularum ATCC 19168 (assembly GCF_000526235.1). Lineage (GTDB taxonomy): Bacteria > Bacillota_I > Bacilli_A > Acholeplasmatales > Acholeplasmataceae > Acholeplasma > Acholeplasma granularum. The sequence goes on along the minus strand of NZ_JAFR01000007.1, from coordinate 4,467 downwards.
ATAAATCTTGTACTTTTTCGCAGCATAGCAAATTGATCATCAATCTATCTAATTTTTCCTCTTTTGTAAGCTGTGGCTCTAATTTCTTTCCAATAATCTTGTTATATAATTTATTAGTTGCTTTAATGAACCAAACAATTATGATAAGCCACCAAGTTAAGATGATGAAGATAATCATAAATAGAGTCTCTTTAATTTTATCTTTCTTTGAGAACTCAATTTTCTTATTATCAGAATCCATAAGGATCATTTCTCCAATAATGTGAAGTCCATTTTCTCTTTCTACTAATCTCGATTTGAACCAGTATCCTCCAGAATGACCCGCTCGTTCAACACCAAATAATATCTCGTCATCTCCGTTAAACTTGATCAGGTATTTATCTTGATGCTCCCTGTACACTGTTTTGCAATTTTCAATAAACTGTTCTCTAGAATAAGGATATCTATATTCAATATTTTTCATTTGTTACAATCTCTTCTCGATCTTTGGTTTTGCTTTCATTTTTAGGTTCTTCAATATCTTTAACTGAACTTAAAGAACTATCAGTTTCTACTTTTTCTACTTTAATAACATTATCAGAAGTACTATTTGAGGAAATTGGAAAATCCTTAGAATTCGTACTTATAAATCGTGACAAAATTAATGGAACTAGTACAGCAACTAATAGGTTTTTAAATATATCAATTGTCTCGTAATGTCTTGTTGAATTTAAGTTGTTTAAAAAAGACCAATCTCTGTCTACCACATAAAATAATGCGAAAAATGAGCTGAAAGTAAATATCGTTAGAATGTCGATGATTTTGGTTCGTGCTTTAACTATCTTCTTTGACTTGTCAACAGTATAGGCTAAACCATTGATAAATAGATAGATATTGGTCGTCATTAGCCCGATAATCAATACAGGCACTAGTACACTTAAAGTTGAATTAAATACACTGGATTGTGTGTATACAGTTTCCACCATTTGATCTAAAGGAAAAGGGGATCCGTATTTAACAAAAATACTCAAAAGAATGAAGAAAGAAACATATATTGCCTCTTTAACTATAGCTCCTTCTTTTATAACATACCCAGGGACAAGCTTCACATATATAAATATGAGCAGGAGTGACAATATAGCTGAGATTAGCATGAATGCGATTAGACCAGATTGCCAATTAAAGATAATCCACATGATAATTGGAAGCCAAATGATAGATGTTAGAAAGGCAATTAATAAGATAACTACAATTAATGTAAGAACTCCATAAATAACCTTCCCAAGCACACTGCTCGGTACCTTGTCTTCCATGTCTTTACTTACTTTATCGTTTCTTTCTTTTATTTTTGAAAAAAGTTTGTTCTTCTTAACCATTTCAATTGAGTATAAGTAATGCATAATCATAATCAAAAAATCGATTGATAGAATAAACCAAAACACAAAATTCATAGCTTTACCACTCCAATCTCAATAAGACTTTTTAATATCATTTTCAAATGTTCAAATAGAATGCAGTATATATTTAAAATTATAACACATTATCTGTTTATAATAATTGTGAGATTCAATGGTCTTAAAAACGTTATTCTGTAATCGTGTAACTTTTTAGCACCCCCTCTTTATATCGTGTAAAAATTTTAGCACCCTAGTGTCATATCGTGTAGAATTTTAGCCCCCTTCATTCATATCGTGTAGAAGCTGAAGTTGAAGATATAAATTACTGTCTAGCTTTAGCAGCTCCAAATTTAGGTCATCAGGCTAATATCTCTGAAAATCGACTAAAAATTGACATATCTCGACTATTTTCGCTAAATTTAAGCACAAAAAAAGGTCTAATACTTATCGTATCAGACCAATGCTTGTCTAATGTGGTAGGGCGACTGATTTGATACAATTTCGTACCCCAAGAAAAAGTTCGTACCCTTAAGAAAATAAATTAACCCTATAAAAATGGCTTAACAAAGGGAACTGTCGAAAATGACTGTTGCATTTACCCTATACAGTCCAATTTTTATTTTGAAACAATATATGTTTTGTTATCAATAAATGATGTAAATAAAGGTTGTAATATACCATCAATTTCATTAAATGATATGATTATTCCACCAACTTGTTTATTCGTTGAATCTAATCTACTAGAAAGTAAAAATTCATTTGTTAGAGCTATTCCAGATTGTAGCTCAAAATCATCGATTATACTTTGAAAACTATAATCTAAATTGCTATCAAAAATTAAAATATCATATGGCTTTCCTAAGTGGTGTAAGAAAATCATATCTTTTCCATCTTTAGTACCAAAATAGAGATTATAAAAAAGGTTTGAATAGCCATTTCCTTCATAATTCCTTAAAACATCTTTATCAGTTTATTTTCATTTGTTTTTTGAAAGGAAATGGTATCAATTCAAATACGATATTTTCTTTTTGTTCAATAAATTTCAGATATTGATAAGTTATGAGTTGCTCTTTATGAATCGATGGTTGAAATGTAAAGTCAAAATCTTTAAATGTTTTTATAAATGGAAAGTTTGCTACACGAACACAGGCTGTCATCGCTCTTTTCGTTCTTAAATCTATTTCAATTTCTGTTAACTCATATAGTGCATCTATCGTAGTTTTATTACCTTGATTCATTAAGCTTAAGTAGCTGTCAAGATGTGTTTTTATACCTTCTAGTTTCAGTGACTCTTTTTTTCTTTAACTTGTAATTATCAGAATTATTAAGATTCATTCCCCACATTATATTTTCATAAACAGATTGAGATTCAATAAGATTATAATCTTGACTAATCAGAGCAATTGTTTCTTTACGATATTTATTCCAATCTTCATCATCAAAATACTGCGTATCAAAATTATCAACATACATACTTCCATCAGTTTGATAATCTAATCCTGCTAACATATTTAGAAGGGTAGACTTTCCGCTTCCAGAATGACCAAAGATTACTATAAATTCACCAATATTAAATTTTATAGATATATCATCTATACCTTTAGAAATTCTCGTTTGATTTATATAGCTTTTTAAACATTTGATAAATCAATCATTATGTTTTACCTCTATCTTTGAATAATATCAACTTATTATACTTTGTATTACTTTTACATTATATTATAAAACTGCAATCTAAGACTGCAGTTTTATAGAGTAACACATCTATTTTATTCTTTAAAATCGATTATTTGATTAATTTCTAGATTTTTGACTTATTACTAATAACTGAGTTATAAACGTCGCAATAGGAAAAGCTGTTGATATTAAAAGACCAATAAATATAGCATTCCATGCTTCAATCTGATTATATCTAATGTAATAATATCCAGCTATATATGTAATCAATAATATAGATGACATGATCAATCCGAATCTAAATAAATTGACTTTTTCTTTTATAGATTCTACACTGAGACTAACATATATGATTGACAAACAAATCGGAATCGCTATTGCAAAGATTAATTGTAACACTGAGTTATATAAGTACTTTGTGTATAGATTCCCATATTGTACAGAATTTGTAGTTACATCGTTTAAGGTAACTATGGATTCATAAACTAAAAATAAAGAAATGCCCAGTAGCAAAACAAATTTTGTTATTAATTTCATTTTCCCCTCCATTTTTTTGAATTATTACATATTTATATTTATAATTATACCTCAATTTAAGAACTAATAAAAGCGCATACTTGAAGACAATTTGCTTTTTAGATGAGAATATAAAAACTATATCTGATATTGCCCATGCCACTATTCCAAAACAAGAACTTTAATAAGTTTTATAACAGCTTCATCCATTGAAACACCTCTTTAATCTTACACGAAACTCTACAATAAATCCTTTGACCTTTTTATGTACTCCAAAATATAAAAATCCAATTTATCTATCTTATTAACTACTTCTATATTTTCAAACTCTTCAAGATAGTACTTAGTGAATGCGAATGCGTCAAGTTCTATTTCTTGAGCTATGTAGTTGTCAATAGTGTTTTGAAAATGGTGAATTGATACCATTTTCTTGTACTTTATGTTCTTTGTAGTTATTATATCATTTGTTGATTCATTAACCTATATTGAATAGGTGAATAACCACCTAGAGTTAATTTTATTCTTTCGTGATTATACCAATAGATATACTCATCAATTGTTCTTATTAAATCAGATAATGATTTAACCTTTTGTGTTTTTATTGACCTTTCGTGTTTTTATTGACTATGAAAATTAAAAAGTTCTGAACTAACATACATAAAGTGATTCAAAAACTAGTGTTATCGAAAGAAAAAAGGGATTATCTCCCTATTTTCAAATTCTATTAAGTTGATAACATTGTATCAACACTGTCGTGCTAATATGTGTGATGCTACCTATTTTAATACAAATTAGCACCCCATCATATTCTTTAGCACCCTTGCTAGATATATTAGCACCCCGTGAAAACTGCAAAAAAATTTAGAATCTAAATATCGAGCCTATAAATACTATGCTT
>NZ_JAFR01000006.1 GCF_000526235.1 Acholeplasma granularum ATCC 19168 | reverse complement strand
TGTTTTTATTGACCTTTCGTGTTTTTATTGACTATGAAAATTAAAAAGTTCTGAACTAACATACATAAAGTGATTCAAAAACTAGTGTTATCGAAAGAAAAAAGGGATTATCTCCCTATTTTCAAATTCTATTAAGTTGATAACATTGTATCAACACTGTCGTGCTAATATGTGTGATGCTACCTATTTTAATACAAATTAGCACCCCATCATATTCTTTAGCACCCTTGCTAGATATATTAGCACCCCGTGAAAACTGCAAAAAAATTTAGAATCTAAATATCGAGCCTATAAATACTATGCTTTGGTATACCATCATAATAAAACACATAATAATTAGGTGGTGTAATTGTTTCTATGTGGATGCCACCAAGTTTATTAATAACACTTTTTGATGGGTAATTATCTTCAAGATTATATAATCGTGTAAATAGTAGACTAAACGTGTATCCAGTTAAGTAATCGTGTAACTAGTTAAACAGGATTTCCTTGCATCTGCGTCTAGAATAAGATTTTTGACTTCTACTTGACTATTGGATGCTTGAATATAGAGAGAAAAATCCCTTACTTCATGAAAAAAGGTCTTATACTAGGGCGAATTACTAATTCGCTTTCGTATCAGACTAATGCTTTTAATGTGCATGGCTGATCATATCCTTGAAAAAGAAAAAGCGATTCAGATCGCTTCTTCATTTCATTTTTCTTTTTTATCTTTTAGTTCTTTAGATTAGGTTTCTATTAAAAACAAAGGTCACATCATCGACTTGATTTCTTATTTCCTTTGAAATAGAAAAGATGAGTTGTCCAGCTGTAATAGCCTCTCCAGCTGAATAGGGTGGTTTGTAAATATGAAGTAACAGTTTATTATTTGAAACTTCAGCTTGTGTTAAAATGCGAAAGAGATTGGTATTTGAGCTCTCAAATCGTTTTAAGTATAAAATAGAATCTTCAAAAAAGGATGCTTCCAACTCTAAATCAACATTGAGAGCTACATAGGTTTCATAGTCTTCAATAAACCCGTCATTAATGGCCTCATCAACAACTGTTGGTCTGTTAGAATAAAGCAGTTTAACATCTTCAATTTCCGGTAGGACTTCAATGGAAAATGATTTCATAAAACCATTATATAAAACATAGATTGTGTGGGTTCCGACTATATTTGTATCAACAGGTGTCTTATAGTAATATCTTCCTGGATGAAGATATTCATTTTCATCTGTTTTAATATAGATTTCTAAATCCCAAAAATTGAGTTCATCGCCTTGAAGATAAATCCGTTGGCCAGGAAGATATAATCCCATTTCCTGATAATTTTGATTGGGCCACGGATTGAGTGTGTTATGAAAAGGAACGTCTCTTCTAAACCCGTCTAAATGAGTAATATGGAAGTGTTGAATGACTCGATTAACTGGAGTCAGAATCGTTTGATCAACACTTAGGATGAGTGTGTAATATCTTTCATCTGATGTTACAACATTACTTGCTAATTCCCCGTTAATCGCAACCTCGAGCGTTGTTTCATTTAAATAAAAGACTGAATCAACTCCATAAACTATTAAACTGCCGCTTCGGTATCCACCCACAATAATGAGTGCTTTTGTATCAAAGAAGTTTGGTTCTATGGTAATCGGAAGTTCTTCATAAAGGGTCGCAAGCTTTTCATTGCTATCGATAATGAGTGTTCCATTGATGTATGATTCATCCATAGATACATATAGTTCTTCATAATCAAGTAGATCAAAATGGATTTCCGTTTGATCGTATTTATCTGTAATCGTAATCAGTTCTTCTTTCGTTAATACATCTGAGACTTTAATTTCTTCTGCAAGTGAATATAGTTCAAGATAAATTTCTGGTGTATAGCTTAAACTCTCGACTATTTTCGGATAATCTTTAACTAGGTTGTCTTTATTTTTGTATGTAATAACAATTGAATTGGTAGACGTATAACTCTTTAGTTCATCATAAGACCATGATTTCTTTTTATGATAATCATCTTTCCAATCATCGATGGTGCTTTCCTGGTAGAAAAAAAGCATGCGGACGGTTGCGTAAGTATGGTCTGGATTATCTTTATTTTTGTCAGGATCAGCGATACACGCAAATAAAAGAAATGATAGCATCATTAAAAATGTTGTTAAGAAGATTTTTCTCATAATTTCCTCCTTGTTTCTCGTAGAGTGATTGACCTTTCTTTTATTTTACCTTATATATTGTACATTTTATTTGAATTGTGATAAGTTACACTAAATTAAAGATAAGATACAAAAAGTGTGTTTGTTTATACCATTCTAAAACATTGTCTTTGTTCATGTTTGTTTGTTTTGCCCTTAGATTAGAAAAAGATTTGACACCTAAGCATCAAATCTATTCATTTCAATCTGTGTTGGGTGACCTATTTTGATACACTAACGCACCCCTCTAAAAATCAGCGCACCCCTAGTGTTTTTTTACGCACCCCTTGTAAAAACCAGCGCACCCCCGAAATGGATGACTTTGTTAAGCCCTTTTAAATTCCAACAAAATAAAATCCGTTATATGATTTTGAAACCTCTAACCACTTTAAAAACTTATCATAGTCTTTGGGTTTCTCTTCTGTAATTTTATTTATGATTTTTTCAACATCATTTTCATTGTAATAATGATACCCATTAATATCAAATAATCTTTTTTCCGGATTATCATATGTACAATCATTTAATATTTTTCCGTAATATTTTACAAATAAATCTATATTATCAAGATGAATGTATAACGAATCATTCTCCCAATATTTGGCATTTCTTGTAGATAATATTTTCTTTACTGTAGTTTTCTTCGGCATTTTACAATACTGTAATTCTATGAAAGCTGTTGAATTATCATATAATCTTCTTCTTTCATCTTTAGAATTAAATTTAACAAACATAATATCAATCTCCTAATTATGGTTTTAAACAAGTTATTGGAATAACATATACTCCATCTTCTCGTTTATAACCAAACTGTGTTGCTGTAATTACTCCTAAAAAAGATGGTTCATTTTTAATGTTAACTTTATTCTTTAGTTTAAGTAGATTTTTTGCAGCTTCATCAATTTGTCTAGAACCTAGTTTAATTTCGAAAGCACCCCATCTACCATCATCTAAATGTATAATTGCATCTGCTTCTAGTCCATCACTATCTCGATAATGAAAAACTTCTCCGCTTAAATATTGAGAATAGACTCTCAAATCTCTTATTACCATTGATTCAAATAGTAACCCAAATGTCTCAATATCATAAATCAAATCATTATGTGAAGCGTTTAGTAAAACTGCTGATATAGCTGGATCAGTAAAATGTCTTACATGTTTTGTTCTAATGGTTGCTTTTGACCTTAATTTAGGTGTCCAGGCTGGTAAGTCTTCTATTACATATAATTCTTTAAGTGTCTTTACATATTCATTTAATGTTGTAATATGCATTGATTCGTTATTAGCTTTTACGTCAGCAAGTATTGTTTGATCACTTGCGGCTGTGGATGTATTTCTAGCAATTGATTTAAGCAATTCCAACACTTTATGTGAATCTCTTATTTTACCATCAACAGTTTCCATTTCCTCGCTTGCAATTAAGTCAACATAACTTTTATTTTGTCTAATAGCAATTTCCAAACTTTTATTAACGCTCTGTGGCCAACCACCTTTAACTACTAATTTAGAAATATCTTCAAAAGTTAAATTCGAAACAATGTTCTCATTAATTGCTCCACCAGCAAAAAGCGAAGCTAAACTAATAGAGCCATTAGAATTTCCTGATTCATAAAGAGACATTGTCCTCATTCTTATTCTTGAAATTCTACCAACACCTGAATGCATTATTTTGCTAGAATCAACATGTGAAGAACCAGTTAATATGAATAGTCTTTCTTCCCCTCTATTATCGACTTCTTGTCTAACCGCATCCCATATTTGGGGAATAGTTTGCCATTCATCAATAAGTCTAGGATTATCACCTACTAGTAAAGCCGATGGTCTTAGCATTGCAGTTTGTAAATAACTATCTCTATTGTCTTGATCTTGAAAATTAATCACACTTTTGGCTTTTTGTTTTGCAGTTGTTGTTTTACCACACCACTTTGGGCCGGTTATTAAAACAGCACCAAAAGCATTTAATTCTTCGTCTAATACTTTGTCAACAAGTCTTGGAATATATTTTTTCATATTGTCACCACCCACAACAATATAATATCACTATCTATACATAAAGGCAATAGATAACCGAAAGTTTATGGATGTTCCAACCGAAAGTTTATGGATGTTCCAACCGAAAGTTTATAGGTTTTTGTTATATAATTATTTTCTACAAATTTTTTACCACTTATTTATTAATTAAATGACTTGCCATAAGCATATTTATATTAAATAAAATACTAATCGTTAGATTGTTGGACAATCGTTAAATTGTAATAGCGATTTTAATAGTTTTATCTTTAAATTAATAAAAATAAATTAAGAATTAACATTTTCATTTGATTTTAGTTGTTTTTTAACTGTTTTTAACTAAAAATAATAAAAAAAGTCCAATACACAACGTATCAGACTAATGCTTTTGCTTTAGTTTTCTTTTCTTGGAGAAGATTCTAATGAACCCTCATATTTATTATATATTATTTAAAGATCGATTTCTATAATCAATAGGATTCGTTTTTAATTTTAGAACGATTCTAGTGTTGTTATAGTATTCAATGTATTCATCAATACCTTTAATTAATTCATCAGCTGAATTAAATTCATCTTCATGTCCATACCACATTTCATCTTTGATTCTGCCGAAAAAGTTTTCGGTCGGACTATTATCTAAACAGTTTCCTTTTCTACTCATGGATTGAATCATCCCCAATTCAATTAGTCTCTCTTGATATCTCGAATTTTGATATTGTATGCCTTGATCTGATTGGATCATCATACCCTCAATTTGATTCCCATGCTTTTGCTTCAATTGAGTCAGCATATGCATCACTTTATCGACCTTGGCATCTTTGGCTGCTACATAAGACAGAACTTCTCTGGTATTAAAATCAATAACTGGAGATAAATAAACTGCTGCGTTTTTAACTCTAAACATTGTAATGTCTGTACCTGCTTTTTCAAAGGGTCTTGTTGTTATAAATGTTTGTTTCATATGATTAGGCTTTACATATCCTTTATCCCCTTCATATGATGAGTATTTACGCCATTTCTTGCTTCTAAACTTAAGATATCCTTTGGCTCTCATAATCTCCAAAACTTTATTGTTTCCTATCTTATATCCTAAATTCTTTAATTCAATGTAAATCGCGTTGTAATGCTGTCTTTTTTTATGCTTCTTTAAATATAACTCATCAATTTTATCTTCAATTTCTTGATACTTATTTACCTTGTTTTTAATGACTGATAGATTGTAATAATAAACCGATGGTGCCATCTTTATAAGGTCTAGAAGGTGCTCTAATTTATGTTTCTTCCTTAACCCTGCAACAATTAAAACTTTATCCTTATTTGTTGCCCCTTCTAACTTTTGGGTTAAGGACTGCGATTTTTTTAAGTATTCTATCTCCGCTCGTAATCGTTCGTTTTCTTCTTTTAATTTCTTGTCTACTATGTTTCTTGCACGCTCATCTTTTAATACATAATTCTTTCTTGGATAGGTATCTTGTACGCCTGCTTCACCTTTGTTTTTATAGTTCTTAATCCAGTCTTGTAAAATGGTCGGATCTGTTAATCCAAAATCAAGCGCGACACTTCTAATTGATTCATTACCTTCAAGCACTCTTTTTATCGCCAATAGTTTGGTATCTCGATAGTATATCTTGCCTTCTCGATTCAAAAATACTTCTGAACCGAATTTTTTGTACAAATTGACATTGTACTTAATATTACTGACATCGTAATTATCATATGCTTGTGATATATGTGATAGTGATTTACCTTTCAGTAAATGTTCCTCTACCATTTTTAATTTCATTTCCTGCGTGATTCTCATAAAAAAAGTTCCCCTATCTTTAGATTGGTTATATTCATTATAACCTTTCTCCAAGATTTGGAAACTATTTCATGCTAATGTGGTGGAACCGATGGGAGTCGAACCCATGTACAAGACATTTCTTCTATTATAATCTACATGTTTATTTAATTTAATAGTTTAATACCGCTTAGTAAATTAACAAAATTGGCAAGTACGAGGCTAGTTATCAATTTTCATATCAGACACCTAGACATATATCTGATCATAACTTGTTTTACTGAGGCAGACTTTAAGTCACAAGTAAACTATAAAGGTGCCAAGCATTTTTACTTTATATTAAGCAAATGCTAAAGTTTGTGAATTGTTTCCGGTTATTATAAACCTCGTGTTTTTAAGTGCACTACCACTACATGCATATAATAGATTCATTGCCCTGGCAAATCCATAAACGGCCCCATTGCATATTTGATTATATATCTTTTAATCAAATTTAGCAAGTTTGTTTTGAACAATCGGAATACGTTGCAATGCAATATAAATAGGCGTTCCAATTATCGCAGCAATCACTGCCTCAGTTAAACCATTAAATCCAACAATAAAAATAATTACATCCATTACTTGATCAGTTTGAAAGACTTCAAAAAATGCACCATATGAAAATAATGCAACTGATCCTAGTACTAAAAATGTATGAATTAAGGTTCCTAATATAAATATTGAAGGGATAACTAATGATTTAAAATCATGTTTCAAATACATATAGATGTATAAACCTATAAAGATTAATAATAGTAAAGATGCTATTAAGTTGTTCCATATATCATCTAAATTATTAAATACAACAAAAGTACCCTCAAATATCGCAATAACAGTAATAATTGCAACTAAACCTACAACAATAAAATTACCATATTTTGTATTCTTAAGAATTTTAAATAATTTAAATAGATAAAATACCGCAAATACAAACAACACTCTCGGTAAAACACTTACTAGTGGATTAATAAAAGCTATATTTAATCCAACCGGATTCATTGCTGCCTGTATTAAACTTACCAATCCAAATGCTAGTCCAGGTATCCAAAAATATTTAAACGACAACAATACAGCTGCTATAAGTACGGGGATGTGCAAGATTGTAATAGGATTTCCAGGTACGATTGTGATAAATCCAATTTGTGGCACCATGCCCATTAAAAAAATTAGTGAAACAAAAATAGAAGTTAACACTAATTCAAAAGTTTCATTTTTTTTCATATTTTCTCCTTTTTAGGCCTCTTTAGGGTCCCATAAGTAACTTAATTATATCATATGAATTTTATCTTATATTAAATTTCACTATGTATAAGTGATATTTGGCGAAGTTTTTCTGAAATAATTACATCATTTTCCATTTTTTTAGCATGCATCATCTTAATGAGGTAGTCACATGTTTTAAGGGCATGTGTTTTTACATGAATTGTGGAAACCATATGAGCCAGTGCTCTTAGATATAATTGTTTTTTCATTTCACTCTTACGAGCATTCTTATGGATTTTAAAAGCTAATGTTCTTGCATCTGAAACATTATTACTACCATTTAAATACTCATCAATCATTATTAATACTTCTTCATTTAAACCATCAAAACTTTTGTCAATATGAGTTTTAAAAACTAGTAATATCCACTTTAATATGGTATTTTTATCCAGTTCATTAAATCTTTTTATAAAATCTTCATTTAAATTGATTCTAGAATAATTAGTAATTTTCATAGTCTTAAAATAAATTTAGTGCTCTAGAAACTTTTATATAGAATCCTAGTCCATCTAAAAGTATCTTTTCATCAAAATTAAATTTGTTTGAATGCAATGGGTAAACATAATCTAAGGATTCGTTTCTTGATCCTATAAAAGTAAATAAACCTGGTATTTCTTTTTGATAAAATGCAAAATCTTCAGAAAATGTGTAAGGTTTTATATACACTATGGATTCTTTATCACAAGCATTTTTGGCAATTTCAAATAACTCATTGTCATTATTAACTGTTGGATAGTAATCAGTAATGATCTCCTTTACCTTCACACCAAATTGTATTTCAATTGCTCGCGCTGTATCAATCATTTTAGATTTCATGATTTCAAATGTCTTATCATCAAATGCACGCATAGTACCTGATATTTTAACTTTATTAGCAATAATATTACTTGCTTCTCCACCATTTACTGTACCAACTGATATGACTGCAGGCTCTAAGGGATTAAGATATCTTGATACGATATGATTCAATCCAACGACTAATTGTGATGCTGCTAATACTGCATCAATGCCTTGTTGAGGTTGAGCTCCGTGACTTGATTCACCATACACTGAAATATTAAATTCAGCATTTCTTGCAAGCATTGGCCCACTAATCAAACCAATTTGTCCTTCATAAAGTCCAGGAAAAATATGTAGTCCAAAAATTTTCTTGACCTGATGATTTTTTAATATTCCTTCATCAATCATCACCTTTGCACCGCCAGGTCCTTCTTCGGCAGGCTGAAAAATAAATACTATTGTTTGGTTAGGTGTATCTATTTTAGAAACATATTCTGCAAAGCCTAATAGCATTGCTGTATGTCCATCATGAGCACAAGCATGCATTAAACCTTCATGTTTTGATTTAAACGGGATATCTAGTGCCTCAGTTACAGGTAGAGCATCCATATCTGCTCTAAATGCTACTGCATCCATAGTTTTTCCTTCTTTTACAGCAACCAAACCTGTTTTTGCATAGGTGATTGGACTGTAGCCAAAAGACTCTAAAGTTTTTTTTACATATTTATATGTTTTATGTAAATCAAAACCTAATTCAGGTATTTGATGTAATTGTCTACGATATTTTGTAAGTTTATCTTTCATCTTGAACACTTTCCTTATATCTTTTTTAGTGTTTCTTAACTTTATAAGAAAATTACTGAAAAACTATTTATTGACTTAACCTAGTAAGTCATCCATTCCAAATAGGCCATTACTTTTAGATACAATAAATTTAGCAGCTTTTAAAGCCCCTTTAGCAAATACTGCTTTATCATGCGCTATGTGTGTAAGTTCTAAAGTTTCACTTAGATTAGAAAATATAACTTGATGTTCACCTACATAATTTCCTAATCTTAAACTATGTACATGAATCCCTTTATTATCTGATTCACCTAATATGAGTTCTCTTTTTTCTTCTAAGGATTCATTAATAGAATTATATAATTTTATAGCAGTACCACTAGGTGCATCTTTTTTGAATCGATGATGCTTGTCAATCATTTCTATATCATAACTTTGATCAACATTTTTACTAATAAGTTTAAGAGCTTCTGTGAGTAAATATATACCTACAGAATAATTAGCAGAATAAAATATAGGGATATATTTACTATATTGATCAATAAGTTTAAAATCTGATTTTGTATAACCTGTTGTTGCTAGTACTAAACTCACCTTATTATTTTTTGCATAATCTAGAATTGTTTGAAGGAGCTTAGGGGTTGAAAAATCAATTAAAACATCTACTTCTTTTAAATCATTAATATTTGAATATACATTTAACTCACTTACTTTATCAAATCCACCAATAAAATTAAATGTTTTATCGTCTAGTACTTCGTTTTTAAGTACTTGGCCCATTTTTCCAAGTACACCACTAATTGCTATATTAATCATTTTGTATAATCTCATATTTCTTTAATGTTTTTACTAATTGACGATTGTGTTTAGTTGATAGTTGAGTTAATGGTAATCTTGGTTTACCAACCTCAAAGCCTAAGTGTTCAAGTGCTTTTTTTACTGGGATTGGATTGGATTCTATAAACATCATTTGATGTAAATCGTCATATTTTCTAAATGCAGTTTCATTTTCAATACCTGATCTGTAGTTTGATATGAGTAAGCTTGTTGTTAAAGGTATGATGTTTGCTGTTACAGAAATTGTACCATCCCCACCTAATTTAAGTACGTCATATACTTGATCATCATTACCCGATAATACTATAAAGTCTTCATGTGTTTCATCAATAATCTGTTTGACTTGATTTAAATTTCCACTTGCCTCTTTAGTACCAATTATATTTTTTATTTTACTTAATTTCTTTACTGTTTCCGGTAACATATTTACACCAGTTCTTGATGGTACATTATACATCATTAATGGTAAGTTAATAGCCTTAGCAATTGATTTATAGTGTGCTAACAAACCGGACTGTGTTGGTTTATTATAGTAAGGTGTAACAACAAGTATGCCATCTGCACCTAATTTTTGCGCAATTCTTGAAAATGAAATTGTTGATTTTGTATCATTTGAACCTGTACCCACCATAATTGGTATTCTTTTATCGATATATTTTACAACAAATTCAATAATTGCTTTTTTCTCTTTTAGGCTAAGTGTTGGTGTTTCTGCTGTTGTTCCCAATATTACTAAAAAATCAGTTTCATTATCTAGATGAAAATCAAGTAGGTTCTTTAGTACTTCAAAATTAATTTTACTTCCTTTAAAAGGTGTTACAAGTGCAACACCTGAACCAGTAAATTGTCTCATTTTATAAACTCCTCATATACATATTCACCAATTTGTACAGCATTTGATGCAGCACCTTTTCTAACATTTTCAGCAACTGTCCATAATAAAATTTTATTAGGAAAATTTAGATCCATTCTGACTCGACCAATGTGTACTAAATCAGAATCTTGTACATCTAAAGGTACAGGATACTGATTATTTAAATAAAGTTTAATACCTTCAGAGTGTTTGTAGGTTTCAAGTAACAAGTTTAAATCAATATTCTTATTTGTAGTTGCATGAATTGAAACTGAGTGTCCAAATTTTACAGGCACTCTTACTGCAGTTGCAGTAATATACATCTTTGTTGAAAAAATTTTATTTGTTTCATTAACCATTTTCATTTCTTCTTTAGTAAAACCTGACTCTAAAAATGCATCGATATGTGGTATGACATTATCATGTATAGGTCTTGGATAAAACTGGGGATTTAATCCTTTAGAAGTTAACTCTAAATCCTCTAGTCCATTCACACCTGAACCACTTACAGCTTGGTAGGTAGAATAGTTTACTTCGCTAACTTCAAATAATTTGTGAATTGCATTTAATGCAACAACACTTTGAATAGTTGAGCAATTTGGATTTGCGATTAAATAGTTATCTTTTTTTAGTATTTTTTTATTTACTTCTGGAACAATTAAAGGTATATCCTCATCCATTCTAAATGCTGATGAATTATCAATCACATAAATGCCTTTTGCAACTGCAATTGGTGCATATATTTTTGATAAATCACTGTCGACTGCAAAAAACACTATATCTAATGGATCGTTGAATGTTTCAATGTTTAGTTCTTTAATTGTAAGTTCTTCATCTTTAAAAATTACTTTTTTGCCAAGTGAACGACTTGATGCGTAAACATATAATTGATTGATTGGTAGTTTAGATGTCTCTAATACTTTTAACATTGTTTGACCCACTAATCCTGTAATACCGATGATGCCTATGTTAATTTTTTTCATAAAATTTACCTTCTAAATGTTTTTTTATAGGAACTATATAAGATGATAATATAATTGCTTAGTTTCTTAAATAATTTGTTTTTTTAAACATTAAAATGACTAGCTAACAAGTTAACTACTTGCTCTTTATATTTTTTATCAAATGTATATGAAATGGATATTTCAGAAGTTGTAACTAGTTTAACCTCTAAATCATTTTGTGCAAAAAGCTCAAAAACTTCAGCAGCAATACCACTTTGAGAGCGCATTGCACTACCTACAATAGATACTTTGACAACATCAACAATTTTTAATATTTGAATTGTTGGATTTGATTGATGAAACTTATCTAGTACCTCATTTACCGCATCTAAATCATCAGCATGCGCGGTAAAAGCAATATTCATAAATCCACCCACACTTGGGTTTTGGTTAATAACGTCAACATTCACTTCATTTAGTGCTAAATCTTTAAAAAGGGATGCTGTGATTTTTGCTGAATATGGAATTCTTCTAATTGAAACCATAACCACTTTATCTGATACTGCAATACCAGTAATCTTTTTATCTTCCATATTGTCCTTATACTCCTTTATATATGTACCTTCATTTGGGTTTTTAACTGATGTCACATAAACTGGAACGCTATAGTTTTGTGCAATGTCTATGGAACGTGGTTCCATAACATTTGCACCTAAAAAAGCCATTTCCTTCATTTCTTCATAATCGATTTGTTTTAATTTTTTAGCATCTTTATATAGTCTTGGATCCACACCATATATACCATTTACATCGGTATATATTTCACACACTGCACCAAGTTTTGCAGCAAGCGCAACCGCAGTAGTATCAGAACCTCCACGACCAAGAGTTGTTACCTCCCCTTGGTCATTAAAGCCTTGAAAACCTGCAACAATAACGATATTTTTATCCATTAAACTGTCTTCTATCTTTTTAGTATAGATGTCTCTAATTTTATTTTTTGTATGTGTTCCTTTAGTTAAAATTCCGGCTTTTTCACCAGTTAATGCTAATGATTTAGAACCCATATGATTTAACATAATCGATAAAAGTGCGATTGAAACAATTTCACCTGTTGAAATTAATAAATCTACATCTCTTTTATTCGGATATTTTGTAATATCTTTTGCCATTTTAATCAGTTGATTTGTAGTTTTGCCCATAGCTGATAAAACAACAACCAGTTCATCATATATTTTCTTTTTCTCAATGATGATATTTGCAACATCTTTCATTAGGTCCAAGTTTGAAACACTTGAACCACCAAACTTTAATACAGCACGCATTTTTTTATAATTCCTCATCATGGCTTAATAAATCCATGAAACTTTCTTTTCTAACTACTAAACGGTGTTTACCATCTTTAATAAATACAACCGGTGGAATTGTTAATCTATTATAATGTGATGCCATAGAATAATGATACGCCCCTGTTGTTTTAACAAGTAATAAATCCTCCGGATATGCTTCAGGTAGTTTAATATCATGAATAATAATATCTCCACTTTCGCAAGCTTTTCCTGCAATTGTATAATTAATATCATGATTTAAATTTTCTTTACCAACAATTAAACAATCATATTTAGCTTGATAAAGTGCAGTTCTAATATGATCATTCATCGAGCCATCAATAAATATGTAATTTTTATGATTAATTGTTGTTTTAATTTGGTTTATTGTATAAAGAGTGTAACCTGCTTCAGCAACAATACTTCTTCCTGGTTCTATAAAGACATGAGGTAATTTAAGTTCAAGTTCATTACTTTTTTGATAGATAATATCAAGTAGTTCTTTAAGTACCACATTTAAATTAAGTCTAACATCATCCTTTAAATATTTAACCCCGAATCCACCACCTAAATTAATTGCAGTTAATTCAATACCTGTTTCATCCTTGATTTTTTTATAGAAATTTAAGATCGTAATTGCATGATCATAAAATGATTGTTCTTCAAGTATTTGTGAACCAATATGTGAGTGAGTTCCAAGAAAATTAATATCTGGTTGATTACTTAATAATTTAATAGTTTCAATTGTTCTAGTGTCTAATGTTGACATTCCAAACTTGGAATCAAGTGTTGAAGTTTTAATATACTCATGTGTGTGTGCATCAATTCCAGGATTAACTCTTAACATTACATTTACTTTATAAGAATCATTAACTAAAGTTGCTAACATTTTTGCTTCATATTCATTATCAACTACAATGGTTCCTATTTTAAAGTTTAATGCCATCATTAATTCTTCTTTAGTTTTATTATTACCGTGTAAAACTATTTTTTCAACTGGAAATCCAGCTTTAAGTGCTGTGTAAACCTCACCTTGAGAAACACAGTCTAGATATAAACCTTCACTATGAATAAGCTGTGCCATAGCAATTGTTAAAAATGCTTTTGATGCGTAAACTACATTTGATTTCATTTTGGGGTGTCTAAAATTCTTTGTAAATATTTTACATTGATTTCTAATCATATCTTCATCATAAATATATAGTGGGGTTTGATACTTACTTTTTAATTCATAAAGTGATACACCATTGATTTTTGTCATTTTTTTCTCCTTAATTTAAAAAATAAAAATCATAGCAAAAGCCATGATCTCACATTACTTTTGCCTATTCTCAAGATAATGCGCAATCCTTTATAGCCTTAGGCAAGCTATAAGGAACAGTTGTAAATTTATTCAATTTACACCCAGTAATTATTTAAAATCACTTCGGCGAATAACACCTTTCCTTCAAGTACTATTTGTTTTTCGCAGCCTCATTATTAGAGAGTATTTATTTTCATATTTCATTATAACATGCATTTAAAAAATGTATCAATTTATATACTAATTTGCATGCTTTTTGTAAAATTAACAAAGTTTACAGATATTGGTTTATTAAATATTAATGGTAATTGAATCGTCCATTCATCATATAATAAAGCTTGATTTTCAACAGTTTCCACAAATAAATCATGCAATGAAACGCCAGTATATTGAACGTTTTCTTTATTTCTTAACATACTATTACCGCCCATTAAATAATCATTAATAGCTACTTTATATGTCTTAGAATTTGAAATCATACTATAATTAAATCCTTCTTTATAGTAGGTATATTCTCCAACTAGAGTTTTTAATTCGCTTCCTGTAACTTCAACAACGACAACAGTATTGTCAAATGGTGAAATTTGAAATAATTTTGAATAAGATAAACTTTCATTTGCTGTTATATTTGATCTTGTACCAGCATAGTTATGAATTCCCACATCTGTATTAAAATATACAGTCATTAATTTAGCAATATAAGTAGTTAACTCACCTTGTGATACAAAATATTTAGATTTCATAATTTCATCATATAACCCACTTATTTCTTGATAATATCCATTAAGCTTAGATTCAATTAATGGATTAGGTGTTGCAAGTAGGATTTCATTCGTTTGATTTAAATTATTTGCGCTACTATTTATGATGCCATCATATTTATTAAATGTTAATTTAACATATGAAACATTTGAACCTGATGAACCACTTTGTATTACATACTTATTATTAATAGTTCTTACATAACTACGATGTGTATGTGCATTAAATATCAAATCAACTTGGCTATCACCTGTAAAGTTTGCAACACTATTATTAAAATAAGATGAATCATCATGATTGATAGCAACTACAATATCAGCACCTTCAAATTCCCTTACATGTTTTGCATATTTTTCGACTTCATAAACAGGATCAATAAATTTATAATCTTTAATTCGAGTATAAGCAATTGATCTTTCAAGATCATATCCCATTGTACCAATAATTGCTATTTTTATTCCGGATTTTTCAATTATTGTATATGGTTTAACATCATTAATCATCTGATTTGTTTCTACTGAATAAACATTTGCACCTAATAAATCAAAGTTGGCTTGTACTTCATTATTTCCATTAAAATATTGCGTAACTTCTTCAATGCCCCAATCAAATTCATGATTTCCTAAAACAAAAGCATCCATGTCGAGGTCATTTAATACGCTAATTACTGATGCACCATCATACCAGTTAGAAATAAGTTGGCCTTGCAACATATCACCACCTGATAAAAATATCGTTTTATCGTTATATTTTTCTTGTGAATTTAAGATTAGATTTCCTATATTTGCTAAGCCAAGACTGTCATCTGATGGTAAAAGTGCACCATGTAAGTCATTTATATAATAAAAATATAAATCTGTTGTATTATTTGAATCATCCAATTTCGATTCAACTATTAAATTCATATCTTTTTTATAAGTATTATTAAGATAATTTACAGTAAATTCTACTTTATAGATGCCTTTTTTTAAATAATCGACTTGATCATCATTAATTGTTAAAAATCCTTTTAAATCCGTATCGTCTAATAGTTTAACTTCAACACTTAAATAATAGTCAGGAACATTATCACCAATATAATAAACTTGTGTAGCATCTACATTAAAGATAATCTCTAACTTCTTTTCTTCTTGACATGACACTAATATAATTGATAATAACATGGTAAATATAATAAATATTTTTTTCATAGTTGGCCTTCCAAAATATCTTTTAGCATATTATTATATCATATATAATTAAATGCATTTTACATTTATTAAGTAAAGACATAATGTATATAATAAAAACACACAAATCAACTTTGTGTGTTCTAATTATTGATTTATTCCCGATTTAAAAATTTTTTTAACATGATACATCTCAAAATCTGCTTTATTAATTAAATGTTGTAATTCCGTACCATGTCTAGGATATTCTGATAATCCTAATGAGGCACTTAGATTAAATTTATGGTCATTTACAACAATTTCTTCATTAATTAAATTCAATATTTTTTCTAATTTTGTTTCAATATCATTGATTCCATTATCATAACTAAGTATAAATATAAATTCATCTCCACCATATCTAGCAATAAAGTCATTATCAGACAGTTTACTTTTTAGTCTTAGAGCTAAGCTTACTAATACTTCATCACCTACTTGATGTCCGTGTGTATCATTAATTATTTTAAAGTTATCCAAATCTATACTCGCAACAGCGAAGTTATTTTGTTGACTTTTAATTGTATTAAAGTAGTTAATTAAATGACGTCTATTTGGTAAGGTTGTTAATTCATCATAATATGCAAAATCATTTAGTTTTTCTTTGAGGGTATGAATCTCTGAGATATCAGTTAATGTCAATATCATCTTTTTTTGGTTATAACTATGCATAGAAGATATTGATAATAAAGCTCTAATTTCATTATTATTGATATCTATAACAGATATCTCCTCATTATAAGTATTAGTATCATTTTCAATTAAATATTTCATTTTAGAATTTGTAAATGTTGTATTAAACAATTCAAGTTCTAGTAACTTCTTTCCAATAATATCGCTTTTTGAATAACCTAACAATTCAATGAATCGTAGATTAATATCTATTACGATGAATCTAGAATCACACATTAACATTGATAATGGTGATTGATGAAATATTGTATTAAATTTATGAATTTCTTCTTCAGAAAGTGATACTACTGTTTTAGTTACACGGTAATTTAAGACTAAGATAAGGGCAATTAAGCTAATATGATGTGCAATGATACTTAAATAATTCGAGTTAGATACATTATTATAGTTTAATCCTTCAGGTGGAATTATTAGAATATTTATAACTCTTAATAAACTTGAAAGTGACAAAGCAATCATTATAATGATAAACTTTAAAACTTCTCTTTGATTATTATTTTGTTTGTGTTTTTTCATAATAATTACTGATTTAACATAGGTATATATTGCTGCTGAGTATAAAGTAACTACTTGAGCAATTATATTTTCATTAAAATATAAAAAATATACAACCAGTAATATTGTCATTAGAAAAATAATTAATAAATCCTTTTTAATAGGTTTAGCTTTAACTAATATAAACGATGCTTTATTAATAAAATATAATCCAGTAAATAGAAAACCAGTCCCCAAAATAATTAGTACGTCTTTATTTTCATTATTAATAAACCATAAAATAGTCAATGTTGATATAATCAAAAATTGACCAATTAGCCAGTAGATAAGACTTTCAAATTTAACTTTTATTTTTCTATGTGCAAAAACTAAATTAAAAGTAATAAGTATAGACACAAAAAAACCTGTAAGTATTATTATGTTATAAATCATACGCTCTCCCCATCATGATTTATGATAGATATATTATAACAATTATTTTTACAAACAGGTTATTTTTACGAATATTTTAGTCGTTTATATGCATATCAACTATAATTATATCCAATCTCCATTAAAAATAGAGTTTTTAACGATAACATAGTCAACTTTAGTAATAGCTCCTAAATCTTTACCACCTGCATAGGAAATTGCAGATTGTAGATCTTCTTTCATTTCTTTTAGTGTTTCTTTAATTTTACCTTTATAAGGAATAAGTATTTTTTTCCCCTCAACATTGGTTTTTTCACCTTTTTGGTATTCTGATGCTGATCCAAAATACTCTTTAAATCTTTTTCCATCAACTTCAACATTTTGACCAGGAGACTCTTCATGCCCGGCAAATAAAAATCCTATCATAATCATTGATGCTCCAAAACGAATTGATTTTGCAATATCACCATGTGTACGAATACCACCATCGGCTATCATAGGTTTTCTTGCAACTTTTGAACAACGAGATAAAGCAGCTAGTTGCCAACCCCCCGTTCCAAAACCGGTTTTAATTTTCGTTATACAAACCTTTCCAGGACCAACACCAATCTTGGTTGCATCAGCACCAGCATTTTCTAATTCCCTTACTGCTTCTGGCGTTGCCACGTTTCCCGCAATTAAAAAAGATTGCGGTAAAAGTTTTTTTATATGGTGTATCATGTCTATTACAAGTTCAGAATGTCCATGTGCAATATCGATTGTAATATAATCTGGAATTAGGTTATTTTTTGCTAATTCTTCAACAAATTTATATTCCTGATTTTTAACACCCACTGAAATAGATGTATAAAGATTCATTTCTTGCATCTTTTTAATAAATGGTATTCTTGATTCTTCATCAAAACGATGCATAATATAAAAATAATTATTTTTAGCTAGCCAGATTGCTAACTTTTCATCAATAATTGTTGCCATATTAGCCGGAACAACAGGTAAGTTAAATGTTTTAGGTCCAAATTTAACTGTTGTATCACATTCACTTCTTGATCTTACAATACTTTTATTTGGTATTAATTGAATATCTTCATAATCAAAAACTTTCATTTTACACACTCCTTATTTTTAATGCCAACCTATATTAACATATATACAAGGTATTTTCTAATTTTTAATCCTTTTTTACTTAAATTCTACAATTGTAAAAAGATTATCATTTTCATCATAAAACTGAACAATATAACTAGTTGTCGTCTTATATAATTTCATTATGATCTTCTGAAATAATTGAAAATCCTTTTTATATTCAACTGCAACTGTATCAAAATCATAGTTAATGGGTAACATATTATAAGCAAAGTCAATATAAATAGCATTATTTAAATGTTTATAATAGTCTAGATGCGAGGGTTGAACAATTTGGGTACTTGTTTTTAAGTATTCTAGTTCTTTGTTCAAGTCAATTTTTCTACCGATATAAGTCATTTCATGTTTTTCTTTATTTCCAAGTGTGTTTAATACATATGGACTTAATCTATGTGGTGATTTAGTATCGAGGTGAATAAAAGAGCCCAAACAGTATGATTCTAATACTAAATTACCTAATAAATCTTTTATAATTGTATTTCTATAACCATAAAATGGTTTAGTTTCGTAAGGATAGGTTGTAAGTTCTAGCATATCTTTATATACTGGCCATTTTTTAATATGTACATATCTAAAGTTTAAAATAATTGCAAACCCAACTGATTTAATTTCTCCCGATAATGCTCTAAGTGATTCAATATGTGCACCTTCAACATCTTGAATCATATCAATTAAATTTTTTATTCTTACTTTGTTATTAAATCCGATTTCAGATGCTTGAATAATTCTGGTTTCTTTATACATTACTATATCCTCTTTTTTGTATTGTACTATTTAAAATTGCGCATAATAATGATACAATTAATATATTATATTATACATGTAGGTGACACAAAATGAAATTTATACTTAAACTTATTTTAAATAGATTTATTCTTTCTATATTGATTTTTTTTGTTTTTGCATTGGATTTTAATATGCTTAAATTAATGCCCACACAGATGTATTCTTATAATAGACCACCCGCAAGCGCTATATCAAGTGCCTATTATGAAATCGAGCTTGGAGCGCCAAAAATTTATATTGAAATCACCTATGATGAGAATAATATTTATCTAGTACCTAAATCTGAACTATCATCTCATCTAACAACTGATGATTTAGATCAACCATTAATCGCTTGGTATTACTATGCATTTACACTAGCTTTAGTTAATATTATACCCTTTAATTGGTTTACTCGCACTAAAAAGTCTAATAAGAAACAACGAAAATGATTAATCAAGTATCTACTTACCTTGTTATTTTATTATTTAGTATAATATAATTAGAAATTAAAATAATAATTAGGAGGTATTTATGTTATGAAGGCATTTTTAACAGCCTTAAAGAATTTTGCTTACTCTATTGGAGGATTAATAGTAATTATTGTTGTATTACTTATTGGAGTTCTTGACATCATTGATTTGATTCAAAACTTTCCTACTAGTTTTACACTTACCTTAGTTGGTTCATTACTATCAACTATTGTTCTTGCATTTTCAATAATTTGGGCACAATTAAAGAATAAAATACTATTGTCGCACGGTATTATGTTCTTTATATACGCCTCTGCACTACAACAGTTCATAAGTAATCTTTTTAGTAATAATCCAACAAATGCATTTGATGGTAATTCATTATTTGGTTTAATTTCTATGGCATACTTCTTATTAGTGTCTATTGCTGTAATACTTTATGAACAACCAAAACCTGCAAAATTGAATATATTAGGTTCGCTATCTATACTTGCTTATTTAGTTGTTAGTTATATATTATTTGGATTTAATTCTACACTTATTACATTTTTAATTATTCTTGGTGCGCTTTTATTAGGTAGTAAGGTTGTTGCAATTTCTTATGCATTAAGTACATTGATATTACCTGTTTTTTCACATTTAAATCAAATATTTAATAACTTCTCTAATAATTCAAATCAAGTGTTCAATCATTGGTTTGTTGCACTAATTGGTATAGCAGTCATTGTATTCTTAAGTATAGATTTATTTAAATTAGTTGATCATAACGAAGCATAAAATGAAAAAAACACCACAATGATTAGTTTATATACTTTCATTGTGGTGTTTTTATTATATAAGTGTATATGGAACTCTTGATAACTCACTTACTTTAGAAACACCTAAAATAATCATTATTTTCTTTAGATCAGTTATGAATTGATCTACTTTTTTTAATGCTTCTTCAAAAGTTAATTGTGTCAAATCTAAAAACCATTTTGATAATCCGCAAGCATTGGCACCTAAAACTAAAGATTTTATTACATCCATAGGATTTCTAATACCGCCAGAGGCATAAAAGTTTACACCCTCATATTTTTTTAAGTTTAATAAAATATTCGCTGTATCAATTTCAAATCCTTTTAAGAAATTATAATCAGAATTACCACGACTTGATTCAATATCAATAAATGATGTTCCTCCGCTACCTGAAACATCAATGTGTTTAATGCCTATATTAACTAATTTATTGATTGATTTATTAGAAAAACCAGCACCTACTTGTTTAATGATTACAGGAATGTTCAAATTTGAATGGATATATTTAATATTATCTTCCCATTTTCTAAAATCCCTGTCTCCTTCTTTCATTACGAGTTCCTGTATAACGTTTAAGTGTATAGCTAAAGCATTTGATTGCATAGCCTCAATTGATTGCATGGCCATTTCAAGGGTCATGTTTGGATTAATATTGGATATTACTATTCCTTTATGATTCTTTCTAATGATTTCAAAGGATTTTATAGAACTTGGATCTTTAAACATTATTGATTGACTACCACTCATCATAGGAATATGATAATGATTTGCTATTTTTGATAAAAAATCATTGATTTCAAGGGCTTTTTGACTCCCACCTGTCATACCGTTGATGTAGAAAGGGTATGGTATATCATAACCTAAAAATGTTGATGATAAATCAATATCATCTATTGATAAATTAGGCAAATCATCTGATTCTAATAAAATATTATCAAAGTAATTTGATTTATTTTTTTGTTTTTGTGCTAGATTAATATGTTCATCTTTTCTAGTTAAGCTCATTTTATTCCCATACCTTTAAATCAAGTGCTGTAAGACCTGCTTTAATCCAAGCATCTTGAAGTATTCTTTTATCTGTTTCATTACGAACAATGGCAATCCCACAATCTCCATAACCTGCACCCGATGTTTTCGCACTAAATCCTAGATTTTGAGAAATTTCAATCATCTTTTTAAATGGTTCAGATTCTATAATAATTCCAGTTTTATTTTCTAATTCTTTAAGCATTTCTCTGTATAGTTCCATCATATACTTCATAGTATAATAATCTGACCTTACTAATGCCTCCTTAAATTGGTTAACAATTAACTTTGTCTTACTTAAAAATGTTGCATACCAAGGAGTCGCACTTACCTTTGATAAACTATCAGTGTATGCTTTTGTTGATTGAGACATTCCAGAAAAACAAATAGCTAGTTTAATAAGTGGTTTATTTAATTGTTCTATTTTTAAAAACGGCCAAGTCATTGCCATGATTTCATCAAGTTTGCCTTTACGGTTCATTACCCATACTAAGTCATATCTTTGGTAATAAACCCACCCACCATAAATTGATGCAGCTAGTTCACCACCTGAGGTTACATCACTAATTTCTATTTGAGCCAGTACAGCTAGTTTAAATAAATCAATTTTCTTTATTTTTACTTGATGAAGTTCCAATACTGCTCTAATACACGCAATAATGACTGCTCCAGATGAGCCTAATCCATATTTAATATTATGTGGTGATGTTAGTTCACTAGATAATTCAAGTTCATATGTTTTTGGTTCTATACCTTTATATTTTAAATATTTATGAGCAATATAGATAGCCGCCTTGGCATGGGTTAGTGTATCATACATAAAAACAGGTACTTGATCTGATAGCATCCATCTAAATCTACCAAGTTCTGATCTAAATTCATAATCATCACTTTCTTTGATTTTTACATGAATGAATTTATCTACGCCTACTAACACAGCCTCATTACCCGGTTTTATGACTGAATATTCCCCAATGATAAACAGTTTACCTGGTACTTTAAGAGTTATCATATACTCTCTACTCCTTTTCCAACGAAACTAACCAATGTTGTTGCATGTTTTTCGTATCGTGAAATGATTTTTTGAATATATTCTTTTTTTGTTATAATTTTTATATTTGGTCCTGCATCCATTGTTGCAAATACAGGAATACCTTCATTTCTTATTTTTTCTGTTAGATCAATAATTTCAAAAGATTTATGATTTAGATAGGTAATCCCTGTTTCTTGTATGACATAATGCATAAGTTTAGCATGTGATTCTAATATGTAACCCATTGATTCAAAATCATTTTCAAATATTGCTTGTTCCATTGATTCGAGTGCATCTTTAGTGTTTAATATCCATTCTTTTTTAAGTTTAGGATATTTATTTAGTGTATTCATAGCATCTCTACTGTTTATCTTTTTTTCAGAAGTATCAACTAAGCAAATTAGTATCGCTAAATCATCAATGGTTGAAATTTGTTCAGCATAGCTTGATAGGTGATCAAATCCTTCATGCCATTTCACAATTCCTCCATAAATTGAGCGAGATGCAGAACCTGAACCTAGTCTTGCCAAACTAGATAGTTCCTTATCACTTAAATTAATGTTATAAGCCATTGTTGCTGCTTTAGCAAGTGCACTAAATGCAGATGCACTTGAGGCTAGTCCAGCTTTTTTAGGTACATAGTTCATACTTTCTATTTTGGCATAATAAGGAATATTATATAACTGTCTAATTTTATCCATAAAATTTTTCACACGCAAAAATTCAGAGTCAACAATTAGATTATTATCAATATATAAAATATCTTCTTTTAGATTATTATCATAAGTAACCGTAGTGATTGTATAAAACTTATCTAACGTCACACTAATTGATGATGTAAGGGGCAAATTCCACTCACTATTCTTTTTACCCCAATATTTAATTAAGGCAATATTTACATTAGCTTTAGCTGTATGTTTCATGTTACAATTTCCTTTAAATTATATAACCAAGTGTCTATTGCTCCAGCATCTTTTAAAGCATCAGCGATAATAATAGCTTGACTTTCATTTTTACATAAAGCAATCATACAGCCACCTTTACCTCCACCAGTGAGCTTAGCACCTAAAGCACCTTTATTTAGTGCAACACTTACTAAACTTTCTAAAAGATCATCTGATACATGTATACTTCTTAAAAGTTGATGAGCTTCAGTCATCGCTAAACCTAATCTTAATACTTCATTATTTTCTAAATATATCTTAACATCATTTGTAAGTTGTTCAAGTCTATCCATGATTGGATTAACTACAGTTGGATTATCATTCCAGAGTTTTCTAACTTCAGTTACAGCTTCTTTAGTTAATCCTTTTTTTCCTGTATCTGCAACGATAATAACAGCGTCCATCTTAAGTGGAATAACACTTTTACCTAAATCTTTGTGATAAAACACAGCTTGACCAGCTGTTATAGTTGTTGCATCAAGGCCTGAAGGGTTTAAGTGGTGAATTTGTTCTGCTATGTCAACAAAGTGATTTAATCTATCATGAGTGAGTTCAACTTTAAAAGCATCAAATAAAGAACGAACAACTGCAATACTAACTGCTGCTGACGATCCCAGTCCTCTTTGAGGTGGTAGATTAGATTCAATCAGTATATGAATACCAAAAAAAGGTTGTTTTAAGTAAATAAGAACAATATTAATTAATTGTTTTATACCGTATAATTCATCAGGACTATCTTCTAATAATCCTTTAAAGTAAATTGAGTCAATTGTAATTTTATTATCTGTTTTAAAAACTTTAGATGTAATTTGTGCTTGTTTAAATGGTAATGCTATGGCTGGTTTACCATAAACAACGGAATGTTCACCCATTAGTATGATTTTTCCAGTAGCAACACCTGTGCCAAAATCTGTCATAAAATTATCGCTCTCTTTCTACATCTATTATAACATGATATAATTGAATTAAAATTAAGTAAAACTTGAAAGGAATAAATTTTATGTCAAACATTGAATTAGCATTAACAATTAAAGATTATGGTACGCTTAAAATAGAGTTATATCCAGAAATAGCTCCAAATACGGTAGCAAACTTCCTAGATTATGTAAGTAGAGGTTTTTATAATGGACTTATTTTTCATAGAGTTATCAAAGGGTTTATGATTCAAGGCGGTGGTTCTTTAAATAATACAACTCCTCCTATAAAAGGTGAATTTTCCTCTAATGGATTTAAAAATGAATTAAAACATACTAAAGGTGTCTTATCAATGGCTAGAACAAATGATAAAAACTCAGCAACTTCTCAATTTTTTATTATGCATCATGATTCACCACATCTTGATGGCGCATATGCAGCATTTGGTAAAGTTATTGAAGGTTTAGAAATTGTTGATAAAATCGCAAATGTTAAAACAAATGCTTATGACAAACCATTAATAGATGTAATAATTGAAAACTTTGTTATTACAAAAAATGAGGCAATTTTACCAGCAGTAAAGTATGTTTAGGATACTTATATTATGAATCCATATATTGATATTCATCCAAAAGTATTGAATGCTTTGCGTGAAAATAAGGCTGTTGTTGCACTTGAATCTACTATTATTTGTCATGGATTACCATATCCTAAAAATATAGAAACTGCCCTAACTATTGAAAAAATAGTTGAACAAGAAGGTGCTGTTCCTGCAACTATTGCCATAATCAATGGACGTATAAAAGTTGGTTTAGAACCAAATGAACTTACAAAACTTGCAAGTCAAAAAAACGTTTTAAAAGTATCAAAAAGAGATATTGCATACTGTGTTACTAAAAGTTATGATGGTGCTACCACTGTATCTGCAACATTACTTATCGCAGATATGGTCGGTATTAAAGTATTTGCAACCGGTGGAATTGGTGGTGTTCACAGAAATTATCATGAAGTACTAGATATCTCTAGAGATCTTGAAGATTTATCTAATAAAAATATAGCTGTTGTATCATCTGGAGTAAAATCAATTTTAGATATACCAAACACACTTGAATACTTAGAAACAAAAGGTGTAGAGGTAATTGGTTATCAAACGCATGATTTTCCTGCTTTTTACTCAAAAAGTTCTGGAAATCCTGTTACATACCAAATTGATGATATAAACCAAATTGCAAAACTTATGTATGTTAAATGGAGTATTGGTCTAAATGGTTCAATTTTAATAGCAAATCCAATTTCTTCTATTTATTCAATACCTAATAACGAAATGGAAGAATCTATTAATATCGCTTTAGAAATGGCCAAACAAAACAAAATAAAGGGTAAAGATATCACACCTTACATACTAAAAAATATGCAAGAAAATAAATCAATAAATTCACTTGAATCAAATATTCAATTAATTTATAGTAATGCCAAGTTAGCAGCAAAAATTGCAATTGAATTTTTTAAATTTTAAATTTGTATATTTAATTTAATTGTGATAAAATACTTATCGATGAAGGGGAGTAGTTCCCAAAAATTAATCGTCAATACGGCTGATAGCCCGGTTAATTTTCAAGTTTGACTTGTCAACGAGACCTTCAAGACCTATTTTGGTTTTGATGGTCTTTATTTATATAAAAAAGGAGAATTTATATGAACCAAAAACAAGTTTTTCAATTAAGTGTTGAAGAAGTATTAGCTCAACACCAAACATCACTTCAAGGATTAAGTAGTGATGAAGCATTAAAAAGATTAGAGCAATTTGGACCTAATGCACTAGCTGAAGGTAAAAAACGTTCTTTATTCCTTAAGTTCTTAGATCAGTTTAAGGATTTCATGGTAATTGTATTATTAGTTGCTTCATTAATCGCATTCTTAGGTGCAATTATAGAACAAAATCCATCTGAATTAACAGAGGGTATATTAATTATAGCTATTGTAGTCATTAATGCTATCTTAGGTGTTGCTCAAGAAGCCAAAGCTGAACAAGCATTAGAATCTATTAAAAAGATGTCTAATCCACATGCTACTGTATTAAGAGATGGTAAAGAAGTTATTGTTGATGTTGATAAAGTAGTTGTAGGTGATATTGTCGTTCTTCATGCTGGTGATTACATACCAGCTGATATTCGAATTATTGAGTCTATTAACTTAAAAACAGATGAATCAGCTTTAACTGGTGAACCAATTCCTGTCGAAAAGCACACAAATCCAATTAACCAAAGTGAGGTTGCATTAGGGGACCGAATTAACTTAGGTTATATGAGTACAGTTGTCACATATGGTCGCGGTCTTGCAGTTGTGACTTCTACTGGTATGCAAACTGAAATAGGTAAAATTGCATCTATGCTATCTAGTACCGAAACAGAATTAACACCACTTCAAAAAACAGTTTCAGATTTAGGAAAAACTTTAGCTTTATTAGCGCTTGTTGTCGTATCTATTATATTTGTTATACAAGTATTAAGATCAATATTTGTTGTTGGTATTGATGCTGTACCTTGGATTGATATCATAATGTCTTCTGTTGCACTTGCTGTAGCAGCTATACCAGAAGGTCTACCAGCAATTATTACAATCGTATTAGCAATAGGTATGCAAAACCTAGTTAAGCAACGCGCAATTATGAGAACCCTACCTGCTGTTGAAACTTTAGGTTCTACTTCTATTATTTGTTCAGATAAAACGGGTACTTTAACTCAAAACGTAATGACTATTACTAATACATATTTATATGAAAACGAATTACAAGTATCGGAAATAAATAATCCAAGTAAAGAACTTAAAATGTTAATTGACTATGGTGTATTATGTAATGATACTAAAGTTCAACTTTCCGATAACGAAACATTTATTAAAATTGGCGATCCCACTGAAATTGCACTTACTGATTTGGCAATTGCAACAAATCATAATCCATTAGATATTATTAATGCAAACCCAAGAGTACATGAACTACCTTTTGATTCCGAGCGAAAATTAATGACTACAGTTCATGAAATTGATGGTAAATATGTTTCAATTACAAAAGGTGCTCCAGATGTATTATTATCAAAAGTGTCTAATGTAAATATTCAAGGAAAAATTCAAAATGTAACAGATAAAATTTTAGATGTTTTCACAGTTCAAAATCAAAATTTTGCTGACCAAGCTCTTAGAGTACTTGCAATTGCATATAAAATTTATGATAAAAATCCAAGTGTCTTAGACTTTGAACAAAATGAACTTGAATCTAATTTAACAATGTTAGGTTTAGTTGGTATGATTGACCCAGCAAGACCTGAGGTTAAAGACGCAATTATTGAAACAAAAAACGCCGGTATCACTACAATAATGATTACAGGTGACCATAAAAATACTGCTGTTGCAATTGCAACCGACTTAGGCATTTTAGAAAACGGACATCTAGCAATTACAGGTAAAGAACTTGATAACATGACTGATGAAGAATTTAGTGAGAAACTCAATCAAATCAGAGTTTATGCCCGTGTTTCTCCTGAAAACAAGGTAAGAATTGTAACGGCTTGGAAATCATCTGGAAAAATTGTTGCAATGACTGGTGATGGCGTTAATG
Organism: Acholeplasma granularum ATCC 19168; assembly: GCF_000526235.1. Classification (GTDB taxonomy): domain Bacteria; phylum Bacillota_I; class Bacilli_A; order Acholeplasmatales; family Acholeplasmataceae; genus Acholeplasma; species Acholeplasma granularum. The sequence goes on along the minus strand of NZ_JAFR01000006.1, from coordinate 297,721 downwards.
ATGCACCAAGTATCAAACGTGCTGATATTGGTATTGCCATGGGTATTACCGGTACAGAAGTTGCTAAAGGTGCTGCTGATATGATTTTAACTGATGATAACTTTGCAACAATCGTATCCGCTGTTAAAGAAGGTCGTACAATTTTAGCTAATATTAAAAAAGCTATTCACTTCTTACTTTCATGTAATATTGGTGAAATCATTACAATCCTCTTAGGTGTTACGCTAGGTATTATATTATTCCCAAATGAGCCACAACTTCAAATATTAACAGCTGCTCAAATTTTATGGGTAAATTTAGTAACCGACTCATTTATGGCAATAGCATTAGGTCTAGAACCAAAAGAACCAGATGTTATGAATCATCCACCACGTGATAATTCTAAAGGTATATTTGCTGATGGTTTAGGTAGAAAAGTAGCATGGCAAGGTATTATGATTGGATTTATCACTTTCTTAGCATTCTTCATTGGTTATAAAATTAGTGGAGATAACTTAAGACACGCACAGACAATAGGTTTTATGGTACTAGCAATCTCACAATTATTCCATGCATTTAATGTTCGTAGTGAAAACTTCTCAACATTTAGTCTACAACCTAATAAATATTTAATTTTAGCATTTTTTGGTTGTTTAGCGCTTCAACTAGTTACAGTTTTTGTACCATTTATAGCAAACAATATATTCGGTGTTGATGATGTGTTACACTGGCAATTAGTAGACTGGTTAGTTGTAGTTGGACTATCAGTATTACCACTTCTAGTTGTTGAGTTAGTTAAATTAATTCAAAATAAATTAATAAAAAAATCTGTATAAACAATTTAATTTAAAAGAAGGAAAATAGTTATATATTTCCTTCTTTTTTTAGTTAAATTTATTGTATAATTAAGTTATGAAAAAATTAATAGAAAAATATAAAGATATTTATTGGATAGCACACCGTGGCCTTCCATATAAAGCTGTTGAAAACTCAAACACAGGCTTTGAATTAGCGGGTCAATTACCTTTTTTTGGTATTGAAACAGATTTACATCTTACAAAAGATGAACATATTGTTGCTCATCACGATCATAATATAAAACGTATAACTGGTCTTGATGCATTGATAAGTGAACTGGACTTAAATTCAATATCAGATATTAAATTAAAAGATAGTCTTGATAACATACCAAAATTTAGTACTTATCTAAATATATGTAAGAAATATAATAAGGTAGCAATTATTGAACTTAAAGTAATTTTTAAACCACATCAATTAACGATGCTATTTGATGAAATTAAAATTAGAAATTACTTAGATAAAGTTATCATTATTTCATTTCATATGGATAATTTAATAAATATTAGAAAATTGTATCCTGACTTAACATTACAATTTTTAAGTAGTAAATTTAATCAAGACATTTTTAAAAACCTCATTGATTATCATTTAGAGTTATCACTATATCATGAGGCAATCACTAAAGATATTATTGAAGAGATGCATAAAAATAATTTAAAAGTTGCAGCATGGACAGTTAATAACCTTACTTCTATTGAAAGATTAGTAGAAATTGGTATTGATTATATTACAACTGATGGTTTTCATATATAAAAAAAAACACTTGATAGTGTTTTTTTTGCATGTGAACTGGTGCATAAGCCATGTTCTGTAGGAATTACTTCCTTGTGACTATTTATCTCAAGATTGCTCTTGCAAGATTTGACATTGCTGTTAATCTCGTGCCCCTACCAAATTTGGGTTTCTAGCTTGAGGGGTTTACCGCGTTTCACCTTACTAATTTCTTAGTAAATTCGTCTCTGTGGCACTTTATGTTGAGTTATAACATAGTAAAACCTTAGTTATAAACTCATTGCCGTTATGTATAATACATACCTAAGGTTATTTGTTTCCTTAGCACAAACACTACATACCATGAAGGTATGTGCTAGCATGGACTTTCCTAACAAAACGATTAAAGTTTTGCTCAGTCACCTTCCCAATTCTCATTGCATAGACATTTTATATGGTTTTATATATTTTGTCAAACAATCAATCATAATTTACACAATATAAAACAAAACCAGTCATTTGCATGACTGGTTTATCTCTATTAACAATTAAATTGCATCTTTTCTAGATAAGTCAACACGTCCGCGTTCATCAATTTTAACTACTTTAACTAAAATTTGATCGCCAACTTTTACTTTACCTTCAAGACTTTCGGTTCTTTCTTTAGCCCACTTAGAAATATGTACTAAACCTTCAGTACCAGGGAATATTTCTGCAAATACACCTTGGATTTTCTTGCCTTCTTTATCCATTAATAAACGAGTTACTTTAGCTTCATATACTTCGCCTACTTTTGCTTCTCTAACCAGGTTTTCAATATATGCAGCTGTTTTGTTTAACCAAGATGAGTCTGAGTGCATAATATATACACGTCCATCTTGTTCAATATCAATTTTAACATTGTTATGATCTTCAATGATTTGAGTAATAACTTTACCACCTGAACCAATAACATCTCTAATTTTTTCTGGATTAATACGAATCATTTTCACTTTAGGTGCGAAAGCACTTAAATCAGAACGAGGCTCACTTATTACACTGTTCATATGTTCTAAAATGTGTAATCTTCCAAGACGTGCTTGTTCAAGTGATTCATGCATAATTTCAGTAGTGATACCAGTAATTTTAATATCCATTTGAAGCGCTGTAATACCATCTTTAGTACCAGCAACTTTAAAGTCCATATCTCCTTCATGGTCTTCCATACCTTGAATATCTGTTAATATTGAATAATGATCGCCTTCTTTTATTAAGCCCATTGCAATACCTGCAACTTGAGCTTTAAGTGGAACTCCGGCAGCCATTAATGCCATAGATCCAACACATATTGTTGCTTGTGAACTTGAACCATTGGATTCTAGAATTTCAGATACAACGCGGATTGAATATGGAAACTCTTCTTCTGAAGGCAATACTTGAAGTAGTGCACGTTCTCCTAAAGCACCATGACCAATTTCACGACGTCCTACAAATCCATAACGTCCTGTTTCACCTACAGAGTATGGTGGGAAGTTATAATGTAACATAAAGCGTTTAGTAACATCAGAATGTTCTAATCCATCAATGATTTGGTTCTCATTAAGTGAACCTAAAGTAACAACTCCTAATGCTTGAGTTTGTCCTCTTGTAAATAAACCAGAACCATGAGTTCTAGGTAAAACATCAATTCTTGAAGAAAGTGGTCTAATTTCAGATAAACCTCTACCATCAGGTCTTACTTTATCTTCAGTAATTAAACGACGTACTTCTTTTGTAACAATGCGGTCAACAGACATTTTAACTTGACTCATTAAATCTTTTTTTGCATCTTGGTCAAGGACTTGTACACCATCAACGGATTGCCAAAAGTTTTTATCTTCAAAATGAGCAATAACTTCTTCTTTAAGAGCATCAATTGCATCATATCTTTCTTGTTTTTCAATAATAGCAACTGCTTTAACTAATTCTTTACCTCGAAAGTTATAAACTTGGTTAAATACTTCCTCATCTAACTTTAATAATTCAGGTACTACTTTTTCAACTCCAACAGCTTTTTTAATAGTTTCTTGGAAATCACATAGTTCTTTAATAGCTGCATGACCAAATAATATAGCATCCAACATATCTTTTTCAGATACTTGTTTTGCACCAGCTTCAACCATATTGATTGCTTCTTTAGTACCAGCTACGATTAAATCAATGTCAGATACTTCAAGTTGTTGTGATGTTGGGTTTAGAATGAATTGACCATCAACACGTCCAACATGAGCACCAGCAATAGGTCCTAAAAATGGAATGTTTGATATTTCAAGTGCTATAGATGATCCTAACATTGCTGCCATTTGACTTGATGCTTCAGGGTCAGATGATAACACTGTATTTACGACTTGAACATCGTTTGTATAACCTTCATCGAATAAAGGTCTTAGTGGTCTATCAATTAATCTAGATGTAAGTGTTTCAAGTTCAGAAGGTCTTCCTTCTCTTCTTAAAAAACCACCAGGAATCTTACCAGCTGCATATAACTTTTCTTGATAAATTACCATTAATGGGAAAAAATCAGTTTGCATTGGTTTTGCTTTTGCAACAGCAGTGGATAAAACTACTGTGTCACCATAATAAATCATTGCAGCTCCGTTGGCTTGTTTTGCAACTTCACCAACTTCAACGCGTAATACTTTACCTGCAAGCGTTGTTTCAAAAACTTGTTTTGACATATAAAATCTCCTTCATTTTATATTAAATAATATATTTTTTTATATTTCATACTATTATATCATTTTTAATACTATAATTAGAATTTAATTATTGAACAATGTTAAATAAAGTATTTAGTAAAAGAAAAAAACTCCAAGTTGGAGTTTTTTATCTTCTTAAGCCAAGTTCATTAATTAAATCAGCATATCTTTGAGCATCTGTTTGTCTTAGATACTTAAGTAAATTACGTCTGCGACCAATTTTCATGAATAAACCACGTTTTGAGTGGAAGTCATGAATATGAGTTTGCAAATGATCATTTAACTCATTGATTTCGTGTGTTAAAATTGCAACTTGGACTTCTGGTGAACCAGTATCTCCAGGAAATCTTGCAAACTTTTCAACGATTGCTTTTTTACTGTCTTTTGTCAGCGCCATAATGTTTCCTCCTATGTCTCGAATAACTAAAGAATGCGTTTTGGCTAACGCTGTCCTTGCTATCGACCTAATGAATAATACCATATTTATTATAAAATTGCAATATTAAAAAGATATTTTTTTCATGAATAATGTAAAATTAGTGAAAATTTACATTATAACTTTATAAATTGATCCACATTTATAATAAATACTGTTGCCCCACCAACTGAAACCTCAATTGGTAATGTACTAAATGAACCAAATTCATTAACAATAGCATTTGGTACAATCTTTTTTCTAGTTTTTGAGAACTTTTCAATGATATCTAATACTTCAGGTACTTTTTCATCATTAACACCAATTAAGAATGTCGCATTACCTTCACGTAAGAATCCACCTTTCGTTGATAATCTAGTTGCAAAAAAGTTTTCTTTAACTAATCCTTTTTGAACACGATTTGCATCGTCATTGGAAATAATTGCAATAATCATTTTCATACTTAATACCTCCTAGGATATGTATATTTTACCATATTTTAATTATTATTTTAATAAGTCAACCGATTGTTTTACATCTTTTGCTATTTGTTTTAACATATCTTCTAATTTTTCATACTTTACTTCATCTCTTAAATAATGTTCAAAAGATATACTTAGTTCTTTATCATATAAATTCCCATCATAATCAATTATAAACACTTCTAATCTGCGTTGAGTAGAATAGTTTAATGTAGGATTGTGACCTAAATTAGCACATCCTAAATAAGTTTTACCATCAATTTTTACATAAACTGCATAAATTCCCACCTTAGGTAGAAAGTGATTTTTATAATCTATATTTGCAGTTGGATATCCAATTAATTTTCCTACTTTGTCACCATGAACAACTTTACCACTTACTTCATAACTCTTATTTAGTAGTTTTTTTGCAAGCTTTATATCACCGGATTCTAATAATAATTTGATATAACTAGTGGAAATTCTTGTGTTATTGTGTAATAGATCATCCACTACAACTGTATCAAAGTGTAGTTTCAAATCATCTACATTTCCTTGACCTTTATAACCAAATTTAAAATCTCTTCCAACAACGATGCGTATTACATTTAACCTCTTTAAGAAATCAATAAACATCTGAGGTGATAACTTTGAAAAATCACTATTGAAATTTACCACGAAAAAATTATTTATTCCAAGTTTTTCAAGTTCTTTTTGTTTTTCATCAAAATTCATAAGTACTGGTAAATCTCTTTTAGTTATAACTTGCATTGGATGGGGATCAAATGTCATTACTGCACTTTTTGAATCATTGTACATTTTTGTTTTTTTAATTAAATTTTGATGCCCTAAATGCAGTCCATCAAAATTACCTATCGTAAGCGTTAATGGTTCATCATTTTTAATATTTTCATAAGTATTTTGTTGTGTTTGCATATTTTCGTTATTGACCAATTAGGTCATTACTCCAATCTTATTTTTCTTAAAATATATATTTAGGAATAAACTTATCACCTAAAGGTTCATAGTATGCAATATAATTCCCATTTTTATCAGTTACTACAAATGGTTCAGGTATATGTGTTTGTCTATGATCTAAATGTACACCATTTTTTACTAGTTTAACAATATAGTCACTTAACTCCAATTTTCTTACATGTGATAAAAGTTTTATATCCTCAATTAAATTGCTTGCTTCCAATTCATCAATAGTTTTTGCATCCTTTATACTATATTTACCAATTATTGTGCGATTTAAAAGGCTTAAGGCACCAAATGAATTTAGATTCTCACCAATATCTCTTGCTATACTACGAATATATGTTCCCTTGGATACGAAAGCATCAAAATTTAACTCATTGTTTAAATAATCATATTTAAATTCATATATCTTAACGAGTCTTTTTGAAAGTTCAAGTGGTTTACCACTTCTTGCTGCTTCATAAGCTTTTTGACCACCAACTTTGACTGCTGAATAATTGGGTGGTAGCTGGTTATAAGAAGGCATTAATGATTGAATTATTTGATTTAATTTATCAGCATCATAGACAAATGGTTTTGATTCAATTATTTGTCCTGTTATATCATCGGTATCATATTTATTTCCAAATACTATTTTACCTGTATAACGTTTGTCTAATTCTTCAAATAAAAATGCAAGTTTAGTAGCTTTTCCAACCATAATTATTAATAATCCAGTTGCAAAAGGATCCAATGTTCCTGTATGGCCTACTTTTTTTAGATTAAATTTTTTCTTTACTTTAAAAACCACATCATGACTAGTTAATCCTGTTGGTTTATTCACTAAAAATATTCCGTTCATATGTACCTTTATTCTAAAAATATATTATTTATATTATAACACAATAAAGAAAAAGGCTCTCATAGATAGAGAGCCATTATTACTTGTTATTTATGTTCTGCTAACCAAGAAACTAATTTTTCTTTTGGTTGGTATCCTGATGCTCTTGATACTTCTTTTCCGTCTTTAAATAATACTAATGTAGGAACAGCACGAATTCCGTTATCAATTGCTTGTTTGCGGTATTCATCAATATCTAATTTAACAAACGTAGTTTCTACATCTTCAGTACTTAATTGTTCTAAAACAGGCATCAACATTTTACATGGTCCACACCAAGTTGCAAAGAAGTCTACTACAACCAGACCTTCTTTTGAAGTAACACTTTTAAAATCTTCTCCCTTATATTGTTGCATTATAAATGCCTCCTTATTATTATCATAAATTAATTATAACTAAATTACACAAATTAATCAAAGAATATGGTTGTTTTTTACAATGTGATGACAGTTACACCGTTTAAGCCCTCACCTTCGGTACCATATCTATGTGATTTTATGTATGGTGAGGTCTTTATATAGGCATATACTGCCTTTCTAACCGCTCCAGTTCCAAACCCGTGGATAACTCGAATATAGCTTGTATTTGATAGTAGTGCATCATCTATTGCTTTATCCATTAATACTGCAACTTCTTCATACCTTTTTCCTCTTAAATCTAGTTCGAAAGCTGGTGCTTTTGAAGGATTTGATCCGGTATATTTAACCTTCTTTGGTTCTTCTTTTTTTATTTTTTTCTGTGTTTTTTTCAAATCTGATTTATTAAATGGTAATTCAAATAACCCTGCAGATACATAATACTTATCTTTTCTTATTTCGGTTACTATGCCTTCTTGACCATAGTTTTCAATGACTACATAATCTCCAACTTTAATGACCTCATCTGTTTCAAACTTAGATGGTGTTACACCTTTATTTAATTTTCCTTTTATACTGGCAACCTCTGGTGTAGTAATTTGAGATTTTTTAGATAGTTCATCAATCATTTGAACTAATTCTTCTTTTAATTTTTCATGTTTTTTCAGTTCTTTTTGTCTTATTTTTTCAAGCATTATATCTCTATTAACTTCAAAATTCTTTATTTTAGATTGATATAATTCAATTTCAGTATTGAGTTCATTTACCTTATTTTGAAACTCTAGTTTTAGTTCATCGAGCTCATTTTGTTCTTTGCTTAATTTTTCTAAGCTTTTGGCTAAATTAGATTGTCTACCATTTAATAGTTTTTGAGCATGGTCAATAATATCTTTTGGAATACCTAATCTACTAGCTATTGATAATGCATGAGATGAACCAGCTACCCCTAACCTTAGTTGATAAAGTGGTTTTAAACTTTTCTCATCAAATGCTACACTAGCTGTTAAAATATCTTCATGTTCATATGCATATAATTTAAGTTCTGAATAATGTGTTGTAAGTATCATTCTAATATCTTTTTTTTGTCTTAAATTATCTATAATTGAAATAGCAAGTGAAACACCTTCAACTGGATCGGTACCACTTCCTAGTTCATCAAGTAAGATAAGTGCCTTAGATTTCAGTTTATCAAACATTGTTTTTATTTTAGTTAAATGTGATGAAAAAGTCGATAATGATTGTTGAATAGACTGTTCATCACCAATATCTGCAAATACCTGATTAAATATGCTCATTTGACTGTTTTCAGATGCAGGGACTAAAATACCTGATTGAAGCATTAAAGTGAGTAATCCAACCGTTTTAAGTGCTACAGTTTTACCACCTGTATTTGGACCAGTAATCATTAATACATTTTGCTCTTTGCTTAAAGATACATCAATAGGTACGACTATTTTAGGGTCAATGAGTGGATGTCTTGCTTGTAGTAAGTATATTTTTCCTATAGGATTAATTATTGGCAATATGCCTCTTATATCTATTGCATAAAGTGCTTTAGCATGTAAATTATCTAAGTGAACCATATTTTCTATATGTAATAAAAGTTCTAGTTGGTGTGGTTTAATTTCTGTTAATATTTGAGTAAGTATTTTAATTTCTTCGTTTTCTTCAAGTCTTTTTAAATATTCAATATCTTGTGTTGTTTGTCTTATTTCTTCAGGTTCGATGTAAACTGTTTGTTTTGATGCTGATATATCATGAATAATACCTTTTACTTTATTTTTATATGTTTCTTTAATAGGAATAGCATATCTTCCACTTCTAGTAACAATAATTCGTTCATTTAAATAGTTTTGGTATCTATCAAGAACACTTTCAAGTAAACGGTCTAATAATTTAGTTTTAGACTTTAGATTTTGTCTTATGTTTTTTAATTCTAATGTTGCATCATCATAAATTAAATCATCATCTGATATTTTGGAATTAATAATATTCAGTACTTCTTTATGATGTTTTAAATCCTTTAACCATAAATTATAAGTAATTGGATGGTTTGTTATTGTTGATTTATAACTTTCAAATGTTTTTTCCATTAATATATATTTTTTTATTTTAATCAAATCATCAATTTTTAAATAATTAAACGATTTAATTTGATGAACAATTTTTAATATATCAAAATCATTAATAAATGGAAGTTTGCCGTAGTTAAGAATAAAAGTTTTTAACTCATTTGTTTGATTTAAATTTTCTAATACTAAGTGTTCTTTGTTGTTAGGCATGGTTTCTAAAATCATTGTCTTAGCACTATCAGAAAATGTATACTCAGATATGAGCAAAAGTATCTTATCTAATTCAAGTGTTTTATGTGAAAACATATTTTTCGCCCTCCTTGTTGTCCGAAAATATGGTATAATATACCTAGGAGTGATATATTATTGAGAAATTATACAATCAGCTTATCTAGTAGCCAACTAGAACAATTAAAAACATTTTATAGCAATTATTTACTAAATGTAAGTCAACCTTATGTTTATTTTGTTGCCCATCATAACGATACCAGGATTAATGCTTTTAACTCAGGTAAGGTTTTACTTCAAGGCGAGGAAATTAATGCAGAATTGGTTGCTATTAAAACATTTTTAAATATTAAGAACTATCCTGCAATTGGTTCAGATGAAGTAGGAACTGGCGATGCATTAGGTCCTGTGATTGTATGTAGTGCTTATACTTCACTTGAAGATTTAGAGTGGTTAGAAAAAATGAATGTCCGTGATTCCAAATCTATGACAAATCGTGAAATTATTAAATTAGCACCTGTTATTGCTAAAAGATTAACTCATTCTATCGTTATTTTATCACCTGAAAAATATAACGAACAAGTGTTAAAAGGTCATAATTTAAATAAAATTAAAGCCCTATTACACAACCATATGATAATTAAAACGACATCAAAAGTAGAAAGTCCTGTACCTGTAATTTTAGATCAATTTTGTCTACCATCACATTATTTTAATTATTTAAAAGATGAAAAACTTATATACAGAGATATTGAGTTTTATACAAAAGCTGAAAGTGTACATTTAAGTGTTGCAGCCGCATCAATTATCGCAAGATATGCATTTTTAGTTAAAATGCATCAATACAGTAAAGATATAGGAATCAAATTAAAATTAGGTGCAAGTAAGGAAGTTGATTTACAAATTAAAGAGATTTATGATCTTAAAGGTATTAAAGGCTTACAAAAAATAGCTAAGATGAACTTTAAAAACGTCACAAAACAAAACTTAACTTAAACGACTTAAATATGTTTCAAATACTTCAGGCAATGGCGCTTCAAAAGTCATTGCTTTTTTTGTAATCGGATGTGTAAATTCTAGTTTGTAGGCGTGTAATAATTGTCCTGATTCAACTTTTTCTCCAACACTTGAATATAGAGGGTCTCCTACAACTGGATGACCAATATAGGCTAAATGTACTCTAATTTGGTGCGTTCTACCGGTTTCTAAGTCACAGTCTAGCAAACTATACTTTTGATAAATTCTAACTGTCTTAAAGTGCGTTACAGAATGTTTTCCTGATGCAATTACTGCATTTTTAGTACGCACTTTTGGATGTCTTCCAATAGGTGCATTAATTATTGCACTACTATTTGTAACAACACCATGAACAAGTGCATAATAAGATCTTTTAATTGCATGTTTCTTTAAATCTTGTGCAAGAATTTTATGTGCCTCATTTGTTTTGGCAATCATTAAAAGACCAGATGTATCTTTATCAATTCTATGTACAATACCTGGCCTTGTCTCATCATTAACATCTGATAAATTTTCTGTATGATGAATAAGTCCATGTACAAGTGTTGGTGATGTAAATGTTTCAGATGGGTGTACAACTAGACCTTTAGGTTTATTGATTATTAAGATGTCATTATCTTCATATATAATATCTAAATCCATTGCTACAGGTTTTATATTTGTATCTTCTTTTTCGGGTATATTAATAGTTATTTCATCATTTAATTGTAGTAAAAAGCCTGGTTTTACTTTTAAATTGTTAACTAGTATTTGACCTTCTTTAATGAGTGTAGTTATTTGGTTGCGTGATATTTCTAAGATGTTTACCAAATAATGATCGAGTCTAATTGACTCATTATCTTGAAAATTAATTTTCTTCATTTTGTCCAACCTCTTTACTTTTTTTGCTTCTATAGTAATCTAATATGATTATATCAATAAATAACATTGCCACACCAAAGTTTAAAAATATATCTGCAACATTAAAAATGGTGCTCCCTACAATAGGCAGAAACGGCATTTGGACAAAATCTATTACATAACCGTATAATAAACGATCTATAGCATTGCCTAAAGTTCCACTGATGAGTAATATTAAAGCAATCGTATAAACTTTTTTTGTTTTTATATTTGATTTTGAAAAAAAGTATCCAAATATTAACAGTGCTATGATAGTAATTATAAAAAATAAAAACTGTTTACCTGCTAACATACCAAAAGATGCTCCTGTATTTTGGACATACCCAAAATTTAAGATGCCTGGAATAATTTCTTGAAGTTCATTAAGATTGTAAATATTGGAAAATATTTGTTTAGTTATAAAATCGATTAAGACAAATAAACCAATTAATATATATGAAATAACCATTTCTAAAATCCTTTCAAGATAATTACTGTAATAATGATTCCAACAATGACATAAATGATTGACATCAATGTACCTTCTACAATAATCAAGTATTTTGTTTGAATATTTTTAATTTTGGGTTCAATTATTCCGCTTACATAGTACATAAAGTACTCATATAAAAAGATTGTTATAATAAGCAGGATAAATATAAGTACGATAAGTATATATTTTAAATGTGCAAACATAAATAAGGGGATAATAATTAAATAAAGTGGCGCCATAATAAGTAGGGTAATTGCAAGTCCGCCTAATACACTCAAGATGGTTGTTTTAAAGGTAGTAAGATCATCTAATCGATGTCTAATTACTTTATGCATCTGCCATAGTTTAACTAAAGATTTCATAAATCACCTCTATGGCTTCATTGATATTGTTTACCGGGTATAAATTGATGTTTAATTTTTCATCTTTAACTTCATTGTATTGTGATGCAGGTAATAAAAAGTGTTTAATGCCTTCATGGTATGCTCCATATACTTTTTGTTTTAGACCGCCTATTTCACCAATATCATTATTATATCGTATTGTACCAGTACCTACAACATCAAGGTTAATCTCTATATCTTTTACTAGAGCAAAATATACACTTAAAGTATACATCATACCAGCAGATGGTCCTCCCATAAATACAAATTCACCTGGTAAACTATACTTAGGTGTTGCACTAGTAATATTATATTTAGGGTAGAATCTAAATATTTTATCAGTTTCTTTATCAATAGTAATTCTAATTTTTTCATTATTCCTTAAAACATCAAGTTCAAAGGTGCCAAAGTTATTTATAAAATACATACCAAGTGTTTCATAATCAGTAAATCCAATATTATTAATATCTGTAATAATGTCACCAATTTTTAACTCAGGATAACTTATATCTCTATAGTCAATTGTCATACCTATAAAATCATAATCAATTTGAATTTGATTATTTTTTTGACTAGCTAAGGTATATGCAGAAATTATTGCTTGGTCAAAAGAGGCCATTTTTTGAATTTGACCTCTTAGATTATTTTCTTGATTTGTAAGAGTTGATGCAACATATCCCAATTTTTCTACATCAAATAAGGGGCTTATTTCATAGATCATACGTGCAAAACCTGTAATTCTATCCATAGATAAAACAGATACAGATTTTAGGTGTTCAGTTTGGTCTATACCTTCTATTTTAATCATTGTATTTGCAGAACGGGTTTCATTAGGTGCTGTTACAGTAAAATTTGTTGGAACAATTAATGAAATCATTAAGTAAATATAAGCAAATACAATTGTATGTAAAAATGTTTTAATATTAAACTTCTGTTTCAAGTAGTATCGTCTCCAATTTCATTTGCCTACTTGTAATACCTGCTTTTTTCATCATTAAAGTACTAGCGATATGACTTTCTTTACCCTTGTCCTTATCTGACATATAAACAATTTCTTTTATGCCCGCCTGCACTAATAATTTCATGCATTCATTACATGGAAATAATGTCACATAAAGTGTAGAGTTTTTCAAGTTAGATGTTGCATTTAATATAGCATTAGCTTCAGCATGTACGACATATGCATATTTAGAATTGGAATAATCTTGATTTTTTTCCCAATGAAACTCATCATCTGACATTCCTATAGGTAGTCCATTATAGCCAATAGCAACAATACGTTTGTCTTGATTAATGATACAAGCACCAACTTGTGTATTAGGATCTTTTGAACGTAAAGCTGATAATTTTGCTAGCCCCATAAAGTATTGATCCCACGAAATGTAGTTTTGATTTTTCATTTAACTTCATCTGCCTTTACTAATCCTAAATCAATATGACAATAACCATTTGGATTTTTATCTAAATAATCTTGGTGATATTCCTCAGCTAGATAATATTCTGTAAGTGGTTCAACTGAAACAACAATACTTTTATCATAATTTAACTGTTCTTTTTGTATATAGGTTTCTGCTATTTGTTTTTCCACTTCAGTTGTATAGTAAATTCCACTACGATATTGTAGTCCAACATCATTACCTTGTTTATTTAATGATGTTGGGTCAATTATTCTAAAAAAGTGTTCTAATAATTTTTCTAAAGATATTAATTTTTCATCATATGTAATAGAAACAGCCTCTGCATGTGTTGCGATTCCTTTACATACTTGTTCATATGTTGGGTTATTGAAGTTTCCATTTGCATATCCTGAAGATGTATCAACTACACCTTTTAATTGTTTAAAATATGCTTCTACTCCCCAAAAACATCCACCAGCTAATACTATCTTTTTCATTTAACCACCTTAAGTCCTAATTCTTCTAATTGTTCTTCTACAATCATTGATGGAGAACCCATCATTAAATCTTTTGCAGATTGTGTTTTAGGAAATGCTATGACGTCTTTAATGTTATCAGTTTTAGTTGCAAGCATAACAATTCTATCTAAACCAAACGCAATTCCACCATGTGGAGGGGTACCATATTTAAGTGCATCAATAAAAAATCCGAATTTATTTTCAATTTCTTCCTTAGTAAATCCTAACGTTTCAAACATTTGATTTTGTATTGTTTGGTCATAAATACGCATTGACCCACCACCAACTTCATAACCATTCCAAACAAGGTCATATGCTCTTGCTATCATGTCTTTTGGATTTGTAGTAAATTCTGAAGCATTTTTAGGTGCTGTAAATGGGTGATGTCTTGCATATAATCTTTGATCATTTTCATCATATTCAAATAATGGGAAATCTACTATCCAAACAAGTGATTCAAGATTTTCATCAATCATATTTAAGTCTTGGCCTAACTGTTTTCTTAATGCACCAGTTGCGTTTGTTGCATTAAAGTATGTACCTGGAATTAAAAATAATATATGGTTTTCTTCTACTAGCGATGTATCGACAAATTTAGCAATTGAACCTTGTAAATTATTATTTTCATTTTTAACATAAGCAAGTGCATCACCATGATTTTTTTTAACAATTTCTGTTAATTTATCAAAATATTTTCTTGTAAATATTGGGTTATTAGGTACTATAAGTGCACGAACCATTTCTTTATTTTCAAATAATGGAATGTTAAAGCGCTTAATTTTTGAAGTATAATCCATCAATTTTAATTCAAATCTTAAATCCGGTTTATCTGATCCATAAAGGTTAAATGCATTTTCATATGTCATTTTTTCAATTGGAAGTTTTAATTCTTTGTTAAGAACATTTTTGAAGATTGCTTGCATGATTTCTTCACTTAAATTAAAAATATCTTCTTCCTTACTAAAAGATGCTTCAATATCTATTTGAGTAAACTCTAATTGACGGTCTGCTCTTAAGTCTTCATCTCTAAAACATCTTGCTATTTGAAAATATTTTTCAAATCCTGATATCATATAAAGTTGTTTAAAGATTTGTGGGGACTGTGCAAGTGCATATCCTTCACCATGATATAGTCTTGAAGGTACAATAAACTCTTTTGCACCTTCAGGTGTAGTTTTAACTAAATAAGGTGTTTCAAGTTCTAAAAAATCATTTTTTAATAGTGTTTGACGCACTTGTTGCGTAATTAAACTACGTTTGATTAAATATGATTTAGAAGATGGTTTTCTAAGATCTAAATAGCGATATTTTAAACGAACTTCTTCGGAGATATTATCTTGATCACTTATTGTGATTGGAGGATTTACTGCAGTGTTTAATACATTTAAGTCTGAAATTAACACTTCAATATCTCCTGTTAAAATTTGATTATTTTTAGATTCTCTTTCTAAAACAACGCCTTTAACTTCAATAACGTATTCATTTTTTAATTGGCTAACCTCTTCATAAATAGGACTTTCAGGACGACATAAAAGTTGTGTAATTCCGTGCATATCTCTTAAGTCAATAAAAATTAAACCACCCAGATTTCTTTTTTTAGAAACCCATCCTTTTAAACTGACTTCTTGATTTAAATTTTTCAGTGTTAATTCATTATTATGATGTGTATATTTATTCATTTGATTTATGTTCCTTTAAATGATTTATTAGATTAATCATACTTACGGTAACTTGTTTTTCAGTTAATGTATCTTTAACTTCTATTGTATTATTCTTAATTTCGTCTTCGCCAAGTATGAGTAGATTTTTAGCACCATAATTAAGTGCTTCTTTAAGTTGAGCTTTAAATGATTTATTAGTGTAGTTAATATCCACTGTAAAACCATTTAATCTAAGATTTGATTGTATTTTTAATGCTAAGTTTTTTGCATCTTCATTAAACGTTATAATATATGCGTCTAAACTGTTTTCAACTTTATTATAGACACCTTCTATTTCTAGTGCACTTAATAATCTTTCCATACCAAATGCAAATCCAATACCAGGTGTTTCAGGTCCACCAAATTCTTTAACTAAATTTTGATAACGCCCACCACCACCAAGAGCGTTTTGAGCACCAAATCCATCTGTAGTTGCATGTATTTCAAATACTGTTTCAGAATAGTAATCTAATCCTCGAACTAGTTTTTTATCGACTTCATAAGGTATATTTAGGTTATCTAAATGGTTGATTAATTGCTCAAAATGTTTTTTTGATGACTCAGATAAGTAGTCTAATGGTAGTGGTGCATTTTTTGTAATTTCAATGTCACCTTCATCTTTTGAATCTAGAATTCTAAGTGGATTATTTACTAAACGTTCTTTAGAATCTTTTGATAGTTTAGATTCAAATGGCATTAAATAGTCAACTAAGTTTTTTCTGAAATTTAATTTAGACTCCTCATCGCCCAAACTATTAATTTTTACGCTAACTTGTTTTAATCCTAATTGGTTGATTGTTTGATAAGCAAGTTCAATGACTTCACTATCAAGTCTTGGGTCGTTTGAACCAAGAGCTTCAACACCAAATTGCATAAATTGTCTAAAACGCCCCTTTTGAGGTCTTTCGTATCTAAAATTTGGTCCAATATAAAATAGTTTGGTTAAACCATTATTTACATATAATTTATTTTCTACATAGCTTCTAATTGAGCCTGCTGTACCTTCTGGTCTTAAAGTCAAATCTCTATTAGAACGATCCTTGAAGTTATAGGTTTCTTTTATGACCATATCTGAACCTTCAGAAGCTCTATGAAATACATTAGAATATTCAATTATCGGTGTTCTAATTTCTTGATAGTTAAATAAATTGTATAAGTTTCTTACATAATTTTCTAATTTTACCCAGTTTTTAGATTCATTTGGAAGTACATCATATGTACCTTTTACTTTATTAAAACTCATTTTTTATAAAATCCTCTCTCGTCAAATAATACCAACTTGACGGTTCATTTTGTCCTGTAAAACGATTATAATATTTCTCATTATCAACATAATCAAATATAAATTTATTTTTTTCAATAACGCGTTTACTACCAGTATTTTGGTTGGCATGTCCGATTACTATTTTTTTAAAACCGTGATAATAAAAACCTACTTGCAGAATTTGATGTAAGGCTTTTGTCATTATACCTTTTTTCCAATATGCTTTGTTCAAACAAAAACCTATTTCAGCAACACCATCACTTATGATTGTATGAAAATCTATTGTACCAATCATTTTATTAAGTTTTAAATCTACAATTGCATACCCAATTGGTAAGCCTCTTTGAGGTCTTTTAAGGAAGAATTGTTTGATTGAACCATGTGCTTCGGTCACATCCATATATGGTCCCCAACTTAAAAATTTAACAGTTTCTAAATCTGAACCATATTCGTACATATCATTTGCATCTTCAATTTGAACAGGTCTTAATAAATAATTTTCAAAATATATAATTGGTTCTTTCATAATTTAATCTCCCTTGATTTTAAATAAAAAAATCGTCCTTAAAAATTTCTAAGGACGAATTGATTTCGCGGTGCCACCTTAGTTCCAGATTAACTGGCCCTTAATTGCTTTTTTGGTTTACAAAGTTGTCCCATGATTATATTCTATTTTAGTTTTTTCACCAATTTAAACTAATCTCTTTATATCTTAGAATTATATTAATCATTTCTTCTTTATCATCAACCGATTTAATTATGATTATGATATCATTTTAGCACTAAATAGTCAATAAATTTATAGGTGCTGATTTAAATTTTTAATGCCTTTTTTAATGTTTTCCTTGTAGTATTGCATCGTTACTTCTAAAATAACTTGAATTGGCACAGATAAGATAGCACCAATAATACCGAAGAAGGTTTGTCCAAGTAAAACAAAGGCAATGGTTAATATTGGATTGAGTCTAAGTTGCGTTTGATATATTTTAGGATTAATAACATAAGCATCAAGTTGTGGAAATATTAATATAAATACGCCGATTGCTATCATACCATAAGCAGCACTTGGTACAGTCATTACAATAATTGCTGTAAATAGAATTGAAAAATGTCCACCAAAGTATGGTATTAATGAAAGTATGGCTGCGACTATTGCAACCAGTGGTACAAATACCCAAAACTCATTAAAAAATAAAGCGAGTATTAACATTAAACCACCATATTGTACTGCTTGAATACCGGCAATAATTACCTCAGCCCAAAGATAGGTTGTTAATTCTTTATCGATTCTTTGAATATAGCTATAAGTTTTTGGCTTAACTGTTATAGATAAGTATTCTTTAATTCTTTCTCTGATTTTAGGAAAATTAATGATAAATATTATACCCACAACAATAACAACCGCACCACCAACTATTACATTCCAAACTTGTCCAACAGTGCCACCTTCTGCACTAAAGAAGTTATTAATCTCAAGCACAACATCGTCAACAATTGAAACAATATAAGTTGTCATACCTGATGTATCAACATTTAAAATATCACCAATTTCTATCATGATATTTTCAATACCCAATGATAAATTACCGATCGTATCAATTGCAGGTTTTACAACACCCCAAACAAGATATATAAAGAATAAGACGATGATTGAATAAACAATAATTACACCAAGCCACCTAGGTATTTTATATTTTTGTAAAAGATTAATTAAAGGATTTAATATATATGCTATTGTAAATGCAATAATAAGCGGTAATATAGCTTTAAAAGCTTTAATGATTGTTCCATTGATATTTGGCCATATATAAATAACTAATATAATTATTAATAAGAGTAATAATATATTTAAAAACTTAAAGTTAATCTTTTTCATTTTATTTACGCCTCTATTTCATACATCAAATTAAATGGACCTACATAAGTTGCATCAATTGTCATATGTGCTCCAAAAACACCTGTTTGAACGTGATAACCATGATTTCTTAATTTTTCTACAAAACTTTCATAAAGTAAGTTTGCATGTTCAGGTCTTGCAGCATTGGTAAAACTTGGACGATTATTGTTAGTAGCATCACCATATAAAGTAAATTGAGAAACTACAAGTATTTGATGCTTTTCTTTATTTAGACTTAAGTTTAATTTGTCATTTTCATCATGATAAATTCTTAAGTTCATTAATTTTCTAACGCATTTGTCTACTAATTTTTCATTATCAGTAGTTTTTACTCCAAAATATACAACATAGCCTTCACCAATTTGAGAAATCAACTGATTATCTACTGTTAATTTGGCTTTTGATACTTTTGTAACTAACATTCTCATATAATTTCACGCTCTACATAATATACTTGTGGTACTTTCTGCAGATTTACAACTAATGTGTCTAATTCTCTTTTTTCTTTGAGAGTTATTTTTATTTTAATGATACTCTCCAATTCTTGATTTGTTACAGCTGATACCTCAGCTATATTTATACCACTTGAATTAGCAACTTGAATGATTTCTGTTAATAAACCATTTCTGGTAGTACCTTTTATTTTTAACCATGTTGGGTATTTTCTATTAATGTTATCTGCCCATAATGCAGGTATTAATCTATTTTTATCATATTGATTTAAATTAATACAATGCGTAGCATGAACAACTATACCACTACCTTTTGTTACATAACCTAAGATTGTATCTCCTGGTATTGGTGTACAGCAATTAGCCAACTTTATTTGTGGGTTAGAAAGACCTTCTATGACAACTCCTGTTTCAGATGTGGCTATTAATTGTCTAGCTGTACGTTCTATTTGACGTTTTAATAATTGTTCTTTCGTTAAATCTGGCATCAATTTATTGATGATAGTTTTAACTGATATATTTCCTTTACCCACTTCTAAATATAGATCATTTAGTGTTGTGATTGATAATTTTTCAAAATTTATGCGAACCCATTCATCTGTAAGTTCATCATTTCTTTTATTGGCAACTAATTCTCTTTCTACTAGGTCTTTTCCTGTAGAGTAAGTAAATTCTTGGTTAGTTTTATTAATAAAACCTTTAATTTTATGTCTTGCATGTGCCGATTTAGCAATTTTTAGCCAATCTTCGCTTGGTCCAGATGAGTTTTTGTTTGTTTTAATGGATACTACATCACCAGTTTGAAGTTCATGATCTAAAGTAACTATACGGTTATTCACTGTTGCACCAACAGTTTTATGACCCACATCTGTATGAATTTTATATGCAAAATCGATTGGTGTACCACCACTAGGTAATTCAATTACTTCACCCTTTGGAGTAAATACATAAACGTTTGCAGAGAAAATATCAGTTTTTACAGTCTCAACAAATTCTTCAGAGTTTTCACCTTGATCATCTTTGTCTTCAGTCATCTTCATTAAATCAGCATACCATTTTAAACGAGACATCATTTCAAATTGTTCGCGTTCTTTAGAATATACTTTGTTTTCTTTATATGCCCAGTGTGCAGCAATACCATCTTCTGCAACTTTATCCATTTCTTTGGTACGAATTTGAACTTCAAATAATGTACCATCAGAATGTAGTACAGTTGTATGAAGTGATTGATAAAGGTTTGGTTTAGGTACTGCAATGTAATCTTTAAATCGTTTTGGAATTGGTGTAAAATGAGCATGAATGATACCAAGTGATTGGTAACATGTCTCTACTTTATCAACAATAATACGAACTGCTAATAGGTCATAGATATCTTCAAAATCACGACCTGAATTAATCATTTTTTTATAAATAGAATAAATATTTTTAATTCTACCTTTTATTTCAAAATTACTAAGTTCTGATTCCTTAAATAAATCTTTAATATATGCAATAACATTATTAATACTGTTTTCACGTTCTTCTTTTTTTGCTTTAACTAAATTTGATACCTTATAATACATTGCTGGATGCACATATCTTAATGATCTATCCTCTAATTCGGCTTTCCATCTAAAAAGACCGAGGCGATGAGCTATCGGTGCATAAATATCTAAAGTTTCCTTAGAAATTCGAATTTGTTTATCAGGATCCATTGAATCTAGTGTACGCATATTATGTAATCTATCAGCAATTTTAATTAATATTACTCGTACATCTTTAGCCATTGCTAATAGCATTTTTTGTTGATTATCGGTTTGTCTTGTATCTTTGAATTGAATTTTGTTTAATTTTGTAACTGCATCAACAAGTAAAGCTATATCTTTTCCAAAATCCTTTTCTAGTCCTTCAAGCGTATAATCTGTATCTTCTACAGTATCATGTAGTAAAGCAGCAACGAGTGTTTGTGGACCAGCTTCTAGTTCTGCTAAAATTCTTGCAACAGCAGTCGGATGTGTAATATATGGTTCCCCACTTTTACGCATTTGACCAAGATGCTTAATTTTTGCAACTTCATAAGCTCTAGTGATTAAATTGATGTTTGATTCACTTTTGATATAGTGTGAAATATCTTTTATTAATGCATTATATAGTGCATCTTTTTCCATATTAATCACGTCCTTTATTAATTAATAGTGCATAAGTGTTTTAACTTCGTAGTTTTTCAATAATTCTCTTCCATTTAAATCATCTAATTCAATTAAAAATGCTAGACCTACAACAATACCACCCAGTTTTTCAACGAGTTTAATTGTTGCATCCATCGTACCACCTGTTGCTAGTAAATCATCAATAATTACTACTCTGTCACCAGGCTTAATAGCATCTTCGTGTAAAGATAAAGAATTTGTACCATATTCTAAATCATATGTTAATGTCACTGATTTTCTCGGTAATTTACCCGGTTTTCTAACAGGTGCAAAACCAATACCTAAATTAACAGCAACAGGACATCCAAAGATAAAACCTCGGGCTTCAGGTCCAACAATCAATGTTGCATTTTTTTCTTTTGCAAAATTTGTAAATTCTTGAGCTGCATATTGGTATGCTTTACCTTCAAGCATTAAAGGTGTAATATCTCTAAATAAAATACCTTTTTTTGGAAAATCATGAACTGCTGCTATATATTGTTTTAAATCCATATACATTACTTCCTTCAATTTTTATCTTAGTGTGACATTTATTTTGTCTACATATTATTATATGTTATTTATGGCTTTTTTACAATGTTTTAGGCATTTATAAACCTGTTTAATAGTTTTTTAAAATGTTAAGTATTATAAAATGTTATAATAGTTTTTAGGAGGGACAGTATGGAACCTTTAGCAAGTCGCATGCGTCCAAAATCATTTAAAGATGTTTATGGACAAGACCATTTATTAAGTAAAGATGGTGTATTAACAAAGATGTTGGAGAAAAAAAAGTATTTATCTTTCATCTTATATGGGCCACCTGGAACCGGAAAAACCACAATTGCAAATTTGTTTTCTTATTCTAGCGGACTTGATACTTATTTTTTCAATGCATCCACAGATAATAAAGCAAAACTCAAAGATATTCTTGATATGACAGCGTATCATAATGTATTAATTGTGGTTGATGAAATTCACCGAATGAAAACTGATATACAAGACTATTTATTACCATTTTTAGAAAGTGGAAAAGCTGTGATGATTGGACTCACCACATTAAATCCATATCAAAGTATTAACTTAGCGATTCGCTCAAGATGTCATCTATACGAAATAAAATCTTTAAGTGATGAAGATATTAAATCTGCAATATTGGCAGCAATTCCATATCTAGATAACGAAGTAATCTTAACAGATGATGCGGTAAGTGCCATAATTAGGGCTTCTAATCACGAAATAAGGTCTGCATTAAATATATTAGAAAGTGCATCCTTAGTTGTCGATGATGGTAAAAAAATTACATCAAACATTATTAGAAAATTAGCAGGTAAACCTCAACTTTCCTTAGATGATCATGAAGATCACTATTATGAAATGTTATCTGCTCTACAAAAATCAATTAGAGGTTCAGATGTAGACGCATCGCTTCATTATTTAGCTAGACTTATTACATTAGGTGACTTAGAAGTCATTGTAAGAAGGTTAATTGTTATTGCATATGAGGATATAGGTCTTGCAAATCCCACAATGGGTGGTAAAGTACTTCAAGCGATGCAAACCGCTAAAATGTTAGGTTTTCCTGAGGCTAGAATTCCTTTATCTGTTGCTGTTGTTGATATGGCGTTATCTCCTAAATCTAATACTGCAATGGTAGCTTTAGATAAAGCATTAGAAGATTTTAGTGCCGGAATTGCAGGTCCTATTCCAAAACATATTGATAATAAATATCTAAGAACAAACCCAGATGCATATAGATACCCACATAATGATGTTGGTTCCCTTAATAGTGAGCAATATTTACCAGAAAATTTATTTGGAGTAAGTTATTATAATCCTAAACAAGAAAGTGTTTATGAAAAAGCATTGTTTGAGAGAAAGAAATTAATCGATCAAATTAAAGGTTATAAGAAAAAGGAGTCAAAATAATAATGTTAAAAGGTAAAAAAATACTAACAATTGTTAGTAATGATTATGATGATTTAGAATTTCATTATCCATTGATTAGACTAACTGAAGCTGGTGCAAAAGTAACAATTGCAGGTGAAGAAACTAATAAAGTGTATCATGGTAAATACGGTCTACAAACAAAAAGTGAGATTTCTTTTAAGGATGTAGATATTACGGAGTATGATGCACTAATTATTCCTGGTGGGTGGGCACCTGATTATTTAAGAAGGCTTCCAGAAGTCTTAAATTTTGTTAAATACTTAAATGAACACAAAAAAGTAATAGGTGTAATTTGTCATGCTGGATGGGTATTGTCTAGTGCACATATATTAAAAGGTGTAAAAATGACATCTACGCCTGGCATTAAAGATGATTTAATGTATGCGGGAGCAATTTGGATGGATGAGCCTGTAGTTGTTTATAACCATATAGTTACTGCCAGACGACCTATTGATTTACCTTATTATTTACCAGCATTAATTGATGCGATTAAAAAGTAATGATAATTATAAAAAAAGAAGAATTTTATTAAATTCTTCTTTTTTTTTATGATTTAAGTTCTGTTGAAATAATAACAGGTATAGTAATTGGTCTTCTTCTTGTCGTTTGATAGATATACTTAGAGACTTCATCTCTAACTTGTAGTTTAAATTCATTCCAATTAATGTATTTACCATCTAAATGTTTTAGAGTGATTGAATCAAAAATAGTTCTTATTTCATCCATCATCGATTGATCTTCATTAATATAAACAAATCCTTTAGAAATAATTTCAACATTACCAATTACCTTTTTAGTTTTTGGATTTATATTAGCAACAATCATTAAAACACCATCTGCAGCCAGTAATTCTCTATCACGCATTACATAGTCGTTAACATCACCTACAGCTGTACCATCAATTAATATATCGCCTGTTTTAATTTCAGATTTTGATACATAGGTTTCTTTTTTATCACTAAAATTTACAGAGTCTCCATTGTCAAGTAGGAAAATTCTGTTTTCCTCATAACCTAGTTGCATTGCTAATTGTTTTACACCATATTGATGACGATATTCTCCAATTGTTGGAATGATATATTTAGGATTTAATAAATTAATCATCATTTTAATTTCTTCAGCTGTTGCATGGTTTGAGGCAAGTAATCTCTTATCAATAACTTGGATATCAGCGTCACTTCTATATAATACGTCTAATGTTCTTGCTGCCATTTTCTCAGTTCCAGGAACTGGTGAAGTCATAATTAATATTGTATCTTTATGACAAATATGTATAAGTCTGTCTTGTTTTTTACACATACGTTGTAACATATAAAACGGTTCATGACGGCTTCCTGTAACTAAACACACTAAATTATTTGCATCATTTTTATTCTTTTCATCTATGAATTTTAAATTAACCAAGGATTCTTCCGGAATAACTAAATAGCCTTTTTGAATTGCAATATCAACAATTCTTTGAGCTCTACGTCCAATTATGGCTATTTTCTTATGATGATTTAGTGATATATCAATTATTTTTTGAATTTTTTGTAAGTCTGATGAGAATAGTGAAACGATTATTCTTCCTTCTGCATTTGCATATACAGAGTTAATTTTATGATTTAATGCATTTTGAATACCACCATCTTGAACAAAGGTAGAACCTAGTGACTCAGGTAATAGTGCTATAACATTTTTTTGAGCTATTTCATTGATCTTTGAAAAATCAGTTTGATATTTTGGATCTCCCATTTGAGCAAATGTAAAATCGGATGTATAAACAATAACACCATCAATTGTATGAATTGCTATACCAACAGACTCAGGTATAGAATGAGTTGTAGAAAAGAAAGTAATTTTTACATTTCCAGAACGTATAATTGAATTCTTATCAATTGTATAAAGCGTTAAATCTTTTAAATCAAAGTTTTTTTCTTTTAAAGTATCTTTTACGATTTCCATAGTAAAAGGAGTTGCATATATAGGTACATTTAAATCTTTTAATATATGTGGTAATGCTCCAATATGATCCTCATGAGCATGTGTTAAAAAGATCCCTTTTATACGATCTTTTATATTAGTTAACATTTTATAATTAGGTATAATTTCATCGACGCCATAAAGTTCTTGGGTTGGATACTTTAACCCAGCATCCAAAATAAAATATTGTCTGTCAACATCAACGACATACATATTTTTACCGTTTTCTCCCAATCCACCTAAAGCGAAAAAGCGTATTTCACTCACAAATAGTTTGTCCTTTCAGTAACGAATTTATCAATTAATTTATTATATCATATTTTTTTGTCATAGACAGTAAAAATCTAAAATTATCATTTATTATCGTTTTATTTACATTTAGTTTATAATTAATTTAATGAGAGGTCCTATATATGATTAATTATCCTAATAAAAAAAAGATGGTCAAAAAAGAAAATAATTATTCCAATTTAGGAATGACATTAGAATCTGATATTGACTTAACAAATCAATATTATTTACAAAAAAATATTGCGGTTATTCATAAAAAACCAACCCCAATACAGGTTGTTAATGTAAGTTATCCTGCTAGAAATAAAGCAAAAATTATTGAGGCTTATTATAGAACACCTTCCACAACAGATTACAATGGTGTTTATAAAGGTAAGTATATTGATTTTGATGCAAAAGAAACCAATTCCAAAACAAGTTTTCCACTTTCAAATATACATGAGCACCAGATTATTCATTTAAAAGATGTTCATGAACATGGTGGAATTGCATTTTTAATTATTGGATGGAAAAACTATCAAGAGTATTACTTACTTAAATTTGATGAATTATATAAAATGTGGGAATCTAGTAAAAAAGATGGTAGAAAATCAATTCCTTATTCATATTTTAAAGAGCATTGTATGTTAATAAAATTTGGTTATCAACCACGATTAGATTATTTAAAAGTGGTTGATAACCTATTATAGTTATTTTTCTAATTGCAGTTTTAATTCCCTAAACTGATTAATTGAAAATGCCACTATTACAATCATACTTACTAATGTAGTAAGTGTATATAAAATATTATATATACCTGAATATATAAATGCATTTTTTCCGACATTATTCATAAGATTTGCAGTCCATTCATTACTGGTTGCATAAGAAGCCCATAAGATAGCACCAACTACTGTGGATGAGAACCAACGTATCACTAATACTATAGTTGTAGTTAGTGAAAAACTCCAAATAGATTTTAGACTGTTCTTAAAAAAACCACTTAATCCTAAAGCACCAAAAGCAATAATATAGTCCAAGAAAAAAACTAAAGCTGCTTCGCTTATATTTTGAGCAAAATAAGATAGTGCGTATCCATCATAAAAAAATCCAAACAATCCATAAGTTACTGCACCAACTATTCCATAACCAGGACCTAAAAATATACCAATTAATATAATCGGTAACAGTGATAGATTGAATAATCTACCCCCCAATGGCATTGATAAGTTTAATCCAGGTATCATGCCTGTTACTATATCAATAGCTATTGCTATTGCAAGTAATGTTGATACGACTACTATATTTCGTATCATAATTCTATTTTGTTCCATTTTCTTCCTCCTTAGAAAATAAAAAAATTTCTTTGGCCAAAAGAAATAAAGTTAAAAAAATATTATAACTTTCCCTCCGCTGGCATTATCCAGATCAGGTTGACGGGTCGATTTTATTAAATCCTCTCAGTCCTATATTTTGGACTCCCCGAAGTTGATCACCATTATTATATCATATGGATTATAAAACAAAAATAAATTGCTTCGATAAAAATAATAATATAAAATAATTTTTTATAATTTGATTGACATATGAAATAATTATTTATATAATGAAAGTATAGAGAGGTGATTATCATGGGTGTTACATGGTTTAATGGAGAACCCAAAGAAATTATTGTTACACTGACTCATAACAGTATTACTATTAATAAGTCAGGATCACAATTATTTGAATTTGCTAATCAAGTTATGCTTGGTTATGATGTAGATAAACGTTTAATTTTAATTAAACTGCTATCAAAAGATGAGGTTTTACGTGGTGATATACCCGAACATTCTAGATATAATGTAAGCGTAAACACTTCATATGGCAGAATAACAAATAAGGCTTTTTTAACTCGAATTGACAGTTTATTTAACCTTTCTCTTGATGAAAAAGGCTCTAAATATCGTGCCGACTGGAATAAGAGCTTAAACGTACTCGAAGTATATTTAGAGGAGGTATTATAAATGATTGCAATAATATCTGATTACATTGTTTGGTTTTGGTTGGCTGTATTTGTAATTACAATAGTTATTGAGTTTATCACAGTAGAATTTGTAAGTATTTGGTTTGCACTTGCATCAATTCCATCATTAATTCTTTCAATCTTCTTACCTGAAAATATTGCTTTACAAATCATATTATTCTTTATAAGTGGTTTTGGATTAATGTTACTTACAAGACCAGCACTTATTAAATATTTTAAGAAAAACATTGTAACAACTAATGTTGATTCATATGTTGGTAAAACTGCAATTGTAATAAAAGAAATAACATCTATAAGTCGTGGACAGGTTGATTTTGAGCATATGATATGGACAGCTGTTTCTTCTGAGACAATTGAGGTTGGAAAACAAGTCAAAATACTTTCAATTGAAGGTAATAAGTTTATTGTCACTAAAATCGATTAATAGGAGGAAAAATAATGGGTGAAACAGGACAAATAGTTTTAATTGTATTAGTAGTAATTTTAGGGGTTATTGCACTTCTTGCAATATCAGGCGTTCGTTTTGTAACACAAACAAAAAAATATGTTATTGAACGATTAGGGGCATATCATACTACATGGGGTGTTGGTGTACACTGGCTAATTCCTTTTGTTGATCGAGTTGTAGCTGTTGTATCATTAAAAGAGCAAGTCAAAGATTTTGATCCTCAAGCAGTTATTACTAAAGACAATGTAACAATGCAGATTGATACTTTAGTCTTTTATCAAGTAACGGATCCAAAACTTTATGCATATGGAGTTGAAAATCCAATCTTAGCTATTGAATCTCTTTCTGCTACTACATTAAGAAATATCATTGGTGATTTAGAACTTGACACATCATTGACATCTAGAGATATCATTAATACTAAAATGCGTCATACACTAGATGATGCTACAGATAAATGGGGAATAAAAGTTAACCGTGTCGAAGTTAAAAACATTATGCCTCCAAAAGATATTCGTGAGTCAATGGAAAAACAAATGCGCGCCGAACGAGAAAGAAGACAAACGATTCTTATTGCTGAAGGTGAAAAACGCGCAAAGATATTAGAGGCTGAAGGTATAAATCAAGCAATCATCTTAAAAGCTCAGGCTGATAAAGAACAAGTAATATTAAACGCACAAGCTCAAGCCGAAGCAATTCGTCAACTTAAAGAAGCTGAAGCACTTGGTATAAGATTAATTAAAGAATCAATGCCTGATGCAGCAGTGCTACAAATTAAAGCATATGAAGCACTTGCTAAACTTGCTGAGGGTCAAGCTACAAAGATTGTTGTTCCATCTAATTTAGCTGATTTAGCAGGAACTGTAACAGCACTTACAGAGGTTGTTGAATCTGGTAAGGAACCTGTTAAAAAAACAACAAAATAAAATAATAAGCCACTTTGAAATCATAAACGAGTCCAAAGTGGCTTTTGTTTTTAATATGTAAGTATATGATTTATTTCTAAATCATTTAGACTTTCTAAAAATAGTTTTAGTAGTTTTTTTGTATTTATTAAATCACTTAAACTTACCATTTCATTTTGTGTATTTCTATTTCTAATTGGTATACCGATAGAGACAGTTGCTGCTCCTAGTTTTGAAAGTTGTAAATAACCACCTTCAGATGACTCTTTTTCATTTGATGCTTCTTGATAAGGAATGTTATGTTTTTTAGCAATATCAATTATGTAATTTCTTAATCCATTATGAGCTATTAGACCTTGATCATAGAAAATTATAAGTGGTCCATGTCCTAATTTATATTTAGATTCTCCATATATATCATCACTATCAAATACATCTAGTGAAATTGCTATATCTGGTTCTATCATAAATGAAGTTGTTTTTGAACCTTTCATAGCCATTTGATTTTGAACAGTAAAACTTACATTTAATTCACATTTTAAATCATTGACTTCATCAATCAATTCATTTAAAACGCACACACCTGATCGATTATCTAGTGCTTTAGATATAATTATATCTTCATTGATTACTTCAAATGTGTGATATCTAGTTACCATATCGCCAACTTCAATACCAGCATCTTTTACTGCTTCATCTGATGTAAAGCCTGCATCTAAGTATAAAGATTTTACATCAGGTGTTTTCAATCTTTCTTCTGCTGATTGCTGCATAAACGGTTTGGCTGTTAATACTGCTGTATGTTGTCCTTTATTTGAGGTAATAACAAATTTGTTGTGAACCATTGAAGATACATTAAATGTACCTACAGGTTGGAATCTTAATAAGCCATTTTTTGTAATTTGGCTGATAATCATTCCAAATTCATCCATATGAGCAGTAATCATGACTTTTTTTCCAGATCCTTTAGTCAATATTACAGATCCTAGTTTATCATTTGTTATTTTAGCTGTTTGATTTTGTTGAAGAAACACTGAAACTTGTTCTTCATTTGAAGAAATTGCATTTAATTTGGTTAGTTCGTTAAGTTGATTAATTGTTTTTTTCATTTTTAATATCCTTTATTTGATTCAAATTATTATTTTTGCAAAATAAAAACCTAGGAAGTAGTGAGAATCTCTTATATTTACGTGGGAATTTCGTATACACATACGTTGGGATTCCAAATAAATAACATTGGCCTTCAACACCGGTATGGTTCAATTCCCAAAAAGAAATGTTTGGGTTCCACGGGTTCTTCCTAGGCACCTTTAATTTACTATATTTTAATAGATTTGTCAATTAAAACGTTATTTGTTTATTTAGTTTTACTCTTTAAAATATGCATTAACCCGTCTTTTAGTTCTTCTCTTTTTAGTCCAAAATCAATGATTGCTTCTAAATACCCTATCTTTGAACCAATATCATATCTTTTTCCAATCATATCAAATGAATAAACTTTCTCGCTATCCATTAATCTTAAAATAGAGTCTGTTAACTGAATTTCATTTCCAGCACCACGTGTTTGATTTTTTAGTAATTCAAATATTTTTGGTGTCAGTACATAACGTCCAGATATTGCTGAATTTGAAGGAGGGTTACTTTTTGGTTTTTCAACCACTCCTTTTAATTCTACAATAGGTTTAGAACTATCTTCTTTTGGCATACATATACCATATAGTTTAGTATCTTCATCACTGACTTCCATAGTTCCTAGAATACTTGACTTTTTTTCATTAAAAGCATCAATTAGTTGTTTAAGTGCAGGTTTATCTTCTGATACATAAACATCATCGCCTAATAATACTGCAAATGGTTCACCATTAATAAATTTTTCAGCTTGCAGAACTGCATGTCCTAGACCTAATTGTTCTTCTTGTGTTGTATAAAATATTTTTGCTCCATGATGTGTCTGTCTTATTAGTTTAATATCATCTAATTTATTTTTTTCTTTTAAAAATTGCTCAAGTTCTAAATTGTACTTAAAATATGATTGTATAGCCCCTTTATTTGATGAGATTATAATTAATATCTCTTCAATGCCTGAATCAACGGCTTCTTCAATGATATAGCTAAGTGCAGGCTTATCAATGATAGGAAGCATTTCCTTAGGTACTGCTTTTGTTATTGGTAAAAATCTTGTTCCCCAACCTGCTGCGGGTATGACTGCTTTTTTAATCATTTTGCTTATCTCCTTCGTAATATACTAATATTCTAACGTATTGTGCTTTATAAATCATTGCATTTAATAATATATCTCTTACCTTCTGTTCTATGGCAAATTTGGAATTTGTAGTCTTAACGGAAATTCTAGCTGCATAATATTCCGAATCATCGAGTTCTTCTAATCTCGTCACATAATAATGCTTACTTATTTTTAATATATCTTCTTTAGATTGAAATGAGAAAATCATTGAGATAATTAAATCTTTATTTGTAATATCTAAATCACTCATTAATTCAGCAAGACTTAATGCTCTTGCTACAATATACTCAGTTTTATGAAAAAATGTTTTTTCATAAATTTCTTTTTGTTTATCATAAATAATTTGTGACTGTACTTTTGTATGAAATAATGATTCTAAATAAGATATAAAATTATTAGCTCTTTTACCATGTTTATGATAAAACTCAGTGTACATAACTAGATCTTTACCATCAAATGTATATGCCGTAATCATGAAGTGTTTTCTGTTTGAGTAAAATAATATTTCTTGCAATTTTTGTTGAAACTTTTCTAATGTTGTTCTGAATTTATAAATTCCTACAATGTAGTAGGTTTCATTATAAACTAGTGGTTCATAAAACTCATTTGCAAAGACCTGTCTTTGATCGTCTAAATCATAATATTTATAAGCATGGTATGCAACTCTATTTAAGGATAAATATTTTTCATAAATAACATCAGTAATTCCTAATATAGTAACAATTATTGTAAATATAATTTTTGAAAAAAGAGTTACAGGTAATAACCATGCACTTAATATGATAGGCAGAAATATAAACATTATAGAAGCTCTAAAAAGAGCTGTAAACCCGTTTTTATATAAGATAAATGTCAAAATAAACAATGTTATAACACCATAAAAGGTAAATACTTGAATAGGATTATATCTACTCAAATCTATATATAAATTTTTTAATTCATTCATAAATAAAAATATGGCTGAAAAAAGTAATAAAAGGGTTACAAGTTGTCTTAATTTTAGGTACCATGGTTTTGTAAATAGTTTTTTTGTTTGGGGTAGCCTTACATAGTTTTTCATTTCCTGACGATAAGCATAAAATGGCCAATATCTACCACGTAATGAGATACTTAACGGTGCTGTTTCATCTGAAATCATTTTACTTTCTATATAGTTTTCAAAATTAAAAAGCGGATTTAATATAATCATAAATGTCCCAACTGCCATGATCGCATGTTTATAATCAGGAAGTATAATTAGTCCAACAATTATTATTAATGAATATATTAGTACAACTATAAATTTTGCCACACCACTAAATAAATATACAAACACTAAAACAATACCAATAATTGCAAAAACTGTGTATATTATCGAGTGGTCTAGATTCATTAGTGGGAATACCAATGAAAAAGAAATGAGTAATATAAGTATTAAGATGAGGCTTATTATCAATCTTCTTTTCATGTCACATTCCCCTTATGAAATGGTTAATCACTTAATATTTATTATACCATGTTAGTCAATTTTAGACAATTAAGGTTTATATTATTCATGGTATATATCATAAAAAAAAGATAAGTCTTAAGACTCATCTTTAAGTTTAAATTACTTATTTGGGTTGTAGCCGATTTTTGCTAATGCTTCAACTAATTCAGCTTTTTTTAATGAAGATGCGTTTTCAATTCCAGCTTCAACTGCAGCAGGTCTTAAATCAGCAACTAATAATTTAGAAAGTTCAGCTACTAAATCAACATTATTAGCTACATCTTTTTTTGCTTCTGCTTTAGGTGCTTGTTTTACTTCTGCTTTAGGTGCAACAACTTGTTTAGCGTACTTTGTTGGGTTAGCAATTGCATCTTTTGCTAAATTTACATAATTTGTAAATACAGCTGGTTCTGAGATTGCTAAGTCTGCTAATACTTTTCTGTTTAGTTCAACATTTGCAATTGATAAACCGTGTACTAATTTTGAATATTTAAAATCATTTGCAACAGCTGCTGCGTTGATTCTTGAAATCCATAATTTTCTAAAGTTTCTCTTGTTTTGTTTACGGTCTCTGTATGCATACATTAATGAACGCATAACTTGTTCGTTTGCTGTACGATATAAGGAGCGTTTTGAACCAAAATATCCTTTAGCTAATTTTAATACCTTTTTACGTCTTCTTCTTGTTGCTGGTGTGTTCGTTACTCTAGCCATTGTTTAGTTCCTCCTTATTTCATGTTAGCAATTAAGCGTTTAATTCTTTTTGCATCTGTTTCATGAACAGATGTTTCAGCTCTTAATTGTCTATTTTGTTTTGTTGTTTTTGATGCTGCCAAGTGGTTTGAATATGCTTTGTGACGCATTAATTTACCAGTAGCAGTGATTTTAATACGTTTTTTTAATCCACTGTGTGTTTTTTGTTTTGGCATGATGTGTCCCTCTTTTATCTTTCTTTTGCCGGTGCAACTATTGCAATAAGTTGCATACCTTCTAATTTAGGTTTTGCTTCTATAACGATATCTGTTAATGATTCAACAAATTTATTAACTTGCTCTAATCCGATATCACTGTGTGTAATCATACGTCCTCTAAAACGTAGTGACACTTTAACTTTATCTCCACCATCAATAAATTTTTGAGCTGATTTTAATTTTGTATTAAAATCATGTTTATCAATTGTTGGTGATAATTTAATTTCTTTTAGCTTAACAATTTGTTGATTTTTCTTCATCTCTTTAAGCTTTTTTTGTTGATCATAGCGATATTTTGAATAATCTAATAATTTCGCTACCATAGGATTTGCATTCGGCGGAGATACAACTAGAATATCTAAGTCTTTTTGACTAGCAAGTTC
Organism: Acholeplasma granularum ATCC 19168; assembly: GCF_000526235.1. GTDB lineage: Bacteria > Bacillota_I > Bacilli_A > Acholeplasmatales > Acholeplasmataceae > Acholeplasma > Acholeplasma granularum. The sequence goes on along the minus strand of NZ_JAFR01000006.1, from coordinate 263,264 downwards.
TATTGCTTTTCTTCGATCAAATGTTCCCAGTTTTTGACCATCTTCATCAATGATTAGGAATTGTCCATTTGGTAATGTTTCATTCACTAAATCCGAACTCTGTTTGGGTTTAAACCCTGTTTTTTGTGGTTTTATATGTAACCACTCCTTTCAGTTTTTATTTTGGTAAAAAATGAAAAAGCGAGTATAAATGAATTATACCCACTTCGCACTAAATTTCGAATTTATAGAATCTGTTTAGCGTGCTATTTACCCAAGGATTCGTCCATCAGGTGAGAGGGTATCTCTTCTTTTCACAATATTACCGTAGTTATTATATAATTTTGAAGCATAAATGTCAAATACAAAATAATTAATGTGTGTTTTTATGAAAATTGTGACATGAACAAGTTATAATATTCACCTTTTTGTTCCATTAATTGATTGTGTGACCCTTGTTCAATAATATTTCCATGACTCATTAGTAAAATTAAATCTGCATTTTTAATTGTAGAAAGTCTATGTGCTATTACAAAAGTTGTTTTATTTTCCATCAAAGTCATCATTGCTTCTTGAATGTTTACTTCAGTATAAGTATCTACATTAGATGTGGCTTCATCCAAAATAAGCATTTGTGAGCGGCTTAAAATTGCTCTAGCTATAACTATTAATTGTTTTTGGCCCTTAGATATATTTACACCATCATCTGACAAAAATGTATCATATCCATCGGGTAATCCAGATATATAATGATGTATCCTAGCTTTTTTTGCAGCCTCAACTACATCTTCAAATGTTACATTTTCATTTCCATATTTAATATTATCTAGTACTGTTCCTTTAAATAACCATGTATCTTGAAGCACCATCGAAAATGCTTTTCTATAATATTTTCTATCATAGTCTGTAATCGGAATATCATCAACTAATATATTTCCAGAATCAATTTCATAAAAGCGCATTAAAAGATTAACAAGTGTTGTTTTACCAGCACCAGTCGCTCCTACAATAGCAATTTTCTGACCTGGTTTAGCCATAAAACTTACATTTTTTAAGATGATTTTATCTTTTGTATACCCAAAACTTACATCATTAAATTCAACAAATCCACGATTTATACCTTTAGTTTTTGCATCTGTTATATTTTGTTGTTCATCTTCTTGATCGAGCACATAAAATATACGTTCTGCTGCTGCAAGTGCTGATTGAATATCAGCAATTAAGTTACTTAATTGATTAATCGGTCCAGAAAAGCGCTTGGAATAAAGCATAAATGCTGATAAGTCACCAATTTTAATTCCACCAAATACTGCTAAAATTGCACCAGCAGTTCCAACTAATGCTGTTCCAAAATTGTTAATAAAGTTAACACTTGGTCCAGTTGTTGTATAGTAATATCCTGCCTCATAACTTTTTTTAGCAGCATCTTTATTATGTTGATCAAATTTTTGGTATATAACTTCTTCTTGTACATACGACTGAATGGTTTTTTGTGCACTAATCATTTCTTCAGCGTATCCATTCATTACACCTAGTTGTTGATTACGAATTCTTAACTTCTTCTTAATAACTTTAGATAGCAATGATGTAATCAAAAACGATAAAGGAATTGTAATAAAATATATTGCAAGTAGTAATGGTGATACAATAATCATCATGACAAATGACACTACAAGTGTAATAGTTGATGTAATCATACTTAAAACATCAGAGGATATTGATGTTGCAATTGTATCAATATCGTAACTCATACGAGAAATAATATCTCCTGTTTGATTTGAATCAAAGTAATTCACATGAACTGAAGTCATTTTATTAAATAAATCTGATCTTAATTTATACACTACACTTTGAGACATCTTAACTAAAGCAACACTTAAAATGTAATTCATTACTGCAGATACCAAATAAAACGAGATCATTAGTGATGCTAATATAAATATTTTATTAAAATCAATAGCAAATCCATCATTTACCACTGTCATTTCATTAATCATTTGACCAGTTAAATAAGGTCCTATTAGTGAAAGGGCATTTGACAGTACAGTTAATACAATACCAATGATTAATCTGCTCTTATAATAAGATAGGTAATACCATAATCTTTTGATTGTCGCTTTTTTATTTTTAGCTACTTGTGAACCATCATTTCTAGTTCGGCCTTTTCCCATGCTTCTATTCATAGTGCATCACCTCCCAATTGATGTTCCACTAAGAGTTGATATATAGAACTAGTTTTTAATAATGTTTCATGTGTCCCTTTATCACTAATTTTTCCATCTTCTATTAGTAATATTAAGTCTGCATCTTTAATGGATGAAATACGTTGAGCAACTATAATTTTTGTTGTTTCTTTTAGATGAGTTTGAATAGCTTGTCTTAAGTTTCTATCTGTTTGATAATCAAGTGCAGATGAGGCATCATCTAAAATTAACAATTTAGGATTACTTGCAACAGCTCTTGCAATTAACAATCTTTGACGTTGGCCTCCCGAAATATTTGTTCCACGCTGTGAAATTTGGTAATCAAATTGGTTAGGCATTTCATCTATAAAATCTGCTTGTGCAATTTGCTTTGCTAACTTCACATCTTGAGGACCAACAGCAGGTCTTGAAAAAGATATATTTCCATGAATTGTATCAGAAAACACTAAATCATTTTGAAGCACTAAACCAATATGTCTTCTTAAATCATCTTTTTTAATGTTTTTAATGTTTTCTCCATATATTTTAATTTCACCCTTTTGAGGATCATAAAAACGCATGATTAAATTAATAATTGTTGTTTTCCCACTACCGGTTGCACCAATTATTCCCAATGTCTGTCCTTTATATAGTTTAAAATCAATGTTCTCTAAATGATCTTGTTTTCCATGATATGAAAAGTTGACATGATTAAATTCTAAATGTGGGTCTTCATTAATGATAAGTGGCAATGTACCATCTTCCATTTCATCTTCCATGTTAAGGACTTCAACAATTCTAGCTGCTGATGCACTTGCCCTTGATATTTGAATAAAGATTCTAGTAATTGCTGACATTGAATTTAGAATTAATGTAAAGTAGGTTATAAGTGCAACAATTTGGCCAACCTTTGTATAACCATCCATCACACGATATGCACCTAAAACAAGTACAACAACCAATCCAACATTCATTATAATATCCATAAGTGGCCTAATCTTATTCATTGTCATAGTTGCTTTAAGTTCTTTTTCTACTGCTTTTTTATTTTCTTGTTTAAATCTTTCTTGTTCAAAGTTTGTCATGGATAAGGCTCTAATTACTCGAACACCTGTAACATTTTCTCTTAAAACTCTAACTATTTCATCAACTTGTTGTTGGATGTCTGCATACATAGGACGCCCTTTTTTTGTATAGTACCAAACAATAACAACAATAAATGGTAATAAAAATATCATTACCAATGTTAAGAGTGGATCCATAAAAAACGACATAATTATCCCACCAATTAATAGCATCGGTGCTCTAATACCCAATCGTTGCAATGAACCAACCATTGAAAATATATTATATGTATCTGTAGTTAATCTAGAAATCAAAGATGATGTTGTTATTTTGTCAACTTGTGATGCATTTAAATGCTCAATTTTATAAAATAGTTCACTACGTACATCAGCGACAGTATAACTAGCAACTTTTTCAGCTGAGCGATTTGCAGAAACATTAAAAAGCCATCCGATTATAGCAATTAAAAACATTCCAATTCCAATATATACCAGTAATTTAAAATCACTAGGTGTTGAAACCAATAACACTTCATCAATCATATAAGCTAGTAAAAATGGTAATAATAAATCTGCTCCAGCACCTAATGCTTTTACAACAAGCGAATAAATTACGCTCCAAATATATTTACCCATTCTTTTAAAAATAAATAACATGTACTTTTTACCTCTGTTATCTATTTTATCATAAAATCCTTATAAAATTACGTAACTTGAGCCCTTTGTATGGCTTAATAGTTCATAGTTATTAAAATATGTAAAATTTGGTAAATAGGTTATTCCATCTAATGTAATAATCTTTATATAGGTACGATTAAATAATTCAAAATGTTCATTCATATTAATTATGATACTTTGATCTAACATAAAATAGTCTAGTAATTGATCTGCTAGTAGTATATTTAATATTGGTGTATCTTCATTGATATCAACAATTATTTGACTTAATTGAACAGAGTTATTTTTAATTCCTTCTAATCCATACCATTTAATATAATTATCATTATATTCTGGATACTCAACATATAAGCTACCTACATCAAATCGATATTTTTTATCATTTATTTTTAAATTGATAATAAAATTTTCTAAGTAATAACTATCAGATACATTAGGTAAATTAATTAACATTTCATATCCATAGTATAAATCACCCAAATAAACCTCATCATGCATTTTTTCTATCATTAATGATTCAATTAAAAATTTGTAAGACTCATCATTATTTTGAATAAAGCCACTATTAATCTGACTAGATAAGTCATATTCTTTAGTTCTTGTAAAGTATTTTATTCTAATTTTTTCTTCATTATCATAGAGTATATAATGATTTTGTTTGATGAAAATCAGTTTTGTCGGATCTTTTTTAGGCATCAACATAAAAACTAAAATAGTAGTTAATATACCTATTACAATAAAAAATACTATATATTTTTTCATATTGGGGTAATCTCAAGTCTTTGATAGTGCGTAGTAACTACAAATATTTCATATCCACCCTTAGCAATTTCCATCCAAAACAAGTAATTTTTGGCAACACCATTGGTGATTTTTCCTTCTCCATAAAGATATAAAACCATCTGTGTACCCGGTTCAATAGAAACTTTTATATCATAACTTTCTATATCCTCTATTTTTGTATCATAAAGATAATCCAAGTTCATATGTGCTGTTAATCCACTACCAAAGACTTTATTATCTTTCTGAGTTTGAAGTTTTACGCCTCCTGATACTTTTAATTGATAGTGATTGATTGTTTTTTTACTTGCTTTATAATTATAAGATATTGGTGATTTACCATTATTATAATAACTAAATAGAGTTTCTGAAGTAAATGTCACTTTCATATCTTCATTAACATGATAGTAATTCCACCCTAGAAATCGATTCTTACTAACTTTTTTATAAGCAAAATCATAATCACCCAAACTGTATTCTTGAAGAAGTTTTCCGTTGCCAACTTTTTTTAAATCTTGAAAATCTGCATAAGCAAAACTTGTATTTGAAAACAAAATAGAAATAAAAAATAAACATATAATTATTAAATACTTTTTCATATATATTACCTCCTACTATATATTAGAAAAAGTATTTAATTTTGACTTTTTTTATATAAAAATAAAAAAAGTTTAGTTTCCTAAACTTTTTCTAAATATAATTCGATATCTTTAACTTCTTTTATAATAGATTCACTTAAATTAATACATCCATCTTCAGTTAATAATAGATCATCTTCTATACGAACACCAATTCCTTCTTCGGCTATATATAAACCTGGTTCTACAGTTATAATTTGACCTACTTTAAATGGTAATGAAGGATTACCAACATCATGAACATCTAATCCAAGTGGATGTCCAAGTCCGTGATAATAATATTTTATAATATCCTCATCTTTTGTAATTAGTCCTAATTTTTTCGCTTCAATTGTTAGAAGTTCCTTACCCTTTTGATTATATTCAAACTGAGTAACACCAGGTTTAACCCAATTAATTATTGCTTTATTTACATTTAAGACTGCTTGATATACTTCTTTTTGGCGTTTGTTAAATTTACCACTTGCAGGATAAGTACGGGTAATATCTGAAGCATATTGATTAAATCTTACCCCTAAATCAAGTAAAACTAAGTCATTTTTATTAATTGGTTGGTTATTATCTTCATAATGAAGAATTGTTGCATTCTTACCACTTGCAATTATTTCATTAAATGAAGGTTTTGTTTGATTTTTATTTAAAATATAATTAAATTCCGCGAGTAAATCAGATTCATTATTTGCATATTTAATTGTATCTAGAAGTCTTAGGTTTGCAAGTCTTGACACTTCAATTGCTTTTTTTGTATATTCTACTTCTAATTCATCTTTAGAACTTCTTAAGTTAGCCAGTAATCCATGCGCATTTTTTATTTGTATATGAGGATATCTTTGATTGAAAAGTTTAGCCTCTAATTCACCTTTTAAAGGTGCATCTTTAATGGATTGTCTTTCTATATCAAAATAAACTGATTTAATTTGACCAAATAGTGCGCGTCTAGTTTGTGTAAATAGATTACTAAAAAATGAATCAAAATTTGAAATATCTACTATATTTTCTAGTGGAATACCTGAGATATGGCTAGCTTTTTCAAAAGTCAATGACTCACCAACCCACAACGCTTCTATTGGATCAATTTTTTTAATAAATAAATAACTTGTTTCAATATCATTTGCTTTTACAATCATTAATATTGAATCACTTTGACTAATATTACTTAAATACCAAAAATTCTTGTTTACTTGAAATGGGTAATAAGCATCATTCGATAAATGTGGTGCACTGCCGGAATAAAATAGTGATAAACTAAAGTTATCAACTAATTTAATGTAATTGTTTCTACGATTTTTATACATTTTTTTAAAATCCTTTCTTAAATCTTTTCAATTAATTCTAGTACTTTAGATTTTAATTTTTCTAATGCTAGATTAGATTCTTCTAGACTATTTTTTTTAATTGATAAGTATATTTTTAATTTAGGTTCTGTGCCACTAGGTCTAAAGATTACATAGCCTTCTTCACTTAAAAATTTTATGACATTTGAAGGAGGTAAAATAATATCATGTGGATTAATGTATCCGTTTATGTAATCTATTTTTTCTCTAACTTCAAAACCATTAAGTATTAAGTCATTTTCTCTAAAATATGAAGTGATTTCATCAATTCTTTTTAGTCCTTCTATGCCTTTAAAACTTAGACTAATCGTATCTTCTCTAAAATATCCGTATTTTTGATATATTTCTTCTAAATAATCAATCATCGTTTTATTTTCTAATTTTAATGTGTTTGCTATTTCAGCTAAGATGTATACTGCTTGCACTGCATCTTTATCACGAACAAAATCACTAACAAGTGATCCATATGATTCTTCACATCCAAAGATAAATGGATACTTATCTTTATTTTTTTCTGCTTGTTCACCTATGAATTTGAATCCAGTTAATGTTTCACCTACAAGCATGTTATAAGATTCTGCAATTTTTTTAATTAAAGTTGTTGTTACTATTGTTGTGTAAACTATGCCTTTTTGATTATGCTTCTTGCTTAAAATATAGTAAAGTACTAAGCTTGCTGTTTGATTACCATTTAAGGTTATAAACTCGCCATTATGTTTAACACAAACACCTAACCTGTCAGCATCAGGATCTGTTATAAATATAACGTCCGCATCTATTTGATTTGCTAATTTAATAGATGATTCGAAAGCTATCTTATCTTCAGGGTTTGATGATTTAGTGTGACTAAATGATGGATCAGGTATCATTTGTTCTTTTACTGGTGTTACATTATAACCATTTTTAGTTAATAGTCTAGGAATAACCGTTCCCCCAGTTCCATGGAGTGGGGAATAGACTATTTTTACAATCTTTTTATCATTTTGAATAGCAATTTTTTCAACTTCATTTAAGTAAAGCGGATCAAGTGATTCATCAATCCAGTTAATTAAATCATTGTCCACACTCTTTATATTAAATGGTGAGTCAATGGTCTGTATTTGTTTGATCATTTCATTAGATTCTTCAGTACTTAGTTGAGCACCTGTTGAATTATATGCTTTAAATCCATTATATTCTTTAGGGTTATGCGATGCAGTTAACATGATGCCTGCAGATGTTTTAAAATGTCTAACTAAAAAGCTTAACATCGGTGTTGGTCTTAATGCCTTATATATATATGATTTCATACCATTATACGCTAATACCTTAGCTGCTTCATATGCAAATTCATATGACCCAAAACGGTTATCATAAGCAATTGCAACACCATTTAATTGATTGGTTTTCTTAAGATATTTAACTAAACCTAAAGTAACTTTTTTAATCGTATATTGGTTGATTCGATTGGGTCCAAGACCTAGTATGCCTCTGATACCTCCAGTACCAAAACTTAATTCTTGATAAAAAGATTCCTCTTTTTCTTTTTCGCTCATTTTTAATAATGTTTGCTTCTCATCTATGGTTAAACTTTCTTCATTTAACCATAAGTTATATTTATCTTGATATGTCATATAAAATTCCTTATCACTTATTATTTTTTAAATAAATATTTAATAGTCCCTTTAATACAAGTCTTGAATCTCTAGTTATATTTAATCTAATATGTTCAGATATAAGTTTAGATAGTCCCCCTGTTAAAACCACCTTAAACTCTTCATTAACTTCTTCTTTAATACGAGCAACCATACCTTCTAGCATGACTACTGTACCATATACTACACCTGATTGGATACATGTAATCGTATTGTTTCCTAAATATTTTTTAGGAGCTTTAATTTCAACATTATGCAAGAGTGCAGTATTTCCATCTAATGCTTTTATACTAAGTTCTACTCCAGGAGAGATAATTACTCCTGTAATTTGATTGTTTTTTACATAAATAAACTTATTAGCAGTTCCTAAATCAATGATTAATGTTGGTTCTAATGAACTTAGTCCAGCGGCATCAGCAATTAAATCAGCACCAACTTCTCTAGGATTATCAGCTTTAACTAAAATTCCAGTTTTTGTGCCTGGTTCAACAATAACCGGTTCTAAATTAAAGTATTTTTGAGAAATTCTTAATAATGTAATTGTTACAGCTGGTACTACAGATCCAATAACAACACCAGTAATTTTTCTATTATTTAAAAAATTATTAAGTGTAATATAATATTCATCCGGTGTTTTAGTAGAATCTGTATTAATTCTAAAAGTTTCTATTATCTTTTCACCATCTGAAAGACCTGTATAAATACTTGTATTGCCTACGTCAAATAAAATAATCATAATTTTTACCCTCTTATTATATTTTACCTTGTTTTTTCCATTTTATGTAAAATGGGTTCATTTTTCGTTCAATACGAACAGTAGATTCTTCATCATGACCTGGTTTTATCATAACATTTGAATCTATTTCATCTATTAATCTTAAAATACTTCTTTTTAAATCAAATAAGTTACCACTATATAAATCATGTCTGCCGACACTTCCTTTAAATAAAGTATCTCCAGTAAATAAATATTTTTGAAATAGAAATGATAAAGAACCTTTAGTATGACCAGGTGTATGGTAACATATGACCTCCTGATCTGCTAAAGGTATTTTATCTAAATCATTAACAAATTTAAATTGTAAATCTTTTCTTTTATATGGTCTTGGATTTTCTTTTGAAAACCCATTATATTTATCTTCAAATAATAATGCAACATCCATTTCATTGATGTATATGGGTACATTAAAAAGATGTATTAATCCAGCATGATCACTGTGCGCATGTGTTAGTAAAATACCATCAAGTATTTGATCGCCTAGTTTCATCATAATAGATTCATAATCATAACTTGGATCAATTAATAAACAGTGGCCAAAACGACATATAAGATAAGAATGAGCGATATCTTCGCTTCCATTAAATGTATATAACATAGTCTTTAGATAGAAAAAAAACTATACATGATAGTTTATTTCTTTTCTCTGTGAAGTGTATACTTTCTTAAACGTGGGCAATACTTATTCATTTCTAAACGATCTGGTGTCGTTTTTTTGTTTTTAGTTGTATAATAATTTTCATCGCCACATTCTGTACAAACTAATTTAACTAATTCACGCATGAATCATCCCTCCAAACTTGCACCTATAAGTATATCAAACTTAATTTAATTTTTCAACTAAATAATCATTATATATTTGATAAATTGATTTCATAGTCACAAATTTCTTCATAAAATGATTTTTCATGTGAAACTAAGATAATTGTACCCGGGTATTTTATGAGTGCTTCTTTCAAAACTTGTTTTGCTTGTTTATCTAAATGGTTAGTAGGTTCATCAAGAATAATAACATTAGATTTATGTGTTCTTGTTAAAGCAAACTTAACCTTTGTTTTTTCTCCACCAGATAATGTTTTAAGTGGTCTTTGTGCCATTTCATAATCAATTCCAAACTGAGCTAATATATTAAGTATTTTCTTCTTATCATGATCTGGGTTTTCATGATGTATAAGTTCAAATGGTGTGTATTCATCTTCAAGGTTTATATCTTGTTCATAATACAGTATATCTGCTGTATCAATCCATGTAAATGTTCCACCTAGTGGTTTGATTTGTTCTGTAATTGTTTTAATTAAAGTAGATTTACCAATACCATTTTTACCTGTAATAACTACTTTATCGCCTTTTGTAATTATAAACTCTTGTGGCTCAACTAAAGGTTCATTATATCCTATGATAAGATTATCCACCTTTAATACATCACGGCCAGTTGAGCGGCCATATAAAAATTCTATATGAATTTTTTTATTTTCAATCGGTTTATGTATTCTTACTATTTTATTTAACATTTTTCGACGAGACTGAGCCATTTTAGTGGTTGATGCACGTACGATATTTCTCTTAATATAATCTTCAGTTTTTTCAATAAGTTTTTGTTGAGCCTTATAGGTTTTTTCTTGTTGTTCAATTCTAAGGTGATGCTCATTTAAGTAAAAATCATAATTACCTTTATAACGTGTAATTTGTTTACCTTCAACAGCAAATACTGTTTGGGCAATTTGACTTAAGAAATATTCATCGTGACTTACAACTATAAATGCTTTATTAAATCCGTTTAAAAACTTTATTAACCATTCAATATGTTTAATATCTAAAAAGTTTGTTGGTTCATCTAATAATAATACATCTGCTTCTTCTAATAAAAGTTTACCTAATATAATTTTAGCACGCATACCACCAGATAATGTTTTTATTTCTTGGTTTAAAACTGATATATCTAGTCCTAGACCATTGATGATATTTGATATTGTTGATTGGATTGCATAGAAATTGTCTTCTTGTAATTCTTGTTCTAATATATGTGCACGATTAAGTACTTTTTCATATTGATTTTCAGGAATTGTAGCAATCGACTCATATAATGATTGGATAATTAGTTCTTTTTCAAATAAAGGTAAAAATACATCATATAAATAAGACTTTACAGTTAAGTTTGGATCGATCTTTGCATACTGGTCTAAGTATCCTACCTTCAGGTTACTTAACCATGAAATACTTCCCTTATCAGGTGATAAAGACTTATTTAATAGTTTTAATAATGTAGATTTACCAGCTCCATTTTTTCCAACTAATACGGCATGTTCACCTTCAAAAAGACGCATGTTTGAGTCTTCATATAGTTGTTCGTTATTATATGAAAATGTGAGATTGTTAATTTCTAGTAAACTCAATATTAAAATCCTTCTTTTAAAGCTTTTTCCAATTCATTTATGGATATTATATGCATATCCCAAATACGTTCTTTATAGTTAGTAAATCTAATTTCATTTTCATCGTAGTGATACATAAATGGTCCTTCATGTGGATAAATAACTACTATCTTTTTATGTGGCATTTTAGAAAATAAACTTTGATCTGAATAAATCTTTTTTTGACCAAATCTTCTTTCCCAAATAGTTCTTGAATTAAATGTAAATTTAGAGCCACTTGGAACTTTAAAAATTAATAGTGAATAGTGTTGATTTTGATATTCATATGACATGAAATGCTCTTTTTCTTCAAGTCTACCATATGTTTCTAAAGTCTGTTTAATTTTTTTTACATGTTTTGATTTTTTTTCTAAATGTTTTTTTACTAATTGATATAAACTATATAGTATAACTAGAACTATTAATACTATTAATAAATATATAAGTGGATCTTTCATAATGCATTCACCTCAACACTTAACAATTCATTTCCTTTAAAAATACAGTGGTAGTGAAATCTATTTTTATCATTAACTAAATTATTAATGAAATAGGGAATATTATAAGAAACACCTAAATTATCAATATCATTAATCCAGTTAATTTTTTTCCATGATAATATACCTTCATCTGTTTCAATTGGAGTTTGATATTGAAAATTCTTTGAAACTTCCATTAAAAACAAGTGTAATCCACTAGATGATGCTTTAAAATCACCATTCCAAGTAACAATTCCCTTATCTACAACATGATAATCATTAGGATTTATGTGTGTTTCTTCTTTAATTTCTCTTAATATGCATTCTAATGGAGATTCATTACGATGTCTTTTTCCACCCACACCATTCCAAATTCCCAACCATGGTGCTTTATTACGGTTTAACATAAGTATTTCATCATCTCTTTTAATAAAGCATAATGTATATAAATAGTCCATTTTTATTTCCTCACCTAAATAATTATAACATTAGTTATATAAAAATAAAAATAGAGTTAGAACTAACCAAATACTTTTTTAGAAGAAATTTCTATTAAAAAGTAGATAGTAATCATACACTCTATTTTCATTTACTTGATTTATGTAGGGAGAGTACATTAATCAAACGATTACTTAGGTGGAGAGCCTAAGTATTTATTTGGGGTGAATCTTTAATATTTTTATTTTGTTAGTCATAAAAAGATGACTCAAAATAAAATTAATAATTACTTTAAGGTATAATAGTCCTGTTAAGGATGTACAGGTCCGTAAGGTGCAGCTAATTCTGTATTAGCAATATCTTCAAAACCTAACTGTGTTGTTTCTGCTTTTTCAGCATTATGATCAACGCTTGTAGTATTCAATGTATTTGAAACAAAGACTACTGCGACTAATAAAAACACTATAACTAATAAGATTTTTTTCATTCAAATCACCTCTTAAGTCTATTCTACTAAATATCAAAACAAAACAACACGACATATGTGTCGTATAATGAAGGGTGGAAATTTATTTGTATAAAGATTCTCGTGACTTGGCGCTTTTTCTCGAACAACTTCGTGTATCAAGAGGTTTATCTCAAGAAGACTTTACTGAAGGCATCATTTCAAATAGACAATATCAAAGATATATCAATGGCAGTTCAGCAATGCCTTTTCATCTTTTAGATGCGTTTTCTGAAAGGTTAAATATAAAAAAGGAAATACTTTTACTTGAATTTGATAATTATGCCTCAAAGGAAACTCAATTAATTTTAGATTATTTTAATGCTGTTAGCAATAAAGATTTAATAAATGCTTCAAAAATTAAAGAAAACATTAACTCAAAGTATATCATGGATTATACAAATTTAATGCTATATAACTTTTCTGAATTAACCGAAACCTATATTCTAAATAAAATTGATAAAATTAAATATGTTTCTGAGTTATCAAAGTTAATTGACTATCCAAAAATTTTAAAAAAAGCTACTGTGAATACACATGAGGTAGTTATATTATCTACACTATTAGATAATGTAAGTGAGACAGAAAAAACTCAAATTGTATCAAAACTATCTTCATTTTTATCAAATCCTAATTTGGTTTGGACTGGTAGTGAAATTATAACTTATAATGTTGTGCTGTTTAGACTAGCTAAATACTCAGGTATTATTAAGGACTTTGAAAGGGTTATAAACTTCTGTAATTTAGGCATTAAACTTAATTTTAAAGCAAAATATTTCTTGAATTTAGAATACTACTACTACTTCTTAGCTTTAAGTTATTTTGAACTGAATCAAAAAGAACTATTTGAAGAAAATTTATATCGCTGTTTTACAGTATTAGAAGTGAAGGATAATCATGAAAAAACGATGATTATGGCAGATATTATAAAACGTGACTTTAATGTTGATTTAATAGAGTTTGTAAATGAATATCACCGCAAGAAATATAAGTTAAATGGCTTGAACACTTAGTTCAAGCCATTTTTATTTAATCGTGATTCTAAAATATTTTTTAATAGTACTAGTATTGCTGTAAACAAAAGTATTACAGGAAATAAAATACCTAGACAAAATATAAGCACACTACCCAAAGTTTGATCTGAGTATGTAGGATTCATAAAGTTATATGGATACCAATTAGTCCACGGTCCTATAAGTAGTATAATTCCAAAATAGATTAGCGGAAGTATTAAAGAAACCCACATATGATACAACTTTATACTTGGTGTAACAAATAGATAGTAAAAAATTGGAAATAGTATTGGATTAATTGTATGAACAACGTGGTTTTGAAATGACATATTCGGTTCAGCTAGTAATGCATGGTAGATAATACCAGTCATCAATATAGCAACCAACCCTATAACCGATAGATATTTAAAGTATTTTTTTTGATGTTGATTCATTAAAAATAATCCAACTACGATAAATATAATGATATTTGATATATTTGTAAACATTCTGAGTCTATGTAGCGTTTCAGTTAGTGTTTCATTTAAAAAGAATAGGTCTATCATTGCATAAGTATTAAATATGAATATGATACCTACAATGATTTTTGTAAGCTTCATATCACTTCTAATTTTATTAATAAATTTTGTCATTTTATATAAATTCTCCTTATAAAGGATATTATACAAACTTATATAAATTTTAGCAATCTAAAGAACTCGCCTCTTCTTAATAAACCATATAACTGTAATAGATGTTAGACCTAATCCCACTGAAGCACCTAATACTACCAGTAAATAATTTGTGTGTTTAGTATCTTTTATAGGTTCTTCTTCTAATATTTGTTCATTTACACGTATAAATGTTTCAATATCAATACGTTCATCTACAGAGTATCCTGAAAGTTTAATTCTATATATACCAGGTTTATTCTCATTATGAGTATATTCATTAAGGTTAATTGTTAAATTATCTAGTTTAAATGCCATTTTTGATTCAATTAACTCTAGTAACTCATCAACATGATAAGTTGTATTTTGATGAATCATTATCGGAGGAATTTTTATATAAAATACAGGAGCTATCTCATCAGTAATTGTAATTGTGATTTTTCTAGTTGATTCGTTATTAAATTTATCCTTTACTCCAATAAGAAGTTCATGATCACCTTTTTGATTTAGATTATAGTTATTACTGATTATATAAGGAACTAATAAGTCTTTATCGACTTCATCATTAATAATTAATCCATTAATAATTTCATTTATTGATAAAGTGTCTTCAGTAGTTATTTTATATTCAAATTTCCCATCAATAACTGGTGCAACATCATCAATAACATTTATAGTTCTTTCTACAAAAGTGATGTTACCTTCATTATCATCGACTTTTATTATGACTGTATAACTACCTACAACATTTGGTGTTTGTTCATAGTTTTGACTTTCAATTGTTATATCTATATTTGTACTATAGTTATCTGTAGCTACTATATCCATTATAAGTTCATCCATACTTAGTGTTTTAGTATAACTGATGTTTATATCATTAGGTTTTTCAACAACTGGAGCATCCATATCTTTAACAGTTATATAATAATTTAAACGTGTGGTATTATTTGAACTGTCTGCTACAACTAAAGTCACTAAATATGTTCCTGTCTTCGTTTTATTCGGTGTATATTCATCGACTTCAACATCTATTAAATGAGTAATATCACCATCATAATTATCCCATGCAATAAATAATGAATTAATATCTTCAATACCTTCTGGATGATTTACATCCACAATTAATTTTAAATCAATAGGTGGCTTAGATATTTCTTCTGACTTTTCAAAATATAAATATACCTCTCCAAACATATCTAAATCAAAAGAACTATTTAAACTTCTAAATTCAATAACTCCTGTAGAGGCAAAATCAGTTGTACTAATAGTTAAACTTCCATCAACATCAATCGTTGTTAGAATATTTCCAGAAGATGCATATTCAATAATAAGTTTCTTATAAAGTGTTTTAATTTCTATTTTATTACGAGAAAACAATAACGGGTCTTCATTATTAATAATTCGATTACCGCCGAATATAATATAGATATTATCTTCTAATTCTTCTAGTGCAAAAACATTATCACCTTCTATATGTGATAAAATCACAGGATTATTTATTGCATGCGTTTCATTATAAAGTGTAACTATTCCAATAAATAAAAATAATAGTATTGGAATATAAAATAATTTTTGTTTCATATTAAATCTCCTTTTATAGTCTTTACACTATAATAGGAGAAAAATATAAATTTGACTTTTATTTTTTCATTGACATTATAATTTTGTTGCGTTACAATGAATATGCTTTAATATTTGCACCCTTAACTCAGCTGGTAGAGTAGCGGACTCTTAATCCGTAAGTCGTGGGTTCGAATCCCACAGGGTGTACCAATTATAAAAATATGGTTTGATTTAGTATCAAACCTTTTTATTTTTTTATTAGTATGAATGTAATATATTTATAAAAATTTAATTATTAAAAGTATTATAGACTTTTATGGATGATATAATCGTTAAAAAAGCTTAAGTCTTTTTAGACTTAAGCTTTTATCTTTATTCTTCTACCTTTTTCATAATATTTGTTAGCCATGTATTGATAGATAATTTGACCGTCTTCTAGTATCATAAATCCTGGTTCTTCTATTGTATATACTGGTCTTTTGTTGTAGTGACTCACTCTTCTTAGACTCTTTTTTTGTTGTTTTCTACGTTTGAAGTGAACCTCTACACCAAAATCACTTATTAAACCAATACCATCACTTAATTGATATTTTTTATAATCATAATCCTTTGAAATATGAAACCAGTTAAACTGTACCATTGTACCTGCAGATGGTCCCATTACAATCGAACTATTTTTAATGGATGATATCAAATCATATTCATACAATCTTTTATAAAATAAATCCGGTGCACCACCTGGTAAAAATATGATATCTGATTCTTCAACCTTTCTTTTAGCACTTTCGATATCATCTTTTTTATATATTACCCACTGAACTTGTTCTGGTTTTATACCATAAACTAATAGGGGCTCAAGTATGTGTAGATACCAAATACCATCAGGTATTTTATATCCTTCATAATAACTATGAAGCATATCTTCTTTTTCAAAAAAAGAAAATGCTATCACACATATCTTTGATTCTGGTTTTATATATTTCTTTAATTTTTCAACCACATATGGTTTGTCGTATATTGTTTTTGAACTTAATATATTTATCATAATTCTATTATACAAAAAACACACCTTTATTCAAAGTGTGTTATGCAACATGCGCCGATTTCTTGGTCTTTTTGTACTCTTTTAATTAAATGAAGCATAATATCTTCATCAAGCATGATTTGAATTAATGCATTTGTTAAACCTTCATTTAAAAAGGTTTCTAATTCATGAATTTGTCTGAGTTGTTTTTCAGCTTGTTTGGTTAATTTTCCATCATGAATTTCTTGTTCATGATCCATTACTAAGGATAATATATATTGTTTATATTGTTTAATATGTTCATTTAAGTCTTCTACACTCAGTGAACGTAGTGCGTCTACTGTTGGTTGTTTTTTCTTGACATATTCAGTTTCTACCCAATTTTTATAATTTTTGGCTTCCGTCATAAACATTATCCTTTCATTAATATGTTAGTATTTTAGCACCATTGTCTATATTTGTCATGAAAAATGGCCTGTATATTATACATATACAAATTTTTCACATAAAGGCATAAAAAAAGGGTTAATACCCTTATTTTATTTTCATTAATTAGATACGTTTTGCTACAAGAGGTTGTAGCGTTTCATTTTCAAGTGATTCAGGATAAGTATATGCTTCTTCACGTTGACGTTTAAACATCACATAAATTAAGCCACGTTGGGTATCTAGTCTTGTGACTATACCTAAGTCTCTTTCGCCTTCAACGCGTATACGTTCGCCAATTAAATATGTATCATTACTCCATGCCATGTGTTAATCTCCTTACATTGTAACTACTAATAATTATATCATATTTAAGATAATATATCTTTAAATAGTTTACCAATTAAGAAACTATGGTCTCTATCCCTAATTTTTTGGAACCATAATAATAATCCCTTAACCTCTGGATCTTTAACTAGTTTTATGAGTTGTTCTAAATCTGAATTAAATAATGGATGATCTAAATCATTTAGGTTTGATATAAGCTTTCTTGAAAGTGCATTTCTATTTACTATGTTTCTAAATTTTTTAAGTATGTCGGGTTTATCTATGACAGGTATTCTAATTTTCTTATCATTGATATCTAGATTGATTTGATATATTGACAAAATTTGAATACGTTTGGCATAATCAATGATTTCTTGATAAGTTTTATCTTTCCATGTAAAACAATCCTTAAGTAAATTTAATCGGTGTAAAAAGCGGTGATTAGAATGTTTACTTAAATTATTTTCTTTTATAAATTTTCTTTCAATTTCTAATAAATCATCAATACTTTCCATGTTGTTTAAAGATTTTTCAAATAAGTTGACGATTAATCCTGTAGTTTCTACCAAATGAGGTGTTTTAGCTAAATAACTTTCTAAGTTTTCTAAAACTTTGTTTTTTTCTAGTTGATAAGCTTTAAGAACCTCATCAAAATAAATTGTTTGTTTATTTTTATTTATATTTTTACCCCTAATAATGTAAGTAATATATGAGAGTTTATCCTTAGTGATTTCATCATCAATAATAATTGAAAAACCAAAGGAACCATCCTCATAGTTTCTATTTGTTGGGTGTCCTACAATATCATTTCTTAAATATTTCAAGTGTCTTAGGGTACGATTAGAGTTTATGTTTACATTATATTTATATTTAGTTGCAGTAAAGGATAATTGATATAGTGCATCAATTGCAACAAAAAGTCCTTGGAGTAACCCAAATACGTCAAGTAATATATCAGATTTATTATGAGCATCTCTTACAATAAAGTCCTCGATCATTAAATCCACATATTTTAATGCGGCAAGTGATGAGTTTGCTCTAATTTTTGCATCAAAGGAAAGATTATTAATTGCTTGCTCAATTTTCATGGGGTAAACTCTCCTTAATGCGTAAATATAGTTTATCAGCAGTAATTGATTTATATATATTACCTTGAATATATTTAATTCCTAAATTTAATAGTGATTCCTTCTGATCGATGGTTTCAACATCTCTTACAACTAAAGCCATTTGATGATTTGAGAATAAATCATGCATCACTTTAATATAGTCGTACCATTTTGGGTCAGCTTTTTTAAAGTCTAAATGTAGTGCGTTAAATGGATATGATAGTGCTGAATCTACGTTTGTAGTATCTAGCCCGATACCGCTTGATGTAAGTTCATTGATTTGGTTAATGTATTGGTTAGTTTTTAGATTATCTCCTTTAACTTTAAATCTAATAAACTCTAAAGGAATACCGTATTCATGAAATATACCGAAAATATATGGATTAAAGTTGATGTCAAAGAATGTTTCTTTAGATATAGGAATAGTGATTTTTATGAGTTTTCCTGTTTCCTTTTCTAGTACATTTAAAAACTGACAAACCATTTTAATATGATCATATTCAAGAGCTTTTAATCTATTTCTTTTTTTGGCAATAGCTAGTAAATATTTACTATCAATTTCAATATTTTCCAGAATAATTTCTGATTCATATTGCCATATAACGTTTCGAGATAAATCGATTATTTGATGAAAATTAAGTGATAATTGATTAGCTTCGATTGCTTGATTTAAGTAATTTATTACTTGTTGCTCAAACATTTCTGATTCATATATTTGATGCTCATAAAATATATAATCATCTTCTGGATAATTTCTTTTTAAGTTATCTAAAGATAATTCTAAAAATCTAAATAGTTTGTGGGGGAGTTTTTCTTCTGTAACTACAGGGTAGCGAATAACTGCTATTTTAGGTTCATATGTCTCATATGGTATGACCAGTGATTCTTTTTCAACTAAATATTTTAAGTATGATTTAATTGATTTTGTTACACTACGTATATCATTAATCGGTAAATAAACGAAAAGTTCATACGTCGCATATCGGTATACCGTACCCTCTTCAAAGAATTTTTGAGTTCTTTGTCCAAACTCTTTAAAAAATTTTAAGGTAACTTCATTTCCATAGATTGGTAAAATTGACTCATTAAATGAAATAAGTAAAAAAGAACCCTTGTCTTTAACATAATCTACTAAATGATTATTAAGAGCATTCAAGTTTTGAAGTGATGTTTCAAAATCAACTGTTGCTTCTTCAATTAAGCGACTTCTTTCTTCATGGATTTCTGTAATATCTTCAAATACAGAAATAATGACAATTTCATCTTTATCTTTTAAAGAAATCATTTTTTCTCTAATTTGTTTATTTAAATAAAGATAAGTTATGATATCCATTTGTCCAGCTTTTTCATAAAGTCTAGCATATGCTTTTTCATAGTTTTTAATCTCATGAACAGCTAAATTTCTTAAAAACAGCTCAAATGGTAGGTGACTATCTACATTTAATAGTACTTGAGCACTTTTATTATAATCAGCATGGTGCTCATATTGAATTCTTATATTATTTAGACTAGAACCCATAATATTTCTTAGAAAGTTGGTTTCTAATTTCAATTCACTAAGTTTTTCTTCATCTTTCATACTCGCATAGCAAATTGCAGCAATTCCTTTAAATAAATCATAATAAGTTCCAGGATCATCGACCTTTTTGTCTAGGTAAACGATAAAAACACCTAAATCATATAATGGAAATGCATAAATATATCCAACATCATCACTAAATTCTTTTAGTGTTAAAATGTTTTTATCATACTTAAAACTCTTAGGCTCTCCAAATAAATCGTTTCCTTCATTTAAAATGGATTCGATTATAGTATTTGAATATGTTGATCTGGCTAGTTGTTTATCATAGAGTCGCTCTTTTTTATAATGATATAACATTTCATCTTTACTCTTAAAGATGATGTAATCAGAGGTTTTAACATATTTATCAATATGTATAAACAATAATCTTAAATATTCTCTATAACTTAATGTATGTGATAGTTGATGCGCATAAGAAAATAATTCTATTAATACATCCATTTGATAAATATTTTCTTTAGGTTTGACTATTTCATTTATAGGTTTTGTATGATCAACAATTTTTACTTCTTGTTTATCAATAGTGTCTTCATTTTTTTTATTTGTCTTTTTAATTTCTTTTTCAAGTGATTTTAATTTTTTAGTATAATTTTCTAATTGATATTTATTTTTTATTGACTGATAATATTTAATAAATAATTCATATACTTCTTTTCTAAATTCATATGATTCACCTTCTATTTTTTGACTAAAATCAGCATCTAAAATAGCTATTTTATGGTCATCATTTTCTTTAATATAAATTTTTAGAAGTGTTTTAAAACTAGCCATTTCATATTTAGGATGATTTCTATATGAACTAGCTATTGATTTTGCTTCTTCAATGTTTCCTAATTTTAATAATACAGTTAAATAATTTGGAATATAAGAGTGTTCATTGTCAAGTTTTTTTAATTCATTAATTAAAGTTATCGCTTTATTGGGTTCGTCTTTCTCAATATATAAATTCATCAAATCTTTTAATAAGTAAAGTTTAATTGTTTGTGGAATTGATTCTTTAATTAAGTTTTCTATTTCAGGTATATAGTTTTGATTCGTTTTTCTTTTAAATTCAATGATGTCTAAATCGGAAAAGTATCTATCTGCAATAGGTAACACATTTTTTCGGTAATTAATATATTGATATGCTGTATCAAAAGATTTTACTTGCATGCTTGCTTTAATTATATTTTTATATAGAGGTTCAAGACTTGGATAATTTTTATCTTGTGGTCGTGATTTGTGATATTTTATACCTTCTTGAATAACAATATCATATTGACCTAACTCAAAATAGATATCAATTAAATGCATAAAAACTGTTTCGTATTCCAAAACAGTTAGTGTATTGTTATTTATAAAATTAATGATTTCAATAATTGATTGCTCGTTTGGTTCCAGCAATAAAATATCTTTAGTTTTTATACGTCTTCACCCTTTATTAGTTTTAATAAGTAATCAGCAAAATTCAAATATTTTTCAGCAATCATTTTAAAATCTAAGTGAAGTTTTTCTGATAAACCAATTTCGTGTTTATATGATGCTACAATGTGCCATTGCAAAACTTGGTACATACGGTAAAATCTAATACGTTCATAATCTTTTGATGATGGTTTTCTTTCTAGATATATTTCAAGAAGTTTTTCTGCATCTTTAAAATCAATATTACCAAAGGATGCTATATCATAATATGGATCATTTAATCCTGTAAATTCCCAATCTAATAAATATGTTTTATCATTACCTTTAACTATGTTTGAGCGTTGTGCATCTCCATGACATAAGACCTTTGGGTAATTAATATAGTAATTATCATATAAAGTAAGCCATGCCATTTTAAGCTGGTAATAATGTGGACTAGGCAAAGTCTTTAAAAGTTTTTCGTAACGTCTTAAACGCCCCTTTAAATCATAATCAGCACCTGTTAATTTTGCATCATGCAATTTTTTTAATATTTTTGCAACATCATGATAGTCTTCATCTGACATTTCTACTGATAGTGGTGTTCCTTCAACATATTTAGATACTTTAATACCTGTTTTGACATCAAAATAAACAACATCTGATGAAATGTTTAGTGTTTCTATTGTCTTTAAATGTGTTTTTTCAGTGTGAGGGTTGACAAGATGTTCGCCGCCCTCTCCAATAATTCTAATAACATATGGATGATTTTTTACATAGATTAAATATGTATAATTACTCATTCCTCCTTTAAATCTAGAATCAATTTTTATGTCATCAGCAGGTAAGTTAAATACATGACAAGCTGTTTTTATAATACGCTCTTCAATCGACATTTATAATACTCACTTTCTGGTCTTCGTATATTGCATAAGTTTTGTCTTTGATACCAGTTAATGCTCCTGGGTTGATAAATATGATGTTGTCAATTCTTCTATAAAAAGGATCATGGGTGTGTCCAAAAATACAAATGTTGGCATCCATTTCTTTTGCCATCATGATAAGTTCAGTTAGGCCATATTTAACGTTTTGAAGGTGACCATGTGTTAGTAATATACGTAACCCATTATGTTCAATTAAACGCTCTGTAGGCAAATCCAAATAGTAATCAGTATTGCCTTTAACTGCAATCATTTTTGAATTTTCAATCGTTTGAAAATCTAAACCAATATCTCCGGTATTTAAATGCATATCAAAAGTCTTTTCTTTTTTAAGTACTTTTTGTAGTACATCATCTCTTCCATGAATATCGCCAGTAATTAATAATTTCATCTTTATCCTCCAAAAGTTTCATTAATGCCTTACTACGATGCGAGTGTTTATTTTTGTATGCTTGACCCAATTCTGATAGTGTCTTGTTTTCATTTGATGGTATAAACAGTGGATCATATCCAAAACCATTTATACCTCTTAGTTCTTTGGATATGTGTCCTTTAAGTTTTCCTTCGTATGTAAATATTTTACCATCTGGAAATGATATTGCAATGATGCAAATAAAATTTGCATTACGATTGTTTGTGTTTTTTAATACATCAAGGAGTTTAATATTATTTTCATGATCACTTAATCCGGAATATCTTTTAGAATATATTCCAGGTAATGGTTCTATTATTTCCACTACTAATCCAGAATCATCAGCGATTGCTACTTGGTTAAATTGTTTGGCATACGCATATGCTTTTAATGCTGCATTACCTTCAAAAGTAGTTTCGCTTTCTAAAACATCTAATTTTATTTCACATTCTTTAAGTAAAAAAATATTTGATCCTAAAATTTGATTTAATTCTTTAACTTTATCCTTATTATTGGATGCTACTATTAATTCTATCATGAAGACAACCTTCCTATAACCCTATATTTATTATACCATTATTAGAAAATCATTGGCTTTTCTAGTATAATAGGTATATTATAAAGCTAAGGAGTTTTTATCACATGTATGAACATTTAGAAGAAATAGAAAAGGATTTTTCATCCTTACATAGTAATTCTGAGGGTGAAGATCCTAAATCTAAAAAAATATATATTTATAACGTTTTTTTATATTTAGGATATATGATTTTACCAATCTTTATTGTTTCACTAATTAGTTTGCTATTTTCAAATAATACTTTTTTTTATGAACCTGCAAATCCATCACAAAGTGCTATTTACCTTGCAGCAAATGATGTAAATTCATTTTTAGTTATAAGAAAAGGTATGATTGATGATGTTGATGATGTCTATAAGGGGTTTTTGGTTGATATTTATGAAGATGGTGACTTCATAATTTATGCACATGATTCTGCAAGTTTTTATGTTGAGGGTAGTTACTTTACAATTACTAATATAGATGATCAAACAATTATAAATCTTAAAGAGGATGTACTTAGTGATATTTTAAATGGCATTACTACTGTTTGGTCAAACAATGCTAAGATTAATTTCTACATACCAGTTGATGATAAAGCACCATTTATCGCTGCAACTGCAATTGATATTTCAAGTAATCTTGTACCACAATCTAAATTACCTACGATGGCATTGTTATCTTTATATAGATTTTCAATTATGCTTATTATTGCTATACCAATGGTAATTATTTCAAAACCTATAATTAAAAATGATTATCTAATTTTAAAAAATCAAAATTCTAACGATAATTTGTATACATCACTATTAAGTAAAGCTGGAACTGGTATATTATACGTATTAGCTGGTAATTTAGCAATCGGACTAGTAAATAGCCTATTGAGTAAAATTCTTCAAGTTCCTGAACAAATTTCTGCTAACCAATTAGCAATTAATTTGATGCTTAAATCACCTTATTTTATTTTCATGTTATTATCAGCAGTTATTCTAGGCCCTATTGTGGAAGAATTAGTGTTCAGAAAATCTTTTTTTGGACTAATTAAAAATAAAAACTGGGCATTAGTTACATCATCACTAGTCTTTGGTTTAATTCATGTTACTACTGAACTACTTACAGGTGATATAAGAGTAGCTATTGTAAGCGGTCTACCTTATATTGGTGCAGGTTTTATATTTGGTTATATTTATTTAAAAAATGAAAAAAATATATTAATTCCAATTTTAGCTCATATGGGATATAATCTAGTCTCTGTACTTATTTCATTATTTTTAACTTAAGAATTAAAAAAGTCCTTCTTGGACTTTTTTTTATCTTGTATCAATAAATACTCTTAAAAGGTTAATATAAGGTGTTAATTTATAAAACGTCGCATAATCAAAAGCATCTTTTTTATATCGATCTTTTTTTAATTTTTGACCTGATTCAATAAGGTGTCTAAGTTTTTTATCATCTCTATTTAAAACTGCAATCGTTAAACTTTGTTCAGTGATTAATTTTGTATAATAAGGTGATTTTTTCCACTCATTTAATAAGTCTGTAATATCATCATTTCTATCAAGTTTAGCAAGTATATAAGGTGTTTCATATCTTCTATTCATTATATCAATATAAGCATCATATTTTAACAAAAGTAAAATAACTTCTTTAGTACTGAATCTTACTGCATTAAAAAGAGGTGTTTCAAAATAATCATTTAGTAAGTTTGTATCAAGTTTTTGATTAATAAAGTATTCAATTAATTGGATGTTTGTTGTTCTTGTTGCATAATGTAGAAATGAGTTTTTATGACTATCTAAATGAAAATATGATAATTTAGAATTTTCCATCATATAATCTACCACAGCTAAATGTCCTGCTAAAATTGCATAGTGAATCGGCAGTTTATCTTCTAGTGTTAAAGACATTAGATTGCCACCATGTTCTACAAGTAGCTGAATCATATCTAAATTACCTTTATGTGCTGCTAAATGAAGTAAAGTTTCTTCTTTATTATTTTTTAAATCGACTTTTGCAAATTTAGCCAGTAGTTTTTTTGCAATATTTAATTTAGCTTTTCTAGCACAATCAAAAATTGCTGATTCCCCCATCTGATCTACAATGTTTATATCAATATCTTGGTTTAAAAGATAGTCTATTACATCATTAGCACTACCTAATACTGCATGGTGCAATAATGTTTTTCCACGTTGATCTTTAATATTAATATGATCTATTGATGCTTGAAGACTTGAAACATCATTATTAAAAGCATATTTAAATAAATCCAATCTAATCACCCCACTAATAATTCTATTATAACCTAACTTGATTAATTTAATGGTTCTATCTGTTACTGTTTTTAAAAAAAACACTGTAGATAAAGTATCTATAGTGTTTTTTTAATGAATCCTTTAGTTAAACTTTAAATCTCTTTTACTGCATCTTTTAAAAGTTTTCCAGCTTTAAAAGCAGGCGTTTTTTGAGCTGGAACAATAATTTCTTCACCAGTACGAGGGTTTTTACCTCTACGTGCTACACGGTGACGAACTTCAAAAGTACCAAATCCTGTAACAACTACTTTTTCTTCTTTCGCTAGAGTTTCTGAAACTACTTCTACAAATGCATTGACAACATTTTCTGCTTGAACTTGACTTGTTCCAGCTTTGTCGGCAACTAATGCAACTAATTCTGTTTTGTTCATTTTTAATCCTCCTATTAAAGATGTTTAAATTATATCATAATAAAGCCATCATTACAATAATATATTTTTTTAAGAATTATTCAACTGTTTCTGCTTTTAATTCTCTAGTTAGTAATAATTGGATACCTTCTTGAACAGTAATATTATTAAAGATTACATCATATGCAACTTCAATGATTGGTAATTCTATTTTATTTTTAATACATAAATCTTTAGCAGCTTGAATTGCACGTATACCTTCAACAACCATTCTAGATTCACTAATAACTTGATCTACTGGTATACCTTGACCAATTTTTAATCCTGCATTGAAGTTTCTTGAATGTGTACTTGAAGCTGTTACAATTAAGTCTCCAATACCAGTTAACCCAAATGCTGTTTCTTTTTTACCACCATAGTATACCACTACACGAACTATTTCTAATATACCACGAGTAATGAGTGCAGCTCTAGCATTTTCACCTAATCCATAACCAGTCATCATACCAGAAACGATTGCTATTGCATTTTTTATTGCGCCACCAACCTCGCAACCAATTAAGTCATCTGAGGTGTATACACGTAGGTATGAGTTATTAGAAAATAGATGTTGAACACTTTTTGCAAACCATTCGGTGTCACTTGCAGCTGTTAATACAGTTAATTTTCTTAAAATAACTTCTTCTGCATGTGAAGGACCTGTAAGTACTGCATAAGCACCTAACATTGAAGGTGAAATTTCATCATTTACAATTTCAGATACTCTTTTTAATGTTTCTGGTTCTATACCTTTTGATACATTAATAAAATATAGTTTTCTAGTAGCTAATTGATTGATTTGTTTTAATGATTCTCTCATAAATTTTGTTGGTACAGCAAGTACAATATAATCAGCAAAATCAAGTGCTTCTTTTAAATTAATTGTTGCTTTAATACCTTCAATTTTTATATCAAAAAACGAGTGTTCATTATGATTTATTTTGTCAACAGCTACTGGATTTACATCATAAACTAAGGTTTCATGTCCATTATCAGAAAGCACTTGAGCAAGTGTTGTTCCCCATGAGCCGCCACCTATAACACTAATCTTCATAGTTTTCCTTCTTTCTAAATACAAATTTTAGTGGTGTACCTGTTAAATCAAATACTTGTCTAAATTGATTTTGTAAGTATCTTTCATAACTAAAATGAATATACGATGGATCATTTACAAAAATTGCTATAGTTGGTGGTTTGACATCAATTTGAGTTGCATATGAAAACTTAGCTTTACCTTGATTAAAGATTGCAGGTGGATTCATAGCTACTGCATCTTGTAATGTATCATTAATTAGTTTAGTAGGTAGTTGTTTAGTAAAGTTTTCATATACTTCTTTTAATACTGGGAATATTGTATGTATTCTTTGATTTTCTTTGGCTGAGATAAATACGATTGGTGCATACGGAAGAAACTTAAATTCTTCTCTAATGTTTTCTTCGTATTTCTTCATCGTTTTACTATCTTTTTCTACACTGTCCCATTTATTAACAACAATGATACAACCACGCATATATTGCATGATATAACCTGCAACGTGAGCATCTTGTTCTTGTATACCTGTTTCAGCATCTAAAACTAGTAATGCAATATCACTTCGTTCAAGGGCTGTTAAAGCACGTAAAACAGAGTATTTATCTAAGTTTTCATAAACTTTTCCGCGTTTTTTTATACCTGCGGTATCAATTATTGTATATTTTTGTTTATCTTTTGTAAATGTTGAGTCGATTGCATCTGTTGTTGTACCCGATATATCAGATACAATAACTCTTTCTTCTCCAATGATTGCGTTAACTAATGAACTTTTCCCTACATTTGGACGTCCAATTACAGAAAAAGAAATGATACCTTTATCTTTTATTGGCTCTTCATCAACCATGTAGCTTAATGCTTTATCTAATAAATCACCTATTCCAATACCATGATGACTTGAAATTGCAATTGGATCAGAAAAACCTAATGCATAAAATTCAAATGCATTATTTGCATGTACTAAATCATCTATCTTATTTACGGCAACGATAACTGGTTTATCAGTTTTATAAAGCTGTTTGGCTATATAATAATCACCATCAGTTAAACCTACTAATCCATCAACAACAAAAATGATGACGTTTGCTTCGTCCATCGCTATTTCTGCTTGATGTTTAATTTGAGTTAAAAAAGGGGCATCGCCTATATCGATGCCACCAGTGTCTATTATACTAAAGCGCTTAGTTAACCACTCTGATTGAGCATAGATACGGTCCCTTGTGACACCCGCTACATCATCTGTGATAGAAAATCTCTCACCTAATATACGGTTGAAAAGTGATGATTTTCCAACATTGGGACGACCCACGATTGCTACAGTAAATGGCATCCTAAAACCTTCTTTTTATTTATTTTTTTTATTTAAATCGGAGAATAAATCACCTAAAGTGATATTTTCAGTATCTTCTGAATCTCCTAGATATTTTTCAAACTCTTGACGTTCTTGTGCATTTAACAAACGTTTAACTGATAATATTAATACCCAGTTTGCCTTATTAACTTCGATTACTCTTGCAAGAACTTCATCACCTTTTTGGTAGTGATCTTCTATATTTACCTTTGGATTATTATGAGCCTCATTTGTTGGTATTAAACCATCCACTGATTGATAAGATACATGTACACCATCTTTTTCAACAGATTCTACACGTACTGTAATATCTTCACCTTGACGTAGACTTAATTTAGCCCAAGGATTGTCTTCTAATACCTTTTTAGATAATGCTATTCTTTCTTTTTTAGCGTCCATATTTAAGATTGCAGCTTCAATCTCATCTCCAATTTTAATATATGAATCAAAATTATCTTTTGGATTCCATGAATATTCTGATTTATGTAATAAACCTTTGACATCTTGTTCTAACTCAACTAAAACACCAAATGGTAATTTTGAAACCACTTTTCCTTTAACAGTTTGTCCAACTTTATGAGCTTTAATGAATGCTTCATAAGGTGTAGGAAGTAGTGCCTTCATAGATAAATCTAGACGATTACCTTCTTTTTTTATTACCTTAACTTTAACATTTTCTCCAATTGTTAAAGCGTCTTCAATTTTTTCAATTCTATGGTGTGATACTTGAGAAATTCTTAACATACCTGATACATGTTGAAAACGTATAAATGCAGCATGTGCCTCAAATGATTCTACTGTTCCTTCAACAACATCACCAGTTTGAATTGTTTCTAATTCTTCTTGACGTTGTTCTTGACGTAATTGTTGTTCTTCAGCACGCTTTGCTTCAAAAATTGGTTTTCTTGTTGCAATTAATTTAGGTCTTTTACGATCCATTTTAAATTCTTCAACGAGTACAACTAAATTAGTACCTACTAGTTCTTCTTTTTTATCTTTAAGTTCAAAATCTAGTAATGAAAATGGTAAGAATAATTCAATACCTTCAAATGTTAATACTAAACCTTTTTCATTAAATGATTTAACAGTAGTTTCTATTTGAGTTTTTTCATTAAATGCTTTTTCAAGATTTTCAATATGCTTTTCGTGTAATAGTGGAAGTCTAGATAAAAGTATTGATGAGGTATGATCTTCTTCAACTACTTTCACAACTTTGGCGCGTACTTTATCGCCTACTTTTACAACTTTTCTAAGATCTGCTGGTGCAGGTTGGTCAAAGTATTCTGCATAGATTGTTCCTTCTGTTGCAGCATTAAAAGATAATAAGACTAAATTCTTTTTAACTTGGAATACTTCTCCTTCAATTACTTGTCCTTTTTTTGGGAATATAAAGTCATTCATTGATTGCTCCTTTTGCTGATTGTATCAGCTCTATTATTTTTTTTACTGACTGATTTACAGTTAAGTTTGTGGTATCTACGATGATTGCATCATCTGCTTTTCTTAATGGGGACTCTGCTCTTGATGAATCTTTATGATCACGAGTTGTAATTTCTTCAACTAATTTTTCAAGATCAACTTTGAATCCTTTTTTATGTTTTTCCAATTGACGACGTTTTGCACGTTCAACAACATCTGCTACTAAAAATATTTTTAAGTCTGCATTTGGAATAACTACCGTTCCAATATCTCTTCCATCCATTATAATATCACCAGAAGTAGAAAGGTTTTTTTGTATATCAACCATCTTTTTTCTAACATATGGAAAACTTGAAACTAAACTTACATTTTCTGTTACTTCTTTACTTCTTATATCATCTTCAACGATTCGATTATCTACATAGATTTGATCATCGTGGTAACTTATTTGAATGGTCTCTAAAAAATCATATTGAGATTCATCATTTAAGTTGATTCTTCGCTCAATGGCTAGCAAGGTAACTGCACGATACATTGCTCCTGTATCAACATGTGTCATCCCCAACTCTTTAGCAATCATTTTGCTAATAGTTGATTTGCCACTACCTGCTGGTCCATCAATGGCCACTTTAAATCCTGCCATGTTTTTCCTCCACACTACATTTTATTATACCATATTTTGTATGATTTGTTTTTCTTAGGATGTTCTGTATAAATATTTCACTTCATGTACTTTCAAATGTCTGTAAGATCCTCTTTGTACACCTTCTAGTGTTAATGAGTCAAATCTAATTCGAGTCATGTTTTTAACTTCGTGTCCTAATTTTTTAAACATTTCTTTAAGTTCTTTAGCTGATTCATTTGTAATAATTAGTTTAATTAAAGTTGATTGACTTTCTTTGTCAAGTTCAACAATACCAACATCAACAGGTTTAATAACTTTAGTTCCGATATTAACACCACGTTTAATTTCTCTTAAACGTTCTCTAATCATTACACCTTTTGTGCGAACAATATATTCTTTTTGAATACTAAAACTTTGATTTGTTAGCTTTTTAGTTAAGTCTCCATCATTGGTTAGAATTAGTAAACCAGCGGTATCGTATTCTAGTTTATGTACCGGATATAAACGTAATTGCTTATCATCAGGTGTTAGAAGGTCAAGTACATTTCTTCTTTTATGTTCATCACTTGTTGTTGATAAATATCCTGTTGGTTTATTCATTAGAATATATATTAGTGGTTCTTTTTGAATAGACTTATCATCAACAGTTATAACATCTTTGGAACTTACTTTAAAACCTAAAACATCAACTACTACGCCGTTGACTTTAACTCTTTTTTCTAAGATTAATATTTCTGCTTTACGTCTTGAGGCAATGCCTGCTTGTGCCAAGACTTTTGATAATCTTTCCATTATTTCACCCTAAATATTATAGCATGTTTTTTGCATGTTTATATAAAATTTATATGTTTTCAAAATAAAAAGACGATTAACGTCTTTTTAATTTAGTATTACAATAAATTATGCTCTAGATACATATGTACCGTTTGAAGTATTAACGATTATTTTTTCGCCTTCTTCTATAAACATTGGTACTTTAACTAAAAAGCCTGAAGCTAAAAATGCATCTTTCATCGCATTTGTTTTTGTATCACCTTTTACACCAGGTACAGTTTCTTTTACTTCTAATACTAATTTTTCAGGTAGGTTTACACCAATAATTTCAGTACCATAGAAGTTAATTTCAACTTCTAAACCTTCATATAAGAAGTTTAGTTCATAAGTAATTTGTGAAGCATTAATTTCAATTTGTTCATATGTTTCCATGTTCATGAAAACATGTGTTTCACCTGATGCATATAAATATTGCATTTTAATACGATCAATTATAGCTTTACTTACTTTATCGCCTGATTTAAATGTAATTTCTTGAATGTTTCCAGTTCTTAAATTTCTTAATCTAGTATTAATAATTGCACCACTACGCGCAGATTTAACATGTAAGAAATCTAAAATTACATAGATTTGTCCATCTACTTCAATAGTTAGACCTGTCTTAAATTCACTTGTTGAGACCATATCTTTTATTCTCCTTTTTTAAAAACCTTATTTATTTTACTTTAATTTCCTAAAATTATCAAGTATATATTCAATTGCTTCAATATAAGATTGTTCTTTTTTACCTAAAAATGATGCATCGCAAACATCTTTTATATAATTTACTTTACGAAATTCTTCACGCTCATTGATATTTGATAGATGTACTTCAACTTTTATTTTATTAAATATTTCAAGAGCATCTCTAATGGCTAGTGATGTGTGAGTGTATGCTGCAGGATTAATTATCAGTGCATCAGCTAAAGTTGTTTGAATGTAATCGATAATTTCTCCTTCATGGTTACTTTGGAAAAAATCAAAATTTATATCTTTAAAAGAATTTCTTATATAATCATTTAATTCATTTAAAGTCATTTTTCCGTAGTGAACAGGATCTCTTTTACCAAGCATGTTTAAGTTAGGACCATTAATAATTAATATATTCATAATTTAACACTTTCTTCAATGATATTAATAATATCATCGACCGTTTTTGAAATTGAATCATTATTTGATACGATCTTTTGAGCGAAACCTTGATATTTTAAGAATCTAATTTCATATAATTCTTCTAATGTTTTTTCTTTTAAAAGTGGCCTTGAATGGCTGTTTTTTAGTCTTTTTTCAATGGTTTCAAGTGGCGTATCAATATAAATAATTAATCCATTCATCAGTTTCTTATTTAATTTATTCATTACAATTCCACCGCCAGTTGATATAACGGCATCTTCATTAATTAAATCTATTAAAGCTTCAGATTCTAGTTCTCTAAACTTATTTTCACCATAAAATGAAAAGATCTCATCTATAAATATCATATGTTTTTCTTCAATATAGTTATCTAAATCAATAAATTTTTTATTAATATTTTGTGCTAGTTTTTTACCTATAGTTGTTTTTCCACTACCAGGCATACCAATTAAATAGATATTCAAGTTCGTTTTTCTCCTAAAAATTTAGTGACATCTTCATAGACTTTGATTAATAAATTATCATCTAATGCATTATATATATGTGGTGTCATTTGATTTAAAAACCATGTTTTTTGTCTTTTTGCAAAACGCATTGTTGATGTGATAATATTTTTCTTTGCATCTTCTAGGGAACATTCACCTAATAAATAAGATTTTAATTCACGGTATCCAATGATGTTTAATTCATAATTAATCAATGATTTTGTTTCTTCAATAAACCCATTTTCTAACATAGATTCTAATCTTTTTTCTAATCTAGTTCTTAGTAGGTCACGGTCTATTTCCAAATATATTAAATGGATATCATATAAGGGCGTGTTTTTATTTTGTTTATCACTTCTTTTTGAACCGTTAATTAGTTGTTTATATGCTGACTCAATTCTTCTAGGATTATTGATATCTATTATTGCTTTCGGATCATTTTTTTGAATAAAATCTATCATTTCATTTATTGTTTTTAAATCTGTATGAATTTGTTGTTCGAATTTATAATCGTACAATGCAGATTTTATATAAAGTCCACTTCCACCTACGATAATTGGTGTATTTATTTTTTCAATTAAATAACGAACATCTCTTTGGAAATCAAAAATTGTATAGTTTTCATCTAAGCTTACTTTGTCAATGAGATGATGATTAATATTTTCTTGTTCATTTTTAAGAGTTTTTGCTGATCCAATATTTAATTCTTTATAAATGCTGACAGAATCACCATTAATAACTTCTGCATTTATCATTTTTGCTAGTTGAATTGCTAATCGACTCTTTCCAGTACCTGTTGGTCCAACAATAGAAATTACTTTTCTCATACAATTCTCTTAAACATCTTTTCGATGTCTTGATTTGATAATTTAATAAGTACCGGTCGTCCGTGAGGACATGTATATGGATTATTACAATTTCTTAGGTCTGATTCTAATTTATTAATTTCATTTATTGAAAGTTGTTGATTTGCTTTGATTGCACCCTTACAAGAAATATCTTTTGCTAGTTGATTTCTTAATTCTTTTAAATCTATTTTTTGAGTGTTTTTTAATTGATCAATTACAGATTCAATAATTATATCTAGTTCACTATCTCTTAACCATGTAGGATGTGTAGTTAATTTTTCATCTTTAAATTCTAATCCAATTAAACGTAGCTTAGTACTATTTTGGCTCAGTATTTCATAATCTTTTGATGTAATGAATAAATCTTTAGGTACTAAAAGTTCATAATGATCACTTGAAAGTTTTGCTACGTTATTTTCATAATATTCATAGCGAATACGTTCAGCAGCTGCATGTTGATCCATCAAATATAAACCTTCATTATTTTGATAAAGTAAGTAAGTTCCTGAAAGTGTTCCAATGTATTCTAGATGTGGTAATTTCATGACTTCATTATTATTGTTATTATCTAATTGATCAAATGCCTGTTCTTGTAATTGATTATCTTCATGTGTTTGATTTGAAGCAAACTCAAATAAATCAATAATTTGAGGCTTAAATGCTTCTTTTTTAATTTCAGGAAGTGTTTGCCTAATAGGAAAGCTTCCACCTTCTAATGACTTTCTAACCTCAGGTGCTAGCATGAAAGAAAGCATTCTTTCATTAGCAAGTTTTACTTCCATTTTTTGTGGATGTACATTCACATCAACTAGACTTGGATCAATTGTTATGTAAAGTAAACTAATTGGAAATTTGTTTGTCATTAAAAATGTTGTATATCCATCAATAATCGCTTGAGATAACGCATAGTTTTTCACATATCTAGAGTTAATAAAAATGCTAACATCATTTCTTCTTGAACGAACATATTTAGGATCGATTAGATAAGCATCAATACCTATTTTTGATATTGTTGTATTTAAGTGTTTCATACCTTGCGTAATATTTTTACCATAAATTGATTCTAATAATTGGGGGATGTTGTTATTTCCAAGAGTTGATTTAATTAATTTTTGATCCATCATTAGTTTAAAACTAATATCAGGAT
Source organism: Acholeplasma granularum ATCC 19168 (assembly GCF_000526235.1). Taxonomy (GTDB): domain Bacteria; phylum Bacillota_I; class Bacilli_A; order Acholeplasmatales; family Acholeplasmataceae; genus Acholeplasma; species Acholeplasma granularum. The sequence goes on along the minus strand of NZ_JAFR01000006.1, from coordinate 227,827 downwards.
GTGAAAGAGATAGGCGTTCAAAAATATCAGATATTGCATTTTTTTCGGCATATTCTGATTTCATATATTTAAAGCGCGCAGGTGTATTATAAAATAAACTAGAAACTTTAATTTTTGTTCCTTTATTAAGTGGTCTTGGACCTTCATCAACAATTTGATTATTTTCAAGTTTTAAATAATATGCATCAGTTTCTAATGTTCTAGATGTAATTTCTATTTGGGCCACAGATAAAATTGAGGGGAGAGCTTCTCCTCTAAATCCCAATGTATGGATATCGTTTAAATCTTTAATTTCACTAATTTTAGAGGTTGCATGACGTAGGAATGCTTTTTTTAAGTTATCTTTGGTCATACCATCACCATCATCGGTAACTATAATAGATTCTAATCCCATTTGATTAACTTCTATAACGATATTTTTAGCATTTGCATCGATTGAATTTTCTACAAGTTCTTTAATAACAGAGGCAGGTCTTTCGACTACTTCACCTGCAGCAATTGTATTTGCAAGCGCCATATCCATGACTTTAATATTTTTCATTTTTTAATCCTTTTTTAAATCTTTTAGAGCATTTTGTATGTATTTTAATTGTATCAGTGCTTCAACTGGTGTTAAATGATCTATATTAATATGATTAATTTGATCTAAGATGAGTTGAACATCCTTTGGAATAATACTATCGAGTTCTATCTTTTCTTCAAACATAAAAATGTTGTGGTCAAGTTGACTGGATTCTTTTTCTAACTTTCTAAGTAAAGTTTTAGCCCTTTTAATGATTGTTTCTGGTAGATGTGCGAGTGCTGCAACTTGAATACCATAAGATTTATCTGATGCACCAAGTTCTACCTGATGTAAAAATACCATGTGGTCTTTTTGTTCGATTGCTTTAACATGAAGATTTGTAACTAGTTCAAATTGTTTTTGTAATTTTGTAAGTTCGTGATAATGAGTAGAAAACATCATTTGTGCTTTAATGTTTGTGTGTACATATTCAATCATTGCTTGAGCAAGTGCAAGTCCATCATAAGTTGCTGTTCCTCTACCAATTTCATCAAATAAAATAAGTGAATTTTCTGTTGCCTTGGTTAATGCCTCATTTGCCTCAACCATCTCAACCATGAAAGTTGATTTACCACCGGCAATATCATCACTAGAACCAATCCTTGTAAATATCGCATCGTATATTGGTAGTACAGCTCTACTAGCAGGCACAAACATACCTGTTTGAGCCATTATTACGATCATAGCAAACATTCGCATGTAAGTTGATTTACCACTCATATTAGGACCAGTCAATATGAATATTTGATTAGGTTTCATTGTAATATGATTTGAGATAAATTCTGAATGTTGTTCTACAACTGGGTGTCTTGCACTTTCAATATCAACAAATCTTGTATTGTTAAGTTTTGGTCTAACATATTTATATATTTCTGCTACTTTAGCATGAGAAATGTATAAATCTATTTGTGCAATTGTTTGACTTAAAAACTGTAAAGTATGCACATGTTTTTTTGTTTCTTCTTTAAGCGATTGAAATATTTCATACTCTAAATTATCGCCTTTTTCTTTAGCATGTAATAATTTAGATTCCGTTTCCTTTAATGTCTCAGTAATATAACGTTCACTATTTGCAAGTGTTTGTTTTCTAATGTATCCAAAAGATTCATCTACAAATTGTATATTTCCTTTTGATATTTCGATGAAGTAACCAAAAACACGATTATAACCGACTTTAAGATTTTTAATGCCAGTTCTTTCTTTTTCCTCATTTTCAAATTTTTCTAACCAAAGATCACCATTTTTCGCTATTGATCTTAATTCATCTAATTCTTTATTATATCCATCTTTAATCATGCCACCTTCTTTAATTGTTAGTGGTGGTTCATCTGTAATTGATCGATCTAATAATTCGTATAGTTCTTCATGCAAATGAATTTCATTATTTAGTGAATCTACGAGTTTATTTTGATACATTGATAGTGCTTGTTTTAGTTTAGGTATCAATCCTAATGTATTTTTTAATTGTAGTAAGTCTCTTGCATGTGTTTGATTACTTGAAATACGCCCAACAAGTCTATTGATATCATAAATATCATTAAGTATTTCTTCTACTTTTGTACGAGGCTCATGTAATGAAAATGCCTCAATAAAGTCATATCTTTTTTCTAATGTTTCAACACTTTTTAGTGGATGAGTTAATTGATATCTGAGTAGTCTTGAACCCATTGCAGTATGGGTTTTATCAATCCAATATAACAATGTTGATTTAATTTGATTCGTAAATGATTCTGTAAGTTCAAGGTGTTCTAATACTTGATGATCAAGTCGCATGAAACTTTCAACTTTTACATGATTAAATGGCATTAAGTGATTGAGTTCAAGTTTACTTTCTTCATTTAAATAGTTAACAAGTATTGCTGCTGCTTCTTTAATTTCTTTGGTTTTTAAGTTTTTATATATTAAATGATTCTTGACTTCATTAATTGTATAAATTGTCATGAGTATTTGATTATTGTTTAGGTAATCAATTAAAAATGTATCTGATTTGTTACTTAAGATCATTTCTTTTAGTTTTAGATTTTTAACTTCATCAATTAAACTTGATTTGTTTAAACCATCAAGTATAAAAGTATCTCCTGTAGAAATATCAGCATAACTCAATATATATCCATATTCACTTAAAACCACAGATCCGATAAAATTAAATTCATTAGATGGTAATATACCATCATCAATTATCATTCCAGGAGTAATAAGTTGAACTACTTCACGTTCAACTAAGCCTTTACCTGGAGGAGTTGTTTGTTCAGCAATTGCTATTTTAAAACCTTTGGTAATGAGTTTTTGAATATATATTTTTGCTGCATGATATGGTATACCACACATAGGTACTGTTTGGCCAGCTTCTTTTTTTGTAAGTGCAATTTCTAGTACTTTTGATGCTGTAATAGCATCATCAAAAAACATTTCATAGAAGTCACCAAGTCTAAAAAAGACTATCGCATCCGCGTAGTCTTCTTTAATTTTTAAGTATTGTTGCATCATTGGGGTAAATTTTGTTATGTCTTTCACTTTTTAGAACTCCTTAAATTGATTATTTTTTAGAAGTATTGTGCCATGTCGTGTGATGAGCCAAAAAGTGGAATAATAATTTGATCTCTTAAGAATGGTCCAAGTATTGGAATATTTTCATACCCATATGTAAATTCTAATCGCCAAATGCCATATAAGATGACGAAGACTAAAAGTACAAATGTAATAATTGATAGTAGTACGACGCTGAACTTACTTCCTATTTTTTGCTTTTTAGTAGTTTTGGTTTCTGTGATTTTTTCAAGTGCTTCTGCCAAACGTTGGGTATCATTGGTTGCTTCATCATAGACTTTTTTAGTTTTTGTACCTATCGCAAGAAGTGCAATTAGTCCAGTTATTATAACACCAGAAAACAATGTGATAATACCCCAAAAGATTAAATATTTTCTCTTTAAGTTACTAAATAATGCAAATGTTGCGATAAGATTAATCACAGCAAAAGCAATTGATCCGTATTGTAGCATAAGAAGTTGTTCAGCTGTAAGTGTATTAACAAAGCTATTTGCCTCAATTAAAAACGGTGCGATAAGTAAGCCAAATGATAACAATGCTATCCAAATAAATCCAAGAGCAAAGATTAATGCAAAGAAACCTGCAAGTTTTGATAAACCCTTTCTTTGGTGATAAACTTTTTTGAATTTATTTTCTTCTTTTGGGTTTTGGGTTGCTGATTGGTATAAATCTTCTTCTGGTAAATCTAGTTCTTCGTCTGCAAGTAATTCTTTAATAATTAGTTCAGGGTTAATCATTACATCTTGAGAAACCACTTTTGCTTCATCTTTGATGTTTTGTGTTTGAACCTCTTCTTTTATAACTGGTTCTTGAACAACTGGTTGATTTTGAACTTGAACATTAAATTCTTTTTTATCAAAACTTTCAGCAAGTTTGATAAAAGCATCAGCAAGTTTATCAAATTGAGGTCGATAATCAATTTGTTCTGTCATAATCACTTGTTGTTGTACGACTTTTTCAGGTGCTACTGTTTCAGAGGTTTCTACTTGTGAATCAACATTTTCAACAATTACAGTTTCCTGTTCTTTTTCTACTACTTCTTCAGTTAACTCATATACATCTGATGATTCTGGTACAAAATAAGTAGATTTTGTTTCTTTAGCGTTGGCTAAAATATATTCAATAATTTCTTCTTTTTTTAATTCGGTTGATACTTTAATATCATGATCTTTAGCAAATCTTTCAAGCAAAATAATATTATTAGATTTTAACTTTTCTTCTAGCTGTTTATTTAGTTCACCACGTTCAGTTAATTTTTCTAAAATATAATCAAGCATTTCTTTTTTCTTTAAACGCTTAGGTATTGGTGCATTATATTTTTCACCAATTTTTCTAAGTTCTGTTAAAGTAGTTGCTTTATATACTACTGGTCTAAATTGATCTTGGGTTACACCGTCAATTTCACCATCTTCGTCATATAAAACTTTATCAAGTGCTAAATTAAAATTATTAGAAGTAGGACGCTTATTATTTTTATAAGCAACTTCTGATTCAGAAAATAGTCGATTCAAATCCGTATCTGATACACCTGCAGTTACCATATAGTTTAATAGAAGTCTCCAAAAAGATTGAATATAGTGATTATTTAAGGATGGACTATTATACCATTCCAAAAGATTTACTAATTGTGAATCAGTAAATTTGTTAAACCAAGTTAATCGGTATCCCATTTCATCGGCCAACGTTTTTCTTTCTTGAATAGTCTTTGCAACAGGTTCTTTTAATACATCTTTAAGTGCATTCATACGTAATTTTCTTGGCACACTTAAACCAATCGATTGTAAGAATTCTAATACATATGTTTCTGAGATAAATGATAAACGTTGTATTAAGTCAGAAACCTGATATTTACTATCTCTTGTGACGATTAATCCTTCTTTATTTATGATTGCCATTTAAATTTCCCCCTACATCTATTTATTAATTTTATTATATCACAGTAAGTTTTACATTATCAATTAAATCATTATTAAATAATATATCGAAAACTGCCTTAAATTAACATTTAATGTTATATTTGTGTCTCATCCAAATGTATTTTTTCTATTTTTCTTTTTGGACTTAATGTAAATAAAACCGCATTTAGCTGTCTTGGACCTTCTGCTACTTCATTTGGTCTACTTTGTCCATATATAAAACGGTCAATTATAATTTCTTTTTTTACACCAATAACACCTTCAAGTGGTCCAGTCATTCCTACATCTGAAATGTATAAAGTGCCATTAGGAAGTAATCTATCATCATTTGTTTGAATATGCGTATGTGTACCAACCATCATATCTACTTTACCATCTAAAAAATGTGCCATAGCAACCTTTTCAGATGTTGCTTCAGCATGAAAATCCAAAAACGAATAATCATATTTTTGGGTATCCAATATTTGCTTTACCATTTCAAATGGAGGTTCATTTTCCTCATTCATGAAGGCTTTACCTAATGCATTTATGATAAGAATTTTTTTATCATTATAGTTGATTATAGTGTACCCTTTTCCCATATTAGATCCGTCATTTATTGGTCTAATGATATTTGACCCGTCAATAAAATTTTTTAAATCAGGATTCTTCCATGTATGATTACCCATCGTAATAATGCTAATACCAGCATTCATTAGTTTTTTATATATTTTTTGGGTAATACCTCTGCCATTTGCAGAGTTTTCAGCATTTGCGAATATTAAATTGGGTTGGTATGTTTGTCTAAGAAATGGGATTTTTTCTATTAAGTAATCTATACCAGGATTACCATAGATATCCCCTATAAATAATATTTTCATATATCTATTATAAATGAAAAAGAGGCAAACTTGCCTCTTAAGTCATTATAATTATTATTTTGCAACATCAACAGCACGTTTTTCTCTAATAACAGTAACCTTAATGGTTCCTGGATAAGTCATTTGTGCCTCGATTTTTTCTTTTATTGAACGTGCTATATTAATTATGCCTAAATCATCTACCTTATCAGGAAGTACCATTACACGTACTTCACGACCAGCTTGGATAGCATAGGCTTTATCAACACCTTGAACTTCATTAGATATTTCTTCTAATTGAGTTAGACGTTTCATATATGAATCCATAGATTCTGATCTTGCACCAGGGCGTGCTGCAGATAAAGCATCTGCTGCTGCAACTAATACAGCAATAATTGATTCTGGTTCTTGATCACCATGGTGAGATGCAATAGCATCAATAACTTCTTTTGGTTCTTTATAACGTGACATTAATTCAACACCTATTGTAACGTGAGAGCCTTCAACTTCATGATCGATTGCTTTCCCAATATCGTGGAATAGTCCTGCACGTCTTGCAAGCATTTCATTTTCTCCAATTTCAGCTGCGAGTTTACCTGCTAGGAACGCTACTTCAATCGAATGTTTTAAAACATTTTGTCCGTATGATGTTCTAAATGTCATACGTCCTAATAATTTTATAATGTCTGGATGTACTTTTCCAACACCTGTTTTAAATACTGCTTCTTCACCAGCTTCACGTATAAACATGTCAATTTCAGTACGAGCACGTTCTACAACTTCTTCAATACGTCCTGGATGGATTCTTCCATCTTGAACGAGAATTGTAAGTGCACGTTTTGCAACTTCTCTTCTAACCGGATCAAATCCAGATAATACAACTGCTTCTGGGGTATCATCAATAATTAAGTCAACACCTGTTAGTGCTTCTATCGTACGTATATTTCGTCCTTCTTTACCGATGATTCTACCTTTCATATCTTCATTAGGAATTTCAACAACTGTAACTGTTCTTTCAGATGTTGTTTCAGCTGCATATTTTTGCATAGCAAGTGCAAGTAACTCTTTACTCTTGTTTTGTACAATTGCTTTTGCATTTTCTTCTTCTTCACGTATATAAGCCGCGATTTCATTTGATATTGAATCTCTTACTTGAGCCATTATCAACTCTCTTGCTTGCTCTTTGGATAGCGCTGAAATAGCAGCAAGTTTTTCTTCTTGTTCCTTTACTAATTCTTCCACTTTGCTATATTGGATATCAAGTTGTTCTTTACGTTCGTTGTGTTTTTCTTCTTTTAAGTCTAAATTAGATTCTCTTTTATCTAAGTACTGACTTCTATTATTCAAAGCAGTCTCTCTTTGAGAAACTTTCTCTTCAAGATTCACAACAATTTGACGTCGGTCTTTTATATCTTCATCAAATTCTTTACGTAAGGTTAGAATTTCTTGTTTAGCTTCAAAAACAAGTTCTCTTTTTGTTTTTTCAGCTTCTTTTTTTCCATCTTCAATAATACGTTCAGCTTCTTCTTTAGCTAAACGAATACTTTTCTCATGATGAGCTACACGAATAAAGTAGCCTATTACCGCTGCGATAACCGCAGCCACAATGATTAGCAAAATGAAGGTAATTAATGCAGGAGTGTCAACATTAAACATAATGTTAAACATATCTGTAACCTCCATATTTAGTTTTAACTTTTAATTTAGTAATAATCAAAAATTAGTAGGATGTATTATTTACATCTAATTTATTATAACTTTTATTTCGTTTTTAGTCAATGAAAAGTAGTCATCATTTATTTCATTATTATTACCATATTAATATTTATACTTATATTAAAAATCATTGATTTTTTGATTTTTTTCTTTAATATATTGTAATTTATTTTAAACTATTCTTGTTTTATGATTTAAATATTAACTTAATTTATAGTATAATGATACAGAGTAACTAACTAAAGGAGATTTGTACATATGGTACCAGCACACAAACCAAGTTCTAAATTCGGGAAATGGTTATTAAAATATCGTTTAAAATTAATTTTATTTTCATTTCTAGTAATTATCCCCATCATATTTGTTGTCTCACTATATCTTGGAGATTACTTAAGAAATAAAAATGTCATATTTGATGAAACTAAAATAACAAATTTTAAGTCAACTTCACTTATTCAAGAAGATTTGACAAATCATGATGTTATTCAATTACACACAGATGATGTTGTAATAGAAATTAAATTAATCAATTATAATTATATTAATTATTATGATGAAACTGATGGTAAATTTGTATTTAAAACACGTTATTACGAAAAAACAAATAAAACTATTAATAATTTAAAGGTTGATTTAGTAATCCAAACAGATTGGATTAATGCAAAATCCATACAACAAAACATACCTACAACAAAGACATTTGGATCAGATAAAAGTATATCTTTTAATCATGTTCTGCCACAAAAGCCTTTATTATTTATCAGTGTTAATCATCCTAACTTATATGTTAAAGTCTCATACAACTTAAGTTTGCCACTTGATCAAGTAGAAAGTAAAACACATTATTTCAAGACATATCTTGGTGATGTTACACCAACAACAATAACTGACTTAGAAAACAAATAAATTATCACTAAAATAAAAAGTAAGCTTATGGGATTAAATTATAATCACTTATCATAAGCTTACTTTTTTTAATTAACAGATTTCATTTGAGACTTATAAATATTTGCATATTTTTGATTCAAACTTAGAAGTTGTTCATGTGTACCTTCTTCTATTTTATAACCATTTTCTAATACAACAATCTTATGAGCATGTTTAATCGTTGATAGCCTATGAGCAATAACAATTGTTGTTCTTCCTTCTTTAACTTTGTTTAGAGCATTTTGAATTAGTGTTTCAGTTTCTGTATCGATGTTGGCTGTAGCCTCATCCATAATAAGTATAGAAGGATCATGTACAACCGCTCTAGCAAAACTAATTAACTGTTTTTCTCCGACAGATAAATTTCCCCCACCACGGAAAAGTGGTGCATTAATACCTTCTGGCAACTTGTCAATCATCGGACCACCACCAATGTCTCTCAATACCTTTTCTATGTGACTATCGTCTATATCTTTACCAAAAGCTATATTACTTTTAATTGTACCTTTATAAATCATTGGATCTTGTAGAATCATTCCAATATGATATCTATATGTTCTTTTAGAGTAATTCATGATATCAACATCATCAATTAAGATTTGACCACTATCACCGTCTTTAAAATCATAAAACCTTAATAATAAATTCATCATTGTGGATTTACCACTACCAGTATGGCCTACAATTCCAAGCATTGTATTTGGTAGAATTTCTAGACTTACACCAGATAATACTGGACTATCCTTAACATAAGAAAAATGTATATCTTTAAACTCTATATGCCCTTTAAATTTAGGTATGAGTTCAAAACTATCATCTTCTTGCTCAGAATCAATTATTGTAAATATTCTATCTGTTCTAACTAGTGCCAATTGTAAATTACCAAACTCTCTAAATAACACAGAAACCGGTTCAATAAGTCTTGATAGATAATCATTATATGCATAAATTGTGCCCGCTGTCATCATATAATTGGCAACGGTTAAACTTTTAAATCCAAAATAACCGATAACAAAAGCAGTTACTAAAAATCCAATTAGCCTTATTAAATTCCATCCAATTGTTAAATGAAGTTTTTGTTCTTTTAATTGTTCTCTACGATAAGTATTTGAAATTTCCTCAAATTCTTTTTCAGTATTTTCTTGATAATTAAATATTTGTAAAATATTAACACCATTAATAATTTCATTGAGTTGAGCAGTAATCATTGATGCTGCTTCACTTACTTTTTGAGCTATTTCATTTAAATTTCTTATAAAAATCTTAAGCCAAATATAAATTAATGGGAATAATAAGAATGTTAGAATCGCTAAATTCGAATCTAAATAAAACATTCCTATATAAGCAAATATTACACTTAAAGATGCATTAAATAATAAATTCATTAATGTAGAAAATAAATTTATCATACCATTTACATCTGTAATAATTCGATTAGCCACCTTACCAGCAGGTTCATATTCAAAATATGACATCGGCATATTTTGAAGTGCCCTAACCGCATCTAATCTTGCATCTCTAACCACATTCATCGTGATATAGGCAGTCGAAATACGTTGAATAAATAAGAATATAATGTTAAAAACATATCTAACTATTAGTAATATTAATAGAATCAATACTGGTTCAAAAAATGGTTGATAAAAACTACTAACTTCTTTTCCACTTAATACTTTTGCATCATATGTATATGTTAATCCATCATTTGTAGATATAGTTAGTATACCTTCATTAGAATTTAAGGATTCATAATTTTGGCTACCAATTTGAATTTCACCATCAATTACTAAATATTTACCATTGATAATGACAATAGTTAATTGATTACCATCAACATTATCTTGTGTGTAATATTTATTGTTATAGTTAACACCAGAGCTATTTGTAGTTTCATACCATGGTTTTGTTATACCAACAAGTTGATCATCTAAAATAGAACGTACAATAAGTGGTGCTAGCAAACCCAATATTTGAACAACTAACATACTAATTATTGAGATTGTAAGTAACTTCTTATATTTTCTAATATAACGCCATACTTTTTTAAATTGTTTCATATCTTAATCTACCTAGTTCATTTTCATTTGTTGGTTATATTGTTCATAGTACCAACCTTTTTTCTGCATTAACTCTTCATGGTTACCGGATTCTACAATCCTACCCTGCTGTAAGACTATAATTAGATTTGCTTCTCTAACTGCAGAAAATCGGTGTGCAACAATGATATTGGTTTTACCAGATCTAAATGTTTTTAACTGTCTTAAAATGTTTTCTTCTGTATTGGCATCCACAGCCGATAAAGAATCATCAAGTATGAGAATTTGAGGGTCCTTTATGAGTGCACGAGCAATAGATAATCTTTGCTTTTGTCCACCTGATAAGGTAGTTCCACCTTCTCCAACCTTGGTCTGTATACCATGTGTCAAATAACCTAAATCCTTTTCAAAATCAGCAATCTTTATTGCCAAGTTTAATTGATCAATTGTTGCTTGAGGATTACCAATTAGAATATTATCAGTTACTTTTCGTCTAAATAAAATATGTGATTGTGGTACATATCCTACTATTGTTCTAATATCTTTTGTAACATATTTTTTAATATTTTTATTATCAATTAATATGTCACCCTCAGTAACGTTAAATTCTCTTAAAAGCTGTCTTACGAGTGTTGATTTTCCACTACCTGTTGGTCCAACAATACCAATTGTTTCACCTTTTTTTATAGTAAGATTTATTTGATCTAATGTTGGATTTTCATCCATAGGAAACTTAAATCCAACATTCTTAAATTCAATTTGTTTAAAATCTATAATGGGTTCAGCAACAATATCATCCTTAACTTTTGGTTCAACCTTCATAATTTCATCAAATCTATCGACTGCAACTGTTGCATTATTAATATGTTGGAATACACCTGATATTGAAATAATTGGTCCATATAATATTCCTAAATATGATATAAAGATAACTAGTTGTCCAACCGTCATTTTTTGATTCATTATAAAGTAGGCACCAAAAACAAATGCTAATATATATGCAATTGCATATACACTTTCAAAAAGTGGTGCCAATCTATTTTCATAATTAATAATGACACGCCATGAATTGATATCATTATTTATTACACGTTTTTGTTCTTTAAGATCATTTTCTTCTTGTACATAAGCTCGAATTGTCTTTTGACCTTCCACAGATTCTAATATTTTTTCTGTCATTTCAGAAAATATTACTCTATGCTTTTTTACGTATTCACGTTTTCTAACACGAATGATATTTAAAATTGTAATTCCAATTGGCATGATAGTAACTGATAATAATGTAAGCTGCCATGATATAGTTGTAGCCATAATTGTGATTGCTATCATTATTAAACCACTATTAAATATAATACCTTCTAAAATAGAGGTTGCAGCAACAGTTATCATATCTAAGTCTGATGTTGCTCTAGTTATCAAATCACCTTTTTGAAATCTTTCATAAAATTCGGCATCCATAGAAAACAATTTTCTTAAGTAAATTTTCCTGAATTCAAATGCTAATTTTTGAGACGTTTTATTAACTGTATAATTATAAATTAATGAAGATACGTATCTAAATATAGGAAAAATTACTAAAGCACTACCAATTAAAATAAGTGATTGCCAAGTTAAAGTTTTTGAAACTATTACATCAATTGCAATCCCTAAAATGTATGCAGGTGTTAAAGATAAAAGCGCAATAACTATCAAAAAAATAAGCATCATTATATAGCTTTTCCACTCTCTTTTTATAAACCAACTAATTTTCTTAATAATATTAATCATCTTAACCTCTATATATTTATGTAATAAATTATTAACTACTATTATACGCTTTTTAAATAAAAAATGAGGATGTTATCCTCATTTTATTGATTATGTAAAAATTTATGAAAGTTTTACTGTTTTATTTCAAATTGTAATGAACACGAACCTTTTTTTCTAGTTCATTAAGCAACTCTGGTTTTGATTCTAGATACTGTCTGGCGTTGTCTCGTCCTTGACCAAGTTTTTCCTCACCTATATTGTACCAAGCACCTGATTTATTAATTAAATCAATTTCTGTTGCAAGATCTAAAATTTCTCCACTTCTTGAAATACCTGTACCATACATTATATCGACTGTTGCAATCTTTAGTGGTGGAGCAACTTTAGATTTAACGACTTTTACATTTGAACGTATACCAATTAAGTCACTACCACTTTTTATAGCCTCAGCACGTCTTATCTCTAATCTAACTGATGAGAAAAACTTAAGTGCACGACCTCCTGGAGTTGTCTCTGGATTACCAAACATAATTCCAACTTTTTCTCTAATTTGGTTGATAAAAATAGCTACTACATTTGATTTAGAAATAACACCTGACATTTTACGCATAGCTTGAGACATCATTCTAGCTTGTAATCCAACATGATTAGCAGACATATCCCCTGCAATTTCTTGTTCAGGAACAAGTGCTGCTACTGAGTCAATGACCACCATATCTACAGCACCAGTCTTAATTAGAGCCTCAGCTATATCTAATGCTTGCTCACCTGTATCGGGTTGAGATAAAATTAAATTATTTAAATCTACCCCTAATGATTTGGCATAGTTTGGATCAAGTGCATGTTCAGCATCAATAAATGCAACCGTACCACCATTTTTTTGTGCACTGGCCATTGCATGTAATGTAAGTGTTGTTTTACCACTAGATTCAGGTCCATAAATCTCTATAATACGGCCTCTAGGGTATCCACCAATACCCAAAGCAATATCTAGTGCAATTGATCCACTAGGAATTGCCTCAATTGAATGATCGCCTTCATCACCTAACTTCATAATAGAACCTTTACCAAATTGTTTTTCAATTTGTTTTAAAGCGAGTTCCAACGCTTGTTGTTTTTTATTATCACTCATAATGAATCATCATTCCTCCTATAATATAGTAGTAATATTTTAAATTTTTGACTTTTATTTTGTTATACACTTTCAAGTATAATATCTTTATTTTTATAAATATAATCAAAACCTGAAATAATTGTAAAGAAAATTGCTACATAATAAATAATGTTTGTTATCCAAACTAAATTTGGCTCAACTAAGTTTAATCCAAAATCATTGAATAAAAATAATATAATTGCAACCATTGTAGTTACTGTCTTATATTTACCTAAGTTACTAGCTGCTATTACTTTATTATTTTCAACCGCTATTAAACGCACACCAGTGACTAAAAACTCTCTAATTAATATAATCATAACACCCCAAATACCTACACGATCAGGCATTTGAATCATTAAATAAAGTAATGCAGTAAAGACTAAAACCTTATCAGCAATTGGATCTAGAAACTTACCAAATGTGGTAATTTGATTATACTTCCTTGCAATATAACCATCAAGAAAGTCAGTTAGACTTGCTACTACAAAAAGTGATGCAAAAATGATTTCTTGTACATTCATATTTAAAAAATTCGTATTTATCTTCAAACTATCTACATATAAAACCAAAATCATTATCGGTATTATAAGTATTCTGAGTATTGTTAATTTATTTGCTGTTGTCATCTATTTATCCTATCTTGAATATTTTATCATAATTCATTAAATGTTATTGCTTTTATGTGTTTGTTTTGGTAAAATGATATGTGCTTATTTAGGAGGTGAATTTGTGGCTAATATTAAATCTCAAATCAAAAGAAACAAAACGAATGAAAAACGTCATCAAGCAAACGTAGCTTTCAAGTCTTCATATAAAACTGCAGTTAAAGCAGTTCGTGCAGCTGTAGAAGCTAAAGATAAAGACCTTGCATTAACTAAATTGTCATTTGCTCATAAGAAATTGGACAAAGGACAAGCTAAAGGAATTTTCCATAAGAACTTTGTTGCGCGTCATAAGTCAGCGTTAGCAAGTCTTGTAAACTCCTTATAATAGACACCTAATAGGTGTTTTTTATTTGTTCTTTTTCAATTTCTCTATAACCATTAAACCCTTGTGCTACTAATTTGATATTATTAAAGAAATATTCTCTATTTGGTAGTCCATACTTTTTATTATATCCAAGTACGTTTACATAAATTTTTAAGTTATTTTGTTCATTTGCTAACATTTTTAATACTTCGAATGTAGCTTTAGCATCTTCACTTGCTCTATGAGCATTTTGATTAATTAAATTAAACGTAGTAACAGCACTTTCTAGTTTGTGAGGATATGGGTAACGATCTTTATAAACTGCCATACAATCTAAAATATCATTTTTTATTAAATGTCTTGGATTTACATACATTTGATATAGTGCACTTAAAAAACCAATATCAAAAGCTAAATTATATGCAACAAGCAGTGTATCTTCAGAAATCATACTATCAAGCTTTCTAAATGCAGATTCTTCATCTATTCCATCTTTTTCTAGCATTTCATTTGTAATACCAGTTAAATTTGAAATGAAATCCGTGATTGGCTTATCTTGTTTAATTAATAAATTTACTTCTTCTTTGATGATATATGTATCATCTTTTTTTTCTAATAATACTGCACCTATTTCAATTACTTTATCTCTTTTTGGATAAAGCCCTGTTGTTTCAAAGTCAAAAACAAGTATTTCTTTATAATCTAATATCATGGTAATCTCCTTAATAGTAACAATTCAATTCCTAATTTATCATCTTTATTGCCACTTTTAATATCTACATCAAGTTGTGCCAAACTTTTAATTAGATGTTCTAAATCAGCCTTTCTTTGCTGTTTAGCTTCCTTAATTAGATGATATGCTCTACCTGTTGACACTCCAAGGCTCGAAGCAATTGTTGTCTGATTTAATCCTTCATCAATTAATTTTTTTGTTTGTAAAATTAAATTAATTGTATTGTACAAATGACTAAAAATCATACTAGGTTGCATTTTTGTTGTTAGTAAATCTTCATAAATTTGAATACAAATTCTAATGTTTCCTTTTAGATATGCTGTGGAAAATGCAAATATATTATCTTCTAGATTTCTGGTTACTAATAATTCAACATCTTCTTTTTTTATAGACTTATCTTCAAGAGCGTATGTTTTTATTTTTTGTGCTTCTTGATTTAATAAAAAAAGATCATTTTGCGTACGCTCAAGCAGTGTAACAATTGCATCATGTTCAATATAATAACCTTCTTCAGTAAATTTATTAAGTATATATTGTTCTAATGCTTTGCCCTCTAATTGATCTATTGTTTCTATAAATGCATATTTAGATAAATATGTTTCAATGACATGATTTTTTGGTAGTGTAATTGCACTAAGTATTAATACTATATCATCACTTGGTTTTTCTAAATACTTTAAGAAGATGGTTAATTGGTTTTCATCAAATCTATTTAAACTATCAACATTTTCAATAATTACCATTTTTAACTCACTAAAAAATGACACAGTTTGAAGTTCTTGATTTATAACATCAATATCAGAGTCTAGTGCATCAATTTTAATTAAGTTAAATTCATTTATTTTAAATTGTTCTTGATAAACTTTGATTTGTTCATTAATCAAAAATGCGGATTGGCCAATTAATAAATAGATAGATTCCATAAGTTACCTCACTATATATAATTATACTATTTTTAATATTATTTTCAAAACAATAGTTACCTTTTTATGGAGGATAGGTCTCTATAGTTTTATTTTTAATAATTACTGAACCATGAAGATTTGTATTATATATAGTAATTCCTAATTGATTAATTCTTTGTATGACTAAATCATCTGGAAGACCATAAATACTATTACTTCCAACGCTTATTATAGCCATCTCGGGTAATATAGTTTCTAAAAATATGTAACTACTTGATGTAATTGATCCGTGATGTGATACTTTTAATATTTGACTTTGTAATTTTGATTTATATGTTTTGACTAAATCAACTTCAGCACCAACCCCGATATCACCAGTAAATAAGTATTCTTTATGGTTAACACTTATCTTAAACACTAATGAGTTATCATTTTTATTGTTATAGTTTCTTAAAGGTCCTATAAAATATAAATCTAACTCATCTATTTTTAGTAGATTATTAGAACCTACCAATATTTTATTTACATAAAAGTGTGGATATTCATCATATTTATTTAAGACTAAATTTTTAACTTTAAACTTATCCATTAAAACTTCTGCATTTTTAATATGATCATAATCAGGGTGAGTTAAAATAAGATAATCAATTGTGTCAATATATTTTGATTTTAAATATTTATCCACTGGACCAAATGCATCTACAACTATAACATGATTATTTTTAAATATAACAGCACTATCTCCTTGTCCAACATCTAAAAATACCACTTTGTCTTCTAAAGGCTTAGATGTATAAAGAACTAAAATTAAGATAAATGATAAAACAATTACTAACCTCTTTAATAATAAATTTATTTTTATTGATTTTAGTGTATAAATGATCAATAAAAAATATACTATTAATAAAAATCCATTAATCGGATAAATTGGTATATTAATTGAATAATGACTTAAAAACACATCCATGAAATAAAATAATTTATCCATATAACCTATCAAACCTAAAAAGGGTAACAGCGTGACCAAAATAAGCGATGGTACATAAATATATTTTACCAATAGCGTGATAATTGGAATAAGTATGATTGATAATATATTAATTTCATAATACCAAATAGATAAAAACGGGATTAATATAAGTGGTGTTAGTATATTATTTATAAGTGGAGTTTTTAGTACTTTTAAATAATTAAGTATCACAATACAATATACGACGATAAATGACTGATTATAAATTGATAGTGGTAAAAAAATTAAAATCAGGAATAATGTAAACATTTCAAGTTCAAAATTTGAAAGTTCAAGTTCCAGTCGTGAATCGATATATTTTAATATATATTTTATAAATAATCTAAAAACTAATATAGAATATCCTATAAAATATATAAATATCATGATTAGTGAAGTAATTAAATATTTATTTTGATTTTCTATATCTAGATAATAAAGCAGTTTAAATATTAATAAAATAATTACAGATAGATGTAAGGAATTTAGCTTAAATAAAAACGAGAAAAAGTAATCTTCAAACATGTTGTGATCTTTAAAAAGGCTCATTAAAGGAACTTTACTATCAATTTTAGGTAATTTAGATTCATAAAGTAGTTTTATACTTTCAATTTTTACTTGCCCTTGAATGTGTTTTCCTAAGTTATAAGTATAACTATCAAAACCATTTGGGATGGTATTTTTTTTATATTTTAAAATATTTCCTTGAACATTGATAATATCTCCTATATTAAAACTTTGTCTTGAAGTTAAATGATATTTATAAGGAAAATTTAGTATGACATATTTAGAATATGTGTCAAATGATTCTTTTTCTAGTATGACAACATTATTTGATATATTTTCTTCTTTTGGCGTATATAAATAGAAACTAAGTGAATATAATAAAATAATAATAAATAAAATATAAAAGTTAATTTTACTTTTATATTTATAAACTATAAAAATAAATATTATGAAGCATATCGGATAAATTATACTGATTACACATAATATAAGTGCTATGACATATATGTAGAAATGATTAAACGTAAAAGTATATATGAATCTTTTCAAACGTTGCTTCTCCTATACCTTTTATATTCAGTAATTCATTAACATTTTTAAACTTTCCATTTATTTCTTTATATATAAGGATTTGTGTTGCTCTTGTCTCTGTAATATTAGGAATTTTAAGAAGATCAGATAGTTTAGCTTCATTTAAATTAATCTTTTGAATAATTGGATTTATTTCAACATGATAACTTTCTATCTTATAGTGTGATTTACTTAATTTTTCACCTAGTCTAATATTAGAAATATCAGCATTTTCTTTTAATCCACCAGCTAAATTAATTAAATATGCCAGTGTCATATCTTTAGTAACAGTGTATTTTCCAGGGTTAGTGACTGCACCTGAAATTTCTACCTCTTCTGTAATAGGCTCATATGTATAATATGCAGCACTCTCATCTTTTTGAAAAATTATAAAACTTGTAACAAGTAATAGAAAACATATAGTTATAACGATATTTTTTTTCATAATAAAAATCCTCCCTCATCTATATAATAGATAAATGGGAGGATTCGACTTTTATTTTATGCAAATTAAATATGTTTTTCTATCATCAAAACCACTTATAGATTCCACTTTAAATCCTTGATTAATTAAAACACTTATATAATAATCAAGCGGCTGATAGTATTGTTTAATATGATAGCTATAGGTATTATTTTGATCACTTAATTCTATGTAGTGATCAATTTGATGATTGACTGTTTTTGTTTGCCACATATAATTTAGATTTAAAAATGTGTCTGCTTCATTTTCATTTACAGGATGCGTATATAAATCTAAGATAAGGATACCACCTTTATCAAGTGATGTATACAAATTTTTAACCAACCTCTTAACACCTTTAAAATAATGAAATACATCTAGTAAACAAATAATTTGGCTAAATTTATGGTTCATTGGATTTCGTAGGTCATGGTAAAAAACTGATGCATCAAGACTGTTTTCTTCTATTTTTTCTTGAGCTAAAGATAGCATCTTTTCATCATTATCTATTCCTAAAACTTTATAGCCAAGTGATGATAAGTACTTTAATATATGGCCACTTCCACAGCCAGCATCAAGCAGTATTTCATTTTTATTTAAATATGGAATGATAGGCTCTAAAAGTGATTTATAATCTACATCCTCTTGGAAGGCATCATAAAAACGGCTGAAATCGATCATATATAATTATTTTTTTCTTATTTCCATAAATCTTTTATCGAATCCATAAAACTCACGTGACTCTTCATTAAATAAGTGTACAACAATATCACCTAAATCAATAAGTAACCAACCGGTATTATTTTTTCCTTCGATTTGCTTGATTTCATCTTTGAAATCCTTTGTAAAATAGCCAACAGCTGATGAACTAGCACGTTCATTAACCGTACCAACGATAAAATAATCGTAAAATGGGCTGCGGCCAGAAAAATCATATACTGCAATATCATCTGCATTTAGTTTTTCTAATATTTCAATTGCTTGAGTAAGTTTAGACAAGTTTAGTCTCCTTTTAATTCCTTTATTATTTTTAGTACTTCTGGGTTTGTTTGATAGTTTTTTGATTGATTGTATTTAATCGTATCTTCCAGTAGATAAATAATTGCATCATCTAAAGATTTATAGCTAAGATCTCTGATTTTATCTACAGTTGTATATTTTCTTGTTGGTTCTGTTTTATCAGCTAACAAAATAATCTTTTCTAGTTTTGTCATGGAAATTCTTCCATGAACATGATAACGTATGCTATTTAATATATCAACATCAGTTATATTATATTTTTCCTTTAGTAGATTCGCTGCACTGAGTGCATGATACATTACAGGATAATCATAGTATTGTAAAAATTCTTCTTTAGATAAATACTTTTTTTGATATTCTATTGTGTCGTATTTAGTGTAATCATGAAATAAAGCTGCAATGTATGCTTTATTTGTATCCACACCATATTGTATGGATAATGCTACTGCAGTTTTTATAACACCTAAGATATGCTCAAATCTATCTGGACGGTTCATATATTTATGTTTTACATCATCAAATATTTGATTAATCATTTAAAAAAACCTTCATTAAGCGTTAGATGCATTTTAGGATTTGAATAAATTCTTATCGTTACTGGTCCCATGATATGTAATATACCGAAATCTGCTAAAGTAAATTGATATTTTATAGAGTCCTGTAATTTATAGTCTTTAAAACTATAGTGATCAAATATTAAATTAAATAATTTGCCATCTTTTAATAGTAATTCTACTTTATCAGATTTTGTTAGATGATGTTTACATGAATCAGCCACATATAAAGTAGACTTTGTTTCACCTTTAATAACACTTACGGCAACAAGACCACCTATAATCATAGCCTCACCAGATTTTAAAGTTCCATTTCTAGGTTTAAATTGTTTTGTAGGTAAAAAGTCTTTGTATTCTGTATAATCAAAAAATTCATGCAAATATCCTGATTGATAAAGTCCTGGGGTATCAAAGATTTGTTTACCATTAAAATCTGATTTTAATATGGATTGTGTAAGTGCAGCTTTAGGAAGAGCAAGTGCATCTTTATTTCCTGTTAATGCTTTAAATATTGTAGTTTTTCCACTATTTTGTAGACCTATTAAGTATATGTTTTTTTCTTTAAAATTTAATAAATAGGATTTTAAATGTTCAATATCATGTGGATTAATTGCACTCATTAATACGATATCTTCATAGGTTACACGGTTTAATCTAAATGATTTTTGTACCTTACCTAATAAGTAGTTTTTTGATGTGGCATCTGGAAGTAGATCAATTTGATTAATTAAGTATACAACTTTATAGTTATCGCCTAATCTTTTTACTTCTGTATTTACGATACTATTTAAGTAAAGTATTGATGTAACTACAACAATTAAAGAATCTTTATTAAAAACAGGTAAACTATCCGGGTTAAAATGTGAAGTAGATGTACCGTAATGCATTAATTTAAAACAACTCATACAAAATGGTTGATCTAAGCTTTTGACATAACCTAATTGTTCTATATTTTCATTTTGAAGTTTCGCCCCACAACCAAGGCAACTATTTGTTTTTGATTGCATATTTTTTTAATACCTCTTCATAGGCTTTAGGATATTTTTTTTCTACTCTTCTAATGAAGTAGTTTTCAATTTTTCGATTTATACGTGTAGGTAGTTTATCGGTCTTTTTTTGTATTGGATCAACGATGATAGTAAATAAATCAGTGCGATTACCACCATAAATATCAGTCATTAATTGATCACCTATCATTGCTATTTCATGTGATTTATATCCTAAATTTTTAATAGCCTTCTTAAAACCAAATTTAAGTGGTTTTTTTGCAAAATATATTAAATCAAAATGAGTACCAATTGCATTTTGAACACGTTTCTTGTGAGAGTTAGAAATGATTATAATCTTAAAAGTTTTTTCTAATTCTTTTAAAAATTCAATAACTTCTACCGTTAGTTTGGTTTGAACGTAATCAATGAGTGTATTATCCAAGTCAAAAAGCAGAGCTTTTATTCCCTGCTTTGCTAATCCTTGGTAGTTAATTTGATATATTGAGTCTTGGTAACTATCTGGTAGTAAATATTTTAAATTTAACATTAGTTAATAGATAAAATCTTGACAGTTGATTGTTTATTTGTAGCAGATTTGATAGTTACAACCTCACCAACTTCTCTACCTTTAATTGCTTTACCTAGTGGTGACTCAATAGAAATTTTATGATTAAGTGGATCTGCTTCAATTGTTCCTACTAAATGAAATTTTTTAGTTTCATTTTTCTCAACAAATAATAACTCTACAGCTCTACCAATGTTAACACTTGTAGAATCATCATTAATTTTAATGATTTTAACATTTTTTAAGATAACTTCTATTTCAGCAATACGAGCCTCAATACGTGCTTGCTCATTTCTTGCAGCATCATAGTCAGCATTTTCAGAAAGGTCTCCTTGTTCACGAGCCTCTTTCAGAGCTTCTAAGTTTTCTACACGACGTACATCTTTTAAATGTTGTAATTCTTTTTTTAATTGGTCTAATCCTGATTGGGTTAGTTCATATACTTTTTTAGTTGCCATAATGGTGTTTCTCCTTAATTTCTTCTATTATTATATCATGAAATGATAGCTAAAACGAAATTACATATTTTCTTAATTGTTTTTGAATGAGCTTGTGATTAGGAAGCAGTATATCTAAACATTCATAAAATGATTTTGAATGATTGGGTATGAGTAAATGACAATACTCATGTAGCAATACATAATATAGATATTTTGGGTCTAATTTTGCTAAGAATCCATTTATAATAATGTCTTTTTTTAATGTATGACATGACCCAAATTTCGATTTAAGTAGTTTAACTTTTGTTGGAACAGTACTTAAATTTAGTTTGGATAAGTCTTTTATTAATAAAGGTTCAAATTCCTTTATTTTATTTAGTGTTTCGTTTATAAGTATCTTTTTATAATTATCTTCTGTAGGGCTTAAATTATCAAAATAAGATTCTTTAGTTACATTTTCGCCCCATAATTGAAATTTATTAGTCTTTAAACGTGGTGATTTTGTTTGAAGTTTATATATTTTATCAAAATTAATATCTAAAATATTTAATATTGATTTTTCTGACATTTTATTATTAGCAGATATTAAAATATGTGTTTGAGTTTTTCTAAAATAGACATGTTTTATTGGTTTATATATAATTTCATATGATATGATTTTTTCATTTTTTATATATGATTTAATCATGTTTTATGTACGGATATTGAAAGTCCGTCTCCATATTTTAAAAACATAGTTTCAAATTCAGTATTTGATTCTAAAAATATTTTAAATTCAGCTAATCTCTTAAGTAATGATTTAGTACCGCGATTTTTAACTTCTTCTATTTTTAAGTCATGAAAATCAATGTTATCACATACAATTATTCCATTAGGGTTTAAATACTTTTGGTACCTTAAAAAGAATTTTTTGTATTGTGCTTTTGCACCATCAATAAAGATCATGTCATATGTTTTATCAGGAATAAATTCTAGTGCGTCTGTATTATATACATTTACGTTTGCTTTTAATTTATTTACCCAAATAACCGCTTCTTTAAGGCGTTTTTGATCTCTTTCAAGTGTATCTACATGTGTTTTATCACTAGAAAAAGATATGGCACTATAACCATATGCAGTTCCTATTTCTAGTATATTTTTTATAGATTTTTTGTTAATTAAATCTTTTATATAATTTAAAGCATCATCTTGTATAATTGGTATATTGTCAGCTAAAGCATGATTTTTTAAATCTTTAATCGTCAAGTTCTTCTTCATCCTCTAAATCTTTTTCGTATTGGTCAAAAATCTTTTCAATTAAATCCCATTCACTTTCAGTTTCAACATCTAAAAGTTCTCCAATACCATCTTCTGTAGTTGGTATATATCTTGCAGCTGAAACTTCTTTAGTTTCATCAAATTCAAAAACTACATAATTTTTATCATCATTTTCAAATGTAAATAATATAGTAGCTTTTTCTTCTTTATCCCCAGTGATTATAATAAGTTCATTATCTTTTTCCATCATTTTTAAGACCTCCTAGAGTCTAAATAGTTTTGTAATATTACTTGCGCTGCAACTTCGTCTTTAAGTTTTCTTTGTTTATCATATTTTTTATTTTGATCTGATAACATTTTAAGTGCTGATTTTGTTGAGAGTCTTTCATCCCATAAAATTACTTCAACATCAATTTTTGAAAGTAATTGTTCCTTAAAATCAATCATCATTTGACCACGTTCGCCTAAATCATTGTTCATATGTTTAGGTAAACCTAAAACTACAATGTTAATTTTATAAGTATCAATAATTTTTATTAATTCATTTATTGCGAATGTGAAATCTTTATAACCAAATCGAATTGTGGTTAGATTACTTGCTATAATTCCTGATTCTGATAGTGCTACACCTAATGTTTTATCGCCTAAGTCTAATCCTAAATATTTCAAATTATATTTTACCTTTCAAATACGTCTTTAATAAGTTTAAGTTAGACGTACCACCTTGTGCAAAATCAGGTCTGCCGCCACCTTTTCCTTGTGTCATTTCATTTATTCTTGAAATCACATTTCTAGCCTCATTTTTACCTGACTTAACAAGATAACTTGCCTTATCACTTGATTCATTAATTAATATTAATGTATCTACTTTTATTTTATCATATAAGACATCTATCAATGGTTTTAATGATGATGGATTTAAATTTGTTGTATAAATATATGTTTCAGGATATAAGTTTTCTGGTATAAAACTATCAGCATCTTTTAATATGTTTGAAATTATTAAATCTTCATTAGCTTTTTCTGTTTGTTTTGCTAGATTTGATGCATATTCTAAATATTGTCTGTAATTTAAGATGTCTTGGAAACTACCAATAATCTCAGGTTTATTATTAATTTTTATTGAACTATCAATATTTTTGATTTTATTTATGTGTTGATCAATCATTTCATTTAAATTTATAAGTAAGTTATCAACTTGATTAATTATATCTCCTGCAATACATTCAAATCTAAATATACCAGAACCAATTGATTCTACTGATGTAACCATAAAGTTATTAATCAATTCAGTATTTTTAACATGGGTACCACCACAGAATTCTAAACTCCATGAATCAATATCTACAACACGTACGATGTCACCATATTTTTCACCAAATAGCATGTTAGCTCCAAGTTTTTTTGCTTCATCTATTGGTAGGACATGTGTTACAACAGGTAATTTATCAGCTATTTTTTCTTTAACAATTTTTTCGATTTTTAATATTTCATTTGATGTTAAGGATTCATAGTGATTAATATCAAAGGTAAGTTTATTAGGTCCATTATAACTTCCTTGTTGATGAGAGTGTGAACCAATTACATCTTTAATTGCTTGATGAAGTAGATGTGCCGCTGTATGATGTTTCATCGTATCTAGTCGTCTATTTTCATCAACTATAGCTAATACTTCATCACCAATTTCAAAAGAATCAGTTTCAATAATATGCAAGTGTTGACCATGAGGTAATTTAATTACATCTTTTACCGGTAAACCATTGATTAACCCGGTATCTGATACTTGTCCACCACTATTTGCATAAAATGGAGTTTCACTTAATACAATACCATTATCAAAAACTTTTATTACTTTAGATTCTTTTTGAAGTTCGTCATATCCTACAAATGTGGATGGTTCATCAAATTGAAGATATGCCTCATCTTGACTTTTCATAGTTGCATTAACTTTTCTAGATTGACGACTACGTTGTTTTTGTTGTTCTAATTCTTCATTAAATCCTTCAATATCTACTTTAATATTGTGCTCTTGAGCATACTCTAGTGTTAATTCAATTGGAAAACCATATGTATCATAGAGTTTAAATGCTTCTTTTCCGTTTAAGTTGCCATCTTTTATTGAGTTTAGAAGATGTTTTTCTCCATCAAGTATTGTAGAAAAGAATTTTTCTTCTTCTTTTAAAATAATTTTTTTAACTATTGAGGTAGTAGAAATGAGTTGTGGATAAAATGATTGCATCATTTTTATTACTGTATCAACTAATAAATGTAAAAAGGGTTCATTAAATCCAAGATTTTTTCCATATTTAATCGCGCGTCTTAAGATTCTTCTTAAAACATACCCACGTCCCTCATTTGAAAGGTTAGCTCCGTCTGATATTGCAAATGTTAGTGTTTTAATATGATCAGAAATCACTTTAAAAGCCATTTGACCTTCATATTTAACGCCACTTAATATTTCGATTTTTTGAATAATTGGATAATGAAGGTCAGTTTCAAAGTTTGTATTAGTATTTTGAAGAATACAAGCAAACCTTTCTAATCCTGCACCTGTATCAATGTTTTTGTTAGGCAGTTCTTTATATTCAGATCTAGGTATTGTTGGATCTGCATTATATTGTGAGAAAACGATATTCCAAATTTCAATATAACGATCATTTTCTATATCTTCTTTAATAAGTTCAATGCCACGTTTATCAAATTTTTCACCACGATCAAAAAATATTTCAGTATCAGGACCTGATGGACCAGCTCCGATTTCCCAGAAATTTCCTTCAACCGGTATGAGGTGATCTTCACTAACACCTAATTTTAACCATTCATTTTTAGCATCTAAATCTGATGGATAATATGTCATATATAATTTGTCTAATGGCATATTAAAGTATTTTGGACTTGTTAAGAGTTCAAAGCCAAATTGAATTGCTTCAGTTTTAAAATAATCACCAATACTAAAATTCCCCATCATTTCAAAAAATGTATGGTGTCTTGCTGTTTTACCTACATTGTCTATATCATTTGTACGAATACTTTTTTGAATGTTTGTTATTCTTTTTGATTTAGGTGTAACAGTACCATCAAAATATTTTTTTAATGGCGCAACACCTGCATTAATCCATAATAATGTTGGATCATCAACCGGTATTAATGATGCAGAAGGTTCGATTGAGTGCCCTTTACTTTCAAAAAACTTTAACCAAGTATCTCTAATTTCTTGACTTGTCATGTATTTCATAAATTTTTCTCCTTATTCTGGTATAAAAAATAATAAAGTCCTTAAAAGATATAAATCTTCTAAGGACGATTAATCGCGGTACCACCTTAGTTCACAAATATATATTTGTGCACTTAATCATTCGTTAAAGCCGAACATACTCTTGCTCCTAAGACAGCCTTCATCCAAATTAATTATGATGTTTTCACCAAATACATCATTCGCTTTTTTAAGTAATTTTGGATTACTCCTTCTTAATCATTGCATAAATCATTTTAACATATATTATAAAATTTTTAGTTGCTAATTTCGTTTTCTTCAATATTTTCTTTAATGATGGTAATTTCTACACTTTCTATACGTTTACCATCCATTTTAATGATATTAAAAATATAGGGAGCAACCTCATATGTTTTTCCTTCTACTGGAAGTGTGCCAATTTTTTCTACAATCCAACCGTTAACAGTCAGTACATTTGGTTCTTCATCTGATTCAATTGTATCTAAAAAATCTTCTATACTACTATTACCTAATACAACATAGTGATTATCATCTATTTTTTTAACAGCTTCTACAATATCATCGTGCTCATCCCAAATATCACCAACAAGTTCTTCTAAAATATCTTCGAGTGTTAGAAGTCCTGATGTACCGCCGTAATCATCAATTACGATTGCCATATGGGATTTTGATTGTTGTAACTCTAATAATAAATCTTTTAATTTTTTAGTTTTTGGTATGTATAATACATTTTTTATTACTTCATCTAATTTTAAGTTTTCATTTAGTATTGAAAAGAAATCTTTATAGTTAATCACTCCAATAATGTGATCAATATTATCCTCATAAACTGGGAGCCTCGAATAGCCAGATTCTTTAAATACTTCAAATATTTCTTCGTTTGACTGATTTTTACTAATAGCAACAATATCAATTCTAGGTGTATAAATATCTACAGCTTCTAAATCAGAAAATTCTATAGCACTTTTTATAAGTGAACTTGATGATTCATCTATTCCACCTGATTCTTGAACTTCATCAACAATCATTAATAACTCATCCTCACTCATGTGTTGCCCTGTATTAGGTTTAAATATTAACGATAAAAACTTTTTCCATACTTTAAAAAAATAGTTAAGTGGTAATAATAAATAGACTAAAATTTGAATAAAGGTGGATGCAAACATTGCAAATTTATCTGGATATTCTTTTGCAATTGATTTTGGAGATACTTCTGCAAAAATTAAAATAATAATTGTAAATGTTACGGTAGATAGTGTTGCACCTAAATCGGTTCCAAATGTATTAACAAACAATATTGTCACAAGTGATGTACCTAAGATATTAGCAATGTTATTACCAATTAAAATCGTTGATAAAAAAACATCATAATTTTCATTTAATTTCATCACTAATTTTGCTTTTTTATTACCTTTTTCAGCTAAATTTTTCATTCTAATACGGTTATGAGTTGCAAATGCTACCTCTGAGGCTGAGAAAAAAGCTGAAAATATAATTGCAATTGTTACTAATATATATATTGTACTGTCGCTCATTTTATAGTTTTTTTAATTACTCCTGATATTTGAAATTGTTATATTCATTGTATCAAAATGACCCTTAAATTACAATTGAAATAACTGTTATTAAAGTATTCTTAAGATATGCTCATTATAAATTTTTAAGCAAATTGCTTTAATCAACTCCGAATTTTCAATCTGTTCTTGGAAATCATTTAATGTTTTAAGTGTTGAATCAACCTCTAACCACAGTTTTAAATAACCTGTTTTTCCATACTTTTCTACTAAATGCGCATACACTTTTGGGTATAAATTATCAAATTCATGATTTGATTCCATACTCATTTGATAATAAAAACTTCTAATAATAATTGTTTTAGGCTCAATTAATCTATCAGCTTCACTTATAATTTTTCCATAAATTGATCTAGGCTCATATTTACTTGATGCTCTATGATCTTCAATTGCTTCTTTCATAATATTTCTTTCAGTAATTGAATAATGTTTTTTTATAAACTCATCTTCAAATAGGATTTTCCCACCTTCTATGTGATGCGTTTTGCGATCAATTAAAAGACCTAAATCATGATATACAGCGACTATATAAACTAAATCTAGTTTCACATCATAATCCTTTGCTATATCAAAGCTTTTATTAATCACTTCATATACATGATCTATTTGATGCGCTTTATCTAATTTGGAGTAATTGGGAATGATACTTTTAACACAGTAATCAATTAAACTTTTATGTTTTTTGTTAAATATATTATTATCTATTATCATATTTTTTTTAAATAACCTCATATCTAATTATAATTACGTTTCATTATAACATGTATAGGTAATCATAATGTATTATCACCAATATATTCATATAAATTATATATACTAAAGATAAAGGAGGGGTAATATGGAAAAAAATCGTGTTGTTATAATTGGTACAGGTTTTGTAGGAATGAGTTATGCATATGCTCTACTTAACCAAGGAACTGTAGAAGAGCTAGTTTTAATAGATATTGATTATAAAAAAGCTGAAGGTGAGGCAATGGATTTAAACCACGGACTTGCTTTTGCACCCAGAAAAATGATGATAAAATCCGGTACATATGAAGATTGCAAGGATGCAAAATTAGTTGTCATCACAGCCGGAGTTAATCAAAAAGAAGGTGAAACAAGAATTGACTTGTTAAATCGAAATGCTTCGATTATGAAATCTGTTGTAAAGAATATTATGGAATCAGGTTTTAATGGAATTATTTTAGTTGCTACTAATCCAGTTGATATTCTAACTTATGTTGTTTGGAAGACATCTGGACTACCTTCAAATAGAGTCATAGGTAGTGGTACATCACTTGATACTGCAAGACTAAGATTTGAAATTTCAAAATATATAAATATTGATGTTAGGAATATACATGCATATATTTTGGGTGAACACGGAGATTCTGAATTCGTTTGTTGGTCTAATGCTTTTGTAGGTGTTAAACCTTTATCAGATGTCATGGAAAGTTTGCCAAAAAATATTAGTTTTTCTGATTTAGATAAAATTTATTTAGATGTAAAAAATGCTGCTTATCATATCATTGAACGCAAAAAAGCTACTTATTATGGTATTGGTATGGCACTTGTTCGAATAACTAAAGCCATATTTAATAATGAAAATAGAATTATGCCAATATCTGTTTTAAATAATGGTGTTTATGATATTGATAATTTATATATTGGATTACCTGCAGTAATTAATAAAGATGGCGTTGATCATGTTGTCAAACTTAAGCTCAGTTCAAAAGAAAAAGAATATTTAAAGAAATCTTCAAATATTCTTAAATCGAGTTTGGATTTAATTAACTTTTAATTCATGGTGTATCCGATCGGGCTTGAACCGACACTCTTTTCCTTCGGAGGGAAATGCTTTATCCAGTTAAGCTACGGATACTTATCAAAGATGGTTTACTTAATGTAAACCATTTTTTGATGTAAAATGTTTGCATCTTTATATTTTTTACCGACAGGAATAAAACCTAGTTTTTTATAAAAACTAATTCTTTGTTCTTGACTGCTTATGGCTAATACATCATGTTTAGTTTTTAAATATTCAATAATTTTTGATGAATATCCGTTTTTTCTGTAATGTATATCTGTTGCGATTCTGCCAATATATAATTCACCTTGTTCATTAATTAATCTTGCATATGATACTATTTTTCCATTAAACTTGATAAATAGGTGTTTACAATTAATATCATGGTCATCAATATCAACTTCTTTAATACCTTGTTCAATCATAAAAACTTCTTGTCGTAACTTAAATATAGATAATAATTCTTCTTGTGAGAGTTCTTTAAGTGTCTTTTCAAATATCATTTTTCTAAACCTTTAGTAATTTAAATACATACATAGATAGTGCACTACCACCAAAACCAACAAATAAATATCTTAAATAATCTAGATATAGGTTTTCTTCAGCAATTAAGTTAAAGACTGGTTTTAACCCTAAGTAAAATACTCCAACGATAATTATACCTACTAATAATCTATAAACAATTGTTATACCACTTGGTTTAAAATTATATTGAATATATTTTTTGTCTATTGCATAACCTGTAAAAAAACCTGTCAATCCACCAGCAGCTACAAATAAATTTTTAAGTTGTTCGTAGTCTTGATTTAAAAATGACATTGTTAAGATAATTGCAAAAATTGGAATGATCATAACAAGTCCATATAAATGTTCTTTATCCCCCATTAAATCAACAAGTTTGGATACACTTAATGCCAATACAATTCCTAGGAACAATCCCATAATAACATCTGTTAGATAGTGTTGACCCAGATACATTCTAGTAAAAGGTACAATAATTACTATTGATAATAAAACCCATTTTAGCCACTTATTAGAACGTCCATAGTTCTTATAGAGTACAGTAGAAATAACGCCTGTATTTTGAGCATGCCCAGATGGAAAACTATATCCATGTGTACCTTCTCCAACTCCTAAAGATGGATCTTCAATATATGGTCTATTTCTAGTGAAAATACCTTTTAATAGTTCATTTACAATTGCGCTACTTATAAATACAAAAACCAATTTAAATGCAACTTTCTTATTTATGAACCAATAAATAATTAACGCAATTGCAATAAATACTAATTGGTCACCAATTTCTGTTAAAAGTTGCATGAGTGTATCCATAAATGGAAATCTAATCTTTTGAATCCAACGTATAATTTCTATTTCATTCATCTTTTTGACTTCCTTTTTTCATTTTTCTCTCTATTTTTAATTTATTCATCAATCTTTTGATACTAAGCTTCTTTTCTTTTTTTAATATTGTGATATACATTTCATCTGTTTTATCTGGTTCTAAAACTCTAAATCCAGATTTTTTCTTAAGATATGTAAATCCAAATTTTCTTTTAATGTATCGATTATTTTTCATCTTTTCAATGATTAATTGACCAACCTGATAACCTAATTCTTCTTTTTCCATTTTAAATGAATCATTAAATTTCATAATATCAAGTATATCTTTAATTCTACTTTTTTCAAAAGCACTGGTTGATGTAAAGTTAATAATATTTATATCTTTATCATTGTATAAATGTGGATTAAACCAGTCATCAAGTGCAACAGTAAATATCAAGTTACATCCATCATCAATTAATGGTTGAATTGGATAGTTATCAATAACACCACCATCAACATAATTTTTTCCATTTATTTTAGTAGGACCAAATACAACAGGTATCGATGAGGATGCCATCGCTGCTAAATATGGATCTTCAAACTTATTTAAATGAAAAACATGCTTTTTCATAGTATCAGTTTTTATTTGATGTATAAGTGATTCTTTATCATAAATTAAAGCTGCTGTGGCATATCCGTTATATTTTGATTTTTTTATATCTTTAAGATTTACATGTTTTACTAAATTTTGTGCAACAGAATTAAAATCATAGAGTCTATTTTTTTTAAATATTTGATTAACCCTTGTTCCAAAAACATTTTCATTATCAAGTATTTCCCAAATTTTTGACATTTCCTGATATTTTTTATTACTCATAAGTAAAAGAGTGTTTATAGCACCTATTGAAACACCTGATATGCTATTTATATGTTTTAAGAGTTTGGCTTCTTCTAGTGCTTTGATGACACCTAATTGGTAGGCTCCTTTAGCACCTCCTCCACCTAACATTAAACCCACTTTTAACTTATCTTTACTCATCTATTATTTTCCTTAAATGCCTGACGTTGTTCCCTATTTAAATCTCTTTCTTTAATTGTTTGACGTTTATCGTATAATTTTTTACCTTTAGCTAGTGCAATTGTTAGTTTTATTAAACCTTCATGCAGTTCAACACTTAAAGGAATAATTGTCATACCATCTCTATCTTTGGCACCCATTAACTTATTTATCTCAGAGCGATTAAGTAGAAGTTTTCTTGTTCTAGTTTCTTCATGGTTAAAAATTGATGATGCATCAAACTTTGCAATATGCATGTTTAATATATATACCTCATTGTTCTTAAAGGTTATATGTGCTTCATCAATAGAACATTTTCCTGCACGAATACTTTTAACTTCACTACCTTGAAGTTTTATCCCTGCAACAAATTTTTGTTCAATAAAGTATTCATAATGTGCTTTTTTGTTTTGGGTAATTATTTTCATTTAATCTTTCCTTATAAATATGATTAATAATTAATCATGTTTTACTATTTATCTTTTAACTTTTTTACGATGAACTTTTTTAGGTTTGGCTGAATAACTTGGCTTTTTAGTTACTTTTTTAAACTCATGTTTAACTGCTTTATTTTTTTGATCGATTGTAAAATCAATGTTATTATCAATTTCATCAACTTTAATGAGTTTTACCTTGATCATATCACCAAGACGGTATCTATTTCCATGATCTGTATAAAAGAGTAATTGCTGCTCATCATAAATTAAATATTGGTTAATGTTTCTTACATTTACAAACCCTTCAATACCATTTGTTAGTTTAACAAAGAAACCACTTGGCATCATTGAAACAATTTGTCCTTCAAAACTTTTATTTATAAAGTTTTGCATGTATTGTCTGCTTTTTAGTTTGTTTACATCACGTTCCATGTTTATGGCTATTCGCTCATTTGATGAGGTATGTTCGCTATAACTTGGTAATATATTTTCATAGTGATTCTTAATTTTTATAAACTCTTCATCAGATGGATGATTTAATATTAAATCTCTTATCATTCGATGTAGTAGAAGATCTGGATATCTTCTAATTGGTGATGTAAAATGTGAATAATATGGACTAGCCAAACCAAAATGTCCAATAGGCTTTTCAGAATATTTAGCTTTTTGCATACTTCTTAGTAGTATCATATTTATAATGTATTCATATTCAGTTCCTGATACTTTTTTTGTTAATTTTTGAAGTGTTTGTGCTGTTGATTTAGATTTAGCGTCTGACTTAAATCCCATTTTTGAAGTTGTTTCAAGTGCAATTTCTAATTTTTCAATGGTTGGTTTTTCATGAACTCTATATATTCCAGGTAAATGATTACTATGAAAATGTTTAGCAACCGTTTCATTGGCTAAAATCATAAATGATTCAATTAACTCTTCAGCAGCATCTGTTTTTCGCTCTTCGATATCTAATACATTTCCATCCATATCAAGCTTAAATTTGAGTTCACTTGATTCAAAGTCAATTGCACCTCTTTGGCTTCGAATCATTTTTAATTTTTGAGATATTTCATTCATTAAATATAACATATCATCTAGTTTTTTTAAGCCTGTTGACTGATTTTCTTTAAAAAGTGAATTGACTTCATCGTATGTTAACCGTCTTTTTGATTCTATTATACTCGCATATATATTATATGAAACAACATCAATGTCTTGATTAAGTTCCATTTCACAAGTAATTGTATATTTATCTTCATGAGGATTTAAACTACATAAATCATTACTTAAGCCATGTGGTATCATTGGTATTACTCTGTCGGCTAAATATACAGAAGTTGCTCTTTGATATGCATCTTTATCTAAGAACCCTCCATCTTTAACAAAGTATGAAACATCTGCAATATGAACTCCTAATTTATAGTTACCACTATCTAATTTTTCAATTGAAATTGCATCATCTAAATCTTTAGCATCTATACCATCAATTGTTACTATAAATTTATCTGTTATGTCTTTTCTAGTTTTACTTTCGTATGCTTTATCAACTCTGATATGATGTAGTTCATCTAGTGCTTCTTTACTAAATGTAAGTGGCCACTCATAGTCATATACTATTTTAACTATCTCCATATCAGGATCATTTTTATGTCCAATAACTTGTACGAAATTAGTAATTATTTTGGTTCTAGTTACCTCAATTACATTCAGTAATATAACATGTCCATCGACTAAATAATCCGGTATATTTTCAACAACGATAAGTTTATTGTCTGCTGCAACTGCATCAAAACGCATTTTTTTATCTTTTGTAATTTTTACATCAGCAATTATTTTTTTTAATTTGCTTTCAATGATTTCTACTACAAACGGGTCAAAATATTTCTTAACTAATACAATGTCGCCTTCCATTGCCCCGTTTAGTTCATATAAATCTATTGGAATATCTTTAGTGGTCTCTGAAACAATTAAAAATGCGATAGTTCTTTTTATAGTTAGTTTTCCAATAGCATAATCTTTTTTAAGTGTTAAATTATCATTACTATCCATATCAAAAAAAGGAGCCACCTCTAAAAGGATTTTATCTGATTGCTCCTTATAAACTTCTTTAATCATCTGAGAGGTTATGTACGGACTTCTTTGGTCATAGTACCATTTCATAAAATCTTTATTCAAGTTTACATACCTCGTTTCTTATATCTTAATTTTATCATATAAATTAATTAATGTATTTCAGCATCAGCTGCATCAAGTGATTCATAAAACTTTATTTCTGCAAGTGCCATTTGTTTTTCATTTAGCATTTCATCTACTTTTTCTTTACGACCTACAATCAGTTGAGATATGGCTTCCCAAATAATTACCCAAACCAATATTGTTACAAAACTTTCAATTACGTTTTGCCATGTTTGATGTATACCTAACATGTTAAAGTCAATTATGTTAAAACCCATGATTAAAAGAAATCCTATAATGAAATAAAGAAAAATGAATATAAAGTCTCTTGTTAACTTTTTTTCCATAGCTTTATAGCTAAACCAATAATAACGTTTTAATGCTTCCTTAACGTATTCTTGGTTTATTGTGCTTAAATCTCTTACAATGAAGTTTATAACAAGTGGATATATATTGGGAATCGGATCTGCAATTGTATCTAGATATGTAAATATTTCATTTTTTAAAAGCATTTTATTTGAGTATGGTGAAAAAAGTTGACTTCTATCGTTTATTACTACATCTACGACTGCGTTGCCATTATCATCAATATAATCTTTATTAATAAAGTCTTTTACGTTTCTTTTTTTACGCCGTTGATGCTCCATTTTTTGTTTTTCTTTAGGTGTAAATTCTTGCTTCATAATTTTATAATCCTTTTAAATGTTTAATAAATAGATCAGCTGCTTTCATATTCGTTGCAAGTGGGATTTCATATACATCACAAAGTCTTAATAGTGCTGAAACGTCTGGTTCATGAGGTTGTGCAGTAAGTGGATCTCTAAAAAATAAAACCATATCTAACTTACCGTTTGCAATCATCGAACCAACTTCTTGATCACCACCGAGTGGTCCTGATTTTTTTAGATTAACTTTTAGTCCTGTATTTTCCATAATTCTGCGACCAGTAGTACCTGTAGCATAGAGTGTGTGTAGTTTTAAAAAGCCTTCATGTTCCTTACAAAACTCTATCATTAAATCCTTTTTTTTATCATGCGCTATGAGTGCTATTTTCATAATCATACCTCGTTATTAAAAATTAATTAACTTTCTATTATTTATTATATCATGCTATGGTATGTCTACTATAAAAATAAGAGTGCAATGACTAGCACTCTTATTTAATAATTCAAGTTTATTAAGTAATTTTACATTCCATTATAGAATGCTTCTACTTGATTAGGACTTAATGGTTTGGATAAATAGTATCCTTGAATAAAATCACAACCAAATTGCTTTAATATATCATACTGCTCTTTAGTTTCAACACCTTCTGCTATAACCTTAACACCGATATTATGTGCTACATTAATTAAATGTTTAATCATAACAAAATATTTTTCTTCTAATATATAATCAATAAAAGATTTATCAATTTTTAAATAATCCATAGGTATTTTAACTAAGTGGATAAGTGAATTATATCCTGTGCCAAAATCATCAATAGATATTTTAATGCCTTTACCCCTAATATAATCAAATAATGGAATAAGCATTTCTGTTTGTTCTAATACTGCTCTTTCTGTAATTTCAAGTTCAATAAGTGATATATCAATATCTTTATCACTTAGTATATCAATTAAATAATTAATAAACTCTTTACTATTAAAATCTTTAGGTGAAAGGTTAATTGATGTAACAATATTTAGACCATTTTTCTTCCAGATTTGTTTTTGCTCAATAACTTTTTTAATTACAATTTTAGTTATTTCAGTAATTAGTCCAGTTTCTTCTGCAACAGGTATAAATACACTTGGACTAATTAAACCCTTGGTTGGATGGTGCCACCTCAATAACGCTTCAACACCATAATTTGGTTCATTCTTCAAACAAACTTTAGGCTGAAATTGAAGGAAGAATTCATCATTTTTTATTGCTTCTAATATATCCGGAACAAGTTCTGCCTGAATTTTTCCTTTTGTAAGCATTGTTTCATTATATTCGTACAATACAAAGTCATTTTTAGCATTATCTAAAATGATAGCACTTTTCTTAATAGCATCCAAACTATCATTAAAGTTTTTAGGATAACTTAAAATGCTTCCACTAATTAATAGACCTAGTTTAAATTCGTCTATATCGAATAGTTTTGTTGATGACTTTAAAAATTCATTTCCGATTTTAAGTGCTTCTTCATATGATATATCTACTAAAATCATTGAAACTTCACTAGAGTTAACTGAATAAACTGACCCATTAGATATTGAATCAAGTTCCTTAAGTATTTTAATTAAAATTTTAGTACCTATATCATAATTAATGTTTTGCTTAATTGTATTAATATTTTCAATTCTAAAAGCTAGTAGATAAAATGGTATGTCATTTTTAATAAAGTAATCTAAATCAAATTTCATTTTATTTAAATTAGGATACTTTGTTAAGCTATTTTTAAATGATCTTTCTATTTCAACTCTTTGCAGATTTTTGATTCTTAAATTTAGGAACGAGGCAACAGCACCAATAATTATGAACATCGTTAGCCTAAATAACCATCCAGTAATTTCTTGTGATATATTAGCAAACGTATCTTGTGGCATAAATGGTCCCAAAATTAAACCAGCAAAAACAGATATTCCAATTGTTAAATACATATTTAATGTTGCTGATGCTAAGATTATTGGAATATACATTAAATGTGTAAATGAATTTCTTACTCCACCCGTCATATAAACAATCACACCAATTAGGATAATTATCAAAATATTTAGAGCTATTTTAAAATAAATTCGTTTAATGTTCTCTTTTTTTACATGCATATTTTTTAACTGCATAAAAGACCTCTTCCATAAATTAAATTATACTTAAATTAAATATATCAATATAAAAAATCTAGATAGGATATGTGTACATTATACTATAATTTTTTATTAAATGATTATCATTACCCTTTAAATAGAATAAAATAGCCATCAACAAAAAGTTGATGGCTCATTTTTTATGATATTAAAATTTATTTTTTTAAATTGTAGAAAGAATCTAAGCCTAGGTAAACAGCATCTTCACCTAATTGATCTTCAATACGCATTAATTGGTTGTATTTAGCAACACGGTCTGTACGTGATGCAGAACCTGTTTTAATTTGACCAGTATTTGCTGCAACAGCAATATCAGCAATTGTTGTATCTTCAGTTTCACCTGAACGGTGTGAAATTACAGCTGTATAACCAGCACGTTTAGCCATTTCGATTGCATCAAAAGTTTCTGTTAGTGTACCAATTTGGTTAACTTTAATTAAAATTGAGTTTGCAGTATTAGTTTTGATTCCTCTTGATAAGTATTCAGTATTTGTAACAAATAAGTCATCGCCAACTAATTGAATTTGATTGCCTAATTTGTCAGTTAATAACTTCCATCCATCCCAGTCATTTTCATCCATACCATCTTCAATTGAGATAATTGGGTATTTTTTAACTAATCCAGCATAGTATTCTACTAATTCAGCAGATGTAAATTCTTGTTTTGTTGATTTTTTAAATACATATTTACCTTTTGATTTGTCAAAGAATTCTGAAGCAGCAACGTCAAATCCGATAAATACTTCTTCACCAGCTTTGTAACCAGCATTTTTAATAGCTTCTAAGATGTTATCAATTGTATCTTCGTTTGATGCTAGGTTTGGTGCAAAACCACCCTCATCACCAACTGCTGTAGATAATCCTTTTTTCTTTAAAATCGCTTTTAAAGCATGGAATATTTCAGCACCCCAACGGATAGCTTCTTTAAATGAAGGTGCTCCTACTGGGAAAATCATGAATTCTTGGAAATCGATTGGAGCATCAGAGTGAGCACCACCGTTAACGATATTCATCATTGGTACTGGTAATTGTTTAGCATTGAATCCGCCTAGATATTGGTATAATTCTAATCCTAATAAATCAGCAGCAGCTTTCGCAACAGCAATAGATACACCTAAGATTGCATTTGCTCCTAATTTACCTTTATTTTTTGTTCCATCTAATTCAATTAGTTTTCTATCAAGTGCAACTTGATCTAAAACTGAATCTCCTAATACAGCAGGTCCGATAATGTCATTAACATTTTCTACTGCTTTTAAAACACCTTTACCTAAATAACGTGATTTATCACCATCACGTAATTCAACTGCTTCATATTCACCAGTTGATGCACCTGATGGTACTAATGTTCTACCGAAAGCACCTGAATCAGTAACAACTTCAACTTCAACAGTTGGGTTCCCACGGCTGTCTAATACTTCTCTAGCATAAACGCTTGTAATGTATGGCATAATTTAATTCTCCTTATAATAATTTTTTAATTTTAAATAGTTGTCTTTACCTTTGTATTATACATTAATTCATTTTAATTATAAAGTATAGTCAAAATGAAAACGCATACTTATTTTAAATTCTTGTAAAATTATGTAATGTTTTTATATGTTATTGATAATCTCTTATATAAAACAAAGGTTATTCCACTTACTAAGCTTGATAATATAAGATTAAACGGTATAACTGCATATAAAATGTAGAGTAACATATAATTATTTTCGTTTACGCCAGGAATAACTTTAAGCATACCTAACACCGAATTAAAATCGTATAAATTCATATAAAAAGGTAATATAAATAGCCAGTTCGATAATACTGAAGTAATCAACCATACAACTACAATTGCTATAGAAGATTTTAAAGCGGTTTTCTTAGTTTTGTTTCTATGATACATTATCGATGAAACCAAAACTGTAGCAAGTCCAATTAAAAGATCTGATAATTCACCTGTACCTAGTGTTGTTGATCCCGGTAATTTAACTAAAAACCTTATAATTGCAATAATACTTCCACTAATTGGTCCAAATAAATAACCACCTATATAAATTGGTACCGCAGAAAAATGAATATCTAAAAAACCAGGAATAAAGGGTAAGATTAATTGAATTGGAAACTTAATAAAATAGTATAATACAACAGATAATGCTGACAATAAAGAGATTGTAACCATTTTCTTAATTTTTTTAGGTTTACTTTCAATATTTTCTTCTGTGCGCCATGCAAAAATAAATAGAATTACTAAAGCAATAATAAATGTTATCATTAAACTTGCTTCTATAACTTTCATATTACTCTTTAAAAACTGAACAATTTGATCCATATAAATATTCTCCTTTAAATATAAAAAGTTACCCAAAAAAACAAAATCGGGTAACTAAAAAAAGTTAAAAAAAGATTACTTATTCTTCTCTCATCCAGACTATACTGTCGGTACCTGAATTACACAGGATCCTGCAAATGTAGAATTTGCTCGCAGACTTTAACTGCCGGTGAGGAATTACACCTCGCCCCGAAGATGATTTAATTGTGCAACCATATTCTAGCACTTACATAAAATAAATTCAAAAGATATGATAATTAATCCATATTTTACATAATTTATCGATTATTTAAGACTTATTTTGTTTCTTTATATCTTTTATAATCCAAACTAAGAAATGTATACCCTTTCATAATAATATTATTATAATCAAAAATTATAATATAGTATAATATTTATGAAAAGAAACGAGGTAAATATAAATGAAAGAAAAATTTGCAGCACTTATCATCATGGATGGTTTAGGATTAGCACCGGCTAGTGACTCAAACTCAGTTACACTTGCTGATACATCATACTTAGATAATTTATTAAAAGAGTATCCAAATAACACATTAGTAACATCAGGTGAAGCAGTTGGTTTACCTGATGGTCAAATGGGTAATAGTGAAGTAGGCCACTTAAACTTAGGAGCTGGTCGTATTGTTTGGCAATCATTATCAAGAATTAATGTTGCGATTAAAGATGGTTCTTTTTTTAAGAATCAAGCATTTTTAGATGCTGTCGCATATGCAAAAAAACATAATTCTAAATTACATATTATGGGATTAGTATCTGATGGTGGTGTACACTCACATGTTGAGCATTTTAAAGCATTATATGATTTTTCAAAATCCCAAAACATTTTAGAAAATACATATTTACATGTATTCACTGATGGTAGAGATACCCCACAAGAATCAGCTTATGGTTTTGTCAAAACATTAGTTGATTATGGATTTAATGTGGCAACAGTTTCTGGTAGATATTATTCTATGGATAGAGACAATAACTGGGACCGTATCCAACTTGCATATGATGCAATTACACTTGGCGATGGTCCACACTTTAACAGTGC
The DNA here is from genome assembly GCF_000526235.1 of Acholeplasma granularum ATCC 19168. Lineage (GTDB taxonomy): Bacteria > Bacillota_I > Bacilli_A > Acholeplasmatales > Acholeplasmataceae > Acholeplasma > Acholeplasma granularum. Next base: position 186,606 of record NZ_JAFR01000006.1, on the reverse strand, counting down.
ACTTGATGGTATTGAATCAAGTTATAAAAATGGCATCCAAGATGAATTTATTATTCCGTTTGTTGTAAACGATAAAGGCTTAGTTGAAAATAATGATGCCATTATTTTTGCAAACTTCAGACCTGATAGAGCAATTCGTATGGCAACAGCTTTATCAAATCCAGCTGAAGCTAAAACTTTATACACTGATGGTAAACCATTATTAAATGTTTCTAAAGCACCTAAAAACATCTTCTTTGTATCTATGATGCACTATAAAGAAACTGTAAAAGGACCACTTGCATTTGAACTACAAACATTTGATGATTTATATGGTGAGGTAATTGAGAAAAACGGTCTGAACCAAATTAGAGCAGCAGAAACTGAAAAATACGCACACGTTACATTCTTCTTTGATGGCGGTAAGGAAGTTCCTTTAAAAAATTCTACTAGAATTTTAGCAGAATCACCTAAGGTTGCAACATATGATTTGAAACCTGAAATGTCTGCTTATGAACTAACTGATAAAGTCATTGCAGAACTAAGAACAAATAAATATCAAACAATGATCCTAAACTTTGCAAACCCTGATATGGTTGGTCATACTGGAAATATTGAAGCAACTAAAAAATCAGTTGAAGTAACTGTTGAATGCGTTGGTAAAGTTACAGATGTTATTACAAAAGAGTTAGGTGGTGTTGCTATTATTTTAGCTGACCATGGTAATGCAGAAAAAATGCGTGATGAATTTGGTAATCCACACACTGCGCATACAACTAACCTAGTACCTGTTGTAATTACTAAAAAAGGTATTAAAGTAAATAGTGGTGCACTTTGTGATGTTGCACCTACTCTACTTGATTTACTTGGTATTGATAAACCTAAAGCAATGACTGGTAAATCACTAATCGTTCGTTAATTAAACATAACCTATATAAAAAAGCTTATCCCATATCAATTGATACCGGATAAGCTTTTTTTTTAATTCGGATAATAATTTCCTTCACTTGGTCTAATAAGTGATACATCTATAGTTGTTGCTGATTCTGATTTATTGTCTTTTGGAACTAAAATAGCAAAGACATGGGTAATATTACTTTTTTCAACTAAAGGTATTGTAATATATTGATTTGTGCCACTTTGTGCTTTGTAAACATCAATTTTTCTTAAATAGTTATCCATAAAATGAATATCATAATAGGAACTATTATAATTGATGAATAATGTCCACCAGTTTATTTGTCTACTAAATTTTAATACCTCAACCTGATTTATTTCAGTTACTGATAGTGTCTGATTTAAATTTAATATTTTAGGTGATTTTTTTATAAGGTTAAAGGATCTAGGTGCATTAGTTTGATTAAGTACTGCAAATATTTGTCTTTGGAAACTAAGTGTACCCGGTGGAATGCCAGGATAACCAAAAATATCTTCAATGTGCATTAACTGAACACTTTTTTGATAATCTTTATGTGTAATAAACTCATAATCATTAAATGTTGTATTTACTTCATATATATAATTTTTATGTGGCTCTAATGTAATATTAGAATTTAAGGTGACTTGTTGTGGTTCTACATAATAACCTATTTCTTCATTGGCAATATATGATACTTCAATATAATAATTAGAATAATTTTCTAAATAATAACGTCCATATTGATCGGGGGTTAAGTATGTATTATTATCCGCATCCAATATTTTAAAAACGAACTCATCTTTATTAACAATATTATTAAAGTTAAATTTATAATTACCACTATATACTAATCTAAATAAAAATTTGGCCTCACCTAGTTCATTTATTTTTAATTGATACAATTGATGTGTATTTATTTGTGAAATACCATCAAATATAAACTCTTTAACTTCATAAGTTATAACATTAGAAGACTTTGATCGAACAAAGAATCTAGTATTATTTTCAGCATATACATAAACTTCATTTACTCCATACCTTAATGGTGTAAACTCAAAATGTGTGTCTTTAGTTTCGTGAATATCTGTTCCATTTACCACTACATAATATTTGTCCGCATTTGGTATTTCATCCCACTCAATTATCATATCATTCATACTAATAAGAGGTCTTTCGATGAATGTTTGAATATTTAGTATAAGAGCTGTAATAAAAAATATAAGTATGATAGACATTATAAATGAGCTAAGTATTAAACTATATCTAATGAGATTTGGATACTTCTTTAATATTAGACTATCTGCAATAGATTTTGCATAGTTAGATGTATCTATAAGTTCAGGCGTTATTTCTAAATTATTTGCTTGCATATTAATAAACATATCTTTTAAATCTTCAGTTGATTGTTTGTATAATTTATTATTTTTAACAATACGGCGTAGTTCTTTTTTAATACACTTATATGTATACTTATATACACCCTTTAATTTTATTTTCATTCCTTATCCTCCAATAGTGTAGTGGCAATTTCTTTAAATTCATTCCAGTATTCTTTAATCAAATTTAGTTCAATAATACCTCGTTTTGTTATACTATATTTTTTGATCTTTGGTCCATTTGGATTATAAAATTGTTCTGATGTCACATACTGATCCCTTTCTAAACGTAACATCAAAGGATAAATTGTTCCTTCAGAAATTTCTAAATTTGATTTTTGTCTAAGATATGTAATTATTTCGATACTTGAAAAGGTATTATTTAATAAGACTTTTAATATAAAGCCCTCAATAAATCCTTTTATCATTTGAGTTTGTATCATAATTATCAGTTCCTTGTATTGCAATATACTGAAATTATATATTTTTTATTTTATGTTGTCAACAATATTAATAATAAAAAAACATCATTTATTTTCATTAATAAACAATGTTTTAATTAATAATTTATTTAGATAGTATTTTTATATTAATTTATTACCAAATTCATCAAATATCAATATGTGAACCTTTTTATTTAAAACTGTATTGGCATCAATACCAATAAAGTTTCCCATTTCAAATATATCATTACTTTCTATACCCAATTCATAATAATTCATAGCACTAGCATGCGCATGGCCGAATACGTAATATTTATCTTTTGTATCAAAATGTTTTAAAAAATAAGGTGTGGATGCAAAATTATATATATACCACCCTCGTTTCTTATCATATGCATATCCTGCATGTGTGAATACATAATCACCTAGTTCAAATTTATCAATCATTTTTTCAAGTAATGTTATCAAGTTAGGAAACCTTTTATTAATTGAATCTCTCATCATAGGAATCGTTACACTATCTTTTGAGGCTAGTTCAATTAAAGTGTTACCAAATCCGTTTTTTTGAATATTAAAAATACCATCACTTTCGTTTTTTAAAAACTTTAGTAAAAAATCATCATGATTTCCTCGAATCATGATAATTCTATTTAATTTATCAAAATGCATAAGATAGGCTAAAACTTGAAGGTTTTGAGTACCTCTATCAAAATGATCTCCTAAAGATAATAAAATATGATTATCATCATCCATATTAAAACCAGCCTCATCTAAAGCTTCAACTAAAGGTTTTAAATTCCCATGAATATCAGAAAATACAAAATATTTTTTCATAACTTTACCTCATATATGTATTTTAACATTTTATAAACTCTTAGCCCTCATAAAAGTCCATTTTAGTTTATAATAGATATAACAAAAACTATAAGGAGTGTTTGTATGCCTATGAACAATTTAAGAAAAACATTTTTACATTCAAAACATGTTTCATTAGGTGCCAATCTAATTAATTTTGGTGGATTTGATATGCCTTTATACTACACATCAATTGCTGAAGAGCATCACTTTGTTCGAAATAACTGTGGTATATTTGATGTTTCACATATGGGTCAAATTGTAATTAGTGGTGAAGATGCTTTAAATTTTTCAAATTATATTTTAACAGCTAAAATTGAGGTTTCACGGAAAATCCAATATGCACTACTTGTTAATGATAAAGGAAATATCGTTGATGATTTAATGGTTTATCCATTTAGTGAAGATCAAATTTTACTTGTAGTAAATGCTTCAAATATAGAAAAAGATTATGATCATTTACTTAACAATAAAGAAAAGTTTGATGTTGTTATAAGAAATATAAGTGATAGCTTTGGATGTATAGCAATACAAGGTCCCGAAAGTTTTAATAAAATGTCAAAAATATTTAAAAATCTTCCACTCCATTCATCTGATTATATGTATTTTAATGATGAAAATGGTCCACTACTCATATCAAGATCTGGTTATACTGGAGAAGACGGATTTGAAGTTTATGCTCATGATTCTTATATTAATCAAATATGGGATAAGCTTTATGATGACGGTGTCAAACCTATTGGTTTAGGTGCAAGAGATACACTTCGCTTTGAAGCAGCAATGCCTTTATATGGTAACGAAATGGATGAGACAATCAATCCATTTGAAGCAGGTTTAGGTTTTGCTGTTGATTTTACTAAAACTGATTTTTTTGCCAGAAATATTTTGATTAATCAAAAAGATACTTTGACTAGAAAAAGTGTAGCACTTGAATTGATTGATAAAAATATAGCACGTTCTGGCTATGAAGTTTTTTTCGAAGGTACTAAAATAGGATTTATAACAACAGGTTATTTATCTCCTACTACAAAAAAAGCATTGGCTTTTGCTTTAATCGACATTAATTATGCAAAGTTAGGCTCAACAGTTGATATAATGATTCGAAATAAGTATTATAAGGCTATTATTAGAAATAAGAAATTCATTAATAAAAATAATAAAATTTAAAAGGAGCAATTATTATGAATAAAAATAATTTACTATATTTAGAAACACATGAATGGGCATTTATCGAAGGAAATATTGCAAAAATTGGTATTACATCTTATGCAGCAATGCATTTAGGTGACATCGTATTCTTTGATTTACCTGAGGTTGGACAATCATTTAAAAAGGGTGAAGTTTTTGCTGCTGTTGAATCTGTAAAAAGCGCATCTGATTTATACTTGCCTTTATCAGGAAAAATAGTTTCAGTTAATACAAAACTTAGTGACGAACCACAACTTGTAAATGAAGACCCATTCGGGAATTTTATTGTTGAAATTGAACTAACAAACCCTTCAGAATCCGCAGAACTTCTTAATGTTGCAGATTATGAAGCTGCTTTATAGGAACATTTAATAATGCATAAATATTTACCACATACAAAAGTAGATATAGAACATATGTTAAAAAAAATCGGTATTCAACATATCGATGATTTAACCATGTATATACCTAATGATTTAAAATATAATAAACCATATGGCATTCCAAATCAGTTATCTGATTTGGAATTAACTAAAGAATTATTGAATTTATCAAATCTAAATAAACAGTTAACTATATTTAGAGGTTATGGTGCATATGACGTTTATACACCTTCTATTGTTAAATCACTTACTTCTAGACAAGAATTTTTAACCTCATATACACCCTATCAACCTGAAGTAAGTCAAGGTACACTACAATATATTTTTGAGTTCCAGTCACTAATTTGTGAAATAACTGGAATGGATATTACAAATGCAAGTATGTATGATGGTCCAAGTGCAACTGCTGAGGCAATGTTTATGGCCGTAGCAGAAACAAAAAGAAAAAAAATCATTTATTCTGAAACAATCAATCCAAGAACGATAGATATTATAAAAACTTATGGTAAGTATAGAGATCTAGAGTTTGTACTATTACCTGAATTAAATGGTGTTAGTGACTTATCAAAACTTGCTGATTTATTAAAAGATAGTGCTGGAGTAATATTTCAAAATCCAAATCATTATGGCAACATTGAAAATCTTGATGGTATTAGTAATTTAATTCACGAGCATGGTGCACTATTTATTACAAATCAAGATCCTCAAAGTTTAGCACTTTTAAAAACTCCGGGTGAACTTGGTGTTGATATAGCAACCGGAGATCTTCAAAGTTTTGGTATACCACTTTCATATGGTGGTGCTTATGCAGGTTATTTAGCTACTACAAATAAACTCATAAGAAAAATGCCTGGTAGAATCTGTGGTGTGACAACTGACTTAGATGGGAAACGTGCTTTTGTTTTAACATTACAGGCAAGGGAACAGCATATTAAACGCGCTAAAGCAAACTCAAATATTTGTTCAAATCAATCTTTAATGGCTCTGTCTGTTGCTATTTATTTATCAAGTCTAGGTAAAAACGGATTTAAAGATGTTGCAAAACTTAGTTTAAATGGTGCTTATTATTTAGAATCTAAATTATTAGAAACAAACCTTTTTAATAAAGTATTTGATCAACCTCACTACAAAGAATTCACACTCAAATTTAATGGCGATGTCAATAAATTTGATGAGTATCTAATATCTAAAGGATATTTAGGGCCAATTCATTTAGGTGACAATCTACTGACATTTGCAGTAACAGAAAAACGAACAAAAAAAGAAATTAATGAATTTGTAAAAGTTATAGGTGAATTCAAATGAGATACTACGATAAACTAATATTTGAACTATCCAAGAAAGATAGAGTTGGACACAACCTTCCAACTAATGATTTTATTGATATAAAACTAGATTCAAAGTTATTAAGAAATGATGATGCAAACCTACCTGAGGTTACTGAATTAGATTTAGTAAGACATTATACAAACGTGTCTTTAAAAAATTTCGGAGTAGAAACAGGTTTTTATCCGCTAGGATCTTGTACAATGAAATACAACCCTAAAATTAATGATGAACTTGCAACACTACCTGGGTTTGCAAATATACATCCACTTCAGCCTAATAGTGTATCTCAAGGATTCTTAAAAATATATCACGATTTGGCAATCTATTTATCTAAAATTACTGGTATGGATGCTTACTCACTTAACACATACGCTGGTGCTCAAGGTGAACTTGCCGGATTAATGATTATTAAGAAATATCATCATGATAGAAACGATTTTAAACGTAATAAAATTATAGTTCCTGATTCTGCTCACGGAACTAATCCAGCATCTGCTACTGTTGCAGGATTTGATATTGTAGAAGTTAAGTCTAACTTAGATGGTACGATAAATATTGATGCCTTAAAAGAAGCTTTAGATGATACTGTTGCAGGGTTAATGCTAACAAATCCAAATACTGTAGGTATGTTTGAAAAAGATATTTTAGAAGTAAGTAATTTAATTCATGAATGTGGTGGCTTGTTATATTATGATGGTGCTAATTTAAATGCTTTACTAGGTATAGCAAGACCTGGTGATATGGGCTTTGATATTACACATTTAAACTTACATAAAACATTTTCTACACCACATGGAGGTGGTGGACCGGGTTCTGGTCCAGTCGGAGTAAAAGGATTTTTAAAAGACTATTTACCTGGTCCTGTAGTGTATAAATATAGTGATAAATATGTTTTTGAAACACCAAAGGAAACAATAGGTGCTTTATCATCCTTTTACGGAAATGCGTCTGTCTACTTAAGAGCATATGTTTATATTCGTACATTAGGTGAGGAAAACATTTCAAAAATAGGACCACTTGCCACACTAAATGCAAACTATATTAAAGAAAGTTTAAAACACTTGTTTAAATTACCTATAAAAACGCATGCGATGCATGAGTTTGTATTTGATGGTCTAATTGATCAATCAACTAATATTAAAACATTAGATATAGCAAAACGTTTATTAGATTATGGTATTCATGCTCCAACTATTTATTTTCCATTGACATTTAGTCAATCACTTATGATTGAACCAACCGAGGTTGAGAGTTTAGAGACCTTAGATCATTTTATTGAAACAATGTCTATTATTGCTGATGACTCTATAAATAATCCACAAATAGTTAAAAATGCGCCACACAATACTATTGTAAGAAGACTTGATGAGGCAAAAGCAGCTAGAAATCCAATTGTAAAATTTAAAGATATCTCAAAGTTAACTTAACATATAAAAAGGACCTATCATTAATCAGATTAGGTCCTTTTTTGCTTACTTATTTTTTAATTTTTCCTTAATTTGGTTAATTATAATTTTTCTATCATCCAAATTATGTACAACATTATATTTATCCGTATCAATGATAAAACAATCACTAAACTTATAATGCTCTTCTAGCCAGTTGTCATAGCCATCCCATAGACGTTTATAATAACTTTTTAAATCATCATCTATTTCAAAAGCACGTCCACGACTCTTAATTCTATCTAAAACAGATTCAAATGAACCTTTTAAATATATCATTAAATCTGGTGATTTTTTTGGTAATGACTCAATTTCTTCCATCATATTATCCAATAACTCAGAATAAATATCAAACTCTAGTTGATTCATTCGTCCTAAATCAAAGTTCGTTTTTGCAAAATACCAATCTTCATAAATAGAACGATCGACAACTGAAAAATTACTCGTAGCATTTTTAGCAGCATCTTTTAAAGCTTTAAATCTTGAATTTAGAAACCATAGTTGAAGTAAAAAAGGATATCTTTTAGCCTTAGTTTCTTCTTCTGATGCCGTATAATATAAAGGTAAAATCGGATTATCATCGACACTTTCATAATACATTTTTCCCTTAAACTCTTCTGCTAATATTTCTCCAATGCTGGTTTTACCTAAACCAATCATTCCACCAATAACTATTAACATATCTTCACTTCCTTCCAATAACTATTGTAAGTTTTATGAGTCTTTAAGTCAATGCTGAAAATATGTGTAAATGCTATCAATTCAATATATGTTAAAAATAAAAAATAGGCAAAATAATTTGCCTATTTTAAATCTATTTATTATCGTTTACCCATCTCATATATTTGTCCTAATGATTTAGGTGCTCTACTGTTTCTAGAAGTAAATGCCAACACTACTAAAGTTATAACAAATGGCAACATTTGATAAAATTCTCTAGGAATAACTAAATCTTTTAAGAACGGAATAATTGAATAAGCACTTGCTATTGTTCTAAATAAACCAAAGAAAATAGCAGAAAGTAGAATTCTACCTGGATGCCAATTACCAAATATTAATACAGCTATAGATAAAAAACCCATACCTGCAACTGTCGCATCAAACGATTCAGATGTTGTAACAACAAATATTAAACCACCAATACCAGCAAGAATTCCAGATGCTAATACAGATAAATATCTAATTTTATAAATATTTATACCTTGTGCATCTGCAGCTTGTGGATTTTCTCCTACAGCTCTAATTCTTAAACCTGATTTAGTTTTATATAAAAGTACCCAAATAAATACGAGTATTCCTATTGCTAAATAAAAACTAATATATGTTTTTTGGAAGAATATTTCACCTAATAAAGGTATATCACCTAAAAAAGGAACTTTATCAATTCTAAATACAGAATTAAATTTAACTTGTTGACCACCTAACACACTTCTTGCAGTAAATATAGCAAAAGCAGTTGCAAACAAGTTGATTGCTGTTGCACTAATTGTTTGATCAGCATTTAATTTTATTGATGCAAAAGCATGTGCTAAAGAAAATAAACCACCAGTGATTCCACCAACTAAAATACCAATAAAGAAAATGATTTGTTGTGGTGGTGGGTTTGATCCTAATTGTAGGATTCTAATTGTCCATGTCCCAAAAAATGCACCTAACAACATAAGACCTTCTAAAGCAATATTGGTGACTCCACTTTTTTCAGACATTAATCCACCCAAAGCGACAACTAATAATGGGATAATACTTACAAAGGCTAATTGAATAATCTCAATCATTTTAAATCACCTTCTTCCAAATTAGATTCGGCACTTTTTCTTAACATTCTTTTTTCTTTTAGGTTTGCTAAGAATAATTGAATACCCATTGCAATTGATGTGGTATAAACTATAACAGATGTCACAATGTCGATTATTTGTTGTGGAAAACCATTTATTTGCATATAGAATCCACCCTGTCTAATATAACTTAAGAATGTTCCTGCAAATGCAGCACCGATTGGATCTGTTAATCCCAGTAGTGCTACTGAAATCCCATCAAAGCCTTGTGGAAGTAAGTTATAGTCTGTATTCATATTTGTACCAATAACCAAGAACTGAACAGCACCAGCCAAACCTGCTATAGCTCCTGAAATTAGCATAGATAATACTATATTACGTTTAGCATTCATACCTGCATATCTACTCGCATCACGGTTAAATCCAGATGATTTAAGTTCATAACCAAATGTTGTTTTCTTAAATACATAATACATCAGTACTGCAACACCTATAGCAATTAATATACCAATATTGACAGATGAATTACTAAATAAGTTTCCAAACCTTGGAAGTGCTGCACTTGGTTGAATGTTTAAAGATTTAGCATATGTTAAATTATATATATTTTGTTTGATTAGATATACCGCCAAGAAAGTACCAACATAATTTAGCATAATACTTGAAACAACTTCATTTGTATTTGTATAGGCTTTTAATAATCCTGGAATAGCTCCCCATAAAGCACCAGCTAGGGTACCTAGAATTAGTGAGACCATCCAATGAAGTGGTGCAGGTATATTCCATAAAACTCCAATATGAACTGCAACATATGCACCAACAATCATTTGTCCAGATGCACCTATATTAAATAGACCTGTTTTAAATGCAACAACTAAGGCAACCCCGGTTAAAATAATTGGTGCAGCATGTAAAAGTAAATCACCTAAGCCTTTTACTCCAATACCTAAACCGCCAGATAACATCGTAATTAAGCCTGGAAATGCTCCTATAGGATTAAAGATAAGCATGATGATTAATCCAATTCCTAATCCTACACCAACCGCCAATAAACTAGGTTTTAATTTGTTGTATACTACATTTAAAACACTTAGTAGTTTCCCTAAGAAAGTCTTTTTATTTGTTTGATTAGTTTGCATTATTTTTGACTCCTTTTTGATCCAGACATATATAATCCTAATTCATTTGCAGTGACTTCATTAGTTTTAAATGAACCTGTAATCTCACCTTCATAAATCACCAATATTCTATCTGAAACATTAAAAATCTCTTCCAACTCATAACTTACAAGTAAGACACCACGTCCATTATCACGTTCTTTAATTAAATTATTATGAATATTTTCAATTGCACCAACATCTAAACCTCTTGTTGGTTGAAATGCTAATAAGAAATTATGGTTACGTTCTATTTCTCGCGCTAAAATAGCCTTTTGTTGGTTTCCACCACTCATACTACGTGTAGAGGTTTCCAAACCATTGGAGGTTCTTACGTCATATTTATCTATTAATTTTTGACTATAGTCTTTAATTGTATCGTAGTTCAACAGCCCAAACTTTTGAAACGGTTCTTTATAATAACTTTGAAGGACGAAATTGTCATATAATTTAAAATCAAGTACTAAGCCAAACTTATGACGATCCTCTGGTATATGCGATAAACCTGCTTCATAACGTTTTCTAATAGAAAATTTAGATATATCTTTTTCATTTAAAATGATTTGCCCTGATGAAATTGGCATTAGGCCAGTTAAAGCATATGTTAATTCTGTTTGACCATTACCATCAATACCTGCGATTCCAACAATTTCTCCAGCTTTAATCTCAAAATTGATATTGTTTAATATGTTTTTGTTTTTCCCATGTACTGATAAGTTTTTAACTTCTAAAATTGTATTTCCTGGATTATATGGCGCCTTATCATAACTTTGAAGTATTGGACGACCAACCATCATTTCAGCCATTTGATCAACACTTACATCTTTTACATCTAGAGTAGCAATTTTTTTACCACGTCTTAGTATTGTACAACGATCAGAGGACATTTTAATTTCGTTTAATTTATGTGTTATTAAAATAACAGCCTTACCTTCTAGTGCGAAATTCTTAATAACTTCTATTAACTCTGTAATTTCTTGTGGAGTCAACACTGCTGTAGGCTCGTCAAAAATTAAAATATCGCTGTCCCTGTATAACATTTTAATAATTTCTACTTTTTGTTGTTGACCAACGGTTAGTTCACTAACTTTTTTATCTAAATCAACATATAGATTATATTGGTTCATGATTTGTGTGATTTTTTCGCGTGCATTATCATAATATAAGATTTTATTTTTAGTTTCTTCTGAACCTAAAATAATATTATCCAATACTGAAAAAATCTCCACCAATTTAAAGTGTTGATGTACCATTCCAATATTATATCTTGCAGCATCATTTGGATGTTTAATATTCACTAACTCATCATTAATATATATATCACCTTCGTCTTGCTCATACAAACCAAACAATATTGACATTAAGGTACTTTTACCAGCACCATTTTCACCTAATAAAGCATGAACTTCTCCCTTTTTAACATCAAAATCTACTTGATCATTTGCAACTAAATTACCAAATTTTTTGGTAATACCTTGCATTCTTACCATATTTTGCCTCCAAAATTTGTATTTTAAATAAGGGGAACAAATAAATGTTCCCCTTGATTTAAAGTTTAAACCTTATTTGAATTTTACTTAATCGTTAATAGCAGCAATTAATCCTGCTGGAACAGTGTATCCAAGTCCAGTAATAAATGTTTCTAATTGTGCAGCAGTAGCAGGAACAGATATTGTACCAGCTTTAACTGTGTTTAAAATTGTATTATAGTTTGCTTCTGTAAAAGTAGTAAATCTTGAAGTTGTCATTGGTAAACCAACTGCATCATCAGAAACATCAAGATTCCAAGTTTCTCCACCTGGGAACTCATCAGCATAGAATGCTTCTAGTGCATCATAAGCAGCTGTACCAACACCCTTCATTGCTGAGGTTAATACTCTAGTTGAGTCATCAGCTTGATCAGAGTCAACACCTACAACCCATTTATTAGTTGCATCTTGTGCAGCAGCCATAACTGATAGACCAGCACCACCTGCAGCAGCATGAATTACTTGTACACCAGCTGAATACCAAGTAGCAGCCTCAGTTTTGTATGAGTCACTTGGACCAAATGTACCTAAATATGTATAGTGAGTTGGATTATATGCATAAGTTGTATTAGCAGCATCTTTTGCAGCTTGGTAAGCACCAGCAACCCATCCAATACCAAATCTTTGAACGGCTGGAACAGCAATCCCACCCATAAATCCTAGATTTGTTAAACCTTCTTTATAACTTGCATATGCAGCTAAGAATCCAGCTTGTTCTTCTTTAAAGAATATTGATAATGTATTATCTCCAACAACCGGATTAAAGTCTCCACTGTGTGGTGATCCGTCAATTAGGACAAACTTAACATCTGGATATTTAGTTTGTGCTTGGAAAATAGGAGTTTCAAAATAGAATCCTGGAGTAATAACAATCTTAGCTCCACCTGCAACTGCTAAGTCAATAGCAGCCATATAATCTGTAGTTGCTTCACCAGCAGGTTTGTAATATTTATGGGACTTCTTGAATTCTTCAGAATATTCAACAATTCCTTCCCAAGTTCCTTGATTAAATGAGCCATCATCGATATCACCAGTATCGGTAATCATAGCGATTTCGTATGAACTTGGTCCACATGCAACTAAAGCAAAACCAGCAACAAGAACCATTAATAAGAGTAACACTTTCTTCATTCTTTTTTCTCCTTTGAGTTTTTTTAAGTTTAAGATGTCTTCATACATCTCTTAATTTTAAGTATACTTTACTTACAATAATATTACAAGTAAAACCCTTACATTTATGTATTAAAAAAGATTTATATTTCTATAAATCTTTATAATTTTTAATTTCATACATATCAATATTATCAACCACTCCACTAATTTTAATCGCATGTGAAATTGATAAATCAATAAAATCTGATGTGTCACAAAGATTATCATTATTTTTCATGATAAATCCGAAAAAATCTCTAAATATGTCTATTTTACCTACATAGTCAGGAAATGTGATTCTTATACGTGTCTTAACTATATTATCAACACTGAAAGTTTCTTTGTTGTTTGTAAGATAAATAATATTTCCAGTTTTTTTAATAGTTAGTTTTTCTTCAAAAAATGCTTCATGTATCAAACTAATAATTTCTGCAAATTTTGTTATTTCCATGGTTTTCTTGCCTCTAATTATTCATCTATTTCAGCATCCATATAATCTTTAGGTTTAGACTTGTTTTTATCTTCTTTTTTTATATATTTCGAAATTGTTTGAGGTGGAAATAAAATATTTTGTAGTGGTATTAATAAAAATATAATCCAACCTGGATGCCAATATCCTGAAATACCTAATGCAATATAAGCTACAAATACAATAAGTGGAAAAGTAATCCTTATTTGTTTTAATCCCACTAGAAAAGGTACGATTGGAATTAATAAAAATGCTGTCCAACCTGGATGCCAAGCATCATATAAAAATCCAACGCTTAAAAAGATGATTAAAGCAATTAATGGTGTTGCAGCAACTATTCTTTTTTGCCAATTATATTGAAACATATCAATTACCCTCCGTAATTTTCTTTAGCTTAATAATTAAATTATTTAAAATCTCATGTATCATTTGGTTATTATAGTAAATGATATACGCATCACTATTTGAGTCTATATAATCTATTCTATATATCATTGTTAAAAAACTTAGTAAATCATCTATACTTTGCTCTTTAATTAAACTTTTATCGGCTTCACACTTAACAAATAATTGGTTTTTATCTAGATAATTTTTATCAATTAGGTGATTATTTTTAAGAAATAACATAAGTTGAGTAATAATATAACGTACATTATTCTCATCATTACTATTAAACAGCTCGTTTTGTACAGTATTAAAATAATTAATGTATTTATTATAGGAACGCATACTCATCTTCTATAACATAGCCCGCACCTAATATTTTTGAACCAATATGTGCGCCAACTGTTGGAGTAATTGTTGAAACTAGTACTTGTTTAACATTAGAAAGTTCTGTTTCAATTTTTTTCTTAAATTCTAGTGCATCATTTAGTCTGTTTGTATGAAGTACCATATAAGTAACCTTTTTTGCATCTTTTGCTTCATCTTTAATCATCTCAAACATTCTTTCAATGGCTTTTGAATGAACTCTAACTTTTTCTTTTGTTGTAATATATCCATTTTTATCTAAATTTAGTATTGGTTTTATTTTAGCTAAAATACCAATTGTTCCAGTAATGTTTGATAGTCTACCATTTTTAATTAAGTATTTTAAGTCGTCTACGACAAAATAGGCATTTGTATGATTTCTTAAGTTTAGTACCTCTTTTTCTATTTGGTCGTAAGTGTATCCATTTTCTAGTAGTTTTTGTGCGAAATATACCATATAACCTTGAAGAAGTGTTGCAGCCTTCGTATCTATAACTTTAAACTCGATATCACTAATTAGAGGTTTAATGATTTGCTCTAAGTTTTTACCATAAGTAGATAAATTCGTTGAAATCGGAAAATGAATGACATGTGTGCAACCCTCATTTTTCAATTCAGTTATTCGATCTAATATTTCTTGTGTTGTTGGTGCACTAGTTTTAGGTACACTCGGATCTTTTTCTAGTCTAAGATAGAATTCATCTGCTAAAATATCAACTCCATCTATTAATGTTTCACTTCCAAAGTGAATAGTTGTTTTTGTGATTTTCGCATGATGATCAAATGGTGCGTATGCTAAACCACTTGATGAATCTGAGGTAAATCCTATTTTCATAATATTCTCCTATTATAAGGCATCTGTGAAATGGAAAATATCAAGTTGTCGTCCACCACGTCTTTTATCTTCATCAACACGTTGCCACTTTGAACTTCTGCCTTTTCCAAGTACTTGGATGATTCCCTCATCCTTTAATCTTTTTAATGTACGATCAATTGTAATTACAGAAACGGTTGGATGTAAGCGTCTAAGTTCCGCTTTAGAAAATATTTCTTTACCATTTCTAATGGATGCTTCTATATTATCACTTTTATTTAATTTTATCTCAAATGAATACTCTCTAGAGTAATCATTGACTTGTTCATAAGCTGTATCAAATATGTCTAATAAGAACTTTGATAGCATATCTGTATTTGGATATCCAGTATTGTAATAGTAATTTGCTTGATTTATTGCTAATTCATATTGTTCAAATTTTTTATAGAACAATTCAAAAAATGAAAAATATTTAAACACTGAAAAGTCCCTTAAAATCATTGCATATAATCCTATATATGCAATGATTTCAGTACTTGAGGTGAATAAGTTATTATTAATAAAATCGACATAAAAATTTGATATCAATTGTGTTAATTCATATTGTTTTGTTTTATTTTGTTTATTATAGACTTCTATAATTTGATCAAGTTCATCTTTTTTACCATTAGTTTTTTTTGTTGCAAAAAGTGTCCCATCTTTTTTAACTAATGTTGTATTAAATTTAATTGGCTCATAATCCTTACTTAACATTCTAATTAAATTATCAAATTCGTTAGTCATGAGCTCAAATTCTTTAGGATGTTTTTGTATCGATGATAGCGCATCTTTAATATTAATTAATAAGCTTTCTGTTTTGTTTTTAGCAACTAACTTTTTGGTTGAAATTAGTTTTAATCTTGCATCAGTTAGTGGCATCTTTAATATTTTAGCAAAGTAAAATACGTTCTTTTCAATTGTCTTTTTTAAGAACACATCTTTATCTTTACTAAAGAGCTCATCATAGTAAAAGTCTTTACCTTTAGCTTCATAAACTTTTAACAGCAATAATAAAAGATCGGTAGATACTTGAAGTCTGTTCATGTTGGATAATGCTATCATTTAAATCCGTCCTTTTGTTTTTATATTTTAATCATGAAATGGAGATCCACCAATAAATTCTAATAATATAGAGTTAGATGGAATCAGTTTTGAATCGATTTCTTTAAAGTATTTTAAGAATTTAACTAAACGGTTAGCAACAATAAAGTGTTTGTCATCACGAGGTACAGCATTTAAATGAGGTAGTGCTATTTTATTTAAAACCAGTAATTCATATGTTAATTCTGAATTATAAACATAGTTTGCTGTTTCTTGATATGGATAAATCCATTTAAATTCACCACGACGTACACTACTCCACATATCAAGGGTCATTGTTACTGGTGTATTTCTATATTTTTGATCACGAACCATTCTTCTAATTAATCTTAAATCTGTGAGTGAAATTGGGTTGTGATTATCAATATGTAGTTGTGTATTTGGAGAAATAAATATATTGAATTTTTGGTGACTTGGTATTAAATCTGTAAGTTTTTCGTTTAAAGCATGAATACCTTCAATTAAGATAGGTGAACCCTTTTCTAATTTAACACTTGGACCCTCTACACGTTTTCCTTGTTTAAAGTCAAAGATTGGCATGCTAACAGATTTACCCATAACTAAATCAGCCATATCCTTGTTAAAACGTTGTACATCAAGCGCTTCAACATGCTCTAAATCTGGATTTCCGTCACTATCTTTTGGTGCTTCATGTTTAGGTTTATAGTAGTTATCCATTGAAATCATCATTGGTTTGATACCTTTAGCTAATAATTCAATTCTTAATCGATTAGTAAATGTAGTTTTACCTGATGATGAGGGACCTGCAACTGCAATTAATTTAATATCATCAATATTTTCTTGAATAATATTTCCTAATTCAGATAATTGATTATTATGTTTCGTTTCGCATAGGTTTACAAAATCTACTTCTTTATCTCTTGTATCAACATTTTTATTAATGTTTGCAATGGTGTCACCACCAATAATTTTTGCCCATTTATATGCTTCTTTCAAGGAACGTCCAAATGTTTTTTGATCAACAAAAACTGGTAGTTCACCTTTTAGTTCTGATCTTGGGAAAAATATTAAAAATCCGGGATTATAAAATTTAGTATCAAATTTTGTAAGATAACCTGTATTTGGAAGCATGTATGAAAACATGTAATTTATATAATCATCTGTTTGGTAAAGGTTTACATGATTTTCAACTCTTAATTTAAGTGTTTCAATTTTATCTAAATAATTTTGTTTTGTGTAGAGTTTTGTTGCCTCTTCTTTAGTTACGGAAATTCTTTTAATATCAATTTTTTTAGCAATGATTTCATTCACTCTATTTAATATTGATTCATATAATTCTGGTGTTAATTCTTTGTTTTCAATGGTTACTAAAATAGATCTTGAAATTGAATAGCTAAATCTAATTTTTAATGTTGGATCGATTTCATATACTGCCTTTGCAAACACATAACGTAATGTAGCTTCATAAATTCTCATACCTACATCACTTGATAGCCCCTTAAATTCAATTGTTGCATCATTTGCTACATTATATGCAAGTTCACGCATACGTCCGTTAACGGTTGCGAATATCGCTCCCTCAATGCCTTCTAATCTTGCTAAATCTTCAAGACTCACAGGTTCTTTAACTTCAATTTGTTTCTTATTTACAACTAATTTCATATTTACCCTCTATTCTTCATCAAATAAATCAAGCCTTGAAAGCCTTAACTTTTGATTTTGTTTTGTTTGTATAGTTTCTTCTATTACTTTTGCTTGTGTGACTTCTTCTTTTTTAACTACTTTTGGGGGAGTAGGCTTTATAAATTCTTCAGGTTCATTGGATGGATATATCTCCATATAGTAACCATCGTCAATCATTTTTTTACCAAATTTATTTGCTACATATTTAAGTTCAGATACAGTTGTTAAAAGCGTATCTTTTGTAGATACTAGTCGAACTTTTACATCTTCTTTTACTTGTGTTTTTGATAATCTAGACGCGCTAACTATAAAGTGTGGTGATGTTTTAATACGTTCGATTAAGATGATACCACGACGATTTCTAGCATATTTTGGAAGTTCTAATACTGTATCTTTAATCACGTGACCACGAGAAGTTAAAAAGTAGAAATCATCTGTTTCTTTTGCGTAAAATGCAACCGCCACCTCATCTTTTTCATTTAGAGCCATTGATTTAACACCACCAGCTGTTAAACCGTATATTGGAAGCTCTTCTGTATCAAAGCGCAGGACATATCCTTCTTTGGAAATTGCAATAATATTTTCTTGTTGATTAAAGTCTACTGATACTAATTGATCATCTTTATTTAACTTCATTACGCGTAACGTTTTATTATAACGACTTACTTCTAAATCTGCAAGGTTTATTTGTTTCATTTGTCCAAGTTTTGTTGTTAAAAGTATTTTCATATCTTGACTAAAATTACTTACAGCAAGTACTCTAATAATCATTTCACCTTTTTGAATTGGAACAATGTTATTAATAAAGACGCCTAAATCACGCCATTTTTGTTCATCAATTTTGAAAACCGGTAAATAAATATACTGACCCATATTTGTAAATAGAATTAAAGTATCTAATGTATTTAATTCTCCTTCATAAATAAATGCATCATTTTCTTTTAACCCTACTTCTTTTGATGCAGTATATGAACGTAATGAAGCACGTTTTATATACCCGTCCTTGGTTACACCAATCATTGTTTGCTCATCACTAATAAGGTCTTTTTCATCTATTTTAATGTTTTCAATTTCAGCTTCAAGTTCTGTTTTTCTTGGAGATTGTAATTGTTTTTGAACCTCAAGTAATTCTGTTTTAATCGTTTTTAATAGTAAACGTTCATTTGAAAGTATGCGTTCTAAAGCTTCTATTTCATTATCCAGATTTGCTTTTTCATCCATAAGTGCTTGTATGTCAGTAGTAGATAATCTATAAAGTTGTAGCATAACTATTGCTTCTGCTTGAATTTCTGTGAAGCCGAAATGTTTTTGTATATTTTCTTTAGAATCTGATTTATTTTTTGATTTTCTAATTTCTTCTATTACTTCACTGACTACTGATGTCATTTTAATAAGGCCATCAACAATATGATTTCTTTTTGTTGCTTTTTCAAGTTCGAAGTTACTACGGTTTGTAACAACCTCTTTTTGATGTTCAACATAAACTTTAAGTAAATCAAGTACACCCGATAATACAGGACGATGCTTTAAAATAGCTACCATATTGTAGTTGTAGCTTACTTGTAAATCGCTTGTTTTAAGCAGATAATTTAGCATAAGTTGTGAATCTGCACCTTTTTTAAGATCTATAGCAATTCTTAATCCTTCTTGGTCAGTTTCATCTCTTATTTCTAAAATATCTTCAATATTGTTGTTTATTCTTAATGTATCAATTTGACGAACTAAATCTGCTTTATTGACTTCGTAAGGTATTTGTGTAACAACGATTCTATCTTGTGATTTAGAGATTTCTTCTATGTTTGTTTTTGAACGAATAATTATTTTTCCACTACCTGTTGTAAGTGCTTGTTTAATACCTGCTTTACCTTGAACAATACCGCCAGTTGGAAAATCAGGTCCTTTAATGTATTTTAATATTTCATCATTCGTAATATCAGGATTATCTATTAATGCTACAGTTGCATCAATTACCTCTCCTAAATTATGAGGTGGAATTTTTGTTGCATAACCAGCAGAGATTCCCATTGCACCATTGACTAAAAGGTTAGGAAATCTTGCAGGTAAAACTGTAGGTTCTTGTTCCTCATCATCAAAGTTAGGAACAAAACTAACTGTTCTTTTTTCGATATCTTTAAGTAAATATTCAGCTTCTTTTGATAATCTTGCTTCTGTATAACGCATTGCAGCAGCACTATCACCATCAATAGAACCATTATTACCATGCATGTCTACTAAAGGAATTCGCATTTTAAAGTCTTGGCTAAGACGCACCATTGCTTCATAAATTGAAGAGTCACCATGCGGATGATACTTACCCATAACCTCTCCTGCAATTCTTGCAGATTTTTTATAGGATTTATTATAATTTAAACCCATTTGACCCATTGCATATAAAATACGTCTTTGTACAGGCTTTAACCCATCACGTGCATCAGGTAATGCACGGTCTTGAATAATATATTTTGAATATCTTGCAAAACGTGATGACATAATATCTTCCAGCAAGACTTTTTCAACTTTTTCGTCTAAAAATTTATCCAGTTTATTATTTAGTTTACTCATCTTATCTTACCTTCTATATCAAATTCATCCGTCACTTCAAAATCAACATTAGACTCAATCCATTCACGTCTTGGTGCAACTTGATCACCCATTAAAATACTAATATGTTTATCACTAACATTCATATCATCAATTGTAACTTGAATTAATGATCGTGTTTCAGGATTCATTGTTGTATCCCAAAGTTGGCCAAAATTCATCTCACCTAACCCTTTATATCGCTGAATCATGTAGTTAGAACCAACATTTTCTAATATTTCTTTTAATTGTTCATCATTCCATGCATAAATAATTTCTTCTTTTTTATTTTTCTTATAGGAAACTTTATAAAATGGTGGTTGAGCAATATATAAACGACCATCTTCAATCAGTGGTCTCATGTATCTAAAGAAAAATGTAAGTAATAAGGTTTGAATATGTGCACCATCATCATCAGCATCGGTCATGATTATAACTTTTGCATAATTACATTTATTTATATCAAAATCATCACCAAAATCTGCCCCGATGGTATAAATCATTGTAGATATTTCTTCATTTTTTAAGATTGTTTCAGTATTAGTTCTTTCAGTATTGATTACTTTCCCACGTAAAGGTAGTATTGCCTGAAATCTTCTATTTCTACCTTGTTTTGCTGAGCCACCAGCAGAATCACCTTCGACTAAAAAAAGTTCATTTATTTTTTTATCTTTACCTTGTGCAGGTGTAAGTTTGCCTGATAAAATAACCTCTTTTTTGCTTCTTTTTTTACCTTCTCTAGCTTCTTCTCTAGCTTTTCTAGCTGCTTCTCTAGCATTAGCTGCGGCTAGTGCTTTAGAAATAATTTGGGTAGCACTATCTGCATTTTCTTCTAAAAAAGTATTAAATTTTTCATAGAAAACTGATTCAAGTGCATTTCTAGCTTCAGGTGTACCGAGTTTTGCTTTCGTTTGTCCTTCAAATTCTAAAATGGTTTCAGGTATTCTTAAGGATACAATTGCAGTTAAGCCTTCTCTTATGTCAACACCATCGATGTTTGAATCTTTTTCTTTAAGGTGATTATACTTTCTAGCATAATCATTGATTACTTTAGTAAGTGCACTTTTAAATCCGATTTCATGCGTACCACCATCTTTTGTACGTACATTATTTACAAATGAAATGATGTTTTCACTGTAACTATCTGTGTATTGTAATGCAACTTCTACTTCTATAACTGCTTTATTAGTAGCTATAAAATTACCTTCAATATCTGTAACTTCATGCAGTACGTTTTTACCTTGATTCATCATTTCAACATATGCTTTAATACCTTCATCAAACTTAAATGTTTCTTTTTTATTACTACGTTCGTCAGTTAAATTAATCTTTAAACCCTTAATTAAATATGCAGATTCTTTAAGACGTTCTTTAATTGTTTCATAATTATATAGTGTTGTTGAAAATATTGTAGGATCTGGTTTAAAATAAACTTCTGTTCCGGTTTTTTTAGATTCTCCAATTTGTTCTAATGGGTAAATTATTTTACCGCCATTTTCAAAACGTTGTCTAAATATCCCACCATCTTTGTAGACAGTAACTTCTAAAACTGAAGATAATGCGTTAACCACTGATGAACCAACACCGTGAAGTCCACCTGCTACTTTATACGAACCATCACCACCAAATTTACCTCCAGCATGTAAAACAGTAAAAATAACCTGGGTTGTCGGTACCCCAGATGTGTGTTTTTTATATGGCATGCCTCGGCCATTATCTAATATATTAATCGAATTATCAGACTTAATCGTTACATTAATTTCATTTCCAAATCCAGCTAATACCTCATCCATTGCATTATCAACAATTTCCCATACAAGATGATGTAATCCTCTTTGATCTGTTGAACCAATATACATTCCCGGTCTTTTTCTAACGGCTTCCAACCCTTCAAGTATTTGAATACTTGTTTCATCATAATTTTTCTTTGCCACAATCGTACTCCGTTCGTTAATATGATACCTCTATTATACATGAAAAAGATAATCATTTAAATATCAATGATTATCTTTAACTTATTTTCTTATTTAGTTATTACCAAGTATCTGGTGTATTATCAGGATCTGTATATAATCTACGACCTCTATTAATACTATTAACCTTTTCTAAATCTTCTTTACTTAAAACTAGTTCTTGACCTTTAAAGTTTTCTAATAAACGGTCCTCATGAACACTTTTTGGAATCATGACAATCTGACGTTCTAGGCCCCATGCAATGACTACTTGGGGAATTGTTGCACCATATTTTTTTGCAACCTCAAGTAATATTTCATAAGGTCTGCCTTTAAATATTTCACCCTTTGCAAATGGTCCATAAGATGTCATTTGACAATCAATTGTCTCTAAATATTTATGTAGTGGTTGTTGACTTAATAAAGGATGGCATTCAACTTGATTGACTACTGGACGTACCTTAGCAGTTTTAAGTAAATCCTCCATATGGTGTCTTTGAAAATTGGATACTCCAATTGCTTTAAATTTACCTGCCATATAGTATTCTTCAAAAATTGACCATATCAGTCTATTTTGTTCTATGTCATGACTTGGCCAATGTATGAGCATTAAATCAATATAGTCTAAGTCAAGTACTTTTAACGACTCATCAAGTGCAGCACGAATAACTTTTTCATCGCCAAAGTATTTTCTAGATAGCTTTGATGTAACAAAAATATCTTTTCTTGGAATTTTAGAGTCTTTTATTGCTCTACCAACATCTGCTTCATTACCATACGCTTGAGCAGTATCTATATGTCGATATCCGATTTTTAGTGCCGACTTTACAATTTCATAAGCCGATTCACCTTGTTCAACTAAAAATGTGCCTAATCCAAAGCTTGGCATTATAACACCATTGTTTAATATATATGTCTTCATTTTGGCTCTCCTTTTTAATATAAATCTTTTATCTTTTGACTATTTAAGTCCTCAATTAAAGTATACAACATTTTTCTTGCTTGTTCTAGGTCAAAGAAATCAGCCATTGCTACACTGCTATGAATATATCTTGCTGGAAGTCCAATTGTTGTTGCAATGATACCTTCATGCATATCAATTGCTTTTGCAGCATCGGTTCCACCCATGGATATATATTCTTGATATTTAATATTGTTTTTATGACTTAATTCCTTCATATAGTTTTTCAATTTAAATAACATGATGTTTTTAGGGTCATAAATTCTTAATAAATATCCTTCACCTAGTTTTCCAATAGCATTATTATCATGTATATCATTTAACGGTGATGAGTCAAGTGCAATAAACATATCTGGTTTAAATAAATTGGTTGCTACTTCAGCACCTCTTAAACCAACCTCTTCTTGAACAGTTGCACCAATTGCCAAATTAAAGTCGAATGAACTGTCATGAAATTTTTCAATCGCTTCAAGTGCTAGTCCACATCCAAAACGATTATCAATTGCTTTTGATATCCAACGTTTTTTATTTTCTGTTTCTATATATGGTGTATCAAATAAAACCATATCACCTAAATTAATTCCTAAACTGAGTGTTTCTTCTTTACTTGTAGTACCAATGTCTAATAATAAACTTTTAATATCTACTTGATTGTTTTGTTTTAAATGTGGAGGAATACTTCCTATAACTCCAGGTATTTTTTTATTATCTTTTGTATAAACATACATAATTTGAGATATAAATACCTCTCCTGATAATCCACCAATTGGCAAAAGTTCGATTGCACCGTTTGATTTAATACCTTTAACCATTAAACCTACTTCATCTAAATGTCCTGCTACAAGTACTGTTAAAGCATTTGGATTGCTGGATTTTTTGTAAGCAAAAATGCCACCTAATTTATCAATAATCATTTCATAGTTAGGATATTTTTGAATTTGCTCTTTAAAATAGTTTCTTACTTTTTTTTCATTACCAGATATTCCTGGTAATAGACTTAAATTTTTATAGTGATTGATCATATATTTGCTCCGCTACTAATTGATATATTGGTCCGAATTGTCTTTTCTTAACCTCATATTCGGTCATATAATTTGACGCTTCTAAATCCCAATTACATTCTATGATTTTAAAGCCTGATTCATTAAAATATTGAAATGAATCATTAAATAAATCAACATGATCGGTTCTTAAAATAATCTTTCCATTATTTTTTAAGAACTGCTTAAAAATGTTTAGCATTGATGGATAGGTTAGTCTGCGTTTATGATGTTTTTTCTTTGGCCATGGATCAGAAAAGTTTAATTGTATCAAATCAACTTTAATATCTTTTAAATACTCATAAAGTTTAAGTGCATCATCCATAATGATGATTAGGTTATTTAATTTTAATTCTTGTCTTTTAAAAGCTAATCTATAACAAACATTAATGTCTCTTTCAACTGCAATAAATGTTTGATCCGGAAAATCATTTGCTAATGATGTTATGAATTTCCCCTTTCCACTACCAACTTCTAAAGTTACATTATCTGCTTTATTCATCTTAAATTGATCTGGACTTGTTAATACACCTAAACTGATTAAATTTTCAAGTGTTGCTTCTTTTACTTTTTTCTGTCTCATTACTTTCTTCCTTAATAAATAATCTAGCTACATAAATTCCTAATGGTATGAATGCGATACCAATTAACCACATATACCAATTTTCTTGAATATTAAATATATAGACCGGATTCTCATGTGTTTTTAAATCATCATTTAAACTAAAAATGATGTTAATTGGTGCAATAGTTACAATTCCAAGTACGATTTGATAAAACGTTTTGGGAAAACGTTTGAGTACATAATTAAATACTTTTCCTAAAACTATAAATGCAAATACAACACCGAAAGCTACAAATAAGACTTGTAGTACATTACCATAAAATAGATCAAAATTTATAGTCAAAACTGACTCAATTAAATTTTTACCAACTAAAATAAGTGGTCCATAATAACCAATCATAAGCATTAGCATTGTTCCACTTAAACCAGGAACTATTAAACTTACAGCAAGTAGTATACCCACTACAAACCACAAAATATAATTTGTATTCAATGTATCTTTTTGAGTTATATTAGATCCAAAGATTGTTAAAGATAACATGAGTATCATTGTTACAAATATAATAATATATGGCATGATTTTTTTTGATGTAGGTTTAGATAAATTATATATTTCTGGAATACCACCTAATATAAGACCAATAAACAATAATGTTAATGGTATTGGAATTAAATAAAATATATATGCAATACCTAAAAAACCAATTAAAATACCCAATAAAATCCCTACAAGATATTCCCATATATTTAAAACAGCTTTGATAGGTTTTTTAGTTATTTGATCTAAAGATTCAATAAGTTTTGAATATATATTAAAAGCGGCAGCTATCATACCGCCACTTACTCCAGGTAATATTGCTCCGACGCCAACAAGAAAGCCTTGGAGTATTTTTTTAATCATTTACTAACTTGTCCTAGTCCTTCAGCTACCATAAAATCGGTTAAACTTAAAATAGCTTCTTGAGCATCGTCACCTTCTGCAGAAATTTCAACAACTTCTCCATTATAAATTCCTAAGCTCATCACGCCCATAATACTTTTTAGATTAACCGTACGGTTAAATGCAGTCAAAGTGATTTCACTTTGAAAGCTCATTGCCTGATTTACTAATCTTGTAGCTGGTCTTGCATGCAGTCCATACTCTGAAACGATAACAAATTTTTGCTTCATTGTCTTACCTCATTTCTTAACTTATCTAACTTATTTTTTACATCAACTGGGTTATCCTTAATTAATAATTTAATTTCTTTGCCTGTTAAAAACCCAGATATTTCAAGAGATTTTAACAAGGTTTGAGATATTAATTTTGGATTTTCTAATTTTACTTTAAGTCTTTTATGATCCAAAAATGTATCTATAATATTATTTGCACCACCTAATGCTTCTAGTAGTGTTTTAATATTAATAGTCATTTTATTTTTTGAATCTTGAGTGTTTTTTCTATGGTATAAATATAAATATGTCATACCTACTGCAATAACAATCAATGATACGATTAAAGTAATTATTTGATTTGTTGTTAACATGATATCACTTTCCTTACTTATCATTATATGTTTTTTTTCAAGAAAATTCAATCTTTATTATGCTATAATAGCGATAATACAACATTTTAAAGGACATATTAACTATGAGTTACATAATTGATTTATTTATATATATGATATTAGGTATTATTCAAGGGATAACTGAAATCTTTCCTGTATCATCTTCTGGTCATTTAGTACTATTTTCAAAAATTTTTATGGGTGGTAAGGATTTAGGTGAAAGTTTATCACTATTTTTAATGATTACTAATATGGGTTCATTCTTAGCGCTATTTATGTATTACTTTAAGGATATAAAGTCGTTGATTGTTGATAGTTGGCGTTTTATTTTTAATAGGAATTCAAGAAATGATAACCTAATTAAAGAAAATTTTAATTATAGTCTAAAACTTATAATTGCTATTATACCAATAGGTATTGTCGGTTTTTTCTTTAATTCAGTTCTTAATGATTATACTAATTTACTTACAGTAGGAATCTCACTTATTTTAACTGCTTTATTACTATTCCTAGTTTTCAATTTAAGAAATAAAAACTTTGAAAATAATATTAGTTTTAAGCGTGCAAGTTTCATAGGATTATTTCAAATGTTTGCAGTTTTTCCTGGTATTAGTCGTTCAGGTATAACTATGGTTGGTGGTTTAAGTCAAAAAATAGAAATTTCTAAAGTATTAAAGTTTTCATTTTTAAGTTATATCGTTGTAAGTGTTCCTGTATCAGCACTTGGGTTATATGATTCAATAAAAAATCCTGGAATAATTGATATCCCAGGATTTGTGATTGCTTTTGTATTTAGTTTTATCTTTTCATTACTTACTGTTCGCATTATGAGTAAATATGTAAAGGTTAATAATCTTATTTGGTTTTCAATATATGCACTTTTAATTGGAATATTATCAATAACATTATATTTTATTTAATAAACATACTATCGCCGAATGAAAAGAAGCGATAGTTTTTATTTACAGCTTCTTTATAAACCTCAAGAATTCTTTCTCTATTATAGAAAGCAGAAATTAACATCATTAAACTAGATTTAGGTAAATGAAAGTTAGTTAATATTGAATCAACCACTTTAAACTTATAACCCGGATATATAAATATATTTGTTGAGTAATTTCCTGATGTAAAACCATTATTATAATTTGATTCTAAAGTACGAACTGTTGTTGTTCCAACAGCAATAATTCTTTTTTTATTTTTTACGGAATCATTTAATTTAATTGCAACTTCTTCTGAGATTTCATAACTTTCATGATGCATTTGATGGGTTGTTATATCCTCTACTTGTACAGGTCTAAACGTGCCTAATCCAACATGAAGTGTAATTTCAAGTACTAAAACACCTTTTTTTCTGATTTTATCTAAAAGTTCATTTGTGAAATGAAGTCCTGCAGTAGGTGCTGCTGCTGACCCTGAAAGTTTAGCATAAACAGTTTGATACCTATTTGGATCTTCTAGTTTTTCAGTTATATAAGGAGGTAGAGGCATTGTGCCTAAACTTTCTAAAACTTCTAAAAATATACCCTCATAAATGGTTTTAAATATACGTATACCTTCATCTTTTATTTGTATACATTCTAAGATTAATTTATCATTACCAAAAGATATTTTTGTACCTACTTTAACTTTTTTTGCAGGTTTAGTTAATGCTTCCCAATGATTATTACCTAGGTCTTTTAATAATAATACTTCAATAACTGCATGGGTATCTGTTTTTTCTCCAATCAGTCTGGCAGGTATAACTTTAGTGTTATTCATGACCAAAACATCGTTTTCGCATAATTCATCTAAAAAATCATAAAACATTAGATCTTTTGTAGTATTTAATTTTCTATCAACAACAAGCAATTTAGAATGATCTCTTTTATCTTTTGGATGTTGTGCGATAAGTTCTTTAGGTAATTCATAGTCAAATAAGTCTAATTTCAATTTTCTAGTAATCCTTTATAATATTTTTTACCTAAAAGGTTATAAGCAAGTTCAGTTGCTACTCTACCTCTGGGTGTTCTTTTAATGTATCCTTCTTGAAGTAAATATGGTTCATAAACATCCTCAATTGTACCAGGTTCCTCACCAATTGTTGATGCGAGTGACTCAAGTCCAACCGGGCCACCATTAAATCGCTCTACAATACCTTTTAAATATAAGTAGTCCGAAGCATCAAGACCTTTTTGATCGATACCAAGTTTTGATAATGCTAGCTCAGTAATTTCTAAAGTAATCACTGTATCCGTCATTATTTCAGCAAAGTCTCTAACACGTCTAAATAAACGGTTAGCAATTCTTGGTGTACCGCGACTTCTTTTAGAAAGTTCGATAACTGCTGATTCTTCAATTTCATTTTGATAGACTAAAGATGTTCTACGTACTATTTTCTTAATTTCTTCAAGTTTATAATAACTTAGCCTAAAAACAGCACCGAATCGTTCTCTTAACGGATGACTTAAATCACCAAATCTGGTAGTTGCACCAATTAAGGTAAATGGAGGTAATTCAATTCTAATACTTCTAGAATCTCTTTCTTTATCTAAGACAATATCAAGTGTATAATCTTCCATTGCTGAATATAAAACTTCTTCAACAAATCTAGGTATTCGGTGAATCTCATCAATAAATAAGACATCACCGGCATTTAATGTAGATAAAAGCGCTACTAAATCACCAGTTTTTTCAATAGCTGGTCCTGATGTGATCTTAATATCCACACCTAACTCATTTGCAATAATTTGAGCAAGTGTAGTCTTTCCTAAACCTGGGGCACCATATAATAATACGTGATCTAAACTTTCTTCTCTTTTTAATGCTGCCTGAATATAGATACTTAACATTTCTTTTATATCATCTTGTCCAATGTATTGATTAAGTGTTTGAGGACGTAGTAATAACTCATCATCATTTTTTAAATTAAGATCTCTTAATACTGATTTTTCTTCACTCATAAACTACCTACTTTAAAAGATATGATAATGCACTTTTTAGTGCTTTGTCTAATTCTTGATCAAAATCAACGTTTTTAATTGCTTTTGCAATCTCTTTCTTGTTATAGCCTAGTGCTTCTAATGCAGCTGCGACATCTTTAGAATTATCACTTATAAGTTTTACATCTAAGTCATCACTTACAAGTTTACCCTTTAAGTCTAGTATTATTTGTTGTGCTGATTTCATACCTATTCCAGGAAACTTCGTTAAATACTTCGCATCTCCTTGCTCAATAGCTGTAATAATCTTTGTACTATCATCATATGCTACAATACTCATCGCAGATTTTGGTCCAATGCCTGAAACACTAATTAATTTTAAGAAAAGTTGAAGCGTTTCATCATCTTTAAATCCATAGAGACTAAAAAGATCTTCTCTAACGTGTAAATAGGTAACAAGTGTTGTTTCCTCACCTATTTTATATTGATAAGGAATTGGACTTAATACTAAATATCCAATACCATTATTTTCAACTACAATGTGTTGAGGTGTGATTTGTGTTACAACACCTTTAATATATCTGTACATTATTCATCACCCATCTTTAATTACTTTTATAACGTTTATTATACCATTTTATGCTCATTTTTTATCTTTTTAGTTATATCTTTATAGTGTTTTACAAATATTAATAAAATTCAAATCTTTTATGTTCATAATCTAGAATATACATTCTTTTTTTTATAATAAATTTAATTAAAAGATTTATAGTTCATATTTAGATAGATATTTAAGATGTTACTACTAAGGCATTATGATATAATTAGGTATGTAGGTGATTATACTTGTTTGACTTTATAAAAGAATCAAATTTAGCACTTGAAGAACTTGCTAAAAAGGATAAAAAATATAAATCTATAGTGGCTCCACTAAAAACTTTACTCTCAAATATCAAGAGAGAATTTTTGTCTTTCGAAAAAGCTCATCAATTAGTATTAAAAGATACAAATGATAATCAAGAAAAACTCAATCATCTTTTCTCTGAAAAAATTAAAACTTTTAAAACTAACATTCAACTTGTACATGAACAAGTTGATCAAGAATTATTAGTACTTGATGAACAATCCAATTTAGATTTAATAAATTTAAAAAATCAAATGGCACATGAAATTGATAAAATAAATAATTCTTTATCAGAAATATATGATGTCTTTTTACAATCTAAATCATCTGCACAAAATATACGTTCAAAAGAAATTTCAATTATTGAAAGAAATATTATAAACATTAAAAAACAAAGTGCATTATCTATTGAAAAACTAGAATCTAATCACCATGAAGATATAACAAATATCAATGAAATTTATGCAAACAACTTGCTTTTAATTGATAATGAACTTTCTGATTATGAAAAAAGTATATCTACTCAAATTAAATCAATTAATGAGACAAAAAACTTTTACCGTGACCAATCAGATAAAAAATACTTATCTATAAAAAGTGATTATCATCAAGCCTTAACAGAATTTAATAAATCTATTGATAATCTAAAGATTAAAAAGGCAGATCTTTTAAAAGATATTAAAGATGTTTATGAATCTCAAAAAAAGCCACTTGAAGCAGCACTTGATAAATTAAAAAGTGATTATCAATTAAATAATAAAGAACTTGAAAAAACATATAAAGATAAAGTTGAGACTCATAAAAATAATATTAATATAATTATTGACAACTTTAATATTGAAAAAGAAAAACTAATCAAAGAAACTGGAGAATCAATTTCATTATTAAACTCCAAACTGAGTTCTTTTAGAGATGCAATCACCTCAGAAAGACAAGATAAAACTTTAGAACATAAAAAATTAGTAAATGATGCGACAACTGAAGATGAAATTAAAACTCTAAATAAAGAACATAGAAAATTTTTACGCAATCAAGAAAACGAACTTAATAAACAAATTATTCGCACCGAAAAAGAAACTCAATCAAAAATGAAAGAGCATTATCATAAATTATCTATATTAGAATACAAACTTATTGAAGATAAATCTAATTGGCGCATGCTTGGTAAAAAAATTATTATTGAACAAAAACAACTTATATATAATAATGAACAAAACTACATATATGAGCAAAAAGTTATTGAGCAGCAATTAAAACATATCAAGCAACTATACGAATTAGAAATGGATAGACTTGATCATGACCACTTATCTCAAATTGCACCACTTGATTTAAAGTTAAGTATAGCCAATTCTATTTCTGAAAAAGATGTCAATCTACTATCAAATGATACCAATTACCATCTAAGTCACTATCAATATGAGGAAGATAGCCTAAATCATAAATTAAATGTTTTTAGAACAAATAAAAAACATGAAATCTCATTACTTGACTTAAAATTAGAACATGAAACTAATGTATTAAATATGACTTTACAATTACAAATTGATAAAGAAAACGTACTAAAAGAACAACAATTGGCTAATCAAAAATTAAAAAAAGATTTAATCAATCATACCTTTGAATCCGTTGTAGAAGCCAATGAGTTAAAATATTTGCAGGATAAAACAGCTTTTGAAATAGAACTTGAACACTTTAAAAAACAAGAGCAAGCCTATAGCGAATATTTATCTAATAGTCTACATCTAAAACATAATACATTAAAGGTTAAACTCTCACTAGAGGATAGTAACTTATACTTTTATGAACAACTCGAGTTAGTTAACAATAAGAAAGAATTGATTACCAAAGATTTAGAGGTTATACACTCTAGAGTTCACTTTTTATTTAATCAAATATACTTAATTTATAATATACATCACCATTTCATGCTAAGTTTAATTAACTTTTATGAAATACCTGCTCATCCTGAAGATGTTAAGCAGTTTATTCAACTTTATTTACAAGTATTTAAAGAACTAAAAACACTACAAGAATATTCAAAAGATCAATTTTTATTTGATTTAAACACATTCCAAGAACAAAAAATAAATGATTTAACATCAGATAAATTAAATACTGATATTAATATATTAGTATCTGATTATCAAGAAAAAATTAGAGTGATTGACGATAAAATTTCAAACCTAAAACATCTGAATCAGCAACTTGATGATCAAGTCATTATATTATCATCTAATATAGACCGTATCCAGTCTTTAATTAATAATGTTGAGAAAAAAGACTTAAGTCAAAAGGAATTATCCGCAGAAAAGTTACTTCTTTCAAAACAGTTAAATAACTTAGAATCTGAAATAGCTACTTTAGATGCCACAATTATTAAAAATGGAATTCAAATTGAAAAGTTATACAATCAACTAGAAAATATAAATAAGGATTTAAATCATAAGAAAAGTCAACTTACAATTAAAAATCAAAAAGAAGCTAAAAATTATCTACAACAAAAAGTATTTTATACTGTTTCTATTAAAAAAGTTTCACAATTATTTGAATCCTATGAAGACCGTATAATGGCACTTACAAGTAAATTAGATCAACCTATTTATCTAACTGATAAAATAATGAATGAATATCAAAAAGGATTTATTAACATTGAAGAATTATTTGAAAAACAAAATAACTCCTTATATCAAGATCTATTAAGAGGTAGTGTAAAATTATCTAACAGTTTAATGCAAAAACAAAATTTACTTAAAATCTCTTTTACTCAAAAGCAAAAATCTGTTCAATCACAGCTTCAAAGCGAAAAGACAGCGTTAGAAACAAGTGAGAAAAAACTTCTATCTGAATTTAATATTCATTTGGAAAACCTAATCAAGGAAAAAGATTCATTAATCCTAAATATAAAAAACTCTTTGTTCAAAGAAAAAGAGTTAGAACTCGAACAAAAAAGAAAAGCTATTAAGATTATAGAAGATCAAATTATGTCATCAGAATCAAACTTAACAAACGAAATGATGTTAATAGATGCGAATTTAAAATCAGTCATTGAACAAATGAATTTAGAATATAACAAACAAGTTCTAAAACTTGATCAAAATAATCAAAAAGCAGTTTTAAGACTTAATGAACTCCTTTTAGTTAAAGAAAAAAATTTAAAGGTCCTTCAAGAAAATACGAGCACTAAAAATACTCAACTATCATCTAGATTTACACATACAGAAAATAAACTGATTGAACAAAACAAACAAAAATTAGCAAATTTAGAGCAGTCAATTATCAAAAAACAACAATTGTTTGATAAGAAAAGATCTCAAGTGGTTGAATATCTTAAAGAAATCTTAAATAAGAAAAACCAAGTCATTAAGGAAAATGACAAGAAAATGCAAAAATTCACACTTAAAGTTGAGAATCATGAAAAAGTTTTATATTTAAAAGAGTTAGAAGACGCTAAAAAGAGTTACATTTTTAAACAAAAAACATTAAAACTATAGATTAACTTCTATAGTTTTTTTATAAAAAAAACTAATCATGTGGATTAGTTCTTCATTTTTATTGATTTAAACTTAACTTACTCTAAATATTCAAATTCATAGCTAAAGATTCTAACAATGTCACCATTTTTAACACCCGCATCCTTAAGTGCTTCATCAACACCAAGCCCACGTAATTGTCTAGCAAATCGTTTAACAGCTGAATCATTATTAAAATCAGTACGGTTAAACAATACAAATAGTTTTTCACCACTTAGATCAACAATACCATCATCACCAATTTTAACAATAAAATCAGACTCTTTAACTTCATCAAATGTATATACTTTAGTAATTTCTTTAGGTTCAAATTTAGGTATTACTTTTAAGGTTTTAATAATTTCATGTTTTAACGTTTCTAATCCTTGATGAGTAACTGCTGATATTTCTATAACTTTAATATCACCTAATTGTTTTTTAAAAGTCTCTAGTTTTTGTCTTGAACCATCTAAATCCATTTTACTCGCCACAACTATTTGAGTTCGATTTTCTAATGACTCATCATATAAAACTAATTCCTTATTAATCTTTAAATAATCATCATATGGATTTTCTGATTCCATTGAAACAATATGTAGTAATATTCTACAACGTTCAACGTGTTTTAAAAACTGCAATCCTAAACCAACACCTAAATGCGCAAACTCTATTAATCCAGGTAAATCAGCCATTACAAATTCATCATTATCTACACGAACCATACCCAGTTGTGGGTAAAGAGTCGTAAAAGGATAATCTGCTATTTTAGCTTTAGCATTAGAAATTGCAGAAATTAAGGTAGATTTTCCAACTGATGGATAGCCTAGTAAACCAACATCCGCCAGCACTTGAAGTTCCACGCGTGCTAAATATGTTTGACCAAAATCACCTTGTTCAGCAAAGTCTGGTGCCTTATTTCTATTGGATGCAAATGCCATGTTTCCACGTCCACCTTTGCCTCCAGCAGCTACAAGTAATTTTTGACCATTTTCTAAAACTTCACCAACAAGATTATTTTTTTCATCATATACAATCGTGCCTAATGGGACTCTAACAAAAAGATCCTCACCATTGGCACCATGCATACCCTTTGGTCCACCATGTACACCATTTGCAGCACGAATGTGACGATTATATTTTAAATCAATTAATGTGTTTTTTCCGGAATCACCTACAAAAAAGATGTTACCACCCAAACCACCATTCCCACCAGATGGTCCCCCCATAGATACATGGGCTTCTCTTCTATATGCAACTTTTCCATTCCCACCACGTCCAGCTTTTAACTCAACT
Organism: Acholeplasma granularum ATCC 19168; assembly: GCF_000526235.1. Taxonomy (GTDB): domain Bacteria; phylum Bacillota_I; class Bacilli_A; order Acholeplasmatales; family Acholeplasmataceae; genus Acholeplasma; species Acholeplasma granularum. The sequence continues at coordinate 150,984 of NZ_JAFR01000006.1, read as the reverse complement.
GTGACTTCATCAACAAATACACTCATATTTTTTTACTCCTTGAAATAAAATTTTACAACAAAAAAGGGTAATTTGCAATTACCCTTAATATTTTAAGCTTCGTAAACTGATACTTGCGTACGGTTTTTACCTTTACGCTCATATTTAACAGTTCCTGTTACTTTAGCGAATAAAGTATCATCTCCGCCGCGTCCAACGTTATTGCCTGGATGAATTTTAGTTCCTCTTTGGCGATAAATAATTGAACCAGCTGAAGCGAATTGTCCGTCAGATAATTTTTGTCCTAATCTTTGGGATCTAGAGTCACGACCGTTTCTTGTGGACCCTACCCCTTTTTTAGATGCGAATAACTGAATATTAATCTTTAACATGTTATCCCTCCTTATGGTTTTTAATGTATGTTTTATATTGAGCTTCTAGCTCATTTAATGTGTATTCTAAATTTTTAAGTAATCCTTCGATAACTTCATTTGTTTCATAGATAGTTAATTCAAAGTTTCCTTCTTCGACCTTGGCATAAAAATTTTCTTTATATCCTAAGACCTCAATTGCATTTACACTAACAATTAAAGCAGTTGATACTGCACTACATACAATATCTGTGCCATATTCGCCAAATAATGCATGTCCTTTGACTGTAAGTGTCTTGATATATCCATTTTCTTTCGTAAAACGATATTTAATCATTAGCCTTGAATGGATTTTACAACTAATTTAGTGTAAGCTTGTCTATGACCTTGTTTTCTTCTATAATTTTTACGTCTTTTATATTTGAAAACAATAATCTTACTTTGTCTACCTTGTTTGATGACTTCTGCTATAACTTTAGCGCCTTCAACTAATGGTTGACCAACTTTTTCGTTAGTTGCTAAAACTTCAGTAAACTCATAAGTATCACCAGCTTCAACATCTAGTTTTTCAACATAGATTTCTTGACCTTCTGTAACTTTTAATTGTTTACCACCTGTTTTGATAATTGCAAACATGTGTGTTCCCTCCTTATATTTAAATTTGAAGACTCACTATTAAGGTAGTCAATCAGACATTTATAAACCTTTTCTATGTGGTACAACGCGAGTATTATTTTATATGATTTTACTGTTTTTGTCAAGGTAAAGCGTACGAAATATTACTATATTTAATTAAAATAGTTATTTCGTGGGATTTACGTCTTCATCTAGTTGATCTAACTGTGTCTTTTTGGGTTTGAAGATATTCATAACCGTTTTAGGAAATAAAAATAAACCATCTGCAATAACCATAGGTAGATGTTTTGCAGCCTCAACTAACGCACCAAAGCGTATCTTTTCTTTAGTTAAATCTGATGCATCATCAAATAAGTACTTTCTAGTTACTATACCTATTCTAAGTGTCAGCAGTGCATTTGATATGCCCTCAACAACACTTGACATAATAGGTCTAATTAAAGGAATTTCACCTAACATTTTCATTGTTGATGTCGGAAGTACATCATTAATGTTTATATTTTCTAAACCTTCAGCAATCAGTGCTGTAACAAATACATTAACAATCAATTTTGCTAAGTTTCTATAACTTGGTCTAAATCCACATAATACAACAATTTCTTTTATCATTTTAATATTTACAACAATTACAGTAATAAAGTCTAATCTACCATTTTGTGATATTGCTGTTGAAACCATGACAGTTTTTGCATGTTCTCTAATAACTTTATTTATTTTCTTCTTAATGTGCTTGTTGTACACATTATTTAATGCATCTCTAAGCTTTTTAGGATCATTATATGAGTCAATTAAGTTTTGTCTCATTGCCTCAGGTAGATCCTCTTGCTCTAAAATTCTTTTAGATACTCGTTTAAATACTTTATATTCTCTTTTAGGATTATTATCTAAGGTAGTATCAATTGAAAATGATGGAGAAAATATAATAATTAAAGTTGGTCTTATAATTAAAAAATAAAGAAGTATAAAAGATAACCCATAAAAAATATATGGGGCATATGGATGTAGGTTTACTAGTCGTTCACCTATTTGAATTACTGATGAAGTAATCATCAACAAAATGAGTATAACAACACCTGAACCCATTAAGTACCAAAATTTTTTGTTTGTGCCTTTTTTCATATACTTATTACCTTTTTTATTTAATTATATCAAACTTTGACTCTTCTTTGACCACGATATGAGTAAAATTGATTTTTACCGATAATAATATGATCTACGAGTGTAATATTTAATATTTCACTTGCCTCTTCTACCCTACTAGTTAACTCATCATCAGCTAAACTAGGTGTTGCATCACCACTAGGGTGATTATGAACTAATATAATACCATAAGCACTTAACTTAATTGCAGTCTTAAATAATTCTTTAATTGATACAGATATATAATTGTTTGTACCAATATAAAGTGTTTCTATTTTTATTAGTTTTCCTTTAACATCTACACATATAATTTTTAAATGCTCTTGATTTAAATAAGTCATATCCTCTTTTAATAAATAATAAATATCTTTAGACTCTTTAAATATTAATTTTTTAGGTTCTTTTCTTTCATCAATTCTTCTAATCAGTTCAACTGATGCAATAATTGATGTTGCTTTTGCATTAGATATACCTTTAATTGTCATTAAATCTTCAACACTTAACACTTTAAGATCCGTTATATTTTCTAGTAGTTCTAAGACTTCTTTAGCTAATTGTATTACTGGTTTGTTTTGTGTACCGGTTCTTAATAAAATAGCAACTAACTCTTCATTTAATAGTGATTTAGCACCATACTTTATTAGTTTTTCTCTTGGTTTCATAAAAAAAACATCCTTTCATACCCTATAGTAGGTATAAAGGATGTTTTTGTCTTTTATTTATAGTCTAAATATCTTTATAAACTCTGTCCACGTATCTTTTCTTGCAAAGAAAAACATACTAGAAAGTAATAATATTCCTGATAATATCAGTGTGATACCTGTCCAGTAAACACCTTCAATCATGAAATTTGAAATAAATGGTAATATTCCAACGATTATATTTAATAAAATCAAGAACAGTAAACTACGAGCATGAAGATAATATTTTTCCGGCTTACTTGCAACAAATAGTGGTACGATTACAGTTGCAGCAAATATCAAAGCAGGAACCACATAAGTAAGACTCCATGCTTTGTAACCAATTAATATATCTATCAGTATAAGAAGCGTGCTTGTTACTAAGATTTGTCTATTAATTTTTTGTGGGTACTCATGCTTGGCTAATATAAGAGATACTAATAATATCCACCCATAAATTATTGGACCAATAATTAATAGGCTCCATAAGGTTGGATTTGAATCATATGTTAGTAAATTAATGATTCCAGTAATTAATATTGCAGATAATGATATGATTCCAAAAATCTTAGAAACCATTTTACGTTTTCTTTTTTTAACCTTTAATGATGGGTAACCTTGAGTTAAAACCTTTGATTCATGATCTGTAGTAATCAGTGGTCTACCACAAATCTTACATGATGTTTCTTCTTTAAAATAATATGCGTTGCATTGCTTACAGTAGTTCATTTAAACAACCTCCCAACTATTACCTTCAATTTGAGAAGTAATATTTATTTCTTTTAAAATTTTGAAAAATTCCTTTTCAAAATCTCTTTCGATTATTTTAGAAATAAATGAAATATTTACTATATTTTTATAACTTACCACTGCCATTGCTTTAGGTGTATCATTAGATGGGGCAATTGAAAAATGATAATGAGAGATAAATGGTTCCATATCTTTTGGTAATTTAACTAATCCTAAATTAGAAATATCAAATGAATTGAGTGATTCACCAATAATATCATATGCTTTTCGCATAGCAATTATTTTTAGATGTAGTGGAGTAATTCTAAGCAGTGGATTTTGTTCATATTTAACATTTTGTATAATACGATTGACCATATCTTCTAAATCAAGTTCTTTTTTCATCTCTTCTTTAACAAACTTTATAATTTCTTTAAGTTCTTTTTCCGGTTCATTTAAATCATAGTTGACTCGTATAAAACTTACAAAATTTCTTAGTGTAATAGAAGGATAAAATTGGCGCATATTTACAGGGATAAATACCCTTAGTAGATGTTTATATTTTTTTAATCCGCCTGTTCTTTTAATTGATAAAATAATGATTGAAACTAAAAGTTCAGATACTGATGCATTAAAACTTTCACTTACTTTTTTTAATTCATCGACTTCAATATATGCATTTAATACTGCATTATAGTTGTTTGCATAAAATGTACCGGTTAAATGATGTGCCTTAGGTTCTTTCATTTTTGGCAATTTTTTCTTCTGATAGAGTTTTTTAAACTCATCTTCTACTTCTTGATAAGTAGCTGCGGCATCTGCACTAATAACCATTCCTTCAGGATTTATTTTTTTACCATCTAGTAGTAAATATTCTAAAGCTAGTGAGTTTATAAACTCTAATGCGCCTTTACCATCGGTTAAAGCATGGAAAAACTCTACAGATAATCTTTCTTTAAAGTAAAGTGTTCTGAATAAAAAGTCATTATTTTCTCTAAAAAATAAATATTTGTTAATCATTCCATCTTCTTTTTGTATAATTGGTTCTTTTAAATTTTCTTCAAAATAATACCAAAATAATCCTTTACGAATTCTAACATTTAAGTGTCTAAAACGTTTAGTTGTTTTATTAAGTGCCTGTTGTAAAATATCGATTTTAATTGGTTCTTTAAAAACAACAGATAGTCTAAACATATAGCTGCGTGATTCATTTGCTACTACAGGAAATATTTTTGCTGCATTATCTAAATCATAAAATTTTCTAAGTTTGGCCACAGATGTTCACATCCTTTACTAAAGTTTTTCAAGTATTTTTTTTGCAAGTGCATAATATAGTTTACCATTCATGTCATCTAAACTATATAGATATGTTTCCTTGTTTGTAGGTTGGTTTATTGGTATTTGTATAAGTAGTTCTGTATTTAACTTACTTGCAGTTATTTCTCCCCCACCTTGACCAAATAAATATTCGTTTTGTCCAGTTGCTTCATTAAAATAATAACTCATATTTTCAACAACACCTAATATTTCATGACCAATTTCTTGAGCACCTAAACCTGCTTTTAATGCAACATGACTTGCATTAGGATGCGGTGTTGTTACTAGAATCATTTTAGCATCAGGTACAAATGTTTGTACATCTAATTGAATATCTCCTGTTCCTGGAGGTAAATCCATAAAAACATATTTTGTTTCTGGATCCCATAATACATTGTTAAAAAAATGTGTAATTAATTTACCTAGCATAGGTCCACGCCACATCAGTGGTTGATCTTTAGGCATAAAAAACTCTGGGCTGATTACTTGAACTTTATCTTCGTAATTTGCCGGTATTAATTCATCATCTTCTGATGTATCAAGCGGTTCAATGGGTAATTTAAAAATACTAGGTAAACTCGATCCATATACATCTGTATCAATAATACCCACTTTAAATCCCATGTTTGCAAAAGCAAGCGCAAGATTAGCTGCTACACTTGATTTACCAACACCGCCTTTGCCAGATATGATGCCTATATATTGGATAGTATTTTCATCTTCTAATTTATAGTTAGAATCCGTAAATTCCACCCTTAAACCGGGAATAGCGTGCTTAATTTTTACTAATCTTGCAATTTCGAGTTTAATATTTGATTCATCTTTTCTACGGCTTTTTAATGCGATTTTTAGCTCTAATACATCATTATCATCCATATGATAAGAGATGATACTTTGAGCTTCTTTAAATGTCTTATTTAAGGATGGATCAACGATATTATTAAGTTCTTCTATTAGTGTTTCTAATTTTGTCAATTATGATTCTCCTCATACTGTTTTTGATTTTCTTTTAAAACTTTTGATGTTTGATAAGTATTTTTAATACGTTTGATTAGTTTTGATTGATCATAAGATAAAATACTTGCTCTATAAAGTGGTGTAAATACCAGAAGTAATAATGAAGTTGTAGCTAACATGATTAAAAAGCTTATAATTACTTCTAAATATCCTATATATCCTGCTGCATAAGCAACCGGTAATACAAGTGGTGCACTAAATGGGAAGTATGTAAAGAATAATAAGACTTCCTTTATATTTGCACTACCTGCAAAAATCCCTCCCATATAAGAAATCATTAGGATCATCATAATAGGTGTTTGAATGGATTGATAATCTTCTTGGTTTACTGCCATGGATGCAAAAAACGCTCCAATTACTGAGTATATTAGGGCACCTAAAATTGCACTAAATAATGTAATAATTAGTGTAGGTAAAATAATTACTCCAAGTTCACCTACAATTGATGCCCATGCACCAGCATTTGTTGAACTACTACCAGCAATCAGTTCATTTAACCCATATCCTATTAAACCAAATAAGACATAAGTTAATAGCTGTACGACTAAAAATATCATAATTGATAATATTTTAGCAAAAAAGTGTGTTCTAGGTGGTACTGAGGCTATTATAATTTCAATAGCTTTAGTTGATTTTTCTTCCATAATTTCTGTTCCAATAAATTGAAGTCCAATTGTAATGATAATAAATATTGGAATAATTATAAGTGTTGATAAGCTAGATACGATCATTTGTAGTTCACTATTAGAAGTGTTTGGATTGATGATTTCTTCATAGATTACATCAGAAATGATGTCAGTGGATGTGTTATTATCTATAAAATACTTATAGCGATTAAGTTCTCTTATTTGACCTAGAATAAGATTTTTTACAGTTACATTTAATCCTTGATCATATATTTGAACTAAAATACCTGCTTCAAGATCTAAATAAATATAAACTCTTGCAGATTCATCATATTCACTTGTATAGTAGTCATTATTAGGTATTTCAAGTACATCTGATGTGAAAATGAATTGTGTATCATCTTCATAACCAAGTATGGCTAATTGAGATTTAACGTTATCTTCAATTAAATCATTAAATCCTAGATAACCTGTGGTATTAACCACAGTTATTTTGTCTTCAACTTTTTCAGCAGTTGGTTCACCTGTAAATACATTAATAATTGTAGGTAGTAATGTAATTGCAACTATAAGTAATCCAATAACTGCTGTAGAAATATAAAATGCTTTAGTAAATAAGCGTTTTTTTAATCCATATTTAATTAAATACTTAAGCTTCTTCATACTTTTTACCTACCTTAGCAATAAATATTTCTGATAAACTAGCTTGTTCAACATCGTATTTACGAATGTTTTCTAATGTCTTTATGTAGTCAAAAACTTTAGGTGCAACATCATCAGATTCAATTTTTATGACCCACTCTTTTGCATTTTCTCTACATTCAAATACCCCTGGTATTGCCATTACTTTTTCAGGGTCAAGTCCGTCTGCAATAACTTTAATGTTATGTTTTTTAAAATCATTTTTTACATCTTTAATTAATCCTGTAATGACTGGTTTACCTTTTTCAAGTACAACAAGTCGCTCACAAAAACTTTCAACATGATCAATTTGATGAGATGAAAAGATAATTGTACATCCCTTTTTTTGATACTCTCTAATGACTTCAACAAACATCTCAATATTTATAACATCAAGCCCACTAAATGGTTCATCTAATACAAGTAAACTTGGTTCATTAATTAGTGCTGATATAAATTGTATTTTTTGTTGATTACCTTTGGATAACTCTTTAATTTTTTTATTTTTATAATCCTTTATGTTAAAACGATCTAACCAGTAATCTAGTCTTTCTAAAATAGTTTTCACTTCAACATTTTTTAATTGACCAAAATATAATATTAAGTCTTTAACTGTAAGTTTAGTTAATAAACTACGTTCCTCAATCATATAGCCTATTTCATCTACTGTATCATATGATACGAATTTATTGTTATATCTAACAAAACCACTAGATGGGTATAAAAGTCCCATAATTGTTCTAAATGTTGTTGTTTTACCTGCTCCATTTGTACCTAATAACCCAAATATTTCCCCTTTTTGTACTTCAAAAGATAAATCATCGACTGCAATAAAGTCACCATATTTTAATGTCACGTTTTTTACTTCAAGCATAATTGTTTCCTTTCTTTTTTGTGTATTGTTTTATTACCTATTAATATCATAACATGATATTAGAAAAAAGCAGATATTCTACTACATTAGAAAATCTGCTAATTGCATATATTTTTAGTTTTTATCTATGAGTCTTTCTTGTAGACGTTTGATAAAATCATCAATTTTTATGTTTATTTGAGAATCACTTCCATAAGGACGATAAGTAATTGTTTGTGTGTTTTGTTCATTATCACCAACTACTAGTTGATACGGTATTTTAAGTGTTTGTGCTTCTCTAATTTTATAACCTAATTTTTCATTTCTAAAGTCTGATTCTACTCTGAAACCTAGTTTTGAAAGTTTTTCATGTAAATTCATGACATAGTCTTTATGAATATCTAAATTTACCGGTATTAATTTAAGTTGTGTAGGTGCTAACCATAATGGGAAACTACCTTTATATTCTTCTATTAGGTATGCAACAAATCTTTCCATTGTAGAGACAACACCACGGTGTATAACAACAGGTCTATGGTTATTCTTACCATCTTCTCCAACATATGTTAAATCAAATCTTTCTGGTAGTAAGAAGTCTAGTTGAACAGTTGATAATGTTTCTTCCATACCCATAGCAGTTTTAACTTGAATATCTAGTTTTGGACCATAAAAGGCTGCTTCTCCGGTTGCTTTTACATAAGGTAGGCCCATTTCATCCATGACACTAATTAATTCGGATTCAGCCTTTTTCCACATTTGATCATCATCAAAATATTTTTCAGTATTTTTTGGATCTCTTAAGGAAACTCTAAATGAATAATCAGTTATTTTAAAGTCTTTATATACCTCTACAATCAAATGCACTACACGTTTAAATTCATCTCTAATTTGATCAGGTCTTACAAAAATATGTGCATCGTTTAAAGTCATTTCTCTTACACGTTGTAATCCACTTAATGCACCTGATTTTTCATATCTGTGCATCATACCAAGTTCTGCAAATCGTATTGGTAATTCTCTATATGAGTGAATATCTTTTTTATAAATCATCATATGGTGTGGACAGTTCATTGGACGAAGTACCAACATTTCACCTTCACCTAAATCCATTGGTGGGTACATATTTTCATGATAATGATCCCAGTGTCCACTTTGTTTGTAAAACTCAACGTTGGCCATAATCGGAGTATATACATGTAGATAACCTAATTCTAGTTCTTTATCTGTAATATAACGCTCGATGATTCGTCTAATAGTTGCACCTTTTGGTAACCAAAAAGGAAGACCAGAACCAACTTCTTGACTTGTCATAAAAATATCTAATTCTTTACCAATTTTACGATGATCTCTTAATTTTCTTTCTTCTAACATTATAAGATGTTTATCAAGTTCTTCTTTTTCAAAAAACGCAACACCATAAATTCTTACCAATTGCTTATTTTTAGCATCTGCACGCCAATAAGCACCTGCAATACTCAATAATTTAAAGTGTTTAATATAACGTGTGCTTGGTACATGTCCACCACGACATAAATCTATAAAATCTCCTTGTTCATAGACCGTTAAACCACTGTCTTTATAAACTTCAATTAATTCAAGTTTATATGGATCGTTTTTAAAGATTTCTTTTGCTTTTTCATAGCTAACTTCATGTCTAACAATTGGAAAATCTTTTTGACTTAACTCATGCATTTTCTTTTCAATTTTTAATAAGTCACTCTCAGAAAAGACAGTATCACCAAAATCAACATCATAATAAAAACCTTCTTCAATGGATGGTCCAACACCAAAATATGTTGATGGATAATATGCTCTAATTGATTGTGCTAGCAAATGTGCTGCAGAATGATTTAAAACATTAAATGCAAGTTTATCTTTTGCAGTTAATAAAACTAAACTACCATCCGTATCAAGTTTTCTATTAATTTCAATTAAATCATCATTGAACTTGGCTGCAATAACTTTTTTAGCAAGTGAAATAGATATAGATTTTGCTATTTCTATAACTTCTACACCTTTATTAAATTCTTTTTGACTGCCATCTGGAAATGTAATCTTTATCATATCTATATTTCTCCTTTGATTATCTATAAAAATAAAAGTCCCTACAAAAAAACATGTAAGGACGAAATAAAATTCCGCGGTACCACCTTAATTCATACATTAATTATGTATGCACTTAAAAGTTTATCTATTAACGCTAGATTAACGAGCTTATTGGTTTAAGCTAGCTCCAAGGTGGTAATTTTTAAGTTTATTTTGTAAGCTTTCACCTATTCTTACATCGCTTTTAATACGGGTCAACTTAAAATCATGTCCTTTTCATTGCTTCTATCATATTTTACACTGATTTATTAAAAAATCAATCTTTTTTGAATCTTTTTTCAAGTTTAAAGGTCTTTGTTAAATCTTGTATTCTTTTAATGATTCGAACAACTCTTATTTGATCATTTTCATTGCCTAAAGTCATTACACGAGCCAAATCTACATAGTTTACATTACTTGAAATATGCACTTGTAAGTTGGCATTTAAACGGTAATGTAGTATTGGAAGCAGTACTTCATCTCTAAACCATATAGACATATTCTCGCCACCCAAATCATCTAATATTAAGACTTTAGTTCGTTTTAATATATTAATTCTTTTTTCAAGTTGGTTTGTTGATATTGCTGCTTTTAGTGTCCTAATTAAATCTGGTACAAAAGCATAAACTACATCAATATGGTTTTTTGTTAATTCATTTGCCAGTCCACTTAAAAGATAACTTTTCCCTGTTCCATAAGATCCATATAAATATAGTCCTGGCATATATTTATCTTTATTAGCTATGATTTGTTTTGCATAATCAATTGCTTGTTGTTGTAGGTCATCACTAATAATAAAATCATCTAATGTCGTATCAGCAATATAAATATCTGATTCGAATGTTTCTAAATTTTTTATAATTGATTTTGTTAGATCTTTTTTTATTTTCTCTTTAGTAGGTTCATAGATAATATGAACATCTGGTTTTAAAATAAGTTTAGGAATGAAGTCTTGGTGTATGTTGCTATCTCTTTGAAGAATGTACTGGTAAACAACTAATAAATCGTCATCATTAAGTTTTAAGTTTTTAGTTTCTTTATCATTTTTAATGATGCGTTTAATATCGTCTAACATCTTATTTTCCCTCTTCAAATTCTTTTTTAAGTTCTTCTAAATAATCATCAACCCATTGAGGATTTTTAGTTACTTGTTTAGTTTTTGATGTACTCTTTTTAGTTTTATCATCAAAATTAGATTTATTTAATACTTCATGATAAGCATCTTCTGTTTTACGTATACCTTTTTTAATCCAAGTTTCTAATACTTTTTCTAGGTAAGTTAAATGTGGTAGATGACCTTCTTTAAATTTAAGAATATGTAACAACAATGCATTAATTATACCAATTTCTACTTGATTACGTTCCATTAGTTGCATGACCGTATCTGTTGACATCATTTGATAATCATCTTTAGCATAAAGTTCTATAATTCTAATTGGTGAAACAGTTTTTAAGTAGTTAATGGCTGTTTCTGTATCATTTAATGCTTTTGTTTCTGAAACAACTGGTAAGTCTTTCTTTTTATTTTGATAATAGTTTTGAGCTTTAAAACTTAGTTGTCCTAAGTCAATATCGCCATTTGGTAACACGGTTTTTATATATAAATCAACAATTTCGTCAATAGAAAATTCGTAGACAAAGACCAATTTTTGGATGGTATCTTTGGTTAGTCTAGACATTAATATTGGTTTTTTAGCTCGGTTTGGTAATTTTTCAACAAAAGCCTCATAATTGATTTGATCTTTAATTTGAACGCCTAAATTGCTTTTTTTACCTAAATAAACATCTGAGTCATAAAAATGATGCCCATCAATGAAGTTAAATACATCATCAAAGTTTTTAGTTACCTCAGTATATCCTGTTAAATCAACTTTTTCTACTTTAAAAATATTGGTTAATTGATTATACATATTTTTACCCATTTCAGTGAGTAAAAATTGTCCTAATACAGTATCTTGTATAAAACCTCTTGGTGTTAATGGTGATTTTAATTGATAGACTGTATGTTCATTTTGTTTAAAAGTATTTAGTAAATTAATTGCTTCTAACTTTTGTGTAGCTTCAGTTAATTGATCAATTTTAATGTTTAATAAATCCATAAGAAACTGATTTGTAAATACTTCAGATTGATAATTTCTTTGATTCAGCAAATGATAGAAGGTATGATATAGTGAAAAAGCATCCGAACCAATAAGTGGTTGATATAAAAGTCCTAAAACTTTCCATTCATCGCTTGATAATCCAGATTGTGTAATGATACTAAAAGTATGCTTGGGTTTCATTATTTATACCTTTCTAAAATTTGGTCAAGTTTATTATATAACGCTTCTTTACTTGATGTATTTTTTATTATAAGTGTTGCTAATTTCCTTTTTTTGCTTAAAGGCATTTGTGCTTTAATTCTTTTCATTGCTTCTTGTTCATTTAATTTGTTTCTATCCATTAGCCTAGTTAATTGTAGTGTTGAAGAGGTATCAATTAAAATAGATTCATCATAAGTTGAATAATTAGATTCAAATAAAAGTGGTATATCTAAAAACAATATATGTTCGTTTAAACTTGCTTTTTGTTTTTCTATTTCGTTATAAACGAGTGGATGTATTATATCTTCTAACTTCTTTTTATGTTTTTTATTTGAAAATATAACGGATGCAAGTTTTTGCTTATCTAATATATTACCTGTTAGAGCATTAAATGTTTTTCCGATTATATAACTAAAACTTTCGTTTTTATATAATTCATGCACGATTAAGTCTGCATCAATCACTACAAAACCTTTTTTACGTAAATAATTTGTAGCGGTTGTTTTTCCCGTTGCAATACCACCAGTAATTGCAATGATATGTGATTTTTGACACGTTGGACATATATAAGTACCGCGTCCTTTAAGTTGATATTTTTTAATTTTATCACCACATACTTTGCATGTTTCATTATTTTTACCATGCACTTTTAATTCTTGCTGAAACATGCCCTTATGGCCTAAGGATTCATATGTATCAATTGTTGATCCACCCATCAAGATTGCTTTATTTAACACTATATTTGAGTAGTCAAGTAGTGTTTTAGATTCCTCATATGTGATTAGAAAGCCCTTTTTAGAAGGATGTATTTTAGATAAATATAAGATTTCATTTGCATAAATATTACCGATACCACCAATAATTGTTTGATCTAGAAGTATTTCTTTAATGGTTTTGTTTCTAGTTTTGATACTTAAATAGAATGTATTTAGATCGATTTTATTAGGATCAGGTGCTAGTTTTTTTACATCATGTAAATATGTATCTTTATCCTTAATATCTATAAGTTCAAATCGACCAAACTTTCTAGTATCTTCATAACTTAATGTGTGCCCACTTTTAAATTTAAAAACTACATGAATATGTTTAGATTTAAAAGCATCCATAAAATACTTACCTTCCATACGTAAGTGTGAGATTAAAACATAATCATCTAAAATGAATTTTAAATATTTTGCCTGTCTTTGGATATCATTGATTTTTTGACCCTTTAATTTTTTTTCAAATGTTAAATCATTTGAAACTATAGGTCTATAATAAACAATACACTCATCAATGACTTCATTTAATATGATTGAATGTAAATTTCTTCTAATGGTTTCTACTTCAGGTAATTCGGGCATTTTATTACATCCTTACTTTAGTTCGTACCAATTGCTACCTATATCGCATGAGGTTTTTAGTCTCACACTTAAAGGATAAGCATTTTCCATAATTTTTGGTACCATTTTTTTCATTTCTTCAAGTTCTTCTGGAACCACCTCTAGTATGAGTTCGTCATGTACTTGTAAGATAAGTTTTGATTTTTTGTTATTTTCATTTAAATATTTAAATAAATCTATCATCGCAATTTTAATAATATCTGCAGCACTACCTTGAATAGGTGCATTTAAACTTGTACGTTTTCCAAATTCTCTTAGGTTATATACTTTTGAATTAATCTCAGGTATATAACGTCTGCGGTTTAATAGTGTTTTAACATATCCATTATCTTTAGCAAATGTAACGATATTAGTCATGTAATCTTTAATTTCAGGATAAACCTCTAAATATCTATTGATAAATGATTCTGCTTCTTTAACTGTAACATTAATATCTTCTGATAGGCTCCATGGTCCTATTCCATAAATGATACCAAAGTTAACAGCCTTAGCACGTCTACGTTGTTCGCTATCTACTGTTTCTACATGAAAAACTTTTTGAGCAGTTGATGTATGAATATCTTCATCATTTAAAAATGATTTTTTTAAATTTTCTACATTCGCCATTTCAGCTAAAACACGCAATTCAATTTGTGAGTAGTCTGCACCTACAAATAGATTTTCATTATTAGGAATAAATAGTTTTCTAATTTGTCGACCTTCTTCAGTACGAATTGGTATATTTTGTAAGTTAGGTTCCAAGCTTGATAATCTACCTGTAAGGGTTAATGCTTGATTATAGATTGTATGAACTTTGTTATCCTCAAATACAGAATCTCTAATACCTATTAAATAAGTTGAATATAGTTTATTTAATTGACGATAATCTATAATGTTTTGGATGATTGGATGTCTCGTTATAAGACTGTTTAAGACGTCAATATCTGTTGAATATCCGGTTTTGGTTTTCTTTCCATTTGGTAGTCCTAAATTATCAAATAAAACCTCACCTAACTGTTTTGGACTGTCAACATTAAAGTCTATACCTGCTTGTTTAAGTATTGTTTGGCGCAAAGTGTCTAGTCTTTGGTTTAAATCTTTAATTTGCTTATCTAGTTCTACAAGATCTACCTTTAATCCTTGATATTCCATATCTGCTAAAACATCAGAAAGCGGTAGTTCAATATCATTAAGTAAACTTAATTGTTCTCTTTCTTTTAATATATCAAGTGTATGATCTTTTAATTTATAGATTATTTGAGCTTTTTTAGCTATATGAGCTTCATATTCATCAGGAAGCAATGGTAATGCTTTTTTAGCACCTTTACCATATATTTCTTCATCATATTGAATGTCTGTAATATCAAAACTTTGAGCGATGAATGTGAAATCTTGTTTGCCAATACTTGGTTGAATTAAATAAGCTGCAAGTAATAAATCATAGGTTACATTATTAAATTCATTACCTATTTTTCTTAAAAAAACTTTACTTCCTTTATAATGATATGTATATTTTTCATAAGTTTTATCAAGTAAATATGATTTAAAAACAGTAGAATTATAAAAGGTTTCATAAGAAATAAAATAATTCTTTTTTCCATTACTTACACCCACACCCCAAAGTTCAGCCTTATGATAGTTAAAGTCTGAAAATTCAAAATAAATAGCCAAGTTTTGATTTAAAATAGAAAGAATTTCTTCTTCAGTTTCTAATTGTTGGTATTTAAATGGTTCATTTGTAGGCGTTTGAGTTGATTCAGGGTTCTTCTTATTATAGGAAATAACCAACTGTTTAAGTTCTAATTTTTTATAAAAATTAATTAAATTTTCTTCATCAACAGGACCCGTTACTATATCATCTAGTGTAAATGGAAGAGGTGTTTCAGTGTGGATTGTACATAATTCTTTAGAAAACAAGGCTTGATCTTTATTGTTTCTAATATTTTCACCAAGTTTACCCTTTATTTCGGATGCTTTATCTAAAATATTTTCTAAAGTACCATATTCAATTAACAATTTCGTAGCTGTTTTTTCACCAACGCCAGGTACACCTGGTATATTATCTGATTTATCGCCAATTAATGCTTTAAAATCTATAAATTGTTCATGTGTTAAACCATAAGTACTTAAAAGTGATTCGGGTGTATAAGTTTCAACTACCTTCATACCTTTTTTAAGCATATGAACTGTTACTTTTTCACTTACAAGTTGAAGTAGGTCATAATCAGATGAAAAAACATCTACTTCATAACCGGATTTTTCTGCAAGTTTTGCAAGTGTTCCGATTATATCATCTGCTTCATAACCAGCTAAAGAAAAATCTTTAATACCAAGATATTTAATAAGTTCATGAATTAAAGGTATTTGCATGCCTAATTCCTCAGGCATTTGTTTTCTTCCAGCTTTATATTCATCATATGCAAGGTGACGATGTGTAGGCTCTCCTGTATCAAATGCTATTAGCATATGTGAGTTTGATATTTCAATTATTTTATCTATCATACCACTAAATGCAAAAACGGCATTTGTATAAATACCAGTTGAAGTTTGTAAAACTTTAGCACCAGGATATGCAGTTGCATAATAAGCTCTAAAAAGTAGCGAATTACCGTCGACTAGCGTTAATTTTTTCATATAATTATCCCTTCTTATGACTGTATTTTAACACAGTTATTCTAATAAGTTTTCCACAATATTTGTGGATAACTTATACATTTTATAATGAAAGGTAGTATCCTAAAAGGATTCTACCTTATAATTTTTAAAATCTAAATCCGCCTTTACCCTTACCTTTACCCTTTTTGGCTTTAGGTTGGACTGGCTGGAAACTACTAGGATTTTTTTGTAGTCTTTCAAGTTGTTTTTCATCCATATTAGACATTTGTTTCATCATCTGTTTTTGTTGTACTAAGGATTGTCTTAATCGGTTAACATCTGATACTTCAACTCCAGCACCTTTAGCAATTCTTTCACGTCTTTTAGATGATTTATCAATGAGTTCCGGATATTTTCTTTCATCTTCTGTCATACTTTGTATGATAACATTAATGCGGTCAAATTGCTTGTCATCTACTTGAGATAAAGCTTCTTTCATTTTGCCTGCACCAGGAATAAAGCCTAAAAGTTTTGTAATTGATCCCATACGTTTAATCATTTTAAATTGTTTTTGAAGATCTAAGTAATTATAAGAATCACTCATCATCTTTTCCATCATTGATTTGGCTTCATCTTCATCTATGTTTGCTGTAACTTCATCAATTAATGAAAGTACATCACCCATACCTAAAATACGAGAAGCCATACGGTCCGGATGGAAAGTTTCTAAACTATCCATTTTTTCTCCGCTACTTGCAAACTTAATAGGTATTTGAGAGATTTCACGAATAGATAGTGCAGCACCACCACGTGTATCTCCATCCATCTTGGTTAAGATAACACCTGTAGCACCAATTTGATCATGGAAAGATTTTGCAACATTAGCAGCTTCTTGCCCCATCATTGCATCAACTGTTAATAATATTTCATTTGGTTTCAAAATATCTTTAACATCTTTTAATTCTTGCATCATGTCTTCATCAATTGTTAAACGTCCAGCAGTATCAACAATAACTACATCATAATTATTTTCTTTGGCATATTTAATACCATTTTTAACTATGATGCGTGCATCTTTTATACCTTCTTCATATACATGAATACTTAAACCTTTACCAATTGTAACAAGTTGATCAATTGCAGCCGGTCTATATACATCTGCTGCAATAAACATAACTTTCTTTTTATCTTTTTTACGAATATGTAGTCCGAGTTTACCAATAGCCGTAGTTTTACCACTACCTTGAAGACCAATTGTCATAATAGTCGACATACCCGTATTAGCATAGATAAGTCCAACAGTTTCTTCACCCATGACACGTTTTAACTCATCATGGACAATTTTTACAACTTGTTGTCCCGGATTTAATCCACTTAATATTTTTTCACCAAGTGCTTGTTGTTTTACATTATTTGTAAATTCTTTTACAATTTTAAAATTTACGTCTGCTTCTAATAAAGACAAACGTACTTCACGCATCATTTCCTCAATATCTTTTTCTGTTAAACGTCCACGACCAGTGGCACGTCTTACAAACATCTGTAGGCGATCAGAGAGTGAATTTGCCATTATTCATCCAACTTTCTTAATTCATCTAAATATTTGAAATCTTTTGATTGTTCTAATTTTTCAATAATAGATTTTCTTTTTTCATTTAATTCAACTAATTTTAATTTATCCTCAAAATGATACAAGTGTTTTTCAACATTTTTTAATTGTGTATGAACTGCATTTCTAGACACATTAAATATTTCTGAAATTTCTTGTAAGGATAGGTCTTGATGATAATAATTTGTATAATACTCTTTTTGTTTATCAGTTAAAAGTTCACCATAGTAACTATAAAGAATATTTAAATATTCTATTTTCTCTAAGTTTTCCATTAGAAAAATCCTTTGAATAAATTATAGATATAATCTTCAATATCAAATGGTACTAAATCATCTATTTTTTCACCTAATCCAACATACTTAATTGGAAGATTATATAGATGACGAATTGCAAGAACAATACCACCTTTAGCTGTACCATCAAGTTTGGTAAGTACAATTCCTGTTAAATCTGTTGCCTCATTAAAGACTTTAGCCTGATTCATACCATTTTGACCAGTTGTTGCATCAATAACTAAAAGCGTTTCTTGTGGTCCTTCAGGCAATACTTTTTCAATAACTCGTTTCATTTTTGATAATTCATTCATTAGATTAACTTTATTTTGAAGTCTTCCTGCAGTGTCAACTAATACTAAATCATATTTTTCTTTTTGAGCTTTTTGAAGTGCTTCAAAAATTACTGATGATGGATCAGATCCTGCATCCTTTTGATAAAAGTCCACCTTAGCACGTTTACTCCACTCATGAAGTTGCTCTATTGCACCAGCTCTAAATGTATCGCCTGCAACCATCAATACTTTTTTTCCTTGATCTTTATATTGCTTAGCTAATTTACCAATTGTTGTAGTCTTACCTACGCCATTTACTCCTACAAATAAAAAGACATTCACATTGCCATCAACAAAATTAAGTGTTGTATCAACAAACTCATCTTTTAAATATATTTCAAATAACTTGTCGACAATCGTTTCACTTAAATCGCTTGGTGATTCAAATTTTTTATTTTTAACTTCATTTCTTAATTCATTTGTAAAATGTAAAACAGTTTCAACACCAATATCTGCAGAAATTAATAAATCTTCAATAGAATCAAACAAATCATCATTAATATCATCTGATTCATCTAATAATCTTTTTAAGTTATCAAAAGACTCTTTACTTTTATGTAAGCCCATTTGATATTTATCATTTTTTGGTTTCTTTTTAAATAATCGTGCGAAAAAACCCATTCAAGTCACATCCTTTTTATATCTATGTTATTTTATCATAAAATGGGACTTAAATAAAGGTATACTATCCTTTATGATTCTAATATATTATTATAATAAATCTAAGAAATTAAACAGTTTATCGTAGTTTGGATGATTACTCATTTCATCTAAGTACTCTACATATATTACTTTTCTTTTTTGATCAAGTAAAATCACAGCACGAGCAAGTAATCTAAGTTCTTTAATAAGGAGCCCATATTTGGTTGAAAAGTCTAAATCTTTATGATCACTTAATGTATGAATGGTTAATCCGTTTGCACCACACCATCTTTTTTGAGCAAAAGGTAGGTCATTAGAAATGGTAATAAAATCAACATTTTTATAACTTGCAAGTCGCTCATTTATGGTACGTGTTTGTATATCACATACAGATGTATCTAAACTTGGAACAACACTAATTAATACGTAATCATTTTTGAATGTATGAAAAAATGATACATCCTTTAAATCATTATTTACTGCAACAAAATCAAGTGCCATATCACCCACATTTAATTGCTTACCCAATACTGTAATTGGTTTTTGTTTCATTGTTTTCATATAAAAAACCTCCTATCCTTTATAGTTCTATTATAGGATAAGAGGTTTGAATTTATGTTCTTTTCGCACGTAGCATATCAAATGGTTTGACTTCAAATGGTATATATACTTGAATTTGTTCTCTAGCTCTGGCTGCACGGTTAATTAATTGGCCATCTTTATTATACATTTTCTCATTCATAAACTTGATAGGTTCTTTACTTGGAGAAAATATCTCTAATTCTTCATTTAAAAATACGTTTTTAGTTTCAACAGTAGCAAACTTAGTTTCTTTATTATAATCAAGAATTAACCCAACAAAGTTTTGCATCACACGTTCACTTCTTTTTTCATAGAGTTGCTCATCTTTAGTAGGTAATCCGTAAAAGAATCCGTGAGAAGTTTCTCTATTTTCAGCATATGCTAACATATCTGCATATTTTTGATAGTCTTTTATTGTTTTTGTTTCTTTATATTCATCTATTATTTGGCGATATGTATTTACAACAGTTGCAATATAGTGAAGTGACTTCATTCGTCCTTCTATTTTTAATGAATGTACACCAATATCCATCAGTCTTGTAATTTCTTTTACGGCACTTAAATCTTTTGAACCCATGCTAAATGGTATATTTGTTGTTAATTCTTCATCTTGTTTCAAATCAAAAAACCAGCGACAAGTATGTGCACATCCACCTCTGTTAGCATCTCTATTAGTTAAGTGGTTAGATAGCGCACAACGTCCGCTATAACCAGCACACATACCACCATGAATAAATACTTCAATTTCTGATTTCACATTTTTGGTAATATGTTCTATATCATCTAAACTAATATCTCTACCTAAAACCACGCGTGTTGCACCTTTATTGTACCAATAGTTTACTGTTGGAATATTAAGTGCTGATTGCTGGGTTGATATATGAACTTCTAAATTTGTATGTTCAAGTGCTGTATTAATAATTAGTGGGCTTGCTGCAATAATTGCATCAACTTTAGCTTCTTCTAAAGTCTTTAAATACTCAATTAGTCCTTCTTTATCTTTTTGATGTGGTATAACATTGGTTGTTACATAAACTTTTTTACCAAACTTATGGGCAAAATTACATCCTTCAATTAAATCTTCTTTTGTAAAATTTGATGCATTAGCACGCAAGCTAAAAGACTTACCACCAATAAAGACAGCATCTGCACCATATATAATTGCTATTTTTAATTTATCTAAATCTCCTGCTGGAGCGAGTAGTTCAGTCATTTTTTTTCACCCTTAATTGTTGATTCATCAAATAGAAAACCTTCATGCCAAGTTTGATTATATGTTTCTAGTAATTTGATTTTTACATTTTCATCTAATTTTATATTTTTATACATTGGAATAACTTCTAATGCATATGCATCATCTAATAATAGTGTATCTACAATAAAGTAATCAACTACTTCATTTAGTTTATCCATTGCATCAAAACTATTTAAAACATACCCTCTAAATACATGCGTTCCAGATGTATCTTCTAATATTGGATAACTTTCATTTGGTCTTTTTGCTTCACTTAATCTTAAGTTTTTATTAAAGTGTAGGTTGTTAGTTTTATTTTGATAATCACTAAATGTTTGAAGCATCATTCTTTTAGAATAAAACATTGACATATGTCCATGACCAAAATAAAATAATTCATATTTTTTTAGTTTACCAATTTCATATATATCATCTAGAGTAATCTCTTTAGAAACAAATGCACCTTTAATATTTAGGTTAGACAAATCATTAAAATCAACGTCATTTGTTAGTAAAGTTTCAGGATTATATACAAATTTTTCAAGTAGACCTAAAGTTTTAAAAGTTTCTAATAAGCCTATATCAGCACCGATATATGCAGTAATTAAATCATTAGGCAAAGATAAAATAAAGTTTTTAACTTCACTTAGTTCTTTATCTGTATAAATTTTATTAAGAAGAATAAAAACTTCTTTTTTTGCATTATTTATTTGTTTGATTGTATCAATCATGTTTGAACCTAAATCAAGGGTTAATGTTTTAGCAAATCTTTCATCTCCTAAGATTAAGCCATCAGAAACATTAAGTAATTGATCTAGGTTTTTTAGATCATTTATTGTTGTCAGTATTTTCATAATCATCCTCTAATTTCTATGTTTTTATTATAAAGTGATGCATCATTGAAGTCAAAGAAAGTTATAACTCACTCATAAAAAAAGGTAATAAAAACATAATATTACCTTTTATATAAATCTTATTTATTTTTAATTGCATCGATCGGTTTTTTATTTGCTGTTTTAAGTACTGGTAGTGCACTTGATATAAATCCAATACTTAACGAAATTATCATTAGTAATATAATTTGTTTTATACCAAAATCAAATAATGTAGTTTTTAAATTAAGGGACTGAATCATCGTTTTATTTAGTAAATCAGAAACAATTATTGTACCAATAATAGAAATCATTAAATTAATTAAAGAAATCATTAATGTTTCTTTAGAAAAGACACCTAAGACATCTTTACTACTTGCACCAATGGCGCGTAATATGCCTATTTCTTGCTTTTTATAGGCTACACTAGAACTCATAAAGCTAAACATTAAAAGCCCTGCAAATGAAGCCATTATTAGTGCAGTGTAAAAGAAAAATGTTTGCATACTATATATATTTTCACTTAAAAAAACTAAATAGTTAACATCTGCATCCATAACCTCAAAACGGTAGTCTTGTGACTTATCCATGTTTTCTTCAATCATTTGATAAAAGTTTTTCTTTGTTAAAGTTTTTGTAGGTGTTATTAGACTAAAATATTTTGCATCTGGCTTAACTACTATTTCATCAAATTTGGTATCACTTACATAAAATGTTGACCTGCTAGCATCACTAGAATAGCCGATAACTCTAAATTCTTCATAAATAACATCATTTCCATTATTAACCATATCAATATTCATTGTATATGTAATTGGTTCGAAATTATCTAAATAATACTTAATTGATAGGGCAGAAATTAACTTTTGATCATCTTGAGTTAAAACTTGTGAGCCTAAAGAAAGATAGATTATATCTTGTTTGAATTCAACCGGGATTGATTCAAGATTTGCGTATTGCGGATAATATATATCTAAAAGTGCTGTTGCCTCATCATAGTAATTACTTAATACATAATTTAGTCCAATGTCATGCTTAATGTCAAGACCCATTATTTGATTTGCAATGTATTCCATAGTATTTTGATCAACTACAATGTCTAAAGGTGTTTTATCATTTACTGATAAATCTTTAAATGTGACGATATCACTTAAATTAAGTTCACTTATTTTATTTATGTAGCTAAAAAATACGTTATTTGTTAAACTCGTGTGGATGAGTACTGATGATGTATTTTTGCTTTGAAATTCATTTACTTTTTGTGTTATGCCTTTACCCAAAATAAATAGTCCTGCAGGTGATTTATCCATAAATTCCCTAAACTCCCAGTATAAATTTCCTGATATACTTTCGTTTCTTGGATGATTTTTTAATGTTTCATATTTAGATAAGTCATATTTATAATCCATGACACCGGAAATTGTAAATTCAAAATAACTAGATGAAATTGTTTTTCCTATTATATCTTCTGGTGTATCAATTTCAAATTTATTATCTGATTCATCAATATATCCATATGTCTTAAACTGTTCAAATAGATACATCGGGATAACTACTTCTTCTAAATTGCTGGGTAATTCACCTATAAGTTCATAATTAGTATTATCAAGAAACTCTTTATCCGCTTCAATATATTGTCTTAAACCATCATAATCATAATATGTCATATCATCGTGTTTTGCATCTATAAAAAAACTATAAAACAATCGAATGTCTTCATAAATAGGTAAAAATGTTTGATTTTCATATTTAGATTCTAATAATAATTTTTGATTATTATTCATTATCTCACGATTATAATATACCCAGTCTCCACCTGATTTTTTTGCATATCCTAATACAATTGTTTCGTGACCATTATCAATAACTGATTGGTATGACTTATTTCTAGCATCGTAATTTGAAAAGGTATCAACAACACCAAACATAATGAGTGCAATTGAAGATAAAATAATAGAAAATATCAATCTTAGCTTTTTATGTGATAAGGCATTAAGTGCCATTGAAAAAGAAGCTTTTAATGGAAGTTTTGATTTAATCAGTTCAAATTCTTCAGTACTTTTATTAATTAAAGATTCATCTGTCGATTCAAAACCATCATGGAATTTACTTGATTTATTTAACTTAATACTTGTAAGATTGTCTTTATCTTTCAAGTAGTTGTTAATAATCTCTAAATCATTGGGCGTTAGTTGATATTTGGGTTTTATTAAGATACCTTCATTTGTAATCTTAATTGGTTCATTTTCTTCTACTGTTTTTCCTGTATAGGTAATATCGTAGTCGATTTTACCATCTATAAAATGAATCATTCTATCAGCATATTTTCTTGCAAATTCTAAGTCATGTGAGATAACGATAACTAATCGATCTTTAGATAATTTTTTTAATGTTTCTATTAGTTGTGTTCCTGTTGTACTATCTAGTGCTCCAGTTGGTTCATCTGCTAAAATTATTTTAGGATTTTTCACTAATGCTCTTGCAATAGCAACTCTTTGTTTTTGACCTCCGGATAGTTCATTAGGATTTCTTTGACCTAAGCCTTCTATATCTAAGTCTTTTAATAATTTGTTAACACTCTCATCATCAACTTTTTGACCTTGTAGTGCAAGTGCTAGACCAATATTTTGAGCTACATTAAATTCATCTAGTATATTGTATTCTTGAAAAATAAACCCTACCATCGTGTTTCTATATGAATCGAAATCTCTTTGTTTAAAGTCGTTACTTGATTTATTATTAATGATTATATCGCCTGAATCATATATATCAAGACCACCAATTAAATTCAGTAAGGTTGATTTTCCGCTTCCTGATTTTCCTGTAACAAAAACAAGACCAGTTTGACCAAAAACTATGCTTACATCTTTTAAAGCATGGACTTCCACACCTTTTTTCGTGGCGTATTTTTTATATATATTTTTTAATTCTAACATTCATTTTATCCCCTATGTGCAGATTTTCAATGTTATTATTATAGCATATTATTATAAAAATAAGGCAATCACTGATAGTTGTGATTGCCTAAATAATTAACCATTTTTTAAATTTAATTTTTTCGTAATTAATAGTCTGGATATAAAGAAGTTAAGAACTCCTAATCCAATAGAAAATATAAGTTGAACAATAATGATACCAATTAATGAGTTAAACATTTGATCTGGTTCAGAATCAAATAAGTTCGGATTAAATATTAAGTTTATACCCATACTTAATAGACTTAAGAACTGATTGACCATGTAATATATTATGAAATATAAAAATGTATAAAGCCATTCTCTTTTGTTATATGAAAAGCCAAATGAAATTGCTGCATAGATTACCAATATGGTAATAAATAGCATGAGTATTGCTGATAATACACTAAATAATGAAATATTAAATAGATTTTGATCAATAAGTCTTAAGTCCCAAAACTGTTTGATATTAATTATTTCTAATAATATAAGCAGTCCACCTACAATCATGATAAGAATAATAAGTAGTGTAAAAGCAGATAACATTTTTGAGATAAGTATTCTAGTTTTAGATAAGGGTAGTGTATGCGTAAAATAAGCTTCATCTTTAAACATCGTTTGATAATATCGTTGAAAAATAGAAAAATATGAATATACTGATAAAGCTATAATTCCAACAATACTCATAATATATACAGGCTGATATAAAAATGTCCAAATAAAATTATCATCTATAAATTGTTTAGCTATAAATGAAACTAAACTTAAAAATAATGTTGATACAAAAAGCCATTTAAGTTGATTAAAATAGGAAATCAAATCCCACTTATATAATTTCTTCATCATATTTATAGACCTCCTTAAAGTATTGCGACAATTTCATATTATGCAACTGATTTAAGGAACTTACTAAGCCAAATTCAATAACTTCGCCATTCTTTAGTAATATAGCTGAATCTAGGTAATCTTCAATATCAGTAATTTGGTGTGTTGATATGAGTATTGATGAGTTTTCTTTTTTATATTTTAAAATAATTTTCATGATTAAATCTCTAGATGCAGGATCCATACCATCTAGTGGTTCATCAAGTATATATAAATCTACTTTTCTGCCAAATGTAAGTGCTAGTTGAACCTTACCCTTTTGTCCTTTGGATAGTTGTGATAATCTTTTACTCGTTGGTATATCTAATAATTTTAATATATGAAGTGCGTGTTCTGAATTAAAATCTAGAAAAAAATCACTATACATTTTAATAGCACTTTTAACCGTTTGACTAATATTTAATGCACTGCGTTCTGGTAAATAGCTTATACAATTTTTAGCATTTAAATTAAGTTTTTCACCTTTAAATTCAATATGGCCTGTTGTAGGTTTTATTAAATCATTTATAAGTTTGATAATTGTAGTTTTACCACTACCATTAGGTCCTAATAATCCAACGATCTGGTTTTCACTTATATCAAAATTAGCATCTTTTACGACTAATAAATTATCATATGCTTTTGTAAGATTGTGTACCTTTATCATAATTTCCCCTTATATTTTGTGTGTTTTATTATATATATTGTAGCATAAAAAGGATATTATTTATGTGAATATAAAAAGAGCGACCCCTTGACTAAAGGCCAAGGGGTCATTAAAGGGGATTTGTGTACTAAGTACACTAATAGGGGATAAGTAGCACCCAATTGTTTGGATGCATTCTCATTATATTCCTTTTAGTTTTGAGTGTAAAGTTATACACTTAAGTATGTATAAAATTACATATTTTTTACTCATTATTCTTGATTTAAGTAAGCATCAACAAATCGTTTTGTTATAGCTTGTGGACGTGTAATAGCACTGCCTATGACTATTGCGTGTGGGTTATATTTTTTTATTTCTATAATCTCTTCTACTGTTGATATTCTACCTTCAGCAATTACTGGTATATTTAAATCTCTTACAAGATCTCTTACAAGTTCAATATCAGGTCCAACAAGCTGTCTTGAGTATGGCGTGTATCCTGATAGTGTTGTTGAAATCATATCAAATCCGATTTGTTCTGCAAAGATCGCTTCTTCATATGTTGATATATCAGCCATAGCTAATAAGCCTGCTTCATGTATTAAATCTACTTTTGATTTTAAACTGACATTATCAGCATGACATCTATTTGTAGCATCCATTGCAATAATTTCACAACCTGATTTAATGAGTTCATTAATTTCTTTTATCGTTGGTGTAATATATACATCACATCCTGGATAGTCCCTTTTAACAAGACCTATTATAGGTAGATTTGTTTCTTCTTTAATGGCAATAATATCATTAATGCCATTTGCTCTAATGGCTACAGCTCCACCTTCTTTTGCAGCTTTAGCCATTTTTCGCATAATTTCAGGACCATGAAGTGGTTCATTTTCTAGTGCTTGGCAGCTTACAATAAGTTTGCCTTTTATAAGTTCTAAGATATTCATTTTAAGCTCCCCTTTCCTAGTATGATGTAGGGTGAATCTCAATAGATTCTCCACCTTTTTTTATTTGTTCTTCATTTTGTGTAATGGTAAATGATTCCACATTTGGACAAGTCATAACAGATTGTCTTTCTTTATTGAATGGAACTTTTACAATTTCATCTTCAATTTTTCTATATAAGTAAACAGATTCCCACGTTGCTTTTGTTACTTTAGCATCAGTTAGTTTCACATTTGAACCTTCATTACCATATTGATCAATTGAGTTTACTCGTTTAAATTCTGCATTTGATAATCCATGTCCTTCACTAAAAAACAGTGGACTATAGTAAGTAGATGGTTGGTTATTTTTTAGTTTGTATAAAGCTCTTTGATTTTTATATTTTTCTATAGTTGTTGTCTCTAATACTTCGATTTTTAATTGAAGGTAATTAGGTAGTGGGCTGTAAACACTCATTTTTATTAAATCCCCTGGGAAATAATAATACTCAAATCTAGTTGGATCTGATACATTCCATGAGTTAACATTATTTCTTTGCACGTTACCATTTTTATCAATTGCTTCACTATAAATATATCTATAAAAAGGACGATAGCTTACCTTTTTAGTACCATAGTTAATTGGTGTTGATGTATCTAGGGTTTCATAGCCACTCATTAAACCTAAACCAGCATCAGATTCACTTAAAGCATGCCCACCCATATAAATTGATGGACTATCTAAATAACGTTGCCAATGTGTTCTATTATCATGACCAAAACGTTTAGGATCCGGAATAAATTCTCCTAAACGAATTGTACCTTCAATACCTAACCACTGATCTTTTGATGAAAAAACTTTATGATACCAAGCACCTAAAAAACATTGAGGTGGAGGTGTTGGTTTTGTTTCTTCAAATGGTTTGTCATATACTTTAACATCATTAAAAGCCTCTAATGATACGTGGTGACTATCAAGTGTTGGAGTTACTAATTTATTTAAATCATCTTTCATAATTATTTACCTAATACACTTTCTGGCCACTGAAGAAGTATGCCTTGTTTTATAAGTAAAGCTTGGTAGTCTTTGAGTAATGAATCATTTTCATAGACAGCTTTAGGTGTTGTATTATTTTTTAAGCAATATGCTACTAAATATCCTGCAGATTCACCGATGTTCCATTCAACCGGATGTAGTCTATAACAACCATTTGTAACATGTGTTGTTCCAATATTTTTACATGCAGCAATTAAGTTATTGGTTTCAATCGGTATGAGTGCACCTAGGGGAATTTGGAATGGATATGTTTCATCAAAAAAGTATGTTTTTGTTTCTGTTGTCATATGTAAATCGATATGATAATGCCCAATTCCTATTGAATCTTTAAAATTAGGTGCAGTTTTTGCATAACGTTTAGAGATATCTTGTTCTTTAATCGTATATAGTGCTTTAATTCTTCTAGATTCTCTAATATATGGTGCCATAGCAAGCCCATCTTTTGTACCTAACACATCAGGTACTAGAAATATTTCATGATAACCAATTCCATTACCATCATCACGTCTTGCTTCGTTTTGTAACCAATAAACTAAAGAAAGTGTTAATTGTTTTGCTTTGTATTGATGATAAAGTGCGTTTTTATCATCATAAATATTACCTAAAATGTAATCATTTTGTGGCCAGTTTATGAGCATTACAGAAGCATTTACACCTTTTTTAAAGTGATTTTTTTCAATCACTTGTCGATATGTAAACATAGCAGGTGTATGCTCATATGGTTTTTCACCAAACATTGAAAATTCACGTTTAGAACCTTGATCTAAACCTGCAGCATACCAACTTAAAATGGATTCATTAAATGGCATAATATAATTTTTGAAATAATCATATAAGGCTGGCTTTTCCATTTTAGTTTTATTATCAGGATCAAATCCTACTGCAGCAGTCCAAGTAATCGGTTGCATGTCAAATGGTTTAGCTTCTTTAGGTGCATGTGGTTCACCTGTTTCATCAAAACTTTCAGCGCCAGTTACATATTTAGTATTTGTTAGTGGTAATAATTCACCAGTATCTGTAGCATCTAAAAAGTATTTTGCTTCTAAAATAAATTCTTTATTATCTTTTTTTAGAAGCACATTATATACTGTGTTATGATTGGTTTCACTACCTAACAATGTTGTATCTTTATAAAGTGTTAAGATACCGGATTCAATAAATGGCTCTAATAGTTTTTCTAAAAAGTGTAATGATATTCTTGGATCACTTGAGTTTTTAGAAACCCAACCATTTCCAGGATTAAATATGTCTTTTATTTTTAATTCATCAATAATATCTGGATGATTTCTATAATATGAACGAATATTTTCTCTAAAATCACGATATGTTTTTGTAGCTCCTGTAAACTCAATGAAATCATGTTCATCACTTGGTACACCTTGTGACGTTAATTGTCCACCAATCCAATGATATTGTTCAACTAAAGCAGTTTTAATGCCTTCTTTACTAAGTGCATAGGCAGCCATTATGCCACCTAACGATCCTCCGATGACTACTGCATCATATTTTATCTTCATCTTGCTAATCCTCTTTTAATAAAAATTTGTATGCATCATCAAACTGCTGTTGATTAGGCATATGTCCTGTATTATATATTTTTGTAGTAACATTTTTATGATCTTTTAACATTTCTACAAACTCTATAGGTATTACATCATCATTGATACCACCAGTTAAAAATAATTTTGATTGTATGAGATGTGAGTTTATCACTGGATCATGTAATTTTAAGTAATCTATACTTGATTGATAATAAAAGTCTTTTTCCCAATTTAATAATTTAGCTTTATGTTCATAAAACTTAACCATTGAAGGAGAACCAACTATAGATACCGCTTTTTTTAATGGGTATATTGTTGAAAAATATATTGAAATTGCACCACCCATTGATACACCAATACTGTAGAGTTCATCTTTTTTTACACGAGGCATAAATTTTATATACTTTTCATATAAAGTTTTGGCATCATTTGCACTTTCAATAATCATATGGCAAATATCTTTCATCTTTTCAGAATCAGATTTTAGTTCATATAAAGGTATTCTTCTTTCGCCATGTAATATTGTATCTAGTCCTACTACAATAAATCCTAATCTAGCTAGTGCATCTTCTCTTTTAAAATAATCTCCATCTTTATATCCATTAAATCCATGAAATGAATATATTACTGGTTTATCTAATGTATTATTTAATTCATAAATAGATATTGGAATACCGTCTAGATGAAATTTTCTTACAATAATTTCTTCCACTTAAAACACCTCGTTTTTTAAAAAACTATAACTGTCTTTAAGCATCTCATCAGTTGAAACATGACCTGTATCATAAAACTTAATGGTTGATTCAGGCAAGTATTCATGTAACTTAATTGCATATTTATTTGGAACAATTTCATCTTTTATTCCACATGCCATGTAAATTGTTTTTTCTTTTAATTTTAAGTAATTATAAGTAGGGTCTATTTTTTTATAATAATCTATTTTTCTATCATAGAAAAACCCTTCATTAAATCCATACATGTTTGCTTTATCTTCATAATATTCTACAAAAGATGGTGTTGGAACAATACCTATAATCATTTTTAATTTTGTATCAATCGTACCTAGGTAAAATGCTGTTAAACTTCCCATTGATACACCATAAGCATGGTAACTATCTTTAATAATTAAAGGCATCTTACTAAAGTATTTTGCAAATAAATGTTTTGCATCATGAGCTGTGTGAATGACTATTTCAATAATATCTTCATATCTTTTAACGTTTGAACGATTTTTCTCAAAATGAGACATACGTTCACCGTGCATGTATGCATCAATTGCGACTACATAAAATCCTAAGTTAGCTAAAATTTCTCCACGGCCCATGATGTTTGCATCTTTATTACCACTAAAACCATGGAAAAAATATATTAGTGGTTTTTCTTTGTTATCTTCAATTTCATAGGTTGTAAGGGGTATACCATCCAACCATAATTTATTTATTTTCATGTGCAATAACTTTTAATCCTGTTTCAAACATACGATTCCATGGTGAATAAATATCTGTTATTTCGAATGTATACTCACCATTTAATTCGTTTTTAATGAAATTATTTAGTTCTTTTTTAATTTGCTCAACCACTTTTCCTCTTTGTC
Source organism: Acholeplasma granularum ATCC 19168 (assembly GCF_000526235.1). Classification (GTDB taxonomy): domain Bacteria; phylum Bacillota_I; class Bacilli_A; order Acholeplasmatales; family Acholeplasmataceae; genus Acholeplasma; species Acholeplasma granularum. The sequence continues at coordinate 119,474 of NZ_JAFR01000006.1, read as the reverse complement.
CATCGATTAAAAAATAATTATTTGGTTCTTTAAGTGATTTAGCTACATTTTTTCTAACAACACTACAATATCCAAAATCTTCAACAAAACGTAACCCTAAAAAGTTAATGTTTTCTTTACGATTAGGATAAATTAAATCAAACATTCCTTGAGGTATACATGTACCTAAAGTATTTGAGGATGTATTCCATCCTGCATATGCAGATATTTTTGTTAATATACCTTTTTGACGTAAAAGTTTTAATAAGTTTAGGTCCCCACCATTTGCATAAGCAACATCGGCTATAATAACTTTTTTACCAATACTTAATGCATAGTTAGCAAATTCAACATATTCAATTAAGTTTCTGTTTGCATCATATGCTAGACTCGCTTCATGTTGATTATTTGCTTCAGTCATATCATTTGATGATACATTAATTAATAATGCAATTTCAGCTTCTTTAAGACTTGAAACCAATATACCACCTGCTGCTAGCACTTGATATTTAACTGTTTCATTTAATATTCTATCTTCGTATAAAGGAATTTGCATACCACCAGTAATTGAGGCATAATATGGATAGATGAGTGGTTTTTTATTTTCATATTGATTAATAAGTCTAGCTAGTAATGTATTTGTAACTTCATCAGCTCCTGGATACATATAACATGTTAGCTCTATATTTAAGTCTTTAATTGCTTTTCTAACTCTTACTTGATCATTTGCTGTTAAGCCGTAAGGACTTGAATCATCTTGTGGAACTATACCAAATTCTACAATACCTTCTTTAATAAGTTCTAAGAATGCAATGTTAACTTCAATATTTTTATCACGACGATCTAAATAATCCTTTAAGTTTGTATGGTCAATTGTTTTTTCAATTCTTTCAAGTGTTTTTGATTCTTCTTCAGTTAAAATACCTAAACTCTTTTTATGATTATATACGCCATAAAGATGTATTTCACGGCCCATATACTCATAATAATCAGGTTCTTCATCACTTGATGAATATTTTGGATTACGCATAATTAAGTTATATGCATAAATTTTAATATGAGGATATTCTTCTTTAATCATTTTTAATACATTTAATCTTTGAAGTAAGGTTTCTACATCATCATGATGTAGCCTTGAAGGAACAATACCCCCATAAACTAATGTATCAACTGCAATAACCATACCATCAACATCTTTAGCCACATTTTTTAGCCAAGTACTGATTTTATCTAAATCACCTTTTTGCTTTTTAAGTCCTAATATTGATAGATCAGGTGCAATAATTTCATAAGGCATGCCTTCTACTAGTAGTTGATTAAATTGGTAATTACATGGCCTTTCATCTAAAGGCAGGATTGCTATTTTTTTCAAATTAAATACCTCTTTTATGCATTATTTGGATGAATCATAACTGTTTGTCCACCAGTTGTTGGATCAACTGGAGTTGCTGTAAAATAAGATTCTAGTGGTGCACTTATAAAGTTTCCACGATTCATATTTAATACCACTCGGTATAATTTTCCATCAATCTTACGGTGTAGATATGTATTATGCCATATCATTTCACCAACACTTGAGGTTGTTGGAATAACTGGTTTACCTTCATTAGCTGATTGATCGATTGCATTTACACGTTTAAATTCTGTTTTAATATCACCATTTCCCGGACTAGAAAATACTGGTGACATAAAGTTTTCCGGATCTTTCCATCCATTATATGAACGTACATTTAATGAATACTCTAATGTCGATTTTTCTAGTACTTCGATTTGAAGTTGTAAATATCCTGGTTTTGGAGAATATAGAATCATTCTTAGGCGGTCACCTGGTAAAAAATAGTATTGTGTGTCATTAAAATCCCAGTTACCAATCATATTTTTAGTATTACCTGTAGATACGCTACTAACAGCATAAAATCTGCCATTTGCTCTATCATAACCACCGATATCATAATTTGATGTCGTAATATATCTCCAAAAAGGTCTAAATGCGTATGAACCTGTAGAAATTACCATACTTCCACTTTGATTTTTAACAAGTACTGTAGATAATGATAGACCTACATCAGATTCAAAAGTAGCATTACCACCCATATATATTGATGGATTATCTAAGTTCTTAGAAAATGGATCTATATTTAAGTTTTGATTAAATGTGGATTGATATCTATTAATATCCGGCATTGGTAATGTAAATTCTGCTTCTAGCCCAACCCAATAATCTCTTGATGAAAAAACTCTATGATAATATGCACCTTGAAACACTCTTGGTTTTTCAGGAATTGGTGATTCATTTGGAATAATTCCTGTAAAAACTGGATATTTTTCTACAAGTGGATAAACTTGAATAACAGTAATACTTTTAATGAGTTGATTGGATACATTTTGAGCTCTATCAAGGACAAAGAATACAACTTCATATGTTCCAGGTTTAGTGATATCAAATTCTCCAAGGTCTACTTGAATTTTATCTGTAATATCACCTTCTAGATTATCAAGTGCACGAAGCCCTTCAAATACATTAAAATCACTATACTGATTGACTGAAACTGTTTGTTTTGATGCATCAGAAAAACTTAATATTGGACTAAATGTATCATTTAAGTATTTTTCTTCATCAGGATCTACATCCGGATTCGGATCTGGATTTGGATCTGGATTAGGAACATCATTAGGTATGCAGCCAATAAGTGTAAATATGAGTAATAAAATTAATAAAATCGAATATATTTTTTTCATTATTTTCCTTCTTCCTGGTCTTTAAATAAATATGTCTTTAGCATTCTCTTTTAAGAATTCTAGATATGTTTCATATCCTAATTCACTTAAGTGAATACCGTCAATTGTGTAATGTGGGTTTAAATATCCATCAACTATGAATTTGCTATATAAATCAAGATATGTTGCTTTATATGCTTTGGCTTGATGTTTAATGAATTTGTTAATGAAATAAATATCTTTATTATATTCAAGAACATTTTCTTTTGTTAATTGACCTTCACTACGGCTATTCATTGGTAACATAGAAACTAAATAGAGATTAGTTCTGGGTAAGTTAACTGATATTAAATCAATTAATGCATCGTATGTTTTATAAAATGGAATTGTATATCCATGATCAAAGTAACGTACATTGCATAAAAAATCATTTATACCAATCATTAAAACAACGATATCCGGTTGATGTAGTCTTAAGTTTTTTACAAGTGGGATTGTTTCAGTAGTCTTATTGCCACCAACACCCATATTTATTATGTTTTCATAGTTACTTAATAGTTTAAATCCTGCTGTAATTGAATCGCCCATAAATACAATTTTTTTCATTTCGACCTCTTATTTAAACACTTGGAAGAGCGTCACCAATTGATGACGCTATCCATATGAATTTTTTTTAATAATAATTAATTGTAAAAACCTTCGCCTAGTTTAAATCTTTCAATTAAGATTGCACGTAGACTTGATTCAGTTGAAGTCATTACGTTTCTGACATCACCTGAACGAATAGATTGTTGAATCATAAGCATAAATGAACCTTCTACCTGGTTTAAAGATTCAGCAACACTATAGAAATTATCAGGATAAGTATTATCAATTAATTCTAAGTGAATTTCACGTGAATCAGCACTTTCATAACTTGAACGTAATCTAGTGTTATAGAAGTCATCTTGTACTTCTTCTAATGTTTCAGGGAAATATTGCATATCTGCCCAAATTTTAAAGATTATTTCATCGTGAATCATTAAATCTTCATACCCTGGAGGTATGTTTGCTTTTGCAAATGATGAGGATATAACGTGTGTTGATTTTCCACCTACATATAATGATCTGTAATTAGATTTGTCTTCATTAATATTAGGTCCTACTGGATATGGTATAAAGTTAATTGGAAAATTAGCATTCCCCCATTTGTTAGATGCAGTTATATGCCATGATTCACCATCTTGGAATACAACATTACCAGCTGAAAATTGTGGTTGTGAAGTATTTGATAAACTTGCATCATCAATCCACATACCTGGTACTTGATATAATCCGTTTAAGTACTCAAGTGCATCCAGTACTGGTTTAGAAGTTAAGTATGTATTGAATTCATCATCAACTAATTGCCCACCGTTTGCACCGATAAATCCGTATGCCCAGTTATAAGTTCTTCCACCAAATACGTATTGAGGACCACCATCTTCATCACTTCTTAAGTGATTTAAGCCAGATTTAAGTGTATTAGCAAGTTCAGCGAATTTTTCCCAAGTCCATTCACCTTTTTTCCATAGTTCTAATGGTTCGTTTTTTCTAGTTGTTCCTAGAACTCTTCCCATTAAATCAACATTATAATATAAACCTTTATCAGCAATTGGGAATTGGTCATCATAACCATAATAGCTACCTTTAACTAAACCAAATGCTTTTTTAGATTCCCAGAAGTTTTTTGAGCCATAAGCATCAATATAATCATCTAAAGGAACAATTGCATCTTGCTCAGCTAAGTTACCAAGAGATGTTGATATAATTTCATATACATGCGCTGATTGTGTTTTAAGTGCAGATTCTTCGATAATATAACGTTCTCTAGCTCCACCCCATGAAGCATTTGTTGGATATGTTTGGAATACAACTTTGATGTTATATTTTTCTTCTACTTTACTAATAAGCGCTGCTTTTTCTTCTTTGAATAAACGTTCGTAAATAGATGATCTTGGATCACTTCTTTGACCATTGTCAACCATAATAACGAAATCAATTCCACCTAAATCATATTTTGTTTCATCCGGATCTGGGTCTGGATTTGGATTTGGATCTGGATCTGGATTTGGATCTGGTTCGTTTGTTCCAGGACCACATGCAACTAAAACAAATAAAAATAGAACCGAAGTTAAAATTATAAATATTTTTTTCATATTTTTCTCCTTTATTTTTTAGCCTACTAGGCCACTTCGTTCAATACCTTCTGTAAATAATACTTTTTGAATCAATAAGTAAAAGATGAGTAGAGGAATCATTGCTAACATTGCTGCAGTATTTAAAATCATTGAAGTAAAGAGTGGATTTTGAGTCACATCTTGATCAAATAATTCCCATACACCTGCTTGAATAATTGCTCCTTGAATTGCATTTCTAATGGACATCATCTTTGTTGTGAGGGTAGAAAAATCACTGTTGATTTTAGTAACAAAGTTGGCTGTAAAATAAGAGTCATTCCATTGCCATACAAAAGTTAAGATTGCTGTTAAAACCATTGCTCCACGAGCATTTGGTAACATAATTCTTGTAAATACTTGAAGAGGGTTTGCACCATCTAAGTAAGCTGCCTCTTCTATTTCTTCTGGTATACCTCTAAAAAACTGTCTAAATAAGAATATAAATATACCTGCTTTAATACCCATACCGGTTGCTGCAAAAATATACATTGTATTAGGAGAACCTAATAAAGACTTACCAGTGCCTAAAAAGTTCATTAAGTTAATTTTCAAAGGCAGTTCAATTGTAGATGGTGCAACAATAATTGTTGCAACCACAATTATAAATAATATGCCTTGTCCCTTAAACTTTAATCTTGCAAATGCATAACCTGCAAGTGCTGTTGTTAATACTTGTAAAATAGTTACAACTCCACTAAGTATTATTGAATTTTTTAATGCGTTCCAATAATCTAGTACAATTGCTGCAATTTTTATATTTTGTAATGAGAAGTTTTCAGGTATCCATACAACTAATGCTTTATCAATATCACCAGGTGCACGTAGTGCAATTGATATTTGCTGTAATAAAGGATATAAAATAACAAATGCTAAGCCATATAGTAAGAAATATTTCATTAATATTGCAGCTTTTTCTAATAATAACTCAAATGTCATTTTACGTTTGTAAGTTGTTTTTAATCTACGATCATAAAACTGTTTTGATGAGTCTTTAATTTTATCAAATTGACGATTTAGAAAGGTTGTTTTAGTTTTTGTCATCATAATAGAATACTCTCTTTCTCATCATTAGATAAACTAGTCCAATAATTGCAATGTTAATTATAAAGTAGCTCATTGAGATACTTGCTGCTAAGCCATATCTATTTTCGTTCATTGCAAAATCTAAGAATCTATATATTGGAGCTCTAGTAAATGAATCTATGACTGTATAAACTGCTGCAGTTAGTATAAATGGTGTAATCATAGCAATCGTAATTTTCCAAAACATAACATACTTTGAAGCACCTTCTATTTTAGCAGCCTCGTATAAATGATTGGGGATGGATTGAATTGCTGCTATAAATATAAGGATTTGGATGCCTGATAGATTTACAATCATAAATATTCTATCAACAGCTTGTAAGATGATACTAATTAAATCTCCACCAATACCTATTTCTAAGAAAAAGGAGGATAATTGTTGAACAAACATTTGGTCTGCACCAGTAGATGAGTCGATGTATTGACCAAATCCACGTGTGAGTGTGTCTGAAATTAATGTGAAGTTATATATTACAGGGATGAAAAATATGGCTTTAATGATAGTATGGCCTTTAAATGGTTTACTTAAGAATACTGCAATTAATATAGAAAATATTAATATGATTGGTAAATCGATAAGTAAATTTTGAACAAATAAGTAGAGTTCAACACTAAATACTGTATTGCCATCTATCACATAACTTCTGAATAAGTGTATATAGTTTTCTATGCCTACAAAACTAAATTTTAATCCATCACTTGAAGGTGCTACCGTATTAAAGCTCCACCATATTGATTGGAAAAATGAAGGTAAGAAAAACAGTAACATTCCTATAAGCCACGGAATTGTAAAGATTATACCCCAAATATATTTTTGATATTGATTAGGTATTCTTGAAAACCATTCTTTAAATATTTGATAATAACTACGTTTAACTAACCTTTGTTTTTGAATGTCTAATAATCTTAGTGATAATCTGTTAATCGTATTTTTGATTTTTTGGTTTTTATCTGAAATTCTAACAATTTTTTTAATATATCTAGAATTTTCTTTACTCAATAAGTCATTGATTAGTGTCTCATTTTTTGATAATTTATGCTTTAATTTTTCAATTCTTAATTCTGTTTTTATACGATGGTTATCAAGTTGGCTGATATCGACATATTTTACTTGTTTTTCTTTCATGATATCACCATATAACTTTCTGTTTCATAGTTGATTTGTATTTTTAGGTTACCTTCATATGTGACTTCAACAAGTGATCCTTGTGGATTGAGTACGCGGTGATTGATTATTTCTTTATTAAATATATTTAATCCTTCTAAAGTATCATATATATTTTTTACATCATTTAACCAGTAATTATAATAAGTTGAGATTAAGTAATTATATTCTGTTTTAATCAGTTTAGTTGTTTCATCATTTGTAAATGTAAACTGAATATTCGCACCTGTTTCAATTGCCTTTAACATATGCCATTTAACATTTTTACTGTCATCTATATTAACTGATTCACCTGCATAATTGAAATATCCATTTAAGATTAGTGGTACAAATGGAATATCATAATCAACAATAGCATGCATTGTACCTTTCATATTTAAATCAAGGATTTGATCACTATATATCAATGCATATAAATTAGGATTTCTAAGTTGTATGTTATGTTCAGCTAATCTTTGAATAGTTGCTTGTTGATTGGAGATTACATCATATCTAAACATTGTGTTTTTCTTATTTAAGTTTGATGCAAGTTGTGATCCAAAGTCTGTTAATGCTATGTTACTGGTACCTAAACTGTTTGTTGTTTTAAGTATGTTTGATATCACACGGTCTGTGGCTGATGTGTTTTGTATATAACTAATGGTCTTAGTTTTATCAGCTAATGAAGTTGCAGGACTATATGGATATCTGTATATTGGATTATGGAAAATAGATTCTGTCACATCTTTATCTAGATTTAAATTATTTTTTGTGTAAGCGTAAAGTGTTGTAAACTCTAAGAATAAATCAATGTCTTCATTTTTTAATTCACTGATTAAATTACTTAGTTGTTTTCTAGTTGCAATATTCTTGTTGTAATCAGTTTTAAGATACGTTGTTGGTTTTACTCCTTGGTTTGAAAAGCCTTGATAGGTCATACTAAAATCATTAATGCCTAGGTTCTGAATTTCTGATTTTATATTTTTAACACCATTTACATTTGTTAATGATTCAACAGATTGATATGGAAATCCTAAGAAATACTTCTTATCTAAATATCCACCTAACATTGTAATATGTAGTTTTTCTTGACTTTCAATTTTTTCAAGTAAGTAAGTTTCTACTAAATGTGTTTGATAGAGTTTTGCCATATCAAAGTATGTAGAATTTTCTTTTTCAATAAACTGATATGATAAGACAAAATCTTCAGTATTATATGGTACAGTCCACGTTGTTACACGGTGTTGATTGTTTAAATTTTGGAATATAAATGCATCACGTTCTCTTAAGAAGTATCTATAATGCGCATAAGGTATTTTTTGTGTAATGGCTCCACCACTAGACTCAGTTAAGTAGCCAGCTCTTAGTGTAGACATTGCATCACCTTCTAGAATAATTCCAATAAAACTATAACTGTTTTTATTATATCCATACATTGGATATGATAATCTTTCGTTTGATGCAGGTTTAACTTGATGTGCAGTTCCAATTGATAAATCAGAACCATAAACACGTTTTTCATAGCCTACTGTACTATATTTTTGATTGTTATGATTAATAAATATACCGGAACCATCAGGTATTACTGTATATCCTTCATCACCTAAATTACCAGCTCCAAAATATGGAAGTATATCAATATAAGCAATTGGAAATTCTTCAGATTCTACAATGGAATCATTAACTAAACGTATGTCTAATCCTAAATTTGTTAGTTTATATTGAACTGCGAATTCAAAATATGGTAGTTGTAGAGCTGTTGGCAGTCCATAACGATTTGAATCTTCTAGGTACTTTTCATATGTATAGAGTGAATGGTCAAAAACTAAACTATAAATGATATCAATTGAATCTTGAGAAACCAGAGTTCTTAGATAATGTTTTTGATCATTTGCTACATAGTTATACTGTGATTTTAAGAATCTTAAATCTCGCCCTTCAACTAAACCTTCTGTAACTTTTTCCTCTAGGGGTTCGATGATTAATGTATTAAAATCTTCATCTGATACTTGTCTAGGTAAATCAACCATTGAAAGATTATGTTTACCACCAACTTTATAAAGAACCTCAACCATGTCACTTGTAACTCTAAATTCAAAGTTTTGGTACTGAATTGATTCATCATTTACACTAACTCTTCTAGATGCTTCAATTTTTCTTTCGTAAAATAATACGAATAATTCTCTTGCATCTGCAGGAACGAGTAATGTTTCATGTTTAGGTGTTGAATACCATGTTTGATTTGTATCTTCATCAAATAATTCAAAATTTGTATCTTCTGTATTTAATGTAAATTTGTAATCTGTATTTTGTAGTGTAATAGTATCATCACTAAAATCTTCTTTTGCGATAAATCCTGTTTTGTTATATTCTGGTCTTGGTATGTAAACTGTTTTATGACTAAAAACTTGTACAGCTACAAATGTGACTAAACTTATAACCAATAAAAGGACAATGCTATATTTAAATATTTTTACTTTCATAATGCCTGCCTTTCATCTTAAGAATTTCGCATAATGAATTCATTATAAACTTGATCAATGAATCCAAATACTTGTTGGAATAAAGTTAAAATAAGTAATCCTACAAAGATAATTACTGCTACTGCAACAATTGTTGCAATAATTGTAACTAAAGTTTTTGCAAGGCCATACTCATGTATAACTAATAATCCAAATAAACCCATGTATCCTGTCAAGAATACTCCTATACTATTAATTGTTGTATAAATTGCTAACTCTTCTTGTATAAGGAAATTTGATAATATAGTCATTGGTATACCAACCCAAACTAGTGGGATGATAGCATAAGCTATTACTTTAAAAATTTCACCCATATTTCCTTTACCATCAAATAATGAAGTAATTGACCAATTACCTAAAGTAATTAGTAATATTGGGACTGTAATTAAAAAGAATGTACGAACAATTGAATAATTACCAACAAATGGTAAGCTAACTAAAAATCCTGAAGCTGTAATTTGTAGTGCACTAGTTATTACTAGTAGAAATATGTATATGATAGCAACATGATATTTTCCCTTTTTATCAAACTTTAGATCTTCCCATCCTTTAAATGGATGTGTCATGATATAAAGCGGAAATTTAAAGAAATCTTCCCATATGTTTTTTAAGAATTGGACATAATCGAAATTTATGAATTTATTTTTAACTTGTTTAAACATTTCAATCATCTCCTTCTCGTTTAATTGCTTGTTTCACTGATTTATAAATTACAAAACCCATTACTACAAGGCCGGTAACTAAGACATATGGTAGGAAGGTTGCTAATTGCTCATTCCTATATTGTTCATATGCTTTGGAGTAATTATAATAGTCATAACCTAATTCAAAATTATGCATTGCATCCTTATAATTACCTTCTCTTAATTGTGCTCTACCAATACCTGCATATGCTAAGAAGTAGTTTGAATTTAATTTTAATACTTCTTGCCATGTATCTTTAGCTGCTTCATAGTTCATTTCATTGTATTGACCAAGTGCTTCGTTAACAAGTTTTGCAAACTCCACAGGTTCAAATACTTTAATACTTTTTGATGTATTATCTGTTACTAAAATTAAATCATTAAAATATGTAATGGAAGTTGGACCAGATAGTTGATCTTGTAAACTACCTTTACCAGCAGAAATATAAAGTAGGTTTCCTTCTTTATCATATGTAAATATTCTGCCACGATTTTGATCTAGTATGCTATATCTTTGCATCGATTCATGTACAGCTATATCAATGATTTGTGATGGTCCAACATCTGTTCTTGTATCTGTATCTTGAGTGTTTGCATCACCTACCACACCAACTAATCCCTTATTTTCTAAGACATTACGTCCCTTAAAGTTTAGTCTTTTAACAGGTTGCCAAAATTCTGCACGTGAAGCTGTATACACATAACCATCTGAATCCATGTCTAGTGAAGTAAAACTTGATTGTAGATTTAAAGCCATTTTATCACGTTGTTCTTTGGTAGAAAATCGGTAAATTAATGCATCTAGTACACTTAATTGAATTGTATTTGTTCCGAAATAACGGTTAAAATTACCTTCTTTGTCAAATTCCATAATTCCTTCAAATACGTTGAAGGCAATAATATTCATTCTTCCTGTTCTATCTACAGCGATTCTTAAGGGTTTAAATTCTAAAGAATCAAATATGACATCATTTGGATTTTTGACTTCTCTTACAAATTGTTCTGTTTCTAAATTAAATATTGCTACTCGATTATTACTATAATCTGATACATAAAGCTCATCATTAAATACGTATATACCTTGAGGTGAGTTTAATTTTCCATTTAAATCTGATTCATTTGGTAATGATTTAACATATTTAAATTCAGAGTTGAATATATGCACTTTATTTGCTGTAGCATCTGATACATATAAATTATTTTCATATACAAATATATCTCTTAAATCACCTAGTTGAATTGGATTTCTTAAATCGGCTTCATCAACTATATTTGAGTTATCAATAACTCTTAATAAGTGCATAGATTCTGATGATGCAATCTCTCCCCAGTAAGCATAGTTATAAGGTTGATCGATTGCTGCAGTACCAGTTAAAATAAGTGTCAAGGTTTGTATAAATATCATTATTTTCATCATATGCTTGACCTACTTAATTCCTGAATGTGCCATTGTATCGATAATCTTAGTTTGACTAATAATAAAGACTGTAATTGGCACAATCAACATCAGTAATGCAACAGCTGCAGATGCACCTGTTCTTGCAATACCACCAGCAACAATTTGTTGTAAAGCAAATGATAATGGTTTAAGGTTTTCTGTGAAAATAAACGCACCACCATCTGTTGACCATAATTGTTGAAATAAAAGGATTATAACTGTTAGCCATGCTGGTTTTACAAGTGGCATGACTACTTTAAAAAATATTCTATATTCACCAGCACCATCTATACGTGCTGCTTCTAATAATTCTGTTGGTATAGTCACCATAAACTGACGCATTAAGAATAATCCTAATGTAAAGCCCCATGATGTAATAATAATGGACCATGGTGTGTCTATTAATCCTAACCAAGATATTACTAAATAGTTTGGAACAACTGTGACTAAACTTGAAAACATTAATGAATATACGATTAATTGATTAATTAAAGCTTTTCCTGGAAATTTTTGTTTAGCAAGTGGGTATGCTGCAAGTGCACCAAATAATACGTGACCTGAAACCCCAAAAACTGTAATAAATAGTGTATTATAAAAATATCTTGAAATTGGAATTCTTGTATTTCCAATTAAATTAAATAAATCTGTAAAGTTTTCAAATGTAAAGTTTCTTGGAAATAACTGAGGTGGGAATAAAAATATTTCATCAAGAGGTTTAAACGCGTTTGCGATTGTAAATACTAAAGGATAGGCACTAAATAATCCAAATCCAATGAGTAGGATACCAATAAAAAGGTCTCCTTGCCATGAACGGCTAAGTCTTTTCTTACCTTTGGGTTTAATTCTTTTTTTCTTAACATTATCTAACTTTAATTTTGAAATTATACTATTTTGATTGTCATTCATAATATTAAGTACCAACCCTTCTAAGTAATTTTTGAACTGCCAAGTTAGCAACCATCATTAAAATAAATAGTATTGTAGCAATTGCTGATGCATAACCTAATTCCATACGTTGTGATCCCGCACCAAAATCCATTAGGTGTGTAATAATTGTATGTCCTGAATATTCAACTGAAGGAAAACCAAGTAAAGCTGTGGAAACTGTTCCAATTCCAAATGATGCTGTAATTTGCATTAAAGCACCAAACATAAGCTGGGGCATCATTTGAGGCAAAGTAATATACCACAGTTCTTGCCATCTATTTCTAATACCATCAATTGCAGCTGCTTCATAAAGTGTTTTATCAACTGTTTGAAGACCAGCAACAAATGATAAGAAACTAATTCCTAAAGACAGCCATAATTGAACAATGATGATAATTGGAAGTGCATATTGAGGTGTTTTTAGCCATAGTATGGGTGCATCAATAATATTCATGTTAATTAAAAATGCATTTAAATATCCATACATATCGCCATTAAATATTAATTGCCATAATAAGAATGCAGAACCACTTATTGATGGTGCATAAAATACAATTGTTAGTATCCATCTAATCTTTGGTGGTAATTCATTAATTAACCATGCAAAGATAAAGGCAGCTGCATAACTTACAGGTCCTATAACAACTGCAAGTATTAGTGTGTTTCTCATTGCTATTAGGAAGACATCATCATTTAGTAATAGATATGTATAGTTATCAAGGCCTACAAATTTCGGCGGATTTAACATATCGAAAGTTGTAAAACTTAGGAATAAACTCATGATGACTGGTAGTATTGTAAATACAAAGAATATGATTAAAAATGGAGCCATCATGCCATAATAAACTTTATTTGCTTTTATTTGTTTCCATATACTTTGTCTTTTTGTTAATTGTTTTGTCATAAGCCCAACTCTTTACGCTTTCTAGCAATCTCTTCATTGATCTTTAAATGATATTGATATAGTGAATCTTGAGGTGTAACATTACTGTTTAATACCGCTCTAAATGCATTATCAATATGACGACCAACAATATAATCTCCTGGCACAGTTGGTAATCCTACAGCTAATTGTCTTTGTTCTTTTAGCATTAAGTAGTCTTTAGTTGGCCACGGAAGTTGTTCAAATGCTTCTATATTTGCTGTTGGGTATCTTGCAGCAGAACCAATAATTGCTTCCATTGCTCGAGCATAATCTGTTTGAATATCTTTCGATAACCACCACTTCATAAACTCCCAACTCGCATCTTTTTCTTTTGTATTATTCATAATAATAGTTGCTGATACAGTAGAAACAGAATGTCTGTTTAATACGCCATCAACAATTTTTCCCGGTATTAAACCATAATCCCACTGACCAGAAATTTCAGGTGCAAATACACTTAATGTATTATATAGTGAGTAATTGGCAATACCAATTGGCATTTCACCACTTCTAAAACGGTTAGCAAAGTTTGCTTCTAATGAAAATTCGTAATCTGTATATAATCTAGTAAAATCTAAAAACGCATCGATATTTGGTTTTTCTAGCATTCCTGATTCTGCACCATTATTTAGATATAATTCCCCGCCATACTGTTTAATCATTGCATACAATACTGTTGACATTGCACCTTGTGATACAGGTACATAAAACTCTAAATATCTACGTTGTAACAGTGGCGATATATCAATAACTTCTTCCCATGTTGTAGGAATTTGACTAATGCCTACAGTTTCTAAAATATCTTTTCTATAAAACATAACTAAAAAATCTTCTGTATCAGGTAATCCATATGTTTTTTGATTAAACGTTAGTGCTTCAAGAGCTGATGGATTAAATCTAGATGCTACTTCTTCATAATCTGGAAACTCTGTTAAATCAACAATCGCATCTCTAATTCCCCAGTTTACTGGAGTTTTTTGATCTACACCAATTGCGACATCAGGACCATTGCCTGATAGTGTTGCTTGTAAGAGCACACCCATATTAACCATTTTTAAATTGACATTAATATTGTGTTGTTCTGTAAAGGATTCATCAATTAATTGACGTAAGAATGTAGTTTGATCTCTACCTGTACCAACCCAAACATCAATAGTTGGCCCTTCTACTTCAAAACCTGTACCAAAATCTGAATTATCTCTAAATGAACCAAAGAATAAAACAATTTCATGCCACATTTTTTGAAAGAAATTTTGTTTGATTTTAGGTAATTTATAATCATCACCTGATAGTATAATTTGATCAATTGTAAGTGGCTGTTCTGAAACTGAAATAACCCATGAACCTAGTGCAGATATATTTTGTTCAAATTCTCTTAATCCGTTTTGTACATTTTTTTCATCTTCTAAAAACTTCTTGATTTGATTTGAAGTACGATCAAATGCTGAAATGAGTTGTGATCTACCACCAGATGTTTGAATTATTTCATCACGAATTGATTGCAATTCATTTTCAAATGATAGTAATCTTTGATTAAAGTTTGGAACATATCTTGTCAGTAAATAATCTGCATAAGCATCAGGATTTAATCCTGTGCGCATAACTACTTCTCTATAAAATAATCTGAATTCTTGAATAAGTACATTAACTCTTTGAACAACTGAACCATACATACCTATATTAGCGGCTAGTGATATTTCATTTCTTCCTGCATCTAAATATACATACATAGCATCATCATTACCTAATGTAACG
Source organism: Acholeplasma granularum ATCC 19168 (assembly GCF_000526235.1). Taxonomy (GTDB): domain Bacteria; phylum Bacillota_I; class Bacilli_A; order Acholeplasmatales; family Acholeplasmataceae; genus Acholeplasma; species Acholeplasma granularum. The sequence goes on along the minus strand of NZ_JAFR01000006.1, from coordinate 104,102 downwards.
TATTGAAGATTACTACTATATCTAAATTCAACTTGTTTAGCTTCTTCAAATGGTGTTTTACCATTGATTTTTAAACTTCTAGTACTTGATTGTCCACTTGAAAAGTTTTGCATAACTTTAAATGTTAATTTATAAAAACCAGATTCGCTAACATTAACATCCCAAGTAACTTCATCACCAGCAACTCGCCAGTTATTTCCACCTATTGCATTGTATCTTGTAATAAATGCCTCATATGGTGTAAATTTAGGTGTGGAAAACTCAGCTATTGGATTTAAAGAAGGAGAAGTTTTTAAATATGCTTCTTCAGCTTCAATCGTGTAATTAGAATTAATTATTTTTGCACCAGCGGTTGAAAGTTCATTATAGTATGACTCATAGGTAGGCACTTTATCTTCTTGAAATAAATATAATCTACCAATAACAAACGGTTCTCTTTTACTCTCTAATGTTATTTCGTTTAATCCATCTTTAAAATAGAAAAAATATGACTCATTATAATATCCTACACGGTCCTTAAATGTGTCAGTTGTCCATAAATGAATCTCATTTTGTCTAGGTCTTACATCTGATTTTCCTTTAATTCTACCTTCTGATACATTAAATGCATCTTCGAAGAATCTGTGTAATGTAATTGATTTAGCCTCAACAAATGGATATACGCCATTAATTTTAATTGATCTTTCTATATTAGAACTTCTACCTAAAATTGAATAATAGTCTAATCCAATATGATAATAACCAGCCTTTTCAACATTTAAACTAAATGTAATATCACCTGACTCAGGAATATAAAGGCCATCTTTTCTTACATTTAAATCATCTTGAAAACTATCATAATAGGGAACATCGTTTTCAACAAGACCATTTTCATATTCAAAAAGAGTCAAATCAACATCAACTACTTCATTAGGGAAAACAGCCGTTTGCTTATTAACATACGTTTTATAAGTACCATTTTCATTATTATCAAGTTCATAAATGGAACCATTATAACTACGCGGAGTATATGCGCTTACATTATTTTGATTTGAGAATAATATTCCTACTCCTATTACTACTAAAAGTAGCATTATAATTATTTTTTTCATAAAAACCTCTTTGCTTTAAGTTGTATAGTCAATTCAAAAATAGTATATCATTTTTGACTTGACTAGTCAAGTTAATACTTCTTAATCGTTCATCTCATCCATGAGTTCATTCAGTTCATTTTCGAGTGCTTCAATTTTAGAGTATCCTTGGACTAATAATCCATAAATCAATAAACTAAAACTACTTAATCCCACTAATATTCCAAGTATTGGTACAAGGATAATTGTATAAACAATCATAAATGTAGCAACTAGGAACAGTAAGCCTCTAACCGAAAATCCAATAGTTAATAAATAACTATGTTTAAATAATGATTTTATAGTTAGTTCATATACACTAGATAGCATTAATGCATGAATAAAACTTACTAATGACATCATAAATAGTAAAATCATCAACATGAAACTTAAGAAGTAATACCAACTAAATGGTTCTAAACCTGAATAGAAGAAATATGTATTAAATCCAAGTAATGATAATAGTAAAATAAATAGTATTATCGTTACTATACTTCTATTAAATACGTATTTTACATATTTAAAATAAAGTTTAAAGACACCAGGTGATCCTTTTTTTAAGACTGTTCGTATTGTCAATATTCCAGCCAATAGTGCTATTGGTAGTCCAATAATAAAAAGTCCTAATATTGATGTAAAGATCATTAACACATTAATTAGGAGCAATTTAAATAAGAAGTCTGTGAAATGATAAAATTTTGAATTAACATATCTTTCAAAAAATGACATACGAAACACCTTTCTAATAAACGTAAGAACAAGCAACCTAAAATAATATTAAGTTGCTTGTTCGACGTTATAATTACTAATTTATTATTCTGCTGTTACAAAACTAATTTCAGTTAATGTTGGATCAATAAAGTTTGCAACTCCTGCTCTCCAACCATTACCAGCACCCTGAGCACCTGCTGTTGCCTGAGGGAATGTTGTCCATGGATTAATGAAGTGGTAAGCCACTAGATCTCTTGCTGCAGCTGTTGATGTTGTTTCACCACTTATATATGTTGCATTATATCCGTTTCTACCAATTAATAACATATCTCCAGTACCAACATAGTCACCAAATCCTACAGTTTGGGCATTGTTGGCAGCGTATGATTCATCTGTAAACCATTTATCTACTACTGTAAATGTCTCTTTAGCAAAAATACCTCTAACCACTTTAACATTAAGGTCTTTGTCTAAAATAACGACAGCTCCACCTGATTCATTGTATAGTCCACCCCAACTAGTAATTTGATCAATTCCAGTCACTAAATATAAGTTATTTCCTAATTTAACTGGAGAAGTAGACCCTTCATTTCTTCTATTGAAGTAATCTGTATAATTGGTAACGATAACTTCTGTTAACATACCACCTATATTCATTGTTGTTGTTACTGTTTGGTCAATTAAAACTCTATTTGATCTTACAGAATCTGAATGTGTTGCCATACCTATACCAATAACATAATAGTAGTTTACACCATTAAATTTAGTAAACTCTGTTACATCAAATGATGTATTAGTTGTTTTACCTACAAGTTCAGAATATGATCCAGCTGTACCAGGCTGATTATTTGTGTTTTGAACATAAACCTCATATTCTGCAGCACCTTCAACAGCTGACCATTTAATTAATTTAGTATTTTCTGTATCAACTTCTATTACAGGAGCATCTAAAGTTTGAATAACTACCTTTTTATATAAAATTGTATCTGATAAATCAGAAGAGCTATACTTGAAGATATCAAGTGTATTTGCTCTTACTTGAATTTCATAACCATCATCTTCTGATATTGCTAAATCAAGTGTTGATAAATCAATTGATGTACTTGTTAATGCATTACCATGAACTTGTCCATCAATAATTAACGAATAATTTAATGCATTTGGAATAGCTGTCCATGATAATGTATGACGATTTAAAGTAATTTCTGGTGTACCAATTTTATCTGGTAGAGGAATTAATACTCTATAATCTTCTTTTAATTCTAATGTAATAGTAGTTAAATCGAAGATATCTTGGCCATCTTTAGTTGTTGCTCCACCAGTATAGTTTGATTGGAAAAGGTTAGAAACTAAGAAGACTCTTGTTTTTTGAGGAGCTGGTGATGATGCAAACATTACAAAACCACCTTCAGGTATTTTTGATTCAACACCAACAAACATATGTCCACCAGCAACGCCTGTGTTTGCTTCATTCCATTCAACATCAGTATGTGTTAGAATAGTTTCTCCATCAACTACATTTAGTTCAATATATACACCAAATTGGAATCTTGCATGTATGATGTTAAAGTCTTTATCTGTAATAATTAATGATCCATATGGGAATACTGGTATACCTACCGTTACAGGTTTCGCATTTCCAGGATATTCTGAAGCATGTTCTGCTAACTCTGCTGAAAAGAATGCTTTATCCATTACATATAATTTATCATGTGTTCTAAATTCAGCACCATATGTACCATTATTAACAAATGCACCAGTATCATTATAAACATATTCAACCCAGTCATCACCAATTACTGCAGCATCAACTGTTGCATCAAGTGCTGGTTCAACAACGATATCACGATCTATAGTTGTTTCATTACCTGAACTATCAGTTGCTGTATAAGTTACTGTATATGTACCAGCAACATCTTTATTGTAATCTTTAGTATCTAATGTAATTTCCACATCATAGTTATCCACATTATCTCTTGCTGTAACACCTTCTAATAAATCTACTGTTGCAGTTTCTAAGTGTTTAACTTGAGCTAATTTACCTGAGATAGCACCCATAAATGCTGGTGGAATATTATCTACTAATGCTTTAACAACTAAATCAAAATTTTTCACATCTTGAGCATCATTAAATTTTAAAGTAGCTGTTAATCTAACTTCTTGGTCTAGTTTATAAACTCTAGTTACATCACCATTAGCTGCAATTGCTTCAGCATTATTTGTAGTCCATGTAACTGTTACATCACCTACACTTGCAGGTAAAGTAACTTTTTTAGTTACTGAAGCCGCATTATCCCCTGATTGGAATCCGATTGTTAATGATTCTAAAGCTTCATTAACTACTTCTTCATCCGTTGGACCCGTATCACATGCAACTAGTAATAGTGTGAATACGAATACCAATAATACTGTAAAGATGTTTTTATTAAAACTAATCTTTTTCATTTTTATCTCCTTTTATTTTAATTGTATATACATCTGTCTATATTATAACCACAGTTTGTTGTATAGTCAAGTATTTTTTGTAAGCGTTTTATCAATTAATCAATTAATGCTTACTAGAAAATGCATTTTCCATATATTTTTCACTCAAGTATTCTTCTTCTAATAGTTTTTCTTCTAAATAGGCAATTACATCACCTTTGTTATAATTAGAAACGATTTGTTTGTAGAAATCAGCTCGTCTTAATTGACTAAATATTCTATTTTGTAATACTTCAAGACCGAATACCTTATTTTTACTTAACCAATTATCTTCAAATGATTTTAATGTTTCTAATAAATTATGTTTAAAATCTTCTAATACTTTGTCCACACCTAAAAATTCATGTGTATTAAAATATCCATTTAGTAACATTTTTCTAAGTTCTAACTTATTTTTTAGCATATTAGCTAAATAAATGTAGTGAGGGTAATTTAAGTTTCTAATGCTTTCAATGTAATTTTCGACATTTTTTATTAAAGGCGTTAATGCTTCAGCGTTATATCCAACTAAATTATTTAAGTAAATTCCAAGTAATAGATCATCCCACAATAAATTTACAGCATTAAAACCTAAATGACTAATTTGACTAACCTTTTTTAACGTATCAAAATCTTTTTCATGAATAGAACCTAAATACTTTTCATCTAACATACCATCATGCATGACTTGTGTAACATCAAATAGTCCTAAAAACGAAGTATCATAGTCACAGTATGCACCATCATCATTCCACTGAGTAAAAATAATGTCACTTACACCATGTTTTTTTGACATTTTTATTGCATGCGTCGCTGTATTTAATGTTTTTACTTGATCATATGCAAGACGTGTCCATATCCATGTACCACTAGCCATGATAACTTTACGATTCATTTTTTGATGATTAATAATCATTTTTTCATAAATTTCCGGCTTATGGTTATAATAATCCCAGTAAACCATTGTGATATCTTTTGGAAGTTTATTGATAAATTCATCTTCAAAAGTAATAGTTGTATCATAATAATATTCGGTCTTTGAGCGGTGTCTAAAAAACATATCTGACCACATTAATATCTCATCAAAACCCTTAGTTTTAGCTAAACTGTATACTTTGTTTAAATGTTCTAAAAATAAGTTTTCAGGATCTTTAAATCCAAACTTTTTGTAGTATTGACCAAAGGAAAAACCAAATGTCTCATCCATACCTATGTGTATTTTATTTGTTGTAAAAGCATTTTTACAAAAATTTAATATATCATTAAGAAAATCATACGTATGATCTGACACTAATAAAACATCATTTTGGTCTTTTAACTTACTAGAACTTGGCCAACGCAAAAATTGACTCATATGGCCTAATGTTTGAATACATGGAATTAAACTTACACCTAAACTATTGGCATAGTTATCAAGTTCTTTAATGTCTTCTAAAGTATATTTTCCTCTTAAATATCCAAACTTAGGATAATTTTCTAATTCAAAGACATCCTCCATATATAACCAAATTTCATTAAAACCTAAAAGTGCCTGTTTTAAAATAACAGATTTAAAATAATCAACCTTAAATACAGCATTTCTAGACAAATCGATCATGGTTCCTTTAACTTTAAATCCATCATCAACTAACTTTTCACCTGTAAGTTCATAGTGTTTTAAAAATAATAGTGCACTTGGTATATTTTTATAAAAAAGTGTAACCCCATCTAATTTCGTTTCATCAGAATGGATAAATGATTGAACATTATGTTTGATTTTTAAATCATTAAGAATTTGATTTATTGTCATTTTTTTCTCCTTATTATAACCATCAATGTGATGATACCTGCTAAAAGTATTGTTGTAGTAGAAATTGTTAATATATAAAATGCTGGTGAAAGATTTGTTGAATCATTATTATCTGGGTTTGATGGTATATCAGGTACAACAGGTTCTTCTATATCATCATTATGTGTATAACTATATGTAAGTTGTCCTTTATAACCATTTTTAAGTTCATAATCTATTATAAAATCATTTTTACCTGTATTAATTGTATCAAATGTAGCTTTACGAAGACCCATGTATTGAACCAGTGCAACTCTTAATTCGTTAGTTGTGGTATTTGTCGCATTCATTTTACTTATTAGAAAATCAGGGTCTAAAAACTCTATAAGTAATTCTATTTTTGTACCTTTAATTTCATGTGAAATTGAAAATACTGGCATAGTAGGTCCTTTAATTTCAGATAAGTAAATTAGTTTTTGGTATATTGGTGTATGATTTAACGGATTAATTACTGAAATAACTTGATTTTTATATGGATTTAAATTTATTTCTACCTTTGGTGTTGTATGATTTATTTTTGTACCATTTAAATAAACTTCATAATTTGTACTAGGTAATGTTAATTCAATATGTTCGGATGTTATATTTTCAATAACTTTACTATTATCTTTTGGTTTAATAAATAATATAGCATTTGAAACTCTTCGATAAGGTGAGGTATCACTTGGTTTATTTACCATTTGGTGTACACCATCTTTTTTTATAAATACTTGTGTAGAGCCACCACCATCTAAATTAAAACCATTTAATATACCATTTTCAGCCATTATCTTAGCAAACTCTCTTAAGTTTACCCCATCAGATATACCCGGATTTCTGCCATCAACAGTAAATAGAATCGGATTATTATTTTGATCAAAACCGATACCTGTTCTAGGATGTCTTGCTGTGTTGTTTGATTCTGATTGCCCACCAATTTCACTAAATAGTTTGATTGTTCCATTATCAATAATTTTAGAATCAACACCCACTACAGTATGTGTTTCTTCTATTTGGGTTGGTCTTTTTTGAATTTTAATTGCTGCACCATTATCAAGTAAATTTATGACATTATCATTTTTTGTTATAATAGAAAGTTTTTGAATCGATGTTTCAATTTTTGTATTTAATAATGTTGGATTTGTGGCATAAAACATTTGATGTTGGCCAATAATACTTTTTTCTAATATATCTAGTGAATAGTGATTTGTAGCAGTATTATTTATTGAGCTGTAATTATAAAAAATACTTGTTTGTCCATCATTTACTGTTCGAGTATTTATTGGAAGTAGTTCTACAACATCAAATAAAGCATTAGTATTTTTATCATAGATATATGCATAAAAAGTATTGCTAAATGTTAATTGTTTATGACTATTAATGAATGTTCCATTCAAATCCATTTCAATTGATAGATATTTACTATGATTTTGAGGGTTAACAACTTTTGAGCCAAATATGATGTTTGAATTAATTGTTTGGTTAGTTGTAAAATAATCACCATTAATTCCAGCTAATACCTCATATTCAGGGTGTTTAGTTTCAAAATCTTGTGCAATTGTTAGTATATCTTTATTAATTAATGTTCCATCCGGACCAAAGTAACTCCAAACTGTGGTTTCGATTGTTTCGTCTTTCTTTAAAATACTTATTTCCTGTATAGATTTTGTTTGATTATCATTATATAAATTAGCTTGTATTCTTTGATGTGTAACACCATCTACTTGTGATATAACCTCATCTAAGACAACATAATCTAATCCCGTTGAAAAGAAAGTAAATCCAAAAACGAATGGTATAAGTAGTAAGATCCATATTTTTTTCATTTATTTAGCCTCTTATTGGTGAAATAGTGATTTTTTGACCACCTGTTTTTTCATCAATTGCAGTAGTAATAAACGCATTTTCAAGTGGGCATGCCATTTGTACGGATATATCCTCATTAAAAGGTGTTTTATATTGTTTACCATCTTCTTTATATAATAAGTGACAACTATTCCAAATGGCATCCTTTATCACAGTTTTTGTTAAAATTGCTTCTTTGCCTTCATTGCTTACTTGATCAATTGCATTTACACGCTTATATGTTTTTATACCTTTAACACCGTGTCCTGGTGAACTCATTTGTGGTGATTTGAAATCTTGTGGTTGTTTTAGGTTATATTTTTTTCTAAAGTTTATACTGTATTCTAGTTTAGATACTTCTAACACTTTAATTTCTAAAACTAAGTAGTTAGGTTTTGGACTTGTTAATCGCATCAGCAATTTATCACCTGGTAGGTAATAAAATTCCGAAAAACTTGGATGATAATGTGCATACACATTTTTAATTCCATCTTTGTTGTTTAGAATGCTTGCACTATAGTTACGGTTGTTTTTTAAATCATATGTACCAGCATCATCAAAACCATCTGTAATATAACGCCAAAATGGACGGTATACACAACTTCCTTCTGTCACATTACCATCTAAATTAGCTCTTGATAAAGCAAGTCCTACATCGGATTCATATTTTGCATGTCCACCCATATAAATTGATGACACATCTAAGTTTTTATGATTAAAGTCTATTGGTAAATTTGGTTCGATATTATCTTTAAAGCGATTAATTAAAGGCATTGGTAATGTAATTACACCTTCAATTCCATTAAAATCATATGGTTTACTCATGACCTTATAATACCAAGCACCACCAAAACAATGTTGCTTTTCTATGCTAATATGTTTTAAATCTAATATTTTTTCCATTTCATACCTCACTAAATGTAAACGTTTGTATTAGTATATCAAGTTATTTAAAACTTGTCTATACATAAGAAAAAAATCAATGCACCTTTCGCATTGATTAAATATTTTTTTAAGAACTATGATTTAATTGCATGTTGTACAAACTTATATTGATCGCCTCTATAAAATGACTTTACATATTCAAATGGGCGTCCATTAGATAAAAATGTATTTCTTACAATAAGTAATGTTGGATCATTTTCCTTAACTGCTAATATGTTGTGAATTTCCTCAGGTGTTTTTATAGCTTCAATAGATTGTAAACAGTGTGAAATTTGAAAACCCATTTGTTTTTCAACATATTCATAAAAGGAGTGTTTTAAATCTGATTCTTCGATTGTTTTAAATAGTTTAACAGGAATGTAGAGTTGTTCATATAAAACTGGTGTTTCATCCCCATATCTTACACGTTCAATATGATAAACCTCATCTTTTTTTGATAAGAATAGTTTGTCAGCAATCGTATTAGGAACAAGTATTTTTTCAAACTTTAGTATTTTATTAGATACCTTACGGTTCATTGCAGCCATTTCTTCTGTAAATGAACGAACACCGTGAATATTTTTTTCAATTTTACGTTCTGAAATAAATGTACCTTTACCTTTATGACGATATAAATAACCTTCGTTAACCAAGTTATTTAATGCTTGCCTAACAGTCATTCTAGATACATTATATTTATCTTTAAGCTCATTTTCTGATGGTACTAAATCCCCTATTTGAAATACACCATCATTGATATCTTTTTTTATATCATTTTGTATTATCATGTATATTGGTTCTGACATATATGTTAAATCTCCTTTAATTTGAAATTTGTTGAAATATTAATATTTATCTATATAATAATTATAGTGATATTTTAAGGAAGTGATGAATAATGAAAAACTATTTGACATTTGATATAGGTGGAACCGAAATTAAGTACGGTATCATCAATGAATTAAACGAATTTTTATTTAAAGATAAATTTCCTTCTAAAGGTCCTTTAGGTGGAAAGTTTATTTTAGAAGATATTTTATTAAAAGTTGAAGCACTAAAACATTATAATCCACAAGGGATTGCTATTTCATCTGCCGGAGTGATTAACTCTGATACAGGTGAGGTTTTAAGTGCTACAAATTCAATAATGAATTATATTGGTATAAACATTGTAGAATACTTATCTAGTAAGACGGGTCTTAAAGTTAGTGCAATTAATGATGTTAATGCCATGGCTTTATGTGAAGCTACTTTAGGTGGTGCCAAAAACTCTAAGGTTTCTATTGCTTTAACAATTGGTACAGGTATTGGTGGAGCAATTTTAATTGATAATCATATTTTTGAAGGTGTTGCATATAATGCAGGTGAGTTTGGGCTAATGCTTATTAATGAAGAAAAATATGAAGATCTTGCAGCTACATCCGTACTTGTAAGAAAGGCTCAAGAAGTGTTTGGAGATCAAGTAAAGAACGGATTAGATGTATATAATCTTTATGATAATAAAAATCCTAAAGCGATTGAACTGGTTCAAAAATTTTATAACAATTTAAGTATCGGGCTTGCCAATTTAACCTATATTTTTAACCCTGATATGATTGTTATTGGTGGTGGTATTACAGGCAGAAAATCTTTTATTGATGAGCTTAATGAATTCTTTATACCTAAGATTACACCAAACTTAAGAAAGTATACCAAGTTAGTTGCTGCAACTCATAAAAATGATTCAGGAATGATTGGAGCATTTATTCATTTTAAGGAAAAACACTTATCTATATAACTAAATATATTATACCTATAATTGACAGGTAAAACAAGTGACTATACAAGTTAGTGAATGTATTTGGTACTAATTAATAGAAAAAAACGCCAAACGGCGTTTTTATTTTTCAATTTGTTCAATGTATTTACATTTAGGGAATCCACTACATCCGTAGAATTGCCCATACTTAGATTTTCTAATCACTAAAGGTTGTCCGCATAATGGACAAATTTTATCAGTAACTACTGGTTTGATTTTTTCCATCTTCTCGTTAGCATTTTCAAGTGCCGGTATAAATGAATCATAAAAGTCTCTTAGTAGTTTAACTTGTTCCACATTGCCTTCTGCAATTTGATCAAGCTTAGTTTCCATTAAAGATGTATAGTCGACATTCATTATTTGTTCGAAGTATGTATTTAATGTATCAACTGTTAATATACCTTGTTCAGTTGGTTTAAATCGTTTTTCTTCTACTGTAACATAGTCTCTAGCTTTAATCGTTTTAATAATTGTTGCATATGTAGATGGTCTACCTATACCTTTTGATTCAAGTGTTTTAATTAATGATGCTTCATTAAATCTTGCAGGTGGTTGAGTTTCTTTTTCTATCATCTCAACATTATTTGCATTTAGTTTCTCACCGACTTTATAGTTTGGCAGTAATTTGTCTTTTGCATTATCATTTACAACTTTTAAATGTCCATCAAATACAAGTATGCTTCCATCCATAGTATACATATTACCATTTGATTCTAAAGTGATTTTAGTGTTATCAAACTTAGCTGGAGCCATTAATGATCCAAGTGCACGTTCATAGATTTTCTTATAGAGTTTGTATTGATCTTTTGATAATTGGTTTTCTAAACTATCAGGTGTAAGATTTAAGTTTGTTGGTCTAATAGCTTCATGGGCGTCTTGACTTGAATCTTTTTTACTTGTTTTATAAAAACCCACATATTCTTTACCATAAACGTTTTCAATATAACGTTTTGCAGGATCTACGAATTCCTTACTCAAACGATTAGAATCTGTTCTCATATAGGTAATTAAACCGATGATTTCACCATTGATTTCAATACCTTGATAAAGTTCTGATGCAACTTGCATTGTACGAGCAGATGACATATATAAACTATTTACTGCATCTTGTAGTAATGTAGATGTCATATATGGTGGTTTGGCATTACGTGTTGTTTGTTTGGTTGTAATATCTGTTACTGTAAATGGATTAGTAGAAGTTTCTACAATTTTAGTTGCTTCTTCTTTTTTAATTTTTGTATCTTTTGGTATGACATAGTCAGCTTTATTTTTACCAAAATGTGCGTGTATGGTGTAATATGTTTCAGGTACAAATTTTAATATTTCACGTTCTAGTTCGACAATAAGTTTTAGTGCAACACTTTGTACACGTCCTGCAGATTGTGATTTGATTTTATTTCTTAAAAATGAAGATAATTTAAAACCAATAATACGATCTAGTATTCTTCTACTTTCTTGAGAGTTTACTAAACCCATATCAATTTTTCTTTTATGGTTTAGTGCCTCAAGGATTGCTGGTTTTGTAATTTCTTTAAATACAATTCGATTATTTTCATTTAAATCAAGGCCTAACTCATCTGCTAAGTGCCATGCAATAGCCTCACCTTCACGGTCCGGGTCGGTTGCGATTAAAATCTCTTTATCTTTTGTTTTCTTTTTTAATTCACTTATTAATTTTGCTTTACCTGTTATAGCTTTATATGTTGGTTTAAAATCATTATCAACATCAATTCCCAGGCCACCTTTTCCAGATGTAGCTAAATCTCTAATATGTCCTACAGAGGATAAAACAGTCACTTCATTATTAAAGTAACTGGCAATTGTTTTTGATTTAGCTGGTGATTCAACGATGATTACTTTATTTGACATAAATAATCTCAACTCCTTGGTTTCTTACCTTATACATTATATACTGATTTATTTTGATGTCAAGTATATAAATTTATGTGTCAATTGTCTATATAAATATATTATATAGAATCAATTTTATTTACTTTATTTGATGAATTTTACAAAAATATATGTGTTTTTATGAGATTATGCGGAAAATAAAAAGATGTTAAGCTTAATTGAATGAGTTAACATCTTTATCTTGTAATATTTATGAAGATTATTTTGTCCAAACTAGGTGATTCATTAATGCTTCAGCTTTCTTAAGGTTAAATAAAATACGAACCATTTCATAAATGAATTCTATAACCGTTCCAGAACTTCTAGCTGTTAAAATATTACCTGTATGACTAACCTTTAGATCAGGTCGATAAATTCCACCCTTAATATCAGATTCTACACCTGGATAACATGTAAATTCTAATCCGTCTAAAAGTCCCATGTAACCAATTAATCTAGGTGCTGCACAGATTGCTCCGATTAGTTTATTATTATCATAAAAATGTCTTATAATTTCATTAATTTTTGTTTCTTTATTATAGATACTTGCAATATATGGTCCACCAGGTATAATTAAAAAATCATAATCTGCTAAACTTATTTCATCAATATGATAATCAACATAAACCTTTAATCCATATCCAGTTCTAACTTCTTTTTTAGGATTGGTCGTTACAGTATTAACCTCAACAGCGCCTCTTCTTAATAAGGCGCGTGAAGAAATACCTTCGTTATCTTCCATTCCATCTTCAAAAATGATTAATCCCTTCATAACTTGATCCTCCTAGAAACCGTATGACATGAAATAATTATATTATATTTGTATTTTTATAGCAAATACTTAGGTGTTTTTTGCCATTTGATACGTAGCATTAACACAATTGACAAGATTGCAGCTAATATATTTGCAATCAACATACAATACCAAATACTATACTCTCCTAAATTTGTAAACTCTAGTAGAACATATAATATTGGAATTCTAAAAATTAGTAATCTGGAAAAACTAATTATAATTGGGACAAATCCATGACCGGATGCATAGAAAACAGCAATTGCAATTTGCATAATAGCCCATGCAAATACCGTATGACTGTATGTATTCATTGCATTTATTGTATGTCTAATTGTCTCAGGGTCTTTTGTAAATAAATTGATTATTGGAATTTGAAATATATATAGAAATGTAATTGCAAAAGCTGAAAATGATATACCTAATAACAAGCCTATTTTTATTGCTTTGTTATTTCTAGTATGATGCCCTGCAGTTAAATTCTGTGCAAGAATAGCAATTAAGGCAGTTCCAATTGAAGTAGGTATAATAAAAAATAAACTATTAATTTTATTTGTTAATCCATAAGCTGCAATGACACTTGGTTCAAATTGTGTTATAAAATAGTTTACTACTACATGAGAAAAATTTAATGATGTCTTCTCAATAAGTAAAGGTATTATCATAATTAAAAACGGTATAAGTAAATTTTTTGCTACTTTAAAATCACTTATCTTTATTTTAAATTCAGTATGAACAACAAACATATCAATAATTCCTACAATTACAATGATTGAATAAGACATGATTGTTGCAAGCCCTAATCCTAAAACTCCTAATTTCATTTGATGTACTAAAATTATCGATAAAATAATTTTAATTAACATACTTGTTAAACTCGTAAGCATCGTATGAACATTTTCACCACGTGCACTTTTATAACTAAAATATATGTCTCCAATAAACTTTAATGGTAATCCTATTAAATTATACTTTAAATAAAGATTCGCTAAGTCTATATATTGATCACTTGCATTTAACGTATGAACTATCTGATAAGAAAAAATAATACCTAAAAAACTAATTACTACTGATACTGTACTTGTAATAAGTAACACTTGTGCCATTGTTTTACGAGCATTTAATATTTCTGATTTTCCAATATAACGTGCAACTAATGATGTTGTTGCAACTGCTAAAGCTGCCCCAACCGCATTTAATATACCAATAATAGGAGCAGTGAAGGAGACGGCAGATAAACCACCATCTCCAAGTGACTCCGAGAAAAAACTATCAATAATTTGATATAAACCTAATATAACGTTATTTAAAATTACAGGTAAAGCTAATATTAAAATTACCTTATAAATGTTACCATATAAAATTAGTTCTCTTTTGTTAGATTTAGGTTTCATATTCTATCCTTATAAAGGCTAGATGAAAGCCTGTCCTCCATTAATTTGAATGATTTCACCTGTTAAGAAAGATGCTTTATCACTAATTAAGAACTCAACAACTGATGCAACCTCTTCTGGTTGACCAAATCTTTTCATTAAAATACCTTGTTTCCATGATTCAAATAAAGCTGGATTAGCAACTTTAGTAGCTTGATGGAATGGTGTATCAATTGTACCTGGACTCACTGCATTTGCACGAATATTAAATTCTGCTAATTCTTTAGCATATGCGCGAGTAAGTGTTGTTACAGCAGCTTTAGATGCAGCATAAATACCAGCACCTGGACCTCCTGCGTTCCAACCAGCAATTGATGTGAAGTTGATAATTGATGGGTTGACACCTTTTTTAAGTAGAGGTATCGCAGCTCTTGTAACAAATACTACGCTATCAAAATTTAGTGCCATAACTGATCTGAAGAATTCAGTTTTCATACCTTCAAATTGACTACGTCCACCTAAACCACCTGCACCATTAATAAGCGCTTCTAAACTTCCATATTTATTTGAGATTTCTTCAAATGCTTTATTAATTTCATCTTCATTTGTAGCATCAAACAAGAAGAATTCTGCATTAATCCCTTGGGCTCTTAGTTCAGCTTCCTTTTCTTTACCGACTTTTTCATTAATATCATTAATCAATACTGTAAAGCCCGCTTTACCTAAAGTTTGTGCGACTGAAAAACCAATACCTCCAGTACCGCCTGTAATTAAAACATTTTTACTCATGTTAATTCCTCCTTATATTTTATGTAAGTACCATAATGTTTTGTTGATAACTTCATTTTTATTAACATTCATTGGAACATGAATGTTAAAGTTGTTTTCATAAATTGATTGATGCAATATGAGTACACCTGGATCTACAGGTGTTATTTGCTCATAAGGCCATTTCTGATTAAATAAATTATTTACTACCCATCTAATACCTAAATTTAGTTTTTCGGTATGGCTAACTCCTAATTCTTTTTCTAATTCAAGTAAGCCTTTGATATTCATTAGTGTATAGCTTAATGATTTTGTACGCTTTAACTCTAGTGGCATACTACCATCTGCTTCTATTTGATAGTCTAATCTTGCAAAGAAACTATCGGTAAATTCCTTTGTAATATCATCATTGTTTACAAATTTTGCAATGACAACACAGGCTAAATCATAAAATGTTCCATGATTATTTAAAGCTTTCTTTTCACCTACACCAATTTCACTATTTAGTAACCAATCAAGTAAAGACTTATGCCAATTTCTTAACTCATATACTAAATCTTTATTAATCATCCTTAGTGATTCAAGATTCATTATCATTCTAAGAGCGTATGTAAAATTTGCTGAATAATCAATTATTCCTTCTTTTCTACCTATTTTATTTCCAGGAATAAATTGACCATAATTCATATTCGGATTCATTCCTGTTTTTTCATTTATGAAGAAATGATATAGATGTTTTTCTAACAGTTTTTGATACTTAACATCACCTGTTAAATATCTTAAAAGACTTGCATGATAAACTAAGAATGCCAATCTTCTTAATTTATCTTTATCATAGTTTTTACCGTCTGGATTGGCATGTCCATCTCTTTGAACATAAGGTAAACCATCAGAAGTATTTGGGTTTGGCCAGTAGTAAGTGGCTAAGCTGACATAGTCTTTTTTATCCTTACTTAATGACTTGTTTTTAGATGTGACTGTTTCAAACGGTTCATTAAATAAATATTCCATGTCATCAATGTATTGCCTTAAATAATCTTTATTAATATTTTTCTTTAATTTTTGTAATTGATAAATATCATAAAGAATATAATTATTTACTGGATCATACTTTACAATGTCAAAATACATAATTATACGTAGTCTTGTCTATGTGGTGTGAAACAGTCAATTAAAACACCTGGTTCAATACAAACTGCACCATGAATAATATTTGGTTCTTTATACATGGAATCTCCTGCTTTTACAATCTTTTTTTGATCACCAATTGTAAACTCAAACACACCAGATACAATATAAGTAATTTGTTCGTGTGGATGACTATGTAAATCTGCTACTATGCCGGCAGTTGGAAACTCATTTTCTACAATCATTAAATTATCATTATATGCTAATACTTTTCTAATAATTGTATTTGGCATAATTGTTACTTTAGCATCTTCTTTATTGAAGAAAAAGTTTTTAATCATAATGTTGCTCCTTTATATTTTCCATATTTGTTTAAATTCTTTACGATTTCCGTAATATCTAATAATAAGTGTTTGTCTACTTTTTGTTATTGGATTATCGAATGTATCTGCTAAAAATAGTTTTGCATTTTCTAAATTTAAATTATATTCAAACACTTTACCTGAAATCAACCACTTTAAATTAACATCTGTTTTATTTTCATCAATTAATCTTACATTATGTATATGTTGGTAGCCATCAGTATTAAAATCAAGTGATGCCTCAACGCCCTTAACTTCAGTTATTAAATCGCCTTCAACATGCATAAATAAATCCATATTTACTTCTTTATTTGATTCAACCAAGAATGTATCTACATAGCCATCATCGTTAAGTTTAATTGTTCTTGTAAAATCAATTTCTTTATTATCTTTTTGCGCTAATTTGTTTAAATCTAAGTCATCATTATTAAGTAATTTTTCAACATCTTCTTCAGTTAATCTGTAGTTATGTTTAATGTATTTAGTTACCTCATCATGATTCATTGTTTTTCTTAAATTAGATAGTTCTACAAGTTCAATATCATAAATACTTGTTGCTTTAAACGACATTTCACTATCACTAAATAATAGCGTTTTTCCTGGAGCCATCGAACGATGATTTTTACCATCAATTACAACTGTGTTATGAGACGGTGTCATCCTGTGCCACTCATTACAATATTGATTTCCATATCCAGCATTTGAAAGGTCTCTAGTAATTAGAATATCATCAATTGTCGCTTCAATATTCATCTTATCTAAATGTGCATGTGATGGACCATTATGTCCATATTTTAAGAATACATTTACACGATCATTTTTCAATATAGCATATTGTGATGATGGAAAGTTGGTAGATTTTGTAGGTACTGCTTTAACTGATTTTAGATCTAAATTTGGAACTAAAATCAGTCTTTCTAAAGAAATTTCGTTATTATAGTAATATGGCTTGGATAAGGGTAGTTCAACTCTCGGTGTTGGACTTTGTTCAATGAGTTTAAGTAGGTTTGCAATATGACTATCCAATCCATAAATTTTTGTTGCTACTGAATATATATAACTATATGTTTTTAAATTTATATCTGGCCAACCATCATTTGGATTTGGCAAAATATGATTATCGAATGCATAATAATATGCAGCTTCTAACATTTGTTTGACTGTGTTTTCTAAAGTTATTTCGGGTTGGTAATTATATATTTTAGAAAACAGTAATAAATTAATGATTCCTTCTAAGGTAAAGAAGTTATAGTGAATCGATCCTTCAAACCAAAATCCGTCTTTTGTTACACCTTTTTTTACTTGTTCAACGATGTTATAGGTTCCATTAAATGCAAATTCAATGTTCTTTTTATCATTAAAGAATAACCCAATCATTCCAATAGCACTATTTTTCCAACAAGATATATTATGTATTTTATCTACTTGTGGTATTAATAATTTAGTAACTTCATCAAAATAATTTTTCTTTAAATCAGATAAGAACTTAGGATCAATATCATCTTTTATTAACTCTAATGCATTTATAATTCTTACAGTAATAATCGCTTCATTTAAACCTTGTGGCATTAAACGACCAGCGCCCCATTTCATAGTTTCATAATCATCGAAGATTAATCCTTCCTTGTTATGGAGTTTAAAACTTGTGTAATTATCAGAGTAGAATCCTAAAATTTTATATATATACTCCAAATAAATTTTATTATTTGTTTTTTTAAATAAGAAAGCAGATTTCCAAATATTTAAGATAGCTAAATTTCTATAATTATATACCCATACACCATCTAATAACTTGGATTGATTATTTGTTCCACATATCTCACATATATGATCATGTGGTTTATTTACATCAAAGATTAATTTTCCGCCATCTAGTTTACAAAAATCATGATGTCCCCATTCACTTAATAATTTAGGATCATCTTTAAAGTTTGTTGCAAACTCAATAACTTCTTTTTTCATTGTTTCTATCATTTGATTAAAAGCGGGCATTTCTTGTTTTGCATCATTTAATGCATTTATATCAAAATAATTCAATTCATACACCTCCTTTGTAATCATTTACTGCAACTTCATTTAAAATTACTTTATCATCTAATCTTAACTTAGAACCTTTTTGTAACATATAAGATTGAAGTTCATCATCTTTAAATGTAAGTAATACACTCTCAGCGTTAGTTATGATGCCGTTATAATGAATTGATGTTTTTCTAAGTAAAAATATATCTGTTTGATATTTCATTTTTATGATAAATCCTTTTGTCGATTCATTTTCAATTCTTTCAACAGCAATATTTTTTGTATTCGGATTGACTAATAATAGATTTGCCATTACATAATTTTCTAATGGTTTTATTGTAGATAACTCGAGTGCTTCAAGTTGTTGAATTGTAAAATTGTCTGGTTCTTGTGTCGTCATAACTGCTTTAATTGTGTTTGAGACTAAATTATCTTTTAAGTCTTTATTTAAAGGTATGACACTAAGTTTAGATTGATTGTTATTTATTTCAAATCCTTGTTCGTTTTTAGTATATTTTGTTGGTGCTTGAATTAAAAATTGATATGTATGTTTGTCTTTGCTATGAAATGTATCAGTTATTATAAAGTAATCATTATGAGTAGTTAATATATTTCTTCTAAGCTCTAACATATTAAAACTTGGATCATATACTTTATGCGCCTCTGAAACAATTTGCATACCATGTTCATCATTATTAAATGATGTAATATTTGCCTCAAAATCTTCTGGTTTATAATCAGGTTTTATCTCTTGAAGATAATTTGCAGAATGTGTTAATACATCATTAATACCTTCTTTAGCATAACCTTTGTTATCTATTAAAGGTACACTATGATATGCTGCTTTCATATGGCGATTATATCCATCATCAATTACTAAATATTCACCTTTTGAAAACATAATAAATGATAAGTTATCAGGGTGATGATGACTCAGTGAATAAGCATCAATACCTTTCTTTTTTAATTCAAATAACTGATCCCATTGTTTTTTTCCACCTGGTGCACCTGCTTTAAATGTTAAGAAAGTTGCATCATCATTCCATGATGAACGATGTGTTACTAATCCTAAATCCGGAAAATATTTCACAAGTGGTAAATCAGTAAATGGTTTTGGATCAATTTTAGGGTTGTGCCATAAATAGTTTAGCCACATTTCAGATAAAATACCCGGTTTTACTTTAGACTGTGCTTCTAGGTCTAAAAATTTTGTTTCAACTAAATTTGCTAGATTTTGAGCATAACCATTGTTGTATTCAGATGCTATTTTGTAATATACTGCATTTGGATGTCCACTACGTGTATCGTGGGTATCTCCAAAATTTGCAGTTTGTCCTAAATCAGGAACTGCTTGGTATAATCTATAGAAAAATGTTTCTTTTAAAAACGGAACTTCTTTAAAATAATCTTTGCCAGTTTCTGTTTTTATTAGGTGTGCATATACAAATAACCACATGGCACCATATCGCCAATACACAACACCTTCATAATATGACCCATCTAAAGGTAGATTTGGGTAGACTTCACTAAAGTTTTCTTCACATGTTTTAATCCATATTTCACTTTCATCGGTTATATCTTTTAATGCAAAGCCAGCAGCAGCAAGCCCTGTCATATTAATCCAGTTATGATTTTGAAAAAAACTTGTTGACCAACCCTTACCAAATGTATCTACTCGATACTGATACATTATTCTTGCTTGTAACAATAATTTATCTTCTACACTTTTTCTTAAGTCTTTATCCATAACTTCTTTTAACCAATCATAGGATAAAGATAATCCAAACATTATCCATGAAGCACTTAAGTCAACATTAACCAAGTGTGCATGGCCCCATTTTTCATATCCTATAACTGTCTTTATCCAACGAATGGCTTCATTATAGTATTTTATATCTTTAGTAAGTAGATATATAAAACTTAAATTTGCTATTGCCATGCCCATATATGTTGTAGATTTGGGTGGATGTATAGCTGGAAGTTCATAATCAAAATATTTATTACATTGTTCAAGTAATAGATCATATTGTTGTTTTTTAGTTGTTTGATTTAATTCCACCATAGATTCAATTGACTTATCAATAAATAAATATTTTTTCATTTTTACCTTACTTTCTTTTTATTAATTTTTATTATCCATTATTTTTGGTGTACCTAACATTTTTTGATATATATAGTTTCCTAAGCTAAAGTATAAACCATATAATCCGGCAAATGTAAATGGTTCAAATAGTATGAATGGTAGTCCATTTTCACCGTAGATATTAAATAATTCCAAAATTTTATTAATTCCTGCATATGTTAGCCAAATGAGTATAACAATACCAATCATGGCAAACACATGTAAAATATTTTCTAATACACGCTTAACAAGTGGATCTTTAAATCGTTGCTTAGTTGGAAGGTTAAACATCATTCGCTTAACTGGACCCATAATTATGATATTAGTAATAAATAAGCCAATTGCAAGCGTTAATATTAACTGGTAAATAAAATAGGGACTTGAATTTTCGCCACCACCTATTGGTGTCCATCCAACAAATAGTGCAACTGCTCCTGCAAGCCAAATTCTAAATAATAATACCTTAGTAGTCTCTTTCCAGTCTTTTATTTTCTTAATTTTCATAAATTACTGGTGTATCCTTTTTATATATTCTTAGATGTAACAAATATAAGATAATAGCTAATATATAAAGTGCTAAACCTAAAATCATAATTATCACAGAATTTTGGACTTGACCAAAAGTAATATACGTACTTGGGTTTGTTATTTGAAGTAGGTAATACACTCCAAACCCTATAGTTATTAAATTAGATCCAACTGCTCTAAATAATGAATTTTTATCTACAATTCTAGTACCTGCAAATATTGAAACTAATCCAAATAATATAAATAGGAAGAAAAACATACCAATACCTTCAGATTTAATGCCTGTAGTCCCTTCTAAGGTAGGTCTAATTGTAACTAACGCTAATATGTGTTGTTGCGAAATTGCTAATTGAAATAAACCATTAAATCCAACTAACAAGGCACCAAAAGATTTTGGCGATTCTTTAATAAACTCCCATACACGATGTAAGATTGATTTAATTATATCCATTATCTTTTTCATTTTTTTGGTCCTTCAATAGTTTTATTGGTTGCTATGTCTTTGAAATGTACTTTATCAAAATTGAAGTTCACTTTGTAATCATTTGAAACAACAAAACTAACATCATTTCTCATTCTAGTTTCAATTCTCAAATCATCTTTAGTGAAAATAACTTGGTAGAAATCTCCATAAGGAATTGCATCAAAAGCATTCATCATCCAACCGTTATCTTCATCAATAACACAATCTTCTAATCTAAAGTTTAGTTGTACTTGTTTATTTACATAATCTTTTAAAGTTGTTTTAATATGTTCTGGTAATCTTAATTTTTCATCATTTAAAATTAAGTTTTCTCCATCAAATACGGTTGAAATCTTTTGACATTGATTAGTAATTCTTAAAGTAGATTCTTTATCAAAGAACAATACAGCATCTCTTTTAATTGCAAGTTTAATTACATCACCTATATTAATAATGTCTCTAGTATTTAATTTTGCATTAATTGTTTGACCAGATAACTCAAATGTTACTACTTGAGAAGACCCACTATATTCAATCATTTGAACTTCTACATCAACAATCCAGTTTTTATCAACTAAATGTTGTAAATCTGATGAGAAATACTCAGGACGTATACCTAAAACTATATTTCTATCTTTATATGTCTTAATAAGGTCTTGTTGTTCCTCATTTAATTCAAGTACAAGTCTATCTGAAACAAACTTGGAACCCATAATTTCCCCTTCAAAGAAGTTCATTGGAGGCATTCCCATAAAACTTGCAACAAATAGATTGGATGGTTCATTATAGATTTCTGAAGGTGTTCCTACTTGTTGAATATAACCTTCATTCATAACAACAATTCTAGTTGCCATAGTCATAGCTTCGATTTGGTCATGTGTTACATATACAATAGTTGCTTTTAAATCATTATGTAATTTTACAATTTCTTTTCTCGTACTATCTCTTAGTTTTGCATCTAAGTTAGATAACGGTTCATCCATTAAAAACACTTGTGCGTTTCTAACAATTGAGCGGCCAAGTGCAACTCTTTGGCGTTGACCACCTGACATGTTTTTAGGTAATCTTTTTAGCTCATTATCAAGTTGAACAATTTTTGAGGCTTCAACTACTTTATCATGAATATAAATATCATTTTCATGTCTAAGTCTTAAACTAAACCCCATATTTTCATATGACGTCATATGACCATAAAGTGCATAATCTTGGAAGATCATAGCAACATCACGATCTGATGGTGCAAGTTTATTAATTTGTTTGTCATATAAAAACATTTTTCCATTTGATATTGATTCAAGCCCTGCAATCATTCTTAAAGTTGTTGATTTACCACAACCTGATGGTCCAACTAAAACAATAAATTCTCGCTCTTTTATATCTAAATTAAAGTTTTTAACTGCATGTACACCATTGGCATAAATTTTATTTATACTTTTAAGTGATAGTTTATATGAATCTTTGTCATGACTTGATTGAACATCTTTTATATCACTTGAAGATTCAGTTATAACTTCTTCTTTATATCTATCTATTTGTAATGGATGATCATCACCAATTTTATCCAGATTTTCGATAATATTTATTTTATGAAGTGAAATAAAACTTGCAAGTAGAGCACTTATGCTTGAAATTGCTAAATAAACTACCCAGTCTTGTTTAATGCCTGGAGTCCAAAACATTCTAACAATTTGGAATAAAGCAAATCCAATTGCAATATAGCTCCAGCGTTTATCATATACTTTGATTTTTGCTGATGCTAAGAAACCTGCAAGTAGTATTGCTATATTAATCATTGTATCTGTTCCTAAAAACAAAGTTGTTGCCATTGTTTCAAGTGATTGTATTGTGTATACAAGGTTTGCAATGATGAAGATTAACATTAAATAATAACCGATTTTGTTTGGTTGATATAACATTCTTGCTGGTCTTTTCATACCAATACCTCCACATTATTACGACGTGTTTTTAAAAATTTTATAATTGTTATTGGTAGATAAATTAACGAAATTATAAAGCCAAATACTGTTGATCCCGTTGCATAAACTAGCCAAAAATCACCTGGTTCTGTATAACGTAATAGTTCTTGATTAGCATTTGAACTCCATGAAATATCAGTAGAATGATAAAGATTAAATAACTGATATGTTTGAAATACATAGTATCCAAGTAATATAGCCGCCAAAGTAACTATAATCATTAAATAAATAAATGAAACCATGTTGATTTGTTTACGGTAAAGTTTGAAAAACATTACAAATGAAGAAATAACAACTAAGAATGTGGCAACATCGAACATGTTTTTATTTAGTTCACTTGCTTTGTTATATAAAGTTAAAGCCTCTGGCTTTAGATATGATTGGTAATCTGAAAGTATATATAAATCTGTCATAATGGAAAGTGATCCTATGAAAAATACTACGATTCCTACAAAAAATAGAATTGAAAGTACCTGATAGGATTTATTAATATATTTATTCATGATGTCCTCCTTATTTCCACTTCCAATATAGTGCCACATTATATTGGAAGTAGGGAGAGAATTTTATTAATTCTCTCCATATTCCTTTATTGTTTTATATTTTTAACCAGAAATTCTAGCATAAGCTGTGCGATAAATTTCTACATAAGTTGCAACATTTGCAGTTGTAAACATTGCTTTTAATCCCGCTACATCTTTTGGTACATCCTCGCCATCAACATCCCCTATAAATCCAAAGATATTGTCAACAAGTTGTGTATCAGCACGCATTGTAGTTTGGTTTGTAACGATATTAACCTCATTTAAGTTTAATGAGATAATTGCTGGAGCTAATTGATAATATGGTTCGGTTGCAGTATATGAATTCATTATTACAGCCGGTCTAGTTTCATTACCAAAGTATAAGTCCCAACTCTTGAATCCATTTTCTGATGTTGCTTGAAGTTCAAAACCAATTTCTTTTTGATATCCAATAGCAATTAAAGATCCAACATGGTCACGTAAGAATGATGAAATATCACCATTTGATACTGCACCAGCAGTTGTAATTGTCCAGTCATTGAATTTAGGACCTTTTGTACCATCAAATGGGTTTTCAAATTCTTCACCCTCAACCCACATATCAGGTGTTCCATAGTTTTGTACTTTAGCTCCTTCTTCAGTAAAGAAGTAATCAAACATTTTTAATGATGCTGCAATTTCTTTTTCTGTAGAAGCACTTGAAATTCCCCAACCATCAGGTTTAACAACACGTGCATTTTCTACATAGTGAACGAATTCTCCATTAGATGCAGGTGTAGTTGTTAGAGGAGGTAAGATAGCGATAACATCATCTTGACCACCAGTTGCTGCAGTAGTTGAAGATGTAAAGTCATAAGTCATAAAACCAAATACTTTATTAGCTTCATTACCATCTGAGAAGATTAAACCTGTTCTTAAGTTTGTTGAGTTTGCTTGACCAAAGATTCTTTGATCAACTAAACCTTCTCTAGCCCAACCTCTAATACGTTGTAAGTTGTTTAAGAATGAATCTTGAGCATATGAATATTGTAATTCACCATTATGGTCAATATAGAATCTTGAACCATATGAGTCAGATCCATGGACTCTTTGTCCACCAAAATAAACTTGTAATCTTAATAATTCTTCTCTATGGTTAGATTGACGTGTGAAGAAAGGATAAATTGTTGCTTCTGCACGCACTGTACCAGTTGCTTCTTTAGTTAATGTATTTGGATGTAATTTAATTACTCTCCATAATGCTGTTAACTCATCGATGTCATATTGTCCTGTTTCACCCAAGAATAAATCTGAACGTTTTTCTAGTGTTGGATAAACTTCATCAATATAATTTTTTAGTACTTGTAGTGCTGTAACACCATTAATTTTCCCAGCCACAGCTGCATCTGCTTGTAATTGTGCAACGTTTTTAGTTTTTCTTAAATTACCATAAGGTAATCCAGTTATACTACCTGATACCCAATATGGTTCATAAGCAATTGTTAATTCTGCTGTTTCTGTTTCGTGAGCAAATGCATTACCGTCTACTTCACCATCTAATAATGCAGTAACCCAGCTATAACGTCCCATATACATACGAGCATAGTTATCAATTTCAGCAATATATGGTGCATGATAAATGTTACCATCCCAAGCAGTAATTGACTCTGAAACTAGTGGATTAGCGTCTAGATATTTTTTAAAGTTTGGTAATCTATCCCAATGATCATTTAATGGTACAAAATATCCTTCAACACCAGCATCCATAATTCTTTCTCCTAAGTTACCACCACCATAAACGTTTGCATCTGCAAAACTATTTGCTGCAGCAAAGTCAAACATATCAACTGGTCTTTGACCAGGTGTTGATACGTCAGTGATATCTAGGTTTAATTGTGATTCAACAAATTGCCAAGTTGGTTTTAATTCACCCGTTGTGATTGTTTTACCATCTGGCATAACTAGAGGGTTTGATTGTTCGTATGTAAATCTACGTTGTGTATTTTGGTCAGCAAAGCTTGTTTTAATTGCAACAACTTCATCTGGTCCAATAATATCGGCTTTAGGTCCACATGCGACTAACACCACTCCTAAAATTAATATCGAAACTAAACTAAACACTTTTTTCATTATTTTCCTCCTTATTTGAAAAAGTAGTTTTTTTAATATTTTTTAACCTTTAACTCCACCCATATTAACACCCCTAGCAAAATACTTTTGAATAAATGGGTAAATAATTAATATTGGGATGATTGAACAAATTAATATTGCATATGCATAGGAGTCTGGTGAGAATGCTAATGTATCTGCTCCTAACATATTATCAAGTAATGTTTGATAACTTTGCATTTCTTCTCTTAAGAATACTTGCAAAGGTTTTTCTTGTGAATTCTTAAGTAAAATACTTGCCCAGAAATATCCATTCCAACGAGATGTTGCATAAAATAGTGTGACAGTTGCAAGTGCTGCTTTAGACATTGGTAAGTAAATTGAACTAAGCATTTGAAACTCACTTGCCCCATCAATTCTTGCTGCCTCTTCAATTTCCGAAGGAACACTTTCAAAATAATTTCTTAATAAAATAATATTAAAGGCTTGAACACCAAATGCAAATACCATTCCCCAGCGATTATCCACACCCATTTCAACATAGTTTAAGTATGAGGGAATCATACCTGCACTAAACCACATAGTAAAGACTACAAAGAAGTTAAATTGTCTTCTAAAGTGTAATCTTTTTTTGGCTAATGCATATGCTCCAGTTACAGATACAAACATACTCCAAATTGTTCCAAATACTGTATAGAATAATGTATTTGTATAAGTGATCCAAAATGCATTTCTTGTAAACAATATTTTATATACATCAAAATTTACATCTACTGGAAATAAAACCACTTGTCCTGATTCATAAGGAGCTCTTGAACTAATTGAGGCAGATACTGCATAAATTAGAGGATATAAGGCAACAGCTGCAAATACTCCAATTAAAATATAGGCTATGATTTTAAATACAATTTCACTACGATTCATTCTTTCCATTATCATTCACCTACCATAAAGACGTATCTGATAAACGTCTACTAATCATGTTTGCTGCCATGACAAGCGCAAACCCAATTAATGAGTTAAAGATATCTGCAGATCCTGCGATTGCTCTATTTGCACCCTCTAGCCCATTTCTAAATACAAATGTACTAATTACATCGGCAGTAGAATATGTCGGAATACTATATAGAAGAATAATTCTTTCATAACCAACACTTAACATACGACCTATTCTTAATACAATCATAATAATTAATGTTGGAGCCATCCCAGGTAATGTGACATATCTAATTTCTTGTAATTTATTACCACCATCAATTTTTAGTGCTTCATAAAGTGTCGGTGATATACCCATAATTGCCGCAAAGTAAACAATTGACCCATATCCAGCTTCTTTCCATATACCTGTTATAATGTACATTGGTCTAAAGTAGATTGCCATTTCAGCTACTTTTTTTCCAGGTTCTATGAATCCAATATTTTCAAAAAAGGATGCAAGTATACCATTATAATCCGGACCATTGTATAACATCGTTAGAACTAAACTGGTAATAATTACCTCTGATAAGAAGTGAGGTAAATATGCAATAGTTTGTGTAACTTTTCTATAAAATTCATTAGTAATTTCACTAAATAATAGTGCTAGTAATATAGGTATTGGAAATGCAAATACCAATCCATACGTGCTAATTAAAAAAGTATTTCTAAATGCTCTCCAAAAAGATGGTGCCCATTCAGCGCTGAACATAATTTGTTGAAAGTTTCTAAAGCCAACAAAGTTTGATCCATATACGCCTAATACAGGACGGTAATCTTTAAAAGCGATGAGTAATCCAGTAATTGGTTTATATACCCAGAGTGCAAACCAAATAACCATGGGAATAATTAATAAGTAAAGTTGCCAATCACGTTTTATGATGTGGAGCCCTCTATCCCAAAATGTTTGTTCACCTATACCAACATTTCGTTTAAGCTCATTATGATTTTGTTTAAACATCTTCTTCTTGTTCCTCCTGAACTTGTTTTAAATACACATCCATATTTTTGAATAATGCATTACTTGCTTTAAATAATACGATAATAAATAATAAAACCATTGTAATTGTTAGTAAGTTAACTGCAACATAATCTATTAGAAATCCGAAGAAATTAACACCATCTATAATCATTACAAATAAACTTGAAAATACCGCTTGACTTAAGAATGCTGATATAAAAACACCAATTACTTTAAATAAGTTATTTTCATACCCACTCAAATATTTTCTAAATAATTCTATTGGAATGACAAACCCTATAGAACTTATCAAATAATAAGGAATCCAGATGATTGAATCTTTATAAAGATCATTAAATATTAAAAGTAACATCATGGATAAGAAGTAAGGTATAAATGCAAATTTTCCCCATCTTATTCCGGCGATAAAACCCACCAATAATAATAAGGATATTCTAAACTGTACATCGGGCATTAAAATAAATGCACCTTCACTAATTAGAACTGAGATCATACCAATTAGAGCGAAAAATGATAAATCCATTTTTCTATAATTTTGATATGTCATAAGTCACCTTCCTCTTATTTTCATAGATATATAAAAGCGTTTTCAATACATAGCTATTATACCGTATTAAAATTCTTTAGTCAATGAATATCGTATATATAATCGCACGATTAATAAATAGAAGTAACAACTATTCCTACTTCGTGCGATATACCGAACATGTAAACGCTTTATCAGAAGTTTATCACTTTTTTAGGGATTTATCACTTTTGATGAAAAATCCCTATATTTATCGTTTATTTGAATATTAGTCTAAAGTGTTGATTACTGGATACTTGTTCGTGATTATAAACTTCCATATACACCTCTTCTACTAAATCATTAGTTAAAATAAATGTAAATGCATTTTTATCAACAGTTTGAATCCATTCAGTAATATCGATGTAATATGTGTTGAAATTGTATCCTGGAACAGGAAATTGGAAATCCACAACTTTAGTTAAATCATCAACTTCAGGATCAAAACTTATCTTTGATAGATTTGGTTCATGATATTTTGAATTATTCCAAGTGATTGTATCTTTTGACCAGCCCGTATAGGAAGGTGAACCCCAAATGTTAATTGTCGGCTGACCTTCTTGAGCTTTAGCAGTGATACTTAAATATACTTTGTTATATACAATATTTGTTCTCTCGGTAATATCAAACTTAGCATAAATCATACGGTTAAATTGGGGTTCAATCATTGATGCTTTAAACTTCATATTCTTTTGATAATATGTAAAATCTTTGATTTCTGTTGAAACAAATGTTATGTCTGTTGGTAGTATTTCAAATCCTTGAACTGGGTCCATTAATGTTGATTTTCCAGGTACAACAAATGTGTCGACATCTGTTTTAAATTCAAACTCTAATGTATTTGAAAATGAATTATTTTCATATGTAAAGTTTTCTGTATGAGTTTGTACATATACACCTTTTTTTACAGCATTAAAAGTATTTCCTACGATGTTAAGATAGTTTGGCACACCACTTTGTGGATCAAATGGATCATATGAGTAAGTTGCTTTAATCGCATGACCTTCATCACCACTTATATTTTCAAATTCATTATTTATGATAAAAGTATAAGGTGCTTTACTTAAGGTAATTCCATTGGATTTAGGTAGATTTAAATTTTTTATAACATTTTCTTTAATTACCGTTCTTGGACTACCTAGTATAACATCAATACCTCTTAGTCCACCATCAATTATATTTTTATGGATATAGTTATTTCTACCTGCTGCATCGTGGGTTGCTCCTGAGTTACCAACACCAATACCTGCACCACTTCTAGTGTTAATGATTGTATTTTCTGTTATTTCATTAGAATATTCATCTTCACCATGCAAATCAATAGCATCCAGTAGATGATCTTTTAATGTATTTCCAATAATTAAATTATTATGTGCATGATACTGTATTAAAATACCATGTCTTAAATAAGGCCCTAAAAATTCTGAGTTTTTAACAATATTATGAACTGTATCTTTAGTTGTATCTGTCCAGTCTACTTCCCATCCTGAACCCTGAATAGAAATTCCATAACCCGCACCACCGCCACCTAGGTTTGTAGCTTTTTGTACGGTAATTGAATCAATTGTTACTTCTTTTGATTGTTTCAAACGTATAGCCATACGTCTAAATTTTTCAATTAAAACATTTCTAACAACGATATTTTGAGTTTGATTTTCTGGTGATGTGACTGTCCCAATAGTATCAATAGCAATCCCATTGACCATACCTTTAAAAACTGATGATGTAAAGTTTGAATTATTAGGATCAGGTAGTTCACTATCTAAAACTGGTGATGTTAGACTAAACCCTTCAATCAGTATATTTTGACTATTAATTACAGTAATAAATGTTGTTTGACTTGTTTCATTTGTTCGTTCTGAGAATTTAGAAACTAAAATTGTTTTATCTTTACCAGCACCTCTTAAGATAATACCGGATTTTAGATATATATGGGAATAATATCCATCACGGTTTATGTACCCTGTAAAATGGAATGTACCTTCAGGAATATAGACTTCATCCCCTGCTTCAGCAGCATCAATTGCATCCCTAAATGCTGCAAAGTTATCAAATGATTCATCATTTGGTTTTGCACCAAAGTTTGTAACATCTAAAGTTAACCCTGTTTTTTTAACCTCTTCTGGCATTTGATGGGCTTGCCCATTTTTATTAAACAAGCCTGGCATATTCCAGTCACCTTCAAATAATGACTCATAATCATTGAAGTCAACAATAGGATCTGGATCCGGGTCCGGATTTGGATCTTTATCATCATCCTTTGGGGTACACGCTAATAAAATTACACTCATTAACAACAGTAATAAACCTAAACTCATTTTTTTCATTCGTATTCTCCTTAAATGTTCGTAATAAAGTTATTTAAAACAGTTTACTTAAATCTATATGTAACCATATGTTACAAAACACATTTAAATAAAATATTTTTTGATGGGGGTGGATTAATTTTAATCCACCCATCATCAAATCTTATATCAATTTTTATGCTTCTAATACACCAAATAATCCATCATCAGGTGTTCCAATTAATGAAGGTCTTTGAGAACCAACTTTAAATTCCCATCCATTTTGAGTATTAAATCCTGGCATATTTGTTTCAAACCATGCTGCATTAAATTCTAATGGTAAAACTTCAGCTTGGAATGAATTTCCACTTGTACTTTCTCCAACAAATGTAATTGAACTTGCCTCAGTTTCATAAACATTCGTAACAGTCGGGTTAGATGTTGATTGTTTTGCACCAATAATTGTTCCAATATTATTAGAACCACTATGTGTAACTTTAACGTTAACTAAAATGTTATTTACTATAACTGCTGTTGCACTGTCTTGTGTATAACCAACAACTCCACCTACGTTATTTCCACTTCCTAATCCTTCAACAACTGCATCAACATAAACATTTTGAATGGAAGAATGTTGTGTCCAACCAATAACTCCACCTACGCGGTTATTTGTTGTTGCTTTAACCTCACCAATAAACACGATATCAGAAACTAACATACGAGTTTGTGATTGAGTGCCACCTAAGTTACCAAACACACCACCTGTACGACCTGTACCAGTAACATTCGCCTCAACATAAATGTTTTTAAATATATTATTTGCATTTGTTGAGTGATCAGTGGATGAACCAACTAGCCCACCTACACGTTCTCTTAATGCATTAACTGAACCATTAATTATTCTAATATTTTCAATTACTGAACTGTTACCTACATGTCCTGCAAGTGTACCAACAGCGTTATCATTATGATCATATGTTGTACCATCAGACTCTATTATCACAGTTGAGTTTTCAAAGTTTAGATTTTTAACAACACCATTGTTAATATATTTAATAAATCCAAATCTACCAGCACCTGATCCTTTAATGTATAAACCATTAATTGTGAATCCTGCACCATTTAATGTTCCTTTAAATTCAGCAATTGGTGTCCATGATTGTTTACCTTCACCATAAACTAAACTTAAATCAATATTATTTGCCAGAACATAGTGTGCATTATTTGCATACGTTAGGTCCACACCATTTCCATTATATGATCCACTACCAATAGCAGCCAAATCATTTACAGAACGAATAATAAATGGATCTACTTCTGTACCTGTACCATAATTAATGACTTCAGATGACCCAGATTTACCTGAACCATTTGCACGTCCATCACGGTCACTTGCTTCTGCATATGCATAGAAGAAATATTCAGTATCAGCATCAGCCATTAAATGTGTAACGTTACTAATAATTGATCCACTATCCTTAAATAGTGCATCTGTACCTAATTTAATTTCTTCGTCTGTATATTCACCTGCAGCATCTACAATGATATAGTAAATTGTAGATGGTAGGTTTGTTTCTAAATTAATAACTAACTCTTTATTTAATGCACCTGGTCTTAACCCACCACTAATAACTAATTCAGTCATTACCTTAGATTTTCCTGATGTAGTAAATACCTCACTAACTGATTCATCAGCAAGTTCTACTACATAGTAAACAAAATATGTTGTATCAAATTCTGCCATTAAATGAGTTTCACTAATTACAGATCCACTACCACTAAATAACACACCTGATGGTGACATAATTGCTTCTTTAGTTAGTTCAGTTTCTGTGTCTAAAACAACATAATAAATTGTTGATCCTTCTTGATTTGTTTGAATATCCACTTTTAATTCTTTTTCTTCTTGACCAGGACCTACACTTGGTAATGTTACAAGTGGCATTGCTAATTCTTTAATTAAGCCTAAGTCGGCAGTACCTTGTAAAACCGGTCTATCTTGAGTTTCAGTTAATTCAAAATCTTCTACAAAGTCCCAAGTTGGAATATTTGTTTCAAACCAAGCTTTTGTAGATAATTCTTCTAATGTAATTGGTGTACCATTTATTGCACTTGCACCACCACCACCATCAACAGATGAACCTTCAGCAGTGTATAAATTACCAATTAATAGTAAGTGTTCAAACCCAGTTAATCCACTTGTACTTCTATTACCAATGATTTCACCAACATTTGCAGCTGTTCCAGTACCATAAATGGTTGCATGTACAATTACATCTTTGATCGAAGCAATAACATTTGAATTATCACCTCTTTTTTGGAAGAACCCTAAAACTCCACCGGTATTTCTTGCACCTTGAATATATCCTGTAATAAATACATTAGATACATCAGCTGCTCTGGCATAGCCAATTAAACCACCGATGTGTTCATCCTCTCCGATAACTGAACCATCAAATACGATATTTTTAAATACGATTGGTGCAGTACCTGCGCTTGATGTGTCTACCACACCAACTGCCCCACCTACACGGTTAAATGCACTCACGTCTGCATTAATATATGTGTTAGTAATTGAACCTGTAACATACATACGCCCCGCAATTGCTCCAACACGTGTACCATTAAGTGTATCTTCTACAACACCATTAATAATTTCTACATTATCTATTGTTCCTTTTAAGTATCCAAATATTATACCAGCACCATGGTTTGAATCACTTTCACCAATACCTGATGCATGTACATATGGATTTACAAATTTAATATTTTTTACAACTGCAGTTGCTTCACTTGATGCAAATAATCCTCTATATGGAGCAATTGATGAATCTTTATCAATATATAACCCAATAATACTAAATCCAGCCCCATCAAGTGTACCTTCGAATCTTGATCCTTGACTATCAGCACCTAATGGTTCGAAACTTTCTTTTTGTGCACCATATTTTTCAGTTAAGTCAATATCATTTTCTAGTACATAGAAATCTGTTACAGTCCATTCTTTACCTGTAAGTTCATAGAATCCTTTTCCTATTTGTTCTAAGTCTTGAATAGTTGAAATTCTAAACGGATTTTCTTCAGTACCTTCACCTTTATCAATTTGAACAATATTTAATTTTGCTGTTGCAGACATATTACGAACTGTACTAAATGTATTGTCTAATTCAACTACAAAATAAGCTGTGTATCTCGATTGTGGTGTTAACCCACTTAAAACAACATTTGATAGTGAAGCACCATTTCCTGATTTAACTACAACAACATCACCATAATTTGCTCCAGCTTTAATTTGGCTTGCTGTTGGAGCTTGTTTACCTTCTTCAACCAATACATAATAAATTGTTCCAAGACCATTTGATTGAGCATTTAGTATGATTTCTCCATCTTCAGTACCTGTTGCAAGTGCTAATGATGAAAAACCTAAGGTTAATTGTTCTACGGCTTTTGTTTTACCAGTAACACGTTTTACCGATGTATACGTTTCACCATGTGCTACTACAAAAAATACAGCATAATCAGTATCAGCTTCTAATGTTAGGACAACGTCTAAAGACTTAGAAGTTGAACTTCCCTTTGATACACTACCTTCGCCTAAAACTACTTCACTTGCAGTTTTAGTTGTTACACTACTTAAATATACAGCATAGAAAATACGACCTTCTTCATGTGTACTTTCAGCTGTAATTTGTAATTTCCCTGCATCTGTATGTTGTGTAACTGTTGGTTCACCATCAAAAGACGGTAAATTTACATCATCACTTGGGGTACATGCGATGAGTGATAGTATGCCAACTAATACAAATAACATTGATAATATTTTTTTCATAAATCCTCCAACTTTAATGTAGTGCAGTCTACTTTTTTATTATTTTGGCCACTGCATGCCTATTTAATTAAGTTTATAAGATGAAATAGTCATATTTAGTAAAGCGCTTTCATACATACTTATTATAGTCAACTTAAATAAGGTTGTCAATTGATTATGTACGAATATATAGACTATTTAATTTCATTGTTGATTCAATCTCGTTTTTGTTTAAAATACCGGACAGTTATCAATTATTATTAGACAACCAAGATTAAACTCGGTTGTCTAATAATATACTCTTATATAAAATAAATTAGTTAGGGGTATAAATTTATTTTATACTTTAAAGGGAGAACTACTTTAACCAGCTTACTCCAACCTCGTTAACTTTTATACGTTTAACACCGCTAGCTCCGAAGCTTTCGTGTAAGTATAAACCATCAACCGGAGTAATTAATGGAATTTCATTTTGATATGTCACACCTGTTGGTGGTGTTGTAACATTAAATGCTCCACCACCTGCATATGCTGTATCACTATAATAATGTTCATTAATGAATGTTGTATTATTGTGAGGTTTGTCATATCTAATAACTGCAAAACCTGATCTTGCAACAATAAAGTTATTTTTTAAAGTAACATCTAATGATGTTTGTGAGTATTTTCCATCAAATAAAATTGATTGTCTTGAATTATAAATTGTATTGTTTTCAATTAATACATTATATGGTGTCCACTGTGCATTTAAAACCGTTTCATCTCCAGGTAAATTTACACCTGAATGAATAACGATACCCGCTCTTGTATTACTTGTTGTATTAATACCATCAATATAATTATTTCTAATAATGTGACCAGCATCATAGGCTCTAACTCCACCCGTATCTTGGATAAATTCACCTACCATAACATTACCTTCAACGATACTATTCTTACCATGTCTTAGTGTAATATGACCTAAGTTTCTTAGGAATGTATTATTTCTAATCATGTTTCTACCTGATTTAACTGAAATAATTTCAATTTCGCCATTCACATCAGCAAAATAATTATCTTCAATTAAAATGTAGCTATCTGATTGCGAATGAATGGATGTTCCTAAACGGATTGTTTCATAACCATTTTGTCCACCACCATTTGCATAGTTTGTAAATGCGTTTTGGTATATTTTATGGAATTGTGGTGAGCGGTCATCTCTCCAAATTGTTAGTAGTGATCCACCTGTTGATTTACCATCAAATGTATTTCTATCAACTTCATGATGTTTACCAGTTAATGATACCCATTTATAGTCTTCACCAACTCGTTCAAATTTATAGAATAAATTGTTTGTTAATCTTAAATGATCACCTTGTAACCATACCGCTCCACGGTCATTGGTTGGAGAACCATTTTCAAATGTTAGATTTGCTACAACTACATGATTAGCCTGTATGTGAATCATTGATTGACCTTCTATCGAAGTTTGACCAGGCGTTCCAATAATAAATATTGGATTATCTTTTGTACCACTATTCATTAACTTAACATTGACATCTAAAAATGCTTTAGGTTCTAATAGTAATGCATCACCCGGCTTAGCATTTAACATTGCCTGGAGAAGTTCCAATTTATTATTAATTACTATTTTTCTTAGAATTCGAGGATCATCTTCATTAATTGTTTCAATACTTGGTTCTTCATATGATACTTTTACATTGAAATCTTTAAATACAGATAAATTACTTGTAGATATTTGTGCAGTCAGTACCACATCTTTATCTGGTTGACCTTTTTCAGGTAAAGTAACATTACCTTCTAAATCAATAATTGAAGCATCACTTGTAGTCCACTCAACATATGAACCATTATATGTAACTCTAGGTAATATTAAGTAATCTGTCGTTACTTTATCTAAAGGAAATAATTCTAAATCTTTTATATCTTCTTCTAATAACAATTCTTCACTTGAAGGCTCAGGTAAGATTGTAATATCAAATATCTTATCAATTCTACTTCCAGATAGAACAAATTGACCTGTTAATCTGACAACCTCAGGTGCTTGATCATGATTGGGTCTTGTTACATGCCCATCCGAATTTATAAAATCCACTTTATCTGATCGCCATGAAATTTCAAGCAATGGATGTGTTGTTCTTCTTGGTAAGGATATGTTTGTTCTAACATTATCCAAGTCAATGCCTAAATCAAATTCATCAACAAGTATTTTTAATTCTTCAAAAGAGGTTTGATCTTCTATTGGAAGTGGTAATACTTCCTCATTTGTACATGCAACAAGTGCAATTAACATTAAAGGTATTAAAAATAATAAAAGTAGTTTTTTCATTAACCAATCCTCCTAAGACTTATTTCACCATTTGACATTTGCCATACAGTTTCAAAATTAAAACGAATGATATTTTGGTTGTAGTATTCTACGGTTTTTAACTCTTCAAGTTTAGCAATTGTTCCATTTTGTGCTCTGGATGAACTATTATTATTAGCACCTTCAATTGAATCATGTGCAAATCCTAATTCATATACATAATCACCGCGCGTAAATGAACCATCACCTAGAATATATCCCACACCAATTGTTGTATTACCGTCTCCGCCAACTGCTTCAACCTTATCGCCTAAGAACACTAAGTTTCTAACATGCGTTGGAACTCCTACATTATTTTCAATGTATCCTAAAACTCCACCAATTTGACGAACACCTGAAACGTTACCTTTTACAACGACAGCATTTACAGATACACCAGTTCCAGCACCTAAAATACCACCTACTTGACGACCTGTTGCATCAACAGTTTTAACCTCACCAATAAATAATAGATCACTTAATGAGATTCTATCATAACCTTGGTTGGTAGTAGCTGCTCCAACAATACCACCTACACGTCTGCCACTAGCAGTTACATTACCTTGGTAACTAGACTGTGAAATCGAACCTGAATCATAAAATGATCCGATAATTCCACCAATTTGACCTTCACCACTTGGTTGAGTAATGTTAGCATTTGTCACATGAACTTGATGGATTGTTCCTTTAGCATATCCTACTAAAGCACCAACTCTAAATCCATCAACAGTTATATCCACTTTATCCAACTTCAAGTTAATGATTAATCCATCAAAATTTAGTTCTTGGAATAATCCCCACTTTTCAACACCAGCAGTACTTTTAATAGTTAAATTGGATATTGTATACCCATTACCATTAAATACACCATTAAACTTTTTATTAGCTCCATTTTGTTTACCAATTGGTATCCAATTTTCATATTCTGATAAATCTATATCATTTACTAATTGGTAATGTGCAGTATCTATATAACCAAAATTACCGGTAGTAATTTCTGCTAACTGCCACGCTTCACTAATTAAGAATGGATCTTCTTCAGTTCCTGTTCCTTTAATAAGTGTTTCAATTTCTGATACAGTTTTAACTGGAAACATTAATATGTCACTTTCAAATTCATTGAGTGATAAACTTACAAAAACATTATAGTATGTCTCATCTGCTAATCCATCAACCAATTTAAATAAAACACCTTTGGCATTTCCTTTATTAATAACTGAACTTGATGTTTCAAACTCTTCTTTTGTAAGTTGTTTTGTATTTGCATCAGTTACTGCATAATTAATAACTGTTTCATTATTTTTAGCACCAACAAAAAGTTGAATACTTCCTCTTTCTAATCCGGCATGTATATTCACTTGATTAAATCTTGGTGTCTCTAAATAAGTTGTTTTAGTTTCTAAACATCCTGTTAGAACTAAAACTAATGTAAATATTCCTATTATAAATAGACGCTTTAAAACTTTAATCATCCATATCCTCCTATAAAAACGTTTTCATTGTGATTATATAAGATTTATATTTCGAATGCAACTTAAAACTTCAAAATCGTGCTAAATAAAAAACGTTTTATCATTTCTATTCATTTTATCTGTTGTATCGTTCATTATACCGCACTTCATTACCTTATGATAAGCGCTCGTCTTAAATCTATAAAAATAAAAAAAGATAATTGAATTACTTAATAAAGTATTTATCAATTATCTTTTGTTTGTTATTATATTTAAATTGATTCTATATAACCTAATCTTTTTGATGCAACCACACCAATAGACATAAGTTCTTCAATTTCTTCAGTAGGATCTTTATATTCTTGATACAAGTCAGAAGCAGAAATTACTCCAATCACACGGTTTTCAAAGTTTCTAATTGGAACCGCGATTGTTTGTATTTGGCCTGAATTACCATTATCACTTATAATATATCCTTTACGGTATATTTCAAGTTCTAATTCGGATAATTCAGAGACATCTCTATTAAATATACTGAATGCCTGGCTAATTGGATGTTTATCTTTAGCACTAAGGACTGTACCAATTTCTTCTGATGTAGCTATTAAACTGTTAGTCGGTTGATATTTAAAAATGTATACAACCTCATTGTCGCTACTTTTGTTGATAAATGTTGTTTTTCCATATTTGTTAGAATATATTTTCAACTCTCTTTCAACGGATTCGATTAGTTTAGAGTTTTTCTTATAACTTGATCCCATAATATATAATCTAGAACCAATAATATAATTTCTTAAACGGTGATCTTTATAATATACAACATCATATTGATAAAGTGTTTTCAAAAAATCATAAGCAGTCGACTTGGGAATGTTTAGTTTTCTATAAATTTGACCTAAGGTTAAACCTTCTTCATGCTTTGAAATTAAATCCAGAATTTCTAGTAATCTGACAACAGATCTGTTTTCTTTCATCGTTGAACTCTTCCTGATTGATCTCCACCTGAAAGATTATCTACTTCAGATTCACTTACTTGGTTAAAATCACCTGGAATTGTATGCTTTAGTGCACTTGCAGCCGCGGCAAATTCAACTGCTTCTTTTGGTGTACGAGTAAGAAGTCCATGAATTAATCCACCACTAAAGGAATCCCCTCCACCTACACGGTCAATAATCGGATTAATCTCATATTTTTTTGAATGATAAAAATCATTACCATCATATAGTAAAATACTCCAACCGTTATGTGTTGCAGAATGTGATTCACGTAAAGATGTTCCAACCATTTTAAAGTTAAATGTTTCTGCCATTTCTTTAAAGATATCTTTATAGGCATCAATATTTAATTTACCACCTGTTACATCTGTGTTTTTAGGTTTAAAACCTAATGTTAAATCCGCATCTTCTTCATTACCAATGCAGACATCAACATATTCCATCAACGGGCGCATTACACTTCTAGCCTCATCTGGTGTCCATAATTTTTTACGGTAATTTAAATCTACAGATACCATCACGTTGTTCTTTTTAGCTGCAATTAATGCTTGTTTAGTCAATTCGGCAGCCTCTTTACTTAAAGCTGGAGTAATTCCTGAAAAATGAAACCAGTCTGCATCTTTAAAAATTTCATCAAAGTTAAACTCATTTGCTTTTGCTAGTGCGATTGCACTATTTGCACGATCATAAATAACTTTAGATGGTCTCATAGATGCACCAGTTTCTAAATAATATATCCCTACTCGTTCTCCACCTCGTACAATATAGTCTGTATGTACTCCGTAACGTCTTAATGCATT
The DNA here is from genome assembly GCF_000526235.1 of Acholeplasma granularum ATCC 19168. GTDB lineage: Bacteria > Bacillota_I > Bacilli_A > Acholeplasmatales > Acholeplasmataceae > Acholeplasma > Acholeplasma granularum. Next base: position 63,203 of record NZ_JAFR01000006.1, on the reverse strand, counting down.
AATTGCACTTTGTCCGATTTCATGAGTTGGTAATTTAGTAACAAAGTGTGCCTTGTGTCCATAATTTGCTAAAGATACTGCAACGTTTGCTTCTCCACCACCATAAACAACATCAAAAGATTCAGCTTGTACGAATCTTGATTGTCCGGGTGTTGACAAACGCAGCATTATTTCACCTAACGTAATAACTTTTGCCATTTATTTACTCCTTTTCCTTATCCTTTTTGTCTATTATAACGTATCATTTTGTTTTATACGTATAATTGTCTTATAATTGTTTATTATACCGTTTGTTTTATTATATCACTAGTTGATTAATAAATAAAATAAAATCAAAGTAGAGTATTAATAAAATTAATTATTAGGACTCATATATTTTTGAATCGGCTTAAATGTTTTTCTATGTATTTTACAAGGACCAAATTTTTCTAAAGCTTCTAAGTGTAGTTTTGTCCCGTAGCCCTGATGCTTAATAAACCCATAATTTGGATAAACCTCATCATAATGGGCCATAATTTCATCACGTTTTGTTTTAGCTAATATGCTTGCGGATGCAATTGTAAAGGATAGCCTGTCACCATATTTAATAGCTATATGTTTATGATTATCTAACCTCATATAGTCAGTTAATGATATATCAGGTGTTATTTTCAGGTTATTTATAGCTTCTTCCATCGCTATTCTAGATGCTTCTAAGATATTGATTGAATCTATAGTCTCATGAGATACAATTCCATAACCAATTGATAATGCGTGAGTTTCAATAATTTTTTTAAGTTCTTCTCGCTTGTTTTTTGATATTTTTTTGGAATCATTTATTTCATTATGATAAAAATCTGTAGGCAAAATAACTGCACAAGCAACTACAGGTCCTGCAAGTGGACCACGCCCTGCTTCATCAACACCACTTATAAAAGTATATCCTTCACTCCATAATTTTTTTTCATATACTAGATTGTCTGTTATCAAAACTTAATGCTCCTAAATTTTTATTACGTATATCCGTTAGTAAGATTGAATATACTCTCTCATAATCTGTATCTCCACCTCTAATAATTGCCCCTCTTACTTTGCCAATGTGATCGAGTATTTCTAATGGACTTAAACTTGAAACATTTTCTATTGCATATCTTTCTTGTAGTCTTTTTGGATAAAATTCTTTTAAATACTCAAGGGCATATATAACCACCTGATTCATTGGTAATGTATCATCTTTAATTGCCCCTGTAATAGCGAGTGCAAAACCTACATTTTCATCTTCAAATTTTGGCCATAATACACCAGGTGTATCTAAAAGTTCAAAATTCGGATTAACTTTAATCCATTGTTGAGCTTTGGTAACACCAGGTCTATTGCCTACAGTCGTTGCTTTTTTTGACACCAGCTTATTTATCAAGGTTGACTTGCCTACATTTGGAATCCCTAAAATCATGCCTCTTACGCGATTAAATTGCATACCCTTAGACTGTTTTCTCAATATTTTTTCTTCTAGTACCTCTTTACTACGACTATATATTTTATTGATGTTAAAGCCATTTTGACTATTTATTAAGAGTGTATAAAAACCTAGTGATTCATAGTATTGTACCCATTTATCTACAGTTTTTCTATCAGCTAAATCAATTTTGTTAAATAGTAAAAGTGTTGGCTTATCACCAACAATTTTAAGTATTTCTGGATTCATGCTACTAAATGGTAATCTAGCATCTATAAGTAGATAGACAATATCCATCAAACTTATTTTTTCTCTAATCTCCCTAAGGGACTTAAACATATGTCCTGGGAACCATTGAACTTGTTTCATTTTATAATCCTGCTTTATCTAGTATTTCACGTAATTCTGGCATTGTAACCAACACTTCACGTGCTTTTGTTGCTTGTTGGCTAGATACGATTCCATATTGCTCAAGTAATGTGACGATCTTTTGAGCACGGTTAAAACCAATATTAAATTCTTTTTGTATTGAATTTATTGAACAATTGTTTTCTAATACAACATATTCTGCCACTGTTGCAAAAATTTCATCATCAATGGTTTCTTTAGCTTGTACGATATATTTTAAATCTTCATGTTTGAGTACATAATTTGGTTTTGTTTGCTTTCTAATAAAGTCAATTACAGTATCAATTTCTTTATCAGAAATAAAAGCACCTTGTAGACGTATTGGACGATCTGCTTCCTTTAGTAACATATCACCACGTCCCAATAGCTGTTCAGCACCAGCATTATCCAAAATCGTAATAGAGTCTGTAAAACTTGACACTCTAAATGCAATACGTGTTGGAATATTTGATTTGATTGTACCTCTAATAACATCTACAGTTGGTCTTTGAGTTGCCACTAATAAATGGATTCCAGCAGCTCTAGCTTTTTGAGTTATTCTTTGGATAGCATCCTCAACATCATGTGCAGCAACCATCATTAAATCTGCTAATTCGTCAATCACTATAACAATTAAAGGCATTTTTTCTTCATCTATAAAGCCTTTACTTATATTATCGTTATAACTTTTTATATCTCTTGAACGTGTAGATGCAAATTTTTTGTATCTATTTTCCATTTCATCTACGACCCAACTGAGTGCAGTTGCAGCCATTTTAGGGTCAGTTATAACAGGCGTGATTAAATGTGGTAGATCATTATAAGGTGTTAACTCTACCATTTTTGGATCTATTAATATAAGTTTTAAATCTTCCGGCTTATTTTTTAACAGTAAAGAAATTAATATTGAATTCACACAAACAGATTTTCCACTACCTGTACCACCTGCAATCAGTCCATGTGGCATTTTTGCAATATCAACATAAATATTTGTACCGTCAATATCTTCTCCTAATGCTACTTTAAGTGGATGATTATGATCTTCTAAAAAGTCAGCATGATCGACTACATTTCCAAAAGATACAATATCAGCAATTTTGTTTGGTACTTCAATACCTACAAAAGGTTTTCCGGGAATTGGTGCTTCAATTCTTAAGGATTTAGCTGCTAAATTCATCATCAAGTTGTCTTGAAGTGCGCTAATTCTTTTTACAGGAACACCTGGTTCTAAAGAGATTTCATGTCTGGTAACGGTAGGTCCTTTTTTAGAATTAGCAACCTCACCTTCTACTGAATGATCTCTTAAGGTTCTATTGATAATTTCTACTTGTTCTAATAACCATTGTGGCTTATCATCAACATTACGCTCTAACTTACCCAATATTGACAGTGGTGGTAAATCATAAGTTTTTTCTAAACTATTGGAATAAATAGGTACTTCTTTTCTTTCAACTTTAAACTGATTATTAGGTTTAATATCATCAGCTTCATAGTTTTGGTTGAAGTTTGTTTTTACTTGAATATCTTTTTTTGAACGTTCATGTGTTTCGATTAAAATCTCACTTTTTTCAATTGGTTCGATTTCGATATTTTTACCACGCATCCAAGGAGGTAACTGGCTGTTCTCATCTTTTTCAATTTGAATGACAGGTTTAATGACATCTTCTTCAACTTCATGAACTTCTTTTTCATCAATTTTATCTTTGTTATGATATGAATCAATTCCAAATATTCGTTTTCTTGTTTCCTTATTAATGATTGATTCTTTAAATTCGTAATATTTTCCACCATTTTTTTGAGTTTCATCATCTGTCATTTTAGGATTAGTTCTAAATGCATCATATTTTTTTACCTTATCGCCGATAACATTAACTACAAATGGTACATGAACCTCATCTTTTACATCACTTCCAAAAAGAGGGGATACAAATCTTTCTTTTACATACTTATAAGTGGAACGAATACCATCAATTTTAGGTATTTGAGGGATTTTAAACGTTTGCTCATAAACATCTATTTTTTTCTTTTTACGTTTCACTTGGTGCATCCTCCTTTAAGGTCTTTTCAATATCATTATATAAATCATCAATTCCACTATCAATTGTTGATTCTTGATTAAATACTTTTTTAGAATATATTTTATATGTTTCTTCTCCGGTCAGAGATATAATTACTAATCCAAGTTTTATCATGACAGCATTGGTTACATTATCAAGTACCAATCTTCTAAACCAGTAGATAGGATTTACAACATTTAATGCCATCATCGATTGTTTAAATATTTCATTTAATTTAAGTTTATTTGTTGTACGAACTAGTAGGTTTTTATCTAGTTTTACTTTAGCATCATTTAATGTAATTAATCTGCGCAGAGTAATTCCTTTAAACATTTTTAATATTGGTTTTTCTAACAATTCATCAAATCTATCAGAAACATATTTTAACAATACAAGTGATTCATCAAGAGATAATTCTAAATATGGATATTTACTTCGTGGATAAAACTTAGTTGCAATATCAGAACTGAGTTCCAAAGCGGTATTTAGTAAGTGTTGTCCATATCCTATACGATTTCTTAACTCTTTATTTTTAAATGTTTTATGTGCATCTTCTATTAGCCACTGAATCTCTTTTTCATCAATATCTTCTTCTTGTACTTTAGTACGTCTCATTCCCTTGTTTAAAGATGCAATCACTGCAACGATATACCACATAGAAAGCAATATAACTCCAAAGACAACACCTGTAAAAAATGCGATTAGCCAACCAATATTTAATTGAATAAAACCTAAGTCCCATATCATGTCTTGAAATTACCTACCTTTACATAAATTATACTATATTTAAGCCATAATTAGGCATATAAACTTGTAAGAATACATTTAATATGCGATAATTAAAGAAATATATGAAAGGGATGGTTATATGGAAAAACACTTGATTGCTATCGATTTAGATGGCACGTTATTAAATGATGATTCTAAAGTACCTCAAAAAAATAAGGAGGTTATTAAAAAGTTAGTAGAAAAAGGGCATATGGTCGTTCTTGCTACCGGTAGACCATTTCATGCAACCATTGATATATATAATGAACTTGATTTGAAAACCCCTGTAATAACCGATAACGGTGGAAACATTAGAGAACCTAAAAATCCTCAATTCCAAATTGTAACAGATGGAATCCAAGTAGAAATAGCACATAGTCTTTTTAACTTTACAAAGCCTCACTTAGAGTCCGCTTTTTATTCATATGGCGATCATATTTATGCTTATAAATATTTAGACCGTTTACATAATATCTTTATGGGAAGTCAAAATGCTAAAATTATTCATGCAGATTTTAATGATTTATGGCATACGCCTACAGGCATGATATATTTAGTATCCACACCTTTTATGAGTGAATTCGAACATTTTATTACCGAAAAGTTAAAAGGTGAATTAGGCTTTAGATTATGGGGTCATGATTCTAAACATGCTGTTTATGAAATCTATAAATTTAATTCATCAAAATTATCTGCAATAAACTGGGTTGCTGATCACTTTGGAATTGATCAAAAAAACATGATTGCATTTGGTGATGGATTAAATGATATTGAAATGATTAAAGGTGTCAATTTAGGAATTGCAATGCCTAATGGTACAACCGAACTTAAACAAGTCGCTGATAAAATATTAGAACATGATAACAATGATGCTGGTGTTGGTAAGTTCTTAGAAAACTATTTTAGTTTATAATTTTTAAGTTTTTTGTTAAAGTTTAATTTTTATATAAATAAAAATGGAGGCAATACCACATCTATTTGGTGCGGTGCCTCCATTTTTTTATAATTCTATTTAAAAATTATCTAGCTAACCAGCCACCATCAACAGCTAATGTAAATCCGTTAATGTATGAACCTGCTTCACTTGCTAAGAATACTGCTGGACCAGCAACATCGTCTGGAGTTCCCCAACGACCTGCAGGAATTCTTTCTAGAATTTGACCAGCACGTGTTTCATCTTCACGTAATGCTTGTGTGTTATTTGTTGCCATATATCCTGGAGCGATTGCATTAACATTGATATTATGTTTAGCTAATTCGTTAGCGAATGCCATTGTTATACCTTTTACAGCTGATTTAGATGCTGTATAAGATGGTACGCGGATTCCGCCTTGGAATGATAACATACTTGCGATATTAATGATTTTACCACCTTCACCTTGTTTGATGAATTGGTTAGCAGCTGCTTGAGATAAGAAGAATACTGTATCTAAGTTAATTGCCATAACACGGTCCCAGTAATCTTGTGAGAAGTTTACTAAGTCTTCACGTAAAATAATACCTGCGTTATTTACAACAATATCTAATTTACCGTATGTTTCAACAACTAATTTTACAAGTTCTTTAAGATCTTCTGGAGTTGCTTTAATTAAATCTCTTTGAACAGGTGTGAATTCACCGCCTAAAGCTTTAACTTTATTTACTGTGTCTTCTTGAGTAGCCATGTAGTCTACACCAACAACTTTAGCTCCAGCTTGTACATAAGCAAGTGTGATACCTTGTCCAAGACCTGTGGATGTTCCAGTTATTAATGCAACTTTTCCATTTAATGAAAATTTATCAATATATGCCATATTTTATTCTCCTTATATTATTTTAAATCTGTAGTTTTGATGAAGTCCATATCATCATATGTTTGGTTTTCACCTGTCATACCCCAAATAAAGGTATAGTTTGATGTTGCAAAACCAGCATGTATACTCCATGATGGAGATATTACTGCTTGTTCGTTTCTTAAAACGATATGTCTTGTTTCTTGTGGTTGACCCATTAAGTGAAACACGATGTCATCATCAGATAAATTAAAGTAGAAATATACTTCCATTCTTCTGTCATGTGTATGTGCTGGCATTGTATTCCAAGCATTACCTGGTTCAAGTTCAGTTAATCCCATTTGTAATGCACAAGTTTCTAATACAGCAGGATTTAAATATTGGTAGATTGTTCTACTATTTAAATTTTTATTGTCTCCAACTTTTCTTGGATTCGCATTTTTAAATGGAATATGAACGATTGGAAGTACTTTATGTGCAGGTGCTGAATTAATATAAAATTTAGCAGGTTTAGATTTATCATTTGAACCAAAGACAACTTCTTTTATTCCTTTTGAAATATATAAACCATCTTTGTGTACCATATCATATTTCTTACCATCAACTAAAATATAGCCGTCTCCGCCAACGTTAATAATACCCATTTCACGGCGCTCTAAGAAGTACTCAGTACCTAATTCTTTAGTTAAACCTAATTTCACTTCTTTATTTACTGGGAAAGCTCCTCCAGCAATAATTCTGTCATGATGTGAATATGTTAATGTTAAATCATCTTGAACGAATATTTTTTCAATTAAATATCTTTCTCTTAATTTTTGAGTGTCATATTTTTTTGAATCTTCCGGATGATTATTATATCTTACATCTATTTTCATATTATCATTCTCCTTCTTTTTTTATTATATCATTTATGAACGCTAAACTCGAGGTTAGGTCCTCTTTATTTACACCTTCGAAGACCAAATAGGGTGAATTATGGCATTCTTCCAACAATTCAAATGTTTTTTTATAATTCATAATTCCTTTACCAAGACCTACTTGTTTAAGTTTATTATCTTCTACAATGTAGTCTTTTAAATGGATAACTTTAATATGATCCTTTAATAGTTTTAATGAATCCTTTAAGATTTCAACATGTGATAAGTGGTTATCAATATTTAAAAAGTTATATACATCTATAATCACATCTAAATTCGGATGATTTAATTCAGTTACTAGTTGATGTAGTCTTTGTGGACTATAAATTGTGTGAGCAAAAGCTCCTTCTATTAATACATTAACATTATATTCTTCAGCAACTTCTAATAGTTTTTTTGTAACTACTTTAACTTTATTAAAAGATTCGTCACTATGATTTTCAGGAACATAACCCCACGGACTTCCCATGAGTGAACCTGTTTCAGTTGCAACATACTTAACATTGAGTTTATTAGCGGCATGTATATTGTTAATGAAATTATCAATACCCTTATGAATTTCACTACTATCAGGATGAATCATATTAAAATATGCACCAAGTAACATAATAGAATCATTAAAGGAACTTTTAACTTCATATAAGTTTACATCTAATACATTTTTACCAAGTGCTTTTGGAAAAACTAACTGTACACCATCAAACCCAAATGATTTTACAGCGTTTGCTAAATCGTGTGCGCTTAATTTACCAATATCATGGGCGCGCACACCAATTTTATATGTCCCCACCTAAATATCCTAATCTTTTTGAAATAGATCTACAGATGTTTAATAGGGTTTGAATCACTTCTGGTTTTTCTGGAATATCTTGCCATAAATCTGAAACACTAATCATACCAACAACTCTGTTTTCAAAGTTTTTTACAGGTATACAAATTTGTGAAATATGACCTTGTTGACTATTACTTAATACAAATTTTTGATCATATTCTTGTTTTTCTTCTTCATTTAATTCACTACGTTTTGAAGTAAATATTCTAAATGCACGTCCAATAGGTGAAATTTCATAATCGTGTGAAACAAAACCGATTTCCTCATTAATAAATATTAATGAATTTGTTGGTTGATATTTAAAGATATGAACATAATGATCATCTGTTTCTTTTGTAATAAATACTGTTTTTCCATATTCATTAGCAAAGTTTCTTAAATCATAAACAGATGCCTCAATTAAACTAGAGTTTTTAGTATAAACAGAGCCAATAGCAAACATCTTAGATCCAATCACATAATTTTTTAATCTTGGATCTTTATAGTATATTGCATCCGCTTTATAAAGCGTTTGTAAAAAATCATATGCTGTTGCTTTAGGCATATCTAGTTCACGATATATTTGACCGAGGGTTAAACCTTCAGGATGTGCAGCGATTAATTCTAAGATTGATAAGATTCTGTTAACACTTCTGTTTTCTTTCATCGCTGAACTCTTCCAGATGCGTCCCCTTTTAATAATGTCATAACTTCTTGTTCAGAAACTTGGTTGAAATCTCCTGGAATTGTATGTTTTAGCGCACTTGCCGCTGCAGCAAATTCACATGCTTCTTGATTTCCTCTTGTTAATAATCCATGGATTAAACCACCTGAGAATGAATCTCCACCACCAACACGGTCAACAATTGGGTTAATTTCATAACGTTTTGATTCGAAGAAATCATTACCATCATATAGTAATATTCTCCAACCATTATGGTTTGCAGAGTATGATTCTCTTAATGAAGTTGCAATCATTTTAAAACCAAACGCTTCTTTCATTTCTTTAAATATTGTATGGTATCCTTTAATATCTAGTTTTCCTGAATGTACATCAACACCTTTAGGTTTAAATCCTAAAACTAATTCTGCATCTTCTTCATTACCAATACATACGTCAACATACTGCATTAAAGGTCTCATGATGCTTTGTGCTTTTTCTGGAGTCCATAATTTTTTACGATAGTTTAGGTCAACAGAGGTTGTAACGCCAAATTTTTTAGCTTGTTGTAGAGCAACTTTTGTTAGTTCTGCTGCATCATCTGATAAAGCTGGTGTAATTCCTGAAAAGTGGAACCATTTTGCATCTTTAAAAATTCCTTCCCAATCAAATTCACTATATTTTGCAGTAGCAATACTTGAATTTGCACGGTCATAAATTACTTTTGATGGACGCATTGAAGCACCAGTTTCTAAATAATAAATACCTACTCTTTCACCACCACGAACAACATATGATGTATCCACACCATAACGTCTAAGTGCATTAATTGCGCTTTGACCAATTTCATGATCTGGAAGTTTAGTTACAAAATATGCATCATGTCCATAATTCGCAACAGACACAGCAACGTTTGCTTCACCACCACCATAAACTACATCAAAACTTTCTGATTGTACAAATCTAGAAACTCCTGGTGTAGACAGTCTTAACATAATTTCTCCAAGTGTTACAATTTTAGCCATAAAAATTACTCCTTAAAATTCATATTTTTTTTAATTATCTAACGACTTCTTTACTTTGATTCTTCATAAAATTTAATACATCTAACTCACTTAGTTTAAATGCATCTCCCCATAGGGTATGTTTTAATACAGACGTTGATAATCCAAAATCAAGTACAAATTCTAAATTGTCATGTTCTGTTTTTATTAAACTGTGAATTATTCCTGCAGCAAATGCATCACCACCACCAATACGATCATATATTTGAAATCTTATTGGTTTAGTTTGAAGTACTAAATCTTTTTTTACTACATAAGCTTTTAATTCATTTTCGTTTGCTTGGTAAACATTTCTTTCATATCCAAATACATAGGTTGCATTTGTTTTTTCAAGTAGTTGCTTTAATGCATAACTACCCTCATATGTTTCATCAATCCCAAATAAATTATGGGCATCAAAAGGTGTTGCAAAAAATAAATCTATATATGGAGCAACTTCCATATATGCTTTTTTTGCAATCTCAATTGGCCATAATGATTTCCTATAATTACTATCAAAGGATATAAATACTCCATTTTGTTTTGCTTTTTTAATAACTGCTAAAACAGTTTTTCTAACATCTTCTGATAATGAAAGTGTAATTCCGCTAAAGTGAAACCATCCTGCATCTTTAATTAATGCATCAATATTTATATCTTCCACTTTTAAAGTTGTCATCGCAGAAGATTTACGGTTATATAAAACTTTAGAAGGTCTAATACCAAAGCCTGTTTCTAAAAAATATATACCAATGTTATCACCCTTCATTTGAACAAAATTTGTATCTACTTTATTTGCATTTAAGAATTTAATAGCAGCTTCTCCTAGTTGATTTTTAGGAAGTTTAGATACAAAACTTGTATAATGTCCAAATTGAGCAAGTGAAATTGCAACATTTGCTTCTGTTCCACCATATGTTGCCATAAAATCATGAGCATCCTCAATGATTCCATAATTAGGTGGCGTAAGCCTTAGCATAATCTCACCAAAGGTTACTATTTTTTTATTCATATTACTTTCTAGCTTCTTTAACAGCATTAACAAATGCAATAGCATTTTGTTTTACGCCTTCATAATCTCCATTTTTAGCTGGTGCAGTTAATTCACCACCAACACCTACAGCTACAACACCATTGTTAACCCATTCTTTAACGTTACTTAAAGAAACCCCGCCTGTCGGCATGATTTGAATATCTGGAAGTGGTCCACGAATAGCTTTTACATAAGATGGTCCAAATGCTGATCCTGGGAATAGTTTTACTATTTGTGCACCTGCTCTTTGAGCATTTAACATTTCGGTAATTGTTAAACATCCAGGCATATATGGTACACCATATAAGTTACATACTTCAGCAGTAGCTTGATCAAATCCAGGTGATACAATATATGTAGCACCAGCAAGTATTGCTAATCTTGCTGTTACAGCATCAAGTACAGTACCCGCACCTAAGATTAACTCCTCAGGTTTAAAAGTTTTAGATAGTTCTTCTAATACACTTACAGCGCCAGGCACAGTAAATGTTAACTCAATTGCTGGTATACCGCCAGCTAGTACTGCTTTAGAAACTTTAATAGCTTCATCAGCTGTGTTTGCACGTATTACTGCAACCACGCCAACTTCCTTAATTCTTTGTAAAACATTTTGATTACTCATAAACGATTATCTCCTTTATCATACACTGTTTATCATTTTGTACATACAATTAGATTATAACTTAAAATTAAGTAATAATCTAATTTTTTTAATATATTTACTATTTCTTTACAATTTTAGGGACATTCTCGAAAAGATAATCTTCTCCATCTTGACCACTAATTCTAACATTATTTATAATCACTTCATCTACATTTCTAAACTGAAACCCTTGTTTGACTTGAGGTTCTAAAAAACTCATCATAGCTGGAGCGAAGGGCTCAGGATTATCACTGTAAGTAACTTCTATATTATCTAATGTGATAGATTTGATAGGTTTTTCTTTTAATCCATAAAAGAATCCAGCAGCTGCATGTGTATTTTTAGCAACGATATTTTTAAATGTAAATGATCCTAAAAATGGTGTTCTTTCATCTACTTTAAGCGCTTCTTTACTCCAAACATACTCTGTTTTGCCATCATCATCACAGAAATAGTACATATTTGCTACAAGTGGTGTACGTACCTCATCCATTAAAATGTTATTAAATGTTACACCATCAATAACCATTGATTCTCCACGACCACGTCTTGTTTTTATTCTCAAACCACGGTCTGTCTTGTAGAAATAACATTTTTCAACAGTTAAATCTCTAATACCACCTGAACACTCACTACCTAATACAACAGCACCATGTCCATGTTCCATAAAACAGTTTCTTACAATCATCTTTTCAGTAGGTTTACGGTATTTCATTCCCATTTCATACTTACCCGACTTAATTGCAATACAATCATCACCTACAGAAAATTTAATTCCAATTAAATTTACATGGTCACTACTTTCAGGATTACATCCATCAGTGTTTGGTGAATCAGAAGGAGATTCTAATTTAATATCAATAAAATCTAGGTGACTACTGAAGTATGGATGTATATTCCAAGATGGTGTGTTTTTAACTGTAATTCCTTGAAGTCCTATATGCGTACAATGACTTAAGAACACACCCTTTGGTCGCCATGCGCCACCGCGCATAACTTTATGATTTACCCACCAGTCAGAATTTTGAGCATTTTCATCAATAATACCTTCACCAATGATTTTTACATTATGAACCTCTATACCGGTAATAAGTGATGCAAAGGTATCAGCAGGTGTTCCTTCCCAACTTGATTGTTCAAAAATTGAACCATCTTCTCTAATAATTTGAGCTTTTAATATTGGGTATTTATTACGATCAGTTTCACCTAAAATGGTTGCACCCTTAGCAAGTTCAATTGTTAAATTACTTCTTAAAAATATTGGTGCTGTAAAATAAGTTCCCGGTCCAAAGTAAATATAAGCATCTTTTGGCGTTTCATCAAGCAACTTTTGAATTGCTAAAGTATTATCAAATATACCATCTGATATTATTCCATAATCTTTTACATCCATAAACTTTGAATATGTGTCTGTTCTAACAGATATTTTTTTTTCATTTACAGATACTTCATAGTTTGTATCTGGACTTAATCCATAAATAGAAAATACATTTGTTTTTACATTTTCTAATTTTAACTTGCCATCTAATAATACATTATAAGCTTCTTTCGCATAATAAACGTCATTATTTAGTAGTTCTATTGTTACTGATGTTGCCGATTTAAATACAATTTGCATATTTACTTCTCCTTAATTATAACTTTTCTGCCTTTATACCAAATCATATCAAGTAGTAAAATATATAACCCAAAACTTATTGGATCCATTCCACTTTTTACACCTAATAATATTTCACCTAATGTTGGTATGCCAATGAATTGGAATACTTCAACAACAATTGTGTGAAGTATGAGTGCTTCACCTATCATAATTGCAGCATAAAGTAATGACAGTAGTAATGACACTAACTTCTTACGATCTTTATTAGCTTTAAAAGGTAAATATTGTAGTGTTAATTGGTCAGGTCGATCCATATGATAAATAATTTTATTTGTTACATATTCCGTTAATAACCCAATTAATAAAAACATTATAAATAATTGGTCATATATATCTGATCTAAGTGCGGATTCTGTTGTCATGAATGCAAGAAAATAACTGACTCCGGCTACCCAAAACTTTAAAAACCCTATCTTTGTACTCGCTTTAATTGTGCTGAATTTATCAATAAAATAGGGCTTGCCTATTCTATTGTCTTTATTTTTATTCTTCAATTTTTACATATTTCCAATCTATATATTTCCATGAGAATACTGTAGATGCAATACTAAATAATATTCCTAGTCCAAATACGATTAATGAAAAGTATACTGATGACCCATAAGTATAGTTTGCAGATACAGTTGGTTCAATAATAAATACATATGCATAAGCTCCATAAGCAGCAGTCATGATTGCTGTTAATGCGGTAGAAATAATCACATTAAAAGGTGCTCTGGTTTTAGAATAACTTACTGAATTAAATATTTGAATTATAGAAAGTAAATTTAAAGCAAAAACCATAAATGTAGCCATAGATTTTAGATTATTTGAATATAGATTATTGATTGCATCAAAATGTGATTTTAATTCGAATCTAATTTCATTGACTCTAAAGTCAACTAACCCAGTAATTAATAATACTGCAATAATTGTTAAAAATAGAGGTATTCTTTGCTTGTTAAATTTATACCAACGTTTCCATGTAAATGGTTTTTTAAATGATAAGGTTTCATCTGGTAATTTACTTGAATCATTTAACAGTAATATACCCGTTACAACAAACCCAAATACAAGAAAGAATATTCCCCAGTTTTTTAATACGGACTTTTTATAACCTTTTTTATGTTCTGAAAATAGTTCAATAACGCCCATACCTGATGCTAGGGCTAAAATTGCACCAAATACACCTATAAAGGTTCCAACCGCTTTAATATTCGGTGATAAAATTGTAATTATACTCCAAATCACAGTAGTCGCAATAGCAAAATATGTACTTAGTGGGAGTTTTTTATTAGTCTCTTGATTCATCTTGCGCTCCTTTATCGTGATTTATTGCATAAATTCTATTTTCTGTTTCATTATCAAAGAAATAAGTATTATCTAAACTAAAGTTAAATACAATCTTATCGCCTTTCTTAAATACAACACGTTCATCTACTTTTGAAATAACTTTTTGTCCACCAATTGTAAAGTGAACAAGTGCAGATGCTCCAAGTAACTCATAGTTTGTTACAACTGAAGGTACACCTTTATTTTTACCATTATCAGCTTCTATCATAACATGTTCTGGGCGTATTCCAATAACGACTTCTTTATTTTTAAAGTTAACTAAATTATCAGCTATACTTACCTTTGAAACATCAACTACAGTACCTTCTAAATCAAATGATAAATCATCATTTAATTTGGTTCTAAAAATATTCATAGGAGGTGTTCCAATAAAGTTTGCCACAAATAAATTTTTTGGATCCGTATAAATCTCTGTTGGAGAACCTATTTGTTGAATGTAACCTTGACTCATGACAACAATTCTATCAGCAAGTGTTAAAGCTTCAATTTGATCATGCGTTACATAAATCATTGTTGAACCTAATCTAGTATGAAGTAATTTTAATTCCTTACGCATAATACCACGTAATTTAGCATCAAGATTCGATAAAGGTTCATCAAATAAGAATACTTTAGGATTTCTTACAATCGAACGTCCTACAGCAACTCTTTGGCGTTGACCACCAGATAGGTTTGCAGGTTTTCTATTTAAATAAGGGGTTAATCCTAGAATATCAGCAGCCCACATCACACGTTCATGTATAATTTCTGCTTTTTCTTTTCTTAAAACAAGTGAAAATGCCATATTATGATACACAGTCATGTGTGCATATAATGCATAGTTTTGAAATACCATTGAAATATCACGATCTTTTGGTGCTAAATCGTTGATTTTTTTATCATCTAGAGTAAGTAAGCCTGATGATATTTCTTCAAGTCCTGCAATCATTCTAAGTGTTGTGGATTTTCCACAACCTGATGGACCGACTAAAACTATAAACTCTCCATCTTTTATATCTATATTAAAATCGAAAACTGCTTGTACACCAGAAGGATAAATTTTATTAATGTTTTCTAACTTCATGGTTGCCATATTATTTTCCTCCTTGAGTCAAATATGCTTTTAGTTTCTTAGACTTGTTTAAAGATACAAATCCTGCAACAAGTGTAAGGATTGCTGAAATACTATGTGCAATTGCAATTTGTACAAATATGTCCATTGGAATTTGATTACTATTAAATGATAATAGTGGAACATAGAATATTCTTGCAATGTTAATTGCTGAAATAACCATTAAACCATAAGACCATTTTATTGAGTATGCTTTTACTTTTTCTGCTGATAAGAATATAACTAATATCAGTACAATTGAAATTGTTATATCAAGACCCACATTAAAATCCGGTTTTACTCTAACTTCATCAGCAAGTCCAGTAAATAATGAGTAGTTAATTGATGTAAACAGACTCCAAATAAAGAATATTAATCCACCAAATGTTAAAGTGTAACCAGTAGAGTTATTTTGATAACGCATGCGATCTACTTCATTTTTAGCTGTAGGAACTTTAAGTGCGATTGGTAATAATAGTAATCCACCAAAAATAGTTGTAAATATTAAGTATATAGAATGACCAATTAATGTTTGTCTAACAACTTCTTCTGTTTTAATTTGACGAATCACTTTTAGTGAACCAAGATTAATTAAACCAATAAGTAATAGTATTAAAGTTGCAAATCCGATTAAACTTGAATGTAGATTTACAATGGATGCCGTATTAAAATCAATAATTCCATAATGATTTAGTGCATCCACTATTGTTGATATGACAGGTAACCCAATCATTAAAACAGTAACTAACAATGTCCAAATATATGATGCATTGATAAGTAGTTTATGATTTTCATAAAACTTACCTATATCTTTATGTTCATAAGCCAATACTTCTTTTTCTGTAAAGTCAATAATTTCTTCATCCACTGTAGGAATTTGATTCATAACTTTTTCACTAACTTTAATTTCACCTTTTTCAACTTTAGCTAAGGTTTCATTTACCCAAACTTCTCTATCTAAGTAACTTTGATGTTTTAATCTTTCATCAACAAATAACCAAATACCTAAACCTGCATTAATTAAACCAATCAGTAAAAATGGCAGTGCACCATTTAGTGCCTCGATTATACTCGGTCTAATATCGTTACTTTGGAATGAAAGTTGGATTAAATAATTCCATTCATCCTGGAAATTTGCAAATGAATTTGCAAATTCATTTTTTAGGACAGCAGATCCAACAAAAATGTAAACGCCAGTTGCTAATGAAAATACAACGACAACCCAAATTAAAACATAGTTTGTCCAATAGTATTTTTTTCTAATGTGCGTACCTACCATTAAGTTAAGTACGGAACCAACTAGTCCAATTACTGCTAATAATGCAATAATATCATTAGTTTGTTTTGCTAAATCAAATAGCGGTTGTGTAGCTCTAAAGGTTTTACCAAGGACCTCTGTTCTAGCCCAAGATGTTGCAAAACCTAATGCATAAATAAATAACACAATAGAAAACAATACAATCAAATAGAATATATATTTTTTCCAGTTTTTTAGTAGATTATCTACTAATTTAGTTTTAAAAGTTGTATTCGTTGTTGTCATAGTTAACATCCTTACTCAAACATTTTTTTTGGTTATATGGTGGGAGGTAATACTCCCACCATAACCAATATTAATTTAATTACCTAAAGAACGAGCGTATGCTGCTCTAACTGCTGTTAAATATGCAGTTTCATAATTTTCTGTTACTAATAAAGCTTTGTATGCTGCTGCTGAAATTGTATCTTGTGTACCTGAGAATCCATTATTCATTAATGCAAGTAACACACCATCAGCTGTATGATTTCTAAATGTTGTATTTGCACGTGCATCAATTTCGATAGCATTGTATGGTAAGAATGTAGGAACTAATTTACCAAAGTTTCCTAAATCGTTAGCATTTTGGTGACCAGCGATTTTTAGAACTCCAGCTTGTACAGCTGTATTAATTCTTTCAATACCTACAATACCATCACCACTTAACGTTTGATACTCTAAACCTAATGAACGTACGTGACCAATTGGCATTGTTGCTCCAATGAACCAACGTAAGTAGTTAATGTGGTTACCATTAGCTTTAGTTGCAATTTCACCTGATGAACCTAATACTTGAGTTTGGTGTAATTGATATACAGCTTCGCCATTATAGTCTAGAACTGTACCACTTCTCCACTCAACTGGTCCATATAGGTGGATATTTCCTAATGATTCTGCTTCTGAGTAATCATACATACCATCAACGATTGCTAATGCTCTGTCTAATACTGAAGGATCTTTTTCTAAGATTGATGCTGGAATACCCCAAGCTTCATTCTTAACTGAACGGTTAGATTCTGAGAAATGGAAGTAATCATTTCCACCTTTCCAGTTAATTACTGGAGGTAAAATTGCTTGGAATTCCATATCATCATCTAATTTCTTACCACCGTTGTCAATTAAACCTGTAGTAGTAGATGATGCATTATAATCATATGTTAAGAATCCAAAACGTCCAGTTGGATTTGGGTTTGTTTCAGATGGAGCTGGTGCAGCACCACTTAATAATTCTTGACGTAAGTTTGTAGTTGCAAAACCTGATACGTTTGGAATTAAACCATCTTTAACTAAATTAGATAATTGATTTACTGAAGAGATGAATTTATCAACTTGTTCTCCAGCTCTTGCTTCATGGATTTTACCATCTTCACCAATGTATAACCATTCGTTTCTTGATGATGCTCCACGAATACCAAACATTTCTAAGCCTCTAAACATTTGACGTACACGGTTTCCACCTTTTTCACGTGGGAAATACATTTCAATTGATCCGATTGTACCAGCAGGAACTTGGCGTAAGATATATTTAGGGTTTGCATCAATTACATACATTAATGCAACTAATTCATCAATATCATAAGATGCATCAGTTCCAGCAAATATATCTGATAATTTAGCGTAGCCATGAGCTGAACCATAAACTTGGCTAATATATCCACGGAATGCATCAGCTAAGTTTTTACCTGATTTAACTTCAACAGCACGTAATACATCAATTACGTTTGTTGTTCTTGTTTTTGTAACATTACGAGTTGTTCCATCAGCGTTTGCAACTTTTACAGTATATGTTGCTGATGCTGGAGTTTCTTTTTGATAATTTGTACCTAAAGCATAAACATCAGTATCAAATGCATTTGTATTTTCTGCATCTAAGATATCTTTAATCCAGTCAATACGTGCTAAGAACATATGTTCAAGCTCATTGATACCATCAAAGTAAGGAGTAAAGTAGATACCACCATCACCTGATGTAATTGATTGTTTAACTGCTGGGTTTGCTTCAAAGAATGCTGAAATATTTGGCATTTTATCTAAGTGTTTACCTAAATCAACAAATGATCCTTGAACACCTGCATCCCCAATTAATGCACCTGTACCATTAACTAAGTCAATGTCAGGGAAACCAACATCTAATAATCTACTAAACTGATCATTTGTACTTTTATCAGATACTAAAGCTTTATCGACGAATTTTGTATTAGTTAATTCACCGATTTTTTCCCAAGCTGGTAATAAATCACCTTTAACATATGTTTTACCTGGTTTCATCACTGGGCTATATGAATCTTCCCTTTGATAACTTATACTATATAACTGTCCTGAAGTTGTATAGTTAATTGCAACGTTTAATTCAACTTCTTTACTAAAATCTGGCTTGTATTCTTTTGGTGTACAAGCGATTAAAGCAAGAGAAGCTAGTGTTAACGCTAATAATGAAAATATTTTTTTCATTACAAATCTCCTTTTCCTTTTTCTTTTTTTATTATTCTTTGACTCCACCAACATTAACCCCTCTAGCAAAATATTTTTGCAAGTAAGGATATATAATGATGATTGGAATAACAGACAATACAATAGCTGCATAAGCAAGCGATCTTAATGAGTATGGGTAATCAAATCCAGTTTCCGAATCACCTGATTCTGAAACAATTGATCTTAATATTACTTGTAATGGGTGTTCATTTGCATTTGAAACTAAAATTCTGTTCCAGAAATACCCATTCCAACGTGATAGCGCATAGAATAATGTTACTGTTGCTATGGCTGATTTACTCATTGGTATGTAAATGGAGGTTAATAATTGTAATTCATTTGCTCCATCAACAACTGCTGCTTCTTCAATTTCTTTTGAAATACCTTGGAAATAGTTTCTTAATAGTATAATATTGAAAGCTTGAACCCCAAAACCGTAGATAATACCCCAACGGTTTGAGACGAGTAATGCTTGGTAGTTATAGTATGTAGGCATTAACCCTGCACTAAACCACATTGTAAAGATAATAAAGAATGCAATTTGGCGTTTAAATAATAAATTACTTTTTGATAATGCGTATCCAGCAAATATTGATACAACCATTGAAAATAATGTACCGTAGAATGTGTAGAACAGTGTATTCGTGTAACTTCTCCATAAACGTACACCTTGTGCAGGTTCTTGGAAGAATGCTTTGATTGCTAGAAAATCTGGTTCTACTGGCCAAAATACAACCGCTCCTGCATCCATCGCATTTTTTGATGAGATTGATGCAGATATTGTGTATATAAAGGGATATAAAGTTGCAAGTGCAAATAATGTAACAAGTACGTAAGCTAATATTTTAAATATAATTTCACTAGTATCTAATCTTTTCATGTTGGACTCCTAAAATAATGATGTATCTGACACACGGCGTGAAATGAAGTTAGCGCCCAGTACTAGAAACATAGCAATGAATGAGTTAAATAAGTCAGCAGATGTTGAGAATGCACGTATTAGATCTGGTGGTACAGATAACCCTGCACTTGAACCATAAACGTTTCCTAATCTAAGAATAAATGTTGATAATACGTCTGCTGAGTCTAGAACCCAATGCACTTCGTTTTCAGTCATTAAAATGATTTTTTCATAACCGACCGATAATATACCACCAATACGTAAGATTAACATAATTGTTAATGTTGGTGCCATACCCGGTAATGTGACATATCTGATTTGGTCTAATTTGTTTGCTCCATCTATTTTAGCTGCTTCATATGAAGTAGGTGAAATAGACATGATTGCTGCAAAATATACAATTGAACCATATCCTGCACCCTCCCATATATCAGATAATATAAATATTGATCTGAAGTAAGCAGGATTCCCTAATAGATTGGTTTCGTTTGGAACTGCCCCCAACCAGACTAGGAAACTGTTTATTACACCTGGTTGAATATTAGCATCTGCTTGACCTGGTCTTAACATTAAGAATAATAATGATGTAATAACAACAGTACTAATAAATTTAGGTAAATAGGTTAAGATTTGAGTAATTGATCTAAATCCATCACTTTTAATTTCACTAAATAAAAGCGCTAGAATAATTGGGATAGGAAACCCAAATAGTAAACCATACATTGAGATTGTAAATGTATTTCTAAATGCTCTCCAGAATAATACAGTATACTCTCTTGTTCCAAACATTAACTCCCTTAGGGCATAAAAACCAATCCAAGGGGATTCAAATGTATTACTTGTAATGTTTGCATCATATGATTTAAACCCGATGATAAGTTCTAAAATCGGACGATATCTAAATAGTAAGAAAAATACGAGTACTGGGATGAGCATTACAAAGATTGGCCATTGTCTTTTAATTGTTAACCAGTATCTATGTAACTTAGACTCCTCCATTTCTTTATAAATGGACTCTTCTCTTAAAGCCTCAAGCTCTTGATAAGATATAATTGATTGATTGTTTGTTAGATTCATATGTCTTCCTCTGCTTTACTATTAATTAAATGTGTTTTCATATCAATAATTAGATTTTTTTGTACTGCCATAATGATTATAATGAGTGAACATAATATTAGATTGATTAAATGTCTGATTGTTATACCTAGTAAGGATACTTGAACACCTAAAATACTACCTACAAGATATTCTGATGTAAACATGAGTATATATAATATATTGAACGCTATTAAATGATAGAGCCATCCACCAAGTTTAATCTTTTCAATATATTTAGTGGTAAATATTGTAAGTAAGAATATTGCATAAGAGATTATAACCATTAATACAAATTCATAACTTCTAAATATTTGACTACGATACAATATCAAATGCAATACTAGGAAAACTCCATTAATAAGAAATCCTTTTTCTTTCCACCGATGATAAATTAAATATATAATTACAAAACTTGGAGCAATGAATACGGATTCTGTAATCGGTAATTCTAATGAGGAGGTTGCAATCCAGCTTGTTATAAAATATGCAATAACATCCATTAGTATGCCCCATACTGTTAAGATTAAGATATCCATCCACATAAACTTCTTAATTGTCAATTTCTTATACTCCGTTTATAATTAATATATAACTTTTATTTTTAGGAGGCAAACAAATGAAACAACACTACGTTACACCCCAAACTGATCTTCAACTTTTATTTGATCAATTAGATCCTAATTTTTTTCATACAATTTATTTATCTAAAGGTACTTATAGGCAAAAACTTAAACTTTCATCATCTAATGTAACCTTAATTGGTGAAGATGTAGATAATACAATCATTGTATATGATGATTACAGTTATAAACTGCATTCAGATGGTCTACTTCATAACACATTTAGAACATCAACTTTTACAATTACAGGTTCTAATAATGTATTGAAACATTTAACAATTGTTAATGATGCAGGTCATGGTCCAAGAATTGGACAGGCTATTGCACTTTCAATTTACGGTAACCACAATAGTGTTTTAAACTGTAAAATTTTAGGCAATCAAGACACTTTATTTATCGGTCCTTTACCAGAAGACTTATCTATACGCTATGCACATATACTTCCTTTGGATGAACGACTGACATCTTCTACTAAAACCACTATATCTAATTCCACAATTACCGGTAACGTAGATTTTATATTTGGTAGTGGTAATTGTCTATTTAAAGAATGTACATTGATTTTTAATAACGATGGGTATCTGGCTGCACCTTCAACTTATGAAAATGGTATTGGTTTTGTTTTCTATCATTGTATTATAAAATCATTGGACCCTCATTTTAATATTGTTCTAGCAAGACCTTGGCGTGAATTTGGAAAAACAACTTTTATTCACACTAACTTTATAGATTTAAATATAAAGGATAGATATCATACTTGGGATAAGTCTCATTTTGAATTTAGAGAGTTTCCATATATTAATGATCAACTTAACAAACCGTTAGATGATTTATTCAAACAACGCATTACCGATTTATTCTTTAGGTGATAAGGACTTTATATTGTATCGTCTATCATGATAAACGCTGTTTATAATACACGGATATTCTATCATATAAAAAAATAAATGTCAACGCTTTCATAAGAAGTTATTTGACATTTATTTTTTTTTACATTTTATTCGATTTTTAGATAGTTTAAATCTTGGTATCCGTACGTTTTTAGAGTGTATATAAAACGTATCGCTATAATACCTGCAATGATAGTTGTTAGGCTGTTAGAAAAAAACATTACAAAGCCAACATCCCTAAAGTTCTTACCCGGTAAGAAGGTATACATTAACCAAAGCACTGGAAGCCTTAAGAAAACCACCCTGATGATATTAATCCAAAAAACTACTTTTGTCTTCTTAAAGCCAATAAATAATCCGGATATTGCTGATATTAGTGCACTAAATACTAAACTAAATTGTTCATAATTATAAATTTCTAATATAACATAACGTTGTTCACTGTCAAAATTACCTAATAAATTTAACATTGAATCCTTAATAAACCAACTTATTATTAATCCTACAACTGAAACAACCGCTGCATAAGTAATTGCTATATAAAATGACTTTATTGCACGGTCCAACCTTCTATATCCTATGTTTTGTGAAATAACTGCCATTTCGGTTTCATGAAATACGTTTGCAACCGATGCAAAAAATCCAAATATTTTTCCACTAATACCTAATGCCGCTACCACATAGTAATGGTACATTAATGCAATACCATTAATGAAAACCTTCCCCATATTAAATAAAAACTTACCTAAAAATACAGGAATTGCCAGTATGAATATTTCTTTCATAAAACTATTTTCTATTTTAAAACTACTTAAATTTAGTTTGAGTGAATTCTTTTTATAGAAAAGTAGAATATATACTCCAATAAAGGTTAACATCAATTGAGCCAACATACTTGATAATGATAACTCAAATAAACCACCACCGAATACTTTAACCCATACAGCAGATAATATCAGTTTGATTGCCATTACAATGATATTGGCATAAAGTATAATTTTAGTATTACCCTTGGCTTTCTCGATACCTATAAATACCGAGTTAAAGGCTACTAATCCAGTTGTAATCATTTGGATATTATAATAAGAAAGTCCAGAATCAATAATTTCAGGAGTTGCTCCAAAAAACTGTAAAATAATTGTACCAAAACTTACCATGACAAGTACAATACCAAAAGATACGATAACAGCCAATAAAATTGCTTGTGCAGCAGATCTTTTGGCAAGATCAATATCATTCGAACCAAAGTGCTTTGCAACTATCACTGATCCTGCAGCTGCAATTGAACCACCAAAAGCCGTTACAGCTAGTCTTAATTCATCAATAAAAATAACTGATGTGACAAAGTTTGTATTAATTCCTGATATTAACCAAAGGTCAATAAATGCATATAGATAATTAAATGTCTCGTATATGGCCAGTGGTATTGAAAGAATTAGTATCGTCTTCCATAAATTACCTGTAGTTATTTGTCTTCTTCTTGCTTCATCTTGTTTGTTTAATAATTGCATTTTTTTCCTTATTCTAATTGTCATAAAAGTTGTGGTAATCAAATACCACAACTTTATGTTTTTTTTAATATTAGTTTAATTTTAGCATATTAGATTCGATCGTCCATAATTGACTATTTACAATCGATCCTAAATTTGCTTCAAACCACGTTTGATTTAATTCACTTAGTACAATAAATCCTGTTTGTGAATTTAATCCTTTTGAATTTATAAAGTTAGGTGATTCTACAACATAATAGTTAGATACAACAACTTTTCCAGCATCAGCATTTCCTACAACATATCCATAGTAATCAGAATATACTCCACTAACATCCGGTTGGAATTCAAATGATACATCGGCTAATAAATTACTTGCAGTCACACTTGTTGTTGTATTATCTTCTTTTCCTATTAAAATACCTAAGTTATGACGTCCTGTCACATTCACATCTAGTAAAACAACTCTGTTAAATTCTGCATGAGAACGAATACGCCCTACAACCACACCAATCATATCTGATTGGGTATGTTTAATGTCAAGACCATTAACATAAATATCATTCATATAAAGTTTAGTATTTGTTTCAATACCACCAATGAGACCGCCCGTATATTTAGCAGCTGTTACAGTAGCGTTAATATCAACATTTAGTACTTTAATATTATTAAATGTTGCCTCACCTGTACGTATACGCCCAAGTAATGTACCTGCATAGTTTTTAACAGTTGTTAGGCTAGAATTCTTAATTGTAATATTTTCAAAAATTGCACTTCCATAAACATATGTTGCAAGAATTCCTGCATCATCACTTGGTTTTGTTTCAACCATAACATTTGGATCATCAGAGGATGGCTGATATAATGATGTAACATTATAATTGATATTATCTAGTGTTAGATTTTTAATCATTCCACCATTTATTGTCATAAATAATCCACCACGTAATACTTGTGCAGAATAATTTTTTAATGTATAACCATTACCATCAAATACACCACCAAATACGTTTGCTGTTGAAAGTTGGTCTAGTCTGCCTGTAGATATATCTATGTCATTTACTAATATATAATATTTACCTATTGAATCAAATGATGTAATCATTGCATTTAATTGATTAACTGTAGATATTTCTATAATAACCTCATTTATTATATCTATTCTAATCACCTCAGATGTTAAATCTTCTCTTTGAGTAAATAAATATATATAAGGTAATCTTGATGTTGAAAGATTATTTAATCTACCATTTACATTTTCAATTACAGCTGAATTTAAATTATTAGATGCTTTTAAATCGCTAATATTTAGATTTGGATTATCACTAAATAAATAATAAATTGTTCCAGAGTTTTTATATACACTATAGTCTATGTTAATCATGCCGTTAAATTCTCTAGATGCATTATAACGGTAAATTTCGTTTGCTTTATTCGCATCATAAACTAAAACGTTTTGTTCCCAAATAAATTCATCCCAATCATTATGCGTATTCTTAAATGTATAAATGACTTTATATTCACCTTCAACTTGATTATTCAAGTTAGATGTATCGATACTTAGTGTATAGTCTCTATCTAAAACATATTGAGTTCCACCCTTATAGAAGTTCGTAACTCTAGGGTTTTGTGGTGTAAACTCTTGATTTATTTCAATTAAATCATCTTCAATTATGATTGATGCAGGATCAATTTTATGTCCCCTAACCGCTACAGGAGAAATTGGATTTGATAAAATACGTCTAATTTCTAACCAGTTAAGTCCCGGAATTTCACCTGGTCCTACATAATTATCATTTAATACTTTCCCAATAGATTCTGGACTTACAAAATAGTTTAAATCGGGATTTCCTTTGTATTGATAAGGTACTTCTTGATAATTTCTAAAGAAGAATGGTATTCTTGGCATATTAGAGTTACTTTGACGCCAAGGTGTAAATGGATCATCTCCTTGTTCACCTTCATTTGAACTACCTAAATAATAGTTACTACCGTTAATTAATATTGAGTTTTCTACTTTATAACGTCCAGTATATTTAGGATCTGTGTTACTATCTTGATGCGTTTTTATTGGTTCAGCAACATTTATTAATTTATTATTTTCATATAATATTGCAGCTTCTTCAGTAGGAACCATTCCTTGGTTAGGTAAACTCATTCCTGTACCACTAATTAACCCTCTTACACGTTCTAATCCAGTATTGTCTTGTAAAACGTTATAAACATGGACATCACCTTGACGAAGTCTAGGTAATCTATCTGCTAAATTAATAAATCTTGAGTGATGGATTGTAACAGTAATTGTGTCAAATCCAAGGCCCATTGTTGTATTACCTAAGTTAAATCCTTTTTTCTGCATGGAGGTGTACTCCATGATTTGTTCGGGATTTAAGTATTCTCTTAATCGAACATATCTGGAATTTGCAGATGTTTTATTTTCATTTGACATATAGTTTTCTTCTAAGTAATTAATTTGTTCTCTAATAAAATCATTTACTTGAAAGTTTAAATCTAAATATGAAATCGTAAAATTAGATGTACCACCTTTGACATCGACAAGTCCATCATATGATTGATCAAACTTTAGATGATCTAACCAAACACCATTTGTTGTTTCAATAGTAAAATAGTCCCAGTCTTGGTCATCATAGTTTGCTGCCATATCATCATCCCACTCCCAGATACCTGTTAAGTGTAGGTTTCTAATAACGATATCTTTAGATGTTTTTATAATAGTCGTTAAGTGAGATATTTTTGCACCATTTTCTGAATAAATCATTAATCCTTCATTTCTATCTTGAATGATTAATTGTCCAACACCTTCTTTAATTAATGTTGGATGAAGTGATGGTACATTGGCATTCATTCTATAAAATGAACCGTTCGTATAATGTGAGTCTATTTCTTCTTGTGTTTTACCTTCTAAAAGTAGTTGTTTTACTACATTTTCATAACCCATGTTTAAATCATTGGTAATTTTTATTACTTTAATCGATTTATTAGCCATCGCATCTAAAAACTCAACAGGTGTTGATACTTCTACGACTTGTTCTGCTAAGCTTGCTCTGTTAGAAATTGCTAAAGATGCAAATCCGTAATCAGATTTATAAGCGTTTAAATCAAATATCACACTATCAACAGATAAAACATTTACAGGAAAACGTTTTGTTTTAAAAATACCTTCTAACGTAACAGTTGCTATCATTTCAACTGATGTATTTTCATCAGGTCTTCTAACTTCACCTTGGTTTGTAATGATGCTCATTTGGCTACTACGCCATGTAATTGTTGCATCAGGGTATTTTGTAGATTGTGTAATTAATTCTAGATTACTACTTGTTTCTGAAACTGGTTTAATTTCCTCAAATATTTCTTCAAATGTTTGATCACCTATTTTGGGTGTTGCATTATTATCACAAGCAACCAATATACCTGCAAATAATATTATCATAATTATTATTGTTAATTTTTTTATCATAAAAATCCTCCCCTAAACTCAGACTATTTTCATTTTAACTTTTCACATGTTTTTTGTAAATGTTACAATTGCACATATAATTGTGTGATGTGTATAATTTGCATATATGATTATCATTTAAAATCGTTATAATATCTTATATGAGGTGAATATTTATGTATAAACATATTGAAAAGTATATTGATCATTTAATTTCTGAATCAACTCCTGATAAACCCGCATGGAATATCGAGGTTAAAAGACAAGGAAAAGCCAATCGATGGAATTATATCGATGGTTGTTTTACATCTTCATTAATTGCTTTATATCATGCTACAAATAACAAAAAATATCTAAATTTTGTTACGGAATTTGCTGATTATTATGTGAATGATGATGGTACCATTAAAGGGTATGATCCAACACATTATTCTACAGATGATGTCAGTCAGTCAAGAATTTTATTTGATTTATATAACATTACTAAAGAGGATAAATACCTTAAAGCAATCTATCATAGTTATAGTCAAATTGAAGGACAGCCAAGAACTCAGTCTAATAATTTCTGGCATAAACAAATTTATCATGATCAAATTTGGCTAGATGGCTTATATATGATGCAAGTATTTTATACTAGGTTTGAAAATGATTTTAATAACGAAAAAAACTATGATGATATCATAAACCAATTTAGAATGGTTCGTAAAATAATGTTTAATGAAACTGATAAACTTTATTATCATTGTTATGATGAATCTAAATCGCTTTTTTGGGCAAATAAAGAAACAGGATTATCCAGTCACTACTGGTTACGTGCTATAGGTTGGTTAGTTGCAGCTTTTGCTGATGTAGCAACTTATATGAATCGTACCGACTACAAAAAAGAACTGAGTAATTTATTGAAAGAAACTATTGATGGTTTACTACAATATCAAGATGAAGAAACTAAAATGTTTTATAATATTGTAGATAAAAAAGACTATCCCGGTAATTACTTAGAAACATCCGGTAGTTTACTTATTGCTTATGGTATTTTAAAAGCTGTAAATGAAGGTTTATTAGATTATTCTTACTACAATATTGGTAAAGATATATTTGATTCAACAATAAAAAACAGACTTACATATGAAGATGGTAAGATTGTATTAAAGGGTATTGTATTAGTGTCTGGATTAGGTCCTGAGGATAACTTACGTAGAGATGGTACAATGGCATATTACCTATCAGAACCAGTTGTTGAAAATGATGCTAAAGGTGTTGGTCCAATGATCATGGCTTATACTGAAATTATTAAGCATAATTTGAAAAAGTAAATGAAAAGGATAGAATTTAATAATTCTATCCTTTTTTCTTACTATTTATTCAATCACTTCAATATAATATACAACAAGTTCACGGTTATCACGTTTGATTGTATAAGTTTTTGCATCGGTTAGCGTAACTTCAATATATGCAAGTCCATCTTCGCTATAAAGTTCATCTAAATTATATATTACACCATCAATATCTAATCTACCGCCACTTTGAATACTACGGGTTCTTACTACAATTATTAGTGTAGAGTTTGTAGTTTTGGTAGTAAAGGTAAATGATGCGGATGAATTTAGTTTGGATGTATATCTTATTTCATTTCCATAGATGTTAACTGATGTTGTCATATCAACAGCTCCATCACCTATAAAGGTGAAATAATTGTCTGTATTTGTTGATGAATCCATAATATACTTATAACTATTTCCTTGGAGTTCTTCGTAGATACTCCATCCTTCATGAAGTTTATCAATATGATTTTGGGTAAATAATACTAGATATTTTGTATGAAGTGTTTGATAACTTTGATAATAATAAACAAAGTTAGATGAGTTTTGTCTTGTTATTTCTAAAATATTTAAGTTTTCAATAAATAACTTTATATCATGGGCTAGTCTCATTTCATTAAGTTCTTCTAGTCCTTCATGAAGTTTATCAATATTAGTAATTAAGTTTTTATCGTTTTCTGATAATAAATTATATGCCGATAATAATGATTCATAAGTAATAATTAAATCTTTAATTTGAACAAGATCTTCTAATCCAACTTCATTTAAATTAGGTAGGTCATCAATGCTTGAAATTAATGCATCTATTTTAAATGTCTCAAATAATTCTTCAGAATTTATAAGTACTTGATAGTTATCAATTAAAGCTTTAATTGTAACATTTGCTTCATCATAATACTTTCTTGCTATATTAATTTGAGCAAATGATTCTTCATTTACATCACCAATTTGGTTAATTAGGCTCTCGATAAAAGTTTTTCCAAGTGCGTTAAATGCATTTATTTTTTGTGTTAGTAATGTATGATTTACTAATAACTTTTCATCATCAAGTAAATTATCATATGCATTTTTTGCATCATTTATTAATTCTTCATGTGTTTTTGAGTAAATCAGTTCACTTGGTAATGAATTAATGAGTTCATTTGTATGATCAATTCGTGCTTGTTTTTGTTCTTCTGAATCTATTGTAATGACATAGCCTGCATTAGATTCTTTAGCTTGTGATGTTCCTTTAGATGCACCATGTGCTTGACTAGATTCAATCACATATGTTCCAGGAGCTATATTTAACTTCCCACTACCTGTAATTAATACCTCACCATAAATTGTTACGAGTACAGGAGGTATTGAGGTGTTAGAAGAAATTATTTCTACTTCTGCAGGTACTAATATTTTAAATACAATAAGTGGTTGGCCTTTTAATATTTTTGTACTAGATTGTGAAATAGAATCATTTATAATTATTGGTTCTATATGTGTTATTTTTTGTAGGGTTGGTGCTTGATAAGTTTTAAAGTGTCCTGCATAGATCATAACCTCACTTCTTGCAGTAACTGCATCGGTAAGATGTTCAACATTTGATTTTTTGTTTACTTCATCATAATAAAATACATTAGGATTTGTATCAAAGTTTTCAAACTTATTTCCTGATACTACATTTTGACTGCGATCATTTACTATGGTTGCACCATCTGTACCATATGTTGAATATTTAATTTCATTAAATGATTTAATTGCACCACTATCTACTCTTGATGGATTTTTTGTTGCAATAAAGTAGTTAGCTTCACTAAATATGTAGGCATTAACTCGAGTGTTTTGAGCATAACTTGCTTCGTTTTGATTATCATCTGTAGTTTCAAATATGTTATTGTACATATGAATATTAGCATTTCTTGCAAGTGGTATACGTGATGCATTGTTTTGCCAATGATTATGATGATATGTAATATGATATTGTAGTGATGAATCACTAGATCCTACAAGGTTTGTTTTATGAGCACCTAAAAACTGATTATAGCTAATAGTAAAGTATTCACCACGTTTAATATCTAATGATCCATCACCATTTGCTTTATCGCTTTCAGCAGGATTTGGATGATATCCTTCATAGAATGTTACATGATGTATCCATCCTCTTTGAACAGGGGATGTAAGTGTGGTACCTGATTGAACACCTTCAAGACCAATCGCATCTTCTGGATAGTGTCTAAATGTTAAGTTCTTAGCTTCAAAACCTATACCACGTCCTGCGTTCATAGCCATAAAGTGTATACCCCAACCATAAATTTCTGCATCTTCTCCAATACCTTCTATTGTTATATGGTTTGCATTTCTAATTCTTGCCATGGAGCCATTATCACCAATAGAACCACCTTGGTTTGTAGAGTTATATATGGTTAGTCCTTCAGGTGCAGTAATTTTACCAATCATTCTAAATACGATTGGTTGGTTAAAATATGCAAGTGAGGTTAATTGGTTTTGTGTACTATGTGTATTTGATGAACTACTAAAATATTGATTATTATTTAATATCCAACCCAGCCCTGTTTGTCCAATACCAGGAATTGTAATATTATTTTTGTTTTGTTCTGTGACATAAATTACTATTGCATTTTCTTTTAATAATCCATCATCATTATAAGCGCCAATACCTTCTGTGTAATTAAAGTGTGCATACCCAGATCTATCTTGTCTATTCGTATAAATTTGAGTAATATTTAGTTCGGTTTGATTAGAAGTCGTTATTTTTATATCATAGTATCCTTCTTTTATACCTACAACATCAACTCTTGCAGTTGTAGCATTAATTTGTCTAATTAATTCTTTATCAACGCTCATCCATGTTGAATGATTAGATTCTTTATATAAGACCTCTGCATTTGATGCATCATTATCTAACCATGTAGCATAAATCGCTTCAAAATATGAACCATGAAGAATTTGCGCTTCAGCGTCATTTTCATTAATAAATTTAGCATAAAGTGTAGTATCTGCATTTAACTTGGTTTGTGTGAAAGGTAATGTTAATTCTGGGTTTATAAACCATCCTACAAAAATAAACCCTGTCTTAGTTATATGAGGTAACTTTAGTAATTCATTTTCATATAAGTTAAATGTTGTTTCACCTGTAATATTACCACCATTTAATTCAAGTTGTAGTTCATAAACAAGTGCATCTCTATATTCTAATGTAAGTGTAATATCACTAGTAATTGGTGTATCTAAATCAAATGTTACACCATCAAGTAAATAACCTAAAAATACTTTACCTTCAATTACTGGTTCTGATAACGGAGGTAATACTTTACCTTCCTTTACTTCATAAATAATACCATCTATGGTTACTTTGTATGTTTCTAAAATAGCCCAGTGTGCATATAAGGTTATATTTTCAGTAATCTGTGATTCAAAGTTAAAGGGTATATATATATCTTTATTCATTGACCATCCTAAAAAGTCAAAATTAGGTTTTTCCGGATCAATTGGTGGTGATAATAAATCACCAATTTCAATAGTTTTATTATCTAATTGTGTTCCACCTTGTGTATCAAATGTAACTTGTATTTTTTGAGTATCTTTTTCGTTTTTATATAATCCAAAAAACAGTATACCAAACTCTTTTGAAGTACTACTATTTCTTTGAATGACATATGTTGATATATTTGTTAAGGTGATTTCTAGTTCAATATACTGTTCAGTAAATATATGTGTAAAATCATTAATTTTAACTTCTGATTGTCCTACTAGTGTATTATTCTCACCAGTTTTTCTTCGTCCTAAAACAAGTATTAATTTTGTATTTTCTTCAGTAGTTGTAAATGTGATTTTACCACTTGAATCCATCTTGTATCCTTGTTCAAGTGTATTACCTTTATAATCATATGTTTCATAATTTGTTGATGTTGAATTTTTATCATCAAATGTTAAAAATGATGAATCTTTACCTAAAGTTGTAAAGTTGTGTTCATATATAACATTTGAATCTGTTTGATTTATTGGTGTAAATTTTGCATAAAGTGTTAAGTCTTTAGTAGCTTTTAAATTAAAATCATATAAGGTGTTAAATGATGGTTCTAAGTACCATCCATTAAAAGTGAAATTATCTTTTGTTGGCGTTTGTGGTTCTATAAACTTTTCATTTTCTAAAACAAGTTGATCACTGATAGATGTTGCGCCATTTGTTTCAAAAGTTAATTTATATTTGATTTCGTTTTGTTGTTCCCATTTTGCGATTAATTCAATATTTGAATGGATTATTGTATCAAAGTTAAACTCTAAATCGTTTAAGAACCAGCCTAAAAAATTATAACCAGATTTTTCCGGATCTATAGGTTTTATAACTTTAGTTCCTGAATCTATGGTTAGTTCATCTATAATTGTTCCACCATCTGAGTTAAATGTAATCGTATATTTTATCAAATTGTTTGTTTGTTTATTTACAGTTATTATAAATGTTCTTATTTCTTGTAATTTAGAATATTTAAAATAAACAGTAATTGTTACTTCTTCATCATTTTGAGTTCTCTTTACTGTACCAGTTTCATCAATAACACTTTTATTAGAGGATTCAAATAGTATTTGAATTTCTCCTAAATCTGTAATTGTTGCTACATTTGGTATGTTTAATTTATCGTTTGTTAAACTTGTATCAAACGTAAAATTATCTGCATATGTTTTTAGTTTATTTAAATCATCTTGATTAACATTGTCACATGCAAACAATACAAAAAGCGACAATAGTGTAATCATTAATGTAAATACTTTTTTCAATCCTTTATCCTCTATTCTTATACTTATTTTCTAATATAGATTTTACACTAAAAAATTTTTATACCTATATATAGGTTGCATATATTTTTATGTGAAAGGGCTCCTACTTGATGAGAATAAGAGCCCTTATTTTGATGTTATAAAAACATCAAGGAGAAAAAACTTCAATTAATTAATTTGTAAGTAAACTTATTAGATGTTGAATGTTTTCATCATAATTAAATGTACCTACAAAACTTAAATCACCATTATTAATGTTAAAGAATACATCTTTATTTATCCAATTATTTTTTTCTGCTAGGGTTAAAACTTGAGCAATTTGACTTGGTGCATAAGCAAGTATTTCATCACTACTATTTTTATTCTCAAATTCAAAGAAACTTGCTAGTTCTGGTATATTCCCACTCATGCTTGTCCAGTGATTCGGATCTAAATTATCAAACATAATTTTATTTTCTATGAATGCAACATTAGCCTCTTGAGCCCAAGGACGGCCAAAAAACACTTTTCTTGATGGTGTCTTATCTTCAGCTGTTAATGTATTATTATAAAATAATACTCCATAACTTAATAATCCATCTGCCGAACTATTTCCATTAAATCCTTTATAAGCTGTAATTACTGCATCAGCGTTTGAGCGGTGTAATGTATGAATGGTTGAGTTTTCTATGAAAACCGGACCACCATTACCAAAGATGTAATCAACTGCTCCTTCAATGTATGTATCTAGATACCACTGTCTACCTGATTTTGCATATAGTGTATCTTGTACACCATAAAATGATACTTTATAATAAATAGCTTGATCTGCTTCACTAACTAGAGCAACGCCTTGAGATGCAGTAATTAAGTTATTATAATAATCATATGTATTTTTAACTGTTAAGTTAGCCATCATAAAGTTTGTTGCATTTGATTTAACTGCAACAGATGCAGATCCTTGTGTACCCCAAATACCACCTTCTGGTTTTTCAAAACCAGCTGCTTGATCATAATATAGAATGGTTTGGGTTTGTGACTCACCAATGATTCTAACATTTGGCATGTCTATGGTTAATTTTTCATAATAACTACCATTTTTAATATATATGATTTTTTCAACTTGACCTAAGTTTGATTTTTTAAGCGCAAGTAGTGCTTCTTTTACAGTTTTAAACTGT
The DNA here is from genome assembly GCF_000526235.1 of Acholeplasma granularum ATCC 19168. Taxonomy (GTDB): domain Bacteria; phylum Bacillota_I; class Bacilli_A; order Acholeplasmatales; family Acholeplasmataceae; genus Acholeplasma; species Acholeplasma granularum. The sequence continues at coordinate 28,117 of NZ_JAFR01000006.1, read as the reverse complement.
GGATTTGAAGCATTAAATGAGCTTTTTATCATACTTTGATCAACTTCTATAATTACTTTATCTCCTGTAGGTATTAATACACCATTTAATAAAGTTATATTAAGTTTTAGTGTTTCAAACTCTAAGTATTTAAACGATACTTCATAATTACCCGGAGTAGTTTTATCATAATCTGTTAGAATTTCTAAATTTGATTGTGATATTCTAATTGATTCATCATTACTTAATTTAGCAAAAACATGTATATTTGTAAGATCTAGATTTTGATTAGGTGTATATAGACTTACAAAATCTGTTTCATAGGTATAAATTGATTCAATTTCAACAACATGTACATCTAAGATTCTTTCAAATCCTAAATAAGATACAGTCACTTCATAATTTCCTGAATGATTCATATCCAGTACTTGTTGATCGATTATTAAATTAGGATTAGAATGCTCAATTTCTTCTACTTGACCATTGGTATAAAGTAGTTTAATAATTAAGTTTTCTATATCAAATAGATCACCTACTATATAAAGTGGTTTCATATTTGTTAAATCAAATATTAAACCATATGGTTCTACTGTAATGGTACGGTTTAGTATAATATCATTATTTTCATATTTAAATAATTCATTAAATGTTAATTCGTTAAACCAATTTTGTGTGATTTCAGCACTTAATTTTGGACTACCTTGGTTAGGACTAATATTACTTCCACCTTCATAATCTCTAAAAAACACTGATGTTTCACTTGCATAAAATGCATTGGTAAGTGTAATTGTTCCTTGTGAGTTTCCTACAAATGAGTTGTTGGTAGTTTCATTTGTTGTGAATTTTGTATTTGAAAAATATACTTTATTTGCAGTAATATTAACACCTGATATGGATTGTCCTACTAATGATGCAACTTGTTTTGTTGCAGTTAAATTCCCTCTCATTACGGCGTTATTAACATTTAGACTTATATTTGCTGTACCAAATCTACCTACAATAAATGCCGCAGTTGCACCCGTTGACTTAATATTACCTTCAAAATATATATTTGATACATTAACTACTACATTTGAAACTCTTAAATAACCAATAAGTCCTGCTGTATGTTCATTTCCAGAAACTATGGAATCTCCATAATTTCTAACAATAATGTTTGAAATTGTTATTGGCACACTAGGGTTAAAATTATTTGCATCATCTCCTGCGATAAGTGCAGTGTAATTTCCTGTATTTGTTACCGAAACATTAATAAATTCTATGTTATCAACAACAGCACCACCATGGATATGTGCTGCAATAAATCCACTAGCTTCACCACCACCTTGAAATTTTGAATTTTCAATGGTTAAGTTTTTTATTGTACCTGTTAGATGCTTAAATAAAACACCTTGTTTATTTGAACTACTTGATGCATCAATGTTTTTAATTTTAAAACCATTTCCATCTAAAATGCCTGAAAAAGTTCTAGTGGTACTTAAAACATCAATTTTTTGTCCATCAAAATCTAAATCCTTAGTTAAGATATAATTACCCCCATCAGGATTGTTTATTAGATTAATAAACTCTGCTTCTGTCTTTATTTCTATTGGTGATCCAACTTCCCAAATTGCATAAAGAATTGTATTCTTCTTTACTGGAAGTTCAAAGTCATAAACTGATAAGCTATCAGCTAAAGTTGACCAGCCTTTAAATACATAACCAGGTCTATTAGGTGCTGAAGGAATATTTACTAATCCACCATCAGCTATTAACTGATTTTCAACTAACGTACCACCTTGAGTATTAAATGTGACTGAATAGACATTTAACCACTTAGCATAAAGTTTTATATTTTCAGTTACTTGATCAGTTGTGAAGTGCCACTTTGTATTAAATGTGGATTCTTTATACCATCCATCAAATTGATAATTACCTACTCTTGTTACTTGAGGTTCATCAATTAAAGTCGATTCTGCAACATTTAAATCTTCAACTAATGTTCCACCATTTGATTCAAACGTAACTTTATAGTAATTAATTATAAGTTCCCATTTGGCATAAAGTGTGATGTTACTTGTTACTTTATCAGATTCAGTAACTGGTATAGTTGTTGCTTGATCTTTAAACCATCCAATAAAGTTATAACTATCACGTAAGGGTGTTGAGTTTGTAAAATCTATAAGGTTTGTATTAGGTGTAGTCATAATTGGTAGTAGTTTACTACCACCATTTGATTCAAAACTGATTTCATAAAAGGTAGGAACTAATGGCTTCCATTTAGCATAAAGTGTAATATCACTTTCTACGAAGTCAATATTAAAATCCCATGGTTTTGTAAACTCAATATCTCTATACCATCTTTCAAGTATGAAGTTACTTTTTACAATATTCATTGGTTCAGTTACTTTGTAATTTTTCTCAACTTCTTCAGTAAATATCGCATCACCATTATTAGGTTCAAATGTTACTGTAAAAATTCTAGTATCTTTATCGTTACAAGAAACTAATATCAAAGAAATCATCATAATAATAAAAGTTAATATTTTTTTATTCATAATTATATATTTTTATCCCTATATGTATATTATTCTGTTTAGAAAAGAGCCAAGGGTTTATATTGGCTCTAATCTATACATTTTAGAATGGAGGAAACCATTCTTTTTTATTAAGCTATAAAATGTGATGCAAATAATTGATTGTTAAATATTACTGGTAGGTTTGTTTGGAAATCAGCATTTGTATATTCTGATGAAAGAATATTAGAAGCATCTAACTGTTCAGCACCTGTTAATTGAGCATCTACCATGTATGCAAATACATTGGTAACTACTTGATTAGATCCAGTTGATGATCTTCTACCAATCATTCCGTGTTGACCATCTGTACCTGAGTATTCATATGTTACAAAAGCATACATATTATCAACAGTTATTGCTGCAGATTTATTGTTATAACCTACAATAAATCCTGCCCCACGACCAGCTAATCTAACATTATCTAGTAACACTGTATCAATATCTAATGAAGCTGTTTCAAGATTTAAGTATCCAACCAATCCACCAACACCAGAATCTGTACTCGTTCCAGCACTTGTAGCAGAAGAGTTTGAAATATAGATATTTTCAATAGTAACTAAACCATCAACTCTACCTATTAATAAACCTGTATTTTTAACACTTGTTGTTGCATGAGTATTATCAATTCTAATATTAGTAAAACTCCATGTACCACCTGCTGAGTGACCTAATACAATACCAGTACCCTCATTAACTGTACCACTTACATTTGAATTTAATATTGTAATATTATCAACAGTTGCGCCGACTCCTGAAGTATCACTACCACCGATTAAAATACCTGCACGACCATTGCTAATGGTAATGTTTGTATTATCAATAATCATGTTTTTAATTGTTGCACCACTTGCTTTTTGGAATATACCTCCACGTACACCTGAACCTTCTGAGGTTATAGTGATATTAGATAGTGTTTTATTATTTCCATCTAAGTAACCACCAAAGTTTGATCCACCACCAGATTGAATCCATGTTACTCCAGTAAAATCTAAATCATTTGCAACATAGAATTTTTTATCAACATTGCTTGCTGATACTGCAGTTTTAAATTCTTCTGCTGTTGTGATTGCTATAAATCCTTCAAATGAAGAAGCGGCTTCCCATTTAGCATAAAGTGTTAAATCATTTGCAATTGGTGTTGCAAAATTAAATGGAGTTGTAGCTTCTAAACTTGCAAACCAACCAACAAATGTAAAACCTTCTTTTGTTGGATTTGTAGGCATTGTAGCCATTTGACCACTTAATACTGATTGATCAGCAATTGTACCCGCATTATCGGTATCAAATGATACTGTAAATGATTCTGGATTTACAACTTCGTTTCCGGTATTAAATAAAACCAACTCATACATTCCGGTTGTTTCATTGAAATTCCATAATAATGATTGTGTAAATGATGTTAAGTTTGTATTCCACCATGCTTGATCAGGTTTAGTTTCTACTAAAGTACCTCGAAGACCACCTGTACCAGTACCTGTGAATTGATATACAAATGCATTTGTTACAACAGCATTTGCAAAACCATTACCAACAATGCCAGGACCTGAATTTGTTGTAGTAGTTATAGAACCAGTAACAAAGACATCATTAATAACTAATGCATTAACTGCAGCATCACCTGCAATGCCAGCACCCCATTTATCTGTTGTAGAAGTAATATCCATATATACTCTTGAAATAGTTGATGCTGTTGTACTTCTTGCACGTCCAACAATACCACCCATACGTTCAGTTGTATTTGTGCTTTCTCTACCTGAAATTGTTACTTTTGCTTGAATATCTGAAACGGTTGATCCAGATGATCCAGCATCTAAGTCAGCAATAATACCAGCAACATAATGACCTTTAATTGTAACGCCATCAAGTTTGATATTTGATATATGTACTTGTGCATTTGTTCCTGTTGCACGACCAACAATTGCTGCTACATATTGTTCTGCTGATATACTTGAGTTTCTAATTAGAATGTTTTCAATTATACTTGCATCTGTACCTTGTACTTGACCAGCGATAAATGCTGATCGAGTAGTTGCTACAGAAGATGTAAAATTAAAGTTTTCAATTTCAAAATTATGAACTTTGGCCCCATTTAAATTATGGAATAAACCATTAAATACAGTTGTTTGATCAACATTATAAGTTAAATTACTTAATGTTTTACCATTACCATTTAATTCACCACTAAAAGTACTAGAAACACCAACCCAAGTAAAGCCTGTAAAATCAATATCGTTAGCAAGATAATATGTTTCTAATAATGATGCACCATTTGATCCTGTTGCCATATCATAGAATTCTTGAGCTGTTTGAACTGCGATACCCGTTGGAACTTCTCCACCTTGATCTTCTACCCATTTAGCATATAAAGTTAAGTCTTGAGTGATTGGATTTGATGATACAAATTGTGTGTTTAGTTCTATATCTATAAACCAACCATCAAAGATAAACCCATCTTTTGTTGGTAGTTGAGGTAATTGTAGTAATGCACCTTCTAATACAGTTTGTGTCGCAATACTATTACCGCCATTTGTTTCAAATGTAACTTCAAATTCTTCTAAAACGACTGCTTCCCAGCTTGCATATAATGTTAAGTTACTTGTAATTAAAGTTTCAGCATCAAATACGATTGTCAATGCTTCATCAGTATACCAACCTTTAAATAAGTATCCAAATCTTGTTGGTTCACTAGGCATAATTACTTTTTCACCATCTAACACATTTTGTACAGGAATTGTTGCTCCTCCATTTGTATTAAATGTTACAACAAATACATCTTTAAATTGTGGGTACGCATTTGTTGCTTGACTAATTTGAGATAATTCTGTAGCCCCAGATACATCTGAAGTCCATTTTATAAACTGTCCTAATTCAGATGCAAAGTAAATATCACTAATTTCTTGATTATTTCTTACATACTGTACTTGTGATTCTGTTTCATTTAATTGAATAGTTACTTTATGACCTAAAGTAATAGCTGTACCGTTACTAAATTCTGGTAATTTTCCAGCTTCAGTCTTCCAATAGCTTGTGAATCCTTCAAAAGCTTGAATTGGTAAATCTTCAACTTCACTTAAATTATTTGCTTCTAATACATTAACCGCACCTAATGATGCAACATTAAAGTTAAATGCAACAGCATAAGCATTTGTAATAGCACTATAGCCAATATCTTTAGCATAAACTAAATGCCCATAAGATGCAGGACTTGTATTTGTACCATTATAATTGCCAATTACGATTACATTTGAAATGGATCCTGGTAATTGTTTTGATTCTGAGCCATGTGTGGCTACTTCCAAATTATGTAAATTATTATCTGTACGACCAAAAACTCCTCCAAAATAGCGACTACCATTTAAATTTGTGTAGATAACTGCACGGTCTACGATAACCTCTGGTAATGTTTGTGTACCTGAATTTCTTCTAGCTTCACCAACTAACCCACCAATACGTTCACCTGTTGTGTGAATTACTACATCTACTAAGGCATCATTAATAGTTAATTTAGATGATTCAACATCACCAACTAATCCACCAACACCATTTTGAATACTATTGATTTCAACATTAAGCATTGCTACTTTTTCAACTAAAACAGTAGATAAACCAGCCGCACCTTGTATATGACCAATTAGTCCACCAACACCAGCTGATGCACCTTTTACAGATGAGTTTTTAATTGTGATTTCAGAGAAGGTTACTGTAGAACTATTCATAACTCTACCTACTAAAATACCACCTTGTGAAGTGCCTTCTACATGAACATTATCTAGTGTTAATCCAAATACAGATCCACCAGCCATTCTAGGTATAATACCAGCTTGACCTGCTGATACAAATGAAAGATTTGAAATTGTTTTACCATTTCCATTTAAATTAAATGTATGTGGTGCAATGTCTGTTTCATTAAACTTTGTACCATCCCAATTAAAATTAGTAAAATCTAAGTTATTTCTTAAATAGAACTTCTGACCTGCTTCATAGGTTGATGTACCATTAACTAAGTTATAAAATTCATCAGGAGTATGAATAGCTAATCCTTCTGGAATGAGCTCCCATTTTGCATATAATGTAATACTTGATGTCACTACATCTACATCAAAATCCCATTCATTAACAAAACCTGCTTCCTTAAACCATCCAATTAATTCATAATTTGGATAATCTGTATTAGGTGCTAACACTTTTGTACCTGATGCTACTTGTCTTGTTCCTGGTTCAACATCTGCACCAGGTCCTGCATCAAACGTAACAGTAAAACTTTCAATTATTATATTCCATTTAGCATATAAAGTCACATTTGATGTGACTAAACCAGATGGTACGACTGCTTGAGTTTTATTTTGATCTAAAAACCAACCAGCAAATGTATGATTTGCTTTTGTAGGTTCTGGTAAACTACCAAATGTTTGACCTGCAGTTCTGGTTTGATTTGCTACAGCCTGTCCTCCATCTGTATTAAATGTAATTGTATAAGTTGTCTGAGCATTTTCTGTCCATTTTGCATGGAGTGTCATATCACTTGTTACTTTATTTGTTGTAAATATCCATTTCGTATCATATGTTGATTCTTTAAACCAACCATCTAAAGTGTAACCATCACGAGTAATTGATGGTTCTGTTACTAAACCATCTTTGTCAACTGTTTGACTTGCTACACTTGGTCCACCATGACTATTAAAGGTAACTTTATACTGTGTTGCATCTGGTGTACAAGCTACTACTAAAAATGTCAATAATAAACCTAAAACAAACAATAACATTCGTCTTTTTTGCATTATTTTTCCCCTCCGATTATATTTACGCATTTGTAAGCGTTTTATTCAATTATATTATATAAAATTTAGGCATTTTTAAGTATGTGCAATTTAACTATATTTGTGTATGTAACTATAGACGGATTGGCTTATATTGACTTATTTACTGAAGTATTTAAGTAAAAAGACCCATCACATGAAAGTGATCGGTCTATTTTAATTTTATATTATGATTCTTTAATCGTATATTTTATAAAGTGATGATATTTTTCGTCTTTTCTTAAAATTACTGAATTAAAGTTTTCGTGATTAATAGCATCCGGTTCTATTTGACACTCAAATGCTACTGCCCCATGAAGTGGTATATCTTTACCATCCTTTGTTAATTGTTCAAATTTTCTATTAACTGTATATACTTGTAACCCAGGATAAGATGTTTCAATTTTAAGTTGTCTATTCTTAAAAGATAAAGTAAGTTCTCTTGGTAAATCATTATGGAATAAGTAAGCATGGTCAATACCCTTAGTTTGAGCTGTTTGTAGGGGTATAATACCTTCTTTAAGTTTCTTTTTTGTTATAAAGTTTAACGGTTCAATATCCATTTTTACGATTTTTCCTGTCGGTATTAACTCACTGTCTACTTCTAAATAACGGTCTGCATTCATTTGAAGTTCATGTTCTAATATTGTCTCATCACCCAAATTAAAGTGTGCATGATTTGTAAGATTTACGATTGTATCTTGATTAGAAATTGCATCATATGACATGATCATAGATTCATTTTCTAAAGTATATGTTACATAAACAATCAAATCTCCTGGAAAATTATTTTCTAAATGATTTGAAATATATTTAAACTTAATTGATAAATCATTATGTTCTACGACTTCAAAAGTTTTTGTATTAAAACTTAATGGTCCTCCATGCAATGTATGTTTGTTTAAATAGTTTAGTGGTAATTGATAATCTGTATCATTTAATTTAAACTTTCCATTTTTTATACGGTTTGCTACTCTACCAATTGTTGATCCGAAGTATCCTTTTGTTGAATCTTTATAGATGTTCATATCTTGATTATTTAATACAATTGAAGTTTTGTTAGAAAAACAGAGCCACTCATAAATTGTGGCTCCATGTTCTAATAGTTTCAATTGATGATAATCATTTTTAATTTCATAGATTTTCATCATTCTTGTTACCTTTATATTTAGATTTTATTAAAAATCCATTTTATGTGGTGCTAGTTTTTCAAAGTCAAACTCTACACCAATACCAATTGTATCTGGTGCAACTGCACGTGCAGTTTCTTTATTGATCACTAAAGGACGTTTAGTATATTGATCAATTGGGAATGAGTGAACTTCTAAATAACCTGCGTTTGGTAACGCAGCTAATAATGAAACGTGTAATTCTTGCATACCGTGAGTTGACACTTTTAAGTCAAGTACTTGAGCAAGGTTTGCAACCTTCATGAATCCAGTAATACCACCAACGTTTGAAGCATCTGGTTGTGGATAATCAATTTTACCTTCTGTCATAATCTTATAGAATTCTTTAACGTTACGTAAGTTTTCACCTGCAGCAATCGCCATTCCACTTCTATCAGCAATGATTCTATGACCTTCATAGTTATTTGGATCAATTGGTTCTTCTAAGAATAAAATATCATATTTTAATAATTCGCGAGCAGCACGAATAGATTCAGCAACAGTCCAACCCATATTAGCATCAACCATAAACTCAACATCTGGTCCGATTAATTCTCTTAAAGCTTTAACACGTGCAATATCTTCATCTAAGGTTTTTTGACCTAATTTGATTTTAATTGCAGATAATCCCATATCTAAATAATTTTTGTGGTGTTTTAATAGTTTTTCTAATGGGAATGCAAGGTCAATTGCTCCACCATAAGCTTTAACTTCTTTATTGTGACCACCTAGTAACTTCCATAATGGTTCTCCAGCTTTTTTCGCACGTAAGTCCCATAATGCAATATCACATGCTGAGATTGCAAAAGAAGCTAATCCACCATGTCCTACATAGTGTACACCTGTTTGCATTTGTTCCCATAAATCTTCAACACATGCAGGATCTTTTCCTAATAATACGTTTCTAAGTTCAACTTGGATTAATTTAGAAATACTTCTACCACCAAATCCACCTGTGTAAGTATAACCTACACCTTCTCTACCATCATCTGTTAAGATTCTAACAATAGGTACTTCAAAGTGTGTATGCACACCGTGCTTAGCATCACTTACCAATTCAGGAAGTGGGATGCGATAAAATTCTACAATAACGTCTTTAATTTTTGACATGATAATTCTCCTTCTTTTTTGATTAATAAATTATTTAATAGCTAGTTCTGTTACAGTATCAAAGAAATGACACTGATTCATATCAAATGCAAGTTTAAGTTCTTGATTTCTCTCAATTTTTTGAGTTGGTATACTTGCAACTGCAGTTTGCTCATCTAGTGTGAAGTATAGGTTTGTTTCAGAACCTAATAATTCAACCAAATCTACTTTAATATTTAAGCTAGAGTTTGGATATGTTTCACAAACAACAGGATCATTATGAATATCTTCTGGTCTAATACCTAAAAATATTGCTTGATCAATATAACCTTTTTCTTTTAAAACTTTAATTTTACCTAGAGGTACTTGTAATTTGTGGTCCCCAAAGCAAAACCAACCATCTTTATCTACTGAACCTTTAATAAAGTTCATTGGAGGTGTTCCCATAAATCCTGCAACAAACATATTTACAGGTTCATTATAAATTTCTTTAGGTGATGCAACTTGTTGAATATATCCATCACGCATTACAACAATACGGTCTCCCATCGTCATCGCTTCAATTTGATCGTGCGTAACATAAATAGTAGATGTATCGAATTTCTCAGAAATCTTTTCGTGAATTTTTATAAGTTCCGTTCGCATTTGAACTCTTAATTTTGCATCTAGGTTTGAAAGTGGCTCATCTAATAAAAACACTTTTGCTTCTCGAACAATTGCTCTACCTAAAGCTACACGTTGTCTTTGTCCACCTGATAGTGATTTAGGTTTTCTATGTAGATATGGTGTAAGTTCTAGAATATCAGCAACTTCCGTTACCTTTTCTTCTATCTCTTCTGGTTCCATACCACGTAATTTTAACCCATAACCAATATTGTCATAAACTGTCATATGTGGATATAGTGCATAAGATTGAAACACCATCGCAACATCACGTTCTTTAGGTGCTTTTTCATTAACTCGAACACCATCAATATAAAAATCACCTGCAGTGATTTCTTCTAATCCTGCAATCATACGTAGTGTTGTTGATTTACCACATCCAGATGGTCCTACAAGTACAATAAACTCTCTGTCTTTAATTTCTAGATTGAAATCAAATACAGCTTGTACGCCATTTGGATAGATTTTATTTATTTTGTCTAATTTTAATACTGCCATAATAAAGTGTCTCCCAACTTGTTACTGATTCAATTATAAATCTTCGTATGGTTTAAATGTATATGCAAAATGCACACATTTATTATTTGATGATTGCATATACAATAAATGCATCAATAAAACTTCTGCAATCAAGACCAGTTCTACTATAAAATTTATCTAGTCGTTGTATAAGTGTATTTCTATGTAGATATAAAACTTTACTTGCTTGAGATGTATTTTGATTATTTTCTAAATATATTTTAATTGTATGAAGTAAATCATTATCTTCATAAACAGTTTTTAATACGATTTTCTTTAGTTCATTATTTATAGGAAACTCAATTCTTTTTAACAATATTGTTTGATCAGTGTAAACAACTGTTTGATTAAACGGAATCATTTTAAACCAAGTTTCAATTGTTTGTAGATTAAACCTAGGTGTTTCACTACTGATATAAACTCTTAAATCCGCATATATTTCAGAGGCTATGCCTAAAAAAACTTCTTTATCTACTTTATCTACTGAATCAGTTTGAATAATTAGTGTATTATTAGTTTCCTCAACTAATCTCATACTTAAAGACTTAGATAATATATCTAAGATAATATTTTTATTATTTTGAATATTTTCTTTAGTTTCTATAATTATAAACGCCATACGCATATATAGACTCCTATATAGACATTATACTTTAAGGTTTTGGTATTGTCCATACCATTATTAAATTCTTTACGTTTTTAATACAATTTTAATAAAAAAATAGACAGTTCTTTGGTAGTTAGAAAACTGTCTATTGAAATCTAATTTATATTCATTAAAGACATTACTTTGTCTTCATTAAACCCTTTAGATACTAAATATCTATATATTTTTTGTTGTTTCTTTTTATATTCTTCTTTTTCATACTTTTTTAAAGCAGTCTTAAACTCTTTATATAGGGGTATTTGTTCATCATAATTTATCAGTGCTTGATCAATATCTTTTTGATCAAACTGGTAAAATTTAAGTTTTTCTTCTAATTTTAAATACGAATAACCTTTATTTTGAAGATTTCGTATCATACGAAAATCATTTAGAATATGATTTTTTCTTAATTTGATAATCATGTCATATGTATTTTCTACACCTAAGTCATTTAAATATTTGATAACTTGATTTTCTGACTTCCCATATAGAGCAAAGCGTTCTGCTTTTTTATATATTTTTATCATTTCAATAGACTTATAAATAGGATCAAGTGATTCTATTTCCTGATTGGGTATGAGTTTAAATTTTACAAGTGTATCTTCATCTACAAATAAGCAAAAATTATTATCAAATGTGACTTTATAATTACCCTTACTTTTTTCGATAGTTTTTACTTTCATGAAAAATCATCCCTGTGAAAACCTTGACCTAAAACTTCTTTAGTTGAAATAATCAAAGTAAATGCATTGGGATCAACCTTTGTAATTAGGTCTTTTGCGCTATATAGTTGTTGTCTTGTTACGGTTGTTAAAATAAGTTCTTTTTCAATACCCGAATAGCCACCAACAGCACGAAGTCTTGTCACACCACGGTTGATACTTTTATATATTTCGTTTTTAATTTCTTCGTGTTTTTGTGTAATAATCATAAGCGCAAATGAACTTCTTCCAAAAACTGCAATTTTTTCTATCATGTATGCAGTTAAAAGCATTGCTAGTGTTGCAAATAATCCACTTTGAATACTTATATAAGCACCCAGTAAAATAACTAATCCGTCCGTTAAATAAACTGCAACAGAAAAAGGTACTTTCAAGTATTTGTTAATTATTTTTTGAACTATATCCATGCCACCAGTTGTTGCATTGTATCTTAAGACAATACCAATACCTAAACCCGATAATACGCCTGCAGCAATGGATGCAACAAGCATCTGATAGTGTGCATCAATTTGACTTAATACTAACATATCACTAATATGTAATAATTCTAGTAATGTAACAATAAGTGGTGAGATAATACTTGCATAAACTGTCTTTATTAAAAAGTCTTTTCCTAACAAAATTGCACCTATAAGTAATGTAATCATATTTAAAATAAAATATGCAAGACCTACAGTAATTGGTATGAATGGTTCTAAAAATAAACTAAAACCTAACATTCCACCTGTTATTAAATTCATTGGTTTTAAAAAGAAATAGAATGCGAAGTTAAATATAATTACACCAATTGTAATCCATAAATAGGATTTAATAAAATTTTTATTCATATGCTTTACTCTTTAAATAGGCATTTATAAAACCATCTATTTCACCGTCCATAACAGATTGGATATTTCCAACTTCATAGTTTGTACGATGGTCTTTTACCATTTGATAGGGTTGGAACACATAAGATCTAATCTGACTACCCCATCCGATATCACTTTTTTCTCCCTTAAGGGCATCTAATTCTCTTTGTTTTTCTTCAAGTTTTAATTGAATGAGTTTTGATTTTAAAATATTTATAGCAGCTTCTTTATTCTTAATTTGGCTACGTTCGTTTTGAATACTTACAACAATTCCTGAAGGTATATGTGTAATTCTTACTGCAGAGTATGTTGTATTTACAGATTGACCACCTGCACCAGATGATTGAAATGTATCTGTTCTAATATCTTCATCTTTAATTTCTATATCTGTTTGATCAAGTATTTCAGGTGCTACATCACAAGATACAAAAGATGTATGACGACGTTTGTTTGAATCAAAAGGTGATATTCTTACTAGTCTATGTACACCACGCTCAGATTTTAAATTACCATAAGCAAAGGGTCCACTAATCTTTAATGTTACAGATTTAACACCTGCTTCTTCACCTGCTAAATAGTTTAGTATTTCCACTTTGTAGTTTTTTCTATTTGCATAACGTTGATACATACGCATTAAAATACTGCACCAGTCCATTGACTCAGTACCACCTGCACCAGGATGTAATTCGATGATTGCATTATTTTGGTCATATTCACCATTTAATAATACTTCAATTTCAAATTCAGATATTTTTTCATCTAAGTCTTTGATCTCATCTTCTAAAATGACCCAGCTTTCAGTGCCTTCTTTTGCATCTTCAAGCCAAATAAGTAGATCTTCATACTGATTTCTCATCGCACGGATTCTTGATAGTTTATCGGTGAGTTGATTTGATTCTAAACTTATTTTTTTTGCATGATTGGAATCATTCCAAAAATTAGGATCTCCCATAATAGGAACTAACTCTTTAAGTCTATTTTCAATATAGTTAATATCTAATGCATTTTCTAAGTCTTCAATTTTAGTTCCAAAACTTTCTAAAACTTTATTTACTTCATATTTTTCCATAATTATCTTCGATTCCAAGGTAACTGATTTGCATGTATACGTTTAGGTGATTTTTTCTTTTTAGATACCTCTTCACCTTGGTTTGTATTCGTATTTTTTACAACCGCTTCACGACTAACATTTAATTGAATTCTACCAAGTGTTGCATAACGTGAAATATCTTTTGAAATGTTATAACGCATTTCATCAAACATACGTTTACCTTCTCTTTGATATGTGATAAGTGGGTTTTGTTGACCGTATGATTGTAGTCTAACACCTTGTCTTAATTCACTCATCACATCAATATGACGCATCCAATAAGTATCAATTACACGTAACATAATAACTTTTAAGAATTCATTATAAACTTCAATTGGTACTTCATTTTTCTTATCAGTCAAAAGTTTTGTTGCTATATTTTTATAGTGATTAATAATTTCATCTTCATCTAAATTTTCAATTTCTGAAAGTTTTATTAACCCTTTTGGAATTAAGAAACTTTCAAAATGATGAATAATTGCTTCATCTTTTATTTCAAATTTATTTTTTCCTACAGGTATAATAAATTCTTCAATTTCGGATTCTACAATATCATGAATGAATTTAATAATTTCTTCTTCTACTGAATCTTTAGTTAAAATCATTGTACGTTCTGCATAAATGATTTCTCTTTGTAGTCTTAAAACATCGTCATATCTTAAAACGTTCTTTCTAATTTCAGAGTTAACACCTTCGCTACGTTTTTGAGCGCCTGTAATTAGATTTGATATCATTTTAGATGTAACAGGTTTGTTAGAATCTTGAGCTTTTTCTAGTGTTGAAATAATCGTTTTAAATCTATCTCCACCACGGCGTACCATTAATTCATCTTCTGCAGATAAATAAAATCTAGAAAATCCAGGATCACCTTGACGTCCTGAGCGTCCTCTTAGCTGATTATCAATACGTCTTGCATCATGTTTTTCAGATCCTAATACTGCTAATCCACCCAATTCTACAACACCAGGTCCTAATTTTATGTCAGTACCACGACCAGCCATATTGGTTGCAATCGTTACTGCACCAACCTGTCCGGCTTTTGCAATAATTTCAGCTTCTCTTTCATGATTTTTTGCGTTTAATACCTCATGATTGATTCTGTTTTTTCTTAGTAAAAAACTTAAGTGTTCGGATGTTTCTACTGCAATTGTACCAATTAATAGTGGTTGACCTTTTGTATGTCTTTCTTTAATTTCTTCTAATAATGCATCATATTTTTGTTCGGATGTTACAAAAAAATAATCTTTAGCATCTTGTCTAATAACTGGTTTATTTGTAGGAATTTCTATAACACTCATATTATATATTTCTACAAATTCATCTTCTTCAGTTTTTGCAGTCCCTGTCATACCTGATAGTTTTTGATACATTCTAAAAAAGTTTTGGTAAGTAATTGTTGCTACTGTAACAGTTTCTTTTTTAATTTCGACATTTTCTTTAGCTTCTAATGCTTGGTGTAGTCCTTCACTAAATTGACGTCCCTTTAATACACGACCTGTAAACTGGTCGATAATTAAAACTTCTCCTTCAACAACCATATACTCTTTATCTTTAAACATCGTAAAATTAGCTTTTAAGGCGTTGTTAATATGATGTAGTAATGATACATGTTTTAAATCATATAAGTTATCAATACCAAATAAACTTTCAGCCTTTGTTATACCTTCTGGTGTAAGTTCGACTGTATTTGCTTCTAAATCAAGTTCGTATTCATGATCATTTAATGATTTAACGAATCGGTCTGATTGTTGATATAAATTTTGGGTTTGCTTTGCTGGACCTGAAATGATTAAAGGTGTTCTAGCCTCATCAATTAAAATTGAGTCAACCTCATCAATAATTGCATAAGGATATCCTCTTTGAGCAACCATATCTTTATGGTATAAGACCATGTGATCTCTTAGGTAATCAAATCCTAACTCAGCATTTGTTGAATACATGATATCACATGCATAAGCTTCCTTTTTTTGTTCACGGTCTAAATCTCTTAAGTTTAAACCAACAGTTAATCCTAAAAATCTAAATAGTGATCCAATTTCCCCTTCAGCCTCACGTTTTGCAAGGTATTCGTTAACTGTGACAATATGCACACCTTTACCACTTAAAGCATTTAAATACGCAGGTAAAACAGCTGTTAAAGTTTTACCTTCACCAGTTTTCATTTCAGCAATATTACCTTCGTGTATTGCCATACCTCCAAGTAATTGAACAAAATATGGAGTAAGTCCTGTAACTCTTGTTGATGCTTCTCTTACAACAGCAAAAGCTTCAACTAATAAATCATCTAAAGTTTCTCCATTTTGAATGCGTTCTTTAAATATTTCAGTTTTACTTTTTAGTTCAAGATCTGATAATTTTTTCATTTCATCTTCAAGTAACATTATTTTTTCAGCTATTTTTTTATATTTTTTTAATGCTTTTTTAGTGGAATCAAACAATCCTAACATATGCATCACTTCCTTTTTTAAGTTTTTATATTGAATTTTTATATCTTAAAATGATTTGGTTTCATAACCAAATCATTTATATTGGGTATATTTAATATTTTTTTTAAGTAGAATTTAACATCATCTATAGATGATATCACCACATGATACCATATTTTGTGTATAATCTCCAAGAATTTCGGGTTATTTCATATAAAAAGCAGAAAACGATTTATTAGTTTTCTGCTCATTATAATAATCTTTTATTTAACTTAGTAAGTTGATTCAAAGAACTCTTTTTTTGAATATTTTTTTATGCTTGCTATGATATTTGAAGGAAAAACCACTATTTTTTGATTATAAAGCGAAGTATATGCATTATATATTCGGCGTACCGATTCAAAATTTTCTTTGGTTTCAGTAAAGTGATTCATTAAATCAATAATATCTTGTTTTTCTCTAAAGTAATCATCTGAATTGATAAATGAGTTCATTAGAAGTATATTTAAATCTATCTTTGTGGATATGATTTGCTTTTCTTTAATTGAAACTAGTCCTTGTGGTGGATCAAGTGATTCAATTTCTTCATAGTTTTTAGCTTCATTTGGGAAATGTCTTTTTGTTTGTTCTACATAATTTTTGTGAATTTCATATTTTTTTGCTAACAATGAATCTAAATCTATTAAGGTTTCTTTAATTTTTGTATTTATTTTTTTGTAGTAGCTATTTGAAAGGATTAAATAAATAATACTAATTAGAAAAAACAATACTACAACACCTAATATAATCCATAACCATAATAATTTTTCCATCTAGAAAATCACTCCTTCGTGTGCAATTTAAAAATTGGCTTCTAATGTATTTTATATTAATTTCTTAAATATTTCAATTGAATCTAGTTGTTCCCATGTAAAGATAGGATCTAGCTTCCCTAAATGACCATTATGTGTCGTATATTTGAAAATTGGTCGCTTTAATCCTAGTTTTTCTATAATTGCCTTTGGTCTTAAATCAAAATTTTCTTCGATGGTTTGTTTGATTAATTCATCAGACACTTTAGATGTATTAAATGTATTAACATATAAACTTACTGGTTTAGCAACACCAATTGCATAAGCAAGTTGAATCTCACAGGTCTTTGCAATACCACTACCTACAACTTGTTTTGCTAAATATCTTGCCATATACGATGCAGATCTGTCCACTTTAGAAGCATCTTTACCACTGAATGCACCACCACCATGCCTTGCAAAACCACCATATGTATCAACTATGATTTTTCTTCCTGTTAAGCCACTATCACCTACAGGTCCACCAATAACAAATCGCCCTGTTGGGTTAATAAAGTATTTTGTGTTTTCGGTTAATAGTTTTTCAGGTATTACAGGTTTAATGACGTATTCAAGTACATCTTTTTTAACAGATTCTAGGGATTTTTCTTCAAGATGTTGAGTTGATAAAACAATTGCAGTAACCTCAACAGGTTGATTGTTTTCATCATATAAAACAGATACTTGAGATTTTCCATCTGGTCCTAAACCTTGTACAGTTTTGTTTTCTCTTACAAGCGCAAGTTTTGATGTTAGCTCATGTGCTAAGTGTATGGGTAATGGCATGAGTGCATCTGTATCATCTTTTGCATAGCCAAACATAATACCTTGGTCACCTGCACCTTGTTCTTTATTTTCTGTTTCATCAACACCTAATGC
The DNA here is from genome assembly GCF_000526235.1 of Acholeplasma granularum ATCC 19168. GTDB lineage: Bacteria > Bacillota_I > Bacilli_A > Acholeplasmatales > Acholeplasmataceae > Acholeplasma > Acholeplasma granularum. The sequence continues at coordinate 9,903 of NZ_JAFR01000006.1, read as the reverse complement.
AATATCAGAACTTTGTTTATGCAAGTTTACATGATATGTTGCTGTATCTGCATTAAAGATAAAGACTGGATCATTATATCCACAAAATTTAATTGCATCTTTTGCAACATTAATAATTTCTTTTTCATTCAATTCAAAGTTTATGGATACTTCTCCAAATATATATACTGTAGTATGTGCAAGCGCAACCTCCACAGCACTACGTGCATTTTTATCTTTTGATAATATGTAGTCTAAAATAGAATCTGCAATATAATCAGATACTTTATCAGGATGTCCTTTAGAGACACTTTCGCTTGAAAATATATAACTCATTATTTTTACCTCTTATAAATATATTTTAAATAAAAACACTTCCCAACAAGGAAGTGCATAAAATAGTTTCCTTATTGGTGGGACTTTTCCCCTGTCAGTAAAGCACCTAATTTAAGTAGGTTGCTGCAGGGTCATAAGACTGATCACCTCGCCTGCTCTGAATAAGTTTTTATTTAATTGCTTAACTATAGTAACCTATTTTCTTTTATTTGTAAACTAAGATGCGAAATTATGTTATAAATCGTGATAAAGTTGATCAATTTCTGTATTATACTTTAAGAATGTTTCTCGTAAGTCATAGTCAAAATAAGGAGTTAATTCTTTTTTAAATATATTAAGAGTTTGAGGATGATTATTCGGATGATAATATGTAGATAAACTCCTTAAAGAAACATAACAATCTGCAAGTAATATAATTTGGTTTGGAATTTCTTTTTGGATATTTACCATTTGTTCAATAAATTGTTCATCTGCATTACCTTCGTAATGTGCTCTAATAATATCATTACATTTTTGAGCAAGTTGTATTCTTTTACCAATTTTTGAACCTAAATCTGTTTTTTGTTTTAATATTTCATAAGTTTGTTCATCATAATTTTCAGTTTCAACCATTAAATCTTTAATTTCATCAAATCTTAAATGTAATAACGCATACTTTTCCATTTCAAGTTTATCTGTTTCATTTAGATGGTAATAAGTAGCAATTCTATTTGCAACACTTGCAACTCTATAAGCGTGTTTAGCATCTAATAAAGTGTTTGCAGATTGAAAAACAACATTAAATAAAGAACGTACGATATGTGAAAAATCTTTTTGAACTTCACGTCTTTTAGATAATTCACTTTTTCTTTCTTCTTGAATAGATTGTCCGATTGAAACAATAATATAATTAACTAAATAAAATAAAGCGAAAATGACTGTTCTTAATGCTAAATCACCAATTTGTGTAGCAAGTATTGGGTCTTTAAATAGTTGACTTGCAAATTCTTGCCAGGTTAATCCAAGGGTAAAGAAATTATATGTCACAGCAATATGAATTAATGTAATAAAACCTAATAATGATACAAATGAATTTGATAATAATCTTTTATCTTGGTAAAGAGAAATTTGAACAAGTGCATAATATATTAATACGTAACTTGCTGTTTCAAAAGGTGCATTTTGTCCAACAGCATAAATTCTAATATAGACTAAGACTGCAGAAATAAATATCCAAAAACTTGAAACATACATTGCTATTTGCTGTTTTGTAAGATCATTATGGTCTAAATCTATAAGCTTAGATTGTAATTTACCTACTGTATAAGTAATAGGTAAAGCAGCAATAGCAAATATCCAGTCAGTAGTTGGATTTGCAACACTAAATCCTAATACGAAAAACACTAAAGAATATAGAAGGTTTGATATAAATACGATATTTTTAATAACTACATTTCTTCTATACAAAACAGCGACATCATTTGTGATATCGATACCTGTTTCAAAACCAAAATATTTTGAAAAAAGCTTTTTGCCGAAGCTCTTTATTTTCCTTTTTTGGTTATTTAATCCCATAATAAATTATCTTTTCCTTTTTTTAACATCAAACAAACTAATTTTTTGGTAAGTTGGATTTTCAAGAGCTAAATCTTCATTCATAACTTGTGCAACACGTGTAGATGCTGCAGCAGCAATTGCACCGACAATATCATCCATCATTGTATGTACCATACCGCCAGATTTGCCTGCATCATTTAGTCTTTTTACAATACCATGTTTATTTACATCAATATCACCAAAGTTTGTTTGGCCAATTGCACCATAATTTCTAGCAACATCAAGTCCTAATGTTTCATCCAAACCAAATAAGCCTAAATCGTAATATAAAATATCTTGGATTGGTCCTTTAAACATTTTTTCTTGTGCTAGTCTATCAACTTCTGCTGAAAATTGAATATGATGAAAAACATCTCTAAATGTTAAAATCTTTTCAACGGATTCAATACATAAGTTAATATCAATATTAGGATAATACTTAGATTGCTGTTGTTGAGCAATTTTAGCAATATCTAATACTGTTACATCACAACGATTCTTTAAGACTTCGATGTTAAGTTTTAACATCTCATCTCTGTTATATAATAATTTTGGTTTACTCATTTGTCATACCCCCGTTAATGAATAAATTTTGTCCATTTAAGTAATCTTTTGTTGAAAGTCTTTTTTTACCAGCTTGTTGTAATTCTAAAATTTCTATTGCTTTATCACTACATCCAATAAATAATCTTTTGTTTTCAATTTTAATTTCATGTGGTTTGATATCTATTATATCACTCAATTGTGATTTAAACACCTTAACTACAACATTATCTATTATGAGATGTGCACCGATATTTGGACTTAATCCTTTAATTCTTTGATGATTCCATTTGCTTGTTTGATTAAAATCTAGTGCTTCATCACTATATTTTAATGTGAAAGCAAATGTTACTTCTTCTTCATTTTGTGGTGTTTTAGTATAATTATTACTTAAAATATCTGGTAATCTTTTCTTAAGTAAATTAGATCCTACAATAGATAATTTTTCTGATAGTGAACCATAATCATCATTTGAATCAATTTCGATTTCTGATTTTTCAATCATATCACCAGCATCCATCTTATAAACCATTTCCATTAATGTAATGCCTGTTTTATCATCTCCATTGAAAAGTGCATACTGAATAGGTGCACCACCTCTATATTTAGGTAATAAAGAACCATGTATATTAACAGCTGGTATCTTCTCAAGTAATTCTTTAGGCAAAATTTGTCCATAACTTGCAGTAATAATTAAAGACGGTTTTAAATCTATAATATACTGATAATTCCTTCTTAAATTTTCCGGTTGAAAAACTTCTATATTATTTTCTAGTGCGACTTGTTTAACCAAAGATGGCGTTAAGATCTTTTTTCTACCAACAAGTCTATCGGGTTGTGTTACAACCAAACCTACATTATATTTTTCTTCAATTAACATCTTTAATATTGGTACTGAAAATTCAGGTGTTCCCATGAATACAATCATAATTTACTTGTATATTCAATATGTAGCATTTGATTGATATTGAATATAACTTCCTTTCATTCATTTTTTAATTTTAATAGGTAGTGTGTATTTGTTTCATATTTTTCGCTTGACAACATATGAATTTTCTTACCACAGTTCCTATTTTTAAATCACTAATACCACATCATCGATGGGTTCATATATATTTTTATATCCTTCGTGTTTTGAAGTAAATTTCTTACTTCATTTGAAATCTTTTGATACTTAATTAATAGTAATAATCTATATTGGTTATTTTCAACTAATACAACAGATGGTGTTGGACCTAATGTAATGAGTCCATGGTTTTCTAGTTCGATTTTTAAGTTTTGTGCAAACTGATACGTTTTTAAGTAACTACTACCTTCAATTTTTAACTGCAAAATTTTATAGTATGGTGGTAGTTTAGCTTGTTTTCTAATTGATAACTCTTTTTTATAATACATATCATTGTTTTCTTTAACTGATTGTAAAACATAGTGGCTTGGATCATAACTTTGTATAAATAAACTTTCTTTTGTAATTGATTTAGCTTGATTTAATATTTCATAAGTTTCTTCATGGGCATTATAAATAGGTAGTTTAAGCCATTGATCAATCATTAATATCGCTACTAGAGAAACTTTATCTTTTAAAATCGATTTTAAAGCCATTTTAGTACCTACAATTAATTGTATATCTTCTAAATCATCAAAAGATTCATATAATTTTTTATTTGTTATAGAATCCTTATCAACTTTTAATATTTCTTTTTTAGGATATACTTTATGCAAATAAGTAATGAGTTGGTCAATTCCACTTCCCACAGATTTAACAGTATGACTGCCACACTTTGGACAAACTTTAGTGAAAAACTCCTCATATTTTGTTTGATTAGACTTTAGAATACCCTGTTTTTCATCATACCTTAATGGTATATTTGTCTCAGGATCTAGTGGTACATATGAACAAGTTCTACACATTACAAAAGGTGCATAGCCCTTTTGATTTAATATAAGTAATACTTTCTTACCCTTATTTAAATAATCATCAAGTGTTTCTTTAAGCTTTAGTGAAATAAGTTTTGTATTACCTTTTTTAAGTTCTTCTTTCATATCTATGATTTCAATTATTTTATCATTATTATGATTATCTAATTCTAAATATGTAACTTTATTTTCTAAAGTAAGTTTTTGATTCATAAGTGATTTTGAACTATCCACTAATATTCTAGGTATATTTAAGAACTTAGAACGTATTTGACTTAATAAAACCGCATCATAGTATATACCTTCAAATGATTGATAACTTGAATCATTTGAATCATAAATAAGTATGAGTCCTAGATTATTAAACTGTGTAAAAATACTTTTTCTAGCACCTATAACTATTTTAGATTCACCACTTAAAATAGCTTCGTAAGCCATATATAAAGATTTATCTGTTTGACTGGATTCTAAAGAAATAACCATTTCATTAATGAATTTTTGTTCAAACATCTTCTTATATCTAGGAATCATAAATGTCTCTGGTACCATAATTAATACTTGTTGATTATTTTTAATCTTTTCTAAAATGACATGGAAAAGTAATAAATCTACATCACTATTTTTTTGATCAATTACAAAAGTATGATCATGATTTGTATTTGATATTTCATTTAAATAGTCTTTTAAATCTTCATTTAAATTCTGAAAATTTAAATGAAGATAGTCATATTTATTAACTAATTTATCCTCAACTTCAAACGATTCAATGACATCTTTTTTTATTAGGTAATTTACAATATGACTACTTGTTTGTAAGACTAGCTCACTTTTTAACATTTGTCCATGATCTTTTAATAAAAGTAGGGCATCTTGTTGTTTTAATGTACCTTCATAATTTGGATTGTTGATTCTTACATAATTAAGGTATCTTTTTTTATTTCTAGGTTTTAGTATTGTAGCAATTTTTACAATTTGATTTTTTTCGTATGTTTTAAGTTTAGAATAATATTTTTCATCTTTTTTCTTTAATATCCATTTTCCATTTTTAAAAAATGGTTTTAATGATTCATCGATTTCATCTTTTTTATGTAGTGTTACTTCTTTTTCATAAAACATCAATAAAGTTTTAGGTAATAGTGTTTCAAATGCTTGAGCTATGATTGTATTTGGATTAAAACTTAAGTGCTCCATAAGCAAAAAAAGTTCTTCATTGAAGATTGGTTCTATATCTAGTATTTCAGCAACATGCTTTGTTGCCGTAACTGAATCATTTTTAATTTCATAGACAAAACCAAGTCTTAAATGGTTACCTTCACCAAAAGGTACTAAAACTCTCATTCCTTTTTTAATTCTGTGTTTATCTTCATCTAAAACAAAGTAATCAAATTGACGATTAATATTTTGGTGTTTAATATCTATAATGACAGATGCAATCATTTATTCACCTTCCATAAATATTATAGCATTTTCATATGATATATGAAGTAAATTCAAGGTTTGTTTGGTAAAATGAGGCTATAAAAAACATTGCTGTAAGTTATTGCTCATAACATGTAAGTTATTTGAATTTACTTTATTAAAAAAATATTTATATTAAACTCTAGATATAGGGGGAAAGTAATTGTGATTAAGGTCATACTAAATAAAGACGACTTATCAATTATCGATGAAGACATAAAATCATCCAATATTTTAGTCTCTAATTTAAACGATAATGAGGTTGCACTAGTATTAGATGAAAATAGTTATAATGCTTTAGAATTGATTCTAAAAAAGATACAGATAAATAAAAAGAATTATCTTTTTCAAACAAGTGATGGTTGGGTTAAGTTAAATATTGGTCATATCTTATATATAGAATCATTTGGGACTGATATTATCATACATACATTATATGATGGGAAAGTTCTAGTAAAACATACATTATATCAACTCGAAGAATTATTAAATCCTTATCATATTATTCGAATCGGAAAATCTTTTTTGGTCAATTTATCTAAGGTCGTCTATATAAAAACAAAGCTTAATGCCAAACTAGAATTAGAGCTTATTGGTGGCTTAAAATTAGATGTGACTCGCAGTTATGTAAAATCCTTTAAAAATGCCTTAGGCATAGGAGGTTAATATGAAAACACCTGGAATAATTATTATTTCTTTATTAGGACTTATATTTGTATTTATATTAGTCCAATTAATTAGAGATTATGTTTGGAATAAACGTTTGAATACATATCAGTCCAAACATAATATTAGAACTTTTAACACTAAAAGAGTTGTTGTTAACTTTAGACGTGTACTTACACTTCTAACTGCTGCGGTATCTGTGTTTGTAATAGTTGCAACTGGTATATTTAGTCTACCTGAAATATTTAATGATAAAACATTATTAAATGCTAGAACTGCAAATAGTTATCAAGACTTAAAAGTTAAATTAAATATTGGTGATGGTTTTAGTTTTTCAAACTTCTTTCCTTTTTTTAGTGCTAGCCAAGATGATATGAATGCTATGCCTGATGCTGGTTTAGAAGATGCTTTTGGTGAGCCAAAAAACCCAGATGTTGTAGGTACGAATCTACAAGTAGAAGGTGTTGATGAAGGAGATATTGTTAAAACAGATGGATATAATGTCTTTTACACACCACGATACCATTCTAATAAAATATATAAGTTTGATGTTGATTTAGATGGTGATTTAACTTTAGTAGATACACTAGAATTTGATGATTTTATCGTTTCTTCATTTTATTTAACAGATGATCGATTAGTTGTAGTAGGTTATACCCTTAAAACAATGAAATCCGAAAATTTCTATAGAGATGATGTGGATGCTTTATATATTCCTTATTATATTTATACTCAATATAGTGGCACGATAAGAATTTATGATCGTATTAATTTAGAACTTGAATATGAATTAGTAACAGAAGGTAATATAGAAACACACCGCTTAATTGATGATATGTTTTATATGGTTTCTTATAATCGAGTAAGCATAGAAGATTTAAGACCTAAATTTGAAGAAACAATTGATGGTACAACACTAACTAATTATGTGGATTATGATAAGATTATCTACTTTAATAATGTTCCAGCCTACCAAATGATTACAGTAACAGCAATCAATATTGAATCAAAATTAAGTTATTCTGAATCTGCTGTAGGTGTTGCATCATCTATTTATGTCACACATGATGCAATATACACATTTGGTAGTTTTAATTACTATCCATTCTTTAATACAACAGTAAGTGGTACACACATTATAAAATTCAGTTTGAATCATGAAAAATCCACAATTAATTATAGTGCTTCTATTAAATTAGAAGGTCGTGTTGAAAATCAATTTTGGCTAGACGAATATGATGGTTACTTACGTGTTGTCACATCAAGATCATGGAATATGTCAGATAAAAATAGATTATATATTCTAAAAGAAAATAGTGAAAATGACACATTTGATATGATAGGCTTATTAGATGAAGGTATTGGTAAACCTGAAGAACGCGTAACAAGTGTTAGATTTAATGAAGATGAGGTTTATATTGTAACCTTTAGACAAATCGATCCACTTTATACAATTGATTTATCCAATCCAAGTAATCCTATAATTATTAATGAAATTGAAGAACCGGGTTACAATACTTACCTACATGTATGGGGTAATAATCATTTACTTGGTCTTGGTTACGATGAAAACTTTGGCGTAAAATTATCAGTTTATTCTACCATTGATACGAATTTACCACTTGAAACTTATAATGTTAGTAAACCAAATAATGGAGGTGAAAATTATAGTTGGAATTATAGTGAGGCATTAAACAATCATAAAGCAATCTTAATCTCACCAAGTCATGGTTTTGTAGGGTTTGCAGTAAATCGTTCTAATTATAATAATATTACTGGTAATTATGAATTTAATAGTTTCTTCTATCTGTTTTATATTGACTTTACAAAAGACCCAATTATAACTGATCCAATATTAATTAGTCATGATACAACACTTTATGAAAATCAAATAGACCGTGGTATATATATTAATGGAAAAGTTTATACATTCTCTTCAAGTTCAATAGTTATTTATGATACAGTTACACAAACAATCACCTTAAATAATGTACTAAATTAATATTCATTTAACACCAAAAAGGGCTTTATCAAAGTATTTATTACTAAGGTAAGGCCCTTTTTTTATTTTTTACAATTTATCTATTTATATTTTTAAACTATAGATAAAGAAAAAGGACCAAATAGTTAATGAAGCAGTATTTGCTTAATTTTCTAGGTATTTAAAATAGTTGGTGTAAAAAAACACCTTTCAATTAGGTGGTGGTAGTACACCATCTTTTTTAAAGACAGAAATAAATATATAAAAAATGAAGAACACCTTTTATAATATAGTTAGTCGTAACTAAAAAAACAAAGGAGTTCTTCATGTATGATAATATCACAAAACTATATAAATTAGAAAACATAAATTCAATAATAGAATCACTTGATACCACAATAGATGGGTGAAGTACTTACACTTCATCTAAAGTTACTAAAAGATAATATAAGTTGTCCACTCTGTCAAACATATCCGATGTATTTTCATGGTTTTAGGTTAAAAAAATGGCCCTTTAAATAATTTGGAGGTTTAATCCGTGTAGGGCTATAAAAAATTTGGAGGTACACCCCACCTTTCTAAAATGTGGTGGTACCTCCTTTTTCTTTAGCCATAACGATATACTTATTATTATTTTTAGTTTTTTAGTGGTGTATCTTTATTAATAGAATACATAAATTTATTGCGTAATCTTCTGAAGTTTCTAATACCATTAGAAGCTTTAATAATTGTCTTTATTTTAGAGTTTGTAGATTCAATAGGACCATTTGATATACGCCTACCTTTAATGAGTCCCCCAATAACAAATGCCACAGCATAATCTTCCCATGAACCAAAATTGTTAGTTCCATAGAAAACTGAGGATGTGACATCTGAAATTAATTTGTTTCCGACAGAAGCCAATCCACCCATTAAATATGCAACGCCTAGGCCAGCGACTGTTCCAACCGCTGCACCAATTAATGCTCCTGTTCCTACGCCTATCCAAAAATCCTCACTCCAAACTTCAGCTCCGTTTTGAACTCTTGTATAACCACCTAATATGCCACCAATTATAAAGCCTGCTATGAAAATTGAAATTGCAAAGTTTCCGTCCCTATCAATATACATCACTGGAGTCATGTGCCTGTAACCCAGCATAATTATATCTAGTCCGTATTTTTAAAATAAATCATCTTCATAGAGCCAACAAGTCAACTTTTAGACACAGTTCAGTAAGCGATAACTTAGGCTTAGTATAGCCACGTTATGCACATAGGAATACTAAGCTTTTTCCGGACAACTTGCTTAAATCATGTGGTTCTTCACATGTGGCTAATGCATTTTATTTAGTTTTCCATTTTAAAATAAAATCTTCAAATTCTTTTGGGGAATAAGTATCTCTTATATTTATAATTTTTTCATGATCATAACTATACTTAAACATTGAATTATATGCGATAACCTCG
>NZ_JAFR01000005.1 GCF_000526235.1 Acholeplasma granularum ATCC 19168 | reverse complement strand
TAACTATGGTAACTATTCACTAAGAACTAAAGGTGCTGCTGAAGCAACTGTAACAAGATATGCATCCCAAGGTATAGATTCAAGAATCAATCAAACAATGCATGTAGATTACTTTAAGGTATATCAATTATCACCAGAAATATACTTTGAACAACTACAACATACAGTTGTATTAACACTTAATAATACATTAGAATTAGATTTTGAATTTGGAAAAGGATTAGAAACAACATATCATTTTACTGCTGATATTGAAACAGGATGGACAGCATTAGATCATATCCTAACATTTACCAATCCAGGATTATATACATTTACTTTACATGCTCAAAATGCATTTGGAATACAAACAAAAACATTTGAAGTAGACGTTCAATTAGGTGATACAAATCCTGTAATCACACTTAATGAAAATGAAGCATCAATTGATTTATCAAGTTCAACAAACACTTATGAACTTAACTACTCAACCAATGTTACAAATCCAATTTCAACATTATCAATTGATGTTGATCAACTAACTGGATATACACTTGAAGGCAATCAATTATCATTTAGTCAAATTGGAATATATATTGTTACCTTAAGTTATTCAAACGAAAATTCAACAGATACTAAAATTGTAACCATCACAGTTACAAAAACAGAACCAGAAAGCTACATTTATATAGATAATTTCGATACATTACCAACAACACTTACCTTGACAGGTGATGCCACTGCAAATATAGAAGATGGTCAATTAGTTCTGCAAACATATGCAACATCTGCAAAAGCACATTTTGGAGGAACATTTGATCAAGCATTAGTTGGAACTTATGCAGCTGAAACAAGAGTCAAATTAACTGGTACATCATTCTTAAACCTGATCCTACTTTATTCAGGTACAAGTAACGTATTAGGTGTTGCTGTACAAGATGGAACGTTAAGATATCAAAATGGTACAGCCTGGATAAACTCAGAAATAGCAGTTCCACAAGATGAATTCTTCACACTAAAAGTTATAACTACAGTGATGTCAGGTACATTTGATATATATGTA
>NZ_JAFR01000004.1 GCF_000526235.1 Acholeplasma granularum ATCC 19168 | reverse complement strand
GAGGGCGCACTGCTAACGCGTTAGACGGTTAACCCCGTGCGAGGGTTCAAATCCCTCTCGCTCCGCCATTGGCCCGTTGGAGAAACGGTTAACTCACATGCCTTTCACGCATGCATTCACGGGTTCGAATCCCGTACGGGTCACCATTAATTATTGAAATACTCTTCTCACGTATGGGAAGAGTTTTTTATATAAAAAGTGATCCTTTAGATTATTTGCTAGATTAAGAGGTGATGACAACTTCAAGAATCTATCGAGTGAAACAATCAAAAAAAGAAGCAGTTAAAGAAATTATTGAATGTGCAGAAAAACAGTTTGATCCAAACCTTGCAAATATATTTGTGACAAAGGTAATAAAAAAATCATTGCACTTTTAGGGTTGTATCGAGGAAGTGTTTTAAATGATTAGTTAAATATTATGTTTTTAAAATATGAGACCGATAAATGACGTATTAAGACTTTATATTCTTTCATTATATAAAAACTATTGGATTATGAAGTACCGATCAAAAACGTCACACATGTGATATGATTAAAATATATAAATAATACAAACATCAAAAAAAATATAAAAGAGGGCATATATTATGAATTGATATGTGACTTTTATTATGCTTTAAAGACTTTTAAGTATATGGTATCGACATGTCTTAATATATAGATTGGGTCAAACGCTTTATCCAGTTCATCTGGTGTCATAAACTTCATGATATCTGAACTTTTTAAAAGTTCTGTTTTAAAATCATTTTGATTGCTCATGGCATCAATCGCAATCTTTTGAACCAAATCATACGCATGCTCTCTTGTAAGTCCTTTATCAATCAATAGAGATAGTACATGTTGACTAAATACGATACCACCAGTTATATCTATATTGTTTTGTAGTTTTAATGCGTGGACCTCTAAGTTAGATAGCGTATTTGTTATACGATCTAACATATAATCAATTAATGTTGTTGCATCTGCTAATATGATACGCTCAGCAGAGGAGTGGGAAATATCTCTTTCATGCCATAAATTAATATTTTCAAAAGCTGTTAAAACATAACCTCTTAAGACTCTAGATAATCCAGATATATTTTCACTAGATACTGGATTTTTTTTATGTGGCATTGCACTAGAACCTTTTTGATCTACACTGAAGTATTCATTTACCTCAGATACTTCAGTACGTGATAAATGTCTTATTTCAGTGGCTATTTTTTCTAGTTCACTACCCAATAGTGCAATACTTGAAATGTAGTTTGCATGTCTGTCTCTTTGAAGTACTTGTGTAGAAATGTCTGCAGATGCTATATCTAATAGACGGGAAACTGTTTTTTCTAGTTGAGGTGTGTTGGCCGCATAGTTGCCAACAGCGCCTGATATTTTAATCACTTCGATGTTTTTACAGGCAGCATCAAATACAGAAAGTAGCCGTTTTAGATCACTGTACCATAGTGCAAATTTTAATCCAAAAGATGTAATTTCAGCGTGGATGCCATGGGTACGACCTATGGTTGGTTGGTCTTTATAAGCATAAGCTTTTTGTTTTAAGACTGACAATAACTTATTAATTTTTGATCTAATTGCTTGATTGGCTTTCCTGAGTATAAGTGCTAGTGCACTGTCGACAACATCTGTAGATGTTAAACCATAGTGTAGCCACATTTTCTCAGCACCCAAACTTTTAGAGACAGTTCTTGTAAATGCAATCATATCATGTTTTGTTTCTTTTTCTAATGCATAGATTGATTCTAAATCAAAGGTTGCTTTAGTAAGTTTATTGTAAGTTGTTTCATCATATTTGCCTAATAAATACCACGCTTTGGCAACAGCTAGTTCAATTGTCAAAAAAGTGTCATAGCGATTTTGATCACTCCATAAAGTTTCAAATAATGGTGTTTGATATCTTTTTATCATAAATTAATCCTCAAATATAGATGATACTTCTATTGTTTGATCACGCCTTGGACCCACTGAAAATATAGCTAATGGTATTTTTGTAAGTTCTGTAATTTTGTTTAGATAATTTTGAGCGTTAACTGGTAAAGCATCAAATGATTTCACACCCGTAATATCTTCATGCCAACCAGGTAGCTCAATATAGTTTGCAACACATTTTTCATAGTCTTTAATGTGTGCTGGTATGGTGAAAATTTCTTTTCCATCTAATGTATAAGATGTACAAATCTTTATGGTGTCTAGTCCGGATAAGACATCCAATAAAGTAATTGCTAAATAAGATAACCCAGAAACACGGTTTGTATAATTTAAAACGACACAATCTAACCAACCAATACGTCTTGGTCTTCCAGTGGTTGTACCAAACTCGTTACCCTTGATACGTATACTTTGGGCAATATCACCTGATATTTCAGTTGGCATGACACCGGCACCTACTCTGGTTGAGTAGGCCTTAGTCACACCAATAGCACCATCAATTAACCAAGGTGCAACCCCGGTATTTAATGGTACTGAGGCTGCTGTTGGTGATGATGAGGTAACAAAGGGATATGTTCCATGATCTAAACAAAGCAGTGTACCTTGGGCCCCTTCAAATAAAATGTTTTTCCCTGATCCTATATAATCATTTAATAAAAGAGAAGTATCTTTAACAAGCGGTTTAATAATATTTGCATAAGCTTGATATGTTTTATAGACTGAATCAAAATCTATTAAAGGTAATCCGTAGTTTTTAAAGTCTATATTTTTTTCATCAATTAACTTTCTAAGTTCTGATTCAAATTCATTTGATACAAGTGTAGCAACCCTTATACCAATGCGGGATGCTTTATCTTTGTAGGTTGGTCCAATACCCTTATTGGTTGTACCAATCTTTTCTGTTTTAAGGAATTCCTCATGTTTATCTAAAGTGATATGAAACGGAAATGTTACATGTGCACGATCAGAAATAAACAACTGATAATCTGTATGATTTAGATTCTTTAATTCAGCAATCAGTGCCTCGATATTAATAACCATACCATTGGCCAATATATTAACTTTGTCAGCATTCAATATACCTGATGGTAATAAATGCAGTGCATATTTCTTATGGTCTATAACAACTGTATGACCTGCATTATTTCCGCCTTGGTATCTTGTAACAACATCAGCCTTTTGAGCAAGAAAATCAGTAATTTTACCCTTACCTTCATCTCCCCATTGTGTACCAACTACAACTATTCTTTTCATGTCTTATCTCCATAGGTAATTTTAAAATACGTTTTATTTTATCATATAAATATAACAAAAACTGTAAATTATACGTAAGAAAAACACACATGCATATAAACTTCATATACGTATGTATTTGAATTATAAATCAAGTTATTTTTTCAGGCTTATGATAATAGTAAGATTGATGATATATATAATCCGGAGCCATCAGTATATCTTTAATCTCTTGGTTTATACAGCCTTAATAAATAAGCGCTTATTTTGTTTAGTAGTTTTTAAAATAACCCAATTAATACTTTGTAAAATGTCACAGATTTTGGTGCATTTGTTGACGTCGGACTTAAAAATGATGGGTTAGTACATATCTCTAAATTATCTAATAAGTTCGTAAAACATCCTAAAGATGTTGTCTCAGTTGGACAGATTGTAACCGTGTGGGTTTTAAATATTGACCTAGATAAAGGACAAGTCGGATTAACAATGGTAAATACATCAAAATAGTGATTGACAACAACAAAAAAATGAGTGAATATAATAAGGCATGATTTTATATCATGCCTATGATGGAGCGATACTCAAGAGGCCGAAGAGGGCGCACTGCTAACGCGTTAGACGGTTAACCC
>NZ_JAFR01000003.1 GCF_000526235.1 Acholeplasma granularum ATCC 19168 | reverse complement strand
TTGATGTTGTCATCAAATAAACTATATGCACTAAATGTATGATTATTTTGCAAGAATTGTGCTGGATTCATTTGTACCATTCTACACCCAGTTAATAATATAAGGATAAATGATACAAAAAATAATGATATATACCTAAACTTAATTTTAATCATATAAAAAATCCCCCATAGATTATTTTAATAAAAATTGAATATTATATATCTATTATACTATTAAATCACTAATTGTTTATTTAATAGTATAGTGAAGTTTTTTAATATGATTTTTTATTTTCAGACAAAGAAAAAGACGATAGAACTTAATTTTCTATCGTCTTTATTATAGTTATTTTAAAAATGCTTTTGTGCGTTCCATTTTTGGATTATCAAATATTTCACTTGGCGCAC
Source organism: Acholeplasma granularum ATCC 19168 (assembly GCF_000526235.1). GTDB lineage: Bacteria > Bacillota_I > Bacilli_A > Acholeplasmatales > Acholeplasmataceae > Acholeplasma > Acholeplasma granularum. The sequence goes on along the minus strand of NZ_JAFR01000003.1, from coordinate 5,728 downwards.
CTTCTTCAACAATCATACCTTGATCCATAAAAATGATTCTGCTAGATACTTCTTTAGCAAATTGCATTTCATGTGTCACAATGATCATCGTCATACCTTCATCAACTAAACTCTTCATAACTTCTAAAACTTCACCCGTTAACTCAGGATCAAGTGCCGATGTTGGTTCATCAAATAACATAATTTGTGGATTCATACAAAGTGCTCTTGCAATTGCTACTCTTTGTTTTTGTCCACCTGATAATGTATCTATCTTTTTATAAGCAAATTCCTTCATTCCTACCTTTTCAAGTAATTTTAATGCAAGCTCATTTGCTTCTTCTCTAGACATTTTAAGTAGTTTAATTGGTGCAAGTGTACAGTTATCAATAACATTCTTATTAATAAATAAATTAAATGATTGAAATACCATACCAATTTTCATTCTAAGTTGATCAAGATTTGTATTTGGATCCATCAAGTCATTATCATTTAAGATAATGTGTCCACCATCTGGTTCATTAAGTAAGTTTAAACATCTAAGTAATGTGGTTTTCCCACTACCTGATGAACCAATAATGGTGACCACATCACCTTCATTAATTGTTAAGTTAATATCTTTTAATACATGATTTTTACCAAAACGTTTTGATAAATTCTTTACCTCTAATATTTTACGCATCTTTAAGTTCCTTCCCAGCCTTATGGTTTTCTAGATAATTCACAGCTATGGATGTAACTCCTGTTAAGAATAAATAGATAAGTGCTGTAATAATAAATGGTGTTACTGTATCATAGGTTGCACCTACAACCTGACGGGTTGCATTAAACAGATCTAAGACACCAATGACACTTAAAACTGCTGTATCTTTTAAATTTACGATAAATTCATTTCCAATGGCAGGCAGTGCGTTTTTTATCGCTTGTGGATAAACTATATAAAGTAAGGATTTAATTCTTGAAAATCCTAATGATCTTGCTGCTTCCATTTGACCTTTATCTATAGCATTCATACTACCTCGTAGTATTTCTGCTATATAAGCAGAGGTATTTAAAATAACAATAATTAAACCTGCAGAAAGTGGTGTCCACCAAGATATATCCGTTATAAGTTTTACACCGTAATAAAAAATCATTGCTTGAACAATCATTGGTGTACCTCTAAATAAAACAATGTAGGCTGTTGATAAACCATTAGATATACGCTTGATTATTTTTTTAAATATATTATCTCGTTTTTTATCAATTTTTTGGGTTTTTCCAAAAACGAGTACTAAACTGAATATAAATCCACCAAATGTACCAGTAATTGCTAGTAATAAGGTTACCCCTACTCCTTGAACAAAAAGTGATAGATACTTCGTAATAAGTCCAAATAAAGTCAGTTCGGATTCGTTATTTCTAAGTACTGCTTCAGTCATCATTTGATTTCTAACTTCTACACTTATTTGAGATAATGCACTATTAATTTCATTAAGTAAATCAGTATCTGATTTTCTCATACCAACAGATACTGTAATATCTGATTCTTCTGACTCAAACCCGTAACCTTGTTCAAGCTTTACAATAGCTAATGATGGATTTGATTTTACAACAGATTCGGCAACAGGTAGTTCTGCAACAAAAGCATCAGATACATTAGTTGTAACAGCAGCTACTAAATTACTATAAGCATCTAGTGGTGTTTGATGCACTACATTATCAATTTGATCAATTAAATCATCGTAAAGTGTACCTCTTTGAGCAACCACTTTTGATCCACTAAAATCTATTAGGCGTGTAGCATTTTCATAAACTGAATTTCTTTTTACCACCATAACTATTTCAGAACGGTAGTACTCATCACTAAAATTAATTTGTAGTTTACGTTCACTCGTAGGACTCATACCTGCTATAATCACGTCAATCTCACCACTATTTAAAGCTGGAATTAATCCATCCCATTCAATTGCCTTAATAGTAAGGTTACGGTCCATAATACGTGCTAATTCCTTGGACATTTGCACATCATACCCATCTACATGTGAACCTGGTTGATTGCTGATTGGATATGAATAATCACTTATACTTGTAACTGTCCAGTTAAATGGCGCATAAGCAGCTTCTAGTCCTACCACCAAATCTTGTTTTATTTCATTATTTGATTGTGTTGTACAAGCAAATAATGCCGTACTCATGATTACTATCATGAGTATTGTTAGAATTTTTTTCATTTTAAACCACCTTCTATTTATTTACAAAAAAAACGCCAAGAAGCGTTTTATAATATCAATTATAATAGCTCCTCTACTTTCGTAGGAGTGTTATTGATATTTTCAATAACCCCATAAATAATAAATGTCTTCATTATTTATTCGGCGATTTTGCCTTTGAAGTGCTTCATTGCCTACCGGCTCCACACTCTACTCTTCTTAATCGCAACCTCTATTTATATTTATTTGTAAACACATTATAATATAACATACCTAATATATCAACCAAAAAATTTAAAATAATTATATAATGTGCTAAATGTCATATATCAAATACTCTTATTTTTAATGCTTTAAGTAATTATTTGATCTTTTAATCAAGATTTAATCATGTTTAAACTTAGTGCATTAAGTGCAACAATTACAGTTGAAAGTGACATCAATACACCACCAATTGCAGGTGATAAAATTATTCCAAATGGTGCTAAAATACCAGCTGCAATTGGTATTGCAATAAAGTTATAACCAGCACCCCAAATTAAATTTTGATTCATTTTTTTGTTTGTCTTAAAAGATAGGTCAATAAATGATGCAATATCACCTGGTTCTGAATTTGTTAAAATAACATCCGCAGAGTCTATAGCAACTTGAGTACCAGCTCCAATTGCTACACCAACATCTGCAAGTGCTAAAGAAGGTGCATCATTAATCCCGTCTCCCATCATTATGACAATTAAACCTTGTTTTTTAAACTTTTCAACTAATTTATATTTATCTTCAGGTGACTGATTAGCGTAATATTCAATGTCTAGTTTATTAGCTACAATTTTTGCAGCATATTCATTGTCACCTGTTGCCATAATAGGTCTTATACCTTTATGTTTTAATTCTTTTATAAGTTTTTGGCTTGAAGTCTTTAGACTATCACCTAATTTGACAACCCCAATCGCTTTATTATTTTTTAATAGAATACTTACTGTGTACCCAAAATCATTTTGAATCGTGATTGGTTCTTTATATGCATTTACACTTATAAACTCATAAGTATCTAAACCAACACTACCTTCTAATCCTTTACCTGATATGTAATTGATCTTATCGAATTTTAAAGCTTTAATATCCTTATTTTTAGCATATTCTATAATGGATTGTGCAATCGGATGGCTAGATGCTGATTCTATGCCATATAAAATAGAAATAACTTCTTCTTCCGTTAGTGAGTTATCTAGTAGATCAATATGTTGTACTTTAAAAATACCTGTGGTTAGTGTCCCTGTTTTATCTAATATAACAATATCCGCTTTAGTAGTTAAATTATAGGTTTGTCTATCTTTTACTAAAACACCATTTAAACTGCCAATGCTAGTGCTTCTAGATATTACTAGAGGTATCGCTAAACCAAGCGCGTGTGGACATGCAATAATTAAAGTTGTAATTGAAAATAAAATAGCACTATTTAAATCCTCCATCAAATACCATACAACAAATGATACAAGTGCTGCAAATAATGCTAAATAAAATAGCCATCCTGCTACTTTTTTAGCATTATTTTCGGCTCTTGAAGGTTTAGATTGTGCATCCATAATTAAGTTTTTAACTTGTGATAAATATGCATCTTTGCCTGTTTTTGTGACTTTAACTTCTAGCTTACTATATTCGTTTGTTGATCCACCTATAACAAAGTCACCAACTTTCTTTACTACAGGTACTGATTCTCCAGTTAATAAAGATTCATTAACTCTGGATTCACCCTTTAAAATGATGCCGTCTGCAGCAACATTTTCACCTGATTGGACAATGATTACATCATTTATCTTTAAATGTGAAATTGGAACTTCTACCATTTCACCATGCTCTTTTAGTAGTAAAGCATTTTTAGGTAATAATTTTGCAAGTGATTCTTGTGCATCACCTGCTTTCATTAAAGCAAGCATCTCTATCCAGTGACCAAGTAGCATAATAAGTAATAACGAAGCAAACTCAAATAAAAAATCCATATAGTGTTCACCTGTAATATATCTTATAACCACAGCAAATACACTATATATAAAAGATACACTAATACCCATTGTAACAAGTGCCATCATACCTGGTTGTTTATTTTTAAGTTCCGTTACTGCACCTTGTATAAATGGTTTACCACCATAAATGAATAGTATTATAGAAATAAATAAAGCAAGGATATCTGAATATTTAAACTCATAATAAAATGGAAATGGTAAGTGTATACCCATAAAAGGTGATAACCACATTACAATTAAACCAAGTGGTAAGGAAATTAAAAATATCTTCTTAAAGTTGCCGTGATGATGATGTTTGTGATGATTATGGTCATCATGGTTATGATGATTCATGTGTTCATGATTATGATGATGATGTCCGTCATGGTTATGATGATTCATGTGTTCGTGTTTATCATCCATTGCGTGTTCATGATTATGCTTAGACTTAGAATTAAATTGATTTTTTTTCATATGTGCACTCCTTAGTTAACCCCTATATGGGGGGGTATGTTTATATCATATCTTAATTTTAATTACTTGTCAATTAATATTACTTATAGTGTTTATTAAGTTTGTTTTTAAAATGTCTACTCTAATTCTGTCTAACTTATTGTAACCAATCCATGTCATATATCTTAAACTGAATATAAATTGTTAATTTTTTATAATCAATTATAAATAAACACACCCATTTAATCATTACGAGTAAATGGGTGTATACTTTCTTTTAAAAAATAATGTTTTATCTTTTTTTAAGTTTTATTCAGTAACCATCCTTACAACAACATCTTTGGCATACATATAAAAGCTTGCCTCATAATGATATCCATTATATTCAAAATCTTTGATGTATACATCATTTATATATAATTTACTCGTACCAGATTCATTACTTTTTTCAATAACTACATTAATATAATCGCCTACAGCATAAACGGTTTCATATGTATTTACTAGTGTATGATTATTTGAATCAATTGTTAGGTTGTAACCTTCAGTATACATTTTAAGTATGTCATAAACACTTTCATCGATTATACCCACTTCATATGAATGTAGTTTTAAATAATTACCTATATGTACAGCATAATTAATAAATATATTATCTTTTTTAAGATAATACCACCGTATTTTATCGTCCCCTAAATCGTTTGAATATTTTACAGGAAAGTCAAAGTTATATTCAAAGCCTTCATCCTTTAAGTACTCATAGATACTATATGTTTTTGTAATTCCTAGGGTATCATTTTTATATACAATTGTTTGTTCACCAAAACCAATTCCTAGTAGTGAACCATTATCATTATTAGAAGATACTCTAAAATAACTTAATATAGGATTTTCGTTCATACCTGGTATTGTTGTAAAAAGATATCTTTCATCGCCAATTAGCGATTCATAAGTATATGTAGTTTCACTTGTTGATCCAAAAAGTTTCAAATGATCATATGTTGTTTTTGGATTGATGTTGTCATCAAATAAACTATATGCACTAAATGTATGATTATTTTGCAAGAATTGTGCTGGATTCATTTGTACCATTCTACACCCAGT
>NZ_JAFR01000002.1 GCF_000526235.1 Acholeplasma granularum ATCC 19168 | reverse complement strand
ACAATTAAAGGATCTTCTTCATAAAACTTAAGTAGATTGCTAATTTCATTAAGTAAAAACTCATCATCTTTAAACATGTGATAAAGTATTGATTTGTCATATTTTATTAATGCTTCTAAATCTTTAATACCTACAATTTCTAAGACATTTACAACTTCATTTGAAAGTGATAAGTCCTCAATACTTCTTGGTAATTTATAATAGATTAATGTTGGAAGTACTTCGTTAAATGAATCTGATAATAAACTTTGAAGTTCTCTTAAGTTGAATATATTAAAATCTTCTAAGCGGTCAATACCAGATAGTTTTAATCTTTCTAAAGCCGTTTGGCTTAGTTTTAAAGATTCTACAGGTAAGGTTAATACTTGTTTTGATTGTTTATTTTGTTGAACTTTTTCTTCACTTAAGTTCTTACTTTGAAAAGTTTTTTTAACTTTAGATGTGTTTTTAAGTACTAATATATCATTCTTTTTTTCAGTTTTTTTCATTTGATTCTTTGCAATATCGACTGGTTTGTTCGATTTGTTAAGTCTATTTCCACGTTTCTCATTATCGATATCTACCCAAAAAATATTACTACTTTCTGGTAATTGATTTTTTTTAGTATTAATTGTTTCTCCATTATTTTTAGTAACTTTAACTTCTTGGATTTTTATCTCATTGGTATCAATTGGACTATCATTATTAATATCTTGTCGTATAATTCTCGGCTTAAAAAAATCAAGGTCACTAGGTTTACCAGTTGAATGCGTAGTTACATTTTTTTTCTTATCGGTTTTTATACTTTGTTTTGAACTAAAATTTTTATTCTTGTTCGTGTCGATTATTATAATTTCAGATGTTTCTTTTATTTGGATATTTTTATTGTTTGATTTATTTTTGAATCTATCAGTCACTCTTTCTTTTCCATAGAACTCAAGTATTTTATTTGTCTCATCTAGTAATGATTGATCATCCTTAAGTATCTGGTAAAGTATAAATTTACTATATTTCACTAAGGTAAGTAAATCACTTATACCATGATTTTCAAGTAGAAAAACAAGCTCCTTTGACTTTGTAAGCTTGTTAATGCTTCTTGGTAATTTATAGTAAATTAAAATCGACTTAATTTGACTAAACATATCTCCTAAAAATAATTCTAGTTCTTCTAATGAGTACTTGTTGAAATCATATAGTATCTTAATATTGGATTGGTTTAATCTCTTCACTACTTCCGGATTTAATCTTAAAGAGTTCACATTTATGTACAACATTTTATTCATATCTATTTTCTATTCTCCAAATTATAATAATGTTGGGCATCAAAATTATTTTATTATGTGCTTTTCTTATGATAGATTTGGTTTATTATAGTATGTTTTATTAAATACATCTTTAGTTAATATATGTTGAAATAAATTGGAATTATTCCAGTCAAATTAACATTACTCATTTAAACATACTACAAATACTTTAAGATATGTCCCCTATCATAATAGTATTCTTGAACTGAAAGTATAACATAAATAATGAAATTTATCTTTATACTTAACTATATTTACATTTTAAATCCCCAAATAATCATAAACACTCTTGACGCTATTTACTTCAGAATCATTAGATATAGATTTTAATCTATTCTTAGTATTTTTAACTTTAAAGACTTGTTTTAATATTCTTACAAACCATGCCCATGAAAGTAAATATGGATGTTTTTTTAAATATGGGTATGATTCTTTAATACGCTCTTTACTAGGAAAGACTTCATTTAAGAAAAATCTAAATTTAGATTTTTTTAGTCTTGTTTGTTCATGTGTTCTTTTAGTTAGATATTGATCGTGTTTTTGACCTAAGCCGTGGATACCACTATCCATAATATAATCTATGATTAATTCATCTTCAACTGTAGGTTTTATTTTATTTGTAAATATATTATTTAAGTGAATTACTTTTAAGTGAAAATCATATAGGTTTTCATCTTTTAAATACTTATCTAACTTTTCTTTATTGATCCATTCTTCATATGCATTATAAAATATATCAATATCTAAAATACTTCTAATACCGACACCTGATGTTCTTATATGTCTAATTAAATGTGTTAACAAATAGACATATTCATAAGCTGGTTCTATTTTATATGTATATTCTATATCAATACGGGCGTGATTCCAAATTTCTTTTAAAAAGTTTTCATTTTCATATTCATTAGATGATGTGATTGATTGATGAAGTTCAATTTGATTTAAATCATCTGATTCATAGACATGGTGGTGTGAGGTTGCACTTTTAAATTTAAAGTTTGCATTCAATAATACTTTCTTTGCTTTTTCAAATAATTCTAATGGAACTAAAATATCTATATCACCCATACCTCGCATATAACTTTTAGGGTATAAACTTTTTAGGTGTGAACCCTTTAAAAATATATGAGGTATTTTATTTTCATTAAAAATATCTTTTAATGTTTCAATGATTAATTGTTGTTGGGTATCTTTAGCTACAAAAGAACCAAATGCGTGTTTAAGCATTTGGTTATATTTAGGCAATATAAAACTGTCAGTATCTATACTGTTATATAAAAGTCCGACAAGACCATTTTCGAATATTTTTTGAGTTAACTTTAATTCATCTTCTGATTTAAATTTAAAAACTTCTTCTTTTAATGCGTGGTCAATTAAATTAAATATAATTTCATTGTTGTTCAATTAAACTACCAGTCCTAAGTTATTTTAAATTTGATGTGTATGTAACAATAATTTTAGAAACTTCTTCTTTAACTTCATCGTTAGTTAGATTTTCAAAATTAGACATTAAATTAACGACTAAACTTGTATCTAGTTCTACACCTGTTTTATGTTCTACAAAGATGAGTTGGTTTTCTGTTTTGTGAATACTTGGATCATTAATATCTAAAAGTAGTTCTTCATATAGTTTTTCACCTGGACGAAGACCAACGACCTCTATTTTAATTTCATCTAATTTATATCCTGCAAGTTGAATCATTTTTTCTGCAAACTCATAGATTTTTACAGGTTCACCCATATCTAGAACAAATAGGTCATCACTTTTTGCAAATACAGCAGATTGTAAAATTAAACTTACAGCTTCTGGTATGGTCATAAAGTATCTGGTGATATCTTTATGTGTTACTGTAACTGGACCACCATCTTCTATTTGTTTTTTAAATAAAGGTATAACTGAACCATTTGAACCTAATACATTACCAAATCTAACTGCTGAAAAACTTGTTTGACTTACTTCTTGTTCTTTTTTAATAATGAGTTCTGCAAAGCGTTTTGTTGCACCCATTATGTTGGTTGCTCTTACAGCTTTATCACTACTTACTAAAACAAACTTTTTAACGTTATATTTTGTAGATAGTTTTGCTGCATTATATGTTCCAATAACATTCGTACGAACTGCTTCTTTAGCACTATCTTCCATTAATGGTACATGTTTATATGCTGCAGCATGGAAGACTAATGTTGGTTTGAATGTAGAAAAGATTTCTTCTAATCTTTTCTCATTATATACACTACCGATTCGAACATCTAATTTTGGATATTTATGACTATTAAATTTAAATGCTTTTCTAGATAGTTCCATTTGAATGTCATATGCATTGTTTTCATAAATATCAAATATTATTAATTGTTTTGGTTGAAGTTCAAATATTTGTCTACATAGTTCACTACCAATTGATCCACCGCCACCTGTAACTAATACTATTTCATCTTTAATAAAATCAAATATACCTTTGTCATCTAACTTTATTACTGGTCTATTAAGTAGATCTTCTACTTTAATATCTACAAGTTTAGATTGAACATTATCTTTTACATCTTCAATTAAGTTTAATTTTTTAACACGAATACCTTTTTCAATTAATTTATTAACTAAATCATGGAATCTATTTTTAGGTAAATCCTTAATTGCTATAATGACTTCTTCAATTCGGTTATTTTCAACTAATCTATCAATATCATTTAGTGTACCTAATATACGAATACCCATTAGTTGTTTACCAACTTTAACAGGATTATCATCAACAAACCCTATAGGAATATTGCTTAATGCATTATTCTTGTAAAACTCTTTAATAACCATCTCACCTGCAGAACCTGCACCGACAACTAATGTTCTTACACCTGTTGTATTAAACCAGCGCATACGGTGACTTACAATATTAACTGTTCTTCTTACTATTCTTGGTAACATCATACCTGTAATTTCAATTAAAGAAATAAGTATAAATGCTGGTTCTACCATGAATTTTAAATCAAATGAAAAAACAACTAATACAATAATGATATTAGATAGAGCAACCGTTCCAATAATTCTAAAAAAGTCTTCAAAAGACGCATGTTTAGTAATTATTTTATATACTCCAGCAATAAAGTATACTGCTATTTTAGCTGGTATAATAAATGCTAGTGCTAACCATAAATCTGATGTATCAATTTGTACTAAGGTCCCCCCGGCCATAATACTAGATACCCAAATAGTTAAATAATATGACGATATAATTGTAAGTATATCGTATATTATATATTTATAGACTTTAAAAAAAGTCATTACCTTTTTCTTGTTTGACATTTAATTTTCCCCTTGTTTGATTATTATGTCCTTTTTAATTTTTACTACTTTTGTTTATATTTTTAAAAATTTAATCCGCTAACAATTAGTTAATTGATATATAAAAATTATATCATATTAGATCCTTATTTACGAAGGTTGATTTATATTTTCAATTGTAAAAACGTTATTATTAGTTTGTTTTATCAAATATAGGATTAAATATAGCATAAAGGCGCTAGTTAAGCGCCTTTATTATTTAGTAAATTATTTGATTTCTAATAGTTTAGTTGAGTTTTTAGTTACTTCTAAGACGAAGTCTCCACTTTCTAAACCTAATGACTCTAATTTTAGTGCAGCTTCATCTTTGCTTAATACTGGATAAACTCCAAAATGAATTGCAAGTGAACGAGCTTCTTTAGCTGTTTTAACTACTGCAATATTTACTGCTTGAGAGTGGAATTTAGCAAATGATTTAGCAACTTCTAAACCATTTGTAATTACAGCATCTACTTCGTATTCTAATACTAATTTTGCTGCAGATTGAGCAATCGCATCAATATTAGAATCTCCCATGTAATATCCATCTAAGAATATTTCATGATCTAATGTAGATTCTGCTTTTTCATCAATTTTAGCCATTTTAGTAACTGATTCAACAGGGTAATCACCCGCAGCTGATTCACCACTTAACATAGTTGCTGATGTTCCTTCTCTAACTGCGTTAAACACATCAGATACTTCAGCTCTTGTAGGGCGTGGATTTTTTTGCATAGACTCTAACATTTGAGTTGCTACGATAACTACTTTACCAGCTTCTAAACATTTATCAATCATTTCTGTTTGATACATTGGTACTAATTCACCTTCAACCTCGATACCAAGGTCTCCACGTGCAACCATAATACCATCAACAACTTCTAAAATATCATCTAAGTTATCCATACCTTCTTGGTTTTCAATCTTAGCAATAATTTGAACATCTTTTCCGCCATTTTGATCTAAAATATCGCGCACTGCTTGAGCATCTTCACCGCGTCTTACAAAACTTGCTGCAACAAAGTCATAACCCATTGATGCTGCAAATTTAATATCGCTTGCATCTTTTTCTGAAATGAAAGGCATATTTAAAACAACACCAGGAACATTCACACCACGTCTTGATTTTACAACATGCGTGTTTAATGCTTTTGTAACAAGTTCACGGTTTGCTTCATCTTTAGCAATCACTTCTAAAGTTAAGTAACCATCATCAACTGTAACAAACTCTCCAACTTTCATATCATCATATAAACCTGGATATGTTACTGAGAATTTTTCTTTATTTCCTAATACAGGATTAAATGTAATTCTTACCTCTGAACCTTTAGTAATTTCTACTTTACCATCAAATTCATGTGTTCTAATTTCAGGTCCTTTAGTATCTAGTAAATAAGCTACGTGTGTTCCTAATTCTTCGTTGATTGATTGGATTGTTTTTAAACGATTACCATGTTCTTCATAGTCTCCGTGTGAAAAGTTAAAGCGTGCAACGTTCATTCCAGCTTTAACAAGTTTTGTCATAACTGCTTTATCTTCTGAAGCAGGTCCTAATGTACAAACAATTTTAGTTTTTCTCATATTTTTATATACCTTTCATTTTATTTAATTTTTTTAACTATCTTAATTTTTTTATTAAATCGTATAATTCTACACGTTCTTTTGGATGGTTTACAATATCTTTTAATGGTGATGTAACTAGTTTATCATCTTTGATCCCAACACAATGTCCACTTACACCTCTCATAATTGATTCAACAGCAAATGCGCCCATTCTTGATGCTAAAATTCTGTCTTCAGCAATTGGTGTCCCACCTCTTTGAATATAACCAAGGACTGTAGCTCTTGAACTAAAACCTGATTTAATTGAGATTTCAGCAGCAAGTTTATGCACATCGAATTGTTGTTCTGTAACAACAATAATCGCATGGCGTCTACCTTCTTCATTATGTTTTCTTAATGTTGTAATTAATTTGTCTTTATTAATTGGATTTTCAGGTGTAATAATAAACTCTGCACCACCACAAATACCTGCATATAGTGCTAAGTCACCAGATGTTCTACCCATAACCTCAATAATACTACAACGTCTATGACTAGAAGATGTATCTCTTAATTTATCGATTGCTTCAACAATTGTATTTAATGCTGTATGAAATCCTATTGTATAATCTGTTCCATATACGTCATTATCAATTGTTCCTGGAATTGCAATTGTTTGAAATTCTAGTTCATGTAGTGCAAGTGCACCTTTATAACTACCATCTCCACCAATAACAATTAATGCATCAATGCCACGTGCTTTTAAATTATCCAGTGCAACCATTTGTACGGGTATTTCTTTAAATTCAGAAACTCTTGCAGTTCCTAATTTAGTCCCACCAATACTCAACATACCTGAAACGTCTTTTGCAGTCAGTGGAATAAATCTATCTTCTAAAAGACCTCTATATCCATCCATGATTCCAAACATTTCATGACCTTCTGCAATACCGGTTCTTACAATTGCACGGATTGCAGCATTCATCCCAGGAGCGTCGCCTCCAGATGTTAAAACTGCTATTTTCATGTGTCATACCTCCTCTAATGCCTTTATAATTATATCATGTTTATGTAAATAAATTGAATCAAAAAAATGAAACCTTATTCATTATATAATTTTTTTTATAAACATGAATGTTTAGAGGTAATTTTCACAATCATTCCCATGATTTTTATCCCTATTTTCTACAATATTGTTAGAAAACAATTATAATGAGATACAAGTGTTTGCATTAACGGACATTCTTTGATAAACTTATTAATGGAAAATTAGTTAAATATTAAATAAAAGGATGGTATACAATGAAAAAATTAGTTGGTGCTGCACTTCTAGGACAATCAGGTGGTCCTACATCAGTAATTAACGCTTCAGCTGCAGGTGTTTTCTTAGAAGCATTAAAGCATGAAGAAATTACAGAAATTTATGGTGCACAACATGGTATTAAAGGTATCTTAGATGAAAACTTTTATGACATTAGACAAGAAGAAATTGAAGAATTAGAGAGATTAAAATATACACCTTCTTCTGCAATTGGTTCTGTTAGATATAAATTAAAAGATTACAAAAAAGATCCAACAGATTATAACAAACTACTTGAAATCTTTAAAAAATATAACATTAGATATTTCTTCTATAATGGTGGAAATGATTCAATGGATACTTGTTTAAAAATTTCTAAGTTTATGAAAACTGCTGGTTGGGAAATGCGAGTTGTTGGGGTTCCTAAAACAATTGATAATGACTTAGCAGGTATTGACCATTCTCCAGGATATGGTTCAGCAGCTAAATATGTTGCAACATCTATTATGGAATTATATTTAGATGCAACTGTTTATAATACTCAACAATTTATTATTGTTGAAGTTATGGGAAGAAATGCAGGATGGTTAACAGCAGCAACAGCTTTAGCATCTGTAGGTGGTGTAAAACCAGACTTAGTATATCTTCCAGAATTACCATTTGATATGGATAAATTCTACAATCAAGTAGGTGAATTACTAAAAACTGGTAAATCAGTATTTGTTGTTGTATCAGAAGGAATTAAAACTGCTGAAGGTAAATACATTCCAGAATATGAAACAGAAATTGCTCGTGATGCTTTCGGACACGCAAACCTTGGTGGAACAGCAAGTGTTCTTGCAAGCCACGTTGGTGAAAAATTCGGTGTTAAAACACGTGCAATCGAATTCTCACTACTACAAAGATCAGCTGCTCATATTGCATCTCAAACAGATATTAATGAAGCATTTAAAGTTGGACAAATCGCAGTTAAAAAAGCAATTAATGGTACAACAAACAAATTTGTTGGTATCCAAAGAGTTCCTGGGGATAAATATAAAGTGAAGTATCCTCTACTTCCATTAAAGATTGTTGCAAATGCTGAACGTAAAGTACCATTAGAGTGGATCTTACCTGATGGTAAAGGTTTAACTCAAGACTTTATTGATTATGCATTACCATTAATCCAAGGTGAAACTAAACTAGAAAAAGTAAATGGGTTACCTCGTTTTGCTAAATTAAATAAAGTTTTAGCACCTAAAAAATAAATACTTATATTTGAAATAGAGTCTAACAAAAATGTTAGGCTCTATTTTTATATCAATCACTTTAACTATCATTTATATCAAATATTTGTTACAATATGGCTAATATACTAAGGAGTTGACATATAAAATGCATGAACATTTAGAATCTATATATCATGATTTAAAGTTAAAATATCCATATCAAAAAGAATATTTACAATCTGTTTTAGAGTTTTTTGAATCCATTAATAATGTATTATTAGAAGATCCTAAAATTATTGAATCTAATGTCATTAGAAATATTGTAGAACCTGACCGTATTATCACATTTAAAGTACCTTGGGTAGATGATAAAGGTAAAAATAGATTTAATACAGGATACCGTGTTCAATTTAATCAAGCACTCGGACCTTATAAAGGTGGAATACGTTTTACACCTAATGTAAATGAATCTGTTTTAAAGTTTTTAGGTTTTGAACAAACATTTAAAAATAGTTTAACAGGACTACCACTAGGTGGTGGTAAAGGTGGGTCTGATTTTAATCCTAAGAATAAATCAGATGCTGAACTTCTTCGTTTTTGTCAATCATTTATGATAGAACTTCATCGCCATCTTGGACCAACATTAGATGTTCCTGCAGGTGATATTGGTGTATCCCAAAAAGCTATTGGATATATGTTTGGTATGTATAAACGCCTAACACATGCGCATCACGGAAGTTTTACTGGTAAAGGTACAAACTACGGAGGTTCTTTAGGTCGCACAGAAGCTACTGGGTATGGCATTATTTATATGACGCTTGCTGCATTAGATAAATATTTTAATACAGACTTAAAAAATATAACAATCATTATATCCGGTAGTGGTAATGTTGCATTACATACTGCATATAAAGCTAAACAAATGGGCGCTAATGTGGTTGCAATGTCATCTATTGATGGTGTAATTTATCATCCACAAGGCATTGATGTTGCACTTTTAGAACATATTAAAGAACATAACCAATTAATTGAAGTTTATCTAGAAAGATATCCAAATGCAGTTTTTTCAAAAGATACTAAAAAGATTTGGGAAATACCATGTGAAATTGCACTACCTTGTGCAACTGAAAATGAACTTGAACTTGAGGATGTTAAAAAATTAGTTAAAAATGGCCTAAAAATGCTTGTTGAAGGAGCAAATATGCCAACAACTTTAGACGCAACTCATTATTTACTTGAACATAATATTTTATTTATTCCAGGAAAAGCTGCTAACGCTGGTGGGGTTTCTGTTTCAGGTCTTGAAATGCAACAAAATGCATTACATACAAGCTGGACATTTGAAACTGTTGATAATAAACTTAAGGAAATAATGACTAAGTTGTTCAACTCAATTTATGAAACCGCAAAAAGTTATGATAAACCATTTGATTTGGTTAGTGGGGCAAATATCTTATCATTTAAAAGAATATACCAAGCAATGCTTGATCAAGGACTATAATCATAAAAATTAACATTGGTATAAAGCCAATGTTTTAATTTTTATGATATAATTTTTTATAAGCTTTACAATTAAACTTTGGGGTAGTAAATTTGAAAAAATGTATAGAACATTTATTAAATAATAAACTTTATCAGGTGATTATGCTTGGTATTTCTTTAACGATATGGTCATATCGCTATTTTATACCAAGTGACCTTATCATGTTTTTTTCATTCTTAAGTTTACTTCTACTTTCTATTCCATTTTTCTTAATATCTTATTTTTATGAAAATACCATTTATACCATACCGATTGTTTTTGGACTTGTATTTTCTTTAGGCATTCAAGATATGGGACTACACACATTTGATCAAGCACTCCTAGGTTTTTTAAGTGTGTTTTTAATTATATTTGGAATGATTATTCACTTAATAAAGTATAAGGTAAAAATCAAACTCAATACACTGGGTGTATCACTTATTTTAGTATCGATTAGTTTTATACTACCAGAACTTTCAAAACCATTTGTTCCTGTAGGAATGATGTTATCATTTCTAGGCGTACTTTATTTACTAATTTATTTATATTATGCGAATACCATTAAAGGTAATCAATTAAATTATTTAATGCGTACTTTTATCATTACTGGATTTATGTTATCCTTACAAATAGTTTTAATGTGGTATGACGGTTTTAGAGTTTGGGAAGGTACTGATTTTCTTCTTGATTTTATGGATATGTTTAACCTGGGAACTGGTGCAATTCCTGGTTGGGGTAACATGAATGATTTAACAATCCATATCGTTTTATTTTCAGGTTCCGTTATATATTATTTATATAAATACCCTAAAAATATATTACCGTGGCTTTACTTAGCCTTTGTAGCATTTTGGATATATGTTTCAAATGCACGTGGTTCAATTATTACTATTACTATTTATGGTGCTGGTGTTATTTTATATGCGATATTTAAAAGAAATAAGCGTCAACTCCTAAACCTACTGATTACACTATTATTAGGTGGTATCGTCATACTCATATTTTATCCAACCATTGAACAAATATGGAACTCATTTTTTAGTACCATAGACTTTGATAATCCAGATTCAATGCTTACAGGAAGATTAACACTTTGGTTTTATCATGAATATTCTGCATGGCATCAATTCTTACAAAATCCCGTTGTGGGTACGGGTTGGTATAATGAAATATGGATACTAGGTACAAGTGAAAATAGAATAACTGTTTATCACTCCACATTTTTCCAAGTACTTGCAACAGGTGGTATATTCGGATTATTTACTTTAATCTATCACTTTGTTTGTATCGGCAGATTATTTATAAAAAACTTAAGATTTAAAGCCGTTTCAGCATTCTTATTCACTTATATTTTAAGTCAACTTCATGGCTTGCTTGATAATACTCAGTACATGATTCACTTTTCTGTGATCACTTATATTACCTTTGCCGTATTTGACAATTTAGGTAGTGAAGATGACTTCGTACCTAAGGAACTTCAAGTTTCAAAAACACCTCATGATCCAAACATAAAAACCGTGTAGACTCAATGTGTCTACACGGTTTTATTTATCTTAAGGATTCAAATGTTATAAATTCTTTATGAAAACTTTCTGCTACATCTTTTTGAGTGATGTATCCTTTATAGGTATTGAGTCCTTCATTGATTGAAAGATTTTCTTCTACTGATTTTTCTAAACCCTTATTTGCAATCTCTAATCCAAATTTTAAAGTTGCATCATTAAGTGCAATCGTTGCTGTTCTAGGCACAATACCTGGCATATTTGCTACACAATAATGTGTAATACCAGAAACTTTAAAGACTGGTTCTTTATGTGTAGTCGGTCTACTTACTTCAGTTGATCCACCTTGATCGATTGCGATATCGACAATCACCGCACCTTTTTTCATATCTTTATAATATGCTTTTTTAATGAGTTTTGGTGCCTTCTTACCAGGTAATAGGACACTTGAAATCACTAAATCTGCATCTTTTAATGAAGCGATAATATTTTCTTCATTAGAAATAAGTGTTGTTAATTTAGGATAGATTTGTTTTAAATCGTCTAATCTTTTCTCATTAATATCTAGAATCGTGACATCACTGCCTAATCCGTAAGCATTTTGAAGTGCTGCAGTACCTGCAACACCAGCACCAATAATAGTAACTTTTGCAGGGTTGACACCTGTTACACCAGAAATTAATAACCCATTTCCACCATTGTTTTTATATAAAAATCTACTACCTTCTAAAACAGATAGTCTACCTGCAACCTCACTCATAGGTTTTAATAAAGGTAGCCCTGTTTCATCACGTACAGTTTCATAAGCGATGGATGATACACGTTTTTTTAGTAATGTTTTTAATAAGGGTTCATCTGCTGCTAAGTGCAGATATGTAAATAGAATTTGACCGGTTCTAATGAGTGGATACTCACTACGAACTGGCTCTTTAACTTTAATAATCATTTTTGACTTATGCCAAACTTCTTTTGCACTGTCTATAATGACAGCGCCTCTTTTTTTATATGCTGCATCGCTAAACCCTGAGGTTTTACCTGCACCACTTTCTACCAAGACTGTGTGTCCTGCTTTTACATAAGCTCTAACAGCATCCGGTGTTAACCCAACTCTATCTTCACTCTCTTTTACTTCTCTAACTAATCCAATAATCATGTGTTTTACTCCTTTATAATTTATTTGGAAATAAGACCCCTGGCTCTTGTATATTGTTTCGGTAATAATTGATCGTCTAATTGAAATATAAAATATGGTTCTTTTAATAATTTACGG
Source organism: Acholeplasma granularum ATCC 19168 (assembly GCF_000526235.1). Lineage (GTDB taxonomy): Bacteria > Bacillota_I > Bacilli_A > Acholeplasmatales > Acholeplasmataceae > Acholeplasma > Acholeplasma granularum. The sequence continues at coordinate 34,219 of NZ_JAFR01000002.1, read as the reverse complement.
CCAAAATAGGCCATATCCATTGTGCCATCTAAAATAGCGTCTTCTGCCAGTAGCGGTTCATCAATTTGTCCACCGCCTATCGTTACTAGGCCAGTTTCTTCTTTAATAATCTTTGCATAAGGCAGTTGGTATCCTGGATAGTCTTTAACCGGTGTAGGTAGAATGCCTCCACTTGATACGTTTACGATATCAATTTTATCCTTAAATGTATTTAAAATACTTGCCCAATCATAAGGTGTCATCCCTAGATCGTGATACTCGTATCCTGATACTCTAATTTGAAGAATTTTTTCGTTTGGAAAATAAAGTAATACTTCATCAATAATTTCTTTTAAGAATAAAGTACCATCTTTATATTTATCTGTTCTTTGATTTGTAACATCAGATATAAATTGTGCAATTAAATACCCATGTGCACCGTGAAGCTCAATACTATCAAAACCTGCCTCATTGGCACGACGTGCTGCTTGGCCAAATGCTTTAACAATTTCTTTAATACCTTCTTCATCCAACATCTTAGGGGTCAAATTCTTATCTGAAAAAGGTACATCTGTACTAGATACAATATTGTGGGTACGAGATTTTCTACCTGCATGAGAGATTTGAACACCAATTTTTGCACCATACTTGTGTACTGCATCTACGATTTTCTTTAGTGGTGCTACATGTCTATCATCCCATAAACCTAAATCTTCATAACTAATACGTCCATTTGGTAATACTGCAGTAGATTCAAGCATAATATAACCTACACCACCGATTGCTCTTGTAACATAATGTACATAGTGAAAATCAGTTGCTACTCCATCTTGTTTTTCTACAGAATACATACACATAGGACTCATCATCACACGGTTTTTAAACTCTGTATCTTTAACCTTAATTGGTTCTAATAGTTTCATATTTAACCTCCACTTACTTCTATTTTAACATGCGCTATCTCATTAGATTACCCAAATCACTTAAAAATCAATTCCGTAGTAATTGAAATCCACCGTCATTAACGGTGGATGGATTGTTTATTTTAATTCAATTTAAGAAGGAGTATGTACGTAGTCTTAGTTTATCGGAACTAAGGTAGAAACTTAACTACCGAATATTAGTTAATTATACGGTACATAAGATACATGTTAAAATTATAACCTATTCACATAAAATTGTAAAGTCTAATGTTTTATAATAACTTCGATTGTCAAAACTTCACACAATCTTATCCTTGACAGTTTTTACATATACCGTAAAGATTTAAATCGTGATGTTGAACTTTAAATCCGTAAGTAATTTTAATTTCTTCTATCAAACTATCGATATGACAATCAAACTCATATTTCTTATGACAATTCTCACACACCATGAAATGGTGGTGTTCAGCTTCATTTAAATAGTAATACGCTGTATTGTCTAAGTAATTTCTAGAAACCAGTGCATCTTGATGAAATTTTTCTAAAGTTCTATAAATGGTAGATAAATTAAGTTTTTCTCCACCGAGTGCGTTATATATGTCATCAGCACTTTGAGGCTTTTTAGCTCTTTTTAAAGTATCATAGACCATTTGCCTTTTAGTTGTAAGTTTCATTTAAGTAGCCCTCCTAAATATGACTTTTTTAATAATAAATAAGACAAGAAATACAAGTGTATATAATAACACAATAATACTTCCTGCAGGTTGCTTCATGATGTGTGCAAGAATTAGTCCTGTACTAATGACTAAGGTTGACACCACACTTCCAATAATCATAAGATCTGGAAATCTTCTTGCAAATAAATTTGATGTTACAACAGGAAATATCAGTAAACTAGAAATTAATAAGACCCCAATACTACGTACACCAATAACTACAAATACTCCAGTTAGGGCTGCAAATATGTAATTATATAAATCCACTTTAATACCACTGAATTTTGCATGTTCATAATCAAAGGTAATACTAATAAGTTTTCTATAACTTAAGATAATGAATAATAACGTTAAACCTAGTAACGCAAGTGTTAAATAAACATCCACTTCACTTCTAAACCATAGGTTGCCGGATATTAAACTTTCTAAGTCAATACTAGAATTAGTATATCTAATTAAAATTAAACCGATTGCAAAACCGACACTAGATACAATACCGATTGCACTATCTGCGTGTATTTTTGTATACCTAATAAGCCATCTTATAAATATCGATGCTACAATGACAATCGGTATAGCAATATAAAATGGGTTATCTATAAAAAAGATACCAACAACTAGTGCAGCAAAACTCACATGACTTAGTCCATCTGCGATTAAGCTTTGTTCGTTTAATACAACAAAAGGACTTAATAAACTTGCTGTAAGTCCAAGGAGTAAGACAATCATAATACCATACTTTAGGGTATCAAAAATCAATAATAGATCAGTCATGATGGTGGCCCTCGTGTTCAAATTTGTTGTAGTCAATGTATGTACCAAAGAATTTAATTTCTTGATCCACATACATGACTAAACTATTTTCCAAAATAACATCTGTTAAATCATGTGTAATATGAATAATTGTTAGATTGTTATTTCGTCTAATGTCTTTAATCAGTTCATAAAAATATTCTCTAAAATTAGGATCAAGTGCACTAGCAGGCTCATCTAATATGAGTACTTCTGGATTTGATATTAAACTTCTAATTAAATAAATACGTTGTAGTTGACCACCGGATAAGTGACTTACCTTTTCATTTAATAGCGATGTATCTAACTTCATTTTAGTTAACCACTCAACGATGAGTGCTTTATCACTTTTAGATATGATAAGGCGTTGTTTGGTAAACCCTGTATAGATAAACTCTAATACGGTTAAAGGGATATTTCTTTTAATGGTTAATTTTTGAGGCACATAACCCATGTTTAGATCTTGCATGATGATTTGTCCATGTTTTGGTTTGATTTGGTGAATTAAACTTTTAATTAAGGTGGTTTTACCTGCACCATTTGGTCCAACGATGTTTAAAAAGTCATTTTGGTGCACGGTAAAACTTGCATGCTTAATGACGTCTAAATAACCATAAGAAAGGGTTACATCTTTATATTCAATTAAACAATTTGAACAATTAGGTTTCATAGTTTTAATTTGCCATTTCTAAGTGATTTATATTTCTTTCAATTAATTCATAGTAACCAATATTATTTTTATAATCTTCTTTAGATATTTTATGGAAGGTGTGTAGTTCAAGTATTTCTATATTAGGTATTTGTGCTTTAATATAGTTTACTGTTGTTTGATCAGGTGTTTCTTCCATATACATTGTTGTTATGCCATTATTTTTTAATGCACTAACAAATGCTAGTACTTGAGCACTGGTTGCTTCTGTATTAGGTGATACATTTTCATCAAGTGCAATAATATTTAAATTAAATGCTTCACTAAAGCCGTTTAGTGCATTATGTCCAATAAAATAAATATCTAAAGGTACTAAGGCTTCTCTACGCTCATGATATGGTGTAATTAGATTGGTAAGTTTATCATAGTAGTCATGTGCATTTTCATCAAATACTTGTTTTAATTCTGGATATAGTTCACCTAAGTAGTCACTTAGATTTTGTACAATTGTTGCTACATAAAACGGATTAGATATAAAGTCAAATCCGTGATCATGGTCATCATGCATATCTTCTTCATGATCATGCCATGTTTCTTCATCATGTGTTACTTCTAAATTAAGTAACACTTCAAAAGATGTAAAGGCACCATCACCGATGACACTAGATACATTATTTTCAGATACTAACCAAGGTGATGCATTAATGGATGTATAGATAAAGAGATCTGATTTCTTTAAATCTACTAAATCACTGCTACTTGGTTCATAAGTGTGATAGTCCATATGGATGGGTTGTAGCGTTTTAATGGTGAGTTCATCACCTGTAACTTGCTTAACAATATCATATGTGAAATAATCAGATACAACAATATCATAATGATATGATGAGCCACAAGCATATAAAATTAATAAAGGTGATAAAATAAAAAGTGTAACAAATAGTTTTTTCATGTCGAATTCCCTCTTTTGCGAATCATTTGCAAAAGTATTATATCACACAAAATAGACTTTGCAAACGATTTGCAAAAGAAAGGTGCATGCAATGTTGTATTATGATTTCATAAGCTATGGTGATTGGACCTTTATCATTAAAGTGTCCAAAAACGGTTTAAAATCTATTGATATTTATAATCATCAAGACCTTTCAAATTTAACTTTAAACAAAGAAATAACTGCACCGTATATTCAAATACTTGAAAACTATTTTAAAGGTATACCTATACCTAAAGATATTAAACTTGATTTAGAAGGTAGTTCATTTGAAAAATTAGTGTGGCAACAATTAATTGAGATACCTTATGGAAAGACTGCATCCTATAAAGATATTGCAGTTAAAATTTCAAACCCACGAGCATACCAAGCCGTTGGTAATGCGGTGGGCAGTAATCCTTTATTGATCGTCATACCTTGCCATAGGGTGATCAAATCAGATGGCAGGTTAGGTGGATTCTCATCAGATATTCAGTTAAAAATAGATTTATTACATAAAGAAGGGGGAAAGTATTTATGAAAAAACTTTATGATTTTTATCTAAACCAAGTGAAACATACCCATTATGTTGAACTTAATTTTGAAGCGTTTGGTGATATGCTTACGAAATTAGAATACATTGACACTTATTATAACATCATATGAAATCTATCAAAAATATAAGCGTATCTAGCAAATTAGATACGCTCATTTTTATTTTTTATTTATCTATTTTAATTGTCTTTCTGGTTTATCTTTTGGATTATCTTTAGAATCACCAGATTTATTTGTTAACTTACCTGATGCATAACCTGCAAGTAAACTGGTTAAATCAATACCTGTTGATTCTTGAATGGATGATAATATTTGAGTAGATGAATTTACAATATCACCTACAAGTTTTGTAGAGTTACCATCACCATACATTGTGATCTTATCAACTTTAGATAGTGGTGCTGCAGCAGCCTCAACAATCTTAGGTAATACATCTGATTTTAGAATTAATTCTAATACAGCTGCCTCTTCCATTAACTTCATTGCTTCTGCTTTTTTCTCAATTGCTTCAGCCTCAGCAATACCTACAGCTTGAATACCTTGAGCACGTTGTTCCTCAGCAAATCTTTGAGCTTCAGCAGCAACTTTAATAGCTTCTGCTCTTCTTGATTCTTCAATATATTTAGCTTCTGCTTCTTTAGAACGAATATAAAGGTCTGCTTGAGCTTTTTGTTCAGCTGCATAACGCTTAGCATCTGCATCTTTTCTAACAACTGCATCTAGACGTTTTTCTTCAACTTCAATTTCTTTTTGTTTTAACTCAATTTCTTTTGTACGTTTTGCAATCTCAGCTTCTTGTATAGCAATATTTACACTCTTAGACTCATTTGCACTTTGAATTTGATAAGCTGCATCAGCTACCGCTTTTTGTGTATCTGATTTTTGTTTTAATGCTGCTTGACGTAATTCAAGATCTGTATTTTGCTCAGCTATTTTTAACTCGGCTGTAATTCTTGCCTCGTTTGCAGCCTCTTTTGCTTGAGCTGTTGCAATCTCTACATCTTTTTCAGAATTCGCACGAGCAATTGAAGCATCTTTTCTAATTTGAGTTACATTATCGACCCCTAAATCTTCAATCACACCATTTTTATCACTAAAGTTTTGAATGGTGATATTAATGATTTCAAGGCCCATACGGTTCATATCTTGCATTGCAGAATTATATACTTGCTCAGCAAATTTTTCTCTGTTTTGAACAAGTTCTTTTAACTTCATTTGACCAATAATTTCACGCATGTTACCTTCTAGAATCTCTTTAGTAACGATACGTATACCTTCTAAGTCTCTTGATAAAAGAATTTGACCTGCTAAACGTATAGAGTCTTCATCCGTCATAATACGAATATTTGCTACCCCATCTACAAAGATATTAATAAATTCATTTGTAGGTACTGCAGAATCTGTTTTAATATCTGTTTGAATAAGTGATAGAGGAATTGCATCAATTCTTTCTAAAAACGGAATTCTTAATGTCCCTTTTCCTATAACAACACGTGACTTTTTAGGTCCTGTAATAATGTATGCTTGGTTTGGTTTAACCTTAACATATGATGCAGCAAGAAATATTATTAATATGACTACTACAATGCCGACAATTAAAATCCATCCACCTGGTTCCATATTTTACCCCTTTTCTTTTTATGGTCGTAATTATATACACATTTATTATACATTAAATCCTTTAAAACATTGTAGAATTTAATAATAGTTTTTTATTAAAAATAAGGATGCCTTTTTTAGCATCCTTATATCTTTAAATCTATCTAGATTCTAAATACTCATCATAACTTGTTATATGTAAAATAAGTTTTCCATCTTCTGATATTTCATATAATTTATTTGCTGTTGAAGATACTAACTGATGATCTGTTGATGTAAATAATACTACCCCTTTAAATTCTTGTAAACCTTTATTTAAAGCGGTAATAGACTCCATATCTAAGTGGTTTGTAGGTTCATCTAATATCAGTGTGTTTTTCTCTTCAATCATCATTTTTGAAAATAATAATCTTACACGCTCACCACCGCTTAATACATTAATTTTCTTTAATGCATCCTCGCCACTAAATAGCATTCTACCTAAGAATCCTCTTACATATGTATGCTCTTTATTTTTAGAATAATTAGTTAGCCAATCAACCATAACAATAGGTTTTTTAAACTCATCATTGTTATCTTTTCTAAAGTAACCTTTAATTACAGTTTCACCCCATTTAAAGGTTCCAGAATCTTGTGTATCATAACCATTTAATATGTTAAATAAAACTGTTGTTGCTTTTTCATTTAATCCAATAAAAGCAACTTTATCTTCTTTACCTAATGTAAATGAAATATCATCTAAAACTTTTATGCCATCTATTGTTTTAGTTAAGTTTTCTACCTTTAAGATGTCATCACCTAAAGGTTTTTCAAACTTAAAGTTTACATATGGATATCTTCTAGTTGATGGTCTAATTTCTGTTAATTCTATTTTATCTAGTGCTTTTTTTCTAGATGTTGCTTGTTTAGACTTTGATGCATTTGCACTAAATCTTGCAATAAAATCTTGAAGTTCTTTAATCTTTTCTTCACTTTTCTTATTAGCTTCTTTTGCTTGTTTTAACATTAATTGGCTAGATTCATACCAAAAATCATAATTACCTGCATAAAGGGTTACTTGTTTATAATCAATGTCTGCAATATGTGTACATACTTTATTTAAAAAATATCTATCGTGTGATACAACAATTACTGTGTTTTCAAAATCCATTAAAAAGTTTTCTAACCATAATACAGCTTTACTGTCTAAATGGTTTGTAGGCTCATCAAGTAATAATACATCTGGGTTATCAAATAAACTTTGTGCAAGTAAAACTTTAACCTTATCATTACCTGATAAATCTTTCATATACTCATAATGTTTATCTACTTCTATACCTAGACCGGTTAATAAAATTGCTGCATCTGATTCAGCATTCCAGCCATTCATATCATCAAATAAACTTTCTAATTCTCCTGCTTTAATACCGTCTGCTTCAGTAAAGTCTTCTTTGGCATAGATTGCATTTTTTTCAATCATAATTTGATATAACTTTTTATTACCTTGAATGACTGTATCCATAACTGTAAATTCATCATATTTAAATTGATCTTGTTCTAAGAAAGATAATCTTTGATTTTGTTGCATTGTAATCACACCACGTGTTGTAGATAATTTACCTGCAAGTATTTTTAAAAATGTAGATTTACCAGCACCATTAGCACCAATAATCCCATAACAATTTCCTTTTGTAAACTTAATATTAACATCTTCAAATAAAATATCTTTTCCTATTTGATACGTTACGTTTGAAACATTTAACATAAATTATAATCCTCCAATATGATAAACCTTTACTATCATATCATAAATGAGAAAATATTGCATAATTATGAAATAATTTAGTTTATTAGTATATATTTCATATATAAAACATTTATTTATTAAAAATTATTGCATGATATAATAAACTATATAGGGGGCTTTGTCTTATGAAAAAAATATTTTCATTCATCTTATCGTTAATTGTATTATTTCTTATTGGATGCAATCCAAATTCTAATATATTAATTCCAGATGAGAATCTAGATAATATCGATTATACACATGGATTAGAACACAATACTTATTTAGATAGTCTTTATAATGATTTTTTTAATCCCAATAGTACAGTTGAAATTAAAATTGATATTGAACCAAGTGAACTCGCTCTCATTCAAAGTGATTATGAATATTATTCTAGTATCCATAGTAAATCTCCAATTTACCGTAAAAGTGATGTCACATTTAAGGTAAATGGCGTATCTTATGAATTTTTAGAGGTAGGTATTCGAATGAAAGGTAATACCTCGAGAACTTCCTTTTATAATGATAGTGATGGCATGTTTGATATGATTCACTTTAAACTTTCTTTTAAAGAAACATTTGATGATGAAGACGAGTATATAAATCCTAAAGTGTGGGAAAATAACACGCTTAGAACAGAAAGAAAAAATCGTAGATTTGCACAAATGGAAAAATTAGATCTTAAATGGAATCGTACAAAAGATGAAACATATTCAAGAGAATATTGGACATACCGTATGTTTGAGTCACATGGTGTACTCTCACCAAATATTACCCCTGTGAATTTAAAAATTAATTATAACCAAACCGAAGAAAACTTTGGTGTTGTCTATGCCCTTGAAACTATTGATGAACTTTTCTTAGAGAAAAGATTAAATGAAAAACATTTAGGTGGAGACTTATATAAGGTTGGTTGGAATAATTTATTTGGTGGTGAACTCACCACTAGAACACTTGAGGCAATTGGTATAGAAGATGAAAAAATATCATATTTTCCAGTTTATGATTTAAAAACCAATAAAAAAACAAGTACGAATGAATTACTCATTCATATGATAGAGACACTTAATGCTTCAAATGACTTTGAAGATATTATTCATATAAACTATTATCTAGCATTTGAAGCAATTAGTTATTTAGTCGGTAACCCTGATGATTTAAGAAACCATTATAATAATTACTATATATATTTTTTAAAAGACTCAAGTAAAGCTATATTTATTCCTTATGATTATGACAGAACATTTGGTATAAATTGGGACTGGGACCCAACATCTAATGCAATGACCAGTTATAGTCCTTATTCTACAAATACAACTATGGGTGGCATAAATGATCAAGTAAATCCGTTAGTACTAAAAACAATTGCTAGAAACTCCAGTAATATAGATTATATTGAAACTTATAAAGAAATGATTATTGATGCTGTTAATTCTAAATTTTATAAACCAAATGAATTTGAAAATATATTTAATATTCATAAAAACAAATATAATAATCTAACAGATTATTCATTAAATAAATTATCTGATAAATCTATTGATTTTAATTATAATGAAACATTTAATATGCCATTTAATACTTATAGAGAAAAAAAGTTAGAAACGCTTAGGAATTTAATTAATAGTTATTAAAAATATAAGGGAAATGACTTCATAATCATTTCCCTTATAATTTGGTTAAAACATAAAATATAGTACAATCATGGATACAATAACAACAGATATATCTATAATAATTGCAGCAGCAACAGGTTTTGCACCAACACCTTTAACCTCATTAAAACTAGTTTTTAAGCCGATTGCTCCCAGGGCTGTTGCCATAAAAAACTTAGATGTGGTTGAAATAATATTTACAGAACTATCACTTAAGATATTTAAACTTCTAATACCTACAAATGCAATAAAACCTAAAATAAACCACGGGAATATTGCTGTTAGTTTAATCTTATTTGTTTCTAATATGTCTGAATTTTTTTGTTTTTTCTTAGCGTAAAACCATGAAAAGAATAACACAATTGGTACAATAAATAAGGTTCTTGTAAGTTTTACAATGGTTGCAAGACTTCCTGCTGCTTCTGAAAATGCATAACCTGCAGCGACAACTGATGATGTATCATTTACAGAAGTTCCTACCCATAAACCGTATGTTGTATCACTCATTCCTAGTAACATTCCAATCCATGGAAATAAAATAACTGTTAGTAGATCAAAAATAAATGTTGCAGATAATGCATAAGCAATTTTATGATCTTCTGCTTCAATAACAGGTCCTACGGTAGCTACTGCAGTTCCTCCACAAATTGCTGTTGAAACTGATAGTAAACTTGATAGTTTCCAGTCGATTTTAAAGATATTTTTACAAATAACGCCTACACCAAATGCTGTAATAAAGGTAAATGTTAATAATATTAAAGCATATTTACCACCTTCTAGTACTTGAGCAAAACTTAAAGAAATACCTGCAAGTATAATACCTAACCTTAATATATATTTACCTGACCAATCAATACCTTTTTGGAATTGAGCTTTTTTTGAAATGATTGGATTTAATAACATACCTAATAAAAGTGAAATTAAAGCAGCCCCAATTAAATCAATAGGTAATATATTATTAATTAATATTGCAAACACTGCAATTGTGAAACTCAGTAATATACCTGGCATAATTTTTCTTATTTTTGTTATCATATTTTTATCACCTTTATAAAATTAATTATTTTAAAAAAATAAAAACCCCCTTCATAAAGTATATATAACTTTTAAGGAAGTTTATGTTTTTATTTAATTTATGCTAAATCAATTATAGCACCGATAAGTAATTTAAGCCAATACTTATGTATTTAAATTATTAACTTTACTTAAGTATCCTTTTAATGATTTTTTTTGACTTTTCATTAGATGGTAAATATTTGAATTTTACATCAAATTTGTTACTTTTATAAAGTACTGGTTTTTCATGTGTGAATGTATCAAAACTATATTTACCATGATATCTACCCATACCACTTGCACCAACCCCTCCAAAACCTAAATGATGATTACTAAAATGCATTAATGTATCATTAATAGTCATACCACCTGCACTTATATTTGTTGTTACATAATCTTTAATTTTATGATTATCCGTAAACAAATAAAGTGCGAGTGGTTTTTCTTTAATATAGTTTTTTATTTCTTCTATATTTTTAATTGTTATTATAGGAAGAATCGGTCCAAAGATTTCTTCATCCATAACTAAACTATTTTTACTAGGTATTAGAATTATTGGTTCTAATTTTAAATCCTTATGCTTTCCACCAAATAAAATTTCTTGGTTAACTAATAAGCTCTTTAATCTGTTTAAATGATTTTCGTGAATAATATTTGGATAATCCTTGGAATTTAATATATCTTTTCCATAAAATGAAAAAATGGCTTCTTTATAATACTTAATAAAATCATCTTTATAGGTATCTTGAATTAATAAATAATCTGGTGCAATACATGTTTGGCCTGCATTAATTAGTTTCCCAAAAGCAATCCTTTTAGCAGCTAATTTCAAATCTTTTTTATCCATAATGATTACAGGACTTTTACCACCTAATTCTAGGGTAACAGGTGTTAGATTTCTACTAGCTTTTTCCATAACTATTTTTCCAACTTTTGTACTGCCTGTAAAAAAGATATAGTCAAACTTTTCATCCAGTAGTTTTTGATTTACTCTATAATCACCTGATACAACCATACAATCATCCATTTTAAATACTTCGGATATGATCTTGATGATTATTTTTTCAGTTGATATAGCAAATTCAGATGGTTTAATAACCACTTTATTTCCAGCACCGATTGCTCCAATTAATGGCATCATAATAAGTCCAAACGGATAATTCCATGTTCCAATTATAAGCACTTTACCATAAGGTTCTTTATAAATATATGATTTTGATGGAAAAACTGTTAATGTGGATGGAACTTTTTTAGGTTTCATCCATTTCTTTAATTTTTTTATAAATAAAGAAATTTCATTTAATACAATACCAATCTCTGTTAGATAACTTTCTTGATAAGATTTACCTAAATCAAGTAATAATGCATTTGTTATTTCATCTTCATAGTCTTTAATTTTTGTTTTTAACATTTTTAAGTATTCAATGCGTAGTTTATAATCCATCATATATATTTCCTATTCTTTTATTTTAATTTATTGGAACTTGACTTACAAAGTCAATTAATATGAGTCTATTTTCAGATTTATAATAAATTAAAAATAAATACTTAAAGCGTAGTGTTGTAAGTTTATCTAATAATAAATATTCAAAGTCACTTTCATTATCTATTTGATATGCTCTTGGAATATCTATATTCCCATCTTTATGCGGTATACTTTTAAGTGCTTTATTTAAACTATTTTGAAAATCTAGTTTTGTAATTGAGTTATTATCATTTATAAACAATGATGCATCGATATCTTCTTTAATATCTAGTACATAATAATTGATGTATCCGTCAATTGCTGTATTATTTATTTTATATTTTAAATCATATTTATTTGGTAGTTCGATATTCCACTCATTTTCATACTTATTCAAATTAACTTCAAAATACATGTATAAAAAAATAGCTATTAAAGATAATGCAGTAATTAAAAATATTGATAATAAAATGATATTTTTTTTCATAACTTCGTTTTCCTTATATAAAACTGTTCGACATTAAAATCTATTCATTTTTTAAAAAAATCTATTAATAGTTCGGGTCTTATAACCATTATAATCAGAGCCGGTATCCCTGTTATTAGTGTTAATAATATTGGTAAAATGTACAAAAATCACTCTTAAATAATGTACATGACACTAAGTGATTTGATAGAATCAAACACTGGAGGTCATGATGATAAATGAAAGGTGAACTTTGGATGAATATTCTTTTCATATTCAAAACCTCCTGTTTATTTAGTTGCTGTTAACAAATTAATTACGCTATCATAGTTGATTTTATCACTTTCAGACATATATTGAACTGATACCAAAAACCTGTACTTAGTGTAAACTTATATATATGCAGGAGGAATCAGATGAAAGATAAAAAAGAAAAAGAACATAAAGTACAAGAAAATGGTATCAATTCAATTTTATTAAAGAATATTAATAATGTTAATCACCTTAAAACTAATAAAAATAATGTAATAAATTATTAATAATCCCTATACACAATAAATGGTTTGACGATTTGAATGATTTCATTCATAATACTTGTTTCAGCTTGTTGTCCAAAAATGTTTCCTAGTTTTTCATTTTTTGTATAGGCTAAAATAATAAAATTATGCGTAAATTTGTAATTATCTTTATCGGCAATATTAAAATGTTTCCACGTATGTAAATCATCAAATACATAAATATCATATCTGTTGACATGCGATGCATCAATACCCGGCCAATAAGAAAATGTGTCCATACCGATAATACCTGAAAACCCCAGATTAGAAACATCATAATAATCAATTTTATAACGTTCTGTTCGATAACGATTCAATTCTAAAAATTCAATTTTTTTGACATTCAATTTTTCAATCAATTCGTTGATTTTTTCTCTATCGGTCATGCGACTTTCCTTTCCCACTATATACTTAATTTAACCTATATACTGCCCATACAAGTATATCCTTGTCTTATTTGAGATGTCATAAATGGTAATTACTGAATTCATTGTTTTAATTTATATTGACTATGCAACGCTCACTTTGATAAGAGTATTTTTGACTTTCACCATCTATTCATAAAAACCAAAAGATTAATGATCCTAAATAATTTAAAACACTAAATAACAAGATTTTTTTGTAAAATTTAAAATAGTTCATTTTTCCGTTGTTAACAATAATATTTGAGTTCATAAAAACACTCATTCCCAACACCCTGTTTAATTTAGAATTGTTTCTAAATATTATAGATATAATGGGTGTAATCATTATAGAAGAAATAATGACGATTAAGTATTCTAATTTTATTTTTTCAATTATCATTATTGTCGGCAGTATTAATAATGGTAATACAGAAAATTCCAAAAGCATTGTGAATATGTTCTCAAAAAACTTATTCCCCTTTTTTTGAGCATTAGCGCACATAAATCTGATACCAAATGAAACACCTAACATAACGACATATAAAATCGAGTATAAAATCATAACACCACCTCTTCTTTCTCATATTTACCCGATTTTTCCACTATTTGCCTATCTATTACCCATAAAAGTGTATCATTTTCTTATTTAAGACGTCATAAACAGTGATTATTATAATTATTGAATATGATTAATTATTTCTAAATATTTAGCAATTAAATTCTAATAATTATATGTATTCAACTGAGATTGCTTTAACCAAGTACGTGGGAGGGTATTTAGCTTATGCTTCTCTCTATAAAGATATTGCTTACTCTTGTAATTTTATTCTTTCTGCTAATTCTTTACTCATTGATTGTAAATCTTTAATTGTTTTGCCATAGTAATTTTTAAGAGTATCTGATTTATTAATAAATTCTTTAATGCTTTCTGGAAACAATCTAGTAACATATTTTAATGTTCCAATTTTTTTTAGTTCTTTTTTTAGATCAATCACTTTAGGGATTTTCAATTCAAGTTTATACAAATCATTTACCATTACAACGAATGGCATCTCTAAAAATGTTATGAAGAAGTTCATCATTACTTTATTAAATGCAATTGATTCTGGAACTTGAAATCGTTCGGTAAACAATGTCATGACTCCTTCAAAATTCGTGTGTGAAAACTTATTAAGCATTTCTTTCAAAAGCATCAAATAATTATTAAGTTGATTGAATTCTTCTACTTTTAATTGATATTTTTGTGTTTTGATACGATTCATTATCGTTTTAGGGCTATGTTCCTTTGTTACTAATTCTTCTAATGTATAAACTTTTTCATATACGCCAATTATAACAACAATATTCTCTTGAATTTGTCTTAACCACGGTGAGATTGTAACTATACTATTTTCAATTAGTTCAATGTATGATTTATAAAATAATTTTGCACTACTTAATACAAGTGCATCAATCAAAAAACTTTCTTCTGTTTCCCAGTCTTCAATTGTTTCTAAATGTTTTATTACTTTAGTATACTTTTCCATATTACAATCCCCCCTTTGGTTTTATTTTTTTAAAGTGTTATTGATTCGTGTAAAAAGGTTATTAAATCTTTACCATTAGTAGGATAATACCAGCGCTCATTATGTCTTCTTAATCCTAAATCCACTGTCCATTCCTCCCCATCATCAGTATAAAAAATCAAATAGTTAATTATCGGAGATAAATCAATATCTGTTCCTTTCGGATATGCTTTATACTTGATGTCAAATAATCTTTCTATTATCTCAAAAGATTTTTCTCTTTCTATCTCATATTCAATTGGTTCACCATATATGCCGTTCTCGTCGTCATAATTATTTGAATTTGTTCCAAATACAATTCTACTTGGATTCCTAGGCAAGTCTGCTAATCCATCAAAATCTGTAATACTAAGTGTTTTTTGACATGCTGCTAATAGTCCTAAACTCATAATAAGCATTACCCTAAGTAAAATATTTTTCTTAAACCAAACCTTGTTTTTAATGGTTCTCATGTTTATTTCCTCCGTTCTTTTGATACAATTAAAGTCTTTATTGATTAGATTTGCTGTGGTAAATGACGTTCAATTGACTGTGTGTAATCTTTAGTTAATATTTTTCTACCATATATTACTTTAAATTCATAGATATTTCCATTATTCCAAACTCGAATAAAATATCCATAAAAGTGTGTAAAATACATTCCCTCAATGATAAGTCCAATCTCTTCTTCCTAATATATACATGTAAGACAATTTACATGTAATTTTTTTATTATACTTGATTTTAATATGGATTCCCCATGCTCATCGAAAGTAATATTATATTTCTATGAGTTTTTTTGTTGTAGCACTTTCTTTGATTTTAAATATTCTATATGAAACCATAAGGGTATAGCAACTAATCCAGCAATTATGCCTGTTACTACATCATATCTTTCCATAGGCATAGTAGATCTAATGATTGCATATTGGGTATTGAAAAAATTTTCTTTATATATTCCAAAAACTACCCAATCTAAAATAGCAGTAAATCTTGAGACAAATGATGCCACTATAAATGTAAAACACAAACTTACTATAATAAATAAACTGTGATTACTTGTGTATAACCTTTTTATGTAATTCAAGGTACCCATTGATTCTATTACTACAGTCTTATATCTGCAATATATTTTTGAGGCAATAAAAATCATTACGAGGTAGATAATATTTAGTGGGAAAACTAAATAGCCATATTGACTATTATTGAAAACAACATTCCCTTCTGAAACTATATCACCGTAATTAAGTAAATAATATGTTGTCAATCCAAAATCTAATAAGAGCAATACAAACGCTATAGTTGTGATTTTCCAAATCCTTTTCACTTTTTTACCCCTCAAACTAGAATAATAAAACTGGCAACAATAACATAATGTAAATCATTATTGAATTGATACCATTTTCTTGTACTTTATGTTCTTTGTAGTTATTATATCATTTGTTGATTAATTAACCTATATTGCTATAATAAGCAGAAAAAGAATAGCGTAAGCATTACTGTTAAAAACTTAACTACTCTACTTATGGATGTTATCTCTACTATGAAATTTTATATGAATGATTTATCAGCAAACATTACATCATTCCTAAATGAAAGTATAACCGTTTGTGATGCTGATTTAGAAAATGCTAATGAAAAGATAGACTTATTAAATTTCAAAACTAAACTTTTATCTGCAAAAAACAATCTTCCAAGTTACTTTAAGTTTATTCGTAATATTGATGACTCTTTAGACATACAAGAAATCAAAAGAATATTCACTGCAATTACAATCCACTCAATATCAAATTTTTCTATCAAACTTAATCTTCTTGATAATGGTGAATATAATCATAAGTTAATTGAATCTGTATTACCTTTGAAACTTGGTTATAAAAATGTTGATGTTACATATTCCGTTTATCTATAAATTTCGAACCCGTGTCACAACTTAATTTCAATTTATATTTTCAAAAATAAATGTCCATCTTGTAGGTCGTTACAGACTTTCAGATGGACTATTTTTATTAAAAAATGCCCTAAAAGGGCATAATTTGGTGTTATTTGGTAGTTTTTCGCTACCAATTCAAGATTTCTTTGGAGGCCCCGATCGGATTTGAACCGACGAATCAAGGTTTTGCAGACCCATGCCTTACCGCTTGGCTACGGGGCCAAACACGCTATTATATTATACGGTTTGAACTAAGAAATGTCAATGATAAATATAACCCATCAAACCTTTTAATTGTTTTGATGGGTTATGTTTATTTTATTTTTTAGATATTTGATTCATTTAAGTATGAACTTTGAGCTAATAAATGATCTTTAGAAATATTGTGTTTAATAACGTAACGATTTCTTGGATGTATTCTACATGCATGTGAACATGCACCAAAATATTTAGCTTCAGACTCTTCACTTGCTAATATTTGTTTATTACATTCCGGGTTCGAACAATTAATATATCTTTCACAAGGCTCATTTGTAAAATAGTCTCTACCAACGATTACATGTTCATGTTTATTAATATCTACAGCAATTCTTTCATCAAATACATACATTTTACCATCCCAAAGCTTACCTTCAGTATCTTTATTTGTACCATAATGATGAATGCCACCGTGTAGTTGATTGACATCTGAAAAGCCTTCTTTAATTAACCAACCACTAAACTTTTCACAACGTACGCCACCTGTGCAATAAGTTAAAATCTTTTTCCCTTCAAATTTAGTCTTATTTTCTCTAATCCAATTTGGTAGTTCTCTAAAGTTTTTAATTTCTGGCTTAATTGCACCTCTAAAATGACCTAAATCATATTCATAATCATTTCTAGCATCAATTACTACTGTGTTAGGATCTTGCATTTGTTCAAAAAAAGCTTTAGGTTCTAAATAGTTTCCTGTAATCTCAAGTGGATTTACATCATCTTCCAAACTTAAATTTACCAGTTCATTTTTTACTCGAACATGCATTTTTTTAAATGCATGCGCATCAACTTCATCCATTTTAAAAAACGTATCTTCAAATCCAGGTAAACTTTTTAAATAATCCATATATGCACCGGTTTGTTCAAATGTACCTGATAATGTGCCATTAATACCTTCATGCGATACTAAAATTCTTCCTAAAATACCTAAATCTTTACAAAATTTTAAATGTTCATTTTTAAAACTTTCAGGGTCTTTTATGTAATTATATTTATAATATAATAATACTCTAAATTTATCTTTCATTCTACAACTTCTTTCTTGGTTTTAATTACATCATTCATTATACAAAATAGCTTTAAGCTTATCAAAACATTTGCGTTAATTCACATTATTGGCACTCATTACTTGACAGTGCCAAAGTTTAAGATTATAATATGTTTGAAATATTAATTAGGAGGTATTTTATATGCAATTTAATCCAGTAGATGATTATTCTAAAGATCCTGATATACTAAAAAAATTCGGACGTAACCTTGTTGACTTAGTCAAAGATGGTAAAATTGATCCAGTAATTGGTCGTGATGAAGAAATTAGACGTATCATTAAAATTTTATCAAGAAAAACAAAAAATAATCCGGTTTTAATTGGTGAACCAGGTGTTGGTAAAACCGCAATTGTTGAAGGTTTAGCAAGAAGAATTGTAAATAAAGACGTTCCAATTAGCCTTCAAAATAAAACCGTATATGAACTAGACTTAGCTGCACTTGTTGCAGGTGCTAAATTTAGAGGTGAGTTTGAAGAACGCCTTAAAGCCGTTTTAAATAAGATAAAAGATAGTAATGGCGAAATTATCTTATTTATTGATGAATTACACACAATTGTTGGTGCAGGTCGTGCAGATGGTGCAATGGATGCATCTAACATTTTAAAACCGATGCTTGCTCGTGGTGAACTACACTGTATTGGGGCAACCACATTAAATGAATACAGACTCTATATAGAAAAAGATAGTGCACTTGAACGTAGATTTCAAAAAATTACTATTTTAGAACCTACTGAAGAAGATACTATTTCAATTCTAAGAGGTCTAAAGGATAGATTTGAAGCACACCATGGTGTCCACATTGCAGATAATGCAATTATTGCAGCAACTACCCTTTCATCAAGATATATTACAGACCGTTTCTTACCTGATAAAGCAATCGATCTTATTGATGAAGCTTGTGCTTCAATTCGTATGGAGATTGACTCAATGCCTGTTGAGCTGGATGATGTCCAACGTAGAATGCTTCAATTAGAAATAGAAAAATCAGCACTTTCTAAAGAAAACGATGCATTATCAAAAGAAAGACTTAATAAAATTAAAACAGAAATTGATTCTTTAAAGATTGAAGAATCAAATCTTAAAACACAGTGGGAATCTGAAAAATCTCATTTAAATGATATAAAAATAAAAAAAGAAATTTTAGAAAACTATAAAAACGAATTAAATACGGCTTATAATTCAGGTAATTACTCAAAAGCTGCAGAACTTCAATACTCTAAAATCCCTAATCTAGAAAAAGAAATTCTAAATTTATCTAACCAAGATAATGAAAATAAACTATTAACTGAAACAGTTACTCAAGAATCCATCGCTGAAATTGTAAGTAAATGGACTCATATTCCTGTTACTAAACTTGTATCAGGAGATAGAGAAAAATTGAAGAACTTACGTCAAAGTCTAGCTAAAAGAGTATTAGGTCAAGACAATGCTCTAGAACTTATAAGTGATGCAATCATTAGACATCGTGCCGGTATTAAAGATCCAAATAGACCAATTGGTTCCTTCTTATTCTTAGGACCTACGGGTGTTGGTAAAACTGAAGTAGCAAGAAGTTTGGCAGAAAACTTATTTGATTCAGAAAATCATATGGTTCGTATTGATATGTCTGAATATATGGAAAGCCATAGCGTCTCTCGATTAATTGGTGCACCTCCAGGATATGTAGGTTATGATCAAGGTGGTCAACTCACAGAAAAAATAAGACGTATGCCTTATGCAATCATCTTGTTTGATGAAATCGAAAAAGCGCATCCTGAAGTATTTAACGTACTACTTCAAGTCCTAGATGATGGTCGTTTAACTGATGGTCAAGGCCGTGTAGTAGACTTTAAGAATACGGTTATTATTATGACTTCTAATCTAGGTTCAGAATATCTATTAAATCAAGATACTGATGCTAAAGAAAAAGTTAATAAACTCATTAAACAATCATTTAAACCTGAGTTTATCAACAGAATTGATGAAATCATCACATTTAATCCATTAGGATTTAAAGTACAAGTTGATATCACAAGAAAGATGTTAAATGAGTTAGAACATAAACTTAAAAACGAACAAATATATATTACACTTGGTGAAGATATTCAAAAATACGTTATTAAAAACGGATTTAACGAACAATTTGGTGCCAGACCACTTAAACGTTATATTCAAAGATATATAGAAACATTTATTGCTAAAAATATTATTAATGAAACAATACTTCCAAATACACATTATCAATTAATTGTTACGGATGATGTATTAGCAATTAAAACAATTTAAATATAATGGCCCTAAGCATATAGCTTAAGGCCATTTTTATTATTATTTATTAATTTGTTCCAACAAATATCCTTCTCTTACACCATATTTACTTACAATTAATTTTTCCACCATAAAATAATCCATAATGGATTCTAATATAACTAGTCCTGGCATAATAGTATGAATTCTATCTGGAATCATACGAATAATTGATAAATAAGTTTTCTTTTTAGTTGGATCTATTTTAGATATCAAATCTTTAATGTTTGCTCTTGTAATAAAATCAAACTTCTTTTGATAATAGTTTTCTAATAATACAAGTGCGGCACGTATTGTTCCACCAATACCATAAGCAAGTTCCATTTTTTTATGTTCAATTTTATGTTGTTCAAATGCTTTGAAAACTGCTTGTTTAATACGTTCATTTTCTACTTTACTTGGCAGAATATCTTTAACATAAGTAATATATGCATTTAAAGAACCTAGATTGAGGCTAACCGCATCTTTTAGTTCTTCTTCAATTACAACACTAACTTCTGTAGATCCACCACCAATATCTAAAATTAGACCGTTTTTTATTTGGTATTCTATATCAACACCTTTAAAACCATATATACCTTCTTTAGCTTCATCTAGAACTTCAACATTTAAATTAGATGCACGTTTAATTCTAGTAACAATTTCATTTTGATTTCTAGCATCTCTAATGGTTGCTGTTGCAATTATAAACATTTTTTCCAAGTTATAACTTTGACTTAAGTTTATAAACTCTTTTAAAACTCTTATTACTGTATCAATACCTAAATCTGATAAATAACCTTCGGGTAATAAGTAACTTGCTAAACCTATAACCTCTCTGTGTGAATAAATATTATGTAGTTTTTTTCCATCATACTTAAATACTTCTAACCGAATTGAATTTGATCCTAAATCTATAATTCCATAATTCATTTAGTTCACCACCCTATTATCCTATATTTATATATTACCAAAATCAATAATAAATCAGTTAATATTTTGCTAGTATAATTTAATTATATATTAATTGTAATATTTTAAAATTATTGATATCATAATGTAAAGGAGATTTATACATATGAAAAAAAATTATCATACGGGGTTACTTACAGCAGGCATTATTTTAGTCTTAGCTCTGATTGCATCATTTGTTCTACAAAATTATTTTAAAGGCTCTTATTTAACACTAAGTTATCAGTTTGACACATTTGTTTTAATGGCCGTAGCATTTATGCTTATATTACAATTTAAATCTTTCGATAAAATCGTTTCAATTGTATTAGTTATATATGGTGCATTTAATATTTTATATGGTATAACTGGGAGTTATGCAGTATCAAATATCGTACAATCAGTAGAAATTGAAGTTATCTTTACATTAGGTTTACTTTTAGGTCACGTTTTATTTGAAATTGCAGCACTATTTATACTTGTTCATGTCATGCAAACTAGATTTGAACTTAAATTTACAAAAACATTTGTAAGAGTAACATTATTAGTATCCGCTGTTTTCTTAATTGCAATCTCACCTTTTGTTACATCTTTTTCACTACAATCTATCTTAAGAATGGTATTTCAGGTTATCGCTATTCTAGCAACTTACTTTGCTGTTCAACAATTAGTATTTGAAAGACCAGCACCTGAGGTTGTAACTAATACTGAATCAAATAAAAAACTAGATGAATTAAATAGATTATATCAACGTGGTTTAATTTCAAAAGATGAATTTGAATCTCGATTAAACCAAATAAATAAATAGTAAAAAAGCATCATTTCACAATTGAAATGATGCTTTTATTATGCTTCATTAGTTAATCCAAATAGCTTATTTAAATATTCAACACTACTTGGTCTATAATAATAAAAACCTTGTACATAGTCAATATTATATTGTTTTAGTATCTCTATTTGTTCAATACGTTCAACACCTTCTAGTACAACTTCCTTTTTCATTGAATGGCTTAAATCTAAAACAAACTTTAAGAAATATCTTTCATTTTCGCTTTTATCAATTGTTGCAATAAAATCTTTATCCATTTTTACAATATCAACCGGTAAGTGTTTAAAATACGTCAACGATGAATAACCACTACCAAAATCATCTAATGCAACTAAGAAACCCTTTTGTTTAAGTTCTTTAATAACTAATACTGTATCCGTAATATTATCAAGTGCCATAGACTCAGTAATTTCTACTATGACTTGATCTGAATCTATTTTGTGTTTATCTACATAAAATAGTAGATCTTCAATAAAATTAGGATGCATGAGTACTTTAGGTGATATGTTTATATCTGTTCTAATCTTCTTACCTAATTTTTTCCAAATACTTAACTGATTAAATACTGTATCGTATAAAAAATGTGTAAGTTGCATAATTGAACCAGATATTTCTGATAATGCAATAAATTCATTTGGTGGAATATAACCCATTGTTGGATGCATCCATCTCATTAAGGCTTCAATTTTATTGATTTCATTGGTTTTAAAACTTAATATTGGTTGATACTCAATATAAAACTCATTATTTTCAAGCGATGGAATGATTTGATTGGTCAGTTCATATTCTCTTTGCTTAGCTTCATGCATAAATTTATTGTAGAAAACATATTGATCTTTACCATTTTTCTTTGCTGCTGATAAAGCAAGATTTGAATATCTTAAAACCTCATCATAATCACTACCGTGTTCAGGATAAAGTGCTACCCCTGCAGAGGCTGAATAAAAGTAAGCCTCACTTTGTTCTGCCATTAAATTTTTAATTGCATTAATCGATTTTTGAGCAAGTTCATTAACATGTTCAGTAGATTCATAATTTAAAAAAACTAGAACAAATGAATCCTCACTCATTCTGGCAACCATATGGTCTTTAGCTATTTTTTCTAACTCACGAGCAATTAATACTAATGCTTGATCTCCCCAAACATGCCCCTTTAGTTCATTAATTGCACCAAAATCATCAATGTCGATATAAAGCATAGCAAAACGTACCTTTTTTTCAACAAGTCGATCAATTCTTACTTTTAATCTGTTTTTATTAATTAATCCTGTAAGTGAATCAAAATATGCAATTTGGAAGTGTTTTTCTTCTAGTTCGGTTAATAATTTATTTTGGCTTTCAAATTCTTTTATTAACTTTTTTAGTTCATCATTATTTGATAAAAATCTATGTATACGGCGATATACAATAAAATGATAAACTATACCTATTAAACCTAAAGATATAAATCCTTTTATTGTTTGAATGATGCCAGATAATTCCGGATTACTGATGAATTCTTTTATTAACCAGTCACTCACCCATAAATATGCATAAGCAAAAACAAAGTATGTCAAAGTTATCTCTAACGTTTCTCTAATTGCTGTTTTTTTATATTTTTCATCCTGTTTTAAATAGTTTGGCATTTTTATCCTCGGTTTATTATGCTTTGGGGTATCATAACTATACCTATGTGAATATATAAAATACTATAATGATTCGATTATTTTTTTACGACGAATTTCATATTCTTCTTTAGTAATTAAACCTTTATCATATATACCATCAAGTTCAATTAGTTTTTGTTCTACAGATTGTAGTCCAGATACTTGGTCTTGCGTGCTTGCAGCAACCAGTCCACAAATACCTGCAATTGTTGATGTAAAAATTAGATAAATACTATAGTTTGTTACTTGTTCTTTAGTTGCTTGTCCTTCTTTAGCTTTTCCCATAATAGTTGCAGCTTTAAAGTTAAAGAATGCTAATATCAAGGGTAATATAAATATTCCAAATGGGAAAATCATGAGTGCACCAGAAATGATTGAAAATACTTGTGCAACTGTTAATAATGTTTTATTCATAAATTTATACCTTTACCTTAGATTGATTCGATAATTCTTCTACGACGTTCTTGGTATTCTTCTAAACTAATAAGCCCTTTATCGAATAAATTATCTAAATCTTTAAGTTTTTGTTCAATTGAAGACTCATTGTTATTGGTTGTATTTGAATCTTGACTTAAGGCACCAACTAACCCAAATACACCTGCTAAAATATTACCTGTAATAATAAAAGCTATACTATAAATAATGATTTCAGTTTTCATGAGTGAATTGGTTTTTGCTTGATTAAATCTGATAAATACAAGTATATATAGCGATACAATAATTAAGACTATAAAGAGTGTAATCGTACTAAAACCAGCACCACTGTTGAACATAAATATCATTTGTCCAATAAAAACTATATAAAATGAAGTAACTAAACTACCTAAAATTTGAAATACTTGTGATACCGTTAGAAACGTTTTATTCATTGATAAACCCCCTATTATTAAGCCTCAACAAAGTTATTATAAACTAATTAGTTTAATTAATCAAAATATTTTATGAAATAAATTACTTATTATTTTTTATAACTGCATTTATCCAACTTGGCACATAAGCTGATGTACATCCTTTTGAAACTTTCATGTCTTTATAAACTCCAAGTTTTTCTGATATTTTTAATACATTTTCTCTATAGTTTTCATATTTAATACCTATTGTAGCAAATGCACGGTTCATCATCCACTGGGTATGTGGCTTTGCATCTATTAATTCATTTGTGATAATAGTTATTAATTCATCTATTTCATTATGATTTAATAACTGACCCTCAATTTTGATTACATAGATTGCCCAATATGCACGCATCATTAAATCATTTCTATATTTTTTAAGGCTATCTTGAAGTTCATTTATTAATTTATAATCCTTTATAACTCTAAACATATAATCATCTAGTACTTGAACAAAATCTATAGATTCTAGATCATTAATTATGTTTTCTATAGTTAATTTATCAACATCAAAAAGCATAATAGCAAGTAATCTAGCATCCGTATTATGAGTTTTCCATAGTTCTTTTGCAAGTATATGATTTATACCGATTTGAGCGGCGTATTTTCTTAATGTACCTAAAAGTACTCCGTAGGTATTTATGCTGGCTCCTGCTTTAATGAGTGTTTTTTTTCTTGAAGGATTTGATTGAGATTCTAAAAATATAAGTACTTCATTTAAATTCATACATACACCTTCTTTTATTATATAGGAAAAAGAGTAAACCAATTTTAGGTTTACTCTTATTTTACTACTTTATATCTGTTACTTGGTAACCTAAGTTTTCAATTGATTCTTTAATAATACTATTATCTAAATCATTTTTTAGATTTAATGTAGCAATACCTTTATTTAAATTAACTTTTGCACTTTTAACACCTTCAAGATCAGATAGTTTATTTTCTACCTTAGCCATACAGTTTTTACAATGCATACCTTCAATATATACTTGTTTTTTCATATTTTTCTCCTTTTAGTTTTTAGTTTTAAAACGTTTAATTCTAAGTGCATTTAATACAACAGAAACAGAACTTAAGCTCATAGCTAGTGCTGCAAACATTGGATTTAATAGTGGACCATTAAATAGGTATAATATGCCCATTGCAATAGGAATACCTAAAATGTTATATGCAAATGCCCAAAATAAGTTTTCTTTAATGTTTTTGATTGTTTTATGACTTAATTCAACTGCATTTAGTACATCTAATAAATCATTTTTAACTAATACAATATCTGCTGATTCTATTGCAACATCGGTTCCAGAACCTATTGCAATACCAACGTGTGATTGTACAAGAGCTGGTGCATCATTAATACCATCACCTACCATCGCTACAATTTTACCTTGGTTTTGATAGTTTTTAACTTCATTTGCTTTATCTTCTGGTAGTACATCTGCACGTACTGATTGAATGCCTATTTCTTTTGCAGTTGCATGTGCAGTTTTTTCATTATCTCCTGTAATCATAACTACTTCTATGCCTAACTTAGTTAATCGTTCTACTGCTTTTTTTGATGTTTTCTTAACAACATCAGCAACTGCGATTAACCCAATTAATTCATTGTTTTTAGCAATAAACATTGGTGTTTTACCTTCAAGTGCTAATTTTTCAGATTCTTTTAATAATGCTTTATTATCAATTGACTTTCTATCCATAAGTTTTTGATTGCCTAAGTAGTAATTATCTTTATTTTTTACAACGTGAATACCATGCCCTGGAAGTGCTTCAAATTTATCAATTTTAACAAGATTAAGGTTTCTAGTATGAGCCTCATTAATGATTGCTTCTGCTAGGGGATGTTCTGAGCCCTTTTCACTAGAAGCTGCAATGATAAGTAGTTCATCTTCTTTAAGATTATTTAAAGTAATTATATCAGTGACTACTGGTTTTCCTTGTGTGATTGTACCTGTTTTATCTAAAATAATTGTATCAACTTTATGTAGTGTTTCTAATGCTTCACCACCTTTAATTAATATGCCATTTTCAGCACCCTTACCTGTTCCTAACATAATTGCAGTAGGTGTTGCCAAACCAAGCGCACAAGGACATGCAATAACTAAAACTGTAATAAATATTGTAAGTGAAAAGTTTAAGTCTTTTCCACCAAAAATATACCAAAGTAAACTTGATATAATAGCTAGTGCTATGACTACTGGAACAAAATATCCACTAATAATATCGGCTAGTTTTGCAATTGGAGCTTTAGATCCTTGTGCATCTTCTATGAGTTTTATAATTTGTGCTAATACTGTGTCTTTACCAACTTTTGTCGCCTCATATTTAAACGAACCGTTTTTATTAATGGTTGCTCCAATTACTAAATCATTAACTGATTTTTCAACTGGAATGGATTCACCTGTAATCATTGATTCATCGATTGAAGAATACCCTTCAATAATAAGTCCATCCACAGGTATTTTATCACCAGGTTTTACAATAATAATATCTCCTACTACTACATCATCAATTGGGATAAGAACTTCTATACCATCTTTTAAGATACGTGCCTCTTTAGGTGATAATCCAATTAGTTTTTTAATTGCTTGTGATGTTTTACCTTTAGATACTGATTCTAAATACTTACCTAGCGTTATAAGTGTTAAGATTACAGCTGCTGATTCAAAATAAAGTTGATGCACAAAGTGATTGTTACCTAGTATAATCATAACAAGCGCATATACACCATAAATATAGGCCGCAGAGGTTCCAATACCAATTAATGAATCCATGTTTGGGTTTAACTTAAAAAGGGTTTTAAAGCCATTTTTAAAGTATGAATATCCAGTAATCATTACAGGAGTTGTTAATAACAGTTGTAATATGGTAAAGGTAAGTGGATTTTTATCAGGATGCATAAAATCAGGTAAATATAATCCAATCATCGGTCCCATTGATATGTAAAGAAGTGGTAATGAAAAGATTGAAGATATTAAAAATCTTTTCCATAAACTGTGGGTTTGTTTCTCCTTTATGAGTTGATGTGCATCAAAATTCATAAGATTTTGATCAAGTGTATATCCAGCATCTTTAACTGCTTTTTCAATATCTTTTATCTCTAGTAAAGTAGGATCAAATTTAAGTGTTAATTTTTCAGTTGTAAGGTTTACACTAACATCTTCAACACCGTTTAATTTTTTGGTTGCCCTTTCTACACTTGCTACACAGGCAGCACAAGTCATACCTTTTACATTAAATGTTTCTTGTTTCATTTGTATTCACCTCTGAGTTACCTCCCCTATATAGGGGGTATATATTTATATTACCATATACTTTTTATATATGTCAAATAAGTCGTCTATAAAATTAAAAAAAAGACCTTTAAAAGGTCTTTATAATTTAAATAGATGGAGCGGGTGAGCGGAATCGAACCGCCATCTTCAGCTTGGAAGGCTGGGGTAATAACCATTATACGACACCCGCGAAAATAATGGTCGGGAAGACAGGATTTGAACCTGCGGCCCCTTGGTCCCAAACCAAGTGCTCCACCAAGCTGAGCTACTTCCCGATTATTTATTCATGCTTAATTATTTTATCAAATAAAATTTTTATTGTCAATGATAATATGGCGCACCCAAGAGGACTTGAACCCCTAACCTTTTGATCCGTAGTCAAACGCTCTATCCAATTGAGCTATGGGTGCAATTAAGTGGTGACCCGTACGGGATTCGAACCCGTGAATGCATGCGTGAAAGGCATGTGAGTTAACCGTTTCTCCAACGGGCCACTTTGTGCGCATGTATAATTATATCAATTTATTATGATTTGTCAACAATAAATATAATTTTTTATTTTAATTATTTTTTTTAATACATAATGCTTTTAATAAGCGATTTAGCTTCTTGTTCATTTATGTTTTTCTTTACAATTTCATAGACAAATTCAATGACACTTCCTGCTGATCTTGCTGTAATAATTTTAGGTGTTACCACAACTTTTTCTTGAGGCTTGTAATTTCCATTTAAGGCATCTTTTTCAGAACCAGGAAACGCTGTATAGTCTAGTCCATTTAACAGGTTTAATTGACCTAAAAAGCGTGGTGCAGCACAGATTGCGTATATGTCTTTTTCCTTATCATGAAAGGCCTTAATTGTTTTTTTAATAAAGACATCATTATCTATAACTTTTGAAACATATCCACCACCTGGAACGATTAAAAATTGATAATCATCTGAGTTAATTTTATGTAGATTTTTATCTGCATAAACATTTATTCCAAAGGCAGTTTTGACTAATAAATTATCTTCAATTGTGGCAGAATCTATGATTATACCAGCACGGCGTAATAAACTCAAAGTTGAAAGTGATTCATTATCTTCCATACCATTAGAAAATATAATTAAACCTTTCATTATAAAACCTCCATTACTTCTATTAGAGTATTTCTTAATCTATTAGATAAACTCATTTCATTGGTTTGATAATCATTTAATTGTTCTTTACTACCTATTACATCAGATACTATTTTTAGTGATATTATTGGATAATTAAATCTAAATGCTACTTGAAAGAGGCTAGTACCTTCCATATCTACTATATAAGGTTCATTTGAAATAGGTTTTAAGGAAAATATATCTCCAGTATAAAGTCTAATTCGTGGGTAATTTGTAAATTTATTTAATATATTAGTATCAGGTAAATATATAGTAGGAAAATTTGGAATTTGACCTTTTTCGTAATTAAATACGGTTAAATCAACATCATGATAAGTACTCTCACAAACAATGTAAGTTTCATGTAGTAAAACTTTATAACCACCAACAATGCCTAAATTAATGATTAATTTAGCATGTGGATATAAAGTAATTAAATATGTGAGTGCACTGGATGCATTAGTTTTACCAACACCTGTAATAATTAGTGCTACATTTTTAGATTGAATTTGACCTTCGTATATTGGATAAGGTTTAGATGAAATAAGCTCTAAATGAGGTAGTATTTCATTAACTTCCGAATCCATAGCTGCAACTAATAGTATCATTGTTACTCCTTAATTGTTTTTAACATATTTACAATTACATCAACTGCTGTTGAATGTTTTTCATCATTTGGAATGATCATATCCGCATGACGTTTTGTTGGTTTTACATAAAGATGATACATTGGTTTTACAGTCTTTAAATATTGTTCAATAACAGAGTTCATTGAACGTCCTCTATCTTTAACATCTCTTGTTAAACGTCTGATGAAACGAAGATCATCATCTAATTCAACATATAATTTAAGGTCTGCTAAGTCTCTAATATTTTGGTCAGTTAAACTTAAAATACCTTCTAATATAATAATTGGTTTTGGTTCTATTATCTCTTTTTTTTCACTTCTTGTATACAAATTATAGTCATAAATTGGTTTTTCAATTGATTTTCCTTGTAATAATTGGTTTAAATCATTCTTTAATAACTCAATATCCACACTTTCAGGACTATCATAATTCATCTTTATACGTTCTGACATTGGAATATCTTTTTGATCTAAATAGTAATCATCTTGATTGATTACTAGCACATTTTGTATGCCTGATTTTTTTAAAATTGACTTAACGACTGTTGATTTACCAGATGCAGAACCTCCTGCAACAATCATAAAAAATGGTTTTTTCATATTTTTAATCCTTTACATAAATTGATCTTCATTTGGAAATTCATCGATATTTAACAATAATAATATATCATTCAAATTGTTAAACTTACCTAAAGATTCACCTAATTCGTTTTTCAGTTCATAAATAATTTGATTGCTATATTTATAATATGTTTGATAAGAGTATAATAAATACTTTTTATTATTAATTCTAAAAGTTTTTATTGGTTTATGTTTAGCTGTTAAACCCTTAATAACTGTATAAATAATAGAAGCAAATACTAATATAAATATTGATAAAGATATAATTGGAAAAACATTAAATAAAAATTGCATCTTGTAATAACCTCGTTAAATATTCTATATGTATTATACATGATTATTACTAATATGATAGATTTTTTCATAAATATAGAAAATATATGATTTTCTTGCATAATAAAACCCCACAATAAAGTGAGGTATATATTAATTAGTGGCGCCCACTGCTGGACTCGAACCAGCGACCCCCTGATTAACAGTCAGGTGCTCTAACCAACTGAGCTAAGTAGGCTTACAATTGATAATACATGGGTGACACGAATTGTTTATTTTGTTTAATTTAAGAAAGTAATGCCTGGCAACGTCCTATTTTCGCTATTTGTATTAACTATCGTCGGCGCTAAGGTGCTTAACTTCTGTGTTCGGGATGGGAACAGGTGGAACCACCTTGCCATCGTCACCAGACATATTACTCTCAAAACTAGATAAATGATTTTCTCTGAAAAGAATGTGATGCGAATCATCACGATAGGTTAAGTCCTCGACCTATTAGTACCAGTCAGCTAAATACATCACTGTACTTACACACCTGGCCTATCAACCTCATCGTCTTTGAGGGGTCTTACTAATTGGGAAATCTCATCTTAAGGGGGGCTTCACGCTTAGATGCTTTCAGCGTTTATCCCTTCCGCACATAGCTACCCAGCTGTAGTACTGGCGTACTAACTGGTGCACCAGGGGTGCGTCCATTCCGGTCTTCTCATACTAGGAACAGCTCCCTTCAAATTTCCAACGCCCACGATAGATAGAGACCGAACTGTCTCACGACGTTCTGAACCCAGCTCGCGTGCCGCTTTAATGGGCGAACAGCCCAACCCTTGGAACCTACTCCAGCTCCAGGATGCGACGAGCCGACATCGAGGTGCCAAACCGCTTCGTCGCTGTGAACGCTTGGAAGCGATAAGCCTGTTATCCCCAGGGTAACTTTTATCCGTTGAGTCACGGCCCTTCCATTCGGTACCGTAAGATCACTATGTCCGACTTTCGTCCCTGCTCGACTTGTTGGTCTCGCAGTCAAGCTACCTTCTGCCATTGCACTCTATAGAATGATTTCCAACCATTCTGAGGTAACCTTCGAGCGCCTCCGTTACTCTTTGGGAGGCGACCGCCCCAGTCAAACTGCCCACCAGACACTGTCCTTTAGATTACACATCTAGAAGTTAGAAACTAAGTGCACGAAGGGTGGTATCCCAACGTCCGCTCCGACAATACTAGCGTACTATCTTCTTCGCGTCCCACCTATCCTGTACATCTTACACCCAGTTTCAATATCAAGTTACAGTGAAGCTCCATGGGGTCTTTTCGTCTAATCGCGGGTAGCCGGCGTTTTCACCGGCAGCTTGATTTCACCGAGTCTGTTGTTGAGACAGTGCCCAAATCGTTACGCTTTTCGTGCAGGACGGAACTTACCCGCCAAGGAATTTCGCTACCTTAGGACCGTTATAGTTACGGCCGCCGTTTACTGGGACTTCAATTCAATGCTTTGGGTTGCCCCTGACATCTCCTCTTAATCTTCCAGCACCGGGCAAGCGTCAGCCTCTATACTTCACCTTACGGTTTTGCAGAGACCTGTGTTTTTGCTAAACAGTCGCTTGGGCCTTTTCTCTGCGACTCCTCGTTTTCATAAGGAGTCCCCCTTTTCCCGAAGTTACGGGGTCAATTTGCCGAGTTCCTTAACAACAGTTTTCTCGCGCGTCTTAATATATTCTACTCACCCACCTGTGTCGGTTTACGGTACGGGCAGTTTAATGATTATCCCTAGAAGCTTTTCTTGAAAGCATGAACTCGTACGTCTTTATATCAGTTCTCAGCCTTTATAGCACCCGGATTTACCTAAGTACTAGCCTCGAAGCCTTCTCACCCAATCCATTTAGGGCGGACGCCTATCCTTCTTTGTCACTCCATCAGTCATTACACTGGTACTAGAATCTCTACTAGTTATCCATCGGCTACGCTCTTCAGCCTCACCTTAGGCCCCGACTTACCCAGGGCGGACGAACCTTCCCCTGGAAACCTTGGGTTTATGACGGACAGGATTCTCACCTGTCTTTTCGTTACTTACACCGGCATTCTCACTTCCTAACGCTCCACTAGTCCTCACGATCTAGCTTCTCCGCTGTTAGGAACGCTCCCCTACCACTTAAAATATTCTTTACTTTAAATCCGCAGCTTCGGTAATATGCTTAGCCCCGGTACATTTTCGGCGCAGAGTCACTCGACCAGTGAGCTTTTACGCACTCTTTAAAGGATGGCTGCTTCTAAGCCAACCTCCTGGCTGTTTGTGCATCTCTACTTCCTTTTCCACTTAGCATATATTTTGGGACCTTATCTGGCGGTCTGGGCTCTTTCCCTTTTGACCACGAACCTTATCACCCGTAGTCTGACTGCCAACTTACTTTACCGACATTCGTAGTTTGATTGAGATCAGTACCCCGAGGTGGGGCCATCACACATTCAGTGCTCTACCTTCGATAAACCTTTTTCGTTGACGCTATCCCTAAAGATATTTCGGGGAGAACCAGCTATCTCTGAGTTCGATTGGAATTTCTCCCCTAGCCACAAGTCATCCGAGCCTTTTTCAACAGGCGGCGGTTCGGTCCTCCATAAGGTACTACCCTTACTTCAACCTGCTCATGGCTAGATCACCCAGTTTCGGGTCTACATCACACAACTTAGTCGCCCTATTCAGACTCGCTTTCGCTTCGGCTCCGGACCTTCATCCTTAACCTTGCTATGTAACGTAACTCGCCGGTTCATTCTACAAAAGGCATGCCATCACCCATTAACGGGCTCTGACTAATTGTAAGCACACAGTTTCAGGTTCTCTTTCACTCCCCTCCCGGGGTTCTTTTCACCTTTCCATCACTGTACTGGTTCACTATCGGTCACCAAGTAGTATTTAGCCTTAGGAGATGGTCCTCCTATCTTCAAACGGGATTCCACGTGTCCCGCCCTACTTTCTGATACCATGGATTATATAATTTCGACTACAGGGTTCTCACCTTCTTCGACCGATTTTCCCACATCGTTCATCTATTATATAATTTTGTAACCTTAGGTATCTGGCTCCTCCGCGTTCGCTCGTCGCTACTTACAGAATCGTTATTACTTTCTTTTCCTGTGGGTACTTAGATATTTCAGTTCCCCACGTATCGCCTCTAACACGTGTGTTAGATAACATGTCTTCCACATGCTGGGTTCCCCCATTCGGACATCTCGGAATCGTCGCTTACTTACAGCTTCCCCGAGCATTTCGGTGTTAGTTCCGTCCTTCATCGCCTCTTGGTGCCAAGGCATCCACTGTGTGCCCTTTGTTCCTTAACCTTGTTTCTTTTCAGACATCATTTATCTACTTTTCAAAGA
>NZ_JAFR01000001.1 GCF_000526235.1 Acholeplasma granularum ATCC 19168 | reverse complement strand
TTGCTTCAGCAGCACCTTTAGTTCTTAGTGAATAGTTACCATAGTTAACATCATTTACATATATATCAAATGTACCTGACATCACTGTAGTTATAACTTTTAGTGTGAAGAATTCATCTTGTGGAACTGCTATTTCTGAGTTTATCCAGGTTGTACCATTTTGATATCTTAATGTTCCATCTTGTACAGCAACGCCTAAGACGTTACTTGTACCTGAATATAATAATATGAGATTTGTAAATACTGGTGCAGAAATTTTAACTCTTGTTTCAACTGCATAAGTACCTTTTAGCGCACGTTCAAATGATCCATTATAAAGTGCTTTACCTGTTGTGGCTCCAGTTTGAAGTACTAATACACCATCAACAATTTGTGATGTACCTGAACCTGAATGAACCATTTCTAGTGGTAATGTATCAAATGTTTCAATATATTCATGATCAATAACAGGTGTTTCAATGACATGAATAGTAATTGATTCTGATGTTGAACCTTTCATATTTTCTGCGTTAATTGTTACGATGTATGTACCTGGTAAACTAAATTGTAGGGTTTGATTGTCTAGTACATAACCTTCTGTTTGATCTACTAATATATCTAGTGTTGCTTCAGGTAGAGCATCTACTTCAAAATCTAATGTATATGTATTTGTAAATAGTAAGTCTATTGTTATATCAGTTTCATTTACTGTGATTGTTGGTGCATATCTTGTATCTAAAACTGTAATTGTTAAAGTCTTTTGATCGGTACCAAATGTATTTGTTGCTTCTATAGTCACAATATATGTACCAGGTATAGTAAATGTTAATAATTGATCTACTAATGTATAGCCTGATTCTAAGTCTACATTAATTGCTACTGTAGCAGATGGTATTGCATCTACTGAATAAACTAATAAAACTTCATTTGTGTCTTTTAAATCGATTGTTATAGCAGTTTCTAATAAAGTAACTGTTGGTGCGTATCCTGTTTCAGAAACAGTAAGTACAACTATACCAGTTTCACTACCTTTATTATTTGTTGCTGTAATTGTTACTGTATATGTACCTGGAGCTGTAAATGTAAACATATTATCAACTAATATAAAACCTTCACTTAGATCAACGACTATATCAACTACTGCAGTAGGGTTTGCATCTACAACATAGTTTAATTCATATGTGTTATCAATTGATAAGTCAATTGCTTTTTCTGTCTCATTTACTGTTAATATTGGTGCATAATAACTTGAGGTTGCTATTACTGTAAATGTTTTACTTACATTTCTAAAACCATTTGAAGCAGTAACTAAAAACTCATATGTACCAGGCATTGTAAATGTTAATTCATCCCCTGAAATTGTTACACCTTCTAATGCTGAAGTTGTAATTGTAACCGGGTCTGTTGTTGTATATGTTAATACATGAGAAGGTGTTGTATCTATATCTAGAGTTATTTCTGTTTGAGTTAATTCTAATTCTGGTGTATCCACATATTTGATAATTAAATTATCAATTTCAAAGTTTGTGTCTTGTTTATCTGAACCTAAATAAAGATGTGTTAAGTTGTTAGCTAATGATGGTGTTCTAAATCCAAATGAAACAACAAAAGCACCATCAATGTATAAATCAACCATTTTAGTATCTATATCTACATATGCCATTAAATCAAGGGTTTGGTTAAGTACCGCACTATAGCCAGGTACATTTTTCCAACTACCATCATGATATTTTAATATGCCATCTTGTACAGCAATAGCAACAGCTATCGAAGTTCCTGCATTTGAATGGTTGCCATAAATAAATAATACATTTGAAAATGCAGGTGTATTAACTGTTACTTGTTGAGAAATTGTAAATGATTGAGTCAATGTTTCTTTAAATGGAATTGTTACAAAAACAGAGTTTGGAGCGATTTGAGTTGTAAGATTTAATGTTTGATTTGTATATGATAAGTTACCATTACCAGTTGTTGTAAATTCATAATCTCTTGGATGATTGAAACTTTCCATTAATTGAACTGAATCATCTAATACATTCACTGTAATGAGTTTTTGATCACTGCCTATACTATTTGTTGCAGTAACCATAAATTCATAGATACCAAGTTCAGTAAAGGTTACCTCATTTAGATTTAAAGTAAACCCAGATGTGTTTGTTGATGTAATTTCTACGGTTGGTTCTGGATTACCGGTTGTTACTAAGTAGTTTAATGTATATGATTGTACTAAACTAAAGTCGAGTGTAACTTCTTGTTCGATAACTTCAATAATTGGAGCAAAGTTTGAACCAGTAACTTGAATTTGAATAACTTTTGATGTTTCATAAATTGAATTTGATGCTGTAACAACAAATTCAAATGTTCCAACATTCGTAAATCTAATGATATCGCCTTCAATTTGATATCCCGGTTTATCTTCACCTGTAATGATTACATTTGTTGGTAGTAAGAAATCTTTTACAGTATAAATCACTTCAAATTCGGGATTTTCGTCAATATTAACAGAGGCTTCTAGCGTATCTAATTCTAATTCTGGCGCTAGGATATAGGAGGCTTTAATATTATCTAGAGTAAAGTTTGCATTTACTTTATCTGAACCTAAGTATAAATGTGTCATACTATCCTTTAAATTTGGATGTCTAAACGGTAATATGCCATAACTTACATCATCAATAAATAGTTCAAATTCCCCAGCTTCCACATTCACATGTAATTTAAGGTTAATTGTTTGGTTAAGTACATTTGGTGCACCTTCAACTAATCTCCATGCTGTACCATTATGGCTACGTAATAATCCATTTTCTATTGCTATGCCTAATGCAATATCAGTTGTACCAATTCCATTATTTGCATATATGAATAATACATTTGAAAATGAATTACTTAAAACTGTTACATCCTCAGATATAACAAATGAACCATCAATACCTTCTAAAGGTATGTTTAAAAATACTTGTCCAGAAGTTGTTCCTGTTTTGAAATTTGCTTTATTATCGGTGTATGAGAATGTTCCTGTACCAACAGTTGTTTCTTGATATGTTGGTTCAGTATCAAATGTTTCATCAATAAATGTTAAAGTATCTGTTACTTTAACTGTAATTGTTTTTGTTACTGAAGCTACAGTATTTTCAGCTTTAACACTGAAAACATATGTGCCAAGTTCTGTAAATGTTGCAACATTCTCACTAAGTGTAACACCAGTATGAGGTTCTACTAAAATACTTACCTCTGGTAGAGGATCTCCACCTGTGACTTCATAAAGTAGTGTGTATGTTAACCCTTCAGTAAACAATAAGCTTTTAGAACTCTCAATAATATTTAAAGTCGGTGCATATATAGATCCTTCTACAACGATGTTTAGTGTACGCTCTACATAACCTGCACCAGTTGTAGCACGTACTTTAAATTCATACGTACCTGCTGCCGTAAATGTAATGACATCATCATTTACTGTGTAACCTGTTTGAGTAGTTGATGTAATTGAAATTTCTGGATTACCAGTTGCTGCATACAACACTTTATAATCCACACTGTTTTGTTCTAATGTAAGTGTTTTGCTGTTTTCAATTAATGTTAGTGTCGGTTTGGTTGCATAATAAATTTTTAAATAATCATAACTAAATTCTGAGTTTTGTTTATCTGAACCAAATCTTAGGGCATAAATATTATCTTCATACCCATCTCCACCATTTCTGAATGAATAGTTACCTAGTAATGTTCCATTAACATAAAGATCAAAATCACCTTTAGTTTGGTTTAAGCTTCTTGATCCAATATTTACTACCATTTTTAGATCATACCATGTATCCATTTGGTGGCTCATAATTGTTGTCCAACCACTACCACTATGATATTTGATGCTATTGTTTTCAAATGCAAGTGCAACAACAATATCATTGACTGAAGTACCTGAGGTATATAAGAAGATGGCATTAGTAAAAGCTACTGTGTTTACTTTAATTCTTGTTTCAATGACAGTTGTTTCTTTTAATGCTTCATCAAAAATAATCGCTGCTTGACTATTACCAGTTCCAATTGTACCCATACTTAGAATACCATCAGCTACTGTATTAAATCCTCCACCAGAATAGGCAATATTTAAGCCACTTGGTTTGGTATCAAAATTATAATCAATTGGAAGTGATGTTACTTCTTCTTCTATATCTTCTACTACAGTTAAAGTCATACTTGTAGATATGCCATTAGATGCTTCGACTCTAATTGTAGTTTCTCCGGTTGCTTTTGCTGTTATCAATCCTGTTTGTGAAACTTCAGCAACATTTAAAGCCGTTGAAGACCATGTAAGTTCTGATGTGTCGTTAATTGGGTCTTTAGTGACTACTAATTGATAGGTATCATCTATCTTTAAAGTAAGATTGGTCTGGTCTAAGTATAGTGCTTTTAACTCTTCAGTTACAGGTGGGTTTGGTTTATCACATGCAACAACGAATAATAAGCCAATGAGTCCTAGAACCAGTAATAATAATTTCCTCATTTTTTCAATCCCTTCTATTTTTTGTTTTTAGAAATCATAAATGAGACTTGGTCATTTATGAGTTTGATTTTTTCTAGTGATACTTTTTCACTGCGATCATAGTTTAATAATCCATTGATTTCTTGTTCAACATCTGTAAGTTGTGTATAACAAAAGCCTACGATTGCCTCACTATTTTGAATTGCTTTTAAAATACGTTCATATTCTTCTAAAAATACATCCGGGTTATCTACATGAGAATAGCCCCAGCCATTCTCGTGTGTGTTTGTAAATGAGATGCCGCCAAACTCGGTAAGCATGATGGGTTCTCCATCATATTCAAATCCATTTGCAAATATATTTCTATTTGCTGGATAATGATTTAGAATTGCTTCTTTAGTTTTTAAAGATGCATTAAATATTTCGTGTTGTGTTTTATCATGTAATTTGCCATGTGAATAATTATGTATAGCAGCAATATCTGTTGTTACTAACTCCCATCCGTCATTGGAAATTACCAGACGGGTTGGATCTAAAGTTTTTGTAAGATGATATAGTGTTAATGCATAATTTTGTTGAATATAATCATGATTAATATTTGGTACTCCCCATGATTCATTGATTGGTACCCATGCAATAATGGATGGGTGATTGATATCACGTTCAATCATTTTTGTCCATTGATTGATTATTTCTGGTACAAATTTTTGATCAAATGATGCTGTGGCAGGTAGTTCAGACCAAACAATGAATCCTAATTTATCTGCATGGTAAAAATATCTTTCACTTTCCACTTTTTGATGTTTTCTTGCACCGTTAAAACCCATTTGTTTTGCTAACTCAATATCTTGTTTTAATGCCTCATCGCTAGATGCTGTTAATAATCCATCTTTAAAATATCCTTGATCTAATACTAATTTTAAATAGTATGGTCTGTTATTTAGGTATACCATGCCATTTTCAGTATGAATCTTTCTCATGCCAAAGTAGCTTTTTACATGGTCTGTTAAGACATTATCCATATATAGATTAAACTCTATATTGTATAAATGTGGATTTTCTGGACTCCATGTTTTTCCATGGTGATGTTGGTTTGTATAAAAGACTTTATGGTTCCAAATTTGAATGTTTCTTTTAAGTTCATCACTTACTAAGTACTTATCAGAAACAATAACTTCATCACCATCTTTAATAATGAGTTCTAAAGTTTTTTTATTTTGAGTAGATGTTTCAAGTTCTAAAGTTATACTACCTTCATCAATATCAGAATTAATTTTTAATCTCTTTATGGATTCTTGATGTATGGGTTCCATCCAAACTGATTGCCAAATACCTGTATTTCTTGGATACCATATACTATGGTGTTTAGGCACCCAAGATTGTTTACCTCGAGGTATTCTTTCTTCAGTGGATGGATCACTTACATAAACAACTAAATTCTCTAATTTATAGTTTAAGTATGGTGTGATATCAAATGAAAATCGATTATATCCGCCTACATTTTCACCTACAAATTGACCATTTATATATACTCTTGTTATATAATCAACAGCTTCAAAATTGAGTATGACTTGCTGATTCCAATCTTTTGGTATCAGAAGTGATTTTTGATACCATACATGATCATGAAACGCTAGATCATGAATGCCTGATTTTTCTGACTCAAATACAAAAGGTACAAGAATTTGTTTACTATCTTTAGGAAAGTTATTAAACCATTTTTCTTTAATACCTTGCATATTATCATCAAAACTAAATTGCCAAATACCATCTAATAATTGGTAATTATCTCGAATGAATTGTGGTCTTGGATATAAGTCTTTATTCATATGTACCTCCCTTATTATTTATCAAATAAAAATTGATCGTTTTCTATTGTTACAGGAATGTAACACATTGTGCGGTTACCAGATGGTTTTTCTTTATGTGTGTGTACGTGAAATACACAAATATATCCCTTACCATTTTTAAGCATCATATGGTGCCCTGGTCCACTTTCATTTATATCTTTATAAGTTAAAATCGGTTGATCAAATTTAACAAAATCTTTGTCGGGATATTTTGATTTCGCAGCACAAATACAATAGTATTTATCTGCATAATGGTTTGCTGAATACATCAGATAATATGTATCTGCTTCTTTTATGACATATGCTCCTTCATTCCATAAGTATGTATCACCATCAAAGTATGCAATAGTTTCATATGCTTTAGTAGGCGTAATAAGTTTTTTTGGTTCGCTTTCTAATCTTAGACAGTCATCTGAAAGTTTAGCAACATAAATTTCGCTTGTTTTCACACCATTAACCCAGTTTTCACTACAGTCTTTTGAAAAGTAGAAATACTTTTTTTCATCACTGTCTATAAATACATGGCCATCGATGGCTGCATAGCCAAAATCAAACATTGGTTCTCCATCATAAATATCTTCAAATGGTCCTAAAGGACTACTTGAAACTGCTACTCCAATTCTTAGTGAATCAGATTTTTTCGATCTTGCTGTGTAATGCATGATAAATTTTTTACCATCATATATGACTTCGGGTGCCCAGAAATCTCTGTAACCAAAGCTTTTATTGTTCTTTTCATAACATACCTTTGGTTCAGAAAATGTTTTTAAGTCTTTGGATACCCAAACATAGAATCCACTTTTATAGCTTGTAGCATATACATAATATAAATCTTCATGCTTTACTACAAATGGATCTCCAATGTCACTAATTTTTGTTTTAAACTTCATTATAATTCACCTAGTCTTATTCGTATATTTTATGTATGTATCATATTTGAAATTTGTCCACTTGCATGATTAAAAGTTAAACCTATTGTATAAGTACCAATATAATCAGTTGTAATTGAACTTGTTTCACTATCAATTTGAATTAAAACATCATTTACGTAAATCTGAATTGTTGCTTGGTTGTTTAAGATTGTACGAATGATTTTGATATTAAATCCTGTTTGCCAGTCAACATTTGTAAATTCTTGCCAATTAACCCATGTATCAAAGAATGTTTCAATTCTATTTTGTTTATCTAATGCTGCACCAAATGAAACATAATTTTTTGTATTATCACTTTGAATGAGTAAGAATGATAGCTTTGGCCATACTTCGATACCTGGTGCTGCTTTATCTACGTATGTTACATTGGAAATATCAAACTCAATTGAAAAGTCTCCTGTTAATTCAATATCTTTATTAACAATTAAGTTGTTTGGTTCATTAACTTGATATGGATTTGGATTCATAGTTACTTCTGTTTGTGATACAACATTAAAGTTACCAGTACCTTCCCATCCAAAATTATCTGTTGCATTAAAAATGTAGTTATCTAAGTATGCATCAATTTCTAATTGATCTATTGTTGCATAAGAGTTTTTAAATGTACCAGTATGTGCCATTGTCATTAATCCTGGTTGTGAATCTAAACTATTTAATGTTGTACCAATGTGGATTAAGACATCATCAACGAAATAATAAAGTGTATTTAATGAGCGAACGACTGTTAATTTTATTTCGTTATTGTAGTCTAGTTCATCTAACCAAATTTGTGTTCCTGGCCAGTTATAGTCACTACCTGATGGTTTTCTTACGATAACAACATCTTTCCAATCTTTAGCAGCATGTGGATCTAATAAGTATGCGATTTGACCACCATTATCATTTCTTGTAACCATACCAATCTTTGGTGTCTGGTCATTATCTAAATTTGAACCGATTGTTATGTATGTGGTTGCCATAAATGCATTACCAATCATATCTTTAAAGTAAAGACTTTGAACACCTAATCCATTTTGTTTTACATTTGTTTCATCTGTAACATCAAATCCTGCTGTAATATTTTCATATAGATTTGAACTATTTGATTCAATTGATTCAATTTGAGCTTGAACGGATGCTGTATCAAATACTTCTATATTTGTATAGTTTGCATGCATGTTCATGGTAAACAATCCAGCTTGTGTGTCATTTGTAAATCCATGTGCTTGTTTTTGTACAAAGACATCATTAACTAATATATATACATTTGTTTCATCTTTTAATAATGTTATTTTATTATTGTCATGATAACTAAAACCTACAGGTAGATTCACACCATCTGGCCACTGCCAGTCAGTCCAAGCACTACCCTTTAGTGCACCTTCAACAATTAATCCATAATAATTGTTAAAACCTGGAAATGGATCTAAGAAGTAATTAAGAATTCTATTACTATCTTTACCAACTACGATACCTACTTTAGGAAATTGATCATTATTTAAAATGATTAAATCAGATATATTTACACTGAATCCATATACACTACCTTGTACTTCTTTTAGGTAAACCCATTGATCATACCCACCATTTTGTATTGCACTATTTTCTTCAATTTTAAAACCTGGTGTTGGTTGCATAAATGTATCATTTTCCGGAGTTTCTGATAAAGTAATTAAATTATCAATAACTGTTTCATTAAATGCTGTTGCATTGGTATATCTAGCAGTCATATTCATTGTGAATAGTCCGGCTTGTGTGTCTTCTGTGAAATTATGTTCTCTTTTTACAATGAATTCATCATTTACAAATATATAAACAAATGTTTCATCTCGAACGACAGAAATTTTGTTTTTGCTTTGATAATTAAAGCCAATTGGTAGTGGTATACCATCATTCCATCCCCATTGTCCCCATTCTCCATTTACTTTATTTCTTGGTACTAATACACCATAGAAATTATCAAAATTAACGAATGGATCGAGTAAGAATACTAATAGTTCACTTTCGTTTTGTCCAACAATCACTCCAACTTTTGGATATTGATCACCATTTAAAATATTTAAGTCTGATATTTCAACACTAAATCCATATTTTGATCCATGAACATTCTTAAAGAATGTGTATTGATCATACCCACCATTTTGTTGAACTAAAATGTTATCGTTTTTAACATCAAATCCGGTTGTTGCATACATCCCAAAATTAGAATCTCCAAATATACTTCCTGATTCAGTACCTGGTTTTTGATGATTGAATGTAACATAACCGCTTGGATTATTATGTGCAGTTCCATATCCATTCCATTTAAATTCATTGACACCTAATCCGGTTTTATCAACAAATGCTGGGAATAGATCAATGGTGTCTGGCTTAGATGTTAATCCCAATGTTTCCCAAGAGATAAATACTTCTATACTATATCCATTTGACTTTCTATTGTCTTCTATATCATTTTCATATGAGTCAATGATTTGACCATCAACATATACTTCTGACATAAATGGTACAAAATAATAGCTCCATGGGTAACCATCAGGTGAAGGTGTACCAATCCATGATTCTTTTAGATTTGTTGCAGAGATTCTTAGTTGTACATAATCTTTTGTTAAAGATTGTTTATTGTTTGTTGGATTAATATATAATTCGACTGAATCATTTCTAAACACTTGGATTGATTCGTCACTGTAAACTGATTTATCATTTCTAAAAATACCTACAAGAAGCCCTTTATTAGCAAAGTATGCTTTAATTGACATGGATTGATTTGGGTTTTGAGCTGATGTAAAACTTAAATCTTCAAGGTCATTATAAAATGCTTCATCTAATTTACCATCAAGACTTATATTTTCATCAAGTTCACTTGAGTTAAAGTCAATATCCTCAGGATAAATTGGATTCTCAAAACTGTATTTAGTTGGTTGACAGGCTATTAATATGAGGACCAACCCTAATATAAATAAATTTATTATTTTTTTCATTTATTTACCTTACTTTCCTAATATAACAATTTCTGGTATTGAAATTGAACCT
This sequence comes from Acholeplasma granularum ATCC 19168, assembly GCF_000526235.1. Lineage (GTDB taxonomy): Bacteria > Bacillota_I > Bacilli_A > Acholeplasmatales > Acholeplasmataceae > Acholeplasma > Acholeplasma granularum. The sequence goes on along the minus strand of NZ_JAFR01000001.1, from coordinate 51,640 downwards.
TCTTGTTTAATAGTGATTGTTATTTCTTTTGTTGTTGTTTCATTAAATTCAGCAATAAAGGCTCCACCCGGTCTCATTTCAGGGAAATCTGGAAATTCTCTATTTATATAATTATTATTAAATCCTAGATTTTTAATTTTAACTTGATTTGAAACATTAATGGACTCTATTTCAAAAAATGCTGTTTCATAATCTACAGAATTATATATTAATAGCGCACGTACTAACTTTTCAGAATCAAATTTAATTGTAATGGTTGTGCTACCTGTTTCTACATCCATTTGAGTTGAGGCATCTTTATAATGCATTGCAACAATATTATCATTTAGTTTTTCAACATCTAATGTATTGGTTGCCTCAAATGTTGCATCCTTTGCAATATTTTTATAGCCTGTAATAATTTCAGGTAATGGTTGTAGTGAATATGTTGGTCCATTTATGTATAGTTCATCTTCATTTATAAATACTCTATCAAATGCAACCGCTCTACTTGAATTACCAAATACTCTATCTTGGTGAGCATGATATGCAACAAATAATTCATCGCCAGCTTCAAAGAATACGTGGTGTCCAGTACCTGACATATGATCCCAGTTTGTATCAACTCCAAGAATACGGTTATCTTCTGGTTTTACAAAATCTCCTAAAGGACTATTTGATGTTGCATAACCTACTGCATATTCTCTAGACCAATATGGGTTTGCTGAATAACTTAAGAAGTATACACCATCTTTTTCATACATGAATGGTCCTTCGTTCCACATGACATAACCTTGTGAGTCATTTGCATGTTCCCATGATACTTGACCAAATCTTAATATGGCATTTTCATATGCATCCATCGATCTAAAGCTTGGTTGTGTTAATTGTTTTAAAGTCGATAAATCAGGTGTAACAGGATCCAACATTTTTACACCCCAAATTGATGAGATACCATCAACTTGGTCTTTAGAAAAGTAAAGGTAAAAATCGCCATTTGTATCTATAAAAGGTGATACGTCAATTGCTTTAAATCCTACATCAAATGGCTGATCAGCAACAGTGATTTCACGGTTATCAATAGTTGTTCCTTCATAGACTTCAAAAGGACCATAAGGACTATCTGAAACTGCAACACCTAATCCCTTTAAATTGTTATTAAAACGATTAGTTGCTGAGTAGTACATATAGTATTTTTCATTCATATAAATAACTTCGGGAGCCCAAATCGAACTAATTCCCCAAGAATCTTTGTGGGGTACAAATGCTGGTCCCATTAATTGCCAGTCATTGAAATTTTTAGTTCTATATGCATAAATACCTGTTGCGCTTAATTGATCTGTAGTACCGTATAAGTAAAAGTAACCTGCTTCTTTTCCTTCTGTAATGTAAATTACTGAGGGGTCCGCTATTCTTACCTCTAAATCATTTCTAAAAAATAAGTTTTCATTGTATGGTTCCGTTAAACCATCAAAATAGTTACCTGTATCAGAACCACAAGCTACAAGTAAGCATAATAAACTAAATGTTGTTATGATTGTCAATGTTTTTTTCATCAATATTTTTTACCTTTCAAATTATTTAAATCCAGTCATTGTAATACCTTGAACAAAATATTTTTGTGCGATTAAGAATATTACTATGGTTGGTACAAGTGTGATAACTGCACCAGCCATGACTGTTGGCCAGTCATTAACATATGTGCCTTCAAAATATGATAGTGCAATTTGTAATGTATATTTTTTTGGATCATGTAGATATATTAAAGGTCCAAAATAATCATTATAACCTGCAATAAACCCTAAGATGCCTTGTGCAATTAATGCTGGTTTTGATAAAGGTAGCATAATCTTAAAAAATATACCTAATTCTCCCATACCATCAATTGTTGCTGCCTCGAGTAATTCATCAGGTATGCCTTGGAAAAATTGTCTTAAGAAGAACACAGCAGCTGCCGCTCCAAACATTCCAGGTACCATTAAAGGAAAGAAACTATCGACTAATCCTAATGCATCATATACCATATAACTTGGTACAAGCATGATGACACCTGGAATCATCATTGTGACTAGTAATACACCAAAGCCTATTTTCTTACCTTTAAATTTGAGTTTTGCAAATGCATAAGCAGATAGTGCTGATGTTAAAAGTCCAATGAGTGTAGATGGTATGACTACTATAAGTGTATTCATAAATCCTCTAATAATTGTTGATGTCCCATCACCGCCACCAGAAAGGTCAGAAAATAACACACTAAAGTATCCATCAAAATGCCAACCTTGACTGGGTAACCATGTAAAAGGTATGGATAAAGAATCTGCTCTTGATTTTACTGAGGTAATAAATATGACATAAAATGGAATAATTATAAATGATGAAAGTAGAATCAAGAATGTATAACTTAAAATAGTTTGTAAATAGCTTTTCCATTTATAGTGAAATTTTGATTTTCTAATTAAATTTTCATTTCTCATGAATTTGCCACCCACTTCTTCGATGCAATAAAGTTCATTGCTGTAATACTTGCAATAATAATTGTTAATACCCATGAAACTGCTGATGCAATACCCATTCCATATGTAACTACATTTGTAAATCCTGCGTTATATAGATAGTAAACTACTGTTAATCCTGCATTATCAGGTCCACCACCTGGTGCCATAATTTGGAATCTAGCAAAATCTTGTAATCCACCAATTAAACTAATAACTAATATATAAAAAGTCACAGGAGATATAGATGGTAATGTAATACTGACAAATTTTCTTATCGTACCAGCACCATCTATTTGAGCAGCCTCATATAATGAATGATCTACGTTTGTAAGTGCTGCAGAAAATAATATAACATTAAATCCTAACCCACCCCATACACTCATCATGATCATCGCTGGCATGAAACTTCTAGAATCACCTAACCAGTCTGGACCGTCTATGTTAATCATACTAAGTATTTGATTTATCGTTCCATACTCACCATCTAAAAGCCAACGCCACATAATAGAAACTGCAACAACACTACATACATAAGGAATAAAAAATATTGTTCTAAATGCTGCTTTTCCTTTAATTTTCGGGTTCATTAATACTGTTGCGATAAGCAGTGATAAACCTATTGTTATAGGGATTGATAACATAGCATAGAGTGTGTTTAAAATACTTTTGTAAAACAGTGGGTCAGTAATGACATGACTGAAATTATTAAAACCTACAAATTCCATACCTTCAAAACGGTAACCGTTTAAATCAAATAAACTAATTACAACACTTAAAATCAGTGGGAGTAGTCCAAATATTGCATACCCTATTAAAGGTATGATTGCTAAACCTAGTCCCCACTTAGATTTATTTGGTATGTACTTTAAAGTTTTTCTTTTTTCAGTTGATGTCATGACTTACTCCGTTATTCTGTATATGTTTTTAATATTTGATTTGTTGCAGATGTTACTTGATTAAAGAATTGATCAATGTTTGTTTGTCCATTGAGTACAGCACCATTTAACGTTGGTGCCCATACTGTAATCCATGCTGAGTCTGGAAGATATGCCCAGTCACCAGGTCTTTGATGCATCGCTGCTTCAATAAATGTTTTAGCATTCTTTGGTTTTTGATCACTTTGTAAGAAGACTTCTGTGTTTGCCAAATCAATTTGGTTTGGAATGTTGAATCCAGTTTCTGATTGAGCAGCTTGTCCGATTGGTCCTGATAAATATTCCATAAATTTAAATGCTTCTTGACTCTTAGATGTACGTTTCCATATTCCGAATCCCATTGAGCCGGAATGACCTGCTTGAATTCCATTTTCATGAACTGGAAGTGGTGCTACGTCCCAATCAAAGTTTGCATCTTTTCTAATAGTAACTGTTGACCATCTACCATCTACCATCATTGCTACCTTACCAGTTGTAAAGTAGTTTGTTTTACCTACTGTTGAAATTGTATTTGGTTTAGGTGAAGTTTCATGAACTGTTGATAAATCTACAAAATGTTTAAATGCATCTCTTGTGCTTGGTAGGTTTTCTCCATTTGGTGTTTCACTACCTAATGAGAATTCATAATCTCCATTGTTATTCATAGTTAAAACATCTCCACCAACGCTCCAAACATAGTTAAACCACCACTCAGTATAATAACCATAATCGGTGATAGCATTTGCATTATGTTTTTTAGTTAGTAAATAAGATAATTCTTGTGTTTCTTCCCAAGTCATTGGAATACGATTATTAAATATTTTAGCTTCTAAATTAAAGCCTTGTTGTTCTTCAGAGGTAATTGTAGCGTCATCAAGATCTTTACTAACGATTGTAACGCCTACAGCTTTTAATGCATCTGCATTATAGTAAATAACTGTTGGTCCAATATCTTTAGGTAAAGCATATATAGGATCTGTTTCATTTGATGTTCTATTTTCCTTGTTGTATCGATATCTAGAAACTGCTGTTGGCCAAATATTTTCTAAATCTATCACTTCTGAATTATTAACTAATTCTGTGATGTCATATAAATAATCTAATTCTACCCACTTTTTAACAGTCCCATCACCAACATAGAAAATGTCTGGCGCTCTAGAACCTGATAGTGTTCTTTCCATACTTGATTCATAACCACTTGATGGTTTTTGAGTATAGTTGACAAATATATTATCTTCATTAGTTTCATTGTATTGATCAACTAATGATCTAAATACTGCAACCTCTGATTGGTCACCCCAACCCCAAAAGTTGATTTGGGTTTTTCCCTCAGCAAGTGGGTCTTTACCTCCACATGCAGCAAGAATTGAGAGTGATAATATAAGTAATGTTATACTAAGTACTTTCTTAAATGTTTCCATTTTCTTCTCCTTTTTATTTTACATTAACGTTAATGTTATAAACTTGTAAAATTTGATTTTATTCGAATTTTACTAGCTTAGTTTGGTATACCTTCGTTTGAATTGGCATGTTTGGATCTTGAATTCTATTTTTTATGAATCTAACTACTTTTTTAACCATACTAACTTTATCAGAATCTATCGTAGTAAGATCAACGGGTATTCTTAGACCGTAACCAATATTATCATATCCAGTAACCTCTATATTTTTATATGGATAATGTTTTTTTAGATAACTCATAGCATCGTATGCCATACTATCGTTGAAACAAAAGATTGCTTTTATATCTTCTTCAACTAAAAAATCAATATGTTTATGAAAATCTCTTATATAGTGTTCAATATAAATAATATATTCATTTTTAATCGGGTGATTAAGGTCATGGTAATAATCCATTAAACCTTCAGATCTTTTAATCGAACACATAATATCAATTGGAGCACCTACATATGCAACTTTATCTAAGTATTTCGCACTTAAATATTGCGCCATAAGTTGACCACCTAGGTAGTCATCTGTATAGACTGAATCCACATTGATATCTTCGCCTTCCCGACCTAATATTACCATTGGAACGGAATTATTATTAGCTAATCTAACAACATCTTCGGTAGGTTTTAGAAAAGTAATTATTCCATCTAGTCTGCGTGAGGCCATTAAATTAAAATTATCAACATCTAACTGTGCATGATCCCCACTATTAGTGTAAATCATCATTTCATATCCATCTTTTTTAAGTTCTTGATGTAGTAAATCTGTCATAATTACAAAGTATGGGTTGGCAATGTTATCAAACATGACTCCAATAGTTTTGGTAACACCACTTCTTAAACTGCTTGCTATGGTATCCGGAATGTAGCCCATTTGATAAGCTATACGTCTTACCTCTGTTTTTGTATCTTCAGAAATATCTTTTTTATCTTTAAGTGCCCTAGATACAGTATTAATTGTTAATCCCATTTTTTCTGCAATATCTTTAAGTAATACTCTTTTTTGCATCCAAGTCTCCAGTCTGTAAGCGTTTTACATTATCGTTATTGTAATTATATACCGAATCATAATCTATGTCAACTCATTTAATGTTTTATAAAAAAAATATCAAAAAAACTTATCATACAAACATCTTTTAAGATTTTATTTTAAGTATATAACATATTTAAAGGACCAAAATAAAAAGAAAGTCCCAATATATTTATAGAAAATGTATATTGGACCTTCCTTATTTTAGGGGCTTATTTTGATGAGCCATATTAAATAACACAAACATTGATATTTAATTAAAGCGCATATATTATTTCATATAATTTTTAATCATTTAATTCTATTTCCAAAAATCTTGCTTGATAATCTAAAGTAAAATCAATCTTTACTATATTTTTGTCAAATGAAACTTTGACTTCATCGCACTTGTTTGGATAAGCAATATGTATAGTCTTTATATTATTTCTAAGAACTATTTCTTTATGGTTTGATCCATCAAGGTTATATACTGCAAGATAAATCCTATCATCTTTTTTAAGACCGCTTGCTACCATTTGTTCTTTGAATCTAGTAAATCCTATAGGAAAGTATGGTAATGCATCCTTTTTTATAGAAGATAACTTTTTATAATAAGTAATTCCTTGTTTTACTAAATCAAGTTTATTGTCTGATAAAAGTTCAAGATGGCTTGCAAGGTGGATACGTCCTAAAAATGAGTTAATCATGTTCATTATAACTTGTTCATCAGAAATGTTTGATTCCACCCATGCTCTGGTTGGATTAAATTCCATATTTGGCAGTCCAACTGGATAACTCCAAACTGCAGCTTGCTCAGGTAGGACAGTAGATAAAATATTTCCAACAATATAGGGATATTTTTTGTAACTTATTTGATCACTTGTCGATACAATAGGAAAATGTCTAAGTGTGTTGTAATCAAGTCTCATTCCACCAGAAGAACAGGTTTCAAATATCACTTGAGGAAACATTTGTCTTATTTTATCTATCCATGAAAGATATGCATTAGCACACTGCTCCAAACCTTCTCCAAAACTATCAGAATCTTTATCGGTACCTATGCCTAAATCCTCATTGTAATCAAGTTTGATATAATCTGCGCCATATTCTTCTACCATTCGCTTGATACTTTGAGTAAGATAAAGTTGAACCTTTTTATTACGAAAATCCAAAAAGTATCTATTCATCACAGAAATCTTTTTACCAAATCTTGTAATGAAACAATCATCATCGTAGTAGTTAAGCATATCGGCACATTTTATTCCAATGATTTCTGGTTCTATCCATAAACCAAACTTCATTCCAAGTGAATGAATGTAATCTGCAGTTTTCTTTACACCGTTTGGAAAGCGTTTATTACTCTCTTTCCATTGTCCTACATACGGATAGATTATATTTCCATCTTCTTCATTATGCCAACCACAGTCAACAACATAGTATTCAATTCCCAACTTTGAAATAACTGGGGCATATATTCTTGTCTTATCCTCACTCGGGCTATCCCAGGAAAGATGCATATATTCATTGAATATAGTCGGAAGATTTTCATCTGCTTCACACACACCTTTTATGTGTCTGCGATATTTAGACATTTCTCCTACAACTTCATTCAAAGAATCTCCAAATGAAACAACGGCATATGGTGTCATATAACATTCATTAATTTCAAGACGCTTATACCAACTACCGTTTGTAATATTTGGTCCTCCAAGACTTAAGTAATAAGCCTTATCCTTGTCGGATATTTCATAGTACCAGCTGTTGTTACTTTCAATTTGAAACATTACAAATGTATCATCATACTCTATGATACCCTGTGGAATTTCTTCTTTTGTTGACCAACTGCCAACATTTGCAAAAGCAATTCTTTTCTGAGAAGCTCCGGTTGTACCATACAATCCAAAATCAGCAAAACTATGGCGAACAGGTTGACACTCCCCATGATGACTTTGAGTAAATCGTGTAAAATAAATTTTTTCTGGAGCAATATCTTCAAATCCATTAACTTTTAAAGTGGATACTTCTTCAATTATTATGAAGTTATTTGAAATGTTTTTTACTGAAGTTTGAACACTTATAGCATTTGTATTAGGATATGTATAAAAATATGAGGTAACCTCAATTTGATTACTTTTTTGGGTTACAATAAATTTATCTTTTTCTTGAATATGGGATTGATATTTAAGTCTTGAACCTTCAGAGGAATTATCTGTTTTTATACCTAAATTTCTATCTTTATTTTCTCCTGCAATATGGATATCCAAAAAAGGAAACGATTTATTATTGATTATATTTCCAATTCTTTTTAATGTAATAACATCATTTGAAATGTTAAAAGTTAAATTCTTAAAATTAATTTTCATTGTTTTTTCCTATATGATTATAAGTCAATTCTTTCCAGACACTAATTTTTTTTAAGACATTTTTTTATATAGATTGATTATTATTATATCAAAATTCAAAATAAATAATATTAATATTATAATTGTTTACGTGAATTACTAAAACTTAATTTCTTAATATAGGATTTACAATGGTGATGAAACCGATGAACTGGGCATGTTAATCTTCGATTTAAATGATCCTGATACACTTTATAAAGAGCCCTCAGTTGATATGGTTTGTTGTAAGTGTGGTTATGAAGAAAACGTAGCACACAACATTTTGATCGAACTGAACTTCAGTAATAAATCACTACATGCTTTAGCTTGTCCTAAATGTAGTCACACTAAATTAAAAGGCACCTTATATCCTAAGGTTATTGTCGATTCTGATGGTAATCAAGATGTGTTAAATGCACTAAATAATAAATAGTTCCATCGTCTTTATGTTACCTATCAAAAGTTAGGTGTTTTAGATTTGTCTGACTATTTTTTGACTAAGGATGTTTGAATTTTGGAATTGACGCACTTTCCTAGTTAATAAAAAGAAAAGAAGGTTCTAATATGCCTTTTAAAAATAGCATATTGGAACCTTCTTATTTTAGGGGCTTATTTTGATGAAAAATATTTGATAATTTCTGTTGCAATGATCATATGTCCAGCTAAATTTGGATGAATTTGATCTTTTGATAATTGATTGTGTGTTAATGTTTTTAATGATTCATTAAATGCATGATTGATATTAATAAAGGGAAGCTCATACTCTATGGCTAGGTTCTCCATATCGCTTACATAACCATTAATAAGTGACTTTAATTTATTTTCATGATTAAGTTCAATCATAAATGGGCTTAGTAAAAGTAACTTGATGTTCTTACTTTTAAATGTTTCAATAAGTTTTCTTAAGTTATCCTTATATTCATTAGGTTTCATGATATATTTTGGAATATGTGGTGAATCAACTTGACGCCAAGCATCATTGGTACCAATCATCATGACAACCCAATCCGGATGATAATCCAGACAGTCTTTTTGAATTCTATTTATTAAATCCATTGATCTATGTCCACTGATGCCTTGATTAATTATTTTTAAATTTAAATTGGGATGATTAACCATGATATATGAATGCACTAAATTAACAAACCCAGTACCTAAAGTGTCATGTCCAGGAATAGATTCTGTATTTGTTTTATGCCCTTCTGTAATAGAATCTCCAAAAAAAACGATTGTTTGATTATTATTTAACATCATCTAGATTTCCTCTTTATTTTTTTCTTTTTAAATATTCTTGGAAAATAATATTTAAAATAAACATAATTGCTTCTCTTGAAGCAATATCATCTGGTCCAATATGTTCTTCTGATTTATAAAATGAGAATGGAAAATCAGCTGACTTTGCTATTTCATTTGGATCATTAGATGTAACAGTTACAATGGTTGCAGATCTTGATTTGGATATTTGTGCCATTCTAATCACTTGATGTGTTTTACCACTTAAACTACATAAAACCACGATGTCATCTTTATTCATTTTTTCTGCAGCTATGTATGCAATGTGAGTATCTTCATAAAATCCACTAATGACACCTCTTGTTAAGAGTAATTTATTAAAGTAAGAAAGTATAGTGGAATTTAATCCTTTTCCAAAAAAATGAATTCTTTTATTTGGTTCTAACATTAAATCAATTAAAGCTTCAACTTGTTTCAGATTTAACATTTTTGATGTTTTATTAATTGTCTCAACACTATTATTTAAAACATCGATAACACCTGTTGTTTTTAATCTAAGACTATCTTTTAGAGTTTCTTCTTGAAGATAGTATTTTAACTCTATATAACCCTTAAAGCCTATTTTTTTACATAACCTAATAATAGTAGCTGTAGAAACAAATCTCATTTCTGCTAATTTTTGAATACTTAGATTTTGAATTTCGCTTTTATGGCTATCTAGATATCTTAAGAGTTCTAGTTCTAATATGGATAATGAATTTAATTGATTAATGGTCATTTTATTGATCACAGTTAACAGCCCCTTTAGTTGGTTTACTAATAAATTATACCATATTTTACATATGTACTTAAATTATCAAATAGAGGGGTTTATGCTTTAATTTATATGATGAAAATCTTATTTTTTTTACCTTACCTTTAATAACCTTGCAATATTTGAAGATACTATTTTAATATTCTGATATGTATTTTCACTAATTTCTTCTAATTTACCAGGTGTTAATATGGTGTTAAAAACTGCATCAAATCCATCATTATATAGTTCATTTAAATTATTTCCTAACGATCCGCTAATACCTATAGTTAGAATTTTAGGGTTAATGAGTTTTGCATGTCTAACAAGACCATAAGGCCCTTTACCAAATATGGTTTGTTCATCTATTTTGCCTTCTCCTGTTATTAGGATATCAGCATCATATACTAGAGTTTCTATGTTTTTAGCTTGAATCATTAAACCAATACCACTCATAATAGTCGCATTAAAGTATGTTAATAAGCTAAATCCTAAGCCACCACCCGAACCACTTCCAGGATGATTTTGATAACTTTTATGCATCAAATTATTTGATACTGTACTAAAATTCTTCATACCTTTTTCTAATATAGGAAGGATATCTTGTGTTGCACCTTTTTGTGGGCCATATGTATATGTGGCACCGTTTAAACCAAGTAAAGGATTATTAACATCAGATGCCACTATAATTTCTTTATCATATATACTCTTATCAAAATGAGTTAAATCAATTGATGCAATTTCGTTTAAATCTATATTTTTATAATTCATTTCTTGACCGGACTTATTAATTAGTTTGGCACCAAGTGCTATTAACATACCTGCACCACAATCATTAGTGGCAGTACTTCCAACACCAATAATTATTTTTTTAACATGAAGTTGAAGTGCATTTTTAATTAACTGTCCAACGCCATAACTGGAGGCCTTTAAGGGGTTTAAATTTTTTGGTGGAATTTGTTCAATACCACATGCTAAAGCACTTTCTACTATCGCAGTTTTACCTTCATCTGTTATGCCAATATATGCTTTAGTATCTTCTAATAATGCATTTTTAACTCTAACTTCTATTATTTTCCCATCTTGATTATACATTAAACTATTTAAAGTACCTTCACCACCATCAGCAATAGGGATTAAAATATATGTTGCATCATTAAAAATTTCTAAGAAGCCTTCTTTAATAGCTGAAGCTACTTTTAAAGCACTTAATGTTGACTTAAATGAATCTGGAGCTATAATGATTTTCATGATGTTTCATCCTCTATTAAAAAGTCAACTTTTAAAGCATTGGCATGAGGTAATATAACATTTAAAGCATCTGCAATCATGACTCCAAAAGAATGAACATATGTTTCTTCATTTAAAATACCTATTTTTTTTACCTGACCACCAAATACGAGTCCAAATATATTTCTAGAACTATCTAGATATGAATCATGTTGACCTCTAACTGCATAAATTCCATTTACATTAGACCTGCCATGGAAGTGATAAGCTTCACTTGGTATTACTAATAAATCAACATTAGCATTTCTCCAAAAACCCATTTGAATTAATTCATTTCTAGTAAATACTTTTTCTATATATACTTCTTTTTCTAATTCTAATGCAATATTTTCTAATTCTATAATTGGAACTCTTGGATTCATAAAACTTATTGGCATATTTAAACCAGCTCCAAAACCAACAAGCGTTGTTGACTCTTTTGGTTTTTCACCCGGTCCTAAATATTCAAAAATTAAATTACTATCAATTGCTTTTAATTTATCTTTTAAAGCTGGCCATTTTGTTTTAGAATATTTATTTGTAAGTGAAGTAATTCCATCAGAATTTGCTCCAAATGGTGTCATACCATGATCTGTTGTAATCAAAAATACCGTGTCATTATAAATACCTTTAGCTTTATATACATCTACTAATTCTTTAATCTTTGAATCTATGATATTTAATCTATGTAATACATTTGACATGCGTTCAGTTTCTGTTTTTGCTTTTGTATATCCATAGTAACTACTTTCATTATGGCCTAAAGCATCTAAATCATCGACATATATTGATAAAAATTGAGGGATATCATCTACCTTCATACTAACTGATCCATTCATAAAACTTTCGCCACTTACTAGCTTTACTGCCTGATCAAAGCGAACAATAGCATCAGATACTGTACCATGAGGTTCTCTTATATATAAGTGATTTGGATTTGTTGGACTAAATATTTCTTCTGCTAAAAAATGTCTGATTGTTGCTGATGTTATTTTTTCTTTTTTTACTACATCATAGATAGTTTCTGCATCGTTTTGTCTTTGTTGTTGTACAACAATATGATTAGTTCTATCAAAATATCTGTAGACATTATGAGTAGCACTACTATCTGCACCAGATATAATCATATTTTGAACAGGATTAGTAATTGATGGTAATAAATTATATAATTTATCAAAAAATATACCATCATTAATATACGCTGATAGATTAGGTACTAATCCCTTTACCAATGCCTCATCATAATAGTATTTAGCAAATCCATCTATATTGATATAAACTACAAAACGCTTATTAACTTCAATAGGGTCTTTAGGATCCGGATCGATTGGATTATTTATATCTGGGTCTGCATCATTTGGGTCTTTTATATCAGGATCTGGAATCACAACAGGTGGATTATCGATATGTTCTTGATCGCTATTTACCTTACATGAAACCAACACTAACATTAAGACTATTAGACATATACATATCAAAGATTTTTTCATTTAATAAGTTCACCTCATCTTCTAAAGATGTTAAATAGACTACATAAAAATCTATTTTTGTTAATTGTATTTTTAATCGTATAAAACAATATAAAAGACATCTATGTTTTTTTAATTATTTAAAGTTCTTATTATATTGTTTTATATAAATTACAGTGATTATGAAGGGTTTGGGTTTTAAAATAAAATCCTAAACCCTTCATGTTCATCACTATAATTTAATTAATTTATTAAATCTTTTTTATGCACTAGGTTTTGTTAAATAGAAATTGAACCAACCTTGTTTATTTGCTGTATTCCAACCATCACTTAGATAGCTTACAGGATAGGCACTACTTTCAGGTACTACAATTATATTATTTTGTTGTGTTTCTGTGACTGCTTTAGCTAAACCTGCTAATCTTACTGGTTTATCAGCATAGAAGGTTTCATATATTGTTTCACTATCACGAGGAATAAATCTCATGAATATACTATCAGCTGCTGGAACTGTATACTCTAATGTTATTCTTGGACCCCATTTAGCAGTTGTAAGTACTCCAGCCGTATCTTCTAAACGTGGATAAATCATTGCAGAAACTATAGGAGTAACTGCGTTTTCATATAATTCTAAGTAATTTGCATTACCGTAGTTATATGCATCTACTGTCTTACCAGTTGTAGTTGCATATCCTAATGATTCTTTAGCTGCATTAAAGTATTCTACTCTAATACCTACACCATTAATTGATTGTCGGTAGTTTGAAGATCCTGGCGTACCATAACCTACAAGTTTTGCACGATCTAATACACCATCAACATAGACTTCTTCTTCTTTATTAGTTACAACCCATTCGTATTTGAAGAATACACTGCCTGCTGGAGCTGTGGTATCCTCTGAAACTTCAAAATATGTTTCTTGGTCTACTTTTTGAATTTGTACTGCACGATTATCAATTGATGTATTAAATCCAGCCCATCTACTTGCTGCAGCTTTTGCTACTGGTTGACCTAAACCGTCTACTGCATTATATGCAGATGTATTATTATGAATAAAGTATTGAGGTCTAACAGGGAAAACATCAACATCTGAAGCAAAATTCCAAGTTGCTTTAAATTTATCAATGCTTAAGTTTGAAGAATTTGGTCCAAATATTTGAGAATTTACAGTTTCATCTTCAATAATTTCGCGTGGTTCAGTATTTGGAGTATGAGTAGCCTCTAAAGACCATGGATACGCATTAACTACCCAAATAATTGCACTAGATAATGGTTCAATTATATAATCTTGATAAATATAAACGCCTGATGACATTGCAAATGGTTCAACAAATGCAAGATTTGGATCTGCATTTAATGCTCTTGCTGTATCTGCAAACACAATTCTATGTCCTTTTAAGTTATATGGTTGTGTTGTATTATTAAATACTTCAATAAAGTCATTAGATCCCATGTCACCACCAATTTCAGTAATTAGTAGTGAAGGTGCTCCAGCTATTGGTGCTGTAAGTGCAAAATGTTCAACGCCACTCATATCAATACCTTCAACAAGTTTAGTTGGAATTGATGTATCACGAGGATCTAGGACTACGCTAACTTCAAAAGGCGTTTCACCATTAGCAGAAATTAAAGTAAATTCATATACTCCTGGTTCTAAATTTTGAGCGTGTAGAAATGCTCCAAATATAGTCAACTCTTCGCCATCAAGTTCATAGTCAAGGAATTCTTCTAATACAATTTCTCCATACTTAATAGAGAAACTATCAACGCTTGCTGTAGTTAAATCTACAGATGCTGTAACCAAAGCATCAATTGCACCAGGCATCCAGTGATGAATAAGGCCAACAACTATAGGTGCTTTATCTTCAGCTACAACAGTTACTTCAAATGTTTTAGTAAACGTTTTATATGTAACTGAAATTGTTACTGTATCAGCTTTGGTACTATCAAAACCAGTTACTGTGTACTTAGATTTGTCTAAAACTTCTTCTGAATCATCATCAAACTTAACTTTAACAACTAATCCTGTATCATCAAATGTTTCATCAATGAAATATTCAAGTTTAGTTGGATTTGTAAGTTCAATTCCGACTTCTTGTTTTTCAACTACTAATGCTTCAACGGTAACTTTAAATGTTACTGTTTTACCATCATGTGTAACGGTTAGAGTTTGCTCCCCAAGTTTGTTTTTATCATAACCAGTTACTGTATAATTAGAGCTTGCAACAACTTTAGTTGTATCATCGCTATATTTAGCCTCAATCACTAAACCGCTTAAGTCTAAATCTTCTGCTTGCGTATAAGTTGTCTTAGTTGGTTCACTCTTAACTACTATGCTATGTAATGTTGGTTCTACTGGTGGGTTTGTATCAACACACCCAACAAGTACTAATAACATCATCATTAGCAGACCTAATAATAGATTTTTCTTCATTTACTTCTCCTTTTTTTTATTCTAGATTATATAAATCTAGTTTAATAACTATTGTTTTTGATACTCTATCGTGTAGCGAGCGAGAATCTTTACTGATAAACATCATACATGTTGAAACTATGTAAGGTATGATTAATAATGTTTCTATAAAAGCTCTGCCTACTACCTCTCTTATAATTAATCTTGTTGGAGATACCTCTTCTAAATCATTTAATCTAACCACACCTATTCCAACTAATAGTTTGCCAATTGTTTGACCGTTACCTATAATTGCTGGAACTAATGTGAAGTATGCAATTTTAATACCTATCCAATAAATAATTGCTTTAAAGAATAACTCTAATACCATGTTTTTAAATGTATCTAAAAGTATTAAGTTTTCAAAATCGGTTGAATCAACTCCTAAGTTTTGAACAAATTTATCTAGTTCATTAAAAAGTGATAAAGTAACTAAGTACCAGATAACTACTATTAATAATAGATCTATAATATATGCACTTAATCGTCTAACTAGGTTTGCTGTTTCAAATGATAATTTATAGACTAAATCATCTTTACTAAAATCTATAGGATTTCCATCAATATCGTATAATTGATTATCATTTTCCATTTTATTTAACTCCATAGGACTTTAATGAAAATCCATTTCCTGATAAATCAAAATCATATTTAAATAATTTATGTTCATTCACAATTTTGTGTTTGCTTGCAACATAAATATCTGAACTGTTATAAAAAGGTGAATACAAGTCAAAAACAAATCGATTGTTTTCATAATCTAGGCCCATACGTCTTATAAATGATGCACCATATAAACTATCTTCTTCTTGGAAATTTGTAAGAAATTGAAATACTCTACGATCATATAAGCCGTCATTGTCATCATCTAAATAATCAATTCTTGAACTTGATCCATTGATGTGACCACTTATGACAAGTTTTATTTGTGGATATGTTTTTACTAATAAATTATATACATACTCTCCTGTGGAACTTCTTAATCCAGAACCACCCATATAGTTGTGTGATAATAAAACAAATATGTCATCAGGGTACTGTTCTAATACTGTTTTTGCATAATTTATATCGAGTATTGAAACATTTATTCCTTTAATGGATGAACCCCACCCTAAGTATAGAAAGGAATAATTAAGTCCGTTTATATTTAAACGATCGTGATGACTACGGTTGTTATCATAATTTGATTTATAAAAATCATTATGACTAAACACATTTTCACCTAAATTAGCATTCCAATATTCATAAATCAAATCTTCATCTAACGCTTGTGCTCCATTAATATTTTCAGATACACCACCAACATCGTGATTTCCGGATAGTACGCCAAAAGCTATGTTGTTTTCTAATAATGGATTAAATAAATATTGCATTACTTTTTCATATTCTACTTCTGCATTATTTAAAGTTTGAGTAAAGTCTCCGGTCATCATTGAATAGATGAGTTTGTTGTTATTAGTCTCACCTATGATGTATTCTTGCATTTTAGTTAATGCATCAATTGCAGCCTTACCTATACTTGAATCTTCTGCTTTAGCAATTTTTTGAGTAATATATTGAATATCTGTTAGGTGATATAAATACTCTGATACCGTTGATAATTTTTCTAGATTAACAGATACAACTCTAAATCTGACTTTATTTTCAACATTATACTGATTACTATTTTCGCTAAAGTCATAACCTAGGTTAAATAATGCATCATTAGGTGTTATATAGGTTGAAACTGTCTGCCAAACTTTATTTTCATTATTATAAATTTGTAAATATATGCTTCTATTAGGTAGTGATGTTCCTTCATAATTAAATTGTAGTTTATCTAAGTTATAATCTATTTCAAATCCAATCATTCCATACTCGCCAAATGGCGTTAGGAAAGGATTTTCATCACTTAAGCTAACCTCTTTACCAGATTTAAAATCAATGTTTAAGTTTGATATAATTCCATAGTTATATGCTGTATAGTTATGGTTATTTTCGATTAAATCAGTTGCTTCTAACTCAAATTCTATTTCTTTAATTTCTTTAAACCCAAAATCATTGTATAAAACAACATTGAGTTTATGTTCTCCATTTGACCAAGCACCTTTAGTTAATTTCAAGTTATTTTCTATTTCGATGCCATCTAAATAAATTTGATGTTTAGTATTTGTATCATTTGTTACAGTAATTGTTTTTGTTTCATTAATGACTTCATTATCATTTATGTTTATATCGTACTTAAGATATGCTTGATTTGTTATGTCATAAGTTTTTCCATTAGCGTTAAAACTAAATGATTCTTCGTTATTACTTAATAATGCACCATATCTATTTAAATGCTTATCTGGTATATCAAAGGTAACTTGAATATTTTGTTGATATCCAAATCTAAATTCACTTCTTAAATCATCATTTCCCATTTTCAGAGATTCGTTTAAATACTCATCTTCTGAATATTCATTAGACCAAATTTGTTCATTATTTATAACTATGAATATATTTCTGATAAAAAAGTTGTCATAAGTACCAACTGCGTTCGTTCCACTTATAAAATTTAAAGTGAGCGAACCATTAATGATATTAGGACTAATAATTTCATATTTTGTTTTAGTAAACAATTCATAATCCCCACCCCTTTTTAACTCTAAGGGGTGGTTTTCATTTATTAATAAAATGTTTTGATAACCATCATCTAAATACTGGCTTTCAAAATGAATACTAACCTTTTCATTTGTTGTTTTATAGACACTTAACTTCTCATCATTTAACTTAATATCATCATATGATGAAACAATACCTATTTGTCCATTACCATAAACTAGCTCAAATTGTACTTCCTTTGCATTGCATGAAACTAAAATGATAACTAGGAAAAATAATACAATAATATTAAATTTGTTTGCTATACTTTTAAACATAATTATGGCCTAGTGATGTTTATTAATTTAATTTTTGTTGGAGCAGCACTACTCATTCTGCCTTCACTATAAATCTCATCTGTTCTCCAATTGATAAATTCCATACCATTTGCCGGATCTACTGTTAATAAAATTGTTTTTTCAACGAAACGATAAGTTGTAACATTTGCTGCTGCAAAACGCATAACTTCCATTTGTGCTGGTAGTAGATATTGTTGATATTTAGCAAGTTCTCTTAATGGTAATTGTAATTGCATTAAGCGTTCGCCAACAACAGGTGGTCTAAACTGTAATTCTACTGTATTATCCCAGCCCTTAACACCTGGGTTACCTGTTGCTAAGAAATCAATAAATTCCTGGCCTGGTGCAATTGATGCTAAATCTATTAACCCTAAGAAATTAATCTTAATAATTGGATCGAAATATTTCCAAGTATTAGTAAATAAATAGCCATCCACTACTTCATTGTTATCTTTTATTTCAATGACATTAAATATTTTCTTGCCATATATTAGATCTGGATCTTGTTGTTTTTCTGAGGTTAATTCTGAATATTTGTTTAATAAACCAATAGATGCACTGCCACCTTGATCATTAAATTTAGATATCTCAAGTGATCTTAAAAGTGTAGAATTTAGATGTGTATACCCTGTTCCTCCACCTGGAGTAATAATTGGAAACATTTCTTCAGTACCACCTTCTGGGCGAATACCTATAATTGCCATGTTTGTAGCTGCATATACTTCTATATCGCTATCTTCCATTTTCCAAAAAGCTTTAAAGTCATCTGTTGTTTGGTTAAATGCACCAGTTCTACCATCACTATCTTTATAAACAACTTCTGTTGTAAATGGTTTATTATAAGCACCAGTTCCACTTCCAGCTGTCCAGTAATATGGTTTTAACCAAATAAGAATAATCGATTTAGCTGGTATATAAACATCTTCATCAATTAAGGAATTAAATAAGAAACCTGTAGCTATTGCTTTATTACCAACTCTAACATCTGCATCTTCTCCGTTTTGTCCTTGTAATGGATTAGCTAAAGATATTTTATGGTTTTTCAAATTATATGGTTCTTCTGTATTGTTATAAACCTTAATATATTCAAAACCAGACATCGTTTCATATTGGAAATAATGATATGTATCTAAGACTACACCTAATATAAGTAAGTCAGGTGCATCCTCTATAATTGCAATATCAGTTGCATCTTCTAAAAGTTCAGTTGAAGGAAGTTGCATTTTATATTCAAAAACCTCAACATCATCTGCTTCTTTTTTAAGGACAACTAATGTAAATATCTTAGTTTTAGTATGTTTACCCTTAGTTAATGTTGCTGTTAGTTCTACGGTCACATCAAATAAAAGTCTTGTAACATTTCCACTAGTATTAATAACTGTTGGTTCATCAGAATGCCAACTAATTGCTACACCATCCATTTCTGAAGGTAGTTCAAAACTAGTTGTTACAGCATTTAAGTCTTCAACTGGCAGTTCTAGATTTTCTTCTACTGCTGTAACTGCTTTTAAGTCTTCATCTTCCGGAATATTAGTTTCTCCACAAGAAATTAACAGTAAGGATAAAATGATTGTCGTTAGTATGATATAAATTTTTTTATTCATAACTATTTCTCCATTCTTTTTAAAATTCTTTTGTAGTATCTATCAATGTTGATTAATCGACCGTGATTAATTCTTGATTCTTCTGCTGCAAAAGCCATCACATGAGACTCAATTGACATACTCAATGTTGAATCAAATGGTTTGTCATATAGATATGACTCCATGAAATTCTTAACAAATCCTTCATCAGAACCTCCGTGTCCACCATACCCTTTTTCGATTTTAAATATTTCTTTTTGTCCACCAAATGGCCAAACTTCTATTTCATTTGTTGCTTCAGTTGCTCTAATTTCTCCTAATTCACACATAATTTTTAATGATCTGTGAATAGTGTTTGTAAATGCACTTAAGTTGAAAGTAGCATGTACGCCTCCATCAAATTCTAATATGGTTACTTGATGATCAACTACATTATTATCACAATCAAATACGCATCTACCATATTTACTCGTACTTAATTCATTCTTCAGACGTTCTGCTGATGAATTGTCAAATACGACACTTCTAATTTTATTTCCACCATAGATTGCTTCTGCACTATATGGACCTTCATCTTTACATTTATCAATATTATCTTTGGTAAAATAGTTAAGACTACCCATAGAAGATATTCTCTTACAATGTTTATCACCTAATAAATAAAGTAAAATATCCATATCATGACATGATTTTGCAACAATAATTGGTGCAGCAATATCGGTATTACGCCAGTTACCTCTTACATAGGAGTGTGCAAAGTGATAATATCCTATATTTTCATTGTGTTGTATATTAATAACATTTCCTAGTACTTTAGAATCTATTACTTCTTTTATCTTTCTAAAGAATGGAGAGTGTCTTAAAACATGACATACAGCTACTAATTGATTCGGATATTTTTCTCCTAACTTCCCGATTGCAATCGTTTCTTCCAAATTAAGACTAATTGGTTTTTCTAATATAATGTCATAACCAAGTTCTAGTGCAGAAATTGTCGGATCATAATGCTGTGTGTCAAGAGTTGCAATTATAACGACATCACTTAATCTAGGTAATTTTATAAAATCTTCAAGTGAATTAAATATTTGATCATTTTTTAAATTATAAGTTTTACGGTACTTTTCTTGTTGGATTTTATCTGGATCAAACACTGCTACAACATCATAAAGACCTTTATAATGTCTTTCCAACATTTCAATATATGCTCCGGCACGGTTTCCTGCGCCAACAATACTGAAAGTAACCTTATCTGTCGGTTTTGATATTCTCATATTAACTATTCGTATCTAATATATATTGAACACGTTCGGCTGTTTCTTTTAGAACATCATCCAAATTCCTAGTTGCATTTTCATAGAAAATACCTTTAACATAATTTCCAAAATCAGTATCAGCAAGTGCTTTAGCACGTCCAATTGGTACCTTAATTCCTGCAGGTGGAACAAATACCATTAACTGAATGACTCTATCTAATAACGGATTAATTTCTTTATGTGCGAGCCAAGCATCCGTTTGAGTAGATGATCTAGTAGTAGTTAGATATCCAGTTTCAATTGAATATCTTGCACTTTGTTCTGGTGCTTGCAACCATCTTAAGAATTCAACTGCAGCAGTTGTTCTAGCTTTTGATTTGTTGTTGAAAATAACAATACCACCGCCACTTTGATTTGAATAAAAATCAGTTACTTTTGGATGAGGTAGAACATCTACTTCAAAACCAGGTCCGCCTTCAGGACCGTTTTTACTGATAATATCAAATAATGTTCCAATAGCTGATGAAGAACTAAATAGCATACCAGCATGACCAGATGTGAACTCACCTTGAATTCTAGTGCCATGATTAGGATCTAATACTGGATTCTTCATAATGTCGTCTTTGACTAAATTTTGCCAGTATTCTAGTCCTCTTCGTCCATATTCATTATTAAATAATTGTTGAGTTGCATTTTCATTATATACAGGTACACCTTGCGTATACATCATTTCATAAAGTGCCGGTCCTGATGCTGCTAATCCGTAAACTTGTTGTTCACCACTTGAATCGCGCATTGCTTGAGCTAAATTTCTCATATGCTCCCAAGTCCAGTTTGAGTTTTCAGGATTTGCAATAATTTCTTGAACTGTTGGTACATCTAGACCTGTTGCTTCAGCCATTGTTCTGTTTAGTAATATGACATTACTTGCAGCAAAGAATGGATAGCCTACAAATACATGACGATACATAGCAAACTGAAGGAAGCCCTCATAAACATCTCTAATATCATCATATGTAAATACTTGTCTCATATCTACTACATTTTCATGGTATAAAGCAAATGATGAAACACCCACCATAGCTAATTCAGGGTTTGTATTAGATATGAGTGCAGATTGCAGTTTTGAGTTTTGATTCACATATCCACCTTGGAAGGATGCGTTAACTTTAATCCAAGAATTAGGATATGTTTCTTTTTGATATTGGTTAAACTCATCAATCATATTAGCAAGTGCAACACCGTGAATATCAACAGCTGAATTTGCTGACCAAAAATCTATTTCAATGGGTGATGTTATTTGATGTCCTTCATCATACACATCCCATACTTGATCAGTATAGATTTCTCCGTTATCACTTTCTTCTATATACTCATCACATGATATTAATATAAGTGATGTCATAAATAGTGTAAGTAAAATTATTATCTTTTTCATTAACGTTCAACCTCCTTAATGGTTTCAGTTACTTTAGTTTTCGTAAATATATTTTTGATTTTACTAAATAAATTACTTATAGGACTATTTTTTTTACCACCAAAATTAATTTTACGTCCACCTATCATCGCTCTTTTCATTTGCGAGTTAGCTAAAATATACATAACTAATATTGGTGCAAGTTGCATCATATTACCAGCCATAACGATGTGCCATGGTGGTACAATTCCGTCAGCCTTTAATAGACCTCTTACTGCTACTGGCAGTGTTTTTAATGCCTCTGAGTTTGTCATAACTAATACCCAATAGTAATCATTCCAGTTAGAAATAAATGTTAATAACAAATGCGTTATAAATACAGGAAATATCATCGGAACCATAATTCTTAACATGATTGTTCTGTTTTTAGCTTTATCCATTCTAGCTGAATCTATAATTTCTTGTGGAATTGTTTTAAACTGATTGGTGAACATATAAATACCAAACATAGAGATTAATGATGGTAATACTAACCCTGTCCATGTATCTACTAATCCTAATTTAGAATAGAAGAAATATACAGGTATTAATGTTGCTTCTGCAGGTAACATCATCCCTAATTGTTTAATAGCAAATAGTAATTTATTACCTTTAAATTTCATCCTTGCAAATGCATATGCAGCAGGTACGATAAAGATATATTGTAACCCCATTACCAATACAGCATATGTAATGGAGTTTCCTAAATATGTACTAAATTTAGCTCTATTCCAAGCTTCAAGATAGTTATTCCAGTGGAATTCATTAACCCATAATCCTGCATCAAATAAAATGGCTTCAGCTTGACTTCTAACAGACATAATAAACATCCATACGAATGGGTAAATAAATGAAACACCTACCAATAATATTAAAAGATAGTTTATAATCTTTAAAATATATTGGATTCTTTTTTTAACTTTCATTCCCTTTAACTCTTTTGGAGTTAATTCTTTTATAACAGGAGAATAAGCATTAAAATTCGTTTCATCAGGAATACTATTAATAATTTTTTTTACATCATCATATTTATTCATTAATATGTAACCTGCTTTCTAAAGTAACGGTAATTTACGAATGTAAATGAACCGATTAAAATTGTAAGTATAATCGCACCAGCCATAGCGTTACCATAGTTGTATCCAATTCTACCAACCTTATAAATCCAATAACTAAGAACCATTGATGATCCCATTGGTCCACCATTTGTCATAATTTCAATTGGTGCAAATACTTTAAATGATGCAATAAACTTTGTAACAAAGACAAATGATAATGTTGGCATCAATAATGGTAGTGTCATTTGGAAGAAAGTTTTAGTTTTAGTAGATTTATCAAGCTTAGCTGCCTCATAAATATATCCTGGAATTGCTTGTAATCCTGATATTATAATTAATACATAATATCCAATATCTTTCCAAATAGTAACAAATGAAACACTTATTAAAGATGTATTTTCTTGGATTAACCATCCAGGTCCTTCAATTCCAAAGAATGCTAATGCTTGGTTTATAATCCCTGTTGGATGAAGCATCGCAATCCAAAGAATTGATATTGCTACAAGTGATGCAATATGCGGTGTGAATATCATAGTTTGTGCTAAGTTGTGGATTCTAGTATTTCTAGCTAACCATGCAGACATTGCAACAACTACGATTGTTAATAATATGACTGTGACAAAAGCATACCATAATGTGTTACCAAATGCTTTTTGAAACTCAGTGTCTAGATTAATAATATTCTTAAAGTTATCAAATCCTACGAATCTAGAGCGATCTAATCTGGTTAGATTAACTCTAAAAAATGAAGCAATAATCATAAATAGGAATGGTAATATTGTAAAAAATAGTGATCCTACTGTTGCTGGAAGTACATAAATATACGCAGGGTTTATTTTAGAAAAAACTTTCTTCTCATATTTATCAAATGTTTGTAAAAATCTAGATTTTTCGTGGTCTTTGACAAATTTTTGATTTGTGCGATATACCTTTTTATCTTCTTTTGATAATGAATTGTAGTGATTTTTATTTTCTAACTTAACTTTTTTAATTTCTTGAAAATGAATTTCTTTTGATCTTTGATATGACTTTTTTGCAGAAATTATTTCTTGTTGTAGACTAGTTTTCTCATCGTTATATTCTTTTTTAAGTTCTTTTAGTCTTTTGTTACAAGATTTAATAATAGATTTATATTCATATTTCTTAAATTGATTAATGGTTAAATTAGTTTTATTTAAATCAGAATATTCATGATTTTTATCTTTGTAATAGGTTTTTAGATTCGATAATTCATTGACATATTGCTGTTTTTCTTTATTGATATTGTCAAAAAGTTCTGTTTTTAATAAATTTATTTCATCATTTAACTTAAGATTTACGAGTTTAGTTTCTATTTCATAAAACTGTTTATACCCTGCAACAAAATTTTCTTTTTTAACCTTTGCATCAATTTCATTATCTTTGATAGCTTTATCATATCCATCCAAAACTTTATTATAATTTACTTCTACCTTTAACAAATATAACCTTGCATTAGTCTTTTTTTCATTTAATGCAAATTTAAAGTTTGTTTTTAATTCTTGAACTTGATTATTATAATTAGTTTTTATTTTTCTGAAATGGTCTCTCTTATTTTTATTTAAATCTTCAAGATTAGCTTTTGAGGTAAGTTTTTTTTCAAGAACATGCTTTCTTTTATCGTAATAGTTATGCTTTAATTTTTCTATTATCGACTCTGATTTTTTTTGCTCTTTAACAATTTCCTTTAGGTGATATTCAATTTTTTGATATTGTTTAAAATTATAACTTGACTTCCATAATTCTAAATTCATCATAAATATTGTTCACCTCCGCTTCATCATAAATACGTGCTTCGTTTTCATCAAATGCATAAATGTCACGTTTTCTAATTAATATTTTAGCAACGCTACCCATTTCTTTCATTTCTTTTTCAGCATCTTTAATATAGATATGATCTTTACCAAAGTTAATAAAATATAGTTTTTCTGATCCGTGATTTTCTACTGCTACAATACGCGCTTCGATAACTACATCATCTTTACCAACAACTAAGTCATCTGATAGAAATTGGATATTACGGGGTCTAAACCCAATGTGTTTGTTAGATCCTAATTTAATGATATTCATACCCGGATCACCAATAAATTTAGCAACAAAAACACAATTTGGTTCATCGTGTATTTCTGTTGGAGTACCTGTTTGAATAACTAATCCTTCATTCATTACAACAATATGGTCTCCCATTGTCATCGCCTCAATTTGATCATGCGTAACATAAACAAAGGTCGTATTTAAATTTTTATGCATTTGTATAATTTCTGTACGCATTGTAGAACGTAGTTTAGCATCTAAATTAGAAAGTGGTTCATCCATTAAAAACACTTCAGGTTCCTTTGAAATGGCTCTAGCTAAAGCTACTCTTTGTCGTTGACCGCCAGATAAGTTTGCTGGTCTTCTATTAGCATATTGCTCAAGGTTTACTAGTTTAAGAACATTTTTAATTCTTTTATTGATTTCATAATCTGGAATTCTTGCATTCTTTAATCCAAATTCAATATTTTTCCAAACAGTTAAATGGGGATATAAAGCATATGTTTGGAAAACCATTGCAATCCCTCTATCTCCTGGTTCTAAATGTGTGACATCAACATCACCAATTGTAATATTTCCTAAAGTAATAGTTTCTAGTCCTGCAATCATTCTTAAAAGAGTGGTTTTACCACATCCTGATGGACCAACTAAAACTGTAAAGCTTTTATCTGGTATTTCTAATGAAATATCATCAACTGCTCTAGTCCCTTCAGGTAGTAGACCCTTCTTTTTGGGTTCTCCATATATTTTAGTTATATTTGTTAACATTATTTTTGACATATATACTTTCTTTCCAATTTAGATAACTGGAAACTCCCTTTCTCCTTAAAATATTGATTACTCATTTTGTATGACCATAATGAATGAGTTCAATTTTGTTGTTTATTATTATATTTTTTAATATATCGCTTGTTAAAATATCAAGTTCATAATAACGTAGATTATTATAAGATGATTTAGTAGAAATAAAATAATCTAGGTAAGCAGGATGTACCATTAACTCACAAACTGGGTACTGTTGCATTTTCTTAATGTTACTTTCAAGAAATTCTGTCAAATTATCAATCTTATTTTGTTTTAGTTTAAACCAGTCAAAGAATTTTACGTCATAACCATTTATTTTCATATCTCTTACAGGTAAATCGTATTCTATGGCTAATCTTTTAATAGCGTTTCCTGCTTTTTCATATACTTGGTGTGCATACAAATGAGAGTCTAGATGGGTTGGTTTTCTATTTAACTTTTCAACAAATAATTGATATTGAGCTTTAAACTCATTATAAATTTCTTCTTCATCAAATAGTGACTCATCCGGTTCTTCTTTTGGTTTATAAAATTCTCCATTAGATTTAATTAATGATTTTGCTTTTGTAATTGGTTTTCCCAGTGTTATATTTAGATGTAGTCCAATACCTAAGTTAGGATGCATTGTACTAAGTTCAACAGCGTGATCACAGGCATCCATAGTAACCATTAATGTTGTTGAGGTTAAGACTCCTAACTGATGCGCATCTATAATTCCGTAATTTACACCTCTAGATAACCCAAAATCATCTGCATTAATAACTAACTTCATAGTCTACTTCAATCTTGGCCAATAGCCTTTATTAAGGACTATTAAGTCATCTAGTATTTTTTTAGCAACTTCTTGGTCTACAATTGTTCTATTTATAGTTAATGCTTGGAGTGCCTTTAAATATGATTCTTCATAATATGCTTCAATTGTTAATTTTTCATATGCATATTGTTGTTCAATTAAACCTTTATGATATGTTCCAATTTCTCCAATGATATCAGGTATTGGACCATTCGCACCTAATAAACATTTAACCTCAACCATAGCATCTTTGTTTAGATTATCAATTATTCCATTGTTTCTTACCATAACAATATAAGGTCTTTTTTGATCTAAATAGATGGACTCTGCTATTTCAACAATCATTTCACCATGTGCATCAACTTTGTTAAACTCATCTTGAACTGATTTAAGTTTTTTTGTTGTTCCTTCTTTAATTACTAATTTACATTCATCATAAACTCTTTTTAATCTTCCATCGATTACTTCTCTTGCTCTCGTGCGTTCTTTATTTAAATGACTAAATGTTTTTTGAGGTATTAAATAATATTGAAGATAAGTACTTGGTAAATAAGTAGGGTCTAGTTTCAACATATCAACAACAGCACTATAAGTTACTAACCAAGATGGGTCACGTTCTTCTTTATTAGCTGGATAGAATCCTTCTTCTAATATGAGTTGTTTTAATTTAGGTACTAAATCATCTCCAGTATGATTGTCTATTATCTTTGTAAACCAACCAAAATGATTGAGTCCAAAATAATGAGGTGTCATATCTTTATAGTTAATATTACCTAAAATTCTTGCATAAGACATTAATAAACTTATTGGTTGATCGCATATGTTTAATATTCTTTTATCATCAGGAAACTCACGGTCAAGTGCAACAGCTACTATTGCAGCTGGATTCGTATAATTTAATATCCAAGCTTCATTACTATATTTTCTAATATCTTTAACTAATTCAATCATATCTCTAATGGATCTCATTCCATACGAAAAACCACCTGGCCCACAAGTTTCTTGACCAATTACTCCATATTTTAACGGGATTAATTCGTCTTGTTCTCTCATTAATAACCCACCGGTTCTAATTTGACAAAAGACGTAATCAATATTTTTAAAGGCTTCCTCTTTATTACTAGTATAAATGATTTCAACATTAGGTGCAAAATCTTTCATTAAGATTTTAGAATATTGCCCCATTAAGGATAATTTTTCTTCATCAATATCATATAATACTAATTTATTGATTGGAAAACTTTTCATTTTTTTAATTAAACCAATCAAGATACCTGGAGTATAAGTACTGGCTCCACCAGCGATACATATATCAAGTTTTTTCATTTGTTTCCTCTTTCTGTATGTTTAATATGTCGGTCATAAACGCTATTATCAGACTGAATAACTGTTGCATTACAAACCTTTTGATAAAAGGCTTTAGCCTTACCATTACCAGCACCACCTATAATTGCGTATCCATACCCATCAAAGTACATTGCTTCTAATGTATTCATTAAAAGGTTTGCTCCAATGTTTTTGCCCCTAAAAGTTTCTTTTACACCTGTGGGTCCAAAAAATCCTTTGGCTGTTGCATCATAAGCAGCAAATCCAACAATTTCATTATTATATGTTGCAATAAAACATGTTGGGTTTGTTTTATATAAACTTACCTTTACTTCTGATGCCCAATTTGTATCAGCAAAATTATCACGAATAAATTCGATTAATAATTCAAAATTGGTGGGTAATATTTTTAAGTATTTAATACCATCTATGATTTTTTGGTTTTCAAATTTTAATTCATATAAATTTACTAGTAAGTCCATTGCTATTTTCTTCCTTTATGTCAAATACATCTAAGACGATACCGTTTGCATTTGGAATGACTAACCCTAATGCTGCAGCCATTGTTTGTCCAATATCATAATTAAAAGCTAATTCATTAAAAACTATATTTTTCTTAATGCCTTTGCCCCAAATCCATCCAACGATATGGTTAGATGTATCGAGTGTTGAATCATGTTGTCCTCTTGCTGTATAAATGACATTTGGATCGGCATTAAAGAAATATCTATCTTTTGGCGTTATGATCATATCTGTATTTTTAATATCATATGCATTATCGATTAGTTCTTGTCTTGTATATATTTTGCCAATGTAACTTTCTTTTAATAAGACTTTTTTAATTTCTTGTAACATTTCATCTTCAATACCATCTTTAAAGGTTAATTGAAGATTTAGGTTTGCTCCAACTGCAACAACTGTAGTATCTTCTTT
This sequence comes from Acholeplasma granularum ATCC 19168, assembly GCF_000526235.1. Lineage (GTDB taxonomy): Bacteria > Bacillota_I > Bacilli_A > Acholeplasmatales > Acholeplasmataceae > Acholeplasma > Acholeplasma granularum. The sequence continues at coordinate 22,016 of NZ_JAFR01000001.1, read as the reverse complement.
GGGGCTTTGGTTTGCTAAGACCATTTCTAAATTATAATTATTATTTATTTTTTTAATCGCTTCTTTTAGATTACTAATTTTTGATTGTCCATAAGGTGCTTTTTCATTAGGGTCTTTCAAACCATATGGAGACATACCATGATCAGTTGTTAGGAAAAAGGTGAGTTTATCATAAATTCCTTTTTCTTTTGCTACTTCAATAATGTCTCCTAATTTTTCATCCATTTCAACTAAAGAAGACATTACATTATTCATTCTATCTTCTTCTGTTTCACCTTTTTTATACCCATAATTATCAACAAAATTATGTCCTAAGCCATCTAAATCATCCATATAAATTGCTGTTAATGAAGGCATTCTTTTAACAGTAACTTTACCTTCTTTTGTTTTAAGAGGCCTACCTCTTAATAGATTATCAAACGATTCAAATCTCGAGAAAAAATCTCCTGATTTTAAATCTCCTCGATTTTTAACAGCATTTGAGTCAGTTTCTGCTTCAACATATAGTTTAGTAGGATTCGTGTAGGTTAAATCTTTTTCTGTTAAAAAGTGTCTAATACTAACTACTGATAGATTTTTTTCTAGTGCTTGGTTAATGATTGTAGGATTATTATTTTCTCTATGTTGTTGAATGACACGGTTAGTTTCCTTATCATAATATCGATAAACATTCTTTGTGATAAGAGAGGTCGAGCCAGTTAATATTTGATTTTGAACTGGATTTGTAATTGAAGGAAATGTATTTCTAAGATTATTAAAAAATATGCCCTCTTTCATTAATTTCTTCAATGTTGGTAGTTCTTTATTCTGAGTTATTTTTATAAGTTCATCTAAATAGTACCTTGCAAAGCCATCCCAATTAATATATACAACGTGCGCATCCTTAATTAGTGGAACATCTGGTTTATAGTATGAAGGATATTTACGATTAAAAGTTCCAGTATGTTTTTCAGAGTTATTCATGTTATTTCTTCCTCTTTTATCATCCATTTTCTATGTTCATTATATAATAAAAACGCTTTCATGTTATTACATAAAATGTAATTTGTAACATAATTACTTTTACATAAATAAAAACACTGGTTAAATTTAAAATCCCCAGTGTTTTTATACTATTTAATATATTAACTAATTTTTATCGTCTCTTTCAAAAACATCTAAGACAATTCCGTTTGCATTAGGTATTTGTAAACCTAATGCTGCAGCCATAGTTTGGCCAAAATCATAGTTAAATGCTCTTTCATCAAAGATAACATTTTTCTTAATTCCTTTACCCCAAATCCAACCAACTATGTGTTTTGATTCTGGTCTTGTAGTATCATGTTGAGCTCTTGCTGAGAATGTTGATAAAGGATTAGAACCAAAGAAATATCTTTCTGAAGGAACTACTATCATATCCGTATCTTTGACATCATATCCATGTTCAATTAGTTCTGCCCTTGTATAAACATCACCTACATAGTGCTCTTTAAGTAATTCAGTTTTAATTCTTTGTAATTCTGCTTCAATTGTTCCATCTCTAAAAGTTAATTGTAAGTTTAAGTTTGTACCAACTCCTACTACTGTTGTTTTTGGTTTCGGTGATTCATCACTTGCAACCATCTCTAAAATATAATTACTATTTATACGTTTTAATGCATCTTGTAAATCACCTATTTTTGAGCGTCCATAGTCTGAACTTTCATCTGGTGTTAATAATCCGTATGGTGCCATCCCGTGATCTGTTGTAAAAAAGAATGTAAGTTTATCATAAACTCCTGCAGCTTTTGCTTTAGCAATAAAATCACCTAAGAACTTATCTGCTTCTTTTAATGCACTTAATATATTAGCCATTCTTTCTTCTTCAGTGGTAGCTTTTGGATACCCATCAACGGATTCAAAATTATGACCTATCCCATCAAGTGTAGATATATAAAAGAATGTTAGACGAGGTATTTCAGGAACTACAACTGGATTACTGTATGTGGAAACTGGTTTACCTGTAACTAAATTAGCAAGCTGTACAAAATGATCTTCTGTACTAGATGCTGTAATATAAATCTTAGATGGATCAGTTGATGTCAACTGATTTTCTGCTAAATAAAAACGTACACTTGCAACAGGTAACTTGGCTTCTACTGCAACATCCACGATTGTAGGATTATTATTTTCTCTAGTTTGCTGAAAGACTCTATTTACAGTTTTATCATAATAACGATACACATTTTTAGTTACTGCCGAAGTAGATCCAGTGATAATTGCATTTTGTAAAGGATTCGTAATAAAAGGAAAAGTACTTTCTAACTTATCAAAAAATACGCCTTCTTCCATAATCTTTTGTAGTGTAGGACTTGCCTTACCTACTGCATCTTTAAAAAATTCATCTAAATAATATCTAGCAAAACCATCCCAATTAATATATACAACATGTGCATCATCAATTAAAGGAACCCCAGGTTCGTAGTATGATGGAAATTCACGGTCAAATGTACCCTTATAAACCGTATCTTCTACAGGCGGGGTTTTATCATCATCTATTGGTTCATCAGTTTTACAACCGATTAAAAATATTGATGAAATTATAAGTAAAATTGCAATTAAGAACTTTTTCATAAATTATGCCTCCTAAACTATGCATCTTTTCATATATATGATTATACAATTAAAACGCTTTCATTATATTACAAAAAATGTAACTTGTAACATTTTAAACTTTTGTTCATAAAAAATTACCTTTTACACACCTAATGTGTCTTGTTTTATTCAGCTGTCGTAATATAGTATACAACAAATAAAAAAGATACATTTGCAATAACTACCTAATGTCGAATATTATTAATGTATCCTTATTAATCTTTATAATATTTAAACAAATATTTTATTTATCTAGTTTATAATGTTCTATTATATCAATTGCATAAGCTATGTGAATACCCCTTGAAAATCCAGAAGTATTATGAACATAGTAGTCTAATTCTATATTATCACTATCATATATACTATTAAATATGTTATTACTTTCTATGAGTACACCAACAACATAAAAGTTTTCACTATCTTCTATTCTTACAATCGGACTACCTGAAAACCCGGGTACTGATATTGCATCTAATATAATATGTGAAATATCATTTTCTAGTTGAAAGTTAGATGCAATACCTTTTCTAATTACAGGTATCGGATAACTTCCCTTTTCCTCATTGTATTCATAAGTAATATCAATTGCACCTGGAAATCCAAACATATAATATGTTTCTCCAATCGTAACCGGTTCAAAATTAAATGTAAGATAACTATCAGGTATATCATTTTCAGGTAACTTTATGATGCATATATCAACATCCTCATCTGGATGAAAATATACATGAGCATTATAAAACATGTGTGTACCACCTATTTTTTTAATACTAATTTTTTTCTTTTTAATATGATATTTTTCTTTAATCACATGTGCGGCTGTTATTATGAAATACTGATTATTATATTTAAATATAAAACCTGTACCATAACTACCATCTTCTAATATGATTTGTCTACAAGATTCCATGATCTTTGGATATTTAAAATTATAATGTATTGGCTTATTACGTTTATTAATCGTTTGATTCTTTTTAAGTCCAAGTTTTTTTACTCTGTGGCTTAACATTTAAACTCCCCTTACTTATATCTAGCTAATTAGACTTTATAAATAATTTTAACTCTTGCATACTCGGTATATTTTCCATACCACCTAGTTTAGTTGTTGATAGTGCTGCATATGCATTTGAAAACTTTAAGATGTCATAACTGTTATGTTGATTTAAAACTAAATTGTTTTTACTTAGTTGGTATAAAAACGCCCCCATAAATGCATCGCCTGCACCGGTTGTATCAATACTATCTACAACATACCCTGTATGTTCGATAAAACCTTCTATATCTTTAAAATAAAGCCTTGCTCCTTCTTTACCACGTGTTATGATGATTACTTTAACAGAGCCTTTAAATAGCGATTTAATCGCTATTTTTTCATCGTGAAATCCCGTTAAAAATGATAACTCATCGTTAGCAACCTTTAAAATATCTGCTAAATCTAAAAATTCATAAATTCTGTTTAATAACTTTTTATGATCATGCCATAAAGATAGACGAATGTTTGGATCAAAGCTTACTAGTCCATTATTTTCTCTTGTTAATTTGATTGCTTTTAGGTGGGCATCTTTAATTGGGTTATCTGTTAGTGATACTGAACAAAAATGAAAGATATTATGATCAAATAATAATTTAGGAACCATAGCTGCTTCATAAAGTTCATCAGCACCAGGATTTCTATAAAACATAAAATCACGTTCACCATTATCTTTTAAACTTACAAAGCTAATTGATGTTAATGCCTTAGATGTTTGATGTATATATGATGTATCTACATTAAATGATTTTAATTTATCAATTAGATAGTGACCAAAACTATCATGCCCAACTTGACCTAAAAATGTTGCATCTCCTCCAAGTTTTGCTACAACAGCACTCACATTTGCAGGTGCACCACCTGCATGTTTGATGAAGTTTCTTACACCTGTTAGATCCAAACCCTTTTCTTTAGGCATAAAATCTATTAATAATTCACCCATAGTTATTACTTTCATAATTGCACCTATTCGTGTATTTAATATACACTATCCTTATATATTTATGAATACACTTCTAGTATAGTACAAGAATATTCATTTAATTTATATCTATATTGATATTTATTCTATTTTTTCTTCAATTACTCTTAAGTGCTTATCACTTAAATTTAATGCATCATATAAATTAATGACACTACAAAAATATTTCACTTTATCTCTGTTTGTTAGTTTTCTATAAATTTCAATGTTTTTTGAGGCATCTTTAAGTTCTTTTTTATTTAAGACTACATAATCATTTTTATGATGTGTTGCTGATAAGTATCTATAAATATCGTGAATCGATTTAAATTCATTTTTAGTAAAGCATTTGTCTAGTAGTTTTTGTTTAATTAATAACTCATAGTCTCTATCCATATTAAAGCCACCTGCTGAACCACCTGAAAAGTAACTTGCTATTTTATTTCTTTGTTCATCAAATATAGTATCAAGTGTTACTTTTAAGGTATGTTGAATAAAATATCTAAATGCTTGCATATAGATATCTATATTTTTTGGTGTATCTATCATATTTAGTTTTTGATCAAAGTAAATGATAAGTTCAATTAAATACTTTAATTCACTACTTAGTTTTGGATAAGTTTTATACTTAATTTTTATTTGTTCAAATATGTCTAGTTCTTTGGGTCTTAAATATGAGTTTGTAGAGGATATGATATTAGAATATCCTGATTTTAAAACTTTTATTTTATTCCAATTATTTTTAATATAAATAAGTTCCTCTAATATATCATGATGATTTATCTTAAGATCATACATCATGATATGGTCTTGAGCAGTAAATAAAATGTTATACATAATTCTTCTGGATAATTCATTATCTTCATTTAACATTTGACTTAAAAATAATGTGAATACATATTTAAAGTCTACACCTTTTGTTTCTTCTAATGTTAATATACTAATTAAGTAATCACTTTTTATATTTATTTTTTCATATGCTTTTAATTGTAAGAATATTATAAATGACTTTATTGAAAAATTTTTAGTAAATTTCATATAGATTGATAATATGTTTGTATAATAATCTTTTAGTCTTTTATCAATTGATTCATCATCTAATATATTTAATATTGTAATAAAAAAGTTATCATCATTAATTGATGTATCATTGATTCGTTCATTTAGTAAACGAATAATTTTTTGGTGGTTTTCTATTATAAGATTGTCTTTTTCAGGTAATTTAAAATGATGTTTTAATTTTTTAGTTAATTCATCTTTATAAGTATTATTAGGTACTATGATTGCATAATCAGATAAGTTACTATCATTATCTTTTAATTTAATTTCATTTATATCTTTAATTAAAGCATCATATAATGTTTTTTCATCATCATAAATGTTTAAGTCGGGCTTATAATGATCTAGCCTCATATATTTAATTTCTGGCATGATTCTATTTAAATTATGATTAATTATTGTTGAGAATTTAATAATTGAGTTATTTGTTTTATAGTTATCGATTAAACTGATACGTTCAAAATCTTTATTTTCATAAATTTCATATAAATATGTTTCTTTTATATCTATTTGATGCATGTTTTGATCTGCATTACCTAAGATAAATAAATTATGAGTGTTTGATGTAATCAGTTTAATAAATTCTTTTATATTCCCATAAATATCTTCTGAGCGGTCAATAAATATATGACTATAACTATTAATTATATTTTTTTGTAGATCTTTATCATTTAGAAGTAAGTTCATAGCATAATTTATAAAGTTTTCATTTAAAGATATATTATTTTCTTTTAAGTAGTTTTCTAATTCTTCTTCTATATTTATTTTTAGATTTGAAAATATATGAGGTCTTTTTTGATATTCATTAAACTGTTTTAAATTTGGAATGATATCTTTTGTAATTGATAATTTAATTTCATCATATATTGATTTTGAAATAAAGTTTTTATTGTATCCTTCATAATCTAAAATAATCTTTAATGCAAAACTATCCATTGTAAAAATAGCTATGTTAGATGTATCCATTAAATCATCTAATTGATCTTTTAAATTCATAACTTCATTAAAAGTACTTGTTAATATTAAGATTTGGTTTGGTTCTAATTTAGTTTCTTTAACTAAATAGTTAATGCGCTCAACTAAAACATGCGTTTTACCGGTACCTGCAGCACCAAGTAATAAAAAACAGGATGCATGTGTTGTGATTGCACTTCTTTGTTCATCTGTATAATTATATTTCATAGAATTCCCCTTAAATTCTATTTTTTTTATTCTTTAAATTAATTATACCATGAGCATTAAAAGATTATTAGTTTCATTAGATAATAAAAAATCTATACGCATTTTAAATTATGCATATAGATCTTAAATTAAATTATGATTGAACAAATTTCTCGTTTGAAGCGTTATATATATCTAAATCAATTTCATTTTCTGATTTGGCAACAATTACTGAAACAACTCCAGTTCCTATAACGTTTACCATTGTTCTACCCATATCAACAAGTGGATCAACAGCAACAATAAGTGCAATACCTTCAATAGGTAGTCCCATTGCAGATAGTGTTACAGTTGCTGCAATTGTAGCAATACCAGGAACCCCTGCAATACCAATGCTTGCAATTGTTGTTGTAACAACTAATAAAAACATTTGTATAACACTTAGTTCAATACCATATGCGTTTGCTGTAATAACTGCAACCATTGCAGGAAATATTCCACCACAGGCATTCATTCCAACATTAGCACCAATTGGTGCAACAAAGTCAGCAACACCACCAGAAACACCTGCATTTTCTTTTAATACGCGTGTGGTAACAGGTAGTGTACCATAACTACTTTGAGTAGTAAAAGCAATAGTCATTGCTGGTGCGAAGTTTTTAATAAACTGAATAGGGCTTAATCCAAAAGCTTTAATAAGTCCTAATTGAACAAGTATAAAGTGAACAAGCATTGCAAGATACATTACTAAGATGTATATTCCTAATTGACCTAATCCATTTATACTGTTTCTTGCAACTGCAAATGCAATAAATGAAAATACTGCATAAGGTGTAAGGTTCATAATCATTTTAGTAATTTGAATCATAATTCTATTAACTGATTCATTAAATTTTAAAAAAGGTTCTACTCTTTCTGGATGCTTTTTCATTTCTCTTAATATTGCAACTGATGCAATTAAACCAAATACTACAACCGGTATAACAACATTTCCACTTAATGCCCCAAATAAATTATTAGGGAAGAAATCTAATATGACATTTTCAACAAACTTAATTGCTTTAGGTGTATAAGCACCAACAACAGCAAAGCCATTACCTAAATTAAATAAAGTAGCAAACACAAATCCAATAACAGTACCGATTGCTGTTGTTAATAGTAACCAAAACAGTGTTTTAGTTCCTATTTTCTTTAGTTTTGTTAAATCATTAATGGATGTAAAACTTTTAATAATTGATGTTAATACTAGTGGTACAACAATCATTTGTATAAGTCTTAAATATAATTGACCAATTGGACGTATGACTTCAATAATACTTGCAACTCTTACAGAAGGTGTTGTATTTGTTCCCTCATAAAAGTAGAAATTTGTAGTAATTGGTCCAAGTAAGAATCCCACTAAAACACCTAGTCCTAAACCAACTAATACTCTCTGACTAAACTTCACATGTTTTTTCTTTAAAAAATATAGAAGTCCAATAACTAAAATTGTAACAATATAAAGTATACCTTTACCTATACTGTCTATTTCATAATTTTTAAACATATAATCCACCTTTTTTATTTGTCTTGTATACATAATTATAGTGACTTGGTTCATAATTTAATTGCCTTATGCATTGACTCAATAAATTATTTTTAAATTGTCAAAAAATAACCATATTTAAAGGGGTTATGAAAGTTTTATAACCCCTTAAATTATATTAATATTTAATTATAAATTCTTTTCAAAAAACCAAGAATCTTTAACCATATCTTCTAATGTTTTTTTAGTTTCCCATCTAAGTTCTTTTTTAGCTTTACTTGCATCTGCATAAACAGTTGCTAAGTCTCCAGGACGACGATCTACTATTTCAAATGGAACTTTTATTTCATTTACTTTTTCAAATGTTTGAATGAGTTCTAAAACTGATGTACCAATACCAGATCCTAGATTATAAAAATTTAAGCCTTTATGAGCATTTAATAATGCTGCAATATGCCCTTTAGCTAAATCAACCACATGGATATAATCTCTTACACCAGTACCATCAACAGTATCATAGTCATTACCAAAAACAAATAATTTTTCTCTTATGCCTTTAGCTACTTGAGTTACATAAGGCATTAAGTTATTCGGTGTACCTTGAGGTTTTTCTCCAATTAAACCACTTTCGTGGGCACCAATTGGATTAAAGTATCTGAGTAATGTTATATGCATATCTTTATTGTTTTTTGAAAAATCCGATAAAATTCTTTCACTCATCTTTTTTGTTTCACCATATGGATTAGAGGTGGTTTTAAGTTCTAAATTTTCATTAAGTGGTGATTGTTGTTCACCATAAACTGTTGCTGATGATGAAAAGATAAAGTTCTTTATTTGATATTTTTCAGCTAATCTTGCTAAAGTGATTGTTGTATTTAAATTATTATCATAATACATGAGTGGTTTTAAAACGGATTCCCCAACTGCTTTATAACCTGCAAAATGTATGATAGAATCAAATTTTTCTAATTTAAAAATTTCATCAAGCTTTTCATAGTCCTTACAATCTGCTTCATAAAATTTAAGATCTTTAGAATTTGATATTTTTAATATTTTATCTAATACATCCAATTGACTATTATATAAATTATCAACAATTACAACATCATGTCCTAAATTTAATAATTCTACAACTGTATGTGAACCAATATATCCTGTACCACCCGTTACTAATACTTTCATTACTACACCTCGTTTAATTAATCGTTTGTATCATAATTATTTTAACATAAAAGAAAGTTAATGCTCAATTAGTTAAGTATTAGTATTAAAATATACAAAACTATCATTATTTTTTCATATAATAATTGAAACATAAAAATAAAATATAAAATCTATTCCTATAAAACTGCTATAATTAAGTGTAAATTTAAATTTATTGTTTCAAAGAAAGAGGATAGCCCATGAAAAAATATCAAGATTGGACAAGTAGTGACTTTATTAGTTATATTACTAAGCTAGAAGCTAGATTAAAGCAAGTAGAGCATGATGAAAGTATTAACTTTAAGTGGGCTGGTAACCTTGGTCACTGGACTTGGTTTTTGAAAGAAAATAAAGTGATTTTTAATGATTTAAAAGCATCAACTCTAGGTTATAATCCTAAAGATATAGCTGATATTGGTTTTGAGTTTTTCACATCAAAACTACACCCTGATGATTATGATGCTGTTATGGATAATATGAGAAATCACCTAAAAGGGAAATCTCCTGCTTATGAGGTTGAATATAGAATTCGTCATAAAGATGGTCATTATCTTTGGTATTATGATAGAGGGGTTATATCAAAAAAAGATGAGTTAGGTAATCCACTTATATTAGATGGTATTGTCTTTAATATATCAGAGGCACGCCAAATGGAAGATAAACTCAGATATTATGCTGAACATGATATATTAACAGGGGTTTATAACAGACGCATGCTTTATATGGATTTAGAAACCTTAATTAATAAAAATAATAAAACTTTTTCTTTAGTAATGATTGATATTGATGAATTTAAATCGATTAATGATACTTTTGGCCATTTAATGGGAGATGATATTTTAGTTGATTTTGTTGAAGTCATTGAAAAAGAATCTAAAACAAGCTATAGAATTTATCGTTATGGTGGTGATGAATTTTTTATTATCCTTCCTAATACAACATTAGCTAAATCTATTGAGTTTTCAAAAAACTTAATTCAAAGTATTAGAAATTATAAATTTAGTCATGGACTACCTGTATCTGGTAGTTTAGGTATAGTTGAGTATGATTCAAAAATGAGTTTAGATGAACTGATTAATCATGCTGATGATTTAATGTATCAAGCTAAGAAAAACGGTAAAAACCAGTACAAGTTCTAAAATAAATATCGTATTTAGGTATTAAAAAATCCATATCAATTCAGATATGGATTTTTACTTAATAACTTATCAATAAAAGTATATATTTAAATAGTTTTTCACTTCATTTACAGGAATACTAAAACCATAAGATAAATCATTAAATAAAGTATCTTTAGGTCCAGCAAAGTTTATTCCTATAATTTCAAAGTTCATATTTAAAATCGCCCCACCAGAAGAACCTGGTCCTATTGGTGCACTATGTCTAATAACTTCAAATTTAACATTTGAAGTTGTTTTTTCATCATCACTTAAAGTAATTGTTTGATAACTTTTTATAACTCCTAAAGTAATTGTATTATCTTGACCATGTGGTCTACCTAATGAAATCATTTCAGTATCTATTTTTGGATTATCACTAGCAAAACTAGATACTCTTAAACTTTCATTTGGTGCTTCAAAATAAAGAATAGCAAGATCATAGTCTGAACTTTCAGATCCCTTATAGAGATTTGCATTATAGACATTTCCTTTATAGTCTTCTATTTGATACTCATGATATACTCTATTTAATTTTTCTACTACATGGTTATTTGTTAGAACAAAATAAATTCCATCCATATTATAAAATATTATGCCACTACCGGTACCATAGACAATATCTTTTTCACCAAAGCTACCAAATTGAGGATTCCAATGTTTGGTGTGTATCTCTACATTTGTAGACATATATTCAGTTGATAATTTATTAATAACTTTTAAATAATCAACTGAATATTTAGCATAGAGGTTTGTTGTTCCAGCTACTGCATCATCAAAATCAAATAATTCATCATTATTTGTATACCAACCTATAAAGATATAGTTTTCTTTACTTGGAATGTCGGGTGTAATAATATCATCAATGCTTGCTACATCTATTTGATTATATAGTTTATCCTCAACAAAGAAATTAATATGAATTTCGTTTTCTACTTCATTAGTAGAATTAGGTATATTATCTTCTAAATTTAGATCAGGTTCGGTAGGGTTATGAGTTTCTTCCATAACTGGGTTTTCTTCATCAATTGGTGGTATTATTTCTTCGTATTTTTCTTCAGTATCATTATTCGGTAAATCCATACTTGGTATGTACTGATACGGACTACATCCTACCAAAAATAAGATTATAAATAGATATATAAGTATAAATGTTTTATTTTTCATCTTGTTTACCATCCTTTTAATCATCTTTATATTATTTTATCACATGTGTTTTTATATGAAAAAACACCTTATAAAAATATAGTATTATTGTTCTTCATATACTATACAATTAAGAAAGGTGTTTTATTGGATATATGAAAATATATTTATAATTTAAATTTTATTGATTACATTTGTATAAATGATGAAATAAACTCATAAATGCACATCAATGAATAAGGCGTATCAAGCATGCTCATTAAATAAGCAAATTCTAAAATTAAAAGAATTACTTAAGCAGAAAATTATATTAAAGATTTTATAGTATGTATTTAAGTGATCATTTTGAAAAGATATTTTATGAACATAACCAATATTTAATTAAAAATGATAACATCGATTCAACCAAGCTATATATCGATGGTACATTTAATTATCAAGTAGAAAAAGACAATCAATAGATTTACCATATGATTTTTGAATTGCTAATTCTATTTTGTTAAGTATATCCATAATTATCCCCGTTATTAAGTACTTACTTTATTTAATTGTTTATCTTAATTTAATTATAACATGGTAATAACAAATTAACTGTATTCTTTTTTTGTTTCAGATTAGGTATCTATTCTAAATCAATTATTTCGGATATTCTTTTACCTAGTTTTTCAGGTATACCAGTTACAAGAGCGTTTCCCATCATAAAATATCGTCGCTTATCTGTCATTCCAGTATTTGTCCATTCATCCGGGAAATTATTTAATCTCTCCGATTCTATAGGAGTAATGAATCTAAGTCTATTAGTATCTAAATCTTTTACAACATGTGTACTTCTGTTGACTGATGACTCGGAAGTTAACATGGTACGAGCTGGTAAATCTAATTTATCAGGATATGACATACTACCTTCAGAATAAACGTATTTATATCCATTAATACTAACTCTATCTATTTTTTTAGAACCTTTCAAATATTCAAATTTTTCATGGTTTTTAATATAATATTTTTCAGCAACATTTCTTTCTAAAACTTGACCTAAAGTCTTATATTTCTTAGTAATTGGTTCTGTGTTTGCTGAAAATGCAATACCTTCTACCATAATACCACTTGAGAGAAACTGAGATTCAAACTTATCCGATACGTCTACTAAATCTTTGTAAATTTCCGGTCTAATATCTGCCGCTCTAAACTGTTTGACATTATCATACACTCTAAACTCAGTAGCGAAAATCCCTTTTTTCATAATTATGTCTTCAGAACTATTATCTATCATTTGGTTATAGTAATTAGTAGATTTGTGGTAGGCAAAAATAAAAACTCTCCTACGTCTTTGAGCAAATCCATAATCCGCTGCATTAATAACTCGCCATTCTACTGCATAACCCAAATCATCTAAACATCTTAACATAACACCAAAATCTCTACCCCTTTGCTTAGAGGGAGATTTCAATAGTCTATCAACATTTTCAAGTAACACAAAAGGAGGACGTTTCACATCTAAAATTTCATAAATTTGCCACCATAAAACACCTTTTTTGCCTTGAATACCTTTTTCATTACTTAATGTTCTTGCAACCGAGTAATCTTGACATGGAAACCCACCTACAAGTACACTATGATTTGGGATACTCTTTTTATCTATCTTAGAAATGTCTTCATTAGTATGATTCCTAGATTGTCCAAATCTTTTTTGATAACAATCAAAAGCATCTTGAGATTTCGTGGAGGGTTCCCATTGATTTGCCCATACAAATTCAAAATTAGGTTTTTCTATAGTCTTGCCCTTTTTACTTAATTTAACGGAGTTAAATCCTACTCTGAATCCGCCAACTCCAGCAAATAATTCTACAACTGTCTTTTTCATATTGTCATCCTATTTCTATACTTATACAAATGATTATAAATAATGTTACAATGATTATAACAAAATAATTTAGTTTGATCAAGTATTGTCGTTAATTTTGTAATATAATTTAGGGGAGGTAATATAATGTTGAACAACATAGACGGTTCAAAACTAACAATACAGGAAATATGTGAAATTGGAAAGAGCATTCTAAATAAAAGTTTTCGTGAAATTAATGAGGATGGCAGCATCATCACTAAAGGTGGCTTTGGTCATTTTATTGAAAGACATGTTTATAACATTACTCCTAACAGCGATTCTAGTCCTGATTTTAAGCTAGCTAAAACAGAACTCAAAGTTACACCAGTTCGAAAACTTAAAAATGGCACCTATTCCGCTAAAGAGCGGTTGGTATTAAACATAATTAATTATCATGAGGAGCTCAATAAGACATTCTATACAAGTTCTTTTTGGTCAAAAAACTCTATCTTATACATTTTTTTCTATCTTTATCAACCTGATATAAGTAATTTAGACTATATTATACTAAAAGATTTATTAATAGATTTTCAAGAATTAAAAACCGATTTGACAATTATCAAAAGGGATTGGGAAACAATTCACAAAAAAATTAAAGATGGGCGAGCTCATGAAATATCGGAAGCAGATACCTTATATTTGGCCGCATGTACTAAAGGTGTTAATTCACAAAGCCTTCGTACACAACCCAATTCACCAGATAGAGCTAAACAGAGGGCTTATAGTTTAAAACCCAGCTATATGACTAGATTATTCAATAAAGAACCAATTGATAAATATATCGACATGATGGTTGATGGTGTTGAATTAGAAAAGTTAGGATTTGAAAATTTAATAGTAAACAGAACGAATAAATATTTAAACAAATCTCAAAGTGAATTAATTAGGTTGTTTAATATTTCGTCTAAATCAAAAAATTTAAATGAGTTGATTTTATCTAGTATGTTAGGTTTAAAAAACACAAAGATATCTAAGACTGAAGAGTTTTTAAAAGCAAATATTATACCCAAAACAATACGTCTTGAAGAAAATAATAAAATTAAGGAACACATGTCTTTCAATACCTTTAAATTCACAGATATAATTGAAGAAACGTGGGAGGATTCCTATTTAAGGGATTATTTTGAGTCTACTAAATTCATGTTTTCACTTTTCGAAAAACAGGGGAATGATTACTTTTTTAGAGGAGTAAGGTTCTGGAATATGCCTATTCATGATATTGACAATAATCTTCATGATGTGTGGCACGAAACTGTAAATTTAATAAAGCAGGGAAAAATAATAAAGAAAAGTGGGAAAATAACCAGAAATTTTTTTCCTAAAGCAACTGATAATCCTGTAGCACATGTAAGACCACATGCAAAAAATAAAGCTGATGTGTACCCGCTCCCGGTTCCAGATCAGCTTACAAAGTCAACCACTTTTACCAAACAAAGCTTTTGGCTAAACAACAGTTATATATTAAAAATTATTAATCATCTGTTTTCAGATAATTCAAATTAAACTTCTAGTGATTCTAAATAATTAACTAAAATCTCACTCAGATTTTTTTCATCATACAAATCAAGTAGTTTGTTACTACCCAAGACACCAACATATCTATAGAGTTTATCTATTTTAGAGGTGGAATATTTTCCACCTTTTTCTATGAATGATTTTATACTAGCAATTACTACCTTTCTAATTTTTGAGGAATTTGAAAAATTTCTGTAAATCATCTTTTCCATAATATGAGGATATTCATAGGTGAATCTAGTTAAATGATATGGATCTTCATGTGTGCTATCATATGTTAAATGTGCAAACCACCATGGTCTAGCAAGGCCGTGATACATATAACCTCTTTTACCACTAGCATGATAAGTAATCCTATATTTTATAGTTTTTACTGTTTTATCCCATCTATAAAATATGTAATTTAAATTATCTTCATATAAAGCTAAACTTGCCCAAAAAAGCTCATCTGATGCCTGTGATTCTGTTAAATATTGATACTTACTATATATTTCAATAGAATTATTTAAATCAGTTTTCCTTCTAATTTTTCCGGAATCAGTAATGCTCATGTCAAAATCCAATTTATTATATGTAAAATCACTTTGATTGAAAAAAGAACTCGTAAATTCTTTTGAGAGCACATCATCTATTTTCCCACTTGTAAAAAGATTAAAATAATATCCCGGATTTTTCTTTATAGCATATAAAACCTCATGTTTAATCAATTTCATAATTAAATGTCCTCTCTTATATTAATTAAATCCACTACTTGCTGTAAAGCTTTTGGATAGATTGAATCAAATAAAATTTGAGCATATTTATAAGCATCGAAAGATTCCTTATCGAGTTCTTTTTCTATATTGATGTTTTTATCCTTGAATGTTTTAACAATAGATTTAAACCACAATAAATTGCTATAAAGATCTATGGAATTCTTCAATAAATTAAAAGCTTCAACCATTACTGGCATGACTATTTTAGCTAAAAGAATTTCTTGTGTTTGATTTTGCAATAAATTCCTGCTTGATAATTGTCCATAAATTTTAAAATCGTTTTCAGGCATCTTTATTATTATACGATTTTCATTCCAATCTAATTCATAAGTTTTCGAGTTTTCATCTTTGTTTGAAATAATCGCAAAGATAGATTTTGGTTCCTTGATTTCATCCTCTTCCTTTACCAAATCTATGACAATACTTGAAGAAAAACCTATTATTTGATATGGTTCATAGTTAACTTCCATATTTTTATAAAATGGATGCATATTGTCTGATTTAAAACCTTTTATTTCAGTTGTTGTAGTTAAAAATCCACACACCTCTATTTTATCTCTTACTTTCCCAAAAGGTATTTTAAACTCATTTTTAAGAGTTTTAAATTGAACGATTTCTCTATAACAAGTTTTAGACTCTTCAAAATGTATTGTAAAAACGATTTTATTTTCACTAATTAATTTGAGTATTTCTCTATCTTCTAATTCAATGACTGTTTTAACTAGGAGAACTTCTTCATCTGGTAACTCGATTGAGTCTACTTGTATGTCAAATACACTATTAAAATCATCCGAACTATGTGAAATGACTGGATATCCATAATATTTATCAACTATTCTCATATACATCTACCCCTAAACTAAGTGATTCTTTTATATTTATTTTAAATGTTATGTCACATATATTACCATTTAATCTTACTTTATATATCATATGACCAACAGTCTCTAACTTCTCGTTTTCTTGATATGCTTCTACTATTTCGAGTAGGTTCTTAATTTTAGTACCTTCTTCATCTAATGCATGTATAGCAAAATGAACACTATTTACGTCCTTTGTTGATTTATAATGTAGGTGAATGTTGTTTGATTTAATATCTCTAAATAGTTTAATTTGATTTTGCCTAATACTCACATGTTTACCTTGCTTTACAGTAATCTTTTCAGCATCAGAGTCAGGTGTTTGATGCTTCTCACCTGTTTTAATAACAGTCTCAAAATCAGGTATTTCACCATCAGCATCAACAATAGCATCAGTCATCCCATAATCATATACTGTTTGCGGATTTAAAACTGTTCGAGTTTTTTTAACCTGAACACTAGTAACAGATTCTTTAACTCTACCCTTACTTTTTTTATCTTCATCTACTAAAGTAATATAGTCTGCAGCACCATATACCTCTTGTTCTTCTTCTAAATTAATAGATATTAAGCTTTGAACCTTTTCATTAATATATTTTTTTATTTCCTTAAGTGTATTTTCTCCAATAGATTTTAGATTTTTATCAAGCCTATCTACTTCCCATTTATCATGTTGTGGATTTTCCATCATTCTTAGGAGCTTATTGAGCTTATCTCCTACTATAATAAAAGCACCTTTAAACTCTATTCCCCTTGAAAACCCTGCAAGTGATTGGATTTTCATCCAAGGTTTTCTAATTGCTGATACTCTTCTTGATCCATCAGCTGAAAGAGAAATTGCCAACTTTGCTTGATTATCTTTAAAATCGTAATGCCAAGTTGTCTCTTTTGAATATAATAGTTCAAAAAGCTCAATAGTTTCAAGTTTTAGAACGGACTTATGATATTGAACAATTCGACCTAAACTTTGCTTATCTATTTTTAATTCATTGATTTTTATAACAAGTGTTTCTTCGTGGATTGCATATAAAAAGTTATCTAATACACCCCTGATAATTCCTTCCTCAAATTCTTTCTTAGGGAAACTAAAACCGGCAATGTAAATGTCCGTACCGGGAGTCGTTCTTATATAACCTGGTTGTATTTTAAGCTGTTCGTGTACTGGATCTAGTTTAACAGACTCTGACAACTGTCCTATTCCTTGTGTATAATCATTTTTTTCATGATTGTAAACCGAAATTAAATTTGCTACCCCTTGATATGCTTCAATACCATGTAAATCTAATGTTGAGTAAAATACTGTATGAAAGTTTGAACATGCAAAAGGTGCATTTTTTCCGATGCCAAATGACCCACCTGCGGATTGTCCTTTATCAGATATTCCAGTTGACTTTACCAAGTTATTCCAATTGCTTGAAATTCTTTCACGAGACCCTGTTAATCCAGTCGTATGAAAGTCACTAATTCTTAAGAATATTAAGTCTTCCTTTTCAAATAGTTTTATAGCATAATTAAAAAAATCCTTTGTCTTGGAGTCTTTTAAACTTTCTCCTTCAATGAGTGATTCATGTAAATTATTTACAAATCCCTGTTTATCCGGAAATGTATCTGTTTTAATTTTAAAGTGGTCAAACTCTATAATAACAAAATCCTTATCATCTAATTTAGCATCTAGTGTATTTTGAATAATTTCTCTAGTTAATGATTCTAGTAATTGACCTTTAAATGTCTCAATGCCTGAATCATTAAGACCCTTTCTATTTACATTCTGACTTAACGGAAAATGCCATTTTATCATTTATTTTTCTCCTTAAATTCAAATTCTACATCTAAATATGATTTACTAATATCTTTAACTTTAATTTTTTTACTAAAGTTAATCATTAAATTTCCCAAAAGATGTTTATTCCAAGGTATGTTTATATTGGGAAAATGATTAAAATTAGTGATTTGGTTTGTGGTTATCTTATTACCCAACATACTATCGATAAGTAAATTCTCAACACGTTCTATTAAATCATCTGGAAATTGAAGCAACTCTTTTTTAACAATAGTATTGTCATCAATCCTAAAATATCCTTGTTTATATGTCAATAACAATATATTTTGCTTACTGTTAATTTTAATCCCGTTTTTTTCAATTTGTTCCATTAAATCCTTTATTGGTATTTTATTATGTTGTTTTACTATATTAATGATTCGATTTTCAACACTGACATACTCTTCTCCTAAGGGGAGAATTGTAAATTTAGTAAATTGAAACTGATCTTTATAAAAATATTGAATAAAGTTATACATAACTCTTCTATTGGTAATCTGGTTTTGCTCAATAATATGGTAGAATTCATACCCAATAATTTCATCATATAAAGCATCCATTGTAATAAAACCACGTAATTTAAGCATATTATAAATTTTAAGTCTAATTTCATGTTGATCTGTTTGATTCAAAGTAAACTCTCTGATATGTTTTAATATACCATTTTCCATACTTAAATAATCGCCACGGTTATTTAGATAACTATATAAAACTATATCTGTTATACCCGGTATTGATTTTTTAATATCGCTAATACTAATTACTGAAGGTTCCCCTTGAAATAATACATCAAGGATTTCTGTACTTGAAGCTTGATGATTCTGACTAACAGAAATCATGTCTCTATTTAAATGGAACTCACTTAAGTATTTATTTAGGACGCCATGTAATTGATACCTATTTTCAATAGAAGCCTTTCTTAAATCCTTTTTGTTCTGTGCATAAAGTGTAGAAATCATTAAACTTTGAGACTTTAGTACATCTGCTCTTAATTTTTCCACTAAATCTCGTGGTAATTCATATGCTTGCATTCTGTAGAATCCTCTATCAACAGGTACAAGACCTTTAACTTCAACGATTCTGCCTGAAAATGCACGATCGCTCATATCTTCTAATTTATTAGTTTCATATTCATACTGATAGTGACGCTTAAATTTTTCGATATGACTCTGATTGTAAATATGTAGACCTTCATTAAAATATTTTTCGATGATTATTTTATATTCAACAGGTTTGTTTGGCTTCTTTTTAAAATAATGCTTTCCTAATCTATGATATTTACTATCAATCAAGAATCTTGAAACCTCATCAAGATTAGCATATTCAAGATCCTCAATTGAATAGTGTTCTTCCAGTTCTGAATACTTTAACTTTAACACTTCATAGTCATTACTATCTAACAAATATCCTTTTGTCGAGCGATTCCAATTGTTTTTCATTAGTATATCAAACAACCAGTCAAGATCTTTACCAATTTCATCTATCTGTTCTTTTGTGATAATTGAAACCTCTCCTAGAACACTTTTTAGAATCCTTACTATATGGGACTTAGCTTTTGATGTTGATAATTTTTGATATTGCTTAGATTCAATTTGGCGCACTCGCTCTCGAGTTACCCCAAGTTTTGCACCAATTTCATGTAAAGTTCTATTTTTCGCCCTATTCATTAAAACAAATGATTCTTTTTCTGTCAGGTTATCTGACAATTCGTAAAGTAAATCATATATTTCATCTTTATATGATTTATTAAAATCTAAAATTACATTATATAATTCATCGAAATAGACTTTTATTTCTTCGGGTTGTAGAATTTCTTTGATGTTAGTCTGTTTGAAATCGTTTAGACTTTTTATGTTTTTTTCTTTTAGTAAATCACACAAACTATCAGGAAGAATTTTGTTTAATAAAATTTGATTATTATCAGAATGCAGGCCTTCAATAGCTACATTAAGTGTCTGATATTTAGCTAATAATTCTATCGACTGTTTAAATAGAAGTTTATTTTCTTGAACACTATTCATGAAACAGAGAACTTCATTTTTACTATGAATAAGATTAGAGATAGCACTAGAATTGACATTCTGGTATTCTTCATAATAAGTTTGTATCCTATCTAAATATATTTCATCCATTCGTTCATTGCTAACAGTCTTGAATGTGAGTTGTTCAATTAATTTCATCATCGCTTTCTTAGATAAATCCAACCTTAATCTATCTTTATAGTCTATGAAAAATATAGTTGTATTTGTGAAGAAATCATACATTCTGTCAAAATATGTCCGCTTATCTTCCTTAAAGACGTAGTTTGTTTCCGGTATTGTGAGAAACAATCTATTCACTATGTGGAATCTTCTAAACTCATTAAACTTATTTTGAATATAGTCATTAAAAGGCTTCAAGTTTAACTGTTTATTAATTTCACTTTGGTTATAAATTACACGTGTAAATTCCTCCCACCCTATTACAAGAATGCCTTCTTTGAATATATTGTTTAAATCTTTGATGTCTTGTTTTATTCTAAATTCGGGATAAAGTTTATATAATACATCGAGTATACCTCGACTGTCGTTGCTATTCACATTAGAACTATTATATTTAACAATAATTGAACTTTCATCAATATCTTTATAGTTATTATAGATTTCCACTATTTGTTGAACTTCATACAGCAAATTTTCATTATTTTTAAATATATATCTAAGCATTTCTAAATCATGCATTAGTAAGGTTTTAGTGTTTCTTATTCCAGCTTTATCAAGTATTGAAATTGCCTCACTTTTTAGTGATAGTTTATCAAGTTCTCTCGGCATTTTATAGTACGCTAAAATAGGTAAAAGGTCTTCAAATAAATGTCCCATCATAAACTGTATATCTATTAAATTAAATCTATTAATATGACCTAATATTTCAATACTTGATGCTTTTAACATATCGTAAGTTTCTTTGGTAATTTTTAATTTTTCAACAGGTATCCTTAAAATCTCAATGATTTCTTTTTTAGAGAAATTTGAATATGTATCAATTGGTATTTTATTGTTATCAGTTTCAGAGGTTTCTACAATTAAAGGATCTTCTTCATAAAACTTAAGTAGATTGCTAATTTCATTAAGTAAAAACTCATCATCTTTAAACATGTGATAAAGTATTGATTTGTCATATTTTATTAATGCTTCTAAATCTTTAATACCTACAATTTCTAAGACATTTACAACTTCATTTGAAAGTGATAAGTCCTCAATACTTCTTGGTAATTTATAATAGATTAATGTTGGAAGTACTTCGTTAAATGAATCTGATAATAAACTTTGAAGTTCTCTTAAGTTGAAT